>NZ_WBVP01000039.1 GCF_008933155.1 Aliivibrio finisterrensis | reverse complement strand
GGGGTCGCGGGTTCGAGTCCCGTCCACTCCGCCACTATTTTAAAAAGCCCTAATCGAAAGATTAGGGCTTTTTTAGGTTTATTGAAAATGAATATTACTATTAATTTGAAATTTCACAGACACCTAATCTCTCACGTTTATTATCCCTTTCCTAAGTAATACCAATCGTAGTAAATAATACCAATCTACATAAGTATTTGATCATTCTTGCTTGTTAAAATTGATTATATCTGCGTTATAAATTTTGTAATTAGATCCACTAGTTACTGTAATTTATGCCTTGCTCTAATCGATTTTTTCTGCGCAATTATCTGAACAACTACTTATCCAGAATGGTATAACTGATCATCCTAGCTGGTAAAATACTCGAAAATAGCGTTGAAATTTTTAGTTGTAGAATAACGACTTATCGAAAATCTAGCCTTGTTCTCAAGTGTTTTTCCTACGTAATTATCTAAACAACCACTTATCCAGAATGGTATTAAAACTAATACAGTTATAATCAATAAAATTTCGGTATATTACCATGCTTGTTCAATGAGTGTTAATTCAGAGTGGAATTGTAGTGATGTTTTGAACTTATTTTAATAGTATTGGCTTTCTTATTAGAGACGGGGCTCTTATAGGAAGGAGGTTATTGGATATGTACTTAATTTCAGAACATACCCAATAATAATATTATAGGATTTGATTTAAAATATGATCGGCTTTAATTCGTTTAATTCGTTTTATTAAACGTTTTACTTCCGCTGGGTAGCTATTTAGTTTTTCTACTTGTTTATAGGAACCTATCAACTGTGTATGTTCTAAGATAACGTCTAGTTCAGCTTGCTTAGTTTCTACAAGTAATTGCTCAGGATCTTGTAATAATAAGCCATTTTCAAGATCTAGCTTCCAAGCTCTTGGATTCAGGTTGCTTCCTGTAATTAAAGTATATTCTTTATCAACCCACATACCTTTAAGGTGAAAACTGTTTTTTTCATGTTTCCAAAGGTGAAAAGATAATTGTCTACTCGCTATATATGTTTCATTAGTCTTCGCAAAGCTTCTTAAATTCATCTCATATAAATAAGGTAAGCCTGCGATTGTTTTGAACCCTTCTTCAGGATCTATGTAGAAGTCATTTGCTGTTTTATCGCCAACAATGATTGTTACTTTTACGCCTCGTTGCAGTGCTTTTTTTAGCTCTTTTGCGATAGGTTTAGGGAAGTTAAAGTAAGGTGTGCAAATCGTGATTTCAGATATAGCGGATGCTAGAAGAAGACGAATATTATTATTTAATTTGTTGCCTTTTCGCCCTAAGCCAACAAGAGGTGTAACACCAACCTCACCCTTTTTTCTGAGTTGAGAGATAAATTGATAGTTAGCTAAACCTAATTGCTTTCTTAGTTCTTTAATTGCAGGCTTTAATGACTTTGTTTCAGGTCTTTTTTGTTGAGACAAACAATTAACAGCAGGACTAGCAATCAATGTTTTCTTAATGAAAGAAACCATTGAATTAGCAAGGAAAGAATTATTTAGAACGTGATATCGATCAAAACGGTATTTATCTTTATAAGCAAGATACACATCATTTAAGCTAGCACCGCTGTAAATAACCGTATCATCGAAAATAAACCCTTTAAGATGTAATACACCAAATACTTCTTTATTTCTTACGGGTACACCAAGAACATTTATAGCGTGTTCGTATTTTTCAGAGAATTCACGATATAGAGCGGCATTACCATCACTTTTTTCTGCACCAATAAGGCCTCGTTGAGCACGATGCCAATCAACAAGAACATTGATATCTAGCGATGGATTTTTTTGTTTCGCTTCATAGAGAGCGGTAAATACTTCTCTACCAGCATCATCATTTTCTAAATATAGTGCAACGATATAGATCCGCTGTTGAGCATTTTCTATTTGTTTTAGGAGTTCATACCGAAAATCTGCAGCTGTATGAAGTATCTTAATATTCTCAGGATTTTGAGACAACATTGGAAGCATAGACAGCTGTTCTTTACTTTCTTGAGGTTTTAAATTCATAACCGGTCATTAAATTATCAATATAAGGAGATAGATTTTAGCAAATTTCGAATCTATTGCCGAGAGTAATATCTAATTGTTATGTTTTTTATATACCAAAATATCCAGCTTTTTTCCTCCATGTGTATAACGTTCATATTTTGATGTAATAACGTGAGGAATACTCTCTTTAGCAAGTGTGAAGTTATTCTTAAGGTAAAAAGCAGTTAACTGTGGGTCGCATAAGCAGTAACAATGATTTAGAGAAAGAAGTTTTTTTGTTTCATTGATAAGGTAGTTACCTAATTGTTTACCTCTCATTTCTTCAATGATCATCATCCCAGTAAGGAAATGGCAATCTTCATATGTTTTAATTCGTACTGCCCCAATAATTATTTTGTTATTTTCTAGCGCGATAATATCTTCTTTTCCTTTAGGTTTTCCTGAAGGGTAATTTGCTTTATATAGCTTATGGAGTAAAGGGAGGCGCAATTTATCTAAATGAGAAACGGTAAGATTCATTAGTTGTGTTCTATATAGTTTTTGTGGATTAAGTTAGAATGTACTTAATCTAGTCAATTAAATACAGCACTATGAAAATATTATTAAGCAAAGAACTTAAGCCTTATAACAGTTTTTCAATCAACCAAAATGCAGAATTGATACTCCAAGCCGATTCAGTTCAAGATCTCATTGATATTTGGTCTGATGATAAATACTCAGATATGATAAAGCTCCCTTTAGGTGCGGGAAGTAATACATTGTTTTGTAATGTATTTAACGGTGTTGTTGTCTTGAATCGTATTTATGGTAGATCTGTTATAGAAACGGAAGGAGACTACTTCCTTAAGGTGTCAAGCGGTGAAGATTGGCCTAATCTTGTTGAATGGTGCGTTGATAATGGGCTCCCTGGTATTGAAAATTTAGCTATGATCCCTGGCTGTGTAGGCACCGCTCCAATTCAAAATATTGGAGCGTACGGCCTTGAATTAAAAGATGTTTGTGAATCTGTCGAATACTTAGATCTCGATAGCTTACAGATTAAAACACTTCAAAATACTGATTGCTATTTTGGTTATCGAGAGTCTATCTTTAAACATGAACTTAAAGATAAATGCATAATAACCGCAATAACTCTCCGCTTAGCAAAAAAATGGACCCCGCTTTTATCGTATGGTCCCTTAAGTGCTTTACGCGATAAAAAAACAACGACTACTCGAGATGTATTTAATAAAGTTTGTGAAATTAGATGCCAAAAATTACCAGATCCTAAAGTTTTAGGAAATGCCGGTAGTTTCTTTAAAAATCCGATTATTTCAAGTAAACAGTATTTTTCTCTACTTAAATCTTATCCTAACCTACCTGCATACGATGTTAAAGATGGGAAGAAGATTCCTGCAGGGTGGTTAATTGATAATGCGGGCCTCAAAGGATTCAAAATAAATGATGCTCAAGTACATAAAGAACAGGCTTTAGTTTTGATAAATAATGGGGAGGCAACATCAGATGATATTTTAAAATTAGCCCATCATGTAAAACTAACAGTTCTTAATATGTATAACATTGAGCTTGAACATGAAGTTCGATTTTATGCTAATGGAAAAGAATCCTTTTTATCGGAGTTATTTCATGAAAGATCACACTAAGAAACTAGTAATACTCGATTTACTTAGTGATGGTCAGTTTCATTCAGGTGAGGAACTTGGTGAAGTTTTAAAGATTTCTCGAGCAGCAATAAGTAAACATATAACAGTCATTCAAGACTGGGGCCTTGAAGTTTATAAGGTTAAAGGAAAAGGCTATGCACTTTCTAATCCCATTGAGCTATTGAATGGAGCGTTAATTCATCATGCAAACTTACCTTCTCCTAAATTGCTTGGTGTGATTGACTCTACTAATCAGTATCTTCTTAATAATATGGATACAATTCAAAGTGGTCAATCTTGTTTTGCTGAATATCAAGAGGCAGGTCGAGGGAGGCGAGGGCGTACTTGGGTTTCTCCTTTTGGTTGTAATATTTATTTCTCTTTATATTGGCGGTTAGAAGACGGTCTTGCTGCAACTATGGGATTAAGTTTAGCTATTGGGGTTGCTGTAGTTGATGCATTAGAACGTCTAGGTTGTAGCAATTTAAAGTTAAAGTGGCCTAATGATATTTACTGGAATAACCGTAAGTTAGCGGGGGTTCTTATTGAGCTATCCGCTCAATCTGGCGGGGCTGCACATGTAGTTATTGGGGTAGGGATTAACGTAAATCTTAGCGAAAGATTTGATTCTGCGATCGATCAACCATGGGTGGATTTACATACTATCCTAGAGAAGAATAATATCCGAAATACGTTAGCGAATGAGTTACTCATTTCATTATTTAATGTGATGAAAGAATTTGAATACTCAGGCTTATCAAGTTTTGTTCATCGATGGAATGAGCTCGATAATTTCAAAAAACAGACAATATCTCTTCAGCTAGGTAATGGTACAGTGACGGGCGTGTGTGAAGGGATCGATCCTCAAGGTGCACTTTTACTCACGGTTAATGATGAAATTAAATCATACAACGGAGGTGAAATATCAATAAAAAAAAGCTAATTATTTTCTGATAGATACCTGATTTATTGAATGGTTTTTTCCTTTAGAAAGAATCAAGTGTGCTCTATTTTTTGTTGGTAATATATTTTCTTCTAGATTGATACCATTAATAGTATCCCAAATGTGCTGAGCCTTATCGATCGACTCCTTTGTAGATAGCTCAGTGTAGTGTGAAAAGTATGAGCCGTTTTCTTTAAAAGCACTTTCCCTTAATTTTAGAAAACGTTCTACGTACCATTCTTTAAGCTGCTCGTGAGAAGCATCAACATAAATTGAAAAGTTTAAAAAGTCAGATACAAAGCGATGATGAAGTTCGTCAGGATAATCATTACTGTTTTGCAGTACATTTAATCCTTCTATAATTAATATATCAGGAGATTCAACAATCTTACGCTTACCAGTAATATTATAGGTTAAATGTGAATACAGAGGCGCAGAGACTGATTTTTTTCCTGATTTTACGTCTGATACAAAAGAGACAAGCGATTGCGTATCGTAAGACTCTGGAAATCCTTTTCTATGCATGATCTTTCTTGCTTTAAGATGTTCATTTGGATAAAGAAAGCCATCAGTTGTTACTAGCTGAGTATCCAAGTTAGGTAACAACTGCTTTAATAATGTTTGTATTATACGAGCGGTTGTGCTTTTACCAACGGCAACACTTCCTGCTATCCCAATGATAAAAGGGGACTTTATATCTTGGTGAGATAAAAATTGCTCTAAGATAATGTTCTTTTCTCTATGACTATCAATATGAAGCTGTAAGAGTCGTATTAGTGGTAAATATATTTCGGTTACCTCATCTATATTTATATTTTCATTAATACCACGCAGGCTTGTTAACTCTTTTTCTGTGAGTGTCATAGGAGTTGATTTCCGTAATTCAGCCCAACGATCACGAGTAAAGGTTAAATAAGAGTTCACATGATTTACCTGGTAGATTAATGAGTGCTGAACAATACAATAAGGCGGAATAAGAAAAAAGTAGTCTCATCACTTTTCAGGTGTGCTTTTGACAATATAGGCAATTTTTGGCGCGAAAAAGCAAAAAAAAACGTTTTATTTGAATTTTCAGTTGCATGATATTTCCAGATTAACTAGAATGCGCACCAATTGTGCCGACTTAGCTCAGTAGGTAGAGCAACTGACTTGTAATCAGTAGGTCACCAGTTCGACTCCGGTAGTCGGCACCATCTTATTTTCTTTATTTAATACAAAAAGAATTTAAGATTAAAATTTGGAGGGGTTCCCGAGTGGCCAAAGGGAGCAGACTGTAAATCTGCCGCGAAAGCTTCGATGGTTCGAATCCGTCCCCCTCCACCATATTCAAGGTAAAATAGCTCAGTCGAGTTACATTGCGTGCATCGTATAATGGCTATTACCTCAGCCTTCCAAGCTGATGATGCGGGTTCGATTCCCGCTGCACGCTCCATCTCCTATTTTCCTTTATATTTCAAATGTATTTTATTGGTTACGTGGTCATTTATAACCACCAATGCCGTACCTAGAGGGACTATCA
>NZ_WBVP01000038.1 GCF_008933155.1 Aliivibrio finisterrensis | reverse complement strand
CTAACACTGGCATCAACACTGTCAATCACGCTTTGCAACGCTGCGAGATCGTCAAGAGTGCTCACCAGTTCAATCGCACTTAAATATTCTGAAAAATTCGCTGAGTTGTTTTTTAGATGTAAAATCGCATCAAACTCCGCCACCGTCAGATCACTGGTGTCACCACCAGCCGCAGTTTGAATTTTGTTAAAAGCAACGACACTAGCATTCACATCACTAATCAAGAGTTGCAACTCAGCCAGGTCATTGATTGGTTGGCGTAGCTGAGCTTCACTGTTGTAATGACTAAGGTTAGGCTCAGCCATGACGTCACTCAGCAGCATATCCACTTGCCAATCCGATAACTCTAATGGTGTATTGTCATCGATAGCATTTACAGCTGAAAGCAAGACCTGCTGTTGATTAGTCAAAAGCAATAACGCATCTAACGCGGCCAAACCCACCACTAAACTCTCTGCACCGATGGCCTCTTGATAACTAGTTATATTCACCGCCTCAAAGTGGTTAAGGTGCAAAATCGCAGCAAAATCATCTTCTGTCAGTGCACTTGTATTTCCTCCGGCAAGATTACTCACTTTATTCAGCGCAGCCACGCTAGCGTTGACATCCCCAATCATGCCTTGAAGTGCTGTGATATCAGCAAAAGGTTGACGAAGCATTGCTTCACTGTTGTAGGTATCAAGATGTGAAGCGGTAGTTTGTAGGTTGATGAGCAGCGCATCCGCTTGCCATTGGGTTAGATCCATCTGCACTTGTTCTGTTATAGCATTCACCAACGCCAGTATATTTTGCGCTTGGTTGGTCGCAAGAAATAAAGCACTTAAGGCGTTAACATTATTGACTGACGACGCGTTGCCGATTGCCACTAGGTAGGCCGCTTCGTTTTTGGAATCAAAATGTTCAAGATGCAAAATATCAGTAAAATCAGAAGTCGCTATAGCTGTGGTATCTCCCCCTGCCGCATTTTGAATTTTGCTAAATGCCGTAACACTGATATTAACGTCATTCACTAAACGTTGAATGTCGTCCATGCTGCTAAGCGGTTTGCGTTTTATTGCTTCGACATTATAAGCCGCTAAGTAATCACCATCACGAACGTCTTCAACCGCCCCATTCGCTTGCCATTGCACCAAACCGAGAGGACTTTCTTCATCTATCTCATTGATGATGGCCAATAGCCCTTGGGTGTCGTTCATGCTGAGTAAGATGCTATTTAACGCAGCGGTATTTTTTATTGCTTCTTGGCTAGCGATGGCTTGCAGATAAGCATCAAAATTCTCTACATCAAAGTTTTCAAGATGCAGCACTTTTTCAAAATCATTTAACGTCAGCTCCGTTGTATCACTCGCGATGGCCGCTTGGTTCATCTTATTGATTGCGCTAACGCTGTCATTGACTTCATCCACTAACACAACAATGGCCGCAAAATTGTCTAGCGGTTGACGCTCGATGATTTCGCGGTTGTACGCGTCGAGATTCTCTTCAACAAACGCAGAGATCAGTTGACCGTCAAACCAATCCGATAACATTAATGGTGCGGAGGCAATCATGCCATTGGCACTTGCCAACAACGCTTGCTCTTGATTAACGTTGAGCAGTAAACGCTCTAACGCTGCGATGTCCCCAAAATCACCATTGATCTGCAACGCGGTTTGATAATGTGGTAACAGTGCTGGATCAAAATAGGCTAAATGCAAAATGGCATCAAAATCTGCAACGCTAATCTCGCTAATGTTACCAAGGGCATAACCTTTCACTTTAGCAATGGCATCAAGACTATTGTCGACCGAGATGATAAGCGTCTGCAGTGCATCGATACTTGGAATCATCTCTTTTAGTACAATTTCATCTTTGTAGTTGGTCAATGAATTGCTGTCGAAGGTGAGGTTGATGATACGGTTGAACGTCTCGGTCTCAATCAGTGTGTCTTCTCCTGACACTGACGCTTGTTGAACCACTTTGAACGCACCCATGCTTTGATCGGCCGTCTCAATAAACGCTTGTAGATCAGAAAACGAAGCAAATGCATCGCTGTCTTCAAGCAATGAAGCGTAATAAGCGACGTTGTCTTCTTGGAAATTTAGATCCAAAACGCTCTCAAAGCTGTCTGCCGATAAGGTTTCTTTATCCCGTTGATTAAAATCTTTTAAAGACGTGCGTTGAACAATCGAAAACAGATCAGACGACACTTTGTTGGTCAGACGAATACCATCACGATTGACGTAGTAAAAGGATAACGTGTCATCCAGTGACAGCGGACCTCGGTCCACGACATCCAATCCCCCAAACTCCACTTCATTGATTTCATAGAAAAGAGAAAAGTTTTCGTTGCTGCGGTAATCAGAAATGAGGCGATCGCCATCGAAAGACCACTCTATGTCTAAGATGTCATTACGATCTTCAATCACGTTAAAACTGAAATTAGCGAAAGTGACATCACTATCGGCCTGTGAACGCACCGCTAGTACCGCGATACCATCTTGAAGCACTCTTAAAAAGGTTTGTTGGTTAATCTCAACAATCTCAATGGTCCGTTTAGACATGTTGTTTAACACGGTCTCAACGTCATCGCCTGAAGTCTGGCTAATTTGCAGTGGGATAAGACCATTGCTGTTTACATTGCCAATGTTGTAAGTAAACTCTTTAACCGTCTCGACAATAATAAAATTAACATATTCGTTTTTTGACGTGCCCGTCTCTTTATCGGTTAATTCAACCATTAGTGCCGCGTTTGTCAGTGCACTAGTCGAAATTTGTACGCCGCTAGTCTCCTGTTGAGAGCCATTATTGCTGACAATAAAGAATTTGAAATCGAATATGTTACTAAGTTGCTCACTAATGAGTAGTTCGAAAGCATTAATGTTGCCAGGTTTAACTTCAATCAGCTCCGGCAATTTTCTAGCAAAGAAATCACTAGCGACTTTCGCTTTTACCTCTTCTTTAAACTCTTCTGTTACATTCAAAATGGTGTTATTTTCAAGATCTACGTCAATACCTTGACTGTCAAGGACAGTCATCCCTCCTTCAATCAAATCTTCTTTAAAATCATTACTTAAATCGCCATTATTCATGGTAATTTCTTCTTTGATTTTTTCTAGGGCTTTTACCGGGTTACCCCCTTTGGCAAGGCTAGAGAGACCAGACAAAATCAAATTATAGTTAGTACTATTTTTTTTAATCTCAGCATTCGCTGGAGTATCGTCTGTCGAGGGGGCATCTTGTGCAATAGTAGGAGAGGTTTTGGTGATCAAGTCAGGGTTTGCAGTACCAAAGAATACTTTTGCTATTTCGGTATTTACTTTTTCGACGTTACTTGAGGATAAATCACTACCCATTAATTGGGTTGAGAGTTCCGTTAGGGGAGTGATCACCGCAATATTTTCTTCTTCGTTACCATTTTCAGTTACTTCAGTTACTTCGGTTACAGCTCGAAGCTCCGTATCAGCTAAATCAATAGCTAAACCTGTGGCCTCATCTTTATATGAACCACCTTTAGCAATAACCAAAACTTGCCCACGATAGCCCGGAATTTCGATCCGATAAGAACCATCATCATTGGTAACAACCTCACTAGCATTTAAGAGTTGCCCAACTTCTCCATTATCATCAACGGCATAAACATGAACCAGAGCACCGGCAACATTATTAGCAACCACAACCCCACTAATCGTGTTTAATTTTTGAATAGTGACTTTATCTGCTTCTTGATTGTTTACTACGCTTGCTTGGTCACAAGCTGTCAGTGTAATTAAAATAAACAACCTAAATAACTTAAATAACCTAAACATTTAGACCCCCTAATATGGGTTTTTATATCTACAGTTAATTCTTTAATACCTTTAAATGCATAAGGCATATAACTTAAATTTACTCTCATTGATTAAATAACATTAGTATATATAGGTGCTATTACAAGGAAATTTGTTGCTTAATTCAGTAAAATCAAAGTATTCACCCTACAAAACACCAGAAGAAAAAAACATTAATACCATATTAACAAAACTAAAACTCTGCAAAATTCAATAAATAAAGAACTATTAACCACATTGATGCTAACAAATTATCTGCAAATTTTAGATTCTATCGCAAAGATAAAATTGTCCTACGAGCACATCGAATCACTCAAAGGCTTGAGCTACTGCCTCATCAAGGTTAGGGTTAAAGGTCGCAAGTACTAACGGGAAAGTTATTAATACTTAAACCGTTGATATTATGTGAAATAATAGGACTTAAATTCCCGATAACTTCTTTGTAGGTACTTAGTCGATAACTGAGTTTATAATCAAGGCCGTAGGATTATGAAAGGAGTCTTTGGTACTAGAAGATTTTTGAACGGTACTCAATTAAGAGATAAAGTCCCTTTACCTAATAAGGTAAACGGTATAAATATGTTTATTGTCGAAGTGATCTCTCTAACATATCACTCGCTTCACAATATTTATTATTGTCCATCAAGCTATCTATTTCATTTGGCTTCTCTGACAACTTCTGATATTTATCACTATTAACATCAAGTTTATAAATAAAGATCATCATCTCTTTCATTTTTAAATAACAAAGTTCATTAGGATCTATTGGATTAATATGTGCAGAAACAATGATAGGAAAACTAAGTAAAATAAAAGCTAATGATTTAATTTTAATATTGATACCCTCACTCTATATTATTTTAATTGTAGTTTTAATTTATAGGTTCTGTCGTAAATGCATGAGGTCAATATAGGGTTAATTTTAACAGCAGAACACTCCGCATGCTATCCGATTTATTGTGGCTAAATCAGTATAAAAAAGACGTTGAAGCACATTATCTTACCAAGCCTGGGGAGAACAAATAATTTTTGCGTAAAACGTCGATAACAAGCAATGTTTAACGCGGAGTTTTTGACCTAAATACATCATTCATCTTCTTTGATCGCCACAGCAATATCAACGCAAGAAAGAAAAGTAAGATACCGCTAACCACCCCACCACTTGCACCCTTAGTTACAGATATTTCCCCTATGGCACTTGACGTAACAATGACGTTTATCTCCTGGGTGCTTAGTTGACCTTCCCTATCAAATACGACTCGTCCATCGTAGGTTCTTTCTCCTCCCGGCATTTTGAGGTGAATGCGTGTTCCCTCGACGGTAGCCTCTATAACATTTGCAAACTCAGCTGATAGCACAGTAATATTGCAATGCACTAGCTCTATATAATCGCAAAGATCAAACGACAGCTCATAGAACTCTTTATTACTAGTCAAATCATATTGAAAATGAAGGGGAAGCTTGTCTAGTATCAAAGCCGCTTGTTTATAGACGATGTACCCTGGATCATCTATTACACCATTTCGTTCGCCATCTCCATCATGAATACCACCATCTTTAATGGTTAACTCTAAACAATTAGCTCCTATTAATGGTTCTGATTGATATAAAGCGGAGCCAGGAGAAGGACAAAATCCAAGCTCTCCTAACGCATAACGCAAACTGCTTCCTTCTTCTGAGGAATCAAAATCGAACCATCCTCTTAGTTTAGTATGTTTCCTAAAAATACCACCTCTGCTAAATGGTTGCATTAATGGTAAAACAATCGTTGCACTCTCATTCTGTATATTAGTTACTATAAAATTACTGATTTCACTTTCATTAAATTTATCTTTATGAACTACGTCTTCTGGAACACTAGAAACACTCAAGGCGTTTGAAGCGTTCACATAAGGGCTATAAGTATCACTGATTTCTGATATACGGCCTAGCTTAATACAGTTACCAGGGGATGATTGCAATACAAAACCACCATTTTGGACTCTCTCATTGTCAATAACCTGAAGCTCGCAACTGTCAACAGCATCCAGATAGTCAGGAATTAAGTCTCCATCACTGTCCGAAAATCCTTCAGCTAAATCTGGTATGCCATCATAATCACTATCTTTATCAATAGTTAACGTTATAGGCTCGATAACTCGAAGGTCAACGCTAGCATCAATTGAAAATCCATAATCTAAAGCTGAAGCTTCAACAAAAAAACGATAACGACCAATTTCCATAGGAATATTGATTAATAGTTGCTCTGTGTGACCTGTTTCACCTAACAGAATTTTTTCTTCAGTATCAGATAAATAAGACCATACTAGCTGCATAGGAATATCTTCATTATCCACAGAGATACGTAAATATAATGGTTCCAAATTAAAAAGTGATACTATGTTTATTGGATCACCCGCCTCATTGATTACATGAGCAGTAACGCGGGGAGGTGGGTCAGATTCTTGAATATTCAGTGTAAGTTCACTTTGAGGGCCAGTATTTACTTCTCTACTGATCTTTAGGGTTAAACGTTCTTCATTTTCCATAAATTCATCAGGTGTAACATCAAAAACAAGCAGACCTTCTAGCCCCGATGTAATAACTACATTTTGTACTTCAGGTAATGAATGGTCGTTGAAGTCAGCCGTAGATGACACCTCATCAACCAAGACTGGCACTGTTACTGGGTAGTCTGGTGCAAAGCCACTCAAATGGACTCTTACGATCGCCTGATGCCCTTCAAAGATATCCTTACCTTGACCAAAATTTATAAGCGGTTGAATTTTAAATAACTGAGCTGCCAACTGGCTTTTTCCTGAATTAGAATCATCACTTTGCCAATACACAACATTATTACCAGAACGTAAACGAGGTTGATTACTAGCAAGTGACACCGGCAATCTATTTCCTAAAATATCGGTCGCGGTAGGGGATAGCCCTATTATTGGTGTAAATAAAGCTGTGGCTGGTATAGTAATTGGCTCAACATTGAAAAATATAGGGGCACCTTCAGGAGTCATTTCTTGGTTAACAAGTAGTAACAGCTCTTTTGTTATATCTCCGCTTGGTGAAATTACTTCATATTCAATATATACTTGCTGTGGAAAAGGTTCTGACGCTTTATAAACTAAGGTGTTATCAACAATATTTATGTTACCTGAAAAAACTGCTGCATTTGTTATCTGCGCTCCATTTGCTAGAGTAAGCGGCATAAATTGATAAATCTGTCCACCGACAACCTCTACAGCACTATCTTCTGTAAACTCAATAGCTATTACATCAAAATCGCTTGTATTATCTTCAGTACCATCACCATCAATATCAAACGTTTGCAATGGATCGAGTGGGTTCGGGTCATTTGCATTAAGAATATTATCACCATCGATATCCTCATCCCACCCATTAAGAATTCCATCACCATCCAAATCAGGAGAAATGTCAATACCAGTTCGACTTAATTCAAATACAACATCGGCAATTATTGCAAAAAAATCGTCATTCGTTGATGAGTTACTTCCACCTATAGCCTCATTGATAAAATCTATATTGCTGATATTAACTGATAGGCCGCCAATGTTTCTATAGTCTATTAACGCTGGTTCTTTAGCTGTTTTATCAAGCGCATAAGTTTCAATAATGACAAAACTGTCGATCAAAGCTTGAATAGAAGCAATAGAAGCGAGTGATTGATTATCCAATTGATAGTTCATCTCAGCAAGATTACTAGCATCCACACTAGTTAAACCCACCACGGCATAATTCGTCACTGACGGTGCTGGTTGCTTATTATCCGCCGCATAGCTTTGGATCACGTTAACACTGTCAGTCAGCGTTTGAATATCAGCGAGCGTAATCAGCGATTGACTTCCCACCTGACCATTCACGTCATCAACATTATTAACATCGACACCAATAACCCCCATCACCACGTAATCGGTCACCGATGGTGATGGGTGCGTATTGTCTACAGCATAACTTTGAATAATATTCACACTGCCTGTTAATGTTTGAATATCAGCGGCTGTAGTCAGTAATTGGCTGTTCACCTGCGTATTAATTTCAGCAAGGTTGTTAATATCGACACCCATGATACCCACTACAGCGTAGTCAGTCACTGCTGGCACTGGTTGCGTATTATCGACAGCGTAGGTTCGTATCACATTGACGCTATTGGTTAGATCTTGAATCTCTGCCACCG
>NZ_WBVP01000037.1 GCF_008933155.1 Aliivibrio finisterrensis | reverse complement strand
GCTGCCATGCAAATTAAGCTCAATTTACCACTTAACACGGTAAACCAAAAGAAATCTAGAATGCCGAATGTAGCAAATCGTGTTGATGCATTTGTTATGTGTGTTTTTATTGAACCAATGAACTTTTAAGTACGAAATGATCATCGACCGTTTCAATTACTGTCCATTTTAGATTTGAATACAATGCAGGAATATGAGTAAAAACCAGCAACTCTGGTTCAACCATTTCATTAACCATTTTTTCAGCATGATTAATCAATAGTGAGCTAATTCCTTGCTTACGATTTTCAGACTTAATAAAGACAGCATTAATCCAAACAGCCTGCTCTTGAGTAATTGGAGATAGAAAACGAGTAAAAACTAAACCACCAATTAATTCACCATTTTCTAAGGCAATAATAGGATTTGGGATAACTTTTCCATCCTTTGTTTTAGCCAGTGGTTCAACATCATCCCACTCACTTTCAAACCATTGATACAATTCAGCTAAATACGGTGAATTACTTTCAACCGTTTGAATTAAAACCATAATTACTCCATTAAACCTATCATTTCCGTGAAAACACATAACGCCTGCATAACACGTTTGCTACGATACAGACTTAGCTGAATTTTACTGCCTTAATCACTGAAACTAAAGCAAACCGACAACGCCGAGTGTAGCAAATCGTGTTGATGCGATTGTTAAATGAACTCTTACTGCAAACCACGGTCATTGAGAACAAATTGGCGTAACTCGCGCTCTTCCCTCATGACGTAAAGAATATATACAATATCATCGTTGGTTACTTTGTAAAAAATACGGCATGGCGGCAATACAATTTCACGATAATCTAAATGAGGAAGCTCAGGAACACTACGGCCTGATAATGGAAAATCCTCTAAACGCTCAACACGATGGAAAACTGATTGAACTAACGCCTTAGCCGCTAAGATATTATTAATAGCGATATATTCTGCAATTTCGTCCAAATCTAATAATGCTGATTCAGTCCAATTAATTACAGCCATTTATTCATCTTCTCTTTTGCGGCTTCATGAGAAACTACACGATTATCTGAAATTGCTTTTTCACCGCGAGCAATACCTTCAAGAATAGCAATTCGTTTTTGCATAAACTCGTAATCATCAACATCTAACAAATAAGCAGACGGTTGACCGTGCTCTGTAATTAACACTGGTTCTTTTGAAGCATGAAGTTCAGAAAGAATCTTGGTTGCTTGACGTTTTAATGTAGTGACTAATTCAACTTTCATATTCAGTTTCCATTATCGAAAGAACAAAGTATCACTATTGTATCACTTAATTATCCATTGAGACAGTTCATTTAACGCCGTAATAACACGTGCGAACGGCTTACTTTCCAAACCAATTATACTTCAAACCACAAACGCCGAGTGTAATTAGCATCGTGTTGATTGCTTTGTTACACGATCTTTGTCAACGCTCCGCTTTAATTGGTAAAGAACTGATTTACCAATAATATTTACAAACCAATTTTAAATTACAAAAGCTAATTTAGCGAACAAAAGAACCGTTCAACTGCAAAAACTGCGAAACGAAGCAATCCTTTTTCTAGCATCATTTGTACGATTTGGCTTCAACAATTTTTTAGCTTATAAACCAAATATCCTTGCCACCATTGGGATTGAAAATGCTACGAAGAAAACACTGATGCACGATAAAATGAGGCATAACCAAAGAACAATTGAAGCGTAAAAATGCCTCTGAAACGCATGAACTTAGACCGAAAATAGTTAATTGCCGAACCTTATGAAATGAAAACTAAAAGGAAACAAAGAAGAAGAGAAACCACCCTACTTTTACATCTAAAAATCGAATGGTTCTATCGCTGAACTGAGCAAAAAAACTGCTATCTTTAGTTCGTGTAACGCCGCAATAACACGTGCGAAAGACCGACTTACAAAACCAATTATACTCTAAACCGCGAATGCCGAATGTAAATAGCATCGTGTTGATTGCTTTGTTACACGATCTTTGTCAACGCTTCCATTAACTTGGTAAAGAATTGATTTACCAAGATTTACTGTAAACTGAGTTTAATTAGACTAGCTCAATTTAGCGAGCAAAATATCCAATCAACGGCAATAACTGTGAACCGAAACAATCCTTTTTCTTACACCATTTGTACGATTTGGTTTCAGCCAGTTTGGAACTGATAAACCAAATATCCTAACCACAATTGGGATTGAAAATACTGAGAGGAAAACACTGATACAGACTAAAATGAGGCATAACCAAAGAACAATTGAAGCGTAAATTAGCCACTGAAACGCCTGAATTTAGGACAATAATAGTTCAATGCCGAACCTGACGAAATGAAAACTAAAAGGCAACAAAGAAAAAGGAAATCCACCCTACTTTCACGCCTAAAAAACTAACGGCTCAATCGCTGAACTGAGCCAAAAAACTGCGATCTTAGAGTTCGTGTAACGCTGGCATAACACGTTTATTACTATGCAAACCAACCTGAATTTTACTGCAATAATCACAAAACCAAAGGCAAACCCAGAACGCCGAATGTAATAAATCGTGTTGATGCGATTGTTGTGCGTGCTTACTTTCGGCTTGGCCAACTTGGTAAAGAACTGCCTTGCCAAGATTTTCTAAGCCCTGATTCTAATTTACCGATGTCAATTAAGCGAACAAAATGTTCTTAAATTGCGAGATAAAGTGAATGGAAAACAGATACATTTCTTACGCCATTTGAACGGCTTGGTTTCAGCAAATTTTGAACTGATAAACTAAATACACTCGCCACAATTTGGATTGAAAATGCTGCGAGGAAAACACTGATGAAGACTAAAATGAGGCATAACCAGAGAACAATTGAAGCGTTAATTAGCTTCTGAAACGCCTGAACTTAGGGAAATAAGGGCTAATTTGCCGAACCTGATGATACGAAAACCAAAAGGCAACAAAGAAGAAATTTACGCTTACTAAGCCGAAACTACGAAAGCCGCGATCCTTTTGATGAACCGTGCAAAAAATTTCGGACTCAGTACGCACAACGCCGCAATAACACGTGCGAACGACCGACCTTCAAAACCAATTACACTCCAAACAACAAACGCCGAGTGTAATTAGCATCGTGTTGATTGCTTTGTTACACGATCTTTGTCAACGCTTCGCTTTAATTGGTAACAAACTGATTTACCAATAATATTTAGAAACCAATTCTAAATTACAAAAGCTAATTTAGCGAACAAAAGAAACGTTCAACTACAAAAACTGCGAAACAAAGCAATCCTTTTTCTAGCACCATTTGTACGATTTGGTTTCAGCCAATTTGGAGCTGATAAACCAAATATCCTCGCCACAATTGGGATTGAAAATACTGAAAGCAAAGCACTGATGCAGAATAAAATGAGGCAAAACCATGAACAATTGAAGCGTGAATTAGCTTCTGAAATCCATGAACTTTTGACAATAATGGTCAATTGCCGAACCTGATGAAATGGAAACTAAAAGGCAACAAAGCAAAAGATAAACCACCCTACTTTCACACCTAAAAAGCTAGTGGTTCAATCGCTGAACTGAACCAAAAAAACTGCATTCTCAGAGTTCGTATAACGCTGGCATAACACGTTTATTACTATGCAAACCAACCAGAATTTTACTGCAATAATCACAAAACCAAAGGCAAACCCAGAACGCCGAATGTAATAAATCGTGTTGATGCGATTGTTGTGCGTGCTTACTTTCGGCTTGGCCAACTTGGTAAAGAACTGCCTTGCCAAGATTTTCTAAGCCCTGATTCTAATTTACCGATGTCAATTAAGCGAACAAAATGTTCTTAAATTGCGAGATAAAGTGAATGGAAAACAGATACATTTCTTACGCCATTTGAACGGCTTGGTTTCAGCAAATTTTGAACTGATAAACTAAATACACTCGCCACAATTTGGATTGAAAATGCTGCGAGGAAAACACTGATGAAGACTAAAATGAGGCATAACCAGAGAACAATTGAAGCGTTAATTAGCTTCTGAAACGCCTGAACTTAGGGAAATAAGGGCTAATTTGCCAAACCTGATGATACGAAAACCAAAAGGCAACAAAGAAGAAATTTACGCTTACTAAGCCGAAACTACGAAAGCCGCGATCCTTTTGATGAACCGTGCAAAAAATTTCGGACTCAGTACGCACAACGCCTGCATAACACGTTTACTACTATGCAGATCAAGCTGAATTTTACCGCCATAAACACAAAAACCAAAGACAAACCTACAACGCCGAATGTAGTAAATCGTGTTGATGCATTTGTTACACGATCTTTGTCAACGCTCCATTAACTTGGTAAAGAATTGATTTACCATGATTTACTATAAATTGAGTTTAATTAGACTAGCTCAATTAAGCGAGCAAAATATCACTTCAACGGCAATAACTGTGAAACGAAACAATCCTTTTTCTAGCACCATTTGTACGATTTGGTTTCAGCAAGTTTTGTACTGATAAACCAAATATCCTAACCACAATTCGGATTGGAAATGCTGCGAGCAAAACACTAATGCAAACTAAAATGAGGCAAAACCATGAACAATTGAAGCGTGAATTGGTTTCTGAAATCCATGAACTTTTGGCAATAATGGTCAATTGCCGAACCTAATGAAACGGACACTAAAAGGTAACAAAGAAGAAGGAAAACCGCCCAACTTTCACATCTAAAAATCGAACGGTTCTATCGCAGAACTGAGCCAAAAAAAACTGCAATCTTTAGTTCGTGTAACGCCTGCATAACACGTTTACTACTATGCAATTATACTTAATATTGACGCCTTAAAACGAGAAACACTCGGCAAACTGAGATTGCCGAGTGTAGTAAATCGTGTTGATGCGATTGTTAACTGACTTTTTCAAAGCGTATAAAGTGCATTTCTAAGTCCACATCAATGTCCAAAGAAAATTGGTAACAGTTACCTACAACATTTCTTGTTGCTGAAAGCCAAAATTTTAATGCTGCCTCATTTTCCTTTAAAATTCGAATTTGCCATTTACCAGGGTGATTTGCCAAAATTGCCATGAGAGCATTTTTACCAATTCCTTTACCTTTGAATTTGCGTAATACAAAAAACTGTTCGATATCAAAAACTTCAAGATCATCTGGGTATTTACGAATTAGAGCAAATCCAGCGAGTTCATTATCCGCATAAAGGAAATAAGGAACACTGTTAATATCCTTCCAATATGGTTCTAATGTTGCTGATTTGAAAGAATACGAACCACTTTCATCAGGATTCCAACCCATAAATTCAGACATATCATATATATAATAATGGAATAAATTTTCCAATATATGCCTTGAATCAGAACCTATTTGCCTTAGGGATACTTCCATATTTCCACCTAGTCAGTTAACGCCGCAATAACACGTGCGAAAGACCGACTTACAAAACCAATTATACTTCAAACCGCGAATGCCGAATGTAAATAGCATCGTGTTGATTGCTTTGTTATACGAGCCTTGCTTTCGCTCCAATTAACTTGGTAAAGAACTGATTTACCAAGACTTGCTGTAAACTGAGTTTAATTAGACTGGCTCAATTAAGCGAGCAAAATATCCAATCAGCGACAATAACTGTGAAACGAAACAATCCCTTTTTCTTACACCATTTGAACGATTTGGTTTCAGCCTGTTTAGAACTAATAAACCAAATATCATTGCCACAATTGGGATTGAAAATGTTGAGAGAAAAACACTGGTGCAGGCTAAAATGAGGCATAACCAAAGAACAATTGAAGCGTAAATTAGCCGCTGAAACGCCTGAACTTAGGGCAATAATAGTTCAATGCCGAACCAGATGAAACGAACACCAAAAGGCAGCAAAGAAAAAGGAAAACCACCCTACTTTCACACCTAAAAAGCTAATGGTTCAATCGCTGAAGTGAACCAAAAAACTGCATTCTCAGAGTTCGTATAACGCCGCAATAACACGTGCGAAAGACCGACTAACAAAACCAATTATACTCCAAACCGCGAATGCCGAATGTAAATAGCATCGTGTTGATTGCTTTGTTATACGAGCCTTGCTTTCGCTCCAATTAACTTGATAAAGAACTGATTTACCAAGATTTGCTGTAAAACGATTTTAATTAGACTGGCTCAATTAAGCGAGCAAAATATCCAATCAACAACAATAACTGTGAAACGAAACAATCCCTTTTTCTTACACCATTTGTACGATTTGGTTTCAGCCAGTTTTGAGCTGATAAACCAAATATCCCAACAACAATTGGGATTGAAAATGCTGAGAGCAAAACACTGATGCAGGTTAAAATGAGGCATAACCAAAGAACAATTGAAGCGTGAATTTGTTTCTGAAATCCATGAACTTTTGGCAATAATGGTCAATTGCCGAACCTGATGAAACGAACACCAAAAGGAAACAAAGAAAAAGGAAAACCACCCTACTTTCACACCTAAAAAGCTAATGGTTCAATCGCTGAACTGAACCAAAAAACTGCATTCTCAGAGTTCGTATAACGCCGCAATAACACGTGCGAAAGACCGACTTGCCAAACCAATTATACTCCAAACCGCGAATGCCGAATGTAAATAGCATCGTGTTGATTGCTTTGTTATACGAGCCTTGCTTTCGCTCCAATTAACTTGGTAAAGAACTGATTTACCAAGATTTGCTGTAAAACGATTTTAATTAGACTGGCTCAATTAAGCGAGCAAAATATCCAATCAACAACAATAACTGTGAAACGAAACAATCCTTTTTCTTACATCATTTGAACGATTTGGTTTCAGCCAGTTTGGAACTGATAAACCAAATATCCTAACCACAATTGGGATTGAAAATGCTGAGAGCAAAACACTGATACAGGCTAAAATGAGGCATAACCAAAGAACAATTGAAGCGTAAATTAGCCACTGAAACGCCTGAACTTAGGGCAATAATAGTTCAATGCCGAACCTGATAATACGAATATTAAAAGGCAACAAAGAAAAAGGAAAACCACCCTACTTTCACACCTAAATAGCTAATGGTTCAATCGCTGGACTGAACCAAAAAACTGCATTCTCAGAGTTCGTATAACGCCGCAATAACACGTGCGAACGACTTACTTACCAAGCCAATTACACTCTAAACCGCGAATGCCGAGTGTAATAGCATCGTGTTGATTGCTTTGTTATGTTTTATTCCAACCAGCTGATTTTATTAAAAATAGCCTTAGAAATCTCAACTAGTTTAAGACATTATTGCCTTACTTCTAAAAAGTGTTTTTTTGCATGATAAGCAAATATGTTTATAACGAGGATCTGCATGAGCTGTTAATGGTTGAAAGATCACTTTGTCTGAACCACAACTAAAGCATTTAGCACTTTCTGGATCTGCCGTTTTACATTCAGGATGTTTTATCAAATAGTTCTCAAGTGTCGGCAATTTGTGCCAATCATCATCCTGTGGCTTCGAATATGATACGAAATAGTAGAATATTGCAGCCGCGCCTAAAACTAAAACCAACCAAATGAAATCCATCTCTTTTCCTCAAGTTATCCCGAAAACATAACGCCTGCATAACACGTTTGCTACCATGCAGATTAAGCTCAAATTTACCACTTAACACGGTAAACTCAAAGAAACCTAGAATGCCGAATGTAGCAAATCGTGTTGATGCATTTGTTATAACCATCTGATAATTTTACTGAAACCGTAACTGTTTACCTTCAACATTATAATCACTACCTTGATCATCTTATTTCCAGCAAGTCATATCCTTTGGCACCGATAACTATCACTTATTTGCTTTATTTTTTCTTCGTAACAATAACGTAATTAATTAGAGTTAATCCAATGACAAAACACCAAAATTGTAAGCTAGATAGCACCGTTGAAACAGATCCAACAAGTAAACCAGAACCAAGCCCAATTGCAATTTTTTGAAGAGTTGTCATTTTAAAAGTCCTTTTTTATTCAATGATTACTAAATAGCTGCAATCTATAGTATGAAATCAACTCTACCTTAACTATCACATAAACTATTAATATTTAAGTGTATTTGAGAAATATCTCACCTAGGT
>NZ_WBVP01000036.1 GCF_008933155.1 Aliivibrio finisterrensis | reverse complement strand
CGCTAGCATTAATGGCGACACAGTGAATGTTAATGTGAGTTACCAAGGCAGTGATTCGAGCTTGACCATGATGATGCTCTTGCCAGTCGATAGAAATGCGAGCAATAGCATTAGTTGGATGGTGGAAAAAGGCGGCGTACGTTACTCAACGGTACAAAGTGTTGACGTGGCGGATGTAGTCAATCCGCTTGCCATTGATAACCTAACAGTACGAGTGGCTAATACGTCGATTGCTGATGCCGATTTGTTTGCCGATTTTATGGGACTCACTGCACTGTCAACGGATGCGACAACGTTGAGTTTATACCGCAGTGAACTCGCCAATAATGCAGTCTCTAGCTTGGCTGGCTTGGAAAGCTTGATAGCGGACGTCAATGTGAGTGCTACTGCCTTTGTTGCTCTACAAAACACACCAAACGCGAATATCACGATTGAACAAATCCAAACCTTGTTGCCAGCACAATATTTGGCAGCGAGTTTGATCGCTGAATACCAAGCGGCATTGGCAAGTAATGTGTGGAACACCCCAGATGAAGTGCAAACCTTGTTAACCAATGTCAATTTCGATAATTCGACTGATGCCGACGGTGATGGCATTGAAGACAGTGTCGAGCTAGCGCAATTTAGCGACCCGAGCGATGCCAATCATCCGATTTACCTAGGTCAAATAGATACAGACAACGATGGCATCTTAAATGGTTTAGATACCGATTTGGATGGCAATGGCACAGCGGATGAAAACGAACTCTATGTCACGCTTAATTCCGGTGTTCTCTCTGGTATCGTCGATGGTCTCCCTATCCCTTATACCACAGACAGCAGTGATGGATGCCCTGACAGCGCCGCGCCAACCCAAACGGTCGGCAATATCGCACTTGTATATCATGATGTCGCCTACGGCTGTAGCTATGCCAATGCCGCTTACAGCGCCACCCAATATACCGTTAGCGAAGGGATCAGTTATCAGTTCAATACCGCGATACCTTTGTATCAAATTGGCCCCTCTCAAGTGGCACCTACTGGATTCCTTTTAAATGAAACCTACCCAATGCTGCGTTTGCCGCGTGATGTGAAGTACGACATTTATGAGGTGACCTTAAATGGCAGTGATTGGGTTGCGACCAAATTACAAACCGTTGAAGTCGATGACATTCCAGATGATAACTGGTTGTTCATCAATCAAGATGTGAGTGAGCGCACCACGGCATTGAACCTCATGGCGGTGCCAGAAGATTTAGATCTCTACGGTGAGCTGATTTCTAACTTTAGCTTCACCCAGCTCAACAATGACGATACCCGTTTATCTTTCTCTACCCGCATCAACTTTGATGCTTGGCGTTATCGTCTAGATGGTGGTGAATGGGTGACAACGACAGCCTCAAGCGTTGTCTTAACAGGATTAAGCCTTGGCCTGCACGCGGCAGAAATGGAATTCATTGATGCCGATGGCAATCCAGTGACGGCGATTCCTCCGCAAACCACAACAGCGGAAATCTATCCAGTCGAGAACCTCACGCATGATAACCGCTTATCTTTTGATTACACCAATCATTACACCGGTAGTGAATACCAAGCGGTTGCGATGTTACCTGGTTCAGGTTTAACGGGTCCAAGTGTTTTAGAAAACCCCAATTGGTGGGAAGAGGCTGAAATTGAAACTGGTTTCACCGTGGAGCTTAAAGATGCCGTGGGCAATGTCTATCCTGTGACATTAAAAGGGCATCGTATTTACAATCAAATTCAAACAGCGATGCACTATGTCACCATCCCTGGCGAGCCATCGCCGAATTTTGATACGGTCAATTATTTCCAGATCTCATTAGATAGCACCAGCTTTGCGGCATTGCCAACAGGGGCGCGTTATCAATCAGGTGTGGTGAAACTCCGTTTTGTTGCCGCAGGCGGAGACGATGTCTCGATGTATCCGTTCACCATTGATTTTGATTTGGCACACAGTGATCTTGATAACGATGGTCAGGAAGACGGTATTGACACCGACATGGACAATGATGGTGTGCCAGATAGTGTGGATATTAATAGTTACAGTATGACGTCAGACACGGATGGCGATGGCATGGGTGATGGCTTTGAAACCACCTTTGGATTAGATCCGCTCACGGCAGACAATGAAATGGGCGATTTGGACGGTGATGGCTTCACCAACTTAGTGGAATACCAAGACGGCTCCGATCCGACGGATAGCAGCAGTTTTGATACCGACCATGACGGCATTCTTGATCCAAATGACGCAGAGCCAACCGTGTGGAATAATCTTGCAACAGGGGAACGCTTAGGTACCACGACTATCTCAGCAACACATGAACGTACGGAATACACCTCGCCAGTGGTGCGCATCACAACTGAAGCGCATACGCGAAGTGAAGATATGTATGTGCCATACGAAGACTACAACTTCCACTTGAATCACCATTCGTCGAACTACATGCCAAAAGTGGCGTACTCAGCAGTGAGTAATGGCACCAAAGATGGCGTAGTGTGGCAAGATCAAACGACGATGGCGCTGTATTACAGCGAATTTAACGCCGATAGTACACACAACCGCACCATCAGTTTGCCAAATGGCGCTAATGAGAACCTATTGTCAGCGGCGAGTAATGGTAGTGACGATATTGTGTATGGTTTAGCCGCCACTGGCGGTGCGACCGGCGGAGTTACCCCAACGACAGCCCGTTTGGTTCGATACAATTTAACGAGCCAAACAACCGTCGTTGAAAAAGTGCTGAATACCAGCGATACCGGTACAGGGGCGTTGAATATTTGGAAAGCAGGCTACTACCCAAGCAAATTGGCGTGGTCTGGCGATACTATCGGCATTAATCTTGTGCGTACTTATCTCCGTACTAGCGATGGATTAAACCACCAAGGTGGTTGGGCTGCGACTTTCGATGCGAACAACCTCGAAGTGACCAAAATCTGGGGGCAGATCGCGGGTCACCAATTAGGTGGAATGTTAACGGTGGATAGCCAAGGCAACTTTATTTCAACCGTTCTTGGAGATGGTGCTCCTCGAGGCTTTGATATCATTCAATGGAATGAAAATGAGATGTATTCGCAAAAGATACTTCGTGTAAAAGCAGAACATGGCAAAATCGCGACGAATCGTTTGGGCAACTTAGTTGATGAATATACCGAAATTTCCACGCCAACGACGACGTATTACAAATGGTCAAATGATACCTATACCTACTCAGAGCCAGGTGGTGTGGTTGAAATGGACGACCGTTTCATTAGTTTCATGACCAGTGAGCGTGGTCTTCACAATCATGAAACCGGTCGAGCGCACAACAAGTCACGTAATATCGCCGTGGTGTCAACGGGTAAAAATGTCAATGAAAATAAATACTTAAGCTTTGGTGAGTATGAGGAGATGAGCTACTATGGTTTTTACAGTTTCTATACCAAAGTCACCAACCGTAATGTGTTATGGATAACAGATTTTACCGATATTCAAGAGAATGTGAGTCGTGTGAAGCCATTGAAACTTGCCGATGATGTCATCTTGCTCTTGATGGAAATTCATAACTATGGTGGCTATGACTACAGCGCCTACATGATGGTAAATAAAGAATTGCAAGTGCTTGTGCCACTCACCCGTATGCGCCAAGACATCATCTTTGGCCGCTCAGATGAACTGCGGGTTGAAAATGGCACCGCTTATGGTTACAGCAGTGCCAATGGCAAATTACAACGCTTTACCATCAGCCTCAATGGCGATCCGACGATTGACAGTGATAACGATGGCTACGGCGATTACTACGAGCAACTCCTTGATAGCGATGCCAACGATCCGAATTCACCGTTAATGAATGGCGATGTAGACACCGACAGCGATGGTATTCCTGATCACATGGATTATGACGACGATGCCGATGGTGTTGCAGATATAGATGACAGTGCGCCACTCGATCGTAACTCAGATTATGATGGGGATGGCTTGAGTGATGGCTATGAAACCGATAATGGTCTCAATCCGATAGATGCGAGTGACGGTGGCGTAGACAGTGATAGTGATGGTATTCGTGATGCCGATGAAATGCTGTTTGGTTTGAATCCGAATGATGCAAGCGATGGCAAAGATGTGGATACCGACAATGATGGCGTAACCAATGGCGAAGAGATCAGCGCCAATACCAATCCATTAGACTCGAACGAATATGATGCCGACAACGATGGTGTTCTGGGGATTTATGATGTTGATGATAACGATCCGCACAGTGATACCGATAATGATGGCCTGACTGACATACAAGAAACTCAAAATGGTTATGATCCACTTGATCCTTCAGATGTGGATTACAGTATCGATGACAATAATGACGGCGTTCCTGACATTTTTGCAGCACTACAAACTAACTTATCCGCCGAAGGAACTATTAACGTTGACAGTTGGCAATTAGGATTACGTCAATTAACGCATATACCAGAATTTACCCACACAGAATTCGTCAATACGCCGCGCCAATTAGATATTGATTTGAGTAGTTTTACAGGTGATGTGTCGTACGAATTTATTGCCCACTTTGCCGAAGATAATTCAGGGAACCTTGAACTCTTAGGTTTACTAAATAATGCTGAAGGTATTAATACTCATTGGGCGATTCGTTTTGAGCAAGGAAGTGGCAATATGGGGGCAACCAAATTTGGTACCGCGGATTACACTTTTGCTCCCGTCAATGGTGAATCGATTGCCAGCCCATATGGCGACCCTGTGCACCTTGTGGTGATTGGTCGAAATGGTAAAACAGAGGCATGGGTTAATGGTGTGCAGGTAGGTGAGATCAGTGCTAATGCGATTTTAATTAATGATGCGAATACACCTTTTGGTATTAATTCAGGCAGTATACAGGGTGATGATGGTATTTACGCGTTTGCAGCCTACAATCGCGCATTGCCGGTTGAAGAAATCCAGTTCCTTCACCGCAAAGCGCTAAGCATCTATTTTGATTTAGACAATGATGGGCTCTTCGATGTGGTTGACCCTGATGACGATAATGACGGTGTGAACGATATTAATGATCGCTTCCCATTAGACGCCACCGAATGGGCAGATGTTGATGGCGATGGCATCGGTGATAATGTTGATACCGACCTCAATGATGGTCCGCTTGCTGATGTAGACAGTGACGGTATTTTAAATGGTGTTGACCCCGATGCGGATAACGATGGCGTCAGCAATGACATCGAAATAGCCGCAGGGTTTGATCTTTACGATGCCAGCGATATCGACTTCTCGATTGATACCAATAATGATGGGTTTGCCGATATTTGGTTAACCTTGCAAACGGCGCTATCAAGCGGCGATGGTATGGATATTACAGCTTGGTCTTCGCATGTTGCGGCGGCCAATAATCCGCCTGAAGTGGTGGTCGATACCTTTGTTAACCAAAACTCACAACACATGTTGAATTTAAGTGCCCTTGCAGGGGAGGTGTCTTACGAATTCGTATTGAAGTTCCCAACCGATCCGAATAATTCATTAGCGATAATGGGTAATAATGCCAGTGGTTGGAGTTTGCGGTTTGAGCAGTGGAGAAACTCCAATCAACTCGGTTTAACTCGATACGGTGGTGGCGATTATACTTTTAATGCCGTATCTGGGCAGTCGGTTACGTCTCCTTACGGCGCTCCTGTGCATTTGGCCTACATCGCACGTGGTGGTGTCAGCGAAATTTGGGTTAATGGCGTGCAAGTGGGGCAATTAACCGAAGCGTTATTACTTAACCACACCAGTGTGCCGCTTGGTATTATGGAAGGGTCGGTACAAGGCGACGAAGGCATATATGGTTTTGCTGCCTATAACCATGCGCTTTCCGCTATCGAATTGAATGCCGCTTATGAAAAAGCCATGAGTATTGATCAAGACACCGATGGCGATGGCATCTTTGATCGTCTCGACCCTGATGATGACAATGATGGCTATCTTGATAATGGCGAGCCAGACACTACAGGCTATGGTACCGGACAGGTCGTATACTGATATGTTGTATCTATAGCCAAACGGCTTAATCAAGTTGTTAATGTAGCTTTTTGGAGTTGAAATGTATTGCAGGATTGTATTTTAGACTACAATTAAGGTAACTTTAATCGTGGGTGCACTTATGAAAATCAAAATATTAACTATTATTTTACTAAGTTTTCCAACCATTGTTTCGGCACATATTAATCACATTGATCCTAATGATATTTGCTACTTAAAAGTGAAAGAAATAATGACATATATCTATAAGCTCGACCCTAGCAATGAGAAAGTCCAAACGATATCAGAGAAAATGGATGACATCGATCGTTTAATTGATGAAAAAAAATATTGTGATGCGGAAGATATGATAAAGAGTCTACTTAGACAATAAAAAGTCTGTAGAACATTGAAAATTATTTATTTTTATGAAATAAGGATAGGATAAGGGTACGAATGTACTTTGCTAGTCTGATGTAAATAGAAAAGAGATTTTATCATCTTTGTTCTATACAGTGGTTATTTTTTTCCTCTCGATGCTCGTTTTTGTGCCATTGCACCATCATTTACCAATATCCCACGACAGTACCCCATGACCATAGTCGCTGACGACCAGCGACCAGCGACCAGTTTGCTGCACTTGTAAGATGGTGTATCCATCGTTCAATAAATCCAGATAAGCACAAATTCTTGCACTGCAGCTACTAAATTAGCTATACCAACTCTGCCCAAATTGAGTTTTTTTATTGGTTATTTTTAAAATATCATCTAATTTTATAATGAGGTTAGCTTAAAAAATTCACTTTAATATAACGAATATCGCTGAAATTAAAGTTTGACCTCTGTCCACTAAACAGAATGCAAAAGCTTCAATTAAATAATTAATCCAAAGTAGGATTCGTATTAATTATTTAATGGCTATCTTCATGGTCACTCCCTTAAGAGGGAATCATTTTACCAGAGAAATATATCAAAGGTGAAGTATGTATAATTTTTCATATCGACAATACGCACTAAAAGGCGGCCATTTATCGGTAAGTATCCATCGACGAATTATGATGCTATTTCGTGGGTTGATATTATTGTGCATCACCTCGTTTTCACAACCCGCACTTGCATCATTATCTGTGATTAACGATTGGGTAATGTCGGTGCCAGGTGCTAAAGCACCCACCGCTTCGGACTATCAAGCAACTTTAACGCTAACAGATACCACTATTGTCGTGGAATTAAATGGACATTTAAGGTTCGTTCATCAAATTGATGCGATATGGCCATCAAATGGCAGCGATGCAACAAAAACGCAGTTTTTGCAGGATATGGTTAATGGATACGAGGCCATACATCCTTGGATACAGGGAGTTACGGGTGCACAAAGGCCAACTCTGCAAAATTATATTGATTCAAAACTTGTCGCTTCTGGTGATGTTACTAATAGTGATATAAATTATATCAACGATCAAGTTATCCCTTTTGATAACAAAATGAATCTCTATCATCTGTATGGGGAAAGCATCCTAAAAGAATATCAAGCTATGCTCAATTATGCTAACGGTTCTAACTTCCTCATACCTTCTACTGACAGTTACAGAGCTCTTAAAACGACGATGTCAAAAGTTGATAAGATCGTTGTCCAAGCAGCTGAATTATCGAAGGAGCTAAATTTAACTTCCATTAATGATATTCGAGCAGCTGTTGTTTCGTATTACACCATCTACGACCATTTTGTTTCCCGTAACACTATCCCAACCCTAAGCGACTATCATAACATCGGTTTAACGTATCTAACTTCACAAGATCAAGTGGACTCAATAAATAACTACGTCAGGGCTTTTAGTATAAGGACGTTTGCTGAGATTAAAAGTGTGGCATCTCGGACTATTATACAGCTTGAATACCCAATTCCTTTAACTCAAGGTTCAACCATATCACTTTCATTACCGGATACGGTTAGATATCGTCAATCTCAGGTCGATTGGTACAGTTATGATGGCGTGAAGGAAACTTTGCTTCAAAGCAATCAAAGGACTTATTCAATACAAAGTGGACAGCTGCACTCCGGCGATACCGTATTTGCGAGAGTAAACGCGGGAATGAATCAATATGACACGAAGCCAACGGGGGGGTATGTAGGGGACTCTGGTAGCGATGTTGATATTTCCTTAACCCACAACCAGAGTAACACTCATGCACCAACAGGTAAAACACTTGAGATTACCAACGCATCACTGCTAGTTAACGGAACAGTGGTGGCTAGTGCGCCAACCTACCAATGGTTTGCGTTTAATAAATATGAGGATTTCGGGCAACCCAGTACGTCTTTAGCTAGTGAGGTAACGCTGAATTCACAATCTACTAATCGCGGGTACAAAGTAAATGATGCTGAACAGGCGGGTTTTTATGCTGTTGAAGTTACGTTTAACCATTCCGGGCAGAATCATAGTAAAGTCCTTACATTTCCTACCTCTCAAGTTCTATTACCTGAGCAGAATGACGACCCTCAGTATTATGAGAACCTGTTGTTAAACGAGTTGAATTTACGTTCAAACTTGAAGGTATGGCTAGATGCTACGGATGAACAAACACTATTTTCAGACTCCAATTGCACTACGCCAGCAAATGATGGTGACTCTGTTGCCTGCTGGCAAGATAAATCTGTAAACGGAGCTAATTTTTATGATTTAAACTCTCGCGTAACAGGTGGATTAGGGGCTCCTTCATCGAAGGCCTTCGGTAAGCCAACATACATTAGCGCATACAACAAGTTTTCAGGCGCTTCGGCAGTAAATTTTGATAGAACAGATGCTGCGGCATTGGGGCACAAGTTAGTGCAATCCGAACATTGGAGCGGAGATTACTCACTGGCTTATGCTTTTGCTGTTAATAAGGAAATTCTTAGCAACAGCAACTCTAATAAGGCTAAACGCAATGTGTTCAACACTAATATTTCTGGCTCATTTGTAGCTTCCTCCTATATCAGTCGTTTTGAAACAACCGGCAGTGCAGTTACAGAACAGACATTCCACTATACTGATGTTCACAATAACTGGCTTTTTCTGTATAAGCAAGAATCCATAAATGACGACTTACTCTCGCCACGGGTGTTTGGAGCTCAAGCAGAATGTATAGTTAACCCTGACAACAGCACACAAGAACTTTGTCTTGTGGATTTTAGACGAGATGGTGCTGTCGAACATACCGGACAGGCAATAAATGGAACAGACATGTTTCAGAGCTATGGTCTCAATGCGCAACAACAGTTTAATACCAGTACTACCGGTGATATGGCGTTTCAAACGCTGATGATTTTTGATAAAAAATTAAATGAATGTGAAACTTATTTAGTTGATAAGTATTTAAGTTTGAAACTAGGAAAAGCTCTAAAATCAAGCTTTAACTTTGGTCAGTCTAGAACGGGTTTCACAAATAGTTCCCGTATCCTAGGGTTTGACCCACTCTACTCGGTTGCATGTCGTCAGGACATCTTCCTAAGTCAAACATCATCGGGTTACATGGATGTTAGCTTTGAAATAGACAACCCTTCAGTGAGTGATTACGACCTTATAGCCCGCGATGAGTACTTGATAGTTGGTCACAATGGCGCTGATGTTGCAAGCCCTATAGATATTAGTACCATGAGCTCTCCGCCTTCGCTGCCGGCTGGTTCGAGTGTTACCACTGTGCTTGAGCGTAAGTGGCTCGTGGATTTTAAGTCTGTCTCTGGTGTTGCTGACCCTATCAAACAGGTCAGTCTCAAATACGATTTTACCCTTGCGGGGCTCGATCTGTCTGTACTAAACTATCCCAAGCCTTATCTAGTTATCCAACGTGGTAGTGTACCCATAGAAATTGAGGGGCACTACCAAGGCGCAGATTCTGTTGCTTTTGAACCCATTGATTTTCAGCACGGTGATACTGTTCAGCTTGCCTTCAATACAAATGTTGCTAATACCGCCCCAACCAGTAGCAACCATTCGATTTTTATCGATAGTCCGCACGCTTTTTCCGCCAATGATTTTGCTTTTAGTGATCCCGATAACGATGCTTTGTACCAAGTTCGCATCACCTCCTTGCCGACACAAGGCACATTGACGCTTAATGGTTCGTCGGTAAGCAACGGCGATGAAATATTAGTCAGTGATTTAGCCGATTTGAGCCTAAATTTTGACAATACGGCGACCTTACCCATTGTTCTGAAATACGAAGTCTCAGATGGATTTCAATGGTCGAACGAATCCGACTTATCGATTAATCAACTCAAGATTTATCACCAGCTCTCTCCAAAGCATGTGACATATCGTGTGCGTGACGAGTTAAGCATTCATACTTTAGCTGAGTTGAACTACCAGCCCTTGTCGGTCAGTGTCGACTATGTGTGGTGGACGGTAAACAGTGCGAATAATATCGGTGAATATTATGACCCAATTCAGCATACCGCATTATCCGTTGAGGACAGCTACACCATCTCCCCGTCAAGCGTGGGGAAGTATTTGTTAATCCAAGCTGAATATACCGAACCCAACTCTGGACAAAGTGTGAAAAGTATTCTTCCGATTGGATTTATCGAAGCCGCTGATGCACCGACACGTCCAACAGTACCTTGGGCCAGTCAGTTAAATGTCAATAGCCAATATGTCTATGAGAACTTGACCATTGTGCCTGAGCTCGCACTGCGCGATGACAACGAAGTATTGCCGCCAAATGTTGAGTATTGTTTTTACGACGAAGATACTAGTTCAGTGTTGCAGGCGTGTGGCGCAGCAGACACGTTTTTGGTGACGAGCGGTGACAAAGACAAAACCATCCGAGTTGAAGCGATTTTGACAGATTCAAATAGCCTGACTATTGAGGCGCAAACATTAACCGCCTATCTCTTCCCAAGAGCAACGTCCAACAACTTGAGTCGTCCGGTCATTTCGCCAACTCGAGATCTTACCTTGAACAGCATCATTAGTTTAACTTCCGAGCCACGCTTTCAAGCATCCGGTACAATGTTTCAGTGGTACCGCTATAGAAATGGTCAGTACACCCCGATCAATGGGGCGAACGGAGACAGTTATACGATCTCCTGGGCTGACATGAGCGCAACGATTCTGCTGCAAGTCACCGTGGATGATAATGGTGTCATGGTGCCAATTGAATCAAACATGACTGAGAATGTAGAATATCAATTAGCGGTTGATATGGTGTTAGGTCATGAAACACCATTACATGTCGATGATGAAATCACCTTATTGAATAAAAGCGCTGTAGAACAAGCTGTGCAAGGGGTCTTAGCGCAAAATGGCAACTTTGAGGCTAGTTATACCTGGCAGTACAGCCCTAATAATGGCACCAGCTGGTTTGACCAAGCGACGTATGACTCCATTAAGCCTTTGATTTCGTTAGCTGATAATCGAATCTATCGGTTGCGTTTAGATATTGGCGATGGTCTAGCACTAGTAGTCGTTTACAGCAACAATTCACCCGCCGTACAAAGCGGTCTGAGTTATAATATTGACTTTGGGCCATTGAGTGCTCCCATCCAAGATGTGTCTTATGATGTTTATTCTCAGCTTACTTCGTCAGCGAGCACCAGTTATGACTCTCGTACTCACCAATGGTCACGGGTCGAAGCGGATGGCACCCTAACGCCACTCTCCACTGATGGCGCTTACACCCCAACCAGCAATGATGTGGGCTTTGTATTGCGTGTGACCATTAGCTACCTTGATGCTAGCAGCAATGTATTGGTGTCTAGAGCCGTTGAAACGCCGCC
>NZ_WBVP01000035.1 GCF_008933155.1 Aliivibrio finisterrensis | reverse complement strand
GTGAACTAAGATACTGATTCAAGTAGATTTGAGACTGTTCTTCCATGAAATCCTCTTAACTATTTTCGCAATATAACGCCTGCATAACACGTTTGCTACCATGCAGATTAAGCCTAAATTTACCACTTAATACGGTAAACTCAAAGAAATCTAGAATGCCGAATGTAGCAAATCGTGTTGATGCATTTGTTATGTTTATTTTTACCATATTTGTATAACTTTTCTTTTATGGTATTCTATTAGGAGTTAATTTTTAAGGATTGTTTATAGACACATTAATTTCTCAGTAATACTGAAACACGGGCACAAGTGCTTTCGTCTTGGCAATCATTTACATATTTTATGTAAAAGAACCTGCCTCTGGTCTTCTCCTATGGAGTAATCAGAGGCAGGTTTTTTTTTGAATTAAATTTAGAAAAGCTCAAATTAGGAGTTTATATGTCTTTAAATATCGGCAACAAAGCAAGTAACAACAAAATTATTCAATCTGCTCTGACCGATAAAGACATTTCATTCGCTCAGGACGTTAGGAGATCAAACCTTGCAGCTCGCAATGCTGAAACGGAAGATCGACGTTCAAGAACACGAATTAAAGAAACAGTAGTCAAAAATATAATCCGTTTCATATGGGTATGGTTTTTATTTATTTTATCAGGAGTAATCATCTATTGCGCAGAACAAAAAGCAATTCCAAAAGAAGTTGTTTTAGGTTTGCTAGGTAGCTCCACAACAGTTCTAGGATTTACCGGCTTTATTCTAAGAGGATTAATTAGAGATAAATAAACATAACGCCTGCATAACACGTTTGCTACTATGCAGATTAAGCCCAAATTTACCACTTAATACGGTAAACTCAAAGAAACCTAGAATGCCGAATGTAGCAAATCGTGTTGATGCATTTGTTAACTGAATTTCTCCATCACGTAATTAACAAGCTTTTCACCGCGAACTTCAATAGTTTGCTCATTAACCACCTTAAAGCCAAAATGCTCATAAAATGGTTTAGCTGTAATGCTTACTTCAGAATAAAAACGAGTAATGTTTAGGGTTTTTCCTTTGGACATTACGTGATCCATTAAAGCACGACCTACGCCTTTACCTTGAAATTCATGATGGAAAAGAAATGATCAATTAGCCCACTACTTTGCAAATCAGTATATCCAACAATTACACCATCAATTTCTGCGACAAATGGGTTTATCGTTTTCATTTTCGTCTGCCAAACTGAAAAATCAAATGATTCTGGTGCCCATGCTTCAACTTGTGATTGAGAGTAGTCACGAGCATTGATAATTCGAATGGTATTAAGAAAGATGTGCCAGAGAGCTTCTGCATCATTTTCAGTGTAATGTCTTATTAAAACCATAGAACCTCACTTGAATTCAGTTAACGCCTGCATAACACGTTTGTTACCATACAGACCTAGCTGAATTTTACTGCCTTAATCACTGAAACTAAAGGCAAACTGACAACGCCGAGTGTAGCAAATCGTGTTGATGCATTTGTTATATTGCCTATTGATAAACGACATGAAATCGTTCCAATACAAGAACCATGTTCTCATTAGGCTCAATATTTAACTCTGAACATTCAGCGGAAAAGAAACGCCAATGAGCTTCACGCCACCATTTTAATGAACGGTCGCCCTCGCCTTCTGCATGAGCAAAATCAGCCGTAACTTCGTTATATTTACACGTTTCAACTGAATCAATTTCAATGATACAAATTGGTTTTCCATTCCAATCAACGACCACTTGTAAGTGACCAACGGTTGGCATTGGTTCTTCACCAGATTCATACCAAACGTTTAAACTACAAGTTGCTGTCTTTTGACCAATTCGGATTAATTCCGCACATAAATTGGCATTATGCTCATCAGCACAGAAATAGTCTGAACTGAATGATTGATATTTTTTACGCTCAGTTTCAGAAAGTGAACTAAGATACTGATTCAAGTAGATTTGAGACTGTTCTTCCATGAAATCCTCTTAACTATTTTCGCAATATAACGCCTGCATAACACGTTTACTACCAAACAATTATACTTAATATTGGTGCCTTAAAACGAGAAACACCCGGCAAACTGAGATTGCCGAGTGTAGTAAATCGTGTTGATGCATTTGTTAGGCGAACTTCGTAATATTTGATACTCTAAATTTACCAAAAAACTCTTTATGAACTGTAACTAGCCCTAGCCTAAATTCTTCAAATCTATTTTCATCATTTAATTTAACTATAATATCACCATTAAACTCTTCGGCATTATTAACCATTTTTAAATAATTAATATCCTCAATAAAAGCAGCCAAATACATTTCATGCTCTGTTGGCTCAGGCATATATGGACATTCAGCATTGATATCTGAAATATTTACTGGTCTTATTTCTAATTTATATTGCATTGCAACCTCTAATTTTTCACTTTAATATAAGTTTACTCTTAGATAAACAGGATAGTTTGAAGCCCTTCCAATACCTAACTACAATTCGCCTAACGCCGCAATAACACGTGCGAAAGACCGACTTACAAAACCAATTACACTTCAAACCGCGAATGCCGAATGTAAATAGCATCGTGTTGATTGCTTTGTTATACGAGCCTTGCTTTCGCTCCAATTAATTTGGTAAAGAACTGATTTACCAAGACTTGCTGTAAACTGAGTTTAATTAGACTGGCTCAATTAAGCGAGCAAAATATCCAATCAACAACAATAACTGTGAAACGAAACAATCCTTTTTCTTACATCATTTGAACGATTTGGTTTCAGCCAGTTTGGAACTGATAAACCAAATATCCTAACCACAATTGGGATTGAAAATGCTGAGAGCAAAACACTGATACAGGCTAAAATGAGGCATAACCAAAGAACAATTGAAGCGTAAATTAGCCGCTGAAACGCCTGAATTTAGGGCAATAATAGTTCAATGCCGAACCTGATGAAACGAACACCAGAAGGCAACAAAGAAAAAGGAAAACCACCCTACTTTCACACCTAAAAAGCTAATGGTTCAATCGCTGAACTGAACTAAAAAACTGCATTCTCAGTGTTCGTATAACGCCGCAATAACACGTGCGAACGACTTACTTTCCAAACCAATTATACTTCAAACCACGAACGCCGAGTGTAATTAGCATCGTGTTGATTGCTTTGTTATACGAGCCTTGCTTTCGCTTCGATAAAATTGGTAAAGAACTGATTTACCAAGATTTGCTGTAAACTGAGTTTAATTAGACTGGCTCGATTAAGCGAGCAAAATATTCAATCAGCAGCAATAACTGTGAAACGAAACAATCCCTTTTTCTTACACCATTTGTACGACTGGGTTTCAGAAACCTTGGAACTGATAAACCAAATATCCTAACCACAATTGGGATTGAAAATGCTGAGAGCAAAACACTGATGCTGGATAAAATGAGGCATAACCAAAGAACAATTGAAGCGTAAATTAGCCTCTGAAACGCCTGAATTTGGGGCAATAATTATTCAATGCCGAACCTAATGAAATGAAAACTAAAAGGAAATAAAGAAGAAGGAAAACCACCTACTTTCACACCTAAAAAACTAACGGCTCAATCGCTAAACTGAGCCAAAAAAACTGAGATCTTAGAGTTCGTGTAACGCCTGCATAACACGTTTGCTACGATACAGACTAAACTGAATTTTACTGCCTTAATCACCGAAACTAAAGACAAACCTACAACGCCGAATGTAGTAAATCGTGTTGATGCATTTGTTATACGAGCCTTGCTTTCGCTTCGTTTAAATTGGTAAAGAACTGATTTACCAAGATTTACTGTAAATTGAGTTTAATTAGACTGGCTCAATTAAGCGAGCAAAATATCCAATCAACAGCAATAACTGTGAAACGAAACAATCCTTTTTCTTACACCATTTTTACGACTTGGTTTCAGCAAGTTTTTAACTGATAAACCAAATATCCTTGCCACAACTGGGATTGAAAATGCTGCGAGTAAAACACTGATGCAAACTAAAATGAGGCATAACCAAAGAACAATTGAAGCGTAAATTAGTCGCTGAAACGCCTGAATTTAGAGCAATAATAGTTCAATGCCGAACCTGATGAAATGAACACCAAAAGGCAACAAAGAAAAAGGAAAACCACCCTACTATCACGCCTAAAAAACTGATGGTTCAATCGCTGAACTAAACCAAAAAACTGCATTCTCAGAGTTCGTATAACGCCTGCATAACACGTTTGCTACGATACAGACCTAATTGAATTTTACTGCCTTAATCACTGAAACTAAAGGCAAACTGACAACGCCGAGTGTAGCAAATCGTGTTGATGCATTTGTTATGTGTATTCTTATAAGCCAAATTTTTCCCTCTCAAAGGGAGCGCTGTAATACTAAAAAGTAGATTACCCAAATAAACCGACTCACAGAAATATTATGAATATTTAGATATTATTTAAAGATAACCTCAGAAAAATGTGGATTATCAACTAAAACTTCCAGTTTAGAGATACCATCTAATTCAACTAGAATTTCAGTCTCATTAGTATTGAGTTTGATACATTCATTCTTACTTTCATTACGTGATGTATCAAGAGCAACGCCTTTGATAGACTCACCCACTTTCATCGTTAACCTAACTGGATATCGGTATAAGCAGACGATTTCAATATAATCATATTCATTGCAACTTATCATAAGATTTACCTCTGAAAATGGATTACTTACTTTAAGTCTGAATACTGGTTATTGCAATAATCTCAAAAAAACACATAACGCCGCAATAAGCGGCAAGTAATGCTTGGCTATAATCTGCGAGGTACGAGCGCGAGCCAAGCTTTACGCGTCCGACTTAATTGCCTTGTTAGGTGCTATTTATAAAACCAAAGATATAGCAATTGATGTCATAGTTACTCCAACAAAAAACTCTAAAACCTTCCATGCTTTGGGTTTTGAAAACACAGGTGCCAAAAATTTTGAACCGTAACCTAAAGAAAAGAAAAAGACGAATGATGCAGTAATTGCACCAATGGCAAATATGAGTTGATTAGGTTGATATTGAGTAGAAATTGAACCTAGTAATATAACTGTATCAAGATATACGTGTGGGTTTAGCCAAGTAAAAGCTAAACACATAATGATTGCCTTAACCATAGAATCGTTCGATTCAATATTAGAATTCAATACATGAGTTTTTGTAAATGCTGATTTAAAACTCAATAATGCGTAGATACCTAAAAAACAAGCACCACCATAACGAGCAAACATTTCTATTTCAGGAAACTGGTGAACTATTGCACCAAAACCGGCAACGCCTAACGCTATTAATAGGGCATCAGATATAGCACAAACACAACATACAGCTAACACGTTTTGGTTTTTAATACCTTGCTTTAATACAAATGCATTTTGAGAGCCTATAGCTAGAATCAAAGACAATCCTAATGAAAACCCAGCGAAAAATGTAGACATGAAATTTATATCCCTAGTTGAGATTGAACTCTATAGCACCTAACGCCTGCATAACACGTTTGCTACCATGCTGATTAAGCCTAAATTTACCACTTAACACGGTAAACTCAAAGAAACCTAGAATGCCGAATGTAGCAAATCGTGTTGATGCATTTGTTAGCTGCGCCTTTCCAGTTTGAATAACAAACTAGCTTTTACTGCCAACCACTCACTATTAATTATCGAAAATACAACGGTATCTCGATAGCTACCATCTGCCATTTGTTGGTGATTTCTAATTACACCGTCCTGCTTTGCGCCCAAACGAGCGATTGCATTACGTGAAGCGTGATTATGCCAATGAGTTCTAAACTCAACAGCGATTGCTGAAAGGTTTTCAAATGCATGAGAAAGAAGAAGGAACTTACATTCGGTATTTACTGATGTTCTCTGGTAGCTTTTCGCATACCACGTATAACCGATTTCTACCCGTTTATTCACACAATCAGCGTGGCATAAACGAGTTGTACCGATTATGGTTTGAGTTTCATTATCAATGACAGAAAAAGCCAAAGAACGCCCAGCGTCTTGTTCGCTTAAAGCCAATTCAATATAACCGTTTACAGTCTCTTTATTTGGTATTTTCGTATACCATAAGTCCCAAAGTTCACCATCAGAAGCCGCTTCAACAAGAGCTGACGCATGCTCTAGTTGTAATGGAATTAATGTGACTATTTTCCCTTTAAGCTCCGTACCTGAGAGCCATTTCTCACCTTGCATACTAAATTCCTTCTTTGAAGCAGCTAACGCCGCAATAACACGTGCGAACGCCTTACTTTCCAAACCAATTACACTCCAAACCGCGAATGCCGAGTGTAATTAGCATCGTGTTGATTGCTTTGTTACACGATCTTTGTCAACGCTTCGCTTTAATTGGTAAAGAACTGATTTACCAATAATATTTAGAAAGCAATTCTAAATTACAAAAGCTAAATTAGCGAACAAAAGAAACGTTCAACTACAAAAACTGCGAAACGAAGCAATCCTTTTTCTAGCACCATTTGTACGATTTGGTTTCAGCAAGTTTTGAGCTGATAAACCAAATATCATTGCCACAATTGGGATTGAAAATGCTACGAGCAAAGCACGGATGCAGAATAAAATGAGGCAACACCAAAGAACCATTGAAGCGTAAAAATGCCTCTGAAACGCATGAACTTAGACCGAAAATAGTTAATTGCCGAACCTGATGAAATGAAAACTAAAAGGCAACAAAGATGAAGGAAAACCGCCCAACTTTCACATCTAAAAATCGAACGGTTCTATCGCTGAACTGAGCAAAAAAACTGCAATCTTTAGTTCGTGTAACGCCTGCATAACACGTTTGCTACCATACAGACTTAGCTTAATTTTACTGCCTTAATCACTGAAACTAAAGACAAACTGACAACGCCGAGTGTAGCAAATCGTGTTGATGCATTTGTTATATCGAGAATGCTAACTTACTATTTTCTTTGACATATTGTAGCCAGAAATAGCAAAACCAACCTCTTGATACAGTTTTAACGCTCTTTGGTTTTGGTACGCAACTCGCAATTTTATTTGCTCAATACCAATCAATTTCAATTGTGATTCAAGAGCAGTAATTGCCAATTTCCCATAACCATTATTGCGGCAGCTTGGGAAAATGAAAAAGTCATAAATAAACGTCGATTTATCATTTGCGTTAATCGAGTGCCACAAATAACCAACCAATTCTGAATCCGATTCAATACACAATAATTCATGGTCGTTAGTTTCCAAACCATTAGGAAAACTACGAAGAAGATCCTGATTAGCTATTTCGAGCGCCCTATCCATTGAGTGACCATAGTTTTCAGCTATTTCACGGCTGTAATCATCAATGAAATAATCACAATACGCTGGATATTCATTTGAGGTCATTGGTCTGAGCTGAATCATGTCTAATCCTTTAAAACGATGAACTTAAAAAAACGATATAACGCCGCAATAACACGTGCGAAAGACCGACTAACAAAACCAATTATACTCCAAACCGCGAATGCCGAATGTAAATAGCATCGTGTTGATTGCTTTGTTATACGAGCCTTGCTTTCGCTCCAATTAACTTGGTAAAGAACTGATTTACCAAGATTTGTTATTAAACGATTTTAATTAGACTTACTCAATTAAGCGAGCAAAATATCACTTCAACGGCAATAACTGTGAAACGAAACAATCCCTTTTTCTTACGCCATTTGTACGATTTGGTTTCAGCCAGTTTTGAGCTGATAAACCAAATATCCCAACAACAATTGGGATTGAAAATGCTGAGAGCAAAACACTGATGCAGACTAAAATGAGGCATAACCAAAGAACAATTGAAGCGTAAACTAGCCGCTGAAACGCCTGAATTTGGGACAATAATAGTTCAATGCCGAACCTGATGAAACGAACACCAGAAGGCAACAAAGAAAAAGGAAAACCACCCTACTTTCACACCTAAAAAGCTAATGGTTCAATCGCTGAACTGAACCAAAAAACTGCATTCTCAGAGTTCGTATAACGCCTGCATAACACGTTTGCTACCATGCAGATTAAGCTCAAATTTACCACTTAATACGGTAAACTCAAAGAAACCTAGAATGCCGAATGTAGCAAATCGTGTTGATGCATTTGTTATGAGAATGTCTCACCCAGTGTGAACGACATAAATTGACTGTGTGGATCAGGTTTGTAATCAGCAAAGGGATCACAATATTGAAAACCAAATTTTTCATAGAGATTACGAGCTGGTTTGAAGAACTCTTGTGAACCTGTTTCCAAGCTAATTTTCTTATAACCCCTATCCGATGAAACCTTTAATACATGATTGAGAAGAAGCGTACCTACACCCAATTTTCGCGCATGATTAGAGGTTCTCATTGACTTCAGTTCCGCATGATTTGAGTCCAATTCCTTAATTGCTGCACAACCTAATAACTGCTCACCTTTCCAGCAGCTAAAGAACGTAATCTCAGGTACTTTTAGAGCGCTGACGTCTAAAGCGTGCACACTTTCAGGAGGTGACGTTGCATACATATCTTCCAGGTGTTCTTTTAATAACTGAACAACTTCACCGCCATTCAAATCATCTATTTTAATATCCATATTTAAAATTATCCCTTAATTCTCATAACGCCTGCATAACACGTTTACTACTATGCAATTATACTTAAAATTAACGCCTTAAAACGAGAAACACCCGACAACCTGAGATGCCGAGTGTAGTAAATCGTGTTGATGCATTTGTTATGTGCATTATGACTGGTTGTTTTTTACCCAAAAATCATCAACTTTCACTCCCGCATTTAACGCTACTCTAGCTTTATTACGGAGGATCTCATCTTTTGATAAAGAATATAATACTTGAGTTGATAGTATTTTCATCTCCTTACCAAAGGTACCATTATTAAAGCATTTATATAATGTGACATATTTGTAATGAGAGGCTTTTCCTGTTCCTAAATAATTTTTTGACCAAGAAAGCCATTCTGTAGCTGAAGAAAAATACTCCTTTGCTGCAAAAATTAACTCACCACGCTTTATGTATACTTCCACTTCAAAATTTGCAAGTTTTGAAAGCTCTTTACCAATTTCGTCTAACTTCATATTTAATACTAATAACTAAAGTATACATTTTATCAGCATATACATTTACCGTAAATTGAATTGCGATATTTTAAACTAAGCCTAACTGGCACATAACGCCTGCATAACACGTTTACTACTATACAGATCAAGCTGAATTTTACCGCCATAAACACAAAAACCAAAGACAAACCTACAACGCCGAATGTAGTAAATCGTGTTGATGCATTTGTTATATGTGTTTCTTTTTCAGCCTTTCGACAATACTGACTATTTTTTCTGCTCTGTAGACATAAGGTATTTCGACATAGCCTCCAGGAGAATAAAGCCTAACCGTCGCATAACCACACAGCCAACCTAATATTGGGGTGATTACTTCTATATTTTCAACATTTTGATACTCAAGAGTATCATTAACACGTGGCGATATTCCTCGGATTACTGAAATTTTATCGGGAAACAAAGTTACCCTAACAGTCAAAGGGTCAGCGATATGATTAGCATCTCTCAATACATAAAGAGCAGGAAGGAGAAGTAGACTCAATAAAGTGTCTTCCGCTAAATTTTTTCCCAATAAAGTTCCGACCAACCAATTGAAAGCGAGGTATACAAAATAGATTGCCAGCAATTTCGAAATTGTTTCAATTAAAGCTTCAAATGCCCTTAACTTATGGGATGTTTTTAATTTACGCATAATCCTCCAAAAACATATAACGCCTGCATAACACGTTTGCTACTATGCAGACTGACCTGAATTTTAACGCCTTAATCACTGAAACTAAAGGCAAACTGACAACGCCGAGTGTAGCAAATCGTGTTGATGCATTTGTTAACTGAATTTCTCCATCACGTAATTAACAAGCTTTTCACCACGAACTTCAATAGTTTGCTCATTAACCACTGTAAAACCAAAATGCTCATAAAATGGTTTGGCTGTAATACTAACTTCAGAATAAAAACGAGTAATGTTAAGAGCTTTTCCTTGGGACATTACGTGATCCATTAAAGCACGACCTACACCTTTTCCTTGAAATTCATGATGGCAAAAGAAATGGTCTATTAGGCCGCTACTTTGCAAATCAGCATACCCAACAATTACACCATTAATTTCTGCGACAAATGGGTTTATCGTTCTCATTTTTGTTTTCCAAACTGAAAAATCAAATGATTCTGGAGCCCATGCTTCAACTTGTGATTGAGAATAGTCACGAGAGTTGATAATTCGGACGGTATTAAAAAAGATGTGCCAGAGAGCTTCGGCATCATTTTTAGTATAATGTCTTATTAAAACCATAGAACCTCACTTGAATTCAGTTAACGCCTGCATAACACGTTTGCTACCATGCAAATTAAGCTAAATTTACCACTTAATACGATAAACCCAAAGAAATCTACAATGCCGAATGTAGCAAATCGTGTTGATGCGATTGTTATGGTGCGACTTTCAGCTAACGATTAAGCTGAGTCCAGCTTGAAATACCATCAAGTTTGATCATATTAAGTTCTTGAGAAAGACGAAAACGAATGCCAATATATTTTACACTTGATATTAATGAAAGCCCTTTAACAAACTGTTTTGCCGTTGATTTCTTCTCGAACAGCGGGACATTTAAACTTTCAAGTTCAGAGAGAATCTTACTGTTAACGAGTATATTTCCATCAGGATCGTACTCAACATGAGTAAGACGTACCAATTTATACTCTATTTGATCCATTGGTAACATTGAATCAAAAGCATATAGCATTTGATTTTTATCACCTTTATTCGCTAGTAAATAAACCATTATTACCCCTACACCATAACGCCTTGTTAACCAATTTTTATACTGGAACTTCAAAGCCCTTTAGTAAAGCTTCAATTTTAGTTTTGGCAAAGCCTTCTACAAGTTGCTTTCCAATAGTAGTTAAAGACGAGAAGCTCATTTCCTTGAATTCCGTTTTAAAAGTATTCCAGATTTCTTCATTCCTAAAATTATCGATAAACTCATACCCTTGCCAGCTAATACGATAAACCGTAACGTAGCTTGGAATGGCGGGGTTTGTTCCTAATTCAGCTCCAACCTCACCATAAAGCAACTCAGCTTCAATCAATAGTGCGACGTGAGAATCGATGATATGCTGCGCTGTATCCGAAATTTCAATATTCTGCATACTAGGGTTAACTTGTTCTTCTAAGAAGAGCATTATATTTCGGATTAAATCCATATCTCTTTTCATTCTTTGGCCTCCATGTTTTTTGTTCGACTTGCACCATAACGCCGCAATAACACGTGCGAAAGACCGACTTACAAAACCAATTATACTCTAAACCGCGAATGCCGAATGTAAATAGCATCGTGTTGATTGCTTTGTTATACGAGCCTTGCTTTCGCTCCAATTAGCTTGGTAAAGAACTGATTTACCAAGATTTGCTGTTAACTGAGTTTAATTAGACTGGCTCAATTAAGCGAACAAAATATCACTTCAGCAGCAATAAGTGTGAAACGAAACAATCCCTTTTTCTTACACCATTTGTAAGGCTTGGTTTCAGACAGTTTGGAACTGATAAACCAAATATCCTAACCACAATTGGGATTGAAAATGCTGAGAGCAAAGCATTGATGCAGACTAAAATGAGGCATAACCAAAGAACAATTGAAGCGTAAATTAGTTTCTGAAACGCCTGGATTTGGGGCAATAATAGTTCAATGCCGAACCTGATGAAACGAATACCAAAAGGCAACAAAGAAAAAGGAAAAACACCCTACTTTCGCGCCTAAAAAACTAATGGTTCAATCGCTAAACTGAACCAAAAAAACTGCATTCTCAGAGTTCGTATAACGCCTGCATAACACGTTTGCTACGATACAGACCTAGCTGAATTTTACTGCCTTAATCACTGAAACTAAAGGCAAACCGACAACGCCGAATGTAGCAAATCGTGTTGATGCATTTGTTATAAGCACATTCTCACACGGTTCATATGAACAAATTGAGCATCTTCTGATGTTACTTGGAAACCAAATTTACGATATAAACCGCCTACTCGATTGCCTTGCAAATAACACAATTTCACTGGTTTATTCTCGCTATCAGCAAACTCTAAACATTGGCTTAAAACCTGACTTCCTATTCCTTTCCCGTGAAAGCTTGGTAATAAAAAGAAACGGCAAAAATAGAAATGGTCGCCTTTGTTTTGAAGTAAATAGCTACCTACGGCTTCACCTGACATTTCAATGATGGTTGGTTTTTCCTCATCCCATTCATCTTGATGCATTTCACGTTGGATTTTATCGTCCCAACCAAACACAGCTTTAATTGGCTCAAATTCAGCCGCCTTTTTAAGTTCAAATAAGAACTCAAAATCACTATCTTTCGCTAAACGCGTAGAAAATTTCAAACCTTTACCTCTGGCTCAAATAACCTTAATAAATCGGTGCTTA
>NZ_WBVP01000034.1 GCF_008933155.1 Aliivibrio finisterrensis | reverse complement strand
GGCAAGGATGTTCCACATGTTGGGATCTGGATCATCGGCATCAATGATACCGTCACCATCACTGTCAATAAAGTTGGCATTATTTACCACGACGATTAACGCTTCAACCTCATCTGCGGTATTCCATTCGTTGTCAGCTAACGCGGTTTGATAGTCGCTGAGTAAACCTGCCGAGAAAAATTGATTTGGTAATAAGGTTTGCAGTTGCGTAATCGTAATACTGGTATTTGCCGTGTTTTGCAAGTCAACAAAGGCAATGCCAGTGATGTTAATCTCTGCAATGCTAGCTTGTAATTCACTTAACGTTGTAACGGGATTATTGGCTAATACACTGCGGTATAAACCTTGGATAGCCGCATCACTTGACAGTGCCGTGAGCCCCATGAACTCAGAAAATAGATCCGCATCGGCAACCGTGTTATCAGCGACGCGAGCCATTAAATTGGTCATTGCAAGTGAATTAACGACATCCGCCACGCCAACACTTTTTACCGTTGAGAAACGTAAGCCGTCCTTTTCCACCATCCAACTAATGCTATCGCTCGCATTTCTATCGACTGGCAAGAGCGTCATCATGGTCAAGCTCGAATCGCTACCTTGATAACTCACACTGACATTGGCTGTGTCGCCATTAATGCTCGCCACTTGCAAATCACCGCTGGCATTGAGCGCCCAACCAATACTTGGCGCAGTGCGAGGCGACAATACATCTAGGCTGACCACCTCTTGCCATGTGCCGTCATTTGCCGTCACCGCAAAACGGGCGGTACCATCTTGGTTCACGTTAATTTGGTCAATAGACACATTCGCAATATCTGGGGTGAGACTTTCGATAGTGACACTTTGGTTATCAGAAGCGGTCACCGTCAGCGTGTGAGAGCCATTATTGATGTTGCTAAGGGTTGAAGTAATGGAAACAGGTGTCGCGCTAGGTTGTAGTGTGATGGTTTCTAAACGCGCTACCCCGTCCACGTCTACGCTGATTTGTACTTGCGCGCCGCTGCTGTACAAGCTTGTATCGAAGGTCCCTGTGAGTGGCGTTAAGCTGTCACCCTCAAGGACGCTGACACTGACATTGCTGCCTGCTGGCACATAACCTGAAAGTAACGTGGTCAAATCAAGCGAGCCTGTATTGGTTTGCAAGATTTCAGGGAAATACGCCAAGGTAGGATCATTGGCAATGACCGTATCCACGGCTTGTTGCGCGGCGCTATCTAGGCCAAAGGTTGGTACATTAAGCGCCAAATCTGTCATGCCATGACGACGTAACCATGTTTGCGTATTGAGGTACAAGGCTTTAGCAGTATTAGTATCAAGTGTGCTGTCTGCCAAATCTGTCGCCAAATCTTGGGTCACATTGGCTAAGGATTCACCGCCGCCCAATACCGACAAACCAATCAAGGCACTGCGATATTGCTGAGCAAGCCCTGCGCCTGTGGCATTCATCGCCGCTGGCGCAATCGCAAACACATCATCGGCATTGGTGGAATCTAAGAAGGTGCTGGTAATCAAAGCGTTTGCGGCATTGATACCTGTCACGGTCAAATCCGTCACGGCAAGTTTAGCGGCAATATCAGTGAGTGGGGATACCGTCACGGCATCGCGGCGAGCAATCTCTGGTAATACTGTGGTGAGTGTACCGCTATTGAGTGAAATACCCGTTGCTTCATCAATGTAGACACCGCCGGTGATTTCCATGATGACAGGTAAATCGGTTGGTATTATCACCATACTGAAGGCACCGTTAACATCGGTGGTACCAACAGTGTGAGTAATGTCAGTGCCTTTGGCGCCCGCTTCAATTGCAAACACTCGCACCGAGGCGCCGCTGATGTTGTTCGCCACCGCTTGTCCTGTCACTGTCCATTGCGGGTCGAGTGCAAAGGCATCAGCTTCATTAATAACAAGTTGCAAACTGGCCAAATCCGTAATGTCCGAAGCGGTACTTTCGACAACAAACTCTTTGTAGTAAGTCAGGTTATTGCTGTCTACCGTCAAGCCCACAATGCCTTGTAGCATGGCAATGGTTAAGGCATCTGCGTTGTTGTTTGACGCATATTGGCTGATGTCATCGATTTGGGATTGACTGGCGTTGGCGCTATCAATCAGTGTTTGTAATTTAGCTGCAGTATCGACATTGCTGCCAACCTCTGCTGCTATAAAGGTTTGATAGTAAGCATGATTATTGGCATCGAGTGCTGTTACGCCCATCACACTACTTAAATCAGCAAAACTCAAGCTGCTAGCATCATTAGTATTGGCAAAACCAACAATCGTGTTCAACGCCACTACCGAGGCATTGACATCATCGATGACGGCTTGAACCATGTGAACTGCATCAAAATGACTGATTCGTGCAAACTCAATGTTGTATTGCGCCATGTTAGTGCTTGTGATATTGATGAATCGACCACTGTCAACCAAGATGCTTTCTTCGATGTTTAGGTTATTGGCCAATAAATCATTGATATCGACAAGCACACCGGCAACCGCTTGACCTGTACCATAGCCGCTGGTGTCTTGCTCCCCATTATCTAGATAACCATCATTATCATCATCTGGGTCAATGATGTCATAAATGCCATCGCCATCGCTATCGAAGTAAATACTCAGCGCTTTACTATGAGCAAGCTCGATCTCTTGGGCACTCAATGCGTAATTATGAGCTGCGAAACCATAGATACCATCATCACCACTAATAGTGCCACTGTTGATGCCTAATGGCGTATTAGGATCATTAATTAATATACTACTGGCCGATATCCTACCAACTAGCTCACCGTTCACCCAGGCCTCGGTCGTGCCATTTCGACCTACCACCACAAGGTGAACAGGGTCGCCATACGGACTGGCAATGGATTGGCCATAAAGAGGAGTGAATTGATAATCCATAACCCCAAATTGAGTCGCCCCCATATTGCCATCGCGTTGTTCAAAACGAATGGCCCAACCAGTATTGATACCTTCGGCATCGTTTCTTAAGCCAAGCAATTCAAGGTTTCCAGTATTGTCTTGCTCAAATTTAACAATGAATTCATAAGAAACTTGACCACTAAGGCCGCTAAGATCGACGGATTGCTGACGTGGAAGATTAATAAGGTCAGACACCAGCGCTTGAGCAGGGGTCGCCATTTGCTCTATGTGACTAGACCACAGGCTAATGCTCATCTCACCTTGCGCAGGCAATGCCGCCTGTAAACTCTCCCAAACATCGGCCCTACTGTCATTATCTGTATCAATTGAGAAATCAATATCAAACGGGTCTGTTGGATTAAAGTTAAGGCTGGTCTCGAGCATATCGTTGATACCATCGCCATCGGTATCTGAATGTGGGTTGCCGTCATCCATGTCAACAAGTCCCAACACACCGTCACCATCACCGTCATAAGCGTTAGCATCCAATGGATCAGTGCCAACACTCACTTCTTGTCCATTCGTATATCCATCTAAGTCAGAATCGATATTTTCACCATCACTTGGATCATTAGGGTCAAGGCCGTATAACAACTCATTAGCATCCCAAATTCCGTCGTTATCCGTGTCAGTGTTACCATCAATGCTATTGAATGGATCAAGCCCCATGCTGGTTTCGTAACCATCTGATAACCCATCACCATCATAGTCAGAACTTGGATCAGTCGGAGCACTGTCATCTCTATCCCAAATGCTATCGCCATCATCGTCATAATCCATGTGATCTGGCATGCCATCGCTGTCGGTGTCAATATCACCATTCATAAGCGGTGAGTTCGGGTCATTCGGATCAGAACCAAGTTGCTCTTCGTAGTAATCGCCATAACCATCGTTATCACTATCAATAGATGGATCACCATTTAACCTAATCGTAAAGCGCTGTAATTTACCGTCAGCACTGCTGTAACCATAGGCAACCCCATTTTCAACCCGAAGATCATGCGAACGATTAAAGCTGATATCTTGATGCATACGCGTGATAGGTACTAACACTTGCAAATCTTTATTGACCATCATGTAAGCACTGTGGTCATAGCCATCGTAAGTATGTATCTCCATTAACAGCAAAATGATGTTATCCGCTAATTTTAAGGCTTTCAGACGAGAAATATTTTGTTGAATACCCTTAAAATCAGTCAGCCAGACCAAATTTTGATGTTCTTGCTTAGCGTAGCCTCCAGAGAATGTGTAATACTCTGCGCTTTCGTGCTCACCAAAAGTTAAATATTTATTTTCACTGGTATTTTTACCGGTTGCGACCGCCACCAGATTACGAGCTAGGTTATGTCCTCTCGCGGTGAGGAGATTATCAAGTCCCCTTTCGCTTGACATGAAACTGATGAAACGATCATCCATTTCCACCACGCCGCCCAGTTCTGAATAGATCTGAGTATCATTTGACCATTTATAGTAAGTTGTGGTGTCGGTTGAAATTTCCGTATACTCATCATATTCTCCGTATCGCAAATCTGTTCCATGCAAGGTTTTGAAACGCATAAGCACCTGCCCTGATCTTGAGGTGCTATTCCACTGCGTTAAATCAATACCGCGTGGATAATTATCGCCGATAGTCAATGAGACAAAATTCCCTTGGCTGTCGATCATAGTGGAATTGTCAAATTGGTGCCCCGCAACTTGTCCCCAATGGATAACGGCATCTAACGTATTCGCATCATAGACACTGAGCGTACCACCTTGGTGGTTAGCACCATCGGCCATACGGGTATAATAACGAACAATGTTTAACCCTATCATGTCACCCGACCATGAAATTCTGCTTGGATAAAGGTTGGAAGCAATTCCGTAGACATCCAGTTTTTCACGACTGGTATCCACAGTTTGATTAATCGTAACGGATTCAGTATCTAGGTTATAACGCACCAAACGCACCGCAGAAGGCGCATCTTTGTCCTCAGATACACCTAGCGCCGCAATACCATACACAATATCGCCACTACCATTTCCCGCGGCAGACAAGAGGATTTCATTAAACGCGTTCGGTAAGGTAATCGTTCGGTTGTGTGTACCATCACTATTGAATTCACTGTAGTACACCGCCTTTGATGTTCGATCTTGCCAGACTACCCCATCTTTCGAACCGTTTTTAATGGGTGAATAGGCAATAATGGGCATATAGTTTGCGTACAGATGATTTAATGGGTACGGGTAATCCTCGTGAGGAATGTACATATCTTGGCTATGGCTGTGCGCGTCAGTAACAATTTCTAGCATTGGAGTAGAGTAGACTGAACGATCATGGGTGCCCGTTATAGCGGTTATCCCTAAGCGCTCACCCGTTTCAGCCTTGTTCCAGACTGTCGGTTCAGCGTCTAGACTATCCACAATGCCGTCATGGTCAGTATCAAAATTTAACGGATCAGTCGGGTCAGAACCATCTTGCGATTCAACAAGGTTGGTAAATCCATCACCATCACTGTCGGCAGTGGCCGCATCTGCAATGAGTGGGTCGAAGCCATAGGTGGTTTCAAAACCATCAGTCATGCCATCGCCATCAGTGTCTGACAACATGCTGTAACTATTGACGTCTAAGCGATCAGGTACGCCATCATTATCCATATCGACATCAATACCATCCTCTTGTCCATCACCATCAAAGTCATTGTAATCTAGTGTGAAATCAATAATTAATGGGTAGATTCCCAGCTCTTGCCCTGCTGACGTGACATAGCGTAATGTCATTGCGCCACTGTTGTAATGCATGCCCGTTGGTAAGGCACTGAAACTGGTGGTATCCAATGACAAGTGGAAATAATTGCTTGTACTGCCTTCCGCAATGGTAAAGCCTGGGTGTGAAGCGGAGTTAATCGCTGTTGGATGCGTATTGTACTCACGGTAACCTATCATGGTGACAGAATACGGTGTGCCATTGTCATCTTTTAACTCTACTGTAAATTCAGTCTGTGTTTTATGATGAGCAGATCCCCAATTATCCACAACAATTTCGTCAGGGCTTGTCAATCTGTCGCCGGCTAACATCACGACGGTATAATAATTGGTTCCAGTAGAATAATTGGCTTGTTCAAACGTAAGTGAATTTTGGTGAGTTAAGGTTTCTATTGAATAAAGTTCACCCGTCGCGGTCAGTGTGCCGACGCTGGCCACTGGCAGTCCTTGAGCATCTAAGAGGTTCATTTCGACAACATAGTTACCGAGATCGGGTCCATCAAATACTGTGCTGGTACCACTAGCCATAACCCAATCCCCACCATTGACACGGTAGCGCCAATTGAGATCTCCAATAACTCGACTTTCGAAAGTTAAACGCATTTCAGAGTGGCTGTACTGCACTAATTCGAGATCAAATATCAAACGCTCAGTCATATCTGTATTAGCTGGCACCGCCATTAACGTTAATGCTTCTGTCTGCTGCGCAATATTTTGATCAATCAGCAACCAGTTATTGGTAGGGAGTTCATCGACTCGTATGGACATAATCTTAGTTTGCTGCCAAGTGCCATTAATCAGTGTCAATTGATAGATGTCATAATCCGCGTCTTCTGGTAAATACAGCATCGGGTAAATCGCTGGATACTGTTGTATTGTTGCTGAATTTTGACTCGGTTCGATCTGGTAAATCGGAATCGTTTTATTCAATTGATAACTAATGAACTCCGTAACAGGGAAATTAGTGTTGGTGTACCAAGGTGTGAAGGTTGTACATCCGTTATCAAATTGATTATCAATAATGGCGAGAGAAATATTGCCTAGCGCTTCAGTCGGGTTATAGGTATCAGGACAACCCGCCATAGATTGGCTGTACTCAGTCGATACAAAGTTGGTATTACCCGCCAAGACAACAGACCTTAAGTTGACCATAACCTGTTCACTGTCTAGCGTCCCGTTACCATCGAGATCGGTATCCATAGCGTTGGTTATGCCGTCATTATCGACATCGAGTTGGCCTAGATAGATTGGATTGTTCGCATCATTCGGATCAGTAAACTGCCCGTTTTCAATACCGTCTAAAATGCCATCGCCGTCGCTATCAACGCCATACTGGTTATTCACTTCAACCAACAGGGCTTGCACTTCATCTTGCGTATTCCACACATTATTAACTAATGCAGTCCGGTAGTCGCTCAATAAGTTATTTTCCAAATATTGGCTTGGAAGCAAGGCTTTTAACTGCTCCATTGTGATAATGGTTCTATCAGCATTTTCAAGTTCAACATACGCTGTTGCAAAACTATTAATCGTAGCAATCTCACTCTCTAGTGCTGCCAAAGTCGTAATCGAAGCATTTACCAATTCTCGGCGATATAAGCTGATCACAGCAGGTGTGCTATCAAAACCACTGAGGCTAACAAAGTGCGCAAATACATCACTATCCGCAATATTGCTATCGGCGATACGCGAAGCTAAATCAGCAGTGGCGAGTTGGTTGACCACATCACTCACGTTTAGGCTGTTCACGTCAGAGAAATGCACACCATTTTTGATAACTGACCACGTAATAGTGTCGTTAACGCTTCGGTCTACGGGTAAGGTGGAGAGTAAAATTAAGCTGCTATCCATACCTTGATAATTCAGGTTAACATTCGTGTTATCACCCGTGATGCTTGCTATTTGCAGATCGCCATTCGAGTCAAGCTGCCATAAGATATTTGGCGCTGTTCTTGGTGCTAACACATCCAATTCGACCACATGCTCCCATGTGTTATCAGCGGCGGTAATCGCAATGCGCGCCACGCCATCATTCGTGACGGTGAGTAGCTCATTGGTAACACTAAAGACCGTAGGTGTAAGAGAGGTTAACTGATAGGTTTGATTATCTGAGCTATTAACGCTCAGACTGTGCTTACCATTATTTATATCACCGAGGCTGGCTGTGACAGTGACAGGGGTAGTCACTGGTTTAATCACAATATTTTCAATACGCGAAATACCGTCTACCTCAACACTCACTTGAAGCTGCGCACCTGCGGTGTAAGCGGCGGTATCTAACATGCCACCGCTGACTGGTGTTAGGACATCACCATTCAGTACACTTACGTTCGCCGCCTCGCCGGTTGGTAGGTAAGCCGATAACAAGGCATTGAGATCAATCGTACCCATATTGGTTTGCAGCACTTGCGGGAAGTACGCCAAGATACTGTCGTTTGTTAAAATGTCAGTCACTGCCTGTTGTGCGGCTGCATCCAATCCAAAGGTAGGTGCATTCAACGCAATAGTCATTAAGCCATGGCGACGCAACCAAGTTTGCGTATTAAGATATAAGGCGTTAGCGGTGGCTGGTTCCAAACTGTTATCGGCCAAATCGGTAACAAAGTCAGTGACCATACTCGCTAGTGGCTTACCACCACCCAATACAGACAGCCCCACCAACGCAGCGCGGTAGCCTTGCTCTATATCGGTACCTGTTCCGTCCATTTGACTTGGTGCAACACGATATACATCATCCGCGACCATACTACTGAGTAGCTGTTCAGAAACCAGCGCATTTGCCGCATTGATGCCTGTTACGGTTAAGTTAGTGGCGGCCAATTGCGCGGCTATTTCTGTGAACGGAGAGATAGTCACTTGATCACGACGTGCAACCGAAGGCAATAATGCGGTTAAGGTACCACTGCTGAGGGTCATACCCGTGGCCTCATCGACATAACTGCCGCCTGTAACTTCCATCATCACAGGTAACTGCGTAGGCAAAATCGCAATGGTGAAGGCACCGCTCGCGTCTGTGGTACCTACTGTATGCGTTATATCGGTTGCTTTAGCGCCCGATTCAATTTCAAACATGCGCACAGTTGCACCCGCGATATTATTGGCGACGGCTTGCCCTGTCACAATCCATTGTGGATCGAGTGCGAACGCATCAGCATCATTGATGAGGATTTGCAAACTCGCAATATCGCTAAGATCAGCCGCATAACTCTCTGCTACAAATACTTTGTAATGACTCAAGTTATTGGTATTGACAGTCAAACCAGTGATAGCTTGCAGCATCGCTATCGTCATGCCGGTGGCGTTATTGCTCGCGGCATATTGACTGATCTCATCAACTTGGGTCTGTACGCTGTTTGCCGTTGTGATCACCGATTGCAATTTACTGATGCTATCGACATTCGTACCAACTTCACGCGCAATGAAGTAGCGGTAATTTACAATACTTTCCGCCTGCACGTTCATCAGACCTATCACATCAGACAATGCTTCAGCCGTTAATTCAGAAGCATCATTAATGTCGGCGTAACCTACAATTTGCGCCATAACAGCAACAGAGGCATTAACGCGGTCTATCACATCTTGTACTTGCGCTGTCGCTGTGAAACTACCCACGCTTGAAAATTCAACATTGTAAGCGGCTATGTTGGCAACGATGACATTAGAGATGTCTTCACTGTTCATCAAGATGGCTTCATCGACGCTTTGATTGTTTGCTATGCGTAAATTGATTTGACGGAGTGCATTTGCCACCACTTGACCTGTGCCATAACCCGTGATGTCTGGCTCGCCATTATCAAGATAGCCATCGTTGTCGTCATCAGGGTCTAGACGATCAAAGATGCCATCGCCATCGGTGTCTTGGTCGATGCCCATAGCTTTTTCATAGGCCGAATTCAATTCGATAGCAGAAAGCGCATGGTTATAGGCTGCAAAACCATATATGCCTTCATCGCCTTGTACTGCGCCTTCCATAATGCCAAGTGGCACACTGGTGTGGTTAATTAATAACGCTTGAGTTAATTGCCCCACTTGCACGCCATTAACCCAAACTTCAGTAACGCCACCACGAGCGATATAAACTAGATGCACGCGATCGCCATAAGGAGACGTAACCGACTGTCCAGATACAGCATCAAAGGTATAATCACCACCACCATATTGGGTTAAACCGAGTTTATTTGTGTTATTCCACTGCTCAAAACGCAAACTCCAATTGCTGGCACTATTACCCATTATCGCCAATGAATTATTTGGATCATTGACGAAATTCACGATAAATTCGTAAGACACATCCCCAGCAAGGCCGCTTAAATTGAGCATGTGTTGTGAATTTTGGTTAACAAAGGTATCGACCACCACTTCAGGCGGATTATTGGCCTCAGCGATATGTGCAGACCAAGCCGGGACACCGGCACTAGGTAACGCTGCTTGTAAAGTTAACCAAATATCGGCAAATCCATCGTTATTCGCATCAATTGAGAAATCGACATCGCTTGTATCATAAGGGTCAAAACCTGCTGCTATTTCTATATCATTACTGATGCCATCGTTATCCATATCGGGATCAACATTATTTAAGATACCATCACCATCGGTGTCAGAAAGTGGTCCATCGTTGAGGTTGTTATCGGCATTATCGCCAATGCCATCACCATCCACATCGGCCCATTCTGATGAATCGAGTGGGAAAGAATCGTTAACATCATCAAAACCATCGTTATCATCATCAGGATCGAACATGTCATAAACGCCATCAAGATCGCTATCCGAATAATGACTCATGGCTTTGCTGTGTAATAAGGCAATATCATCTTGGCTTAGCGCATGATTATATGCAGCAAAGGCATAAATCCCATCAGTACCAGACACTTTCCCATCATTGATACCCAGTGGAGTGCTTGGGTCATTGATTAACAAGGCACCTTCGCTGATCTCACCCACTTGAATGCCATTTACCCACGCTTCGGTTTTGCCATTTCTGCCAATAATCACCAAATGGACTGGCTCACCGTAAGGGCTAGCAACTGACTGACCATTAACGGAAGCGAAAGTATAATCGCCTCCACCAAATAGGGTTGCGCCTAAAGTGGCATTTTTTTGCTCGAAACGAATAGTCCAATTGGTGTTAATGCCTTCATCTAAGTTTCTCCATCCAAGCAGAGTTAGCGTGTTAGATTCATCTTGTGATAAATGGGTAATGAATTCATAGGACACATCACCACTCAAATCACTTAAATCAAGGTTGACTTGGCGAGACTGATTAATGAAATCGGTGTTGATCACTTCTGGCGCAATCGTGAATAACCGTAGTGCCATTTCCCATTGAGACACACTCATGGTGCCCTGCTCAGGCAGATTAACTTGAAGTTGCAACCAAATATCAGGCATACCGTCATTGTCACTATCGAGGGTTAAATCGACATCCGATGCATCTGTCGGATCAAAACCATATTGGGTTTCAACAAGGTCACTCAAGCCATCGCCATCAGTATCAGTATGAGGGTTAGTGTCATCAAGATCGTTAATACCCAAGACCCCATCCATATCCTCATCATAAGCATTTGCGTCGTTTGGATCCGAACCCGCTCTGATTTCTTGACCATTACTAAAACCATCGTTGTCTGTATCAGCATTTTTGCCGTCAGTGGCATCATTCGGATTCAAACCATTATTGATTTCGTCGGCATCACGAATACCATCACTGTCGCTGTCAATGCCACCGTCAGCGACATCATAAGGGTCTAATCCGTTGAGAGTTTCATAATCGTCAGTTAAGCCATCGCCGTCCCAATCAGTATTCACATCGTAATCGTCACTGTCGTGTAGATTCCAAATGCCGTCGTTATCGATATCGTTATCTTTATGATCAACCACCCCATCGTTATCATAATCAGCTGAACCATCCACTAATGGGCTATTCACATTATTGGCGTCAGAGCCGATTAACATCTCATGATAATCGGTGAACCCATCTCCGTCAGTGTCGTTACGCACAGTCGGATTAACTTCTATTTTGTAACGCTGTAGTCGACTAGTGCCATTGTCGTTATCAAACCCTACGTAACCATAAATAATGTTGTTTTCAACGCGCATTTCATGGCTTTTCCCTGTGATAAAAGCGCCTTCCATACGTGTAAATGGCATGATGATATTCAACTCTTTATCAAATATCATGTAGGCGTTGTATTTGTAGTCCAAACGGCCCCAGATCTCCATTAATACAAAAATCATATCGTTGTGAATACGCACAGGTTTCACGCGGGACACATTATGTTCAGGATCAGTGAAGTCAGTGAACCAAAGGGTATGTTTATTCTCTTGAAGGGCTGCTCTGCCGATCGCATCATAATAAAATTCGCGTTCGTGCTCGCCATGAGACAAATAAGTCAAGCCATTACTTGTGTCTTTGGAAACAGACGTTGCCATCAAGTTGTAGGCTTTGTTTTGCATGCCACCAATCTCAGTACTATTGAGTCCTTTCTCGGCGGCACTAAAGCTAATATACCTGTCATCCATGACCACAAGATCACCTTGCTGCATGTAAACATAGTTATCATTTGACCAGGTGTAGAAAGTTTCAAGCTCTGAGGAAATCGCTTCATAAACTTCTTCTGGTTCACCCCACATGTTATTAGGCGTGTTGGCATGTAGGGTTTTAATGCGATGCATCGGAATGTCTATTTTTTCATTTTCATTGAGCTTCACGATATCCAAACCGCGCGGTACGTTGTCGCCAGTACTTAAGAATAAGAAATATCCATCAGGATCGTACGCAACGCTCGCCCCAAATTGATGACCTCTTAATTGTCCATAATTCTTAACAACCTCTAACGTGTTAACATCAATGATCATCCCTCTGCCGCCCTGATGATTAATACCATCATTGCCCTTGGGATAAGCCACCGGAGCATTTAGCGCAAGTTTGTCACCAGCCCAATGCATTTTACTTGGTATTAACCACGTTTTATCAGGTGTGTGATAAGGGTTATCGGTCAACGCCCAAATATTAAGCCCATTGGGGCCTCCATCTATGGATTTAGTTTGAATCATTGTATCCGCATTGAGATCATAGTGCGTAATAAATACAGGAGATGGCGTCACTTTATCTGGACTACCATTCGCATCAGCCACGATATAAATCACTTCGCCTGCGCCGTTGTCAGCAACCATGCTTAAGGTCAAGCTTGATGGATTTGGTAGCGATAACGTGCGGCGAATTGTTCCATCAGAATTGAATTCGGTGTAATAAATAACCGTCGTATCTTCTTCCTGCCAAACAACACCGTCATAAGCACCATTGAACACCGGCGTGTAAGCGTTGTAGGTCATAAATTGAAACGCCGGGTTTGGATACGCGTTCACATTAGGATCGTGTAGGTTTTTATTGATTTGATGCACATCGGTTTGAATTGTCAAAGCAGGACTTGAATAGTGATTCATGGTGTGGTCGGAACTGATACTATTTGAGTATCGATTTTCACCCGTCGCTAGATTATTCCAAACGCTTGGTTCGGCATCCACACTGTCTACAATACCATCGTGGTCGGTATCATAACTGGCCGCATCGCTTGGATCAGAACCATCTTGATATTCCACTAAGTTAGTAAAACCATCACCATCCAAATCGGCGGTTTCATCATTATTATTGACTAATGGATCAAATCCATAGGTGGTTTCAAATCCATCCCCCATACCATCACCATCGGTATCCGAATCAACGGAGTACGCATTGGCATCAATATCGTCATTGACACCATCGCCGTCGAGATCAAGGTCGACCCCATTTTCAATCCCATCACCATCTAGATCAGAGGTTGGCAAAGTGAAGGCTATGCGCAATGTTTTTTGTTTAACCAACAAACCGGAAGAAGAAACAAGGTTGACAGCTAAGAGGCCTGAATCGTAGATTTTGCCCGTTGGCAATGCATACAAACTGCTTGGGTCAACCGACAACTCGAAGGTGTTCACATCCGCCGAGGTCAAAATAAAATCGTTAAAAGAGTTCGCATGGGTGTAGGCACCAGCCAATCCTTTGTAGGTGCGACGACCAGTGATAACCACGTCATATTCGTTATCATCAAGGTCAAAGACTTTTGACAGCAAAGTAGATGACAGTGGATATTCAATTTGAGTACTCGATGTTGTGTATATATTAGTGCTACCTAGCACCCCAGAGCTTGGTAGTAAGACAATGGTCTCCCCCTGACCATAATTGATGATATTGTGTTCCTCAATCGTCACCATGTTGTCATGCTGAAGAATATGCAGGTCGACTTGCTCAAACTCTACCGGATCCGTTGCGGCGATCTGCTGAGCATTAGCATCAAACAAGGCGATTTCGATTTGATGTAAGCCCGAAGCTAAATCTGTTAACTCAACCTTGGTACCAGTACCTTCTACCCAATCTCCGCCATCTAAACGGTACTGCCAAGTTTGATATGCCAAGAAGCTATTAAATCGGATCTCAGTGGCATTGCTGCTGCTTGCATCAGCATGCACACTGACTAAATCGGAGGCAAAAAGCGGCGTGTCATCAGGCACTACCACAAATTGCATATCTTGGGTTTGTTGACCGAGAGAAATCGGCAATTGTACCCAGCGATCATTGGCAATAAATTCTGGATTTACCGTGGTGTAATGCTGTGCTAGCCATTGCGTGCCATCATGATTGACTAGGTAGACGTGATAAGGTTTATCGTCTGCCAGGTAAATCATCGGCATGACAGTAAAGTACTCGTCATAATATCTATTACCCGCAAGTTGATGAGTACCAATGGTGTAAATAGATAACGCAGGATTAAGAGACGGTGAAATCGATTGGGTCACTGAGTATTGGCGATTAATTTTGCTTTCGTGATTACTCTTCCAAGCGCTACAGGTGTAATTAGTACCACCGTAAACCGATAAGGCAAGATCCCCTAAACGCTCAGACGGTGTGAAAGTTTCACTACAATCCGCCGAAGTGCCGTCGATAGCATAACGCAATGGCACAATGTCATTGGTACCATTAAAGACATTGCTACCTACTTGTACCATCAACTGATTGACATCAAGTTGACCGTCACCATCAATGTCTGTATCCAGCGCATTTATGGTGCCATCACTATCTAAATCACCCGCACCATCAAAAATAGGATGATTGATATTCTGTGGGTCGGAACCCTGTGCGATTTCGATGCTATCTAAAATACTGTCACCATCGGAATCAACCACGTTATTGCTGTTTACCGTAGCGATCAAACTTTGAACATCGTATGGTGTATCCCAAATGTTATTAGCTAGGGCTGTTTGATATTCGCCGATCAAACTCGCCGCCAAATATTGGGTTGGTAACAAGGTTTGGATTTGCTCAATAGATATATTGCTAGATTCGGTACTTTGCAAATCAGCAAAGGCAACAGCAGAAGTATTGACCTCTGCAATGCTGTTTTCCAATGCGGTTATCGTCGTAACTGGATTGCTGACGAGTTCACTACGATACAACGACAAGGTGACCGTATCACTAGAGATGTCGCTAAGACCGATAAACTCGGCGAATAGCTCGGCATCAAGAATGCTTGAATCAGTAACGCGTGCGCCAAGATTAGCTAGCGCAAGCGGATTCACAACATCAGCTACTGTAACGTTGATCGTTTCAGAGTATTTAACACTATTTTTGATGACAGCCCAGATGATGTTATCGCTCACATTTCTATCAACGGGCAAGAGCGTCATCATGGTCAAGCTCGAATCGCTGCCTTGGTAACTCACATTAACATTCACTGTGTCGCCATTAATGCTCGCC
>NZ_WBVP01000033.1 GCF_008933155.1 Aliivibrio finisterrensis | reverse complement strand
ACTGTTCTAGCGATGGTGTCATGACTTGGTACACCGTTTTCAAACTCTCTGAAATTACGTAACCATTCCAAGTTACACTCACCGAAGGCTTCTATTTCTTTCCATCCTTTGCTTCCGCAAAGAATAGAGCACAGAGTAAGAAATAAGATATCGAAAAAGTTATGTGCTATCTTGGTTTCTTGTCGAGGGTCTGAAAGTATTAAAAATTGCTCAAATAGATTGGTCTTATTCATCTGGAGTTCCCACCTTTGCTTTAGAAAGGTATAAGATCACACATTCATGATAATTAGTAGTGATTTTTAAAATTTTCACCTAGATTTCTGAAAAATACTGCGTTTTATACATGCGTCGGCCCTGCGCGCTTACTTTGCTGATCCATAATACCTCCGATTAAAAAGGTACTATGGCAAAGCATTCTTAATATTGATATGTGTGGTTAGTTAAGCGCTTACATCAATATTGGGGGTTGGCCATTTGAACGTCCCTTTTTCTAAGCGACGATAATAAAGCCAAAAACCATTGGTATCCCAAAACAAGATCTTGAGTTTATCTCGATTGCGGTTACAAAAAATAAACCAGGCTTCACTGAATGGGTCCATTTCCAGCGTTTCGGCGACAATGAGTGATAAGCCATCAATGGATTTTCTCATGTCGGTGACACCAACGACGAGGTAAACCTTTCCTGACTGTATCATTGCAATGCATCAACCCAATATTTTATTTGTTTGGAATTAAGATTTGCTGGTAACTCGGCACGAAGGCCATTATTACATGTCAGCACCACAATATTCGACTGCTCTTGTGTTGGCTCTGTCACGATAATGGGGTGAATTTTTGTTGTGACTTCTGACTCGCTGAGTTTCTTGGACCAGTAATAAAGGGTTTGGTAGCTGATTTCGTTATCAATACAAAATTGCTTGATAGATAGGTTACTCTCTTTCTGCTGCTCTAAAATATTAGCCCAATGATCGCGCTTACTTTGCTGATCCATAATACCTCCGATTAAAAAGATACTATGACAAAGCCTGCTTAATATTGATATGTGTGGTTAGTTAAGCGCTTACACATAGCCTGTACCGGCAATTGCAATTTTCATAAATAGCCAAACATGTTCGTAAAATAAAATAAGGGTATATTCTTGTAATAAGTTCTACTTAACGGCGTCACCAGAACCACTTCCGGTTGCTGTCATCAAGATATACTTAAAGTAATCTTTCAATGTCAACGAATCAATCATCTGCTTGTCAGTTTTAGCTAGTAGCTTAGGCGTTGACATATCAATGTTTTGTACTTGAGCTAACCCCGTGATCCCCGGCAATACATCATAAACACCTTGTGCATCACGCTCTTTAATCAGGTCTTCTTGATTGAAAAGATTTGGACGAGGCCCGACTAGGCTCATATCCCCTTTAACCACGTTAATTAATTGAGGCAATTCATCAATCTTGGTTCTTCTTAGAAAAACACCGAGCTTTGTAATTGAAGAATTATTAACTAAGTGGCTCGCTACAGAATTCGTTTCCACCGACATAGTACGAAACTTGATAAGCTTAAAAGGTTTTTTGTTGCGCCCTACTCGCTCCTGAATAAAAAGCGGAGAACCTGTATCAAACACCCCTAAAAATGAAACAATTAGTAATATTGGCCATAGAAATAGCAGCCCAATTAGAGATGCAGTCAAATCTAGCAATCTTATCATCTCTGTAATCCTCTCAGCTTTTGTAGTGATGTCATCGCTTCTTCCATAGTAAAAGGAGGTTTCCAATCGAGTATTTGGAGTGTAGGCGATACATCAACTTCTAAATCTCCGTAAAGTTGATTCACCATATGTTCTTTGCCAAACAAAGCTGCTAAAGGTTTAATAAGTCTGACAGGTAATGGGAATTGAACGAGTTTCACATTTAAAGCTCTTGCTATCGCATCTGTAAAGTCGCGAATTGATACACTCTCACCATCTGTAGCTAAAAACGTGTTACCAGGTGCGTTTGTATGTTTAGCACAAACAACAATCAAGTCAGCCAAGTTCTGCACTGATATGAAGCTTCTGCTATTATTATGGTAAAAAGGGACAATCCTAACTCTATCGATAAGCCTTACCAATTTAGAAAAACTTCCTGGTGCTTTTGAACCATAAACTAGAGCAGGTCTAATAATTACTAACTCAAGGTCAGTTTCCTCAGACATTTTTTTTAATTCAATTTCCGCTAGTAGCTTGGACTGAGCGTAGATATTATGAGGTGCGGGTTTTGAAGTTTCGGTAAAAGGTTCACCAAAAGTTTGAGCGCCGTTTACACCGATAGAACTAATGAAAACAAAACGTTTTACTCCGTTTTTAAAAGCCTCATGAGCTAAAGATACTGTTGCTTCCACATTAACCGAATGATAGTCGTGTTTTGTCCAAGTTCCACCATGAGCTAACCCTGCAATATGAATAACTGTATCTATACCTTCGAAAGCGCCAGACCAGTCGGTATTACCATTTAGATCATCGATTATAAACTCTTCTGAATAGCTATTCTTTTTACGCACGACAAAGCGCGAATTTGATAATAATTTTGCTACTTCTTGCCCTATAAACCCAGTAGCGCCAGTAATAATTGCTTTCATCATTCCCCACTTACCAATTTTCTACTGAGATTGTTCCAGGAAAAACTCTTGGCTTTAGTAAAAGACTGAAAAGATATATCGCTCCATTGAGAATCAGTTAATGTCAGCAAAGACTCTAACAATTCAATTATAGATTCTTGTGAATTATCTTTAGAGTACAGCGCTCCATCACTACCCAATAACTCTTGTGTTGCTGTTAAGACGGTGGGACCGCCTAAAGCCAAAACAGGTAGGCCACAACCTATTGCTTCCAAGATAGTTTGCCCCAGGGGTTCATAACGTGATGACATAAAGAAGAAGTCAGAGGTTTGGTAATATTTGTGCAAGTTATCCTGTTTCCCTAAGAATAAAACCTTTGTGCACTTATGCTTGACTGCAAGTTCCTTTAACATAGGTAACTCGGGGCCATCTCCAATTATTACGAGAGTAAAGCCTAAAAGGTTAGAGCTTGAAAATGAACTAACTGCCAGGTCAAAACCTTTAGCTTTAACACATCGACCAACACAAAGTATTATCTTATCGTATTGCGGAATGCCCAACTCTTGCCTTAGTGACATTTTCATTGACAAAGAACCTATTGGCTTAAATAGGGACTTGTCTACACCGGGTTTACAGAGCATAACATCTGGTTGATAATTGGAGTTAAATATATTTAGAACCTCTTGCAATTGCTTTTTCATATTAAGAGAAAAAACAAACACTCGACCGGAAAATCTTACACACAGATAATCAAACATTCCGTGAGCTCTCCTTTCCAACCGTTGAAATATATTACTTCCCTCGATCAAGTTTTCTGAGTCAGATTGTCTATGATTAAAACCGGGAGCAAGAAAAACAGATTTACGTCTAAAAACCAACGATGCAAAAGTACCAACAAATTGATTCCTTGAAATAACAAAGTCAACACCAAGTATATATTTAGCATAAAACAAGTAATAAAGCATACTAATTATAGATACGGGCATAGATATTATTTTAAAGAAAAAATTACTATACCCAGGAAAGAAAAAGTTAATCTTGGTAAAGTCATTCATTTGTTTAACACCGGTACTACTTCTATATGAACCAGACAACACATAAACCTGTAAACCATCTTCACAGAAAGCTTGAGTCAAGTACCTAATTGAATTTTCAACTCCACCATAATGTTGCTCATATGATAAGTTCGCCATCATTATTTTATTCATATTTATCGACACCGATTATATAAAATCTCAAGAAGACCCGATGGTAAAAACCTGATAGTTAAACCACGCATGACTTTCCTAACAAATTTCAGGCTAGAAATATGCCCTTCCCTAAATAAAAAGGTAATATATATAACCTCCCTTTTAAAAACTTGCCACCCTCTTCGTCTAGAAAAAAAATCTTCATCAGCATCAATGTAAACTAACGGGCGAGTAATGTTGTAGAACCTAGCTCCAATATGTTTCAATCTAAACCAAAGAATATAATCTTCACCGTACCTTAAAGGAGCGTATCCACCTGATAATAAAAAAGCATCTTTCTTAACGAACAGAGTGACATTATTCATTACATTGCGATCAGGTAACGCAGCCAAGATTTCATCATTATTTTCGGGTACTTGCTTAACTATATGAGAACCATTATAGATTTCACTTATATACCCCCCAACAACATCGTAACCTTCCCGTATCTTTTCCAGCTGAATTTCAAATCTACTTGAATCACAGTAATCATCAGAATCCATAATAGCGACAAAAGACATAGATGATATTGAAACCCCCAGATTTCTTGCAACTCCTGGCCCATTGTTAGATAGGGTTGAGACCAATACCACATCAATTCCAATTTTACTAAATTCTAACTTCGAATCGCAAATAAACATAGTAAGCTCTCTAGTTACAGGGCCATCGAAAACCACTATAATTTCATGCGGTTTTAATGTCTGACTTACAATACTATCAAAGCATCTTTTAATATGACAAACACTAGTTTTTATATATACAGCTAATACTACTGAAATACTACTCAAAATTATTACTACCTTTAACATTGACACTAGAGAAAACTGCTCCTAGCAACGAAAAATAAAGCAACGGTACCCGTGCCTGATCAATTACGTTATTGCCCACACCTGCAACGGCTGCGGAAATAAAGAATAAAATAAGAACCAAATACAACCACGAGTGCTTGCACTTAGTCGTCTTGAATCGTAGAACAACAAGAAAAAAAACTGGCAATACTATCCAAGAAAAAATATAAATAAATGACAAAGCTCCATACCTAAAAATATATAGTGAATAAAGTGACTCGAACATTAAGCTCGAACTTTTATAGGAACCATAACCAAAAGCCAGATGCAAGCCACTGCCATTAATAAGAGTCACTGCATTATTAAACTGTTCCAGCCTAATTTGTGATGACTTATCTCCTCCACTCGATAATCTTATTAAGCCATTTACGAGGTAAGCAAATTCGTCAGTAAAAAAAACAAAAAAACCAGCAACAATTGAAATTAATATTATTGGGACCGTGGTAATTCGAATCCAGTAACTCCAATCTTTCATTAGTCTTTCTTTGCTAATGAAAAAACCGAAAAATAACGTGAGTAACATTGCTATAAGTAAAAAGTTCACAAACCCAGATTTGCTCTGCCCAAAAGCCATAGTAACTAACAGCGATAATATAGCCAAAATAGAAACTTTATGAGAGTTTAAATAGAACCGAGACAAATAATAGGTTAGCGGTAATGTGCCGATGAAAGCGAAATCGTAGGGATTTTGAAATGTACCAGTGAAGCGTCTTCCAGGTATCAGCGTATCCTTTGCGTAGAAAGAAATTAAATCACGCCCTATATAATCAAAAAATATGATGCAGAAAAGACTAAAAAGTGAGGTTATCAAAATATATTTAGAGTATGTATGAACAATGCCTCTTAAGCTAATTACATCAAACCTGACTAACGCGTATCCAAAAACAAAGCAAACAAAATAGTATACAGGGCGAAATAACTCAAACATGTCAGACACTATAACATTAGCATTAAAAATATTTGAAATTACTATATTAAAAAAGTACAAAAAAAACACTGCACAATAGGAAGCCAATATTCTATCAAACCTAAACTCGTTATTTCTGAAAATAAAATAGCAATAGCTGCAGACTAATAACAAAACTGTGATGTTATTAAAGAGAACTCCTGTCGCTCCAGTTCTATCAAAGTAGTTGTTGAAGGTAGGAAAAAAAAGGTTGAAAAATATGATACACTTAAAAAGTGTTTTTAATTCTATTCTATACATAAAAACTCAGTAAAATAATTTTTTACTTTTTAGTTCATTATAGTGCAATGCGTCTCGAGACTTAAACATCCTAGCTGGGTTACCACCAACTATTGCTAGCTTTTTAACGTCTTTTATAACAACAGATCCGGCTTGAATAATCGCTCCTTCGCCAATAGTGATACCGGGCATAACTAGTACATTCAGTCCCAACCAAACGTTATCTTCGACAATGATATCTTCTGTAATACTAGTTTCGTCATAGGGCAGTTTGGCACCTCGATAGTTATGGTTACTAGTAATAAAGATACACCCAGACCCAGAATGAAAGTTGTTCCCGATTTTTACACACCCGCCTCCTTGTATACTTAAACCATTGAAATGGCAATTAGAGCCAACCTCGGTCCTACTAGTGAAATTACATCTATTGTTGACTGTAAAGTTTGGGCCAAATTTTCTTACTTTAATTTTCGCTTGGACTGAGAAAATAAACGTTTTAATTCTCTTAACAACTGAATATAGTCTAATCATGGAGATTTGTCACCAATATATCTATGTCCCTGAAGTAAGTATAGACGTCATCAATGTCTTCTTTTCTCGATACAACATGACTCCTGATATCAATACTCTCTATGATAACATCATTGAATTCCATAGCGCTGGAATGTAAAACCGTCGAGAAGAAAGAGCATACTTTTTCTGGCATGCTTGATGAATGTCGAAAGTACAATTCTGCCGGTTTATTTATAACTTTTACTTCGAATCCAATAATCTCTAGTCTTTTAAGTTTCAAGTCACCCTCGCCCCTGTGCGGGACGTAATATATACGATCGTAGTCACGCTTTAGATAGAAATAGACCTTTTCCAAAATTTCCAGCTCAGTTTCTATACTTTCTAATATTTTACTCTCTGAAAGTTTTCCTCCATAAAAATATACTTTATTCTTCGTGATATTAACATTTCTTTTAGCCAACTTTGGCTTTAGGTTAACTTGATTTTTGAGAAGTGAGCTTCCAAAGTCGAAGGTTGTATAGAGATTAGGAGATAAGTCATAATTTATTTTCCGTAAAGAGAATAGGCAATATAAAAAATACCTAATATAAGCAATTTTGTTTCTCTCAAAATACGGTATTTTACCTTTGGATATAAATCTATTTTGAGCTATGAGTGTCCATATCCCATCATCTAACAATACTATTCTATCATGTTTTAAAACAGAAGCGATTGTTAATGACTCTATATTTCTGTAATCACCAATATATATATCAAAGAAAGATCTTTTGTAAATAAGAGAGTAATATGACATCTTTTTCAAAGATGACATTAACTCGAAACACCGACTCTTTCGTCTAGTGTTATAATGCACTTCAGTCCAAAGAGACTTCTCTAGTACATTTCTTATTTGTTCATTATTTTTTTCGTTAATCCCAAAATTTACTATCAAACAAGCATTTCGACCAGATAAAGCTAGCGCATCTTGTGCAGATAACAACTGTAACGGTGATTCTATAATATATAAATCATTCATAAAGCAAATCACTACTGCTCAGTTTACTCAAAATATCTATTATGCTGCTCATGCTGACTTCAGTTTTTTCATGAATATCAAATAAGTCGTGGTCACCATCACAGTATGAAATGACGTTCATCATATCCTTTACAATACTCTTAGTGTTCAGAGAGCTACTATTAGGGTACAAGCCTCTTTTCCCTAATTGGGGTTCACAAAGGACATTAATTTTTGGCTTGTGATTTTCTTCAATAAAATATATTGCTTTAATTAGTGCATTAACAGCACCTTGTAGCCCCTTCTCTGTAACCACTGTGCCTAATTTATCCAATGACGTATGGTACTCAGGATATTCAGCATATTTACTTCTCATTATAGTTGCAATTGGCAAATCAACACCTGGAGCACAATATTGCCTTTCATCACTTCCTCGATCTAACCACGTATATTTCTTATACGTTGAGTCTATTTCACCAAGAGCAGCTTTGGCGGCTTTGTCTGAAATTGTATTCCCGCACCTTGAAGGAAGATATGAATAACACCGTTCATCACCGACACAAGTGATATTAAATCCTGCAACAACTTTATGTTTCATATGTGTCATGTTTTTACTTAGATATACTATCGAACCAATTGTTTCCGGTATAAAAACAACACGGTATGTGTATTTTCTGTCTGTTAGACTCTTTATCCATTCAATCAATTCAACTGTAACAATCGGACCAGAAAGTTCATTATTTGCCATTGATGGGTGACAAATGTAAGTTGACAAAAACACTTCTTGCTCAGTCTTTCCGGGTATTATTACTTCAGCATAATTCAGAAATCCATTTTGTAATTTAGAATCAATTTTAACTTCATAAACATCGTCAACCAGCTTTTTTCTATCATTTTCTGAAATACAAAACCCCCACATATCCCTGTAATAGCTTGTCATATATGGAATAGCATTAGGTTTTTCTGGTAGAGAAAACAAGTGGCTTTGAAGCTCTTCGTAACTAATTTTTTTATCAACTGGAGTAGAGTAGCCGACAACATGTAGATTGTTGCATTTAAAATTAATAATCTCGTTACCACTGGAATCTTTGATATAGGCGCTGTCAATGTTCCACTCCCTTGGCACAACCCAATCAAAAGCTTTGTAGCCGCTCGGTACTGAATATACTTTAAGTTCCGGAACTTCTTTCTTAATTATATCTAGTGTCTTTCTGTTTCCATCCCCAGTCAAGCTTCTACAGATAGGGAACAACTCATGACCTAGACTCATAAGACTTTTATGATACTTCAAAATTATTCTCCTGTTCTATATAAGAGTCTTAATCTGATTATTAATATTATCCGAGAACTCGTCTAATTTATGCTCAAGACCTATGAATTTTTCAAATCCTTGAGCTTCATCTTGTTTTATCATAGCTACCAAAGCCTGTGCTGGTATCGTATCAACAGTAATATTGTTGACTAATCTAATTTTATGTAGAATTCGTCTCAACGGATTCATAGACATGGTTCGAAAGTTAGGTGTCGAGATTCTTTTATCAATAGTTAAACCATACTCTCCACCACGGCCATCTTGTTCGAGTAAGTAAGAATATTTTCTTCTTGCTAAAGCGGATACATGTGCATGGACCCTAAAACCAATATGCATATCTACTTGATCATACACTCTTAGGCCTGCCTCAGGATCTTCATATATTCTAATATAAGGGATATCATTCTCGCGAGCGAAATTTTCAATTAACCTATTTACTCCATGCAGAGCTATTTTAATATTAGAATCTGGAAAACTAATTTTCACTTCTTCTATTAAAGTTAAGAAAGACTTTAGATAAAACTCTTCATGGTGTGGGTCTGAAATTACGATATCCTTAATTTTTTTTCTTTTTTCAAAGCTCTTCCCGTAACACTTTGTTTCACAAAATGCTACATCCCCTCCAAAAGTCACATTATTTAAACCAATTCTCTTACACAAACTCTGAGTCAAGTACCCTCTAGTACTAAATGAGATAGCCACATTGTCTAGTTTTTTTAGTAACTCAATCGAATCTTGGGACAAATAGTTATATATATCTTGCCCCAATCGATGTACATGTAACGAAGTGCCCGCTGAAACGATGCTGATTGGCTTATTCAAGTCCAAAATATTACCAATGTATGGGTATTCAATCACATTCATTTTCTCTCTAATGATCAAACATGCAAATACTATAATATCAGACTCTTCAATTCCCTTTTTTACATCATCCCAGTCAGCAGCCCTCCAAAATGTTTCTATTACAGCATCTTGGTGATGTTTTTTGAGCAAATCAACAACCGCGCGAGTTATCAATTGGTCACCTATATTCTTACTCCCTTGTTTTGGGTAAGTACTAATTACAGCTATCTTCTTGGGCATGCTTATCTCCGAACCAAGGTAAAATATTCAATTTATAGACTACAACCATCATCACAATGGCCCTAATCAACATGGATAACATATATGCATATGCTAATCCAATCAATCCACTCTTTACAATAAGATAGATTCCAAGAGTTAAATAAACAAATAGAGTCAGAGTAGTTATAATAGATAAGTATTGCGTTTTTTTTGTATATATTACAAAGTTTGAACCCAAACTATATATCCCATTAAAAATTTGAGACACAATAAGTATTGGCAATAGATCTTGAACTAGACCGTATTCTTTATTTAAAACTACAAAATCATAGATATACGAACTAATTGAAGCAACAAAGAAACAGACGACTATAAGTCCAGCAAAATATACATACACTCTATTTACTGTCATAATCTTTTCTTTGATGCTATTCCTCTCGAGTTTTTCAAATAACCATGGCATGAATGCCTTGTTGATTGCATCGAATAGTATTGAAAAAACCATACATATCTGAACCGCCACCATATATATTCCAACATGCGATAAACTCATATATTTTGATATTATCATTCGGTCAACACTAAGTAAAAACATAGCTCCCAACACATGAGGTATTATTTTTATTCCATAGCTATATGCATCTCGAATTTTTTTTTGATCGTACTTTACATTTAAATTTAATCTTTCATGTTTGAATAAGTAATATATTGATAGTATAGAAAGAATCACATAGGAGATAAAAATACCATAAACCCTAGACTCTTCTGAGAAACCGAAATAAAGAAGTAAAATGATACTTACGCCCATATTAATTGCGCTTAATGCCACCTGAACATAAGCATAATTAACTGGCATTTTATTGACTTGAAACTGGCTCAAGTTCAACCTTATAAAATAGAATAGAAAACCACTGACAAGGGCTAAATATATCCATTCGACTTTCAGATTAAAGAAATTTGTCAATCCTTCTTCCATTAACATAATGGATATAGTTGATAGGACTGTAGTTACAACAGCAATCAGTATGCAATTATATATATAGTCATTATAATCCTTTTTTGATTTGTCCGTATAAAATTCTCTTATCACTGCACCGTTTGTACTTAAACCAACTATAGCGATAAATATAGAAACAAGAAGTTGAAACATGCCAACGATACCATATTCATCTGGGCTTAGCTCTCTAGTCAATATTGGTAATAGTATAAAGGGAATCGAAGAAGAAATTATGTTGGCTGCTAAATATATAAAGGCACTATTCATTAATTTCACACTACCCTAAAATTTCAGATGTTCAAAACTCAAGGCTGTTCCTGCTTTTAGTTCCATTTTTGCAGTTTTTCCGATCACATCCTCATAAAATTTTGGAAGTAGTCCAAATCCTGGGCGGATACTCTTCACATTTTCAGCCGTAATTGGTTCACCTTTACTAATATCAGCAACAACATAGAGTGAACGACGAAATTTTACGTTTCCTTTTTCAGCTTCCGTTCTCTCGTAGTTGACTTGTCCCATTGCTTGCCATGCTGTTTTTGTATCTTTACAAAGCGCGGTAAGCTCAAGAGGTTCGAGAGAGAAACTATCATCCGCTCCGCCACCTCTACGATCCATAGTCACGTGTTTCTCTATCAAACATGCACCTAACGTCACAGATGCAACGGCAGTAGCATTATCAATTGTGTGATCAGAAAGCCCAGATAACACATCAAAGCGCTCAGCAATATCAGCAATCGTCTTTAAGTTATATTGATCAGCAGGAGCTGGGTAGCCACTCACACAATGGAGTACAACTAACTCTTTACAACCATTATCTCTCGCCGTTTTAATTGCTTCTGCAATTTCTTCTTCGTTAGCCATTCCTGTTGAAATGATCATCGGCTTACCCGTTTGAGCTACTCGCTTGATCAGCGGCAAATCAATTACTTCAAAAGAAGCGATCTTGTAAGCTGGGGCATCCAGTGACTCTAATAAATCGACAGCAGTAAAATCGAAAGGAGAACTGAAAATAGTAATACCAAGTGCTTTTGCCTTTTCAAATAACGGCTTATGCCACTCCCATGGCATATGCGCACCTTTATAAAGGTTATAAAGAGTCTGCCCATCCCATAAGCCACCATGAATTTGAAACTCTTCACTATCACAATCCATAGTAATCGTTTCATGGGTATAAGTTTGTAGTTTTATTGCATCTGCACCTGATCTCTTCGCTTCTTCCATGATCTGAAAAGCGCGATTAATGTCACCATTATGATTTGCTGATAATTCAGCAATAACATAAGGAGCGTAGTCAGGACCTATTTTTCTACCGTCAATTGAAATATATGCTTTCATCAGAATCTCATTAAATTGGGTTACGAATAAACGTCTCAGGATTTTGCTGTGTATAGTTCGCTTTTTTGAACAGCTTCTGAGAAGCTTTATTATATTCAAATACAGTGGCATGTAATGTCAGTTCTGGATGTATGACATCAGCCATTTTTAATGCAGCAGTTGCGACTCCTAAACCGTAAGCTTCAGGGGCAACAAAGATTGATACTAGATAATTTTTAGGTTCAATTTTATCTAATCGTAATACACCTAATTTTTTTCCTGTTGTCTTATCTTCAACAAGATAAAAAAAGTCAGTGGTTGTGGCTAGCTTTCGCTTCATCCAGCTTTGGTGACCTTCCCATGTAGGAATATCAGTATTCAATGCAAATTCACGAGTTTTAGGGTGGCATTGCCAATCATAAACGGTTTTGATGTCCTCATGAGTGGCAAATACAAGCTGTAGATTTGAATGCTCACTTGGTTCAATAAGCTGCTGAATTTCCAGGATTAACCTTCGAACCCCTAAGCCATCACACAGTTTTAGATTCGACATAAACAGCTCATGCCATTGACCCATTGCCTGTTGATAGGTCACTAATAGCTGGGATTCAATATCTTCCAAAGAGACTTTCAAAATAGCTTTATGCTGAAGCAGTTGAGTACAGATCGTTTTTTGATTATCGGCCAATGGTATCAAAATGCTAGGTAGACCAAGACAAGCCCGCTCCCAACTTGTTGTTCCAGGCGCCCCAATAGCTATATCATGCTTAAGCATTAAACTAGCCATATCAGCCTCAAAATCTTGATGTTGGACATTACTGTGTAAGTCACACCATGACTTGACCTGCTGGTAGTGTGGTGCTCTCGGGCTTAGCAACACCGTAAAATCAGCACAGACTTTACCAACAAGGCCTTTTAATGACTTTAAAGTTGCATTGGGGTTGTCTATTCCCCCCATAGATATGAGAACTTTAGGTCTAGTTTCAGGGGGTACCCGCATGTAAGCGAGCTCTCTCAATGAAGCAAACCTTGGGGCTAATATCGCATACTCACTTCCCACTAAAGCTCGAGCAGAACCTGAGTATTCAACAGGCTTACGCCCAAGAGTTTGATCGACAATTAAATCAGTATCATGCTCTCGAACCAAGTCATCAATAGCGACTAAAAAGCAGCCTATTGATTGTCTAACAAGCTGTTGCCACTTGTTGCTAATAGCATAATGATCCGTTACCACTAAATCAGCACAGCCTACCATTTGGATAAAGTCTAGCGCATCCTCAGAACTTGGTCTTTGCAGCCAAGCCTCATAGTCGGCATCATGCTTAGGCTCACTAGGTTCCTTAGGCGGATTTAACTTTATTACCTGAAAGCCACGCTCTTCAATGTATGAGATCATGTCGCCTGGCTGTGATAAACATGCAAAAGAGATTGAATGACCGAGGTTTTTCAATGCATCTGCAAGTACTAAACAGCGCATGATATGACCACTACCAACCCAAACTGAAGCATCCGATCTAAAGATAACTCTCATAAAAACCTAATTATTTTAAAGCTGAGTATAATGCCTCAGCCAGATCCCAATCTTCATTAGTATCAATATCTTGAACTCGACTTCTCGGTAACAGAACGACACTAGAATGATCTGCGAATATTGCTTTTTTCTCTAAAAACGCATCGGTCTTTCCCCAATAGAACTGACCAGCATCATGATAGGCTTCTTCAAGATCTTGAGAGCGGACTTGTTCATTTTCAGGAGAAAACATTGACACCTCTCCTCCTGATGAAATTTTGATCGCTCTTTGAATTGGGAATGGAAAAGTCGCGGCACTAAAAACAAACTCAAATAAGCCTTTATTTAACTTATCGAAACCTTGTTTAAGATATTCTGGCGTTACAAAGGGAGCCGTCGCGTACAAACAACAAACCGCATCTACAGTCCAGCCATTATCCATGCACCAAGTAATGGCGTGATGCATCACATCCATTGTCGTTGCATAGTCATCAGATATGTTAGCAGGGCGCAAAAACGGCACCTCTGCACCATACTGCACAGCAACCTCAGCGATCTCTGCATCATCCGTAGAAACAATGACTTTATCAAAGCAACCCGAAGAAACGGCAGCTTCAATAGAGTAAGCAATCATAGGCTTGCCATGAAAAGGCTTAATGTTTTTACGAGGAATGCGTTTACTGCCACCACGCGCAGGGATAATTGCAATTTTCATTATTTACCTGTCAAAACTTCAGTTACTACATGAACAACTGTATTTTGTTGCTCTTCAGTCATTCCGTGGAACATTGGGAGTGATATTGCTTCTTGGTAATAACGTTCCGATTCAGGAAAATCGCCATCCGAAAAACCCATAGCTTGGAAGTATGGCTGAGTATGAACTGGAATATAGTGCAAATTAACACCAATACCGTTTTCACGTAATGCATCAAAAACCTGCTTATGTGTTAACGGTATTTCATCCAGCTTCAAGCGTATTACGAATAAATGTAGACCTGAATACGTGTTTTCTAACTGATACGGAAGTACTAACGGCAATTCTGACAATAATTGGTTATAACGTTCAGACAGTACGTGGCGTGCTGCGACAAACTCATCAAGTCTTTGCATTTGAGTCACACCCAACGCAGCTTGAAGCTCAGTCATTCGATAGTTAAAACCTAAATCGACTTGTTGATAGTACCAGCCACCATGGGAAGCCCCGTCCATCAGTTCAGGGTCTCGAGTGATGCCGTGACTACGCAACAATGCCATTTTATCAGCCAGTTCTTTCTGATTGGTTAACGCCGCGCCACCTTCCGCCGTTGTCACAATTTTCACGGGGTGAAAACTGAAAACAGTAATATCAGAATATTCACAGTTACCAATTGGTTGAGCATGGTATTTACCACCAATAGCATGAGAAGCGTCTTCAATGACTTTAAAGCCGTACTCTTTAGCTAATTTAGCAATAGATGCCATATCACAAGGCTGACCACACAAATGAACTGGAACGACAACTTTTGGTAGTGTTCCATTTGCTTTAGCTGTGATTAGCTTTTGCTCTAACTTTTCAGGGCACATATTGTAAGTCGCAGAATCAATATCAACGAAATCGACTTTAGCACCACAGTAAAGACCACAGTTTGCAGATGCTACAAAAGTGACTGGTGTTGTCCACAACCAGTCACCCTCGCCTAAGCCCAAAGCTAGGCAAGCAATATGCAGAGCGGATGTTGCACTATTTACTGCTAACGCATACTGAGATCCAGTATGTTCTGTTAACGCTTTTTCAAACGCAGGGACTTGCGGGCCTTGCGTTAAAAAATCAGACTTAAGGGTATCAACTACACTATCAATATCTTGCTGAGTGATATCTTGCTTGCCGTATGGAATCACTTTTTTACTCACACTGTAAATTTAGGATCAACATGTTCTTTGATTAGGTTACGTAAACCTTCAATCGTTTCCCACTCAGTATTAGTGCCTGAGTTGTATTTAAAGCCAAAAGGGACTTTCTCCGCTTTATGATGGTCCATATATTCAGTTTCTGTGTAAGTGAAAGAAACTGAAGGTAGAATTGCATAGTAACGACCAAGATCAATCGTATTAAGAGAGTCCGTATCCGTGATCATTTCTTCATGAAGTTTTTCACCAGGGCGAATACCAACAACTTTAGTTGGAATACCTGGAGCAACAGCTTCTGCGATATCTAGAATCTTGTAAGATGGGATCTTAGGGATAAAGATTTCACCACCTAAATGGTGCTCAAGAGCGTACATCACCATGTTCACGCCATCTTGCAGAGAAATATTAAAACGTGTCATTTCTTCATGCGTAATTGGCAATAAGCCTTCTTCTTTTTTCTGCATAAAGAATGGGATAACCGAACCACGAGAACCCATTACGTTCCCGTAGCGAACAACACTGAAACGAATATCTTTAGAACCTTTAATATTGTTCGCTGCTGCAAACAATTTGTCCGATGCTAGTTTAGTTGCACCATATAAATTGATTGGAGCACATGCTTTATCTGTAGAAAGTGCAACAACGTCCTTAACCCCACATTGAAGAGCTGCATTTATTACGTTTTCCGCACCGTCGACGTTGGTTCGAATACACTCAGTTGGGTTATATTCAGCCGTATCCACTTGCTTAATCGCTGCGGCATGAATAATTACATCTACGCCTTCACAAGCCTGAACCATACGGTTACGGTCACGCACATCACCGATGAAGAAACGTAGTTGTGGGAAATCTTTTTGAGGATAGTTTTGTTTAATCTCAAATTGTTTCAACTCATCTCGAGAGTAAATGATGATTTTTTTGACTTCAGAATAACGCTCAAGGATCGTTTTTATGAACTGTTTACCAAATGAGCCTGTACCACCAGTGATTAAAACTGTTTTATTATTAAGCATTAAAATATCCAACACATATTGATTTTGTGAATTACCACCTCAGTTTCTTATCAGCCACTGAGACACTTTTCATTCATTTGAGACAGTCTATTTTAGACAATCTCTTATAAAACCTAGATTTTACTCTCTTTTTAAAAACCGCCCCAATAGGCCATTCAAAACCACGGCAAACGCATGAACATTTTTCAACCAAAAATTAGCTTTTCTCTGTACTCATCATTCATTAATGATG
>NZ_WBVP01000032.1 GCF_008933155.1 Aliivibrio finisterrensis | reverse complement strand
TATATCAACATCATCAATCTCAATAAATAATCACTCAAGGGGAGGAACTGTATTGTGGTCGCTGTAATTTCCACGAGCACCTCTGAACCCTGCAAGCGCAGCGATCTGAACTCTGCTCTTCCTGAAACCTGCAAGCGAAGCGTCCTGAAACCTAGTTCATCACCACGCCAATAATACTCGCTCTTATAATCTCTAGTTAGCGCAGCGTATAGCCTCTAGTTTCAAAGCATAAAAAAACCGAGGCACTTACGAATAAGTTAACCTCGGCTCTCAATTTGAACGTTTGTCTATTTAGACAATAGGCTCAGGGGACACTTACATCATGCCGCCCATACCACCCATTCCGCCCATATCAGGCATAGTAGAGCCAGAATCTTGTGGCTTATCAGTGATCATCGCTTCAGTTGTGATCATAAGACCCGCAACAGATGCTGCAAACTGCAGTGCAGAACGTGTTACTTTAGTTGGGTCAAGAATACCCATTTCGATCATGTCACCGTAAACGCCAGTTGCCGCGTTGTAACCGTAGTTACCTTCACCAGCGCGAACGTTGTTAGCAACAACTGAATCTTCTTCGCCCGCATTCTTAGTGATTTGACGGATAGGCGCTTCCATTGCACGAAGTGCTACACGGATACCTACGTTTTGCTCTTCGTTATCACCAACAAGACCAGCAACTTTAGATGCAGCGCGAATAAGTGCAACACCACCACCAGCAACAACACCCTCTTCAACCGCAGCGCGAGTTGCGTGAAGTGCATCTTCAACACGGTCTTTCTTCTCTTTCATCTCAACTTCAGTCGCAGCACCAACTTTGATTACCGCAACACCGCCAGCCAGTTTAGCTACACGCTCTTGAAGTTTTTCTTTATCGTAGTCAGACGTTGCGTCTTCGATTTGTTGACGAATTTGAGTAACACGGCCAGAGATAATTGTCTCTTCACCAGCACCATCAATGATAGTTGTTGTTTCTTTTGTGATAGTTACACGCTTCGCTTGACCAAGATCTTCAAGAACGACTTTTTCAAGCTCTAGACCAATCTCTTCTGAAATTACAGAACCCGCAGTTAGAACCGCGATGTCTTGTAGCATTGCTTTACGACGGTCACCAAAACCAGGCGCCTTAACCGCTGCAACTTTAACGATGCCACGCATGTTGTTCACAACTAGAGTAGCAAGCGCTTCGCCTTCAACATCTTCAGCGATGATAAGAAGAGGGCGAGATGCTTTCGCTACAGCTTCTAGCGTTGGAAGCAATTCACGGATGTTTGATACTTTTTTATCAACCAGTAAGATGAATGGGCTTTCTAGATCAACAGAACCCGCTTCTTGGTTGTTTACGAAATATGGAGATAGGTAACCGCGGTCGAACTGCATACCTTCAACAACGTCTAATTCGTCTTGAAGTGCTTGACCTTCTTCAACAGTGATAACACCGTCACGACCTACTTTTTCCATTGCTTCAGCAATAAGATTACCAACAGTAGAGTCAGAGTTCGCAGAGATAGTACCTACTTGTGCGATGGCTTTTGTATCAGCACATGGAACAGATAGCTCTTTAAGTGCTTCAACGGCAGCAACAACTGCTTTGTCGATACCACGTTTAAGATCCATTGGGTTCATGCCAGCAGCAACGGCTTTTAGGCCTTCAGCAATGATAGCTTGAGCAAGAACGGTTGCAGTAGTTGTTCCGTCGCCCGCCGCGTCATTCGCTTGCGAAGCCACTTCTTTAACCATTTGTGCGCCCATGTTTTGGAACTTGTCTTCAAGTTCGATTTCACGTGCAACAGAAACACCATCTTTAGTGATAGTTGGTGCGCCAAATGATTTATCTAAAACAACGTTACGGCCTTTAGGACCTAAAGTTACTTTTACCGCGTCAGCCAGAACGTTTACACCTTCTAGCATTTTGATTCGTGCGTCATTACCAAATTTAACGTCTTTAGCAGCCATCTTTAATTTCCTTTTTAAATTCTTTTCTTAATATCGTTTATTATTCAACAATCGCTAGGATGTTAAATTCAGACATGATCAACACTTCTTTGCCTTCGATCTTCTCTGCTTTGATATTACCTTCTGCAAAGATAACTGAATCGCCAACTTTTACGTCTAATGGTTGTACAGAACCATTCTCTAGGATGCGGCCTTTGCCAACAGCTAGAACAGTACCGCGAGTTGATTTTTCAGCCGCTGAACCAGTTAGCACAATGCCACCTGCAGATTTTGATTCAACTTCTTGGCGTTCAACGATCACACGGTCATGTAAAGGACGGATATTCATTGGTCGTATCTCCTGATAATGTTCCATTTAAGAATAAAGTGCCATGATTTGGCTTTGGTTTATTTATGGGGTTTGGATGGGGGGATTGCAAGGGTTTAAGGCTAAATATTTAAAGAACTAGAGGAGGATTCAGGTCTCAGGTTTCAGGAAGGTCAAAAGCGAGTGCCCCTGAAGCCTGCGAGCGAAGCGCCCTGAAACCTAGTTCATTATTAGCAGCCCCTCCTAGCCTCCCCTTATATCAACATCATCAACCTCAATAATTCAACACTCAAGGGGAGGAACCCTATTACAAGTGTTGTTACCACCACGCTCACCTCTGAACTCTGCTCTGCTTTTCCTGAAACCTGAATCCTGAAACCTTGCTTTTTGCCCTTACTCGTCCCTCGAGCGAAGCGTCCTCGAATCTCGTCCCTATTTCCGATACACTACCCATCCCACCACCACTCGAGAAAACCATGGTCGATAAACACGGGTTGCTCACTCAGCCTATCAGCGACGTACTTCGAAAACTCACGACGCCTATGGTCTTTGGCATGGTTGCTATTCTGCTATTCAACTTGGTGGATACTTTTTTCATATCACTGCTTGGTACCGACGCCCTTGCCGCGGTGAGTTTCACCTTCCCAGTTACCTTTGCAGTCAACTGCATTACCATGGGCATTGGGGTTGGTTTATCTGCCTCGATTGGGCGCTTGCTCGGACAAGGCAACAGCAGACACGCCGCTCAATTAACGACACACGGATTAATCCTAGCGGTCATTCTGATCCTCATTGCTTGCAGTATTGGCTTTTTCACCATTGACCCTCTATTTCGATTATTAGGAGCAGAAGACAAACTACTGCCATTAATTCATCAATACATGTCTATTTGGTATCTCACTATTCCGCTGCTGGTTATTCCAATGTCGAGTAACAGTGCCATTCGCGCAACGGGTGACACTACCACTCCGGCAAAAATCATGATGTTAGCTGGATTAATCAATGGCATCCTCGATCCACTGCTTATCTTTGGCTATGGCCCTTTTCCTGAGTTAGGAATCCAAGGTGCAGCGATTGCCAGTGGCATCAGTTGGTTCGGAGCTTTATGTGCCTCTTTTTATGTATTAACTCGAAAAGTTAAACTGCTTGCACCACCAAAGCCATCAGAGATAAAACAAGATTGGCATCAGATCTTAAAAATCGGCTCACCGGCAGCACTTTCCAATGCTCTAAACCCAATCTCTGGTGCCATATTAATGATGATGCTCGCCAGCCAAGGGACAGTAGCCGTTGCTTCTTATGGTGCAGCGCAACGCGTAGAGTCACTAATGCTATTGGTGATAATGGCACTTACTTCTTCATTAAGCCCCTTTGTCGCTCAAAACCTTGGAGCCAAACAGCCAGAGCGAGTAAAAGAAGCCATCTTCTTAGCGATGAAGTTCGCTGTGTTATTCCAACTTTTTCTCTATATTTTGATTGTTCCGCTGAGCATTCCGCTCTCTCATCTATTTAGCCAAGATGATGCCGTACAACATGGCTTATGGATGTATCTGATTTGTGTGCCATTCAGTTATGGGTTCCAAGGCATTGTAATGGTGCTTGTGAGCAGCCTAAATGCAATGCAAAAACCGTTACATTCTTTCAGTTGGAGTTTCATGAGATTGTTTGTGTTTACTCTGCCAACAGCGTGGATTGGCAGTCACTTATATGGCATGGAAGGCTTGTTTGTAGGGATTGCGATAGGAAATGTGATGGGTGGGGTCTGTGCGTGGATATTTGTGAAGCATAGTAAGTTGTTGGAGACTATACGCTTCGCTAACTAGAACGCTTCGCTCTAGAAACTATAAAATCAAAAACGAGCACAGCGCTTACCCTTGATTTTTACTTTTAATTTTATAGTTTAGTTTCTAGTTAGCGAAGCGTATAGTTTCAGCAATCACCTCTGAATTCTGCAAGCGAAGCGACCTGAACTCTTTGCTCTTAGCTTTTGCTTTTATAGGAGCGAAGCGGTCTAGTCTCTAGTTAGCGCAGCGTATCGTCTCTGGCCCATTTTCAAACTTTGTAGTAAAATTACACAAAGTTATTTATTCGAATTTATTAAGTTATTGACGAGGAACACCTTTATGTCAGCTAAAAAGCCTATGGCGCTAGTTATTCTTGATGGTTACGGTCACCGTGAAGCTCAAGCAGATAACGCAATCACAAACGCAAATACTCCAGTTCTTGATGGCCTAATGGCTACTCAACCAAACACACTAATTTCAGCTTCAGGTATGGACGTTGGTCTACCTGATGGTCAAATGGGTAACTCAGAAGTAGGTCACACAAACATCGGCGCGGGTCGTGTTGTATATCAAGACCTTACTCGCATCACTAAAGCAATCTCTGATGGTGAGTTCCAACAAAACGAAACACTGGTTAACGCTATCGACAAAGCAGTGAAAGCTGACAAAGCGGTACACATCATGGGGCTTATGTCTCCAGGTGGCGTTCACTCTCATGAAGATCACATCTACGCAGCAGTAGAAATGGCAGCGGCACGTGGTGCAGAAAAAATCTACCTACACTGCTTCCTAGACGGCCGTGATACACCACCACGTTCAGCTGAAAACTCTTTGAAAAACTTCCAAGAGCTATTCGCTAAACTAGGCAAAGGCCGTGTTGCTTCTCTAATTGGTCGTTACTACGCAATGGACCGTGATAACAACTGGGATCGCGTACAAAAATCTTACGATTTAATGACAGAAGCAAAAGCAGAATTCACATTCGCAACCGCTGTTGAAGGTCTTGAAGCGGCTTACGCTCGTGAAGAGAACGATGAGTTTGTACAAGCAACTGAAATCAAAGCAGACGGCGAAGAATCAGCAGCTATCGTTGATGGCGATGCAGTTATCTTCATGAACTACCGTGCTGACCGTGCGCGTGAAATCACACGTGCATTCGTTCCGGATTTCGATGGTTTTTCTCGTAACGCATTCCCAGTAATCGATTTTGTTATGCTGACTCAATACGCAGCAAACATCCCTCTTCTTTGTGCATTCGCGCCTGCGTCTCTAGAAAACACTTACGGTGAGTGGTTATCTAAAGAAGGTAAAACACAACTACGTATTTCTGAAACTGAAAAATACGCACACGTGACTTTCTTCTTCAACGGTGGCATCGAAGACGAATTTGAAGGTGAAGAGCGTCAACTGGTTGCTTCTCCAAAAGTAGCGACTTACGATCTACAACCTGAAATGAGCGCACCTGAGCTAACTGAGAAATTAGTTGCTGCTATCAAATCGGGTAAATACGACGCTATCGTTTGTAACTTCCCTAACTGTGACATGGTTGGCCACACTGGCGTATACGAAGCTGCAGTTAAAGCAATGGAAGCGCTTGATGAGTGTATCGGAAAAGTCGTTGAAGCTATCAAAGAAGTTGACGGTCAAATGCTTATCACCGCTGACCACGGTAATGCTGAAATGATGATCGACCCTGAAACCGGCGGCGTTCACACAGCTCACACTAACCTTCCTGTTCCTCTTATCTACGTTGGTAGTAAAGCGGTCGAGTTTAAAGAAGGCGGTAAGCTTTCTGATCTAGCCCCTACTATGCTAGCGCTGACTGATACAGCAATTCCTGCTGAGATGTCTGGTGAAGTTCTTTTTAAATAAGATCTTTAGATAGTAGATAAATTAAAATGCCCACAGGTTTGTAGCCTGTGGGCATTTTTTGTTTCAGTCGAAAAAGAGTTCAGATCGCTACGCTGGCAGAATTCAGAGTTAGTTGTTGAAATAACAGCGATCACAATACATCTCCCCCCCTTGTCGATATAGCCACTTGGCTAAAAATATCAATATAAGGGAAGGCTGGGAGGGGGGTTACATATAACTAGAAACTATGCGAAAAACTAGGTTTCAGGACGCTTCGCTTGCAGGATTCAGGGGTATGCGCTGGACTAATCACACCAAAGAAGGTTCTCCCCCTTAAATACTAAAGTAATGAGATCGAAAGAGTCAATACAAGGGGGAGTTAGAGGGGGTTGGTTACACCATATTTAATAATTTCCATAAACTAAACTTCATTATTTACAACCCCTCCTAGCCTCCCCTTATATCAAGATTACTAATCTCAATAATATATCTATCAAGGGGAGGAACTGTATTGCGAATGCTATTACCACCACGATCACCTCTGAATTCTGCAAGCGTAGCGAACTGAACTCTGATCTGCTTTTCCTGAATCCTGAGACCTGAAACCTCGCTTTTGATCTTATCGTCTCTAGCCAGCGCCAGCGTATAGTATCTAGCACTCCCCTTCCAACAAACTCAACAACATTGTAGGATCCAACGTCTTACTGGTTGAGCTTGCCGACAACACCTGATCGGCCAAGTCACGTTTATCATGATGCAGAGCGATGATCTTCTCTTCAATGGTATTTTTTGTGACCAAGCGATAAACCGTTACTGGCTTTTGCTGACCCATACGATAGGCGCGATCACTGGCTTGATCTTCTACTGCCGGGTTCCACCACGGATCAATATGAATCACCGTGTCCGCCTCCGTTAAGTTTAATCCGGTACCACCGGCCTTCAAGCTGATCAAAAACACGGAGTTGGTGCCATCTTTAAACGAATCAATCGCCGCCTGACGCTGCTTAGTGGTTAACTTGCCATCCAAATAACTAAAGCCAATATTTGACTCCGTTAACTGAGCAGAAAAACGTTTCAGCACACCAACAAATTGGCTGAACACCAACACTTTATGGTCGCCATCTAACGCCTCTTCTATCAAGCTCTGCGCTTCAGATAACTTGGAACTCTCTTCTCCTTTCATAGAGTCAAACACCAAGCCAACATCACAACAGATCTGGCGCAGTTTGGTTAATGCAGCAAAAACCTCAACGACACCACGGCTTGATTCACTTTTTAAATTTAATAGTGACTCTTTTCGAACCGCTTCATACGCGGTTCGCTCTTTATTGGAGAGTTCAATATGGTGAACGACTTCTGTCTTCGCTGGTAATTCCGTTAGTACTTCTGCTTTAGTACGACGCATAATAAACGGGCTCACTAAGGTCTTTAATCGCAGCATGTCTTGTTCTTGCTTCGCGGCTTGTGCGTATTTAGATCGAAACGATTTAAGATCCCCAAGTAAGCCTGGATTCAAGAAAGAGAACAAACTCCATAACTCAACCAAATGGTTCTCTACTGGGGTTCCCGATAACGCAAAGCGATGTGCGGCTTGCAAACCAAACACCACTTTTGAGCGTTTTGTTTGCGGGTTCTTGATCTGCTGCGCCTCATCCAATACCGCACAATTCCAATCAATCTCATTTAGGGTTTCACCTAATCGCGTCACCATGCCATAACTCATCACGACCACGTCATTGGCACCTGCGGCATTAATAGTGGCAATACGATCACTGCTCGCCTCTAAATCAATCATGGTTAACTGTGGCGTAAAATGCTCGGCTTCTTGCACCCAATTGGTTAATACCGATTTAGGGCACACCACCATACTTGGTCCCTGCTCACGATAATGACTCAACAACGTTAAGCCTTGCAGCGTCTTACCTAAGCCCATGTCATCCGCAAGACACGCACCAAAACCATGTTGAGAAAGATGCGCCGCCCACTCCACACTCTCTTTTTGGTAATCACGCAAAGGCAATAGTAAATCGGCATCAAGCTCTGGCTTCACTCGCCACTCTTCCACCAAGTTATCCCAGGCATCATCGCTGTTGGCCGACATTGACTCCACCAGTTTTTGCAACGGATACGCCATGCGTTGATCAACCAATTGATCATCATCGACCAGACTGTCAATCAAGCTTAATTGACGACGCAGTTGCTCTGAGATTAATAGCGTCAATGAAGAATTATCAGCACTGACAAAACCGGTACGGTGATGCGCCAACAACTGACGTAAATCCATCTCCAAACTGCTATCAATATGAACGCGTCCATCGACTTCAAACCAATTCTGCTTTTGGTTAATCGACATAGAAAAGTCATCAACCCCAATCACTTTCACTTGCTGACTGTCCGCTTTCCAGTGCAGGTTTGCACCCAATTCACCATCAATTTGAGTGATAAACGTTAGCGCTGCTTCACCTTCGATCTGCCAGATAAAATTCTTGTTTTTTACTAACCCTAATCCATCAACCAGTGCGTTAGCTTGACGTTTTTCATTAACAAGATCACGTTGATACCACACGCCATCAAAACCACTTTCCCACTCGCTGCCTTTTCCTGGTGTCCAACTGACATTGTTATCGCTAGAGCCAATCTCAATCGCCACATCCAAAGACGCCCCATTCCAAGCAAGCCATAACTGAGGTTCAGCCACACTATCACCCCGAGTCACTGTCCCTTGCTGTTTATCTATATCAAACCAATGCACCTGCTCACCCAATACCGCCACTAACTCTGCGGTTTGGGTTACGGGAAAATGCGGGTCCCGAACTCTTAACTCTTCTAAGAAATCCGTCAACTGTTCAGGCGCATCAATGAAAGAGTAGATACCACCACCAGAGTGATACAACCAAGGTTGAGCGCTAGTCTGTTGGTGATAATAAGGATAAACCTCAAACGCCAATTCATCTCCCACCGAGCGCCATACCAATAGCGGTGTCTCTCGATAAAACGACACTTGGTCGCCATGATGATCATATACGTTATCGGCATCACATAACGCATGAGCGACAGTTCGAGTGACTCTTGAGCTGCTATCTCCCCAATCCATACCATCATAAGCGGCAGCAGAAAGGATCGCGGTATCACTTGGGCTCAGGATCTCTTTGTGTTTATGATTAAACTTATCCAGAGCCACTTTGCGTCCCTGAGTCCAACCACGTTTATTCTTCGCCTGTATTTTGGCATTCACCTTCATGGCCAACGGCTCTAACTGCCAAATCAAACGCTCTTTATTGGCGACTTCGGTATTTAGTACTCCATCAATACGGGTTAGCCACTGCTGCCAAGGGGAAGAGACAAGTATTAACGGATTACTTTGATCCAGCAAATGAGCCAAGGCGTGTTTTGCTATTTTTGCCAGCGCAAAATCATCAGGAAGTTCAAGTAAAGTCGCTACCACAGGGTTATTAGCCAATGTCATTAAGCCGACCCATACATCAGTATTCTCACGTACACGATAAGCGACAATTGACTCAATCAACATTCGGCCCCATGCCACTTTACCGTTCTTCTGAACCAGAGACGTAAGCCAACGATCATGGTTATCAAAATATCGAGCTAACCGCGCATCACTCGCCGTAATTAAATCTACCGAGCGTTGCCAATATTGAGGTAACTCTTGACCTTCTTGTTCAAGAGCTAAATTTAGATTCTCTTTTGTTTTGTTTAATAAAGAAGGGTCTAGCACACTCAACAAGGCGAGATCGCACAGCTGAGTAAAGGAGATTTTTTGAATATCGAGCTCATAAACACTTTCGCGATGACGAAGATAAGCGCTATCAAACTGCGGCGCTGCCAGTAAGTGCTCTTTATCTATCTCTTGCGAGAAACACCACTCATCAAACACCACGTTAACCTTAGGATTATTGACATTCCACTTCTCACTCTCTGCTAACGTCGCGGTAAATTCAGCATGATGATCGCTTCCGGCCTGCATATTCGGCCCACAAAGTAAAGTAGCATAGAGTTCAAGGTAATCAGAAGGCGGATGAGAAAGCATGGGTAAACTCACAGATAAAGGGCTTATGACTCTGTGAGAGTAAAAGATGTGTAGAGGGAATGCAATTTGATTAGGGAGGAATAGTGGAGAGCATGGACTTAGGGTTCAGATCGCTACGCTTGCAGGTTTCAGGGGTATGCGTTGAACGAACAGCACCAAAGAAGGTTCTCCCCCTTAATCGCTATAGCTATGAGATCGACATAATCAATACAAGGGGGAGTTAGAGGGGGTTGCTTACACCATATTTAATGATACAGATAAACTAAACTTCATCACTAACAACCCCTCCTAGCCTCCCCTTATATCAACATCACTAATCTCAATAATGTATCTATCAAGGGGAGGAACAGTACTGTGATAGCGTTAACCACAACGATCACCTCTGAACCCTGCTTTTAATACCCCTTCGGATTATTCGACTGCCAGCGCCACGTATCCGCCGTCATATCATCAAGAGACAACTTCGCCTCCCACTTCAACTCTTCACGCGCTTTAGCAGGGTCAGCCCAACACTCGGCAATATCACCAGGGCGGCGAGGGACGATTTGATACGGCACTTTAGCACCAGACGCTTTCTCAAACGCAGCGACCATTTGAAGAACACTGTTACCGTTACCGGTACCCAAGTTATAAATATGCAGACCAGCTTGTTGACCCTTGTGTTCTAACGCCGCTAAGTGGCCATCCGCTAAATCCACCACATGGATATAATCACGAACACCAGTACCATCAACGGTTGGGTAGTCATCACCAAAGACTGATAAGAACTCACGACGACCAACTGCCACTTGAGAGATAAACGGCATCAAGTTATTTGGGATCCCTTGTGGATCTTCACCCATGGTACCTGATTTATGAGAGCCTACAGGGTTAAAGTAGCGTAATAGCGTCACACTCATTTCAGGATGCGCTTTTTGTATATCAGTTAGACACTCTTCAACCATCAGCTTACTGCGGCCATAAGGGTTGGTTGCTGAGGTTGGGAAGTTTTCACGGATTGGCACTGATGCAGGATCACCATACACCGTCGCAGATGAACTAAATACAATGCTGTTCACGCCCGCTTTACGCATCGCTTCAACTAATACCAAGGTACCCGATACATTGTTATCGTAATACATGATTGGCTTTTCAACCGATTCACCCACCGCTTTTAAGCCAGCAAAGTGGATCACGCTATCGATTTGGTTTTCAGCAAAGATAGTCGCTAGAATTTGAGGATCGCGAATATCACCTTGGTAAAATTTAGGTGTTACCCCAACCAAAGCTTCAATGCGATCAAGCACCACTGCTTTACTGTTGTATAAGTTATCCAAAATGATCGGCGTTAAGCCCGCTTCAATCATTTGTACACATGTATGGCTACCGATGTAACCCATTCCGCCAGTGACTAATATGTTCATTGTTTTTCTCTGTTTTAAATTTATTGAATAAGAGTCTATACGCTGAGCTAACTAAAGACTAGGTTTCAGGACGCTTCGCTTGCAGGCTTCAGGGGCTTATTGAACTAACAGCACCAAAGACGGTTCTCCCCCTTCATCGCTATAGCCATGAGATCAATAGCGTTAATACAAGGGGGAGTTAGAGGGGGTTGGTTACACCATATTTAATGATACAGATAAACTAAACTTCATCATTTACAACCCCTCCTAGCCTCCCCTTATATCAACATTACCAATCTCAATAATACATCTATCAAGGGGAGGAACAATATTGTGATCGCTGAACCCATAACGATCACCCCTGAGCCCTGTAAGGGAGCTTGCGACCGATCTGAATCCTGCTCTTAATACTTCCCCTCAACCACCGTAATAAACTCAGCAATAGACGCTTTCGGCAACGCATTAATCCCCGCCGCCGCTTCACGCCCACCACCGGTTGCAAACGAACTACAGATCTCTCCCGCTCCTTGCTTATTATTTAATGGTGCTCGCAGTGACACCATATACGTGCCATCCGCATTTTGCGTTAATACCGCATGAGCAGAATCGGGATTTTGATTTGCTAACAGATTACCATAAACACCGCTAATACGACGAGACCACGCCTCATTTGGTAACTCAAATAAACCCAGTGTCTCACTTTTGTGCTGCGCTTCAATCGCTAACGCATTATCCATATCCGATTGATACGCCGCTTGCAGTTGATAAAAAGGCGACGCTTTATCGGCAATCACATCAAAAGGGGATGAGTATGCTAATAACGCTTCATATAACACCGCTGGGTCAAAATGCAGATCATCCACCTTTGCCCCATACCCGTTATAGTTGATTAAGGTCCCTAGCTCTTTTAGCTGTGACTTTTGCTCACAAAATAAACCTGCCGCATCCGCCAACTCATCCGCTTTAGCAATTAAGTTATCGCCATAAGCCGCAGTAATTGCCCACTCATGGAACTGGCCATTTAATAGCTTATCAACGATTAACGCAGTGCAGGTATTAGCATCTAAATCGATATGAGCAGATAGATTCTCGTGCTCAGGAATATCACCCGCACGGTGGTGATCAGCATAAAACACCTCAGCGCCAGAACTTAGAACAAGCTCTAGAGCTGCCCTATTCTTTTCCATGGATATATCTAGTACGGTGAGGTTATCCCCCGTTTTGGCATCCACTTTAGTCACTAAGTTAATGTCACGCTTAACGCCAGTGATTAAGGTAGATTCTTGAGGAGTAGCCAAGCGAAGTTGAAGAAGTGCGATGATGCCGTCAGCGTCACCGTTGAAGATGTCGTAGTTCATGAAAATCCTTTTGAAGAACGGGAAGAGCAGCCCTATGGTCCTACGGTCCTGATTGGGAGTCAAGGTTAGGTTAAGGACGCTGCGCGCAAAGGATTCAGGTTTCAGGAGGAGCAAAAGCAAGTACAGAGTTCAGATCGCTACGCTGGCAGAATTCAGAGGTAGTTGTTGAAATAACAGCGATCACAATATAGCTCCTCCCCTTTATCGCTATTAGTCACTTGGCAATAAATATCAATATAAGGGGAGGCAGGGAGGGGTTGGTTATAAAAAACTAGGATTCAGGACGCTACGCGCAGAGGTTTCAGGGGTATTCGCTTTTGATCTCACAGTATCAAATACACACAGCGCATAATATCTAGTTTCACAACGATCACCTCTGAACTCTACTCTTACATCTCTACTCAGACAATAAAAAAGTAATCGCCTTCTCCGTAAAATCGGCGAGAGCTTGATAATGGCCTTCACGCAAAATATCTTCAACAATCAGTAAATCAATATTTAAATAATCATGCACCAAGCCATTACGCATACCAATAATCTGTTTCCACGTACGCAGCTCATCACTAGAAATTAGGCCATGCTCTTTTAGCAAAGAAAATGATTGATAGGCTTCAGTTGGGCTTTTATTTTGGATTTTCTTTACCATGTGCTTAGATAATCCAATACACATTTCAGTAAAAACCTGCAATAAGCGCTCAGCCGCTAAATAATCACGACTTTTTAAGGTCGACTGATTAAGATCAAAACGAAGTTCATTTAACTCTTTAAGGTATTTTGCTTTATGAGACTCAACTTCCGCCAGATACAGTTCAAGACCTTTATTCATACGATTCACTTCTTTTGCTTTCAATTAATTGATACTCAAACATTGAACTAATGCGGTTCTGCTCTTTATAAAACAGAAGAGGATTATTGTTATAAATCAGTTTCCCGTACTCAATAACATTAAATGCAAGAGCTATCGGTATATGATTAATATCTACGATACTGACTTTATCTAAAGGTAGATCCAAATGCTCAGCCCATTCCATAGCCAAACACTCAGGACGAGTTCGCAAAGCAAAAGTAGATAACGAATGGTCATTAAATGCCACGGCTAAATCAAAATCACTCTCTTGATGATGCGTACCTTGAGCGCGTGAGCCGTATAGCCATACAAGTTCAATACTCTCATCCATTTTGGCCAAACTAACGATAGAATCAATCATACTCAATCCATTATTGTTGTCTATTTGGATACTATAGCATGAATAAGGATTCAGGACGCTACGCGCAGAGGGTTCAGGGGTACTCGCTTTTGATCTTTGCTCCTCCCCCTTAAACACTAAAATAATGAGATAGATAGAGTCAATACAAGGGGGAGTTAGAGGGGGTTGGTTATAAATGATTTAAGACTATACGCTGCGCTAACTAGAAACGAGACCGCTTCGCTCCTATAAGATCAAAAGCAAACGCTGTACCCGCTTTTGCTCTTATCGTCTCTAGTCAGCGCAGCGTATCGTTTCTAGTCTCGCAGTGTAGTCGTGATAAACCTTACATAAAGCTTCGCTTAAACTTCTCATGGTTTTCGACATTCGACCTCAAATCTTCCTTATCCCAAATTTGAAGCTCCCACGGAAAGTAAAAGTTACTTCTATTTTTAAAATAGATGTGAAGCCCTTTATAGCCTTCCTTATCGCGCAAATACCAGTTTTTCAACCCAAGCTCATCTTGCCAGTTATCCAGCTCTTCCATCACCTCTGCGATCTCGGGCTTGGTTAATATAATCCTTGCCCCAAAAATATCATTGAGCCAATTGTTCACCGGGTACTGATTATCACGCTCACTATAACGCGCAATTTTATCGTCGATACTTTCTCTTGTTTTTACTCGATAAAAGTATTTCAACTCAATATGGGAAGTCATAAGATAATCATTGATGCTTTCATGAAGCACTAAGCGGTATTTATAGATATGAGAGGCAGGAACGTTCGAGATTGTCCTAGATAACTTCACTTGCTCAAACATCCCCTGATCAAAGCAAGACTCTGAAAACTCTTTGTCAATTCTATTAATCTCTTCAATGAGTTTTTTAACTTGCTCTTTCATCCCACTCCACGACTTTCACTGACTGATGAATAATCTAACATGGCTAAATATGGATGAAAGTATAGCAAGTTTAGTGATGGAAGCAAAAGCAAGCGCCGCAGCCGCTTTTAGCTCCTCCCCTTTATCACCATTAGTCACTTGGCTGAAAATATCAATATAAGGGGAGGCTGGGAGGGGTTGGTTATAAAAAACTAGGATTCAGGACGCTACGCGCAGAGGGTTCAGGTGTATTCGCTTTTGATCTTCCTGAAACCTGAGCCCTGCTCTATCCCTTAATCACTACCAAACAAATCTCGGGTATAAACCTTACCCTCAACATCAGCCAGCTCTTCCATCATACGGTTCGATACAATCACATCAGACAATTGCTTAAATTCATTCAAATCTTCAATTACACGAGAATTAAAGAAATCTACTTCTTTAAGGACAGGTTCATAAACAACCACTTCAATGCCTTTGGCTTTCAAGCGCTTCATAATGCCTTGAATTGAAGAGGCGCGGAAGTTATCAGAGCCCGCTTTCATGATTAAACGATAAATACCCACCACTTTAGGATTGCGCTTCATGATAGATTCAGCAACAAAATCTTTACGCGTACGGTTCGCATCTACAATTGCACCAATAATATTATTTGGTACTTCTTGGTAGTTTGCTAACAACTGCTTAGTGTCTTTAGGTAAGCAATAACCGCCGTAACCAAACGATGGATTATTGTAGTGATTACCAATACGAGGATCTAATCCTACCCCTTCAATGATTTGACGAGCGTCTAAACCATGCGCTTCAGCATAAGAGTCTAGCTCATTGAAGTAAGCCACACGCATCGCAAGGTAAGTATTAGAAAACAACTTAACAGCCTCAGCTTCGGTAGAATGAGTCAGTAATACTTCAATGTTTTCTTTAATCGCGCCTTGAACTAATAAATCTGCAAACACTTGAGCACGGTCAGATTGCTCACCAACGATAATACGAGATGGATGCAAGTTATCAAACAGCGCACGACCTTCACGTAAAAACTCAGGAGAGAAGATAATATTTTCACAGCCTAATTCTTGTTTAATACGTTCCGTATACCCAACAGGAACCGTAGATTTAATAACCATTACCGCATTTGGGTTAATTGCCATTACCTCTTTAATCACCGCCTCAACTGAGCCTGTATTGAAGTAATTAGTCGCTGGGTCATAATCGGTTGGTGTTGCAATCACGACATACTCAGCATCTTTATAAGCTAATTCTTTATCTAAAGTAGCAATCAGGTTCAGCTTCTTATTAGCAAGAAAATCTTCAATCTCAACATCAGAAATTGGTGATTGCTTGTTGTTAATCAACTCAACCTTTTCAGCCATGATATCAACCGCAATCACTTCATTGTGCTGTGCGAGCAATACTGCATTTGATAAGCCAACGTAACCTGTACCTGCAATGGCAATTTTCATTATTATTTATCCTATAGGAAATTTATCTTCGGGGATTATAAAGTAAATAAAGGCTAGAAACTATGCGCTGCGCTAACTAGAGGCTAGACAGCTTCGCTTCTATAAGATCAAAGATAAGCGCCGTATCCGCTTTTGGCTCCTCCCCTTTATCGATATAACGACTTGATTGACAATATCAATATAAGGGGAGGCTGGGAGGGGTTGGTTATAAAAAACGAAAAAACTAGGTTTCAGGACGCTACGCGCAGAGGTTTCAGGGGTACTCGCTTTTGATCTTCCTGAAACCTGAGACCTGAACTCCCGCATTCTCTCTTCCTCACCTCTCAAACCGAAGCGTCCTGCTCTTCAGCCTTCCACACCAAATCACCAATACCATTAACGGGTACAAACCCCGTTGGCGCATCTAATAACAACTGGCGAATTGCTTCATGGTCAAAATCATGACATGCCGTATCTAGCTTATCCAACAACACATTGTATTCATCAAGTGGTAAGAAATCTTCATGAGCCGTCATGATCCGCTCATGTGCGGTTGAGTCGACATTGTCACCTATCAACAACTCTTCATATAACTTTTCACCAGGACGTAGGCCTGTGTATTTAATCTCAATATCACCGTATGGGTTTGATCCATCTTTTACTTCCAAACCAGAAAGGTGAATTAAGTTCTTCGCTAAATCCACAATCTTAACCGATTCACCCATATCAAGCACAAACACATCACCGCCTTTACCCATTGCTCCCGCTTGAATAACCAATTGCGCCGCTTCAGGAATCGTCATAAAGAAACGTGTGATCTCTTCATGGGTAACTGTGATTGGTTCACGGTTTTCAATTTGGCGCTTAAATACCGGTACAACAGAGCCAGACGAGCCTAATACATTACCAAAACGCACCATACAAAAACGCGTACCTGCACTTGCGTCTTTTGCACGGATCTTATTTTGCTGATCCGCCAACGCTTGCAAACCTAACTCTGCCATACGCTTAGTCGTGCCCATCACATTCGTTGGGCGTACCGCTTTATCCGTTGAGATTAAAACAAACGACTCAACTTTTGCTTCAATGGCAGCACGCGCTGTATAGTTAGTACCAAATACGTTATTACGCACCCCTTCAACGACGTTATATTCAACCAATGGTACGTGTTTATAGGCAGCGGCATGATAAATGGTTTGAACTTTAAAGCTTCCCATTACTTTTGATAAACGGTTAATACGTTGAACCGAGCCAAGCAGAGGAATAATTTGAATATCTAAACCCTCTGCCTCAACAAGCAAAGATAACTCTCTATCAATCTGATATAAGCCAAACTCAGATAACTCAAATAAGACTAACGCTTTAGGTTTGTTACGAACAATCTGGCGGCACAATTCAGAGCCAATAGACCCACCAGCCCCTGTTACCATCACTACTTTATCTTTAATGTTTGCTTCCATTAAGGCTTGCTGTGGAGCAACGGGATCACGACCTAAGAGATCATCAATAGAGACATCTTTTAACTCATCAATACTCGCATTACCTGCAACAATATCTGACATATCAGGAACAGTAAGTATCTCAACCGGTAATAATGAGATGGTATCTAACACTTCTTTACGACGGCGACGAGACGCACTTGGTATGGCAAGTAGTATTTGTTTTACGCCATGCTTGATTATTACTTTTTCTGCACAAGCCGCGGTATACACATACAAACCCATCATCATGGTATTTTGCAATGTGGCATCCTCATCAACAAAACCCACTACTTTATGAGTCCTTGATTGACGAAGCGCTAACGCCAGCTGACGACCCGCGCTTCCCGCGCCATAAATTAATACCGGGTTGCCTGTTTTATTTGATGATTGTGCAACCAAGCTACGAACAATAAGACGGCTACCGCCAACACTAATCGCTAAAAAAGATCCATAAATAATAGGCACAGAGCGAGGGATATCCGCATCAAACAAAAACGCTAAGCCTGCCATCGCAACCGCAGACAAAGCAGTGCCTAACCCGACTAAAGCCAGTACATGCAAACCTAGATATCTTAATACGGCTCGATATAAACCTAACTTTGTGAATATAAATAAAGTTAAGATAACAGTAGTCACTAAAACATACTGACCTTCTACTGAAGGTAAAGCCTCAACCTTTCCGATGCGAACCCAGTAAGCACCAAGAAATGAAATACAGATAAAGAAGAAGTCAATCAATAAGCTTATTAGGCGTTTTTTATAGCGAGGAAGTGACCAAATGACGTTTAAATTAGACATAATAAACCGTTTATATTTTTATAAGAAAAATCAGCAAAGTGAATGATACGGATTAAATACAAAAAATCCCAGAAGTAATCGTGAATAGATCACTTTTCTGGGATTTTAGATCAGGGTGAACGCATGAGTAGATTTTTTGTTAAAAAAACAAGCAAAAGATGTAGCTAGAAACTAATCTACGTTTTTGTATCCACACTTAACCATCTATGATTGATTAAAAATTAACCTCTGTTTTTGCTGGTAAGCA
>NZ_WBVP01000031.1 GCF_008933155.1 Aliivibrio finisterrensis | reverse complement strand
AGGGGAGGCTAGGAGGGGTTGTAACTAAATATACTTTTTTATACAAAGAAGCACATTGTCACAGTTATCTAAAACATCTTGATTAGTAAATCTAACAACTCTTACTCCTAAGTTTTTCATAAATAAGTTTCTAATTTCATCATACTTCTGAGTTTTAATAGAAAAATGGCTATCACCATCAAGTTCAATGACTAACTTTCTTTCACTACAAAAGAAGTCAACAACATACTTTCCAATTCCATGTTGTCTTCTAAATTTAACTCCTAATTGCTTCTTTCTTAAATAGAACCATAATTTTTTCTCTGCACTTGGCATATCATTTCGTAAGTTTTGTCTTAATGTGCAGTGTTTCTTCTGATTAAAAATATTCGGCATATTGATTACTTATAGAAAAATTAGTATCAATAAACAGTAAGGGATAAGAAATCGATTGGATGAAAAACTCAGAGTTATTGCGATCATATTCAAAGTTACTTATTAACAACCCCTCCTAACCTCCCCTTATATCAACATAGTCAATCACAATGCATTATTACTCAAGGGGAGGAACAGTATCGTGATAGCTGTAATTACAACGACCACCTCTGGACCCTGCAAGGGAGCTTGCGACCGATCTGAAACCTGCTCTAAAAACAAAAAAAGACCACAGGCTAATTAAACTCTGTGGTCTTTTTATTCTCAAGGACGAAGTCCGTCTAAAGCGAAGCGCTCTTAAGCAACTTGCTTGCGTCTTCGTTCTTTAATTAAGCTTTTGCTTTAGCTGCTGCTTTAGCGATAGCTGCAAAGCTTTTCGCGTCAAGCGCTGCGCCGCCAACTAGAGCACCGTCGATGTCTGGTTGTGCGAAGTAAGCTTCCGCGTTTTCAGGCTTAACAGAACCGCCGTATTGGATAACAACGTTCTTAGCAACTTCTTCAGATTTCTCAGCAATGTGAGCACGGATTTGAGCGTGGATGCGTTGTGCATCTTCAGCTGTAGCTGCTTTACCAGTACCGATAGCCCAGATTGGTTCGTAAGCGATGATAGCGCCTTCAAGAGCTTCAACGCCTTGAGTGTTGATTACAGCGTCAAGTTGACGTGCACAAACTGCAACGGTTTCGCCAGCTTCGTTTTGTGCTTCAGATTCACCGATGCAAAGAACAGGAGTTAGACCGTTCTCTTTTAGGAATGCGAATTTCTTAGCAACGAATTCGTCAGACTCAGCGTGGTATTCACGACGCTCAGAGTGACCGATGATGATGTGAGTTGCACCAAACTCTTTAAGCATCGCTGGAGACATGTCGCCAGTGAATGCACCGCTGTTGTTTAGATCAGTGTTTTGAGCACCTAGGATGATTGCGCTGCCAGCTTCAGTAAGTGTACGCTCAGCAAGGTCAACGAAAAGTGCTGGTGGAGCAACTGCAACGTCTACGCCTGTAACGCCTTCAAGCTCAGCGTTAAGACCGTTTAGTAGTTCAACAACCATTTCTTTGCTGCCGTTTAGTTTCCAGTTACCCATAACTACAGGATGACGCATAGGATTCTCTCCAATTCAAATTAATGTAAAAAACTTGCGTAAAAATATAACAGATTTTACGACAGATTTAGTGTCTAAAATCATTTTTATGCATAATTTTAGCGCTTTTATTTCGAAGTGCGAAAAATTATTAACTGAATTGAAGATATTTTTTTGATTGTTCCTAACTGTGATTCCTTAGGCACTTTTCTATTGAGGAGATTGTAACTTATTCGCTTTCACTGAATGATGGAAAAATAGTCATTCATTTACGCAGTATGAAAAGGAAGTTAATAATGCCGCACTTAATTATGGAATATTCTAACTCGTCTGAAGAGCGTTTAAATATGCAAGGTTTACTAGAAGATTTGCATCAGGTGGCGATAGACTCAGAGTTGTTCTCAGTTAATGATGTGAAGTCGCGAGCGATCCGCGTTCATTCTTGGTTAGTGGGTGATCAGGAGAATAATGCTGATTTTATCCATATAACGCTAGAACTATTATCGGGAAGAACGGCAGAGCAGAAGCGACAATTAAGTCGCAGGTTAATGGATGTATTAGCAGAACAAGCCAATCACATTGATAGCTTAACCATCAATGTGAGAGATATGGAACCAGAGAGCTTTCAAAAGATAGGGTAGAATTTTTGTCTTACCTAATGTTTGGTATTGGTTGATGGGCGGGAAGTTGCATTAGGAAATTGAATAACATCCGCAGCTTGATTCTCATCAATGGATTTGTTGAGTGAATCAGCAAAGCGAACGAATTGCTTTCCAAGCTCTCTCCCTAGAAGAATATTTACATGATTTGGGTTGTTGCCTTTTTTAATAATACGCTCAATGTGGCTTTGTTGTGCTAGCAGCTGCTCTTGACGTTCTTCCGGTAAACTTTCAATAAACTCCATACTCAGTTTATGTCGCAAGGCTTCTAATTGCTCAGGAGATTTCTCTGCTAATTCTTTGAGCTCATCGAATGAGGGAATGTCGATGTGGTGATATGTATGTGCCATTGACTTACTCCTTTCTCTTGTATCGATAGATTTAGTTTAGTTCGGATTTTATGGTTTTGAGAACGTGGGATGAGGGATCTTGAAGAGGAGTTTCGGTTTTTAGAGGGAGGGGACTGTGTATTTGCTACTCTAACTACAGCACTCACATTCTGAATTATTCACTCGCTTTGCCCTTATAGAAGCGAAGCGGTCTAGTTTCTAGTTAGCGAAGCGTATAGCCTTCAGCGATCACCCCTGAACCCTGCAAGGGAGCCTGTGACCGATCTGAAACCTGAACTCTCTAAAACAAAAAACCGCAGATGCTTTCACACCCACGGTTTCAAATTCACTTCACAGGAACTAGGCCCATAGGACCGCTTTTAATTAAAGAATAATATCTCTTACTTCTTTGTCTTTACGCTCTAAGTAGTGAATCGACTTAATGCGACGAATGGTACGACAACGGCCACGGATAAGCAGCGTTTCAGTTGTCGCGATATTGCCTTGGCGAGTGATGCCTTCTAATAGGTCGCCTTTAGTGATGCCCGTTGCTGCGAAAACAACATCATCACTACGAGCCATATCGCTCATTTTTAAGATAACGTTCGCTTTAACGCCCATTTCTTCACAGCGTTTTAGTTCTTCTTCACCGTGAATACGGTTTTCTTCAGTATCGCCTTTTACTTCATGGCGAGGAAGAAGACGCGCTTGCATGTCACCATCTAAAGCACGAATAACCGCAGCAGAAACCACACCTTCAGGTGCGCCACCAATACAGTACATTACGTCAACTTCGCTATCTGGCATACAAGTTAAAATAGAAGCGGCAACATCACCATCTGGCACAGCAAAGACACGAACACCCATCTTTTGCATGTTTGCGATTACTTCGTCGTGGCGAGGCTTAGCTAGAGTAGTCACCACTAAAGTATCTAATGGTTTACCTAATGCTTTTGCAATGTTTACTAGGTTCTCTTCTAGAGGCAGTGCTAAATCGATAGCGCCTTTTGCACCAGGGCCAACAACCAGTTTTTCCATGTACATATCAGGGGCTTTTAAGAAGCTACCTTTTTCACCTGCAGCTAATACAGCAAGTGCGTTTGATTGGCCCATCGCTGTCATTCGAGTGCCTTCAATTGGATCAACCGCGATATCTACAGCATCACCGCCAGTACCTACGTTTTCACCGATGTATAGCATAGGCGCATCATCGATTTCGCCTTCACCAATAACAATTTCACCACTGATGTCAGTCTTGTTCAGAAGTGTACGCATTACTTCAACGGCAGCACCATCAGCCGCGTTCTTATCACCGCGGCCAAGCCATTTGTAACCCGCTAATGCGGCACCTTCAGTAACTCGAGAAAAAGCCATTGCTAAATCGCGTTTCATAATTGCTCCGAATAAATCGATGAATAAATAAAAATCGCGAGGATTTTAGCATAACAAAAAGGGAAACGTTTGCTTTTTGGGTCAAGATTCGTTTTTTTAGAATTCATCCAGTTGATTTATAGAAGAGAGGCCGTGTTTTAACTCAAATAATGAATTGAAAAATCTAGTTTTAGTATGAAGTTCGTTTTAATCTTAAGAAAGAACGTCAGATGTTGGTAAAATATGCCGTTTTTTTGTTCAAATGATGCATTTTCAGTAATAACACTATGGCAGAATTGCATTTGCTGAGTAGAATAGAAAACATGTTTGTAGTGAGTAGTTAATTCGCTGCATATTCAATGACGAATACAGTTAAGGTGGCAGGAATGTCTTTAGAAATATTAGAACAACTAGAAGCTAAAGTTCAAATGGCAGTAGATACAATCGCACTGCTACAAATGGAAGTTGAAGAATTAAAAGAAACGAACGCTGAGCTAACTCAAAATCTTGAGCAAGCAAACAACGGTCGTTCTGAAGTTGAGCAACAAGCTCAAAAAGCACGTGATGACCAAGCGCAATTTGAAGCTCGCATCCGTGGTTTACTAGGTAAGATGGAAGAAGTAGAGTAATTCTATTTTTTGAGTCGTAACTCTTCCATCTTCTGTGTTGTCGGTGCTCACTTATTATCATAAGCTCCGCGCCTCCGCCTTAAAGATGAAAGATTTACTTATCAAAAATTGAGAATGATTTAGCTTATGGCTGAGCTCACTTACTATCGTAAGCTCCGCGTCTCCGCCTTGAGCTAATGGAATCTATTTAGCCAAAAGTTAGAATTGGTTCGCGAAAGAATTTGAAACCGTAGGTGTGAAAGCATCTGCGGTTTTTTTTATGCTAGAAACTATACGCTGCGCTGACTAGAGACTATAAGAGCGGGTATAGCTACTGTAGTGATAACTAGGTTTCAGGACGCTGCGCTTGCAGGGTTCAGGTGCACTCGCTTTTGATTTTCCTGAAACCTGAAACCCCGCTTTTGCTTCTATAGTCTCTAGTCAGCAAAGCGTATAGCCTCTAGTTCTTAAATCTCTTCCTCACCCATATCTTCTAACGGCTCTTGAGAAATAATAATCCCCGTCGAATCCGCATACAGATGATCTTCAGGTAAGAAAGTGACACTGCCAAAGTTAACGGCGACATCTACTTCACCAATGTTCTGTTTTGCTGCACCAACAGGGATAGAGGCTAGAGCCTGAATGCCAATATTGATCTCTTCTAGATAATCCACTTCACGAATACAACCGTAGATAACCAAACCTTCCCAACCATTGTGAGCGGCTTTAGAGGCTAAGTCGGCATCAACCAAGGCACGGCGTAATGAACCGCCACCATCAACAAGTAATACTCGGCCTTCGCCTTTCTCATCGAGAACACGACTGATTAAGCCATTATCTTCAAAGCACTTGATTGTCGTGATTTGACCGGAAAAAGAGGTTTTGGCACCAAAATGGCTGAACATAGGTTCAACAACATCAACTTGGTCTAAATAAATGTCACAAAGGGCTGAAGTGTTATATTCCATGATGATGTCTACCTTTTGGTTGGTGTTAGGATATTCTAGTAATGACTTAATATACGTGCTTAATAAGTCATTACTATGATGGGCAACAAGTTATACGAACTTTACTATGTAGTTATTAGGTCAATGTTGTCGTTGGAGCTATATCGATAAATATAGGCCAATAGAGAAGAAAATATTAGTGAATAAAGCACACTGAACCACTGTTCCCATCATTGGTCGGATGGCTTCACCATTGGGCGCGCGCAGTACAGAAACCACATGATAAAGTGCAAATGGACCAGCCAGTAAAAATAACCAACCAGCAAGTGAGTGGATTTGAGTGGCACTAAAAATGGCAAGACAGATAAAGCTAACTGCCATTAACACAGCGTGATATTTACGACCCCAGTCACCACCCATACGAACCACGAGTGTCATTTTTCCACAGGCTTCGTCGTTTTCAATATCACGCAGGTTGTTAATATTTAATACGGCGACGGCTAATAGACCACAAGCTACCGCAGGCAGTAGCAATGCAGAGGATAGATGACCAGTATGCAGATAATAAGTACCCGCTACGCCCAATAAGCCAAAGAAGATGAATACTGAAATATCACCCAAACCGCGATAGCCATAAGGTTTGTCACCCATGGTATAAGCGATGGCGGCACCAATAGCCAGTAAACCCAGAGCGATAAAACCGATAATATCCATGGTTTGATGTAGAGAAGTGAATACCAGAATTAAGCCACTAATGATGGTTAAAACGATATTAATACCAATGGCTTTTTTCATCGTATCTTGCGTGACAAGACCTGATTGCATGGCACGTTGTGGCCCAAGACGATCATCGTTGTCCGTGCCTTTTACAGCATCACCATAATCATTAGCAAGGTTAGATAAAATTTGTAATAAGGTTGCAGTAACAAATGCCATGAGAGTGATGGTAGCTGAGGCGTGATTGTTCCAATACGCTAACGCCGAGCCTGTCATAATTGAAGCAAGCGCAAGCGGTAAGGTTTTTGGACGGGCAGCACTGAGCCAAATAGCAAAAGGAGAATTTTTCATAGCATCGCAAAAATAGTGAATAGAGTCTCTATTATTCACTATTTTTGGAAGAACCCCAACTTTGAAAAGAAAAAGAGGGGAAGTTTAGACTCGTTATCCGATTTTTCCGGTATCAATTAACTGTTGTAGTAACGGACGAATGATTAATTCCATCGCAAAGCTCATCTTTCCACCAGGAACCACAAGCGTGTTATGACGAGACATGAAAGAGCCATCAATCATGGCAAGTAGATAAGGAAAGTCTACATTGCGGATGCCTCGAAAACGGATCACCACAAAGCTTTCATCTAAACTTGGAATGCCTTTGGCGTTGAGTGGGTTTGACGTATCAACCGTAGGTACGCGCTGAAAGTTAATGTGAGTACGAGAAAACTGCGGCGTGATGTAATTGAGATAATCATCCATTGAGCGAACAATCGAATCCATCACGGCTTCTCGTGAATGACCGCGATCACGAGTATCTCGAACGAATTTTTGGATCCACTCAAGGTTTACAATCGGCACCATGCCTATCAATAAATCGACGTGCTGTGAAACATCAATATCGCCATCAACCACACCACCATGTAATCCTTCATAGAAAAGTACATCTGTGTTTTCAGGCAAATCTTGCCATGGAGTAAAAGTGCCCGGCATTTGGTTGAAGGGAACGGCCTCATCAAACGTGTGTAGATAGCGACGATATTGCCCTGTGCCATCAAGACCATATTGACGGAAGAACTGCTCGAGTGCTGGAAAGTCATTTGCTTGAGGGCCAAAGTAGCTGATGTGCTTACCTTGTTCTTTGGCTTTACGGATCTCCACATCCATTTCAGGACGGGTAAATCGATGAAAGCTATCTCCTTCAAGCCATGATGCTTTGATATTCATCATGTTGAACATTTTACGAAAGGCTTCAGAAGTCGTTGTAGTGCCTGCTCCGGATGAACCGGTAACGGCGATAATTGGATGTTTTGCGGACATGACAAACCCTGTCTGTGATTCTTGGCATCAAAGCCTTAATGTCAGAATGTTATAACAGGGTTGGGTTAAATGATACGTTATCGTTTAAAATTTGTGATTGATTGAAAATGATTATTCAAATTCATGATTGGTGAGATTAGGATTAAAACGGGCTTTGGTTTGAATATCGACCGTCTCATGTAATTCTGAAAAAACCACTATCGCTTCACCATTTTTTAGCAATACTTTTATTTGGTCTACTTTCTCTTGATGGCTTATCTCAACTTCACCGTAATCCGTTCCTTCACGAAGTACAAATTCGGAGATCAAATTTTCTAGTGTGCCTGGTGCAATGTCTTGCCAAGGAATGATCATACTGCTTATCTCATCCATTTTATGAATAGCCATGAGTGGCGTTAAAATTATAGAACGTGTTGGAACCAGTGATTTACCGTTGTCTCTAACCAGAAGTGTGGCTTGGTTAATGAACCATTAATAAAACCAACGTGGCCACCATGCTCTGTCAGTTGATAGTGTACACAGTTAGGCAAAGGATGAGTAGGGATCACGGCCTCTGTCATGAATGGATCGTCTTTAGAGTGAATGATCCGAGTTGGGATATCGATATTTTCTAAAAACTGTAAACCGCTGCATTGTTGATAATAGTCTTGTGCGTTTTCATAGCCGTGCATTGGAGCGGTGAGTAAATTATCAAATTGCAGTAAATCAGGAATGGCAGCGATCATCTCTTTATTTAAGCCAACAATCGCCTTTCGGCTGCCATTGATTTTTTTTATGCTATTGGTTTTCAATGAGCGCAGTAAGTAGCTCTGATAAATTCGTGAAAACCCTTGCTGAATACGTTCCGAGCAAGCACTTAAATCAAGTGGCGCTGAGATAACCGTCGCGGCATTGAGTAAGGTGCTGGTGCGATATTTGGCGAGATAATTAACCAACATATTGCCACCAAGAGAGATCCCAGTTGCGACTTTGGTTCGTTTAGGGAAGCGGTTATCAAGCATTTGGATAAAGAAGCGTGCGTCTTCGGTTTCACCAGAATGATAGGCTCTGGCTAAACGGTTTGGTACATCACTGCATCCTCGAAAGTGCATCATGACACCAAGCCAGCCTTGTTGTTTAGCGGCCGAGAGTAACCCATTTGCATACGGGCTTTCGAAACTGCCTTCTAACCCATGAAACAAGATGAAGAGTGGTTTATTCCCTGCTTTATTTGGGTTTTCACTCCATGCAAGATCAACAAAATCCCCATCAGGTAATTCAAGACGCTGCCAATAGGCATTAAACAGTGGGTTTCTGCGTATCAATCGTGGCAGAAGCGTTTGAATATGAGCGTTGGATAAGCCCTGTGCTGGTGTGAAAGTGTCAAGCATCTTTAGTTACCTAGTCGTGATGTGAATTCAGCGAAAGAAGCAGGGAGCTTGCGTTTAATCTTGAGCAGTAATTGCTTAATAAGCTCGGTGACTTCTCTGTTGTTTTTACTTGTAATGGAATACGTAGTAACGCGGTGATGAGATCGTTTTGTTGTTGTTTTTCTATTTGAAGTTCAAACCGTAATGCGTCTTGATAGAGGGTTGGATCTTGAGCTTTTTTGATTTGTCTTCTTAACTGCCGATAGGTTTGAAGCAGTTCGTCACTTTGGCTAAGTGACACTTCAAGACACGAAAAGTGAGAGGGCGAAAAGTAGATATTAAATGAATCGAGCCAAGTAAGCAGCAAAGCAAGATTAACGTTACCATGATGCTTGTCTTGCAGTTCTAATGCGGCTTGTTGTACGCCCTGTTTCTTGTAGTGAGAGAGCGAGAAAGACCAAAAGGCTTCACTGGTCAGTAAAGCCTTTTGTGATGTACTGATAGACGTATTACAGCTGAGCGGCATTCTCTTTTTCTTCAATTTTCTCTTGAAGATCCATCCATTCCATCTCTACTTCTTCAAGCTCTGATTTCGCAGAGGCTTGAATGGCTAGTACTTCGGTTAAGCGTTTTTTGTTTTCAGCTTCATATAAAGACACATCACCTAACTCGGCTTCGGCTTGGCTTAATGCTTCGTTCAGTGTATCCATTTTCTTTTCAAGCTTAGTGACTTCTTTACGCAATGGTGCAATTTGCTTTCTGAACTCCGCTTCTTTACGTTTCTGCTCTTTTTTATCAGCGGCGCTTAAGCTGGTTGAAGTGCTTGGGCTGTCTTGTTTATCTTGTTGAAGTTGTTCTTTACGCTCGTTTTTGTTTTGCTCTGTTAGCCACTTGTAGTAATCGGTTAAGTCACCATCAAAAGGGACGACTTGGCGATCATGAACTAAGTACAGATCATCTGTGGTTGCACGAAGTAGGTATCTGTCGTGACTGACGATAACCATTGCGCCTTCAAAGGTTTGCAGTGCCATGGTTAGCGCTTGGCGCATATCTAAATCAAGGTGGTTGGTTGGTTCATCGAGTAGCAACATGTTTGGTTTTTGCCATACCACAAGCGCTAATACTAAACGTGCTTTTTCACCACCAGAGAACGGACCAATCTTCTCTAATGCTTTTTCACCTTGGAAACCAAAGCTGCCTAAGTAATCTCGCAGTTGTTGCTCGGTGTGATTTGGGGCAATTTGCATTAGGTGTTGCAGCGGCGTTTCTTCTACGTGCAGTGTTTCTAATTGATGCTGTGCAAAGTAACCAATTTTTACGCCTTGAGAGTAGTTGAATACGCCACTTTGTGGGGCTAACTCACCAGACAGTAATTTGATCAGTGTTGATTTACCAGCACCATTTCGACCCAATAGACCAATACGACTGCCAGGAACTAGGTTTAAGCGAATTTGCTCTAGGATCGTGTTGTGTTCATAACCGGCACTCACTTCATCCATCATTAGAATTGGGTTTGGTAGTGCATCCGGCTCTCTAAAGTTAAAGCTGAATGGGTTGTCTAGCTGTGCAGGTAGCACTTTTTCCATTTTCTCTAACGCTTTAATTCGGCTTTGTGCTTGGCGCGCTTTTGACGCTTTATAACGGAAGCGGTCAATGTATGACTGCATGTGCGACATGTTCTTTTGTTGCTTTTGGTATTTAGCTTGTTGCAGTACCAGTTTCTCAGCACGTTGCACTTCAAATGATGAGTAGTTACCTGTGTATTCATTTAATTGTTGGTTTTCTACATGAATAATACGGTTGATGATAGGATCAAGAAAATCACGGTCATGAGAAATTAACATTAAGGTGCCAGGGTAGTTTTGCAGCCAACGCTCTAGCCACATTACCGCATCTAAATCTAAGTGGTTGGTCGGTTCATCGAGTAGCAATAGATCTGAGCGACAAATTAGGGCTTGCGCTAAGTTTAAACGCATACGCCAACCACCAGAGAATTGAGTTAAGTTCCACTCCATTTGTTGTTGTGAAAAGCCTAAACCATTTAATAACTCTGCCGCACGAGAATTAATGGTATAGCCACCAACGGTTTCTATTTTTCCGTGCAGCTCAGCCACTAGGGTGCCGTTGTCTGCTTCTTCGGCTTTTGCTAGTTGCGCTTCTAAACCACGAAACTCACGATCACCATCGATAACGTAATCAATCGCTTTACGCTCTAAGGCTGGTGTTTCTTGAGCTACCCACGCCATTTCCCAGTGATGAGGAACACGGTTTGAACCGGCATCAACACTTAACTCGCCTTTGATGAGGGCAAAAAGAGTGGATTTACCACAGCCATTTTTTCCAACTAAACCGACTTTGTCACCAGGGTGAATGGTGGCAGAGGCTTGTTCTAATAAGGGCTTTCCGCCACGAAGTAATTGAATGTCTGAAAACGTAATCATGCTGTGGTGTTCTTCTCTTGTTGGCAAAATAGTGAATACGAGGAGCATAGTAGGCGCAAGAGGGAAGATTGTCGATATAGAAATAGTCTGTATGATGGAGTAAAAGCCCCATTTAGAATAATAAGAAGAGACGTCTAAAAAGGAATTTATGATTCAGTTACCTAGAATATTAGTGATCCTCGCTCATCCTGATCCAGAACACTCGGTTGCCAATAAGGCGATCCTCTCCGCTTATCATGATTTATCCCATGTCACCGTGCATGATCTCTATGCGCATTACCCTGAATTTTTTGTTGATGTTATTTATGAGCATGAGCTTCTTGCCCAACATGACATTATTGTATTTCAACACCCACTGTATCTTTACTCCTGTCCTGCTTTACTAAAGGAGTGGATGGATTGCGTATTAGGAAAAGGGTTCGCTTATGGTAATGGCAGTGCTTTAAAAGGAAAACAGTGGCGCAGTGTGATTACCGCAGGAGGCATTGAAGAGGCGTTTTCTAAGGCGGGTTACAATCAACATACGATCGATGAGATTTTGGTTCCTTTTAAAATCACCGCTGCCTTATGTCAAATGAAGTGGTTGACGCCGTCAGTTCAATATTGGGCTCGAAATATCACTATAGAAAAACGTCAGCAGTTTATTGATGACTATCGACAATGGTTATTGAATCCCAAAGGAGGTATCTAATGGCTGGTGAGTGGTTACATACTAGTTCGATTTTCTTAGCTGCTGCCGTGATTACTGTGCCTTTAGCTCAGCGGTTTGGTTTGGGTGCCGTTTTGGGGTATCTCTTGGCCGGTATTGCCATTGGCCCATGGGGATTACAGTTAATTTCTGATGTGGATGCGATTTTGCACTTTTCAGAGTTTGGGGTGGTGTTGTTGCTCTTTTTGATTGGCCTAGAGTTAAACCCCAATAAATTATGGAAGATGCGAAAACCCATTATTGGTTTGGGTGGTAGCCAAGTGGTGGTGACCTCTTGTGTTATTACGGCCGCGATGATGTTTTACGGTCTGGCTTGGCAGGTGGCTATGGTGATAGGCATGGGCTTAGCTTTGTCCTCTACCGCGATAGCTTTGCGAGTGATTGAAGAAAGAAGATTATCGGCATCAGAAAGTGGTCAATCGGGCTTTGCTGTATTGTTATTCCAAGATATAGCTGTGATCCCAATGCTTGCTGTGTTGCCTATGTTAGCTGGAGGGGCGAGCGGTAACTGGATGGATGGCTTGTGGATACTGGCTGGTGTTATTGGTATTTTTACGTTAGGTCATTTCTTATTAAGACCACTGTTTAGCTATGTTGTAAAAAGTGGAGCCCGAGAGTTATTTACTGTAGCTGCCTTGTTATTGGTTATTGGCGTTTCTGCTGCAATGAAGCAGCTTGGTTTATCAATGGCACTTGGGGCTTTTCTTGCTGGGGTGCTATTGGCGGAAAGTGAGTTTCGTCATGAGTTAGAAGTGGCGATTGATCCTTTTAAAGGCTTATTACTTGGGCTGTTCTTTATCGCGGTTGGGATGTCGGTTAACTTAGGCTTATTATTGCAATACCCATTTGAGATATTGGCTGCTGTGATGATGTTAGTGTCATCAAAAGGTTTTCTACTTTATGGACTAGCTCGATTATTTGGTACCCAAGCGAAAGCCCGCAGTCAGATGGCGATGATTTTAAGTCAAGGTGGTGAGTTTGCGTTTGTGTTATTTACGGCAGCGCAAATGGAAGGGTTATTAAGTAGAGAATTGACGGCATTTTTATTAGTTGTGGTGAGCTTGTCGATGATGACGACGCCATTATTACTCATCGCTCAAGATAAATGGTTTAGGAGAACACTGAATAGCGAAGACGACATGCCGCAATCGGATTTTACTCATGCGACTCAGCCAAAAGTGATTATTGCGGGCTTTGGTCGTTTTGGACAGATTGTGGGACGTTTACTGTTTGCGAATAAAATTAAATTGACCATTTTAGAGGGTGATCCAAGCCAAATACGCCTATTAAGAAAGTTTGGTTATAAAGTGTATTACGGTGATGCGACACAAGTAGAGTTATTACGAGCCGCGGGTGCCGAAAAAGCTGAAGCGATTGTGGTTTGTAAGACGGATCCGCAAAAAGTAATGGAGGTTGTGGCGTTGTGTAAACAGCATTTCCCACATTTGAAAATCTTAGCGCGAGCGCGAAGTCGAGTTGAAGCGTATGAGTTGTTAAATGAAGGGGTGGATCATTTTTCACGAGAAACTTTTTATGGAGCCCTTGATTTAGGCCGGCAAACCCTCACATCTTTGGGTATGCACCCTTATCAAGCAAAGCGCGCCGAATCGCATTTTAAAAAGTTAGATGTTGCTATGCTAAAAGAATTGTTACCATTGCACTCAGACGACAAGGTACTAGCCTCTAAAGCGAAAGCGGCTCGAATTGAATTAGAAGAAATCTTCGGGTTAGAAATGGAAAGTGAGCGCTCAAATCAGAATCATTGGGACTGACGTTATTAAGAATTAGCACAAGGATAATAGCCGTGAAGAAACGATTTATTGCAGGTGCAGTTTGCCCATCATGCAGTACGACTGATACGCTACGTTGGTGGCAAGAAAGTAATATTGAACATGTTGAATGTGTCGAGTGCGGCCATGTGGCTCGCAAAACACCAAAATCGATAGAAAAAACCAAACACGCGCAAGATGAAGTTATTGGTGTTTTTAAACCTGAATAACGGTATCTTAGCGGAAAATGAATACCATCCATTAATGCCAAGTGCATCCGGAGTTAAAATGAAAATTGAAAAGAACGTTGTAGTTAGCCTTGCTTACCAAGTAAAAACGGAAGAAGGTGTTGTTGTTGATCAATCAACGGTTGAAGCGCCATTAGATTACCTACATGGTCACAGCAATCTAATTGTGGGTCTTGAAAACGCACTTGAAGGTAAAGTTGAAGGCGACAAATTCAGCATCACTGTAACTCCTGAAGATGCATACGGCGAGCACATGGATGAGATGGTTCAACGTGTTCCTGCTAACGTTTTCCAAGGTGTTGACCAAATCGAAGTTGGTATGCGTTTCCTTGCTGATACTGACCAAGGTCCTATCCCTGTAGAAGTAACTGAAGTTGACGGCGACGAAGTTGTTGTTGATGGTAACCACATGCTTGCTGGCCAAACGCTAGGTTTTGACGTTGAAGTAGTAGCACTACGTACTGCAACTGAAGAAGAGCTAGCACACGGTCATGTACATCAAGAAGGCGGCTGTGGTCACGACCACGGACACGACCATGATCATGAAGGCGGTTGTTGTGGTGGCGAAGGCCATTCTCACGATCACAAAGAAGATCACGAATGTTGTGGTAGCGGTAACTGTTCTAAGTAATTTTCTAGAGCAGGGTTCAGATCGCTACGCTTAAAGGGTTCAGGGGTGTATGTGGTGAGGTTTCTATTATTAACTAGAAACTATACGCTGCGCTAACTAGAGTCTATAAAAGCAAATGCAGAGCTGGATATTGTGCTTAGAATTAGAAAGACCATAGGTGTTGAGCCTGTGGTCTTTTTTGTTAGAAACTATAAAAGTGAGTATGGTAGGTGTTTTGAGTTCTAGGTTTCAGGGCGCTGCGCTTGCAGGTTTCAGGTGTGCTCGCTTTTGATTTTCCTGAAACCTGAAATCTGAAACCTTCGTTTTTTGCTTTTATAGGAGCGAAGCGGTCTAGCTAGCGAAGCGTATAGCCTCTAGTAATGCGGTGGTGGTGTCTCTTCTGACGCATCCGCCATATTCGATGAATCCATCGTCTTCATCTTACCAACCATGAATTTCATTTGAACTTGCATATTGGTTATCAGTAATTGTTGTTGCGATAAGGCATCGTTTAACTCTTCAATGGTTTGTTCTTGGAATGCCATTTTGTACTCTAAATCACTGATCTTATATTCTAATTCTTTTATATCTGTCGTCATTATTCTATCAACCAAGCTTGAGCTATTCCGGCTGAGGTAGCGGAAACGACTCGTTGTTTTTTATCAATGGCGACATCATACACTACCGCTGTTGGTGGGCGTGCATCTTTTAATGGTTCAGCGCGCCATTGTTCTTGCTTCTTACCTGATAAAGTATCCCATAACATGACACTACCAGAGGGAGAGCCTGTCATTAAATAATCGCCATCGTCACTAAAACGAGCACTAGAGAACACTTGTTGACGCGCAAAGGTACGCAGCTTAGATATTTTCTCACCGGTTTTTAAATCCCAGATAAAGGCTTCATTTCCACCATCGGCGGTTAAGGCGTATTTGCCATCTCGTTGTAGTGCGATCCGACTTACGCGTTTCTCATGCTCAAAGGTATGTAATATCTGACCTGTTTGCGTATCCCAAAAATAAGCAAGATGGTCATTACCGCCTGATAAGGCAAATTTCCCATTTGCTGAGAGAGCAACAGAGTTGACCTTCTCTCTATGAGCGAGAAATTCCAAACGGCGACCAGTAGCTAAATCGATATAGATAGCCTTGCCATTGGATAAGCCAAGCAATACTTGTTGGCCATTACTCGCAATATCAATATCTCGAATAATGCCGTCAGAGATAGACCATAGCCCTTCAGAAATACCCATACCTAAATCCCAAACGGCAAAATTGGTTTGTGTTGCGGTAACCGCAAAGCGAGAATTATCGGCAATCGTGATATGCGAAACGGTTGAGTCGTGTTGATCTTGAGCGCCAAAATAGGTAAGTTCTTTATTATCAACTAAATCCCAAAAGTGTAATCCGTTTTTTGTTTCACTATCGGTATTAATAGCATTAGAGCCTTTTTTTACGAAGAACAGCCCAAAGCGAGCGTCGCGACTTAATGCGAAACTTGTCGTACCTTGGGTAGCAACTTCCCAGCGCTGTTGGTCTTTTTTGCTAAAGAAACAGCCTGATAATGTCAGTGTAATGACAAAAATTACTATGTATTGAGAGCTAGCGCGCATCAAATTGAACTACTCGTTTGTAATGTGTCTATAACTACTAGTATATTGTGTTGAAGTATATTTCTCATCTTTATCTAAAGAATTGAATAAGAAATTGAGGCAAGACCTCAAATAATCGGAGTTTTGAAATGAAATCTATCTTTAAAGTATCGTTACTTGCTGCAACTGTTGCATTTGTTGTTGGGTGTCAAAAAGAAGAAGCACCAAAAACAGAGGCTGTGACACTGCCTGCTAAAATTGAAGCCTCAACAGAGGGTGCTACGGCATCAACATTTGCATCTGAAGATGAAAAATCAGGTTATGCAATTGGTGCCTCACTGGCTAAATACCTAAATTCGAACTTAGAGAAGCAAACAGAGCTTGGCTTAGACCTTAAAAAAGCGGATGTGCTGGCTGGTGTTACGGATGTGTTTAACGGTAAAGAGCGCCTGACAGATGAAGAGATTCAAGCAGCTCTTCAAAATCTAGATCAGCGTGTAGCTGAGATTGCACAACAAAAAATGGCGGCGGAATCTGAAGCAAACTTAAAAGCAGGTACTGACTACCAAGAAAAATTTGCAAAAGAAGACGGCGTAATGAAGACGGATTCAGGCATTCTATATCAAGTAATTACACCGGCTGAAGGTCCTAAACCTAAAGATACAGATACGGTAGTGGTTCACTACTCAGGCACACTAATCGACGGCACTAAATTTGATAGTTCTTACGATCGTAACCAACCTGCGACATTCCCACTGAATGCTGTCATTCCGGGCTGGACTGAAGGTGTTCAGCTTATGAATGTTGGTTCTAAGTACAAGTTTGTTATTCCTGCTGAATTAGGCTATGGCGCACAAGGTAATCAAGCTATCCCTGCAAACTCTACATTGGTATTTGATGTTGAATTGCTTGAGATTAAAGATGCAGCAAAACCAGCAAAATAATTATCTCTAGAATTAAATAATCTAAACTTTGTTTTAGATCACTGAATTAGCCCCGGCACTTGCTGGGGTTTTTTATTTTCATGCAAATATTCTGATAAACTTGATGTAATTATTTTAAGTCGTAAGTCTTAGCTGTAATGTTAAGCCGACAATTTTACATTGGTAGATTATGAATATTGAAAATATCGAAGAAGAGAGTCTATCTGAGGTCGTGTCATTTACTGAATTTGATCATCATATTCTGCGCTCTTACGAAGCCGTTGTTGATGGCATTGCGAGTTTAATTGGTAGTTATTGCGAAATCGTTTTGCATTCACTTGAAGACATCAATAAATCTGCGATTCGAATTGCTAACGGAGAAAATACTGGCCGTAAAGTGGGTTCACCTATCACCGATTTAGCGCTACAAATGCTTAAAGATATTGAGCGTTCTAAGCGTAATTTTTCTCGTTCTTACTTCACTCGTGCTAAGGGTGGGGTATTGATGAAGTCAATTACAGTTGCTATCCGTAATGGCGATGATCGAATTATTGGTTTGCTTTGTATTAATATCAACCTTGATGCGCCTTTCTCTCAAGTATTGCACTCCTTCATGCCGAGTGAGGAAGCGAATGAAGCCGCTTCAACCGTAAACTTTGCCAGTGATGTGGATGAGTTAGTCGATCAAACCGTAAAACGCACCATTGATGAAATTAATGCCGATAAAGAAGTCGGTAATAACGCGAAGAATAAACAGATTGTTATGGATTTATATGACAAAGGTATTTTTGATATTAAAGATGCGATTAACCGCGTTGCTGATCAGCTAAATATATCTAAACATACTGTCTATCTTTATATTCGCCAAAGAAAAACAGAGGATGGCGAAAAGTGAGTTTGCGTTATGGATTAGTTGTTAATGGCTCAGCTTATGGCACCCAAGCTTCTAGACAGGCTTTTCAGTTTGCACAAGCCTTGATCGAGCAAGGAGAGATTTTAGAAAAAGTCTTTTTTTACCAAGATGGTGTGCTTAACGCTTCCTCTTTGATTTTACCTGCTAATGATGAATTCGACATTACTAAGGCGTGGCAAGCTCTGGCTAAAGCACACAATGTCGAGTTAGAAACGTGTGTTGCTGCAGCATTGCGTCGTGGTGTCATTGGTTACGAAGAAGCGGAGCAACATAAAATCGAGCATCATAATTTGGCTTCTGGCTTTAAACAGGCTGGATTAGGTGGATTAGCAACAGCGTTATTAACGTGTGATCGCGTTATTCAATTTTAAGTCTTCACGTTCAACAGAGTAGGTCAGTAATGAATCGAATTGGATTTGTATTCCAAAGTTCACCGCACTCCACGACAAAAGGCAGGGAGGGGTTAGATGCCATTCTTGCTGCGTCAGCATACAGTGAAGATATTGATATTTTCTTTATTGGCGATGGTGTATTGCAAGTGCTTGAAAATCAGCAACCAGAACACATATTATCTCGTGATTATATCTCTGGATTTAAAATGTTAGCCTTGTATGATCTAGAAGAAATCTTTGTGTGTCAAACCGCGTTATCAAATCGTGGATTAAAGCCAAGCAATCTAAATATTGAGGTTGGTGTCATTTCAAACCAACAGATTAATGAGAAGTTAGTGCAATGCGCTCAAGTAATGGTGTTTTAAATTATGCTGCATATCTTAACTAATACAGATAATTTACAAGCACTTTATCGTAAAGAATTACCGGTAAATGTAGAGCAGGATGTGTTTTTATTAACGCAAGATTGTGTTTATACCGGCATATTGGATCATAAAGATCATTTAATGATCCTGTCGCTGAGGCAATGCTACTTTTTACAAGAAGACATGGAGGCAAGAGGGTTGAGTAACTTAATTAGTGATAATATTCAATTGGTTAACTATTCATCTTTTGTTTCTCTTACCCAAGAATATTCCCCTGTGGTGACTTGGTAATTCGGTGCTATGAGCAAGAAAGCAAAATTATTTTTAAATTGTTTATTAATAGTGCTGTATATTTCTTGACACATATCACGTTCAGCCTTAGAATTTCGCGTCCCTATTTCCATAGGGATATAGATTTTTCAAAAGTTTTCGAACCTCTAATCAGGAGCTATTTTAATGGCAACTATTAACCAGTTGGTACGCAAGCCACGTGCAAAGCAAGTTGTTAAAAGCAACGTGCCTGCGCTAGAAGCGTGTCCACAAAAACGTGGTGTATGTACTCGCGTATATACTACTACTCCAAAAAAACCGAACTCAGCTTTACGTAAAGTATGTCGTGTTCGTCTAACTAACGGCTTTGAAGTTACTTCATACATCGGCGGCGAAGGTCACAACCTTCAGGAGCACTCAGTTGTTCTTATCCGTGGTGGTCGTGTTAAAGATTTACCAGGTGTGCGTTACCACACTGTTCGTGGTGCACTTGACTGTGCAGGCGTAAACGACCGTAAGAAAGGTCGTTCTAAGTATGGTGTGAAACGTCCTAAGTCTTAATGCACTTGTTTTAATACAAGCGCTTAAGTAAGGCCAAACACTAAATAATTTATTATTTTTGATAAAACTGAAAAGTTTTGGATAAAACCTGAAGAAGACAACGGAGAAATTCCATGCCACGTCGTCGCGTAATAGGCCAACGTAAGATCCTTCCAGATCCTAAGTTCAAATCTGAGCTGTTGGCAAAATTTGTAAACATCGTAATGGTTGACGGTAAGAAATCAACTGCTGAAAAAATCGTTTACGGTGCACTAGAATTAATGGCTGAGAAATCTGGTAAAGATCACTTAGCTGTATTCGAAGAAGCTCTTGAAAATGTTCGCCCTGCGGTAGAAGTTAAATCTCGCCGTGTGGGTGGTTCAACTTACCAAGTTCCTGTAGAAGTACGTCCGGTTCGCCGTAACGCACTTGCTATGCGTTGGATGGTTGATGCTGCGCGTAAGCGTGGTGAAAAATCTATGGCTCAACGTCTTGCTAACGAAATGTTAGACGCGTCTGAGAACAAAGGTACTGCGGTTAAGAAACGTGAAGACGTTCACCGTATGGCTGATGCTAACAAAGCATTCGCTCATTACCGCTGGTAATACCGAAGGTGCAGCAGTCCTTGCTGCACCTTACTTCTTTTCTTTCCTATTTAGTAATACACTTAGCCATTATCGCTATTTCAATGCATATGCGTTGGGAAATAGCAATAATCCCTAAGATAAGAGGATACAACCGTGGCTCGAAATACACCTATTGAGCGCTACCGTAATATCGGTATCTGTGCTCACGTAGATGCAGGTAAAACTACAACTACTGAGCGTATTCTATTCTACACTGGCCTTTCTCATAAAATCGGCGAAGTTCACGATGGTGCTGCTACCATGGATTGGATGGAGCAAGAGCAAGAGCGTGGTATCACAATTACCTCTGCAGCGACTACGACTTTCTGGCGTGGTATGGATGCACAATTCCAAGATCACCGCATTAACATCATCGATACTCCTGGACACGTTGACTTCACTATCGAAGTAGAGCGTTCTTTGCGTGTACTTGATGGCGCGGTTGTTGTGTTTTGTGGCTCATCAGGTGTTGAACCTCAATCTGAAACTGTATGGCGTCAAGCGAACAAATACGGCGTTCCACGTATCGTATTTGTTAACAAGATGGACCGTGCGGGTGCAGATTTCTTACGTGTTGTCGACCAAATTAAAAACCGTCTTGGTGCAAATCCTGTTCCTATTCAATTAAATATCGGTTCAGAAGATAATTTCAGAGGTGTTATTGACCTTATCAAGATGAAGACCATTAACTGGAATGAAGCCGATCAAGGTATGACCTTCTCTTATGAAGAGATCCCTGCTGATATGCTTGAGCTTGCAGATGAATGGCGTCAAAACCTAGTTGAAGCAGCGGCTGAAGCCTCTGAAGAGCTGATGGACAAATACCTTGAAGGTGAAGAGCTATCAGAACAAGAGATCAAAGAGGCATTACGTACTCGCACATTAAATAACGAGATCGTATTAGCTACTTGTGGTTCTGCATTTAAAAACAAGGGTGTTCAAGCGGTACTAGATGCTGTGATCGAATACTTACCTGCACCGATTGATGTTCCTGCAATCAAAGGTGTGGATGAGGATGGTAATGAAGTTGAGCGCCACGCTGACGATAACGAACCATTCTCAGCATTAGCATTTAAAATTGCGACAGACCCATTTGTTGGTTCACTAACCTTTATGCGTGTTTATTCTGGTGTTGTTAGTACTGGTGACGGTGTCTATAATTCAGTAAAACAAAAGCGTGAACGTTTTGGTCGTATCGTTCAGCTTCATGCTAATAAGCGTGAAGAAGTGAAAGAAATACGTGCGGGCGATATTGCAGCAGCGATTGGCTTAAAAGACGTAACAACAGGTGACACTCTGTGTGATCAAAATGCAAAAGTGATTCTTGAGCGTATGGAATTCCCTGAACCGGTAATTCAAATTGCAGTAGAGCCAAGAACACTTGCAGACCAAGAAAAAATGGGCATCGCACTAGGTAAACTAGCGGCAGAGGATCCATCTTTTAAAGTAGAAACTGATGTCGAATCAGGTCAAACACTGATTTCTGGCATGGGTGAGCTACACTTAGATATTATCGTTGACCGTATGAAGCGTGAATTCAGTGTTGAATGTAACGTTGGTAAGCCTCAAGTGGCATACCGTGAAACTATCCGTGGTAGCGCGGAAGTGGAAGGTAAATTCGTACGTCAATCTGGTGGTCGCGGTCAATACGGTCACGTATGGCTGAAAATTGAACCATCAGAACCAGATGCTGGTTTCGTTTTTGTAGACGAAATTGTAGGTGGTGCAGTTCCTCGTGAATACATCAGCTCAGTAGCGAAAGGTATCGAAGAGCAAATGAATAACGGCGTGTTAGCAGGTTACCCTGTACTCGACGTTAAAGCGACGCTGTTTGATGGCTCATACCACGATGTTGACTCCAATGAAATGGCGTTCAAGATCGCGGGTTCAATGGCATTCAAGAAAGGTGCGCTTGAAGCTCAGCCTGTTATTCTTGAACCAATGATGAAAGTTGAAGTAACCACTCCAGAAGACTGGATGGGTGATGTTGTTGGTGACTTAAACCGTCGCCGCGGCATGATTGAAGGTATGGACGACGGCGTTGCTGGATTAAAAATAATCCGCGCTCAAGTTCCACTTTCTGAAATGTTCGGTTATGCAACATCTTTGCGTTCTGCGACTCAAGGTCGAGCGTCTTACTCTATGGAATTCGCCGAATATGGTGAAGTTTCTAAGAATGTTGCCGATAGAATCATCGCTGAACGCGGATAAAATACTCAATACCCTTGCGTCAAGAGCAATTGACGCATAAAATAGCAAATTCTGGCGCGCCTTATCACTGTTCGGTAGGGCGAATCATAACTAGGAAGGAACACGATCG
>NZ_WBVP01000030.1 GCF_008933155.1 Aliivibrio finisterrensis | reverse complement strand
GAACATTGATGCGCCAACGCTAAGTGCCATTCGTGGTCTGACTTTTACAAATGATAATCTGTTTGAATATCAATCAGCCATCGAAGATGAATTATCGGTAGAGAATATTGGTGCATTGCAAACCCTATTGGATCGTGTTGATGAAAGTGTTCAAGCATTAACAGGTATTAATTCATTACTGCAAACTCAGACATTCACTTCGTTAACGGTTGGTATGCTTGAAAAAGTCATGGCACTGGAAGATAGTCTTACTGCTGATAATGAAATTTATTATCAAATTGCTTTATCAGAAATTGTAATTTTACCCACAACTGGTTCAGCGTTATTAACGAAGATCCAAGCTGTTAATGATGAAAGGTCATTACTAAATAGTCTTATTGATGCTTACAATCAACCAAGTTCTTTACAATCACCTTTTGCTGCTTTTTCAAGATATAACTCAGATGTAACGTCATTAAGAAATGACATTATTCGCTTAGGCTTTGAACGCATGCTCGATGGAGTAGCTAATCGTGAATACAATATTGCTGGTGACTATCTGGTTACAGAGCAAAACAAGTTAAAGTTATATAATATCGCTAGTGCTTCTTCCCAGTTTTTAACGCCGAACAATATTAAAGTTTTCGAAGTAACAGTGGCATATGATGGTGATAGTGGTTCAAATGTCTTTGTCATTGATGGTGAGAAAAGGCCGATTTTAACATTAGAGCCGAATGTAACTTACTATTTTGACCAATCTGCGGCTTCTAATAACGCCCATCCAATCGCTTTTAATTCTAATACGGATGAATTTACCTCAGTAACTAATGGATCTCCAGGACAATTAGGGGCGTATACAAGCGTCACGGTAAATAATAGCGGCAATGTAAACTTCTACTACTTCTGTACTATTCATGGCGTATCGATGGGAAATGATATTGTATCGTTTGATCAGCCTGTTGCTTATAATACGGATGAAAATATTTACACTGATGTGGGTGTGTTAGCAACGGTTGATAAACAGTCCAATGTACTTAAAATCAATAACAAAAGTGTAAATCTCACTAACATTTATCTACCTGAAGCTCAATACCTCGATTATAAAGGCTTTATCTACGTTGCTGATGAACAAGCCCTACAAGGCATCAATGCGTTAACCATTGATAGTTTGGATCAGGTCGCAGCGATCCTGACTGCTCAGAATACAGCTGTCAGTGATATTAATGCGGCACTAGCAAGCGACCCCAATACAATCACGTATGATAACCTTGCCTCACTCGTTACTCTTTCAAACATACAGCCAGATTTGTTGGCGAGTTATAATTCTGAGTTTGTGAATAACTCAGTAACGAGTATCTCTTATGGATTGGGTTTACAAAATTATATTAATAGCGTTAATGGAGATGATACTTTCTTAGCGGTCGTTAATAATACAATTGTAAATGGAGGTGCTCTCACTTACTCCGATTGGATATCTGGAACATTATTAACAGATGTCCGTGAAAGTAATGTACCTGAGTATCAAATGAGGCTATCAGGCCAGTCTTTATTTAAAAGTGTCAGTGAAGTTCAAGCTTATATTGATGCAATTAATACTAGTGTTGATAATTTTGTATTGGTTCAAAATGCAGCCTCTACGAGTGACGCATCGGCTATCGATGTTGCAGTATTAACTGGTATTTTAGACTTAGAAGATGTCACATTAGGTACTATTTCTTCGTATAAAACTCAGATTTCTGAATCAGTTTCAATTGCTGATGTGAGCGCGTTACAAAATTTAATTGATACGGTCAATAGCAGTATTGATGCATTTAATTCTGTTCAAATCACTGTCGGGAGTGATGCAAGCAGCATCGATGAAAACACGTTTAATGCCATCATCGGCTTGGCCTTCACTCCAGCGAATTTGGCTGATTACCAAGCGGCAATAGCGGCAGAAAGCAGCATTGCGGATGTGAGTGTACTGCAATCGTTGATCAATAACGTAGATAGTAATGTGAGTGCGTTTGCGGCAGTTCAAGATTCAGCAACCAGCAGTAATGCCAGTGAGTTGAGCGTGACGACGCTCTCTAACATCGATGGCTTAAGCTACACCGAAAGTAATTTCAGTGCTTATCAAGACGCAATTGCATCAGAAGTGAGCATTGCGGATGTGGCGGCACTGCAAGCGCTGATCACCACCATAGATAACAGTGTAGTAGCGTTTGCTGACGTGCAATTGGCAGCGACAAGTAACGATGCCATCACTATCGATGAAAACACGCTTAGCGCCATCATCGGGTTGAGCTTTGATAGTGCGAACCTAATCGATTACCAAACGGCGATTGCGGCAGAAACAGCGATTGCTGATATGAATGCCCTGCAAATCTTAATAGATAATGTTGATGCCAGCGTAGCGGCGTTTGCTGAGGTGCAAGCGGCAGTGAGCAGTGATGCCAGCGGTATTTTCGAGAGTACCCTCAACGCCATCATCGGCTTGACTGTCACGCCAGCGAACGTGACGGATTACCAAGCGGCGATTGCTGGTGAAACCACGATTGTTGATATGGCGGCATTGCAAACGTTAATAAATCAGGTCGATGCCAGCGTAGCCGCCTTTGCTGAGGTGCAAGCGACAGCGGGCAGTGATGCGAGCGGTATCGGAGAGAGCACGCTTAATGCCATCATCGGTTTGACTTTTACTTCAACGAATGTGACGGCTTACCAAGCGGCGATTGCCACAGAAGTCACGATAGCCGATGTAGGGGCACTGCAAAGCGTGATAGATAGCGTGGATGCCAGTATCACGGCGTTCGAAGAAGTGCAATTGGCGGCGATTACAGGCAATGCCTCAACCATCACCAGCGACACGTTAACCGATATTATTGGATTGAGCTTTAACAGCGATAATCTCAATGATTATAAAACCGCCATTGAAAACGAAAGCAACATTGCCAATATCAGCGCCTTGCAAGGGCTATTGAACGCCAGTGATGCCAGCGTAGCGGCGTTTACTGAGGTGCAAGCAGCAGCCGGCAGTGATGCGAGCGATATCAGCAGTACCACGTTAATCAGCATCATCAGTTTAACGTTTGACTCAGCCAACCTTGCGGATTACCAAGCTGCCATTGCGGCGGAAGCGAGCATTGCGGATGTCAATGCCCTTCAAACGCTTATCGACAGTGTCGATGCGAGCGTATTGGCCTTGGCGAGCGTACAGCAGGCCGCGACTGACAGTAATGCCGGCAGCGTTACCGCGAGTGTGTTCGATCAAATCCGCGGTTTGACCTTCTCAAGTGGCAACATGCTCAGCTACCGCAGTGCGATTGAAGCGGAAAGCGCGATAGCGGATGTGGCGGCGTTGCAAACCGTGATAGTTCTTGTAGATGCCAGCGTAGCGGCGTTTGCTGAGGTGCAAGCAGCAGTGGGCGGTGATGCCAGCGGCATTGGTGAAAGTACCCTTAACGCCATCATTGGCTTGGCCTTCACGCCAGCGAATTTAGCTGATTACCAAGCGGCAATAGCGGCAGAAAGCAGCATTGCGGATGTGAGTGCTCTGCAATCGTTGATTAATCACGTAGATACTAATGTGGGTGCGTTTGCGGCAGTGCAAGCTTCAGCAACCAGCAGTAATGCCAGCGAGTTGAGCGTGACGACGCTCTCTAACATCGATAACTTAAGCTATACCGAGAGTAATTTCAGTGCCTACCAAGACGCGATTGTCGCAGAAACTACGATTGCCGATGTGGCGGCGTTGCAAAGCTTGATAGACAGTGTTGATGCGAGTGTAGTGGCGTTGGCTGAGGTGCAATTGGCAGCGACAAGTAACGATGCCAACACTATCGATGAAAACACGCTTAGCGCCATCATCGGTTTGACCTTTGATAGTGCAAACTTAATCGATTACCAAGCGGCGATTGCGGCAGAAACAGCGATTGCCGATGTGGCGGCGTTGCAAGCAGTTATTAACAACGTGGATACCAGCGTCGCGGCCTTTGCTGAAATTCAAGCGGCTGCAACAAGTAACGATGCCAACACTATCGATGAAAACACGCTTAGCGGCATCATCAGTTTGACCTTTGATAATGGGAACCTAATTGATTACCAAGCGGCGATTGCGGCAGAAACAGCGATTGCTGATGTGGCGGCGTTGCAAGCGGTTATTAACAACGTGGATGTTAGTGTGGCGGCGTTTGCAGCCGTGCAAGTAGCAGCGAGCAGCAGTGATGCCAGTGGGATAAGCAGTGTCACGTTAAGCAATATTATCGGTTTAACTTTTAATAGTGCGAACGTTGACGATTACCAAGCAACGATAGCGGCGGAAAATGTTATTGCGGATCTGTCTGCATTACAAGCATTCATCGATAGTGTTGATAGCAGCGTCAGTGCTTTTGCGGCGGTGCAAGCAGCAGCGACAAATAGTGATGCCAGCAGCATCGATGAAAACACGTTTAATGCCATCATCGGTTTGACCTTCACCCCAGAAAACTTGCCTGATTACCAAGCTGAAATAGCGGCAGAAAGCAGCATTGCGGATGTGGCTAGTTTACAAGTTTTGATCAGTAACATCGATACCACAGTTGGCGCTTTTGTAGCCGTTCAAGCGGCAGCGACTAACAGTGATGCCAGTGGTTTAACTTTAACCAGCTTGAGTAATATTGATGGTCTTACCTACACGGACACCAATTTCATCGATTACCAATCTGCGATTGCATCAGAAGTGAGCATTGCGGATGTGGCGGCACTGCAAGCGTTGATCACCACCATAGATAACAGTGTAGTAGCGTTTGCTGACGTGCAATTGGCAGCGACAAGTAACGATGCCATCACTATCGATGAAAACACGCTTAGCGCCATCATCGGGTTGAGCTTTGATAGTGCGAACCTAATCGATTACCAAACGGCGATTGCGGCAGAAACAGCGATTGCTGATATGAATGCCCTGCAAATCTTAATAGATAATGTTGATGCCAGCGTAGCGGCGTTTGCTGAGGTGCAAGCGGCAGTGAGCAGTGATGCCAGCGGTATTTTCGAGAGTACCCTCAACGCCATCATCGGCTTGACTGTCACGCCAGCGAACGTGACGGATTACCAAGCGGCGATTGCTGGTGAAACCACGATTGTTGATATGGCGGCATTGCAAACGTTAATAAATCAGGTCGATGCCAGCGTAGCCGCCTTTGCTGAGGTGCAAGCGACAGCGGGCAGTGATGCGAGCGGTATCGGAGAGAGCACGCTTAATGCCATCATCGGTTTGACTTTTACTTCAACGAATGTGACGGCTTACCAAGCGGCGATTGCCACAGAAGTCACGATAGCCGATGTAGGGGCACTGCAAAGCGTGATAGATAGCGTGGATGCCAGTATCACGGCGTTCGAAGAAGTGCAATTGGCGGCGATTACAGGCAATGCCTCAACCATCACCAGCGACACGTTAACCGATATTATTGGATTGAGCTTTAACAGCGATAATCTCAATGATTATAAAACCGCCATTGAAAACGAAAGCAACATTGCCAATATCAGCGCCTTGCAAGGGCTATTGAACGCCAGTGATGCCAGCGTAGCGGCGTTTACTGAGGTGCAAGCAGCAGCCGGCAGTGATGCGAGCGATATCAGCAGTACCACGTTAATCAGCATCATCAGTTTAACGTTTGACTCAGCCAACCTTGCGGATTACCAAGCTGCCATTGCGGCGGAAGCGAGCATTGCGGATGTCAATGCCCTTCAAACGCTTATCGACAGTGTCGATGCGAGCGTATTGGCCTTGGCGAGCGTACAGCAGGCCGCGACTGACAGTAATGCCGGCAGCGTTACCGCGAGTGTGTTCGATCAAATCCGCGGTTTGACCTTCTCAAGTGGCAACATGCTCAGCTACCGCAGTGCGATTGAAGCGGAAAGCGCGATAGCGGATGTGGCGGCGTTGCAAACCGTGATAGTTCTTGTAGATGCCAGCGTAGCGGCGTTTGCTGAGGTGCAAGCAGCAGTGGGCGGTGATGCCAGCGGCATTGGTGAAAGTACCCTTAACGCCATCATTGGCTTGGCCTTCACGCCAGCGAATTTAGCTGATTACCAAGCGGCAATAGCGGCAGAAAGCAGCATTGCGGATGTGAGTGCTCTGCAATCGTTGATTAATCACGTAGATACTAATGTGGGTGCGTTTGCGGCAGTGCAAGCTTCAGCAACCAGCAGTAATGCCAGCGAGTTGAGCGTGACGACGCTCTCTAACATCGATAACTTAAGCTATACCGAGAGTAATTTCAGTGCCTACCAAGACGCGATTGTCGCAGAAACTACGATTGCCGATGTGGCGGCGTTGCAAAGCTTGATAGACAGTGTTGATGCGAGTGTAGTGGCGTTGGCTGAGGTGCAATTGGCAGCGACAAGTAACGATGCCAACACTATCGATGAAAACACGCTTAGCGCCATCATCGGTTTGACCTTTGATAGTGCAAACTTAATCGATTACCAAGCGGCGATTGCGGCAGAAACAGCGATTGCCGATGTGGCGGCGTTGCAAGCAGTTATTAACAACGTGGATACCAGCGTCGCGGCCTTTGCTGAAATTCAAGCGGCTGCAACAAGTAACGATGCCAACACTATCGATGAAAACACGCTTAGCGGCATCATCAGTTTGACCTTTGATAATGGGAACCTAATTGATTACCAAGCGGCGATTGCGGCAGAAACAGCGATTGCTGATGTGGCGGCGTTGCAAGCGGTTATTAACAACGTGGATGTTAGTGTGGCGGCGTTTGCAGCCGTGCAAGTAGCAGCGAGCAGCAGTGATGCCAGTGGGATAAGCAGTGTCACGTTAAGCAATATTATCGGTTTAACTTTTAATAGTGCGAACGTTGACGATTACCAAGCAACGATAGCGGCGGAAAATGTTATTGCGGATCTGTCTGCATTACAAGCATTCATCGATAGTGTTGATAGCAGCGTCAGTGCTTTTGCGGCGGTGCAAGCAGCAGCGACAAATAGTGATGCCAGCAGCATCGATGAAAACACGTTTAATGCCATCATCGGTTTGACCTTCACCCCAGAAAACTTGCCTGATTACCAAGCTGAAATAGCGGCAGAAAGCAGCATTGCGGATGTGGCTAGTTTACAAGTTTTGATCAGTAACATCGATACCACAGTTGGCGCTTTTGTAGCCGTTCAAGCGGCAGCGACTAACAGTGATGCCAGTGGTTTAACTTTAACCAGCTTGAGTAATATTGATGGTCTTACCTACACGGACACCAATTTCATCGATTACCAATCTGCGATTGCATCAGAAGTGAGCATTGCGGATGTGGCGGCACTGCAAGCGTTGATCACCACCATAGATAACAGTGTAGTAGCGTTTGCTGACGTGCAATTGGCAGCGACAAGTAACGATGCCATCACTATCGATGAAAACACGCTTAGCGCCATCATCGGGTTGAGCTTTGATAGTGCGAACCTAATCGATTACCAAACGGCGATTGCGGCAGAAACAGCGATTGCTGATATGAATGCCCTGCAAATCTTAATAGATAATGTTGATGCCAGCGTAGCGGCGTTTGCTGAGGTGCAAGCGGCAGTGAGCAGTGATGCCAGCGGTATTTTCGAGAGTACCCTCAACGCCATCATCGGCTTGACTGTCACGCCAGCGAACGTGACGGATTACCAAGCGGCGATTGCTGGTGAAACCACGATTGTTGATATGGCGGCATTGCAAACGTTAATAAATCAGGTCGATGCCAGCGTAGCCGCCTTTGCTGAGGTGCAAGCGACAGCGGGCAGTGATGCGAGCGGTATCGGAGAGAGCACGCTTAATGCCATCATCGGTTTGACTTTTACTTCAACGAATGTGACGGCTTACCAAGCGGCGATTGCCACAGAAGTCACGATAGCCGATGTAGGGGCACTGCAAAGCGTGATAGATAGCGTGGATGCCAGTATCACGGCGTTCGAAGAAGTGCAATTGGCGGCGATTACAGGCAATGCCTCAACCATCACCAGCGACACGTTAACCGATATTATTGGATTGAGCTTTAACAGCGATAATCTCAATGATTATAAAACCGCCATTGAAAACGAAAGCAACATTGCCAATATCAGCGCCTTGCAAGGGCTATTGAACGCCAGTGATGCCAGCGTAGCGGCGTTTACTGAGGTGCAAGCAGCAGCCGGCAGTGATGCGAGCGATATCAGCAGTACCACGTTAATCAGCATCATCAGTTTAACGTTTGACTCAGCCAACCTTGCGGATTACCAAGCTGCCATTGCGGCGGAAGCGAGCATTGCGGATGTCAATGCCCTTCAAACGCTTATCGACAGTGTCGATGCGAGCGTATTGGCCTTGGCGAGCGTACAGCAGGCCGCGACTGACAGTAATGCCGGCAGCGTTACCGCGAGTGTGTTCGATCAAATCCGCGGTTTGACCTTCTCAAGTGGCAACATGCTCAGCTACCGCAGTGCGATTGAAGCGGAAAGCGCGATAGCGGATGTGGCGGCGTTGCAAACCGTGATAGTTCTTGTAGATGCCAGCGTAGCGGCGTTTGCTGAGGTGCAAGCAGCAGTGGGCGGTGATGCCAGCGGCATTGGTGAAAGTACCCTTAACGCCATCATTGGCTTGGCCTTCACGCCAGCGAATTTAGCTGATTACCAAGCGGCAATAGCGGCAGAAAGCAGCATTGCGGATGTGAGTGCTCTGCAATCGTTGATTAATCACGTAGATACTAATGTGGGTGCGTTTGCGGCAGTGCAAGCTTCAGCAACCAGCAGTAATGCCAGCGAGTTGAGCGTGACGACGCTCTCTAACATCGATAACTTAAGCTATACCGAGAGTAATTTCAGTGCCTACCAAGACGCGATTGTCGCAGAAACTACGATTGCCGATGTGGCGGCGTTGCAAAGCTTGATAGACAGTGTTGATGCGAGTGTAGTGGCGTTGGCTGAGGTGCAATTGGCAGCGACAAGTAACGATGCCAACACTATCGATGAAAACACGCTTAGCGCCATCATCGGTTTGACCTTTGATAGTGCAAACTTAATCGATTACCAAGCGGCGATTGCGGCAGAAACAGCGATTGCCGATGTGGCGGCGTTGCAAGCAGTTATTAACAACGTGGATACCAGCGTCGCGGCCTTTGCTGAAATTCAAGCGGCTGCAACAAGTAACGATGCCAACACTATCGATGAAAACACGCTTAGCGGCATCATCAGTTTGACCTTTGATAATGGGAACCTAATTGATTACCAAGCGGCGATTGCGGCAGAAACAGCGATTGCTGATGTGGCGGCGTTGCAAGCGGTTATTAACAACGTGGATGTTAGTGTGGCGGCGTTTGCAGCCGTGCAAGTAGCAGCGAGCAGCAGTGATGCCAGTGGGATAAGCAGTGTCACGTTAAGCAATATTATCGGTTTAACTTTTAATAGTGCGAACGTTGACGATTACCAAGCAACGATAGCGGCGGAAAATGTTATTGCGGATCTGTCTGCATTACAAGCATTCATCGATAGTGTTGATAGCAGCGTCAGTGCTTTTGCGGCGGTGCAAGCAGCAGCGACAAATAGTGATGCCAGCAGCATCGATGAAAACACGTTTAATGCCATCATCGGTTTGACCTTCACCCCAGAAAACTTGCCTGATTACCAAGCTGAAATAGCGGCAGAAAGCAGCATTGCGGATGTGGCTAGTTTACAAGTTTTGATCAGTAACATCGATACCACAGTTGGCGCTTTTGTAGCCGTTCAAGCGGCAGCGACTAACAGTGATGCCAGTGGTTTAACTTTAACCAGCTTGAGTAATATTGATGGTCTTACCTACACGGACACCAATTTCATCGATTACCAATCTGCGATTGCATCAGAAGTGAGCATTGCGGATGTGGCGGCACTGCAAGCGTTGATCACCACCATAGATAACAGTGTAGTAGCGTTTGCTGACGTGCAATTGGCAGCGACAAGTAACGATGCCATCACTATCGATGAAAACACGCTTAGCGCCATCATCGGGTTGAGCTTTGATAGTGCGAACCTAATCGATTACCAAACGGCGATTGCGGCAGAAACAGCGATTGCTGATATGAATGCCCTGCAAATCTTAATAGATAATGTTGATGCCAGCGTAGCGGCGTTTGCTGAGGTGCAAGCGGCAGTGAGCAGTGATGCCAGCGGTATTTTCGAGAGTACCCTCAACGCCATCATCGGCTTGACTGTCACGCCAGCGAACGTGACGGATTACCAAGCGGCGATTGCTGGTGAAACCACGATTGTTGATATGGCGGCATTGCAAACGTTAATAAATCAGGTCGATGCCAGCGTAGCCGCCTTTGCTGAGGTGCAAGCGACAGCGGGCAGTGATGCGAGCGGTATCGGAGAGAGCACGCTTAATGCCATCATCGGTTTGACTTTTACTTCAACGAATGTGGCGGCTTACCAAGCGGCGATTGCCACAGAAGTCACGATAGCCGATGTAGGGGCACTGCAAAGCGTGATAGATAGCGTGGATGCCAGTATCACAGCGTTCGAAGAAGTGCAATTGGCGGCGATTACAGGCAATGCCTCAACCATCACCAGCGACACGTTAACCGATATTATTGGATTGAGCTTTAACAGCGATAATCTCAATGATTATAAAACCGCCATTGAAAACGAAAGCAACATTGCCAATATCAGCGCCTTGCAAGGGCTATTGAACGCCAGTGATGCCAGCGTAGCGGCGTTTACTGAGGTGCAAGCAGCAGCCGGCAGTGATGCGAGCGATATCAGCAGTACCACGTTAAGCAGCATCATCAGTTTAACGTTCGATTCAGCCAACCTTGCGGACTACCAAAGTGCGATAGCAGCAGAGAGTACGATTGTTAATCTAGCAGCGTTACAAAGTGTGATTGATAGCGTCGATGCGAGCGTTGATGCCTTTACCAGTATACAAACGGCGGCCACTAACAGTGATGCCAATAGTATTAATGCCACGTTGTTCAGCCAGATCCGTGGATTAACCTTTACCAGTGGCAACATGCTCAGCTATCGCAGTGCGATTGAAGCGGAAAGCGCGATAGCCGATGTGGCTGCGTTGCAAGCGCTGATTGACAGTGTGGATTCGAGTTTAGCGGCGTTTACGAGTGTGCAATTGGCGGCAAGTAACAGCGATGTGTCGGGTTTAACGGTTGATACCTTGAGCGCCATCAGTGGACTGACCTTTGATAGTGCGAACATCACCGATTACCAAGGTGCGATAGCAGCAGAAGCGAGCATTGCGGATGTGGCGGCGTTGCAAGACTTGATTGACAGTGTGGATGCGAGCCTCTCTGCCTTTGCCTTGGTGCAAGCGGCGGTGACAGGCAGTGATGCGAGCAGTATCACGCTCACCACGCTCAGCAACATCGAGGGCTTGGTGTTCATCGACGCTAATTTAGCCGATTACAAAGCGGCAATTGCAGCTGAAAGTGATATTACTGATGTGGGCGCATTGCAAGTATTGATAAATGATGTTGATTCGAGTGTAACGGGATTCTCAAGTGTTCAAGCTGCGGTTACCAGCAACGATGGTAGTGAAATTACCACGGACGTATTAAGTGACATTTTAGGCTTGACGTTTGATTCAGCTAATATCAGTGCTTACCAAATCGCTATCGCTGACTCGACTGATATCGCGGATGTGGCAGTGCTGCAAGATATCATCAATAGCGTTGATGGAAGTATTGCGGCTTTCTTAGTCGTACAAACGGCGGCGGTAAACAACGATGCGAGTGCAGTCACGATAACGACATTGACTGACATCATAGATCTGATATTTGATCAAAATAATATTAACTTCTATCAAACAGCGATTGCAGATCAAGCATCAATTGCAGATGTCGCAGCATTGCAAGTAGTGATTGATGAAGTCGATGCACAGCAAGATTCTCTTTCTATGGAAGGTTCGGTAGTTGCTAATGATATTTCAGGCGCGACGGTTGAATTTTTTAGTATCAATGATGATGGTTCGATCATCGAGAAATTAAATATCGGAGACGCGGATGTTATTACCGATGTTAACGGTAACTATACCGCACAGATAAAACCGACTGATACTCGTGTATTAGCGGTGGCGACAAACGGTAATTATCTCGATGAATCGACAGGTTTGAATGTTGATATGACGAATCAGTCGTTGCGTGCAGTGATGGAACAAGCGGCGAATAGCGAAACGGTAGTGATCACGCCGCTGTCTGAAGCCGTTGCCCAGTTAGCGGAAGGGGATTTTTCTCAAGCGAAAATTGCCCAGTTGCGTCAACAAATCGCGCAAGAGTTCTTAGGCACCAACAATCCTGAACTTATGGATAAATTGCGCCCAGTCGATTTATCTAGCCCAGAAAAAGCTGAACAATATATTGCCATGTATGGTCTAGAGGCGTTCGAACATGCACGTAATATGCGTGAAGTATTGGCTGGGCTTTCCATTGAAGCCGGCGGTAGAAAGCCGAACCAAGCCATTACGGACTTAGTTAATACCCTCAAAGTGGATGGGCAATTATCACAATCGCTCAAAGAGCGCATGTATCGCGATACGCGTCGTCTGATGAAACGCCTTGATAAAAGTGGTCGCCAAGAGAGCAGTACCAATAAATTGTTTAATTTAACGGCAACTAAAGTGGCTGAACTTGAACAAGAGATAGAGAACGATGACTTTATACAAGGTGTTCCTGAACAAATTCAGGTTGGTTCGGAATCGAGTAACTTATTGGCACAGATTGATAATCAACATCTAGCGCGTTTCAATATCACATTTGTCTTGATTTCAGATGGGGTGCGTAGCGAAATCACTGATCCAACGGCCTTTACCGTTCCCGCGAATATTTCGGAATATGTGATCGAAACACGTTATGTTGATAAAGCTCGACCTTCTATTCGCTTTGTTGATCACTCGAAACTGTCTAACGTTCAAAATAGTGTTAATTATCAACTGTCAATCAGTGATATAAAAACCAATCAACAACATATTCTTTCGCTACAAAATACTGGCGGCGAGACGGCCAATATTCAAGTGTTTAATCTGTCTCCAAAGGTTGTCCAAACGGAAGAACTTAATTATTTAACTCCAGCTCAATTGACCGAAATAACAGTACTGCGTGATGGTACTGCGACCTTTAGATTGGTTGATATTGCTAAACACTATGATGAGCTGGTGACATTTAAGGTCTTAACACCACGTAGTGCACCAAATATCAATTGGACACTAAATGCTAACGGCGATCTGCAAGTTAGCAGTGTTGCAGCGGATAGCAATAACGTGACCGTTTCATATCAAAATGCTGATTCAACTCTAACACTAATGACAGTGTTACCTGTCGATAGAAATGCAGCTGAAAGTCTCAGCTGGTCAGTTGTAAGAGATGGTGTGAGATTTTCCAATATTGCAACGGTTAGCGTTGCTGATATAGTCAACCCATTAGCCCTAGCGAATTTGGCGGCCCGTGTTACAGATAGTGGCATCAGTGATAGTGAGCTGTTTGCTGAGTTTATTGGTTTAACAGAGCTTTCAAGTGATCCGGCAGTACAGAATCAATATCGAAGTACGTTGGCTAATTCTGGTATTTCTACGTTACCGCAATTGAATGCGTTAATCACCGAAGTGAATGGCAGCCAATCTAGCACCGATCCCCTTTTTGTTGAACTACAAAATACCGCGACCAATGATGTGACCCTATCGCAGCTTGAGGCCTTATTCCCAACACAATATTTGCCTGAAAGCTTGCTGAGTAACTATCAAGCGACATTAGCAACAAATAGCTGGTCGACAACTGAGGACGTTGAAGCGCTCATCGTGCTAGTCAATACCCAAAACGCGCTCGATGAGGATAATGATGGGGTACTTGGGATTAATGATTTAGATGATAATAATCCTTACACCGACAACGATAGTGATGGATTGCCAGATCGCATTGAGACAGATTTTGGTCTGAATCCAAACGATCCAAGTGATGTCGACTTATCGATTGATAACAACAGTGACGGTATCCCTGATGTGTTGGCTAGCATTCAAGCGAGTCTGCCGACGCCTAATCAATTGAATACAGCTAAGTGGCTAGAATATCACTCACAATTAAGCATTTTGCCAGAGCTGGTTGTTACTGAGTTGATCACACAGCCGTTTGAGAAAGCGCTGGATTTAAGCAACTTGAGTGGTGACGTGTCCTATGAATTCATTGTCCAGTTTACTCAAAATAACGCAAATGTCGGCGGTTTATTAGGCGGTCGAAACTATGATCAAGGGCTTGACACCGGTTGGCAAATTCGTTTTGAGCAAAGTGCTAACAATATGGGATCCACTCTATATGGTACATCTGATTATGTATTCACCCCTGTTAACGGCCAATCCATAGCCAGTCCTTATGGTGCCCTAGCGCATGTGGTGATTGTGGGGCGTATGGGGCGAACGGAGATGTGGGTCAATGGCCTTCACGTGGGGAGTATCGGCCAAAACGCGATATTAATTAATCATCCTGAAACACCTTTGGGTATCCACAGTGGATCCTTGCAAGCTGGTGACGGTATTTATGGTTTCGCAGCCCATAACCAGGCGCTCAGCCAAGATGAGATCGTGTCTGCTTATGCTGATGCGTTTACCATTTATTTTGATACTGATAATGATGGCATGTACAACATGGTCGATCTTGATGACGACAGCGATGGGGTTAATGACTGGCTCGATCGTTATCCGTTGGATCAAACTGAATGGGCGGATATTGATGGTGATGGCATCGCGGATAATTCAGATATCAGCGTAATCGATGGCCCAACAGGCGATGCCGACGGTGATGGTGTGCCAAATCAAGATGACTTTGATAGCATTTCGGTAGAAGTTTACGACGCAGGTAAAGTATTACTGAGTGTGTCGACCGAATCGGGCGGAGATACGTGGCGTTTCCGTATAAATGAAGGCGAATGGCAAGTTGCCGCAACGAATCCAGTGATAGTGGAACTTGCCAATGGTGAAGCCCGTTTTGATCTTGAAGTGCTAGACGGTGTTGATGGTGAGGTGATTGGTGGTGCCATATTATTTGAAAGTATTTCAACGGTGCCGCGTATTACTTCTGGTTGGGAAAGCACGATATCGACACTCCAATCTGATCATGCTAATGCCTCATCTGCACTAGAAAACCAAGACGTAACCCTTGCTACAGAGCAAGAATTGATAAACTTGATCAATGCTTCAATCGATCTCGAGCCGAGTTTGCAAGATCCGATTAAACAGTACTTCTGGGAGGGAGTAGGTAGCGTAAACTGGAATTCTGGCCGACGTTCAGGTACTTACTCTTCTGGTCTGAGCACTTCACTTGAACTTTTACCTTCTACGTCTGCCAGTGATGCGCCCGGTAAAGCAATGTTGTTGGTGGCACAACAAGGGGCATGGCGTTACGCATTGCCTTCTAATTCGATGTTTATTGGAGCAATGGCCGACAGTGGGATGAATGCGTTAACGCATAATGTGATGGATTGGTTATTGAGTAATGAGTCCGCAAACAAACACATTCATTTAGTGGTAGCTAACATGCCACAAAACGGCTACTCCAAACACGTCGACAAATTAATTGCCTGGTTAGAAAGGGAATATGCCGGTCGTTATACGTTAGTAAAATGTGATGGTCCAGCCTTGCTTGGTTGTTTGCAAACCCATTCCCCAGATCTCGTCATTGTGGGCGATGAAGGCGTCGATCTTTATGATAGGGATGTGTTCAGTGACGCCTTCGCTTATATCAAAAACATGAATATTCCTACTATTCTTGAGCATCAAGAGCCGTATGGTGGCTCGCCTGCTATGCAAGCACTGCGCTCATTGATGAAAGTGAGTTTATCCAGCACTGGACAACAAACGGTAGCTACTAATGTTACTTTGGCGAGTTTACAAGCTTCTCCATTGATGAATACCAAAGACCTTTTTGAACGTTTGCAAACCGGAAATTGGAATTACGCGGCAGCGAAAAATTGTAGTGAAGGTGAAGGAGCGGGAGTTTTCTTAGAGTGTACGACACCCGCATTGAACGCTGAATTATTTGATGATATTAATCCACTGCGTGAGAGGTTAACGAGTTATGGGCGTTCAAAAATTAATCCTTTTGATGTAATCGATCCTTTAACTCAATCTTTGCTGTTGTTGGCACAAAAATACCGTCTTCAAATTGATTATCCAATTGAAATCAATGCCGGCACTGCGAAAGAATATATCAATGCGCTGTTTGCGGAATTGATGATCTCTCACTCGTGGGCTGAACAACAGGCGCAACCTGATTTAGGTCGTTATTTCGGTCAAGACAATAAGACCATTATTAAAGGGGAAAACTTTCATTACAACTACCCTGAAACGGTGGTGAATCAGCAGCGTATTTTGGGTATAGACAGTAAAAACTGGTCGTTATCGTTTGATTCTGATTACAGTTATTACGCTCTCCGTCAGCGACAATGGACGATGACTGGCTGGTATGCTTTGCCTGGTGTGCCTGTCACTATCACTCGTAACGACATGGCGGATTCGACAGTTAGTAACGTTTCTGTTCGTTTGCATTATGCGCGCAGGGGGACGCACCGTATCTTTGACGAGCATTGGTCGCCGATTATGGAGCAAAAAGAAATTTTCGATCTTGCTAATAACGAATCTGTTACTTTTGCCACACCATATGGTGCGCCGATTTATTTGGCGATTGATGGCCAAAACATCAATCGTTATAGCCAATTTACCGTAACAGGAGCAGCGAATCATCCCGCGATCTTTGACGCCAGCGATCTTGCGCAGCGTGAAGACTTTTTTGACATGCTCGATACGGTCGAGATCCCACACTTGGATATTAAATACGGCCGTCATGAAGCGCATTCGACGCTCAGTGACTATCTCGATGGGGTGACTCTATATGGTGGTGATCGTGAGAAGCACTTAGAAAGCTGGTATAAAGATCATATCTTTGTTTACTGGATGAATGGTATGGCTGTTGAACAGTCAGAAACCATGGAAGAGATTTTATCGCCAGATGTGATGCAAGCATGTATCAATTTAGTGGATGAAGCTTCATGTAAAGATACGATCCTGCATGGCCATCAATTTGTTCAGCATTATAACTATGATTACTATGCAGTGTACGCTGGGGCATCAGGCGTATCTGGTAATCCGTCAGATCAGAGTACGTCCCTCAGTGTTCTTTTTGGTAATGCGTCTGATAACCATGAGTTAGGGCATCAGCAGCAGCGATTACGTCTTGAAGCCTTTGGCGCACAAGATCGCAATAATTGGTCGACTTATTATTGGATGAGTACCGAAACTCAAATAGACCTTTATCGCGATATTGCGGTAGAGAACTATTACAAAAGAAATCAGCAGTTTGATCGTATTCCCATGTGGAAGATGGCAGAGTCACTTGAAGGCGCGTCGCGCATCATCTCAGTGCTTGCAGACATGCGTAACGGTTCTAACCAAAGGGTGGCGCTCCGTCAATTCACTGACGGTACTTGTGAAGCCCACATTACTGACAACGGTGAAGATTCACTGAACTTTACCGATCAGCGCGGCATGTATGGACGTGCCGTGTCAGAATCCTTCTTCAAGCAAATTGTCTATCAAGGTCGTGGTATGCGTTTGCGTGATGGGACGGTGCTGCGTGACCAGAATGGCCTTCATACCATGCTGCGCATTTGGGAACGTCAGTTTATGCTAGCGATGAACGGCGTATGGCAAAATACCGATACAGAAAATGAAGTTCGCTGGGCAGGGCTTAGAGATGATCTTGGCTTCAGTTTGTTCCCATTCAGAAGTACGAATACGTACAACACGAGCTACGGTAATGATCGTGACATAGGTTCGATCCCCGGCAACGACTTTATGCTAGTCGCGCTAAGTTACATTACTGGGTTGGACTGGGTGCCTTATTTCAAAATGTATGACATGCCTGTGTCTGATCTGGCGAAGGCGCAATCTGCTGTTAACGGTATTCATGGAGTAAAAGAAACGGGACTCTATGCACATGAGGCGCTTTCAATACCGTGGGATGGTATTGCTGGCATTCCATGGATGCATATAGATATAGATAACCCAAGTGCGCGTTATCCGTTCGGCGATAGTTCACCTGTTGATTGCGATGGATTTAGCTTACCAAATCCACCTGTTGAGGTAGACTTTACCCGCAATGCAGATGGCACCATTGATTTAACAATGAGTACAGTTCAAGGCGCAGCGCTTTCTGTGACTAACAATACGCCAACCATCATCAATTACGACAGTGCTAATCAACGTGTGACTGTATTGCAAGACGGCGTGGCAGAATTGCAAATCACCGGCGGTGCAACCAACAGAACCTTTAAGTTCCAAGTGTTTGTCAGTGAAATTCAAGATTTAGACCTCGTGTTCTCGGAAGATAATGCGCGTGGAACCATTGCGCTCTCGCAAGGTAGCACCGATAACTTGTATTACCGCATGTATGGCAAAGAATACCGAGTGACCGATTATCTCGAATTTACGCCAAATCTGTTGGGTGACCTAATCACCTTCTTCTACCGCACGCCAAAAGGCTTGGTGTATTCAATCGAACAAGACTACGACCTATCCAGTTTTTATGAGGTGGAGGATAGTGATAATGATGGCTTATCGGATCGCTACGAATTGGTGCGTGGTCAACACCCTTATTCTCCAGATGATGGTGATTTAGATACCGACAGCGATGGCTTGACCGATGCGTATGAATTAGCGTGGAACCTTAATCCTGACAGTGATGTGGATGGGGCGGATGCCGATTCTGATAACGACGGTATCAGCAATTTTGAGGAATCCTTAGCAGGTTCTGACCCACTTGATATCAACTCTTATGACCGTGATCGAGATGGTGTTTTTGGTGCGGATGATGTCGATGATAATAATCCTTACAGTGATAGCGATGGCGATTTGATTGCCGACATTACCGAAACTAACACCGGTTTTGATCCACTTGATCCGTTGGATATTGATTACTCTATTGATGAAAACAATGATGGCATGGCTGACATTTGGGCGCAGTTACAGGCGAACTTACCAGAGCAGGGCGAAATAGGGCTCTTGGCGTGGGCACAGCATGTTAATGATTTAACTGTACCTGCTGAGGTTGTGGTGACGGACTTTATCAATCAGCCAAGACAGCGTGATGTTGACCTGAGCGCCTTAAGCGGTGAAGTGTCCTATGAATTTGTCGTTGATTTACCAGTCGACAGATCTAACTCTTTGGCACTTCTTGGAATAAAGCTCAATTACCTTGACATTAACACGAACTGGAGTTTACGTTTTGAACAGATTCACAGTGATGGCAAATTAGGCTTGACACAATATGCTTCGGCGGATCCGGATAAGGTATTCTCTGCTGTGAATGGTCAATCTGTTAATACGCCTTACGGTGATCCTGTTCACATTGTATTCCTTGGCAGAGGCAGTAACAGTGAAGTGTGGGTCAATGGTGTGCAAGTGGGAGAAATTGTGGGTCAACCTATGCTGATCAACGATCCCGCCACGCCACTTGGCATCAATGAGGGTTATGTCGAAGGCAGCGAAGGGATTTATGGCTTTGGTGCCTATAACCGCGCGCTTTCGGTTGATGAAATCGCAGCGGGTTATCGTAAAGCACTGAATATTTACGTCGATACGGACAGTGATGGTATTTATAACGTGCTGGATCTCGACGATGACAATGACGGCTATTTCGATGACGGTACGTTAGACGAGCTGGGTATTGGCCTCGGCGTGGCGATTGGTGGCATAAGCGGTGACATTAATGTACTGATTGCCAGTAATACACCGGTGAGTTACGCGCTGCTATCAAGTTCATCCATCCTAAATGATGTCCGTAATGAGCCATATCTCAGTCTCTACAACAGCGAATTCACCAAAGTGGGTGTTGTGAAAGGCAATGTTCATTTGCAACAAATCATCAATGCAGTGAATACCAGTATTGATACGGTCACTGCCATTAGTGTGGCGGCTGATAATAACGATGCATCTGACATCAGTTTTGAAAACCTCTCTGTGGTGATTGATTTGACCGATTTGAATGAGGATAACCTTGGTTATTATCAATCACTCATTGCCATGAACACCTCAACCACATTGGCAACGGTTTCGGATCTACAAACCTTGGTGAACAATGCCAATGTAAGCCAAACGCAAATTGACACCTTGGCGTTAATGGCGGAAAACCAAGATGCCTCAAGCCTCACATTGGCTATGTTGCAAGGGGTATTTGGTTTGAGCATCACGGATGTGAACTTAGAAACTTACCGGATGTTCATTAGTACCTCTGATGCGGCTGAAGTTGGCAATCTTACCAGCTTACAAGCCATGATTACCGAAGCAGATGCCTATGTGATTGATCCAATACTCGGTATTACAGGACATGTGGTACTAACTGACATCTCAGGCGCATCGGTTCAAGCGTTTGAATTAGTGAATGGTGCCAAAGGTACAGACCTCACACGTGGCACTGTGATGCTTGATGCGAATGGTGACTTTAGTTTGGTCATGTCTGCGACCGCTAATCCAGTCTTAATTGAAGTGACTGGCGGTATGTATCAAGACGACACCACCGGATTGACGCGCACTAATACGCAAATTCGTGCAGTCATGCCTGAAGTGAAACGTCGTGATCACCTGATAGTTTCGCCTGTGACAGACATTGCTGCACACACGGTGCAAACCGATTACAGCTTGTCTGCGATTAACAGCGCGAATACTGCGTTGGCGCAATGGATGATGGGTTCGATGGATGCGAATGCGATTTTCTCCGTCATTCCTTCAACCTTAGATTCAACAGGTACAGGTATAGAACAAGCCTATCGTGTGGCGCTGACAGGGCTTTCCGTACTTGGCAGCGGGCAATCAATTTCTGTCGTTAATTCAGCCATTGCCTTGGATGCGGCAGATGGTTCGCTTGAATCAGCCACCTCTCAAATGATGTATTTCAATACTCAGCGTTGGTTACGTCGTCACGGCTTGACAGAGCTGGAACTGAATACACCAAGCTTTGGTCTGGATGCCGCCGCGCAGCAGGCAGTGGATACCTTGTTAGCCAATAATCCTACCTTGGGTTATTTCCCTGAAAGAATGCAAACGAGCACCGGCACGCTCGATCTCACGGCATTGTTGGGCGCTGAGTTGCCCGCTTCTTTGGCGCCAAGTTTCAGTGTGCTTGATGGGGAGAGTCTGGTTGATCTCACGACCGGTCAACTTGACACAGATCTATATGGTAGTGAGATTTTGGTTAAAGTGACCTTTGATCTTGAAGGCGTTGAATATCTCGAAAATGTTGTGCTTCTACCGCAAACGTCACCTGTAGTTGTTACTGCTACGCTTGGTGATATCACCGATGGTGTCAATGCGCTAACGACTGCTAATTCCTTGAATGCGCTTGTCTCCGTTACGAACTTCACCCCTGATGTGATAAGCCTTGAAAATGATGAAATCACGGTGCTTGAAAGCGGAGTTGCGCGGTTACTTATTGCAAATGCCAACCACGATTGGGAAAACGTCGTGCGTTTCAATGTACGTGATGAGTCAGAAATATCTGTTATTACGTGGGGCTTAAACAATAACGGTGAATTAGTGGTTGTCACGCATGATGGTGATGCATCAAGTATTGTCATGACCTATCAAGGCACACAAACACGCTTATCTGATTTCACGTCTTTGACCTTTGATCGCACATTGAATGAATTCTTCACCTTGCAGGTAGAAAAAGATGGCGTGATTTTCTCAGCGCCGCAAACCCTGTCCATTGCCACCATCAACAACGAAATTGCGATAGCGAATTTGGCGAGTCGCGTGGTAGATTTGACCATTGATGATGCAGATATCTTCAATGAATTTATGAGTTTAGATAGCATCAGGGCAGACGCCAATTCCATGGCGAAATACCGTGCAACTTTAGCAGTGCAAACCATTAATACCCTTGAAGAGTTGAATAACTTGATCAGCGATACCAACGAATTTTTGGATGTGTTTGTTCAACTTAAATCCAATATCGCGTCAAATATTACCTTGGAAGCACTCGCTACAGCCTTACCTGATTCAGAGCTTTATGATTTTGCCTTGGCGCAATATCAAACAGCGTTACCAAAAACAAATTGGCAAACCCAAGTGGATTTGGCTTTGGTCATCGAGTATGTAAACCGTAACCTTGATTTACCTACCAGTGGCACACTCAATCTTGGCGCTTGGTTAGGACAAACGGCGTCTGGTGTTAATGCGCTGCTCACGCACAATACCGAACTACGGGGCACTGCATCCGCAACCGTCGATCTCAGCGGTTTGTCTGGCGATGTGACCTATGAATTCTTGTTGCACTATCCAGTTGACAACTTCGCATCTGGTGGCATGTTGTCGCAATCAGGTAATGGTGCGCTACGCTTTGAGGTGTGGAGTAATAGCAAGACATATGGCTATACCAAATTTGGTGCTGGTGACTATCAATTTAACGCAACCAATGGCGGGTCTGTGGCGACAGTCTTTGGGCGTATCGTTCATGTGATTTACACCATTTCCGGTAGTACCGCTAACTTGTATGTAGATGGAGTACATGTAGGCACTGGCGGCAATGCCTTCCTCATTAATGGCACATCATCGACATTAGGTAACAATGACAGCAATGCGTTTACCAACAATGATGTGATCCACGGGTTTGCCGCCTACAACGAGATATTAACGCCAGAAGAAATCGCTTTACACCATCAAATGGCACTGTCTGTATACCCTGATTCCGATGGCGATGGTTTGTTAGATTTCATTGAATTGGCACTAGGGCTTGATCCAACTGATGTTAACGACGGTGCCACAGCAGACAGCGATACCGACGGTTTCACCAACTTGCAGGAATACCAATCAGGCACAGATCCATTAAACGGCGCTGATTATGATGCCGACGGTGATGGCGTGTCTGTGCTGCATGATTTGGATGACAATGATCCACTCACCGATACTGACGGTGATGGATTACAAGACAGCATTGAATTTGCCATCGGGTTTAATTCACTTAATCCAAATGACATTGATTTCACCCTTGACAATGATAACGACGGTCAAGCCGATATTTGGACCTTGATTCAATCCAATACGGATGTGCTTAACGGTGATTTCACAGATACTGATGGTGACGGTTTGTATGACTTCTTTGACCCAGATGATAACAACGATGGGGTATTGGATAATGGTGAACCTGATGTGACGGGTTATGGCACTGGCGCGGTAACCGCGAATTTGGTGGTCGAACTCAACCAAATGTTGGCAGCAAATACGACTATTACGGTAAGTTACTTAACGGGTAGTGGTCAACTATCGAATATTGTAGTGGTAAATGAAGCGCAATATCACCAAGCGTTTGTAGCTCAAGGTACATTCACGTCGGTGGCACAGATACAAGCGGTGCTTGATACCGTCAATGGCCTTGCTGCGATTGCCGCAGCGAATCAAGCAGGAGATGCTAGCAGCATTAGTTTGAGTGAGCTTCAAGCGTTACCAAACTTAAACAACCTTGATGCGGCAGCGCTAGTCCAATATCAAACCGACATTGTAAATGCACCAGCGGCAGATTTAGTTACCCTGGCGCAAGTGCAAACCTTGATTGACAACGCCAATGCTAATCAAATCAGAGTCGATAATATCGCATCTTACGCGGGGACAGATGCTAATGTACTTACCGGTGCCATGCTCGCCGCTATTACAGGCTTGAACTTTGATAGTAATAACCTCACCTATTACCGCGAATTCATTCAAGACAGCGTTGAATCAGAATTGAATAACATCGTGAAACTCCAATCTTTGATTGATCAAGCCGATGCCTATGCCATCGATCCACAATGGAACATTTCAGGTCGAGCGGTCGCAAATAACATCAATGGTGCATCGGTGCGAGTGTTTGCAATTGAATCTGGCGTGAAAGGCACAGATCTCACCAAAACAGCAGGCACCACGGACGCAAACGGTGCATTCAGCATGACGATTGTGCCGACTTCGCTTCCTGTGATGATGGAAATCACCGGCGGCAGTTATCAAGATGAAGCCACAGGTAATACATTAACGAACAACACATTAACTAGCGTGTTACCTGAAATCGCTCGCCGTGACGCCGTGACGGTATCCCCACTCACTGACATTGCCGCTAAACTGGCCGCCGGTGATTTGACCGTGGCAGGGATCAATGCGGCGAATGCTTTGATTGCCAGCATCTTCTTGGATTCCGCTAATGCCGATGATGTGTTTGCGATTGCGCCAGCGGCGATGAATGCCACAGGCACAGGGCTTGCTCAGCAATATCGCACCGCCTTGATTGGCTTGTCGGTATTGGGCGGTGGTGAATCCTTAGCCAACGTGACCCAAGATTTGGCGACAGATTTAGCAGACAACTCGCTTGATGTGAATACCGCCAAAGCCTTGTACCTCAATACGCAAACTTGGCTTCGCCGTCACGGCATGACAGATTTGGCGCTTAATGTACCAACCTTTGACTTAGATAGCGCCGCACAACAAGCCGTGGATACAGTGATTGCCAATGACACGACCTTGGCGTATTTCCCTGAAATCTTGCAAACCAATACAGGCTCGCTTGATTTGGCCGCGTTACTTTCAGGTTATGTGCCAACAGGCAGCAATGTCAGCGTCAGCGTCCTTGAGGGTGACAGCTTAACGGCACTCACAGGGACCTTCGATACCAGCTTGTACAGCAGTGGTGCGCAAGTGCAAATCAGCATAGAAGTGGACGGGGTTGCCCGTTTAGAGACCATCACACTACAACCTAGCGCGACACCTGTTTCCATTACTTCAACCCTTGGCGATATTAACAACGGCTCTCACACTCTGACGGTGACCGCTTCTGATAGTCAAAGTGTCACCATCGAAAGCCTCACCCCAGATGTGGCGACTATCGCTAATGGTCAAATTAGCGTGGGTCAAGATGGCACTGCTCGCTTTGCGGTGACGGAAATTGATGGCACATGGCAAGACGTGGTCAGCCTTAATGTATTGTCGCCTCGCACTGCGCCAAGCATTGATTGGGCACTCAATGCCAGCGGTGATTTGCAAGTGGCGAGCATTAATGGCGACACAGTGAATGTTAATGTGAGTTACCAAGGCAGCGATTCGAGCTTGACCATGATGACGCTCTTGCCAGTCGACAGAAATGCGAGTGATAGCATTAGTTGGATGGTGGAAAAAGACGGCGTACGTTTCTCAACGGTACAAAGTGTTGACGTGGCGGATGTGGTCAATCCGCTTGCTATTAATAACTTAACTGCGCGTGTGGCAGATGCGTCCATCAGTGATGCGGATTTATTTGCCGAGTTTATGGGACTCACTGCACTGTCAACGGATGCGACAACGTTGAGTTTATACCGCAGTGAACTCGCCAATAATGCAGTCTCTAGTTTGGCTGGCTTGGAGAGCTTGATTGCGGACGTCAATGTGAGTGCTACTGCCTTTGTTGCTTTACAAAACACAGCAAACGCGAATATCACGATTGAACAAATCCAAACCTTGTTGCCAGCGCAATATTTGGCAGCGAGTTTGATCGCTGAATACCAAGCGGCATTGGCAAGTAATGTGTGGAATACCCCAGATGAAGTGCAAGCCTTGATTGCGGTCGTGAATAATGACAATGTCGTTGACAGTGATGGTGACGGTATTTTAGATGGGGTTGAACTAGCACAATTTACCGACCCGAATGATGCCAATCATCCTGTCTACCTAGGACAACTCGATAACGATAACGATGGTACTCTCAATAGTTTAGATACCGATATCAATGGCAATGGTCAATTGGATGAAACGGAACTGTTCATTACCTACAATTCGAGTGTGCTAGCGGGTAATGTTGACGGCCTGCCGATTCCATACACAACGAATAAGACTGATAATTGTCCTGCCAGCGCTTCCCCAAGCGAAACGGTGGGTAACATTGCGTTGGTCTACTATGACGGGGCAAACGGCTGTGGCTTTCCTAGCGCTAGTTACACAGCGACCCAATATACCGTCAACGAAGGGATCAGCTATCAGTTCAATACCGCGATACCTTTATATCAAATTGGTTCACCGCAGGTGGCAGCAAGCTCATTCCGTATAAATGAAGCCTACCCAATGCTGCGTTTGCCGCGTGATGTGAAATACGACATTTATGAGGTGACCTTAAATGGCAGTGATTGGATCGCGACCAAATTACAAACCGTTGAAGCCGATGACATTCCTGATGATAACTGGTTATTCATTAATCAAGATGTGAGTGAGCGCACCACGGCACTGAACCTCATGGCAGTGCCAGAAGATTTAGATCTCTATGGTGATCTGATTTCTAACTTTAGCTTGGTGCAACTGAATAATGACGAAACCCGTTTATCTTTCTTTACTCGCATCAACTTTGATGCTTGGCGTTACCGTCTAGATGGTGGTGAATGGATAACCGCCATTGAACCAAGCGTGATCTTAACGGGGTTAAACCTTGGTCAACACACTGCCGAGATGGAAATCATTGATGGTGACGGTAACCCCGTGGCGACGCTTGATCCGCAAACCACGATAGGGGAGATTTACGCGGTTGAAAACCTCACGCCAGAGAACAGCTTATCCTTTGATTACGTAAACCATTACACGGGCAGTGAATACCAAGCGGTTGCGATGTTACCAGGTTCTGGTTTAACCGGTCCAAGCGCTGTAGAAATCCCCAATTGGTGGGATGAGGCTGAAATTGAAACTGTTTTCACAGTGGAGCTTAAAGATGTCGCTGGCAATGTCTATCCTGTGACGATAAAAGGGCATCGTATTTATAATCAAATCCAAACAGCGATGCACTATGTTACTACTCCAGGTGAGTTAACGCCTCAGTTTGGTACGGTCAATAATTTCCATGTCTCATTCAGTAGTATCTCTTTCAGCGCATTGCCGACGGGTACTCATTATAATGGTGGTGTGGTGACGTTGCGTTATGTCAGTTCAGCGCAAGAAGAGCTGGGGATTTATCCGTTAAGTATTGATTTCACCTTACCGTACAATGATTTTGATGGTGATGGCCAAGAAGACGGTATCGACCTCGATCTGGATGGCGATGGTGTGGCAGACACACTTGATGTTAACAGCTACAGTGTGACGTCCGATACTGATGGTGATGGCATGGGTGATGGCTTTGAAACCACCTATGGATTAGATCCATTAACTGCA
>NZ_WBVP01000003.1 GCF_008933155.1 Aliivibrio finisterrensis | reverse complement strand
AACCTTTAGAAAAGAGTGAAAAATGTTCTTAGTTTTATGCTTACTTAGTAAACCTAAGATTGCGAAATAAATTCAATATTTAGTATCAGGTTATGACTTATTACATGATTTAGAAAGTTACGAGCAGGATTTCAAATGCGCCAAGAACGTCTGTGGAAGGGGTAAGAAGAGTATTCATATTGCAGTGCCTCTTTCACCATATGTTGTAAACTTACAAAAGTACGGTATAGAAAAAGGCAATGTCAAGTTATGGTTGTGATATATATCACTTTATGGCTACTTCAACAATTTCTGTTGAAAAAACCATAAAGTGATAACAACTAATCATTTAAAATCATAAACTTAATCGAAAAAAAAACCATATCTTGATATCGCATAAAACAACCATAAGTTGATATTTTTGTGAAAATGTAATTCTGGTCCATCTATGTATGAAAGAAATTTACTTTCACTAAATGTTTGATAATAAGCGTATAGAAACCTATGAATTGTGTGATTCCGTTCCCTTTTTAGTACCTTGTGGCTGATTCGACAAAATTGCTTGGTGATCTCACCAGTAATTACTTGCTCTTGATAAGGTGTTACGTAACACGTATCTGGACAAAACTAAGTTATACGGGTTGCTAAATTAGCGTTTAACGGATTACTTAAAGTATAGCAAGACCTCTGATCTAGTGGCCAAATTTTCTTATCCACTAAACGTTTAACGGTGTATGTTAAAGTGCTGATAAATAAGCTTTGTAAGATTTAAGCCTAACCGTTGCTGCACCTATAATATCCATGAAACCAAGCATTGGATGAGGTTTTGTTGCAGAAACCCATCCTGAACCCGTAGCCCCAATTGGAATGTTGTACCCCTCAGGTTCGTCAAACTCAATCACAATTGTTCGGCCATGATTGTTCATATTGTTCCCAACGTGTTGGCGTACATGTTGAGAACCATTCATGACAGAAACACGAGCTTCACCAGTACCAGTGGTTAAACTATGTACACGACCACGGAATATCTCACCTGGGTATGCATTCACATAAAACTCTGCGAATTGACCGACTTTGAGTCCGCGATAGGTTTGGTCAGCAATACGCATTTCTACAAATTTCTTATTCGTGTTGTATAAGTGCATGTTACCTACACGCGTACCATCAACAATGTTTGAGATTGAAAGCTGCCCATCAAAAGGAGCACGAACTTCTCTTCGCTCATTTTGCCATTCTGCTGTTGCAATCTGAGCCTCAATGCTCAAAATTTTCGCATTGGCTGATGCAATTTGAGCGTTAGTAGTGTCGATGCGTGTTCGTAGGTTATCTCGTTCTGATTCTTGTGAAAAGTCACCAAGTTGGGTTAAACGATCAAGGTTCTTTTCATCGTTAGCAATCTGATGGGTGAGTGCGAGTATTTCAGCTTTTGCCGCTTTCTTCTCTGCATCTAATCCTATCATTTGAGATTCAGTGTCAACCGAACGCAGGGTGTATATTAAATCGCCTTTTTTGACTACCTGGTTGTGTTCCACGAATACTTGTTCAACTTCTTGTCCAATTAATGGACTTAAAACGGCATGTGGCGCTTTCACTGTCGTACTATCGGTTAGGTCCGCAGGAGACCAAAATCGGTGTGCAGTAAACAAAGCAAACGCGAGCGTCAAACCTATCGCAACAATGATTGTAGCGTTACGCAGCGTCCATTTAACGACACCTAATTTAACTAAGATCCAGCAAACTAGGATATATGGAAGCATTATTTCTTTCATCTTACTGCTCCTTATTCGTAGAGATCACAGTACGACCATTTCGAATTATTGACGAAATCCCTTCAGCTAATACGTCCCAACGCGCAAAAGCAATAATGATGGCTAAAACCCACCACGTTTTATCGATAAACAGGCCACACAGTGAAAGAGCAAATACAATTTGTGTGTGAGCACTCGACATTTTCGCGGACTTATGCACTGCAATTTCATGCAACTCCCAAAGCAAATAAAGGACATACACAATAATGGCGACGGTTACAAAAAATACAAATCCCATAAATACTTCAGAATCAAGCAGCTTCAAAATAGTGGGATAACCATCAATAAAGTAGTTCTCAGGAAGAGTTTTTCCATGGATAGTACCAAGCTTAGACAAACCAATTGAACTACCAATTAATACCGCCAATATCACAATGGCTTTTATCAACCACATTGCGAACGCGATGATTTTATTTCCTTTATTTGTTTCCTTATACTCATCCCTACTTTCGTTTATTTGTTCATGATTTGACATACGTTTATACCTTCATCAGCGCCTCATTTTTTGAGGCGCACTAAATCTCTCTAAACCACAGTTTTTATAAATATTGTGGCTGAGCAAAATTAATGTTTAACTTTGGAGGAAAACTAAAAAAACACCACTCAAACTTCCACAACGCTTTTATCTGTGACCTTTTCTGCCTCCAGTTCATCCATATCAATACCAAGTAATTCAGCTAAACCTTGCGCGTAATTACGGTCGGCGAGAAGTGCATGCTGAACATGTTTCAGTTGCACTTTCCTAGAGGCAGAACCAATTGAACGTGCTGTGTTTTCAAATAACCTTCTCTGTTCACTGGACGTCATAATACGGAACAGGTTACCCGCTTGTGTGAAGTAGTCGGTGTCTTCACGATGATCCCAGTGATTCGCTGCGCCTTCTAGCTCTAATTCAGGTTCAGCATACTCCGATTGCTGTGCCCACTCACCGTACTGGTTTGGCTCATAGCCTTTGGCTGAACCAAAATTGCCATCAACACGCATAGCCCCATCTCTATGATAACTGTGGACCGGACAACGTGGCGCATTCACTGGAATTTGATGGTGATTAACGCCTAAGCGATAGCGCTGCGCATCGCCGTAAGCAAATAAGCGACCTTGTAGCATTCGGTCTGGAGAGAATCCAATTCCGGGTACGATAGCGGCAGGGTTAAACGCTGATTGCTCAACTTCCGCAAAGAAGTTTTCTGGGTTGCGGTTGAGCTCAAACTCCCCTACTTCAATCAACGGAAAACGCGCATGAGGCCATACTTTTGTTAGATCAAATGGGTTGAACTCAACGTCGTTCGCTTCAGTCTCTGTCATCACCTGGATTTGCAGCGTCCATTTCGGGAAATCTCTATTTTCGATGCTATCGTAGAGATCACGTTGGTGGCTTTCGCGGTCTTGCCCAATCAGTTTCTCTGCTTCTTGATCCGTCAGGTTCTTGATTCCCTGCAGTGTTTTGAAGTGGAACTTCACCCAAACACGTTCATTGTCTGAATTAATCATACTGAAGGTGTGGCTACCGTAACCATTCATATGACGGTAAGTGGCAGGAAGGCCGCGATCGCTCATCACAATCGTCACTTGATGAAATGCTTCCGGAAGTGACGTCCAAAAATCCCAGTTGTTTTCTGCACTTCGAAGATTGGTTCGCGGATCGCGCTTTACCGCATGATTCAAGTCCGGAAACTTAAGTGGATCTCGTAAAAAGAATACAGGCGTGTTGTTACCCACTAAGTCCCAGTTCCCTTCTTCTGTGTAGAACTTGAGTGCGAAACCACGAATATCACGTTCAGCGTCTGCGGCACCTCTCTCGCCTGCAACCGTAGTAAACCTAGCAAAGAGTTCGGTTGTTTTACCAACTTCAGAGAAGATTGCCGCCTTCGAGTACTTGGTAATATCGTGGGTCACTGTGAATTTTCCATAAGCCCCAGAACCTTTTGCATGCATTCGACGCTCAGGGATCACTTCACGATCAAAATGTGCAAGCTTTTCCAAAAACCAGACATCTTGCAAAAGCATTGGACCACGTTTGCCTGCCGTCATTACATTTTGGTTATGTGCAACAGGGCAACCTGCTGCTGTGGTGAGTTTATTTTTCATTGACTTCGTTCCTTAATGATTGAAAATTATCGACTACACAACATTACGCCGTAATCCGCTTTACGAACATTGGATAAACTGCAGCTGGGTGTCCTAGCTTGATTGCCTCTAGCATTGCGGCAAAGTAAGGCATTGCGTGCACAAAGAATTTTTTATATCCAAAACATAAATGATTTAAACCCGGCTCAAGGTCTGCGGTAAAAGCAGTACGCTCTTTAGGGCAGCCGCCATTACACATCGGTCTGAAATCACACTCTCGGCATTGCTTAGGCAGTGACTTCCACTTGTTTAAGCCAAATTCAACTTGCTTCGAAGAGGATGCTACAGCGCCTAAATCTACCGATTCGATATCGCCAACTTTATGATTTTCATAGCTATAGTGATCACAAGAATAAATACTGCCATCATGTTCTAGCATCATTTGTTGGCCACAAGTTTCCGAGTGAAAACACATTTGACTTGGTTGGCCCGCAAGAATACCGAGCGTGTTTTCGAAAAACTGAATGTGTACTTTTCCTACATCTTCTTTGCGCCACTCATCGAATACATCACACAAAAAGTGCCCCCACTGATGTGGAGTTAAAGACCAGTCTTTTTCACCTCGACGATCAAGAGAGTGCTCAACGCAGGGCTGGAACTGAATAACGTTAGAACCTAATTTTTTGAGTGTCTGATAGGTTTGCTTACCAAGGTGTGCGTTATCGTTATGCACAACGGTCAAGGTGTTGAACTGTACTTTATGTTTTTGCAGCATGCCGAGGCCACGTAATACTCGTGAGTAACTGCCATTACCTTTAATGTCAGCTCGACCTAAGTCATGATTAAGTTCGTCACCATCAATGCTAAGTCCGATCAAGAAGTTGTTCTTTTTAAAGAACTTCGCCCATTTCTCATTGATCAGAGTTCCATTACTTTGGAAAGTATTTGAGATCGTCATACCTGAACGAGCATATTTTTTTTGTAATGCTACCGCTTTTTCGTAAAATTCAATGCCGCGCAGTGCAGGTTCCCCACCTTGCCAACTGAAATCAACAAACTTGATGTGTTTAGGCTGAGCTGCGATATATTGCTGGACGTATGTTTCCAAGAGAGCGTCTGACATCTGCATCGTAGCTCCTGGCTGATAACGCTCTTCTTTTCTCAAGTAATAACAATAGTGACAGTCTAAATTACACTTTGAGCCAACAGGCTTAACCAAAAGGTGGAATGGGTGTGGTGATGTCATCGTCATATCTGCGCTCCTGTTGGATTTAGGATAATTATCCTTAGGTGGCCTAAATTAGACCACTAGGACATTTCCTAACGGAAGGAGATATGGATTAGAGAGGTGTAAGGTGAGTTAAATGAGCTTTCGACTGTGAGCCCAAGCAATAAGCTCGGATGCACTAGCAAGTTCAAGTTGTTCAATCATCTTATATTTGTGGTATTCGACCGTTTTCGAAGAAATGTTGAGCTCCAAAGCTACTTTCTTCGCAGAAAATCCTTGAGCTAATAGTTTAAGAATATCAACTTGTCTGGCGGTCAAATCTGTCTTTTGCTCAATAATGCTTTTCAATTCATCTGGTATGTAGCGTTCTCCAGCAAGTATATTTTTCATCGTCGTTGCTAGTTCAAAACCTGCTTGATGTTTAAGTACATACCCGTCAGCACCATATTGGTAAGCAGCCTTAACGATCTCTGGCTCATCATGCATAGATAGGCAAACAAGTTTACTGTTTGGCGAAGTCCGCTTAAGCAGTGAAAGCGTAGTATTTAGCTGCATACCAGGCATAGAAATATCGGTAATAATTAAGTCGGGCTGATGCTGCTTAACAAGCTGAAGTAGCTCTGTTGCGTCAACGCCAATCCCTACAACTTGATGCGTTAAGTCCACTAGGCGGGCAATACCTTCACTGACTATCTGGTGATCATCTGCAATTACGACGGTTGCCATTTAAACCTCACTTGTTTTTATTGATAATTTAACTGTAGTTCCTGCTTTTGGATCATTGCGTTTAATGATCAATTCACCACCAATCAATTCTCCGCGTTCAATCATAGATTGAAGACCTAACGAAGGTGATTGAATGTGTGCTTGCTCTTGAGCAATTCCGATTCCGTCGTCTCGAATCAACAATTCTATCCAGTCGCCACTAAATTGCTTTAACGTGATTGTGACCGCAGAAGCATTAGCGTGTTTCACGATGTTGGATAACGCTTCTTGGATAATGCGATAGACATGTAATGAAACATCATTATTAAAAGAAGTATCGTCATCAAGCTCAATCGATAAGTACAGTCCTGAGCGTTCCGCAACTTGTTGAGCATGTGATTGAATAGCGGCATTAAGCCCTACTCTTTCTATTACTACAGGGTGCAGGTGACGAGACAAGTGTTGAACGTCCTTGGTAATTGATGCTAGTTCATTGGCGCACTTCATTAGCACTGGTCTTGTGATTTCATCACAAATACTAGAGGCAAGGCTAAGCTCAATCCCCAAAGAAGCGAGGCGTTGGCTGAAGTCATCATGCAAATCGCGCGCAATATTCTGTCGTTCTCTTTCTCGTTCACCAATGATGCGTTTATTTCTCTCAACTACATCTTGGCGGCTCTTTATCAGCTGATCATAATGACGCACACGCTCAATACTGGATGCAATCATATTACCTAGCACTGTCGCCGCGTTTATAAATTCTTCTGATTCTGAATAACTGTCTACATCATTGAAACTTGCACAGGCCAATAAGCCCCATGGTTTCCCCATTGCACTTATCGGAACCAATATATGACGCAGCGGCTTTTCATCCTGTAAGTGGCTAGCGAGCTCAAGCAGTTCTGGTGACTCATCACTTGATACAACAATTCCCGCTTGGATATGCCGACGATATTCTAAAACCAAGGATGCCGGAAGTTGAGATTTGACTCTGGGAACACCTTCTCCCGCAGCCTCATAAAATCGCCAATCATGTATCCTAGTTTGTTCAATAGGTAAGCATGAAATACGGTCGATTTTTAAAGCAATTCGACATTCATGTAGCGTCTCTATGATGGTTTCTTCCATTTGTGCTGTTGGAGAATTCAATAATCGACTAGACATAGAAATTAATGCTGAAGTAATTGAATCAGAGAGCATTTTTAAACCTCTTTTCATTAATGAACGTTATTACCATAAACTGCAACGCACGAAATGCCTAGTAGTATTTTAAGTAATTGGCTCAACTTCAATTCGTTTAGGAATTGTCCTAGTTCAGTTAATTTTGGAAAAAAATCATACTGTGCTCATCTTATTTCAGGAGCATCTTATGAAAACCCTTTCTAAAAGCTTACTAAAGAAAACCGTGCTCAGCACAGCTGCGTTAGCTACCGTTGCTGCAGCACCAGCAATCGCAAAAAACACCTCTGAAAAGCCAAATATACTCGTCATCATGGCCGATGACATCGGTTGGTCAAACACTTCTGCCTACAACCTGGGCATGATGGGCTACAAAACACCAAACATCGACCGTATCGCAAATGAAGGCATGCTTTTCACTGACCACTATGGCCAGCCAAGCTCCACTGCCGGTCGTGCAGCATTCCTAACTGGCCAACTTCCTGTTCGTACAGGTCTTCTAAATGTGGGTCTGCCTGGTTCTCCGGTCGGTCTTCATCAAGATGATCCAACGCTGGCTGAAGTGCTTAAAGAGCAAGGTTACTTCAACGTGCAACTTGGTAAAAACCACCTAGGAGATCGTGAACACATGATGCCTCATCGCCGTGGTTTTGATTTCTTCTACGGTAACCTTTACCACCTAAACGCTGAAGAAGAGCCAGAGCATCCTGATTACCCACAAGACCCAGAGTTTTTCGAGCGCTTTGGTCCTCGTGGTATTGTCACTGGCACAGCCGATGGCCCTACTGAGTCAGCAGGCCCTCTGACTAAGAAACGCATGGAAACCATTGACCGTGAACTAACGGACATGGCTCTAGATTACTTAGACGATTTCTCGAAGACAGATGACCCATTCTTCATGTGGTATAACCCATCTCGTATGCACGTTTGGACTCACCTAAGCGAAGAATGGCAAGGTAAAACTGGCTATGGTTTATACGCAGATGGTATGACTGAGCTTGACCACTACGTTGGTGAAATTCTAGATAAGCTAGAAGAAACCGGTCAACGTGACAACACAGTCATCATCTTCACTACCGACAACGGTGCAGAGAAGATGTCTTGGCCAGATGGCGGTAACACACCGTTTAAAGGTGAGAAAGGCCTGACGTCTGAAGGTGGTGTACGTGTGCCATTCATGGTTAGCTGGCCTGGTCACATCCCTGAAGGTGCTCGTAACAACGGTATCCAGTCTCATGAAGATTTGTTTACTACTCTAGCAACAATTGCTGGTGTTAAAGATGTTCAAGAGTCGTTCAAGACGAAACATGACGTTTACATTGATGGCTACGACCATACTAACGCGTGGTTTAACAACGAAGACACTGAACGTAACGAGATTTTCTACTTTGCTGAAACAGGTAACTTAGAAGCGGTTCGCGTTGGTAAGATCAAAGCTACATTTATCCATCCAACAGAAGAGAGCTGGTTCGCTCCACGTCTAGCCTCTACTTGGCCAGAACTGGTTGACCTACGTGCAGACCCATATGAGGAAGCGCCAGAACACTCAGGGATGTACCTACGTTGGTATGCAGAACGTATGTTCCACTTCGTTCCAGTCCAAGTTGAAGTGGCTGGCCTACTACAGACGTTTAATGAATTCCCACTACGTCAGGAGCCAACTGCATTCAACCTAGACCGTGTACTGTCTACGCTACCATACCGTGAAGCTAAATAATTAACTTCACCAATCATGGAAAACTCAAAAGGTGTGCATTGCACACCTTTTCTTTATTCCACGTATCTAAACTCAATCCTGTTTAGTAATAGTCCTAGTTATCAAGTTCGCTACGTTTTCATATCCTACCTTCAAATCATTGGTAGTAACCAGCAACGAATTGGGCAATATAATGCAAGATTTTATCGAACTTCAGAAACAGATAAACCAACAAGTACTAGGGCAAGAAAAATCTGTAGAGCAACTAATTATTGCCCTACTCGCGAATGGCCATGTTCTCTTGCAGGGTCTGCCAGGACTAGCAAAGACTCGCAGTGTCACCGTTTTGGCCAAGCAACTGGATTCACAGATCCATCGGATTCAATTCACGCCGGATATGCTTCCTGCTGACATCACCGGTAGCGAAGTTTACGAAACTAATACTCAATCGCTGACATTCAAAAAAGGCCCTGTATTTACTAACCTTTTGCTGGCCGATGAAATCAACCGTGCTCCAGCTAAAGTGCAATCAGCACTGCTTGAAGCGATGGCAGAAAAACAAGTTTCGATAGCAGGAGAAACACACAAATTACCAGAACTGTTCATGGTTCTCGCCACACAAAACCCGGTTGAACAAGAAGGTACCTATCCACTGCCTGAAGCGCAGATGGATCGTTTCTTAATGCAGATCTTGATTGATTATCCAAGCAAAGACGCTGAGAAAAACATGCTCAAACTCTTGCGGATTGAGAACCAAGACTCCACTAGCAGCGAATCGCTCATGACCATCGAACAAGTGCTAGAGGCACGTCGTCATATTGATAATATTCATGTCGCCGAACATGTAGATCAATACATTGTCGACCTAATCGATGCGACTCGCTACCCAGACAAATGTGACGAACAGCTTAGCCAGTGGATTGAGTTGGGGGCTAGCCCTCGTGCAACTATCGCGTTAGACAAATGTTCACGTGCTCACGCATGGTTAAACGGTCAAGATTACGTGAGGCCGGACAACGTAAGAGCAGTGGCCCATTCAGTACTTCGCCACCGTTTAGTTTTGAGTTTTTCTTCTCAAAATCAAGGAGTAGATGCTGAGCAAGTCATCGATCAACTTCTAAATTGCGTTGCATTTTCTTAATCGCGAGGAGGCTTTATGACCGTCGACCTTCGTATCTACCCGACATCTGGAAGACTTGCCGAGCTAACCTTGCTAGGGCGTAAGATTTCGTGGCAACCCCCTTACCAAAAGTTGACTCCTCTTACTGGTAAGCATCGCAGTCAACAACGTGGCAGAGGGTTGGATTTTGTCGAACTTCGTCACTACTACGCAGGTGATGATGTCCGCTGTATTGACTGGAAAGTAACACAACGAACGGGTCAACCCTATTTACGAGTTTACGCTGAGGAAAACGATAAAAATATCGCTCTGCTCATCGATCTTAGAACTCGTATGTTTTTTGCGTCCGATGGCCACATGAAATCTGCCATTGCTTGTGAAGCTGCGGCAATTGCTGCGGGCGCAGCTTGTCATCATGGCGATCGCGTAGGCGCTGTCATCCTCACAGACAGTGACATTGTAACGTTACCATTTCGACGCGGGGAAAAAGCGCTCATGGCTCTTTTATCTGCGATCATAGAGCAATCAAACAAACTCCCAAATTGGATAGTCTCTAAAAAGGCCCCCAATTTAGAAGCCGCATTAAAGCACTTAGTCGATCTTGGATTAAAAGAGAGCCAGTGTTTTATTTTTAGTGACTTCAGCGACTACGACCAACGAAATTCAAGCGTAATGATTGATAAGTTAGCTCGTCAAAATAGCCTAGTGGGTATCCGAATTACCGATCCGCTGGAAGAACAATTCCCTAAGCAGAATCTAGTTATGGGCAATGAAAGCTATCAAGTCGAACTGAAGAAGAGTGATCAATCCACCAGAGAGCGTTATGAACACTACGTCCAAGAGCAAAAACAATCGCTTTCTGAGCACTTTATGCGCCATCGCTTGGCATTACTTGATATGTCCACGCAACACGATGCTTGGACACAATTACTTTCACTGACCAAACAATAGGCATTTTATGGGTAATGTTACACAAGGCCAAATTGTCGAGTTTGGTAGTCATCTAGTAAAGCGAGCGGAATGGATTTCTCCGCCTCAAGCTATTTCGTGGTATCCACAAACGATCACGTGGCTGTTCATTGGGCTCACAAGCATCGTTGTGGTATTCGGCTATATTGCTCATCGTTATCACCAATATCTTAAGCGTACCTACTTACGCGAAGCTTGGGCGTTGTTTCAGAAATACGAACACGAACAGAACATTGCCGCTATTGCGCAGTTAATGAAGCAGCTAGCACATCAACACTGGCCTAAGTCCGATATCGGTACAATGACCAACCAGGAGTTTGCTCAATTCATATGTCAAAGCAGTGCTACCAAACTACATTCAGTGCAGATCTCTCAATTAATGGAAAGCAGCTATCGCGCATCACCCACTCTTACAGATCTCGAGCGACAAGCGATCAGACGTTGGTTTAAGGAGGTGACATGTTAACTCTCACTTACCCTCTATTCAGTCTGCTGATTTTGCTACCTTTAGTGATTTTTCTGAGTCCCATACACTTCACTCGTCAGACCGCACTGCGTTTTAGTCACTTCGATAAGTTAGTTAAAGTCACAGGTTCTAAACCAACTTCTGGCGCTGTGGTGATGTCACCTATTTGGTGGCAACGTCTTCTTATTGTGGTGACCTACCTTAGTTTGGTTATCGCTGCAACAAAACCAGTTTGGCTAGGTGAGCCCGTTTCAATAGAAAAAAGTGGTCGTGAAATGATGGTGGCGGTGGATCTGTCTGGCTCAATGGAAGCTCGTGACTTTGTCGATCCAGATGGCATCAATGTTCGCCGTATTGATGGTGTAAAACTTCTGCTCGACGATTTTCTAGTTCAACGTGAAGGCGATCGAATCGGCCTTATCGCTTTTGGTGATGATGCGTATTTACAAGCACCATTTACTGACGATTTCTCTATTATCACACAGTTGCTCAATGAAATGGATGTTCGAATGGCTGGATCTGGCACTGCCCTCGGTGATGCGATTGGTGTGGCCGTTAATCACTTCGAACATTCAGACAGTGCCAATAAAGTTCTAATCCTCATGACGGATGGCCGCGATACCACCAGCAACTACCCTCCAATTGACGCTGCCCATTTTGCGGGTGAAAACGACATTACTATCTACCCCATTGCCATCGGTGATGCAACCAACGTGGGTGAAGATGGTATAGATCTCGATATGTTAGATCGTATTGCCAATTATACCGGTGGGCAGGTATTTGAAGCACTCAATGGGCAAGATTTAGTAGACGTGTATAAAGCACTTAACGAGCTTGAAGAAACGCTTTTTGATAGCTACACCATTCGACCAAAAGTAGAACTCTATTACTGGCCACTTATTGTTAGTTTATCGCTCAGCCTATTGGCGTTAGTTATTGCTGCGCTGCGCGGGCAAAGTAATACGAATAAGGAGATATAAATGGCTGAATTTCATTTCATTCGACCATGGTTACTTTTATTAGCCATTCCTTTAGGCATTTTGGTCTATGCGCTCAAGCGAAAAGCAGACAACAACAAACAGCTTCCTATCGCTTCTCACCTGTTGCCATTTCTGAATACGGGAGAAAGCCAAACACGTTGGTTTTCTCCTCAGAACTTGCTACCACTTTTCCTAGGTCTGTTGATTATGATTGTGGCTGGCCCAACTTGGCAGCCTGAACCCGATGCGCATGCAAAAAACCAATCACCAATTCTATTTGTGGTGGATTTGTCACGATCAATGAGTGAGTCCGACATCGCGCCAAGTCGCCTTGAAAATGCCAAACTCAAGTTATCAGACCTATTAGAGTACAAATCTGATGGGATTATTGGTGCATATGTCTATGCTGGCAGCGCTCATATGCTTATTCCACCGACAGAAGACCGCGAAGTGCTTGAGCTGTATCTGTCTTCTTTATCAACAAACCTCGTTCCTAGACAAGGGAAAAACCTGCCTGCTGTCTTGGATCAAATTGCCCAGCAACATACAGAGAGTCGGATTCCCGCAAGCATTGTCGTTGTAACAGACAGTCTCGATAACAGTGCTGTACAAGCCATAGAGAATTATGAGCGTACCTACAGTGATCAAATGATCATTTGGAAGTTTGGTTACAACGAGACTGTCGATTCTCCTTCGGGTGTCCGCCTCATTCAAAATACGCCAGACAACAGCGATGTACAAAGCATTACCCATTGGATCGACAGTTTCAGTTATTTCGACCCACTGGATGAAGATATACAGTGGCAAGAAGCCGGGTTCTTTCTTGTTTTCCCTGCACTGCTGTTGAGTTTACTTTGGTTTCGTCGAGGTTGGAGTATCCGTTGGGCTCCTAGCGTATTGGTCGGCGTTGTTGCACTCAGTGCCTTTCAACCAAGCCCCGCTTTAGCAAAGGCATCAACGGATCTCGCTACCTGTGATTCATTGTCGATGAGGCTCTTCCTCACTCCAGATCAACAAGGGCAATGGTTTTATAATCAAGGCAATTATGCATGCGCGGCGCAAGCCTTTATCGATCCTGATTGGAAAATTGAATCCCTCATGCGCAATCAGCAGTGGGAATGGGCACTCACTATGCTCAACAATCAGCCAGACTCGATCGAAAAACGCTTCAAGGTGGCTCTGAGCTACTTGCATATTGACCGCTTTCGTTCATCAGAGCGTTGGTTCGAACAAGTGCTGGAATTAGAACCACAGCACCCGCAAGCTTTGCACAACCTAGCTCTACTTCAAGAGATTTTCGACCTCATGGCTGATCGTGCGCAAGGCCAAGGCACTGCAGGAGAAGACATGACTGCCGATGTTATTTCCACCCTAGAAGAAGATATGGGAATTGAAGAACCTGAAGACAAAATTGAAGTCATCAATAGTGCAGATTTAATGGCAGAAGAGCATTTAACCAAAATTTGGCTGGAGCAAGTTAAATCCAACCCTGAAGTGTTCCTTCGCAATAAGTTCTCCATCCAACTTCAGCAAATGGCCGAACCAGAGCTGCACAGCGAACACTCTTCACAGGAGGTGAAACAATGAGCACGTTATTTCGCAATACACGCCTAATCAGTCATGTAGGTACCGCCATTGCATTTAGCATGGTACTCATGGCAAGTTTAAATGCGAAAGCATCAATCACTACAGATGATCCTCTCTCTGTTACCCCCTCACAGCAACTAAGCACCGTGAACACACAGTATCATGCCCGCTGGGCGCTGGGTAACGAGACCTTAACAGAGAGGCGACGCCACACCGTTTTCCTTGAGCTTTTGAGTGACACAGCGATTACTGACGTTATCAACGTTGACGATATTTCAGCCAAAGATCTCTTTTTTGAGCAAACCACCACATTTTGGCAATACACCAGACCTATAGAAAATGGCAAACGTGTTGAACAAGCGGCATTAAAGTTAGAGCTATTTCCAGCCAAACCTGGAGAATTCACTTTACCAAGTATCAACATCACCCTTGGCCGTGGTGACAACAAAATATATATTCCGACACAGCCCTTAAAGATAACGGTTAACGCACTTCCTGAGGCGGCAAAGGGTAAGATTGCCTCTCCGAAGGTCACAGTAAACCAAACTGTCAGTGACGCAGAAATCACCGAAGGTGGCGCGGTAACCCGTTCGGTCTCGCTCAATGTGACTGATCTACCGGGGCGGTATATTTCAGAGCTGCCGTTTCTCAATCAGATTGAAGGTGTAGAAATTCGCACCGGCAACAGCCAAACGACAACCCAATCATTCCGCGCGGATTTGACGGGAACCCGCAACACTGATATTCACTATCGTTTTGTTCACAAAGGGCAATACACCCTGCCCGAACTGTCTTTCCAGTGGTGGAACACAACAACAAATACACCAGAAGACATAACGCTGCCAGCCATTACGGTGATGGTTAGCTCGGCACCTCCTTTACCTTTAGATCAGCGCATTGAGCTCTGGACTTCAAATATAAAGCAGTGGCTGGAAGCACAACGCCAAAATCTCATTTTAGGCTTGTTACTTGTGATTGGCTTATGGCGTTTACGTTTTAAGTTTTTTCACTTGTGGAAAGCGTTAAAAGTGAAGATTCAAATTGCCATTCACTCTTCTGCAGTACAACGTCTAACAACTATTTTTTGGGTTGCTATTGGTACAAAAAAACGCTCTCGCCAAACACTCTATCACTGGCTAGACCATCGTGGTATTCATGACCTAAACCATTACCCAACACTGAAAAACGGCATCCACACCAATAAACAAGGTCACTGGTATTTAAAACGCAGCATGGTTGTATGGGTATTAATCAAGGAAGTAAAACAAGAATGGCTAGCAAAATACCGATTAAAGCCGATCAACCCTAAGTAAATTCGCAAAACTAGGACTAGGGAAAGTCCTAGTTAATCTCTTTGGGAAACCCATGTAATGTTTCAGTTACTTACACGGTCAACCACTGAGGGTTGTTAATATGAAATTTAACAAAATCCTATTTTTGCTTGCTGCATTAACCTGCACGAATGCACTTGCAAAAGATACCGCTACGTCTGAAACAGAAGAAAAGCGGCCAAACAAGCCATTCGTTATTACTGGGGATGAGATTCAACCACTCTCGGATACTCATTGGCGAGTGAAAGTCTCGTACGCTGAAGCCGTCAAAGTTCGTTGCGTCGCATTTGATGAAAGCGAACAAGCCGTCGCAATCGATTCTATCGCTGTGATTCCGCCTTTTTCTGTGTCTGATATGTATATACGAGAAGACGATGGCAAGATCGAGGAAGTAAAATGTTGGATCACCAGTACCCGCTCGGAGGATCTAGCCAAAGACTACATTCGTCATGATACTTAGAATGCACCAAAGCTGTTAGTGATTGGACACGATTACAGCATGCAGTGATGAATCTGAACGTAGAGAAAAAAGCTCGTTTTGGAGCGTAACCATATCGAAAACTGGATTAACAATATGAAGAACCTTGCCGTTAGTACCCTTGCACTCAGCATGTTATTTTCTTCAGGTGCTGTCATCGCAAACGAAACCCAGCCAAAACTCATTCTGCAGCTTACCGTTGACGCGCTGCGTGGTGACTTACCCAATTGATTTAAAAACAATTTTGGTGAAGGTGGTTTTAGGCTACTCTTAGATGAGGGAGTTCACTATACGAATGTACATTACCAACATGCGAACACAGAAACGATTGTAGGACACGCAGCCCTTGCTACAGGTGTACCTCCCGCAGTAAACGGCATGATTGGTAATGTATGGTACGACCGAACTCAAGAACGTGTGGTGTACAATATCGAGGATACTAACTACAACTTATTGGCAAGCGATGCTGATATCGATCAATCAACAGAGATCGATTCTACCCAACGTGCAGCACAAGGCGATGGTCGGTCACCGTTAAATATCCACACATCTACAATTGGAGACGAAATGGTTAAAGCCTATCATGGTAAGTCTCGCGCCTTTTCTATCTCATTTAAAGACAGAGGGGTGACCACTCAGAAACAGAATAGGCGTAATCAGCATCAATTGCGTCTACAGCAAAAAACTCTTCTTTCGTTTCATCAAGTACATAAACCCTACCAAGACAACTAGGATCATACTTGATTCTCACACGTACACTTTTCATGTCTTTACACGTTTTGTGCCCAAAATATCTTGCTAGACGAACACTAGAGTAGCGTATTGTTGTGCCTAACCTAACCCCATTTCTTATCGAGAACTACCTCGCGGTTTTTTCCTAGGTTAAACTTCAATTCATCTCTAGACCCTTTGAAAGGACGTGGAGGAATTGAAGAATTAACAGCATCGATCCAACTTAGATTTGGGATATTGTTTTCTAGCCCGTTTTTTTCATCAATAATAAATAAATCAAGCCTAGTATGGTCTGCTTCTACACGTTCCAATACTCGTGTTGTTGCTGGCCTTTTCCCCACTTTTCTGAAAGTAGAATCAGCCACACTTTTTCCCTTTCTAAGTAGTATTTTTTCGTACTCAGAGTGCTTCCTTAGTCTCTTCCTAAATGCCTGTATTGAGAACGGTTCAAATTGAGTCCCATTGATTTCATTATGCCGATCAATTTCAACCTCAAGTCAAGAGTTACGTATGCCGATGTTGCTGTCGGGCATTCTTCAGAGAAGTAATCTCTTATTGCACCTTGAATTAAAGGTTCAAGTTCATCGGGAGTATTTCTTTTTGTATTGCCAGCAGAGACTTTCGGAATTAGGGAGTTAAGCTGAAAATTTGATTTTTTAAAACCTCTCCAGTACCTATAAATGCTGATTGCTGATGGTGTACTTGAACCAAATTTATCTATTAAAGCAGTAAGTGACTCATCTATTTGCTTTTTGGAAAAATCGGTACCATATTGATCTATAAGGAATTCTAGAATGTTATATCTATGTATGGCCTCATTTCTTCGGTCTTCATCAACAGAAAAGACATCCTTAAACGTCAGATCAACATCTTTCCATAAGGGGAGTGATAGCGTTTCCTTTGGTTTCGATTCTTTATCGAAGTTAGTACTTGGAAATAGCTCGCCAAATCGCTTAGAACCTTCACTTGGCATGCCTAAGAGCTCCAAATAGGGCTTTGCCAACCAATAGGCTGGTGCATATCAATACTTAACAACTGTCTGGCAATCAAATCATAAAGTGAGGGTAATAACTGAGAAGAATGAACTGAAGAATATTGAACAACCTGCTCTATCCTGAGCTCTCCATATTTCTTAAATAGATTCAATATATTTCTCTGAATGGAGTTAAGACGCTCATCGCAAGCATAACGATGAATGATCCTTAAATTATCGAGCAATGGGTATATTTGAATATCATCATCTGTCAATACGTGCAGGTCTTTACCGCCGCCCAATGCTTGTTCTTTCTGAGCTCTAAACTTTTCTTTAAACTCATCTTTTTCTGCAATGTGCTTGGGCTTTATCTCATAAAATGATTGGTATGAATCTTTGTATGTGACTAAAAAATCGGGCGTATACCTATGCAGCTTACCTTCGATAAAATATTCAAAACCGATAGGCTGCGCTTCGAAAGTTATAATCTGTGGCGAAAATTCGAAGTGGAAACATGCGTCAAACTCCAAGTCGGATTCGACTGTATGGATAGAGTTCGTTTTGAGGCTGACAAAGCGTGAGATGTTTTTTACTGACGAGTTTCTAAGAATCCGTTTTTTCATAATAAACAACCATACCTGTAGTAAACTTCCTCAAGTGTTGTACACTTTATAAGCAACTTCAAGGTATGGTTGTTTTTATTTCAGCGTATAGTTTCGTAAAATCAACGTATGGTTTTTTTTACAATTTCCGAAGTATTGAGTTATCACTCTTTACCAAATACGTTGTTCTCTTGCTCTTGTACTCGAATGAAAGTAGTACGCTTAGTTAGCTCTTTAAGCTGCGCCGCGCCTACGTATGTACAAGTTGAACGTACACCGCCAAGGATGTCAGAAATCGTATTATGAACTGAACCACGGTATGGTAATAGTACGGTTTTTCCTTCAGCTGCACGGTACTTAGCAACACCACCTGAGTGCTTGTCCATCGCGCTTTGTGAAGACATTCCGTAGAATTTCATGAACTGCTTACCGTCTTGCTCGATAACTTCACCGCCTGACTCTTCGTGACCAGCTAGCATACCACCAAGCATTACGAAATCAGCACCGCCACCGAACGCTTTAGAAACGTCACCAGCACATGAACAACCGCCATCACCAATGATACGACCACCAAGGCCGTGCGCTGCGTCAGCACATTCAATGATTGCAGAAAGTTGTGGGTAACCCACACCAGTTTTAACACGAGTAGTACATACAGAGCCTGGGCCAATACCTACTTTAACGATGTCAGCACCAGCTAGGATAAGCTCTTCAACCATATCACCAGTAACAACGTTACCAGCAGAGATCACTTTGTCTGGGAATTCAGCACGTACTTTTTCTACGTATTGAACTAAATGCTCAGAGTAACCGTTTGCGATATCAACACAAATAAAGATCAAGTCATCTGTTAATGCCATGATGTCTTTTGTCTTTTGGAAATCCGCTTCAGAAGTACCAGTAGAAACCATTGCGTTTTTAAGAACAGATGCATCGTTCTCTTTAACAAAGCCAGCCCAGTCTTCAACTGTGTAGTGCTTATGAATCGCAGTCATTACACCGTGCTCAGAAAGTGCTTTTGCCATAGCAAAACTACCAACAGAATCCATATTAGCTGCAATTACAGGTGTACCAGACCATTGACGACCGCTGTGCTTAAATGTAAACTCGCGGGTTAATTCGACTTGAGAGCGACTTTTCAGTGTTGAACGCTTAGGACGAAACAGTACATCTTTGAAGCCTAACTTTAATTCTTGTTCGATACGCATGATAAATTCCTCGTATTATCGATAATGGCTCTACTATCTCTTGTTGCCTTTGGCAGAAGGCAGTTAACAAACCAAGATGGCAGGCACAAAAAAACCGGGGCGCTGGCAGGCGCTCCGGTTTTCAGTATTATAGGGCCGGAAACTAATTCTGCAAGTCTGATAATTCACTTTTTTTTGTGATATTATTGATAAATCTGCAAACAAAACATAACCTCCAAAATAATCTAACCAAATTTACACCATAATTAGCACATAAAACCAAGTTATGCCATTTTATCTATATTTTATACGGAGTGTCATTCTAGGGGATTTTCTTACTTTTCCTTCTAAAGTAAACGTTTGCTATTTCACCCCAAAAATAAAGTGACCTAGCCCGCAATTATTTAATCGATTGATGAATGTTAATGAAAAAACTTGTGATATAATCTCGGAAAATTCACTTATTAACTGATCTTTAATTCATGAAGTTTCCTGGCCAACGTAAGTCTAAACACTATTTTCCTGTTCACACTCGCGATCCATTAGTGAATCAAATCAAACAAACCCCTAAACTAGAACGCACCCACCTTATCGGTGTAGGTCAAACCATCGTCGATATTGAAGCAAAAGTTGATGATGATTTCTTAGCCCGTCACCAGTTAAGTAAAGGTCATTCACTGGTTCTTGAAGAGTCAAAAGCAGAAGCTTTATATAAAGAACTGTTTGAAAGAAACTTGATCAGTCATGAGTATCCTGGCGATACCATTGGTAACACCCTCCATAACTACTCAGTATTAGCAGACAGCAAGTCTATTCTGCTTGGCGTTATGAGTGAAAACATCAAAATCGGCTCTTACGCTTATCGTTACTTATGTAATACAACAAGCCGTATGGACTTAGATCACCTACAACCAGTTCAAGGCCCTATTGGTCGTTGTTACACCTTGATTTCTGAAGATGGCGAGCGTACGTTTGCGATTAATGAAGGTGACATGAACCAACTATGTCCTGCTCACGTTCCTGAGCATATTTTTGAAAAAGCCTCTGCATTAGTGATTTCTTCTTACCTTGTTCGTGGTAAAGAAGGCGATCCAATGATGGATGCGGTTCAAAAAGCGATTGATTGTGCAAAATCTCATAACGTCCCTGTTGTTCTTACTTTAGGCACTAAGTACGTTATTGAAGGCAAAGCAGAGTGGTGGCAAGCTTTCTTAAAAGAAAATGTAACGGTTGTTGCAATGAATGAAGAAGAAGCAGAAGCCCTTACTGGTGAGAAAGATCCCCTACTAGCCGCAGATAAAGCGTTAGAGTGGGTTGATTTAGTGCTTTGTACTGCTGGTCCAGTTGGTTTATACATGGCAGGCTTTACAGAAGAAAGCATTAAACGCGAAACTGATAAGCCACTTCTTCCTGGTAACATTCCTGAATTCAACCGTTTTGAATACAGTCGCCCAATGATGAAAGCACAATGTACTAAGCCAATTAAAGTATCTTCTCACATTGCCCCTTACATGGGTGGTCCAATGGAGATTAAAAATACTAATGGCGCTGGCGATGCTGCATTATCTGCTCTTCTTCATGATATGGCGGCTAACTACTACCATAAAGAGAATGTGCCAAATTCAAGCAAGCACGATGCAGAATATTTAACTTACTCTTCTTTCTCTCAAATTTGCAAGTACTCAAACCGTGCAAGCTACGAAGTCTTAACTCAACACTCACCACGTTTATCTAAATCAATGCCTGAACGTGAAGATTGTTTAGAAGAAGCATACTGGGAGCGTTAAGCTAAAACCTTACTGTTCCTTCATAAAAAATCCGACGCAAACGTCGGATTTTTTGTCTCTGTAATACAACTTTTAACTGGCTATTTATGTACGGTAAAGAACCTTTACTACATGCCAACCAAATTTAGTTTTTACTAGGTGCGGGACAAGAGTTTCACCACTAAAGCACACTTTATCAAACTGCGGTACCATTTGGCCTTTCTTAAATTCACCTAAATCGCCGCCTTTTTTACCAGAAGGACAGCTAGAGTATTTTTTCGCTAATACGTGAAATTTTGCGCCTTTTTTAAGCTGTTGGATAATGTCTTCTGCTTGTTCTTTATGTTTAACAAGAATGTGTAGCGCAGCTGCAGTGCTAGCCATGAATACCTCAAAATGATTCTGGATAAATTAAACTTAATTATATCGTTTATTGATCATCAATTGATAGTCTCACCTTTAAAAACCGTCTCAAAAAACCTACAATTAGATTCATAAAAATAATCATTTTCAGAAGGCTATCACTTATGAAAAGCAAAGCGAACCAATCACAAGGTATGCTGCTATTTAAACTCACACTAACTCAACGTTTTGCCATCGGCACGCTGAAGGTCCGTGAGATCGTACCTTTTCAAGCATTGACTTCCATTCCCTACTCTCATCACCACGTATTAGGGACAGCAACCATTCGTGATATGGCAATTCCAATTATTGATATGTCTGCAGCTGTTGGCTTTAGAGCGCTTCACCAAGACGAATTAAAAGATTGCTATATTATCATCACCGACTGTATGCGCACTGTAGTTGGCTTTGCAGTAAGAGCAATAGATAAAATTATTGAGTGTGACTGGAAGGCAATTGAAGCCTCACCAAAAACAGCGGGCTCTAATGTCTTTGTTACTGGGATCACCCGCGTTGAAGATAATATTGTTCAACTGCTTGATGTTGAGCTTCTATTATCAAAAATCTATCCAGAAGATGCCTCTAACTTGTACCCTATATTATCTGATGTAGAAAGAGAGAAATTAAAACCTCTTAACATTCTATTAGTTGATGATTCGTTTGTAGCGCGTAAACAACTTTCAACGGCTTTAGACAGTATTAATATCCCTTATCAAGTCGCTACAAACGGATTAGAGGCCTATGAAATGCTAAAACAAGCCTCAGATGCAGGTCGCCCATATAATATTGTGGTCAGTGATATTGAGATGCCCGGTTTAGACGGCTATGAATTGGCATTTGAAATTCAGAACGATACAAGATTGAAAGATGCGTATGTGATCCTTCATACCTCACTCTCAAGTGAGATCTGTGTTGAGCAAGCACACCAAGTTGGTGCTCATGAAGCGTTAACGAAATTTGAAGCTACGGAATTAGTTCAAGCCATGCTACGCGGTGCAAATCATAACAATCGACAAGTTGCTTAATTATACCAATGCCAGTAGTGAACAAGAATTACAGATACAAAAAAACGCGTTACCTCAGCTAGGTTAACGCGTTTTTATTTTCTACTATAAGCTATCTTTAAAATAAGCTAATCGACAAACTTAAAAGTATAAACGTATTACAGAAACCGCAACACAACCTGGGCGGCGACATTTTTCGATTTCAACTTTAACTTCTGTTTCAATTTCTAAGCCACGCTTAATCGGTGTTACCGACATTAATGTGCTTCTTGCGCGAATTCGCTTACCTGCTTTTACAGGATATGGAAAACGTACCTTGTTTAAACCGTAGTTTACGGTCATTTTAGCCGTAGGGAACAGTAAATTATCACTGCCTACGTTATCCGTCAGTTTTGACAACATAGACAAAGTTAAAAATCCATGTGCAATCGGTGTTTTAAATGGTGATTCTGCTGATGCTCTTTCTGGATCGGTATGGATCCATTGCATATCTTCTGTCACTGCACCAAAACTATTAATGCGTTCTTGATCCATCATTGACCAATCGCCAATATGGATTTCTTCGCCCAAACGAGCGGTTAACTCTTCAAATACAGCTTGAGTATCTAAGTTCATTTCAATTGGCTCAGGTTGAACAGCTGCGCTTTGCTGCTCATTAACAGCGCGCTTATGCTCTTTAACCCACGAAATAATGTGAATATTGTTAGCTTTATTTAAAAATTCAATCCAGTAATCTTTAATGGTTGGTGACATCCAATCTTTTAATTCAAAGGGATGTTTGGCCAGATATTCACGCTTATGCTTTAGAAAATCGACAACCTTCATAGAGAGACCTTATTTGATATCTAATCGTAAAAACAATGCTTAAGTTCAATGTTTATAATTGTGTTACAGGTCACAATTTTTTGCAAACACTTTCCGAGCATACAAGCGTTCGCCGAATTGTGATTAATTAATTTAATTCAAATAGATAACTAAATATGCACAGTGTGCAATTAATTTCAAAAATCAGACATATCTTTTACTTTCATAACGAGGAATCTTTACTTGCACTTTTTTTACAACCAAAAAAAAGAGCATAGTTATATGCTCTTTTTGATCTATTCATTCATTTCGATTAGCGTGATTATGAGTCTCTAGCTCTAATAAACTAACCTCTATAATAGCGTTGCGGTACAAACGGCATTTTTTCTACGGTCATTGCGAGTTTTTTACCACGAACCTCAGCGAATACTTCTGTACCAATAATGGCTAGATCTACTCTTACATACCCCATAGAAACTGGCTTTCCTGCTGTTGGACCTGCGGTACCTGAGGTCACAATACCAATCTCATTATCAGCTGCATCAAATAACTTGCAGCCTTCACGCACTGGCGCTTTGCTTTGCCCCACTAAACCAACACGTTTACGATTCACATCTTTCGTTTCGATTTGCTTTAAGATGATATCCGCTCCTGGGAACCCTCCAGCACGCTCGCCGTCTGAACGACGATTTTTGCTGATACCCCATAGCAAGCTTGCTTCTACTGGCGTCGTTGTTGTATCTAAATCATGACCGTATAGACATAATCCACATTCAAGACGCAGTGAATCACGGGCACCAAGTCCGATCCACTCGACTTCTTCAAAAGAGGTCAATGCGTCTGCAAGCTCTGCCGCTTTATCATTTGGCACGGAGATTTCGTAACCATCTTCACCTGTATACCCAGATCGACTGATGTAGCACTCAATGCCATTGATCTCAATAACAGCCGTATCCATAAACAACATAGAAGCCACTGACGGTTGAAGTCGTGATAACACATCAGCCGCTTGAGGGCCTTGTAGTGCCAATAAAGAACGATCTTCAATTACTTCAAGCTCAACACCTTCAGGAAGGTTCGCGTGCAGATGCGCAATATCTTGTTCTTTGCTCGCGGCATTCACAACAACAAACAAGTGATCGCCAAAATTAGCCACCATCAAATCATCCATAATACCGCCTGCATCATTAGTAAAAAATGCATAACGTTGCTTCTGAGAAGGAAGGTCAATAATATCAACAGGCACTAAGGCTTCTAACGCTGCAGCTGCACCGTCACCTTTTAAGCGAAGCTGCCCCATATGTGATACATCAAACAGACCAACGGCATCACGAGTATGAAGATGTTCTTTTTTTACGCCTAATGGATACTGGACAGGCATTTCATATCCTGCAAAAGGAACCATTTTTGCGCCAGCAGCGACGTGTATATCAAAAAGTGCCGTTTTATTTAGTTGTTCTGACATTCTTCTTTCTCCATTTGTCTGATATTGGCTAAGTGTGTCGGTTATTCTTGGGATCTAGGTTTCTAATAAATAGTGGATTATGATTCATCAATTGCAGGTTACTTAGCGGTAACCCAGAGGATATGAGCGTCTTCCTCACTGATCGATACCAATATGTGTCCCATACTGGCATCGTAATAAACACTGTCCCCTACCGCTAAATTGACTGGCTCGTAAAATTCGCTGTAAAAACAAACCTCACCTTCTAGAACCAATAAAAATTCTTCTCCGTCATGGCGGACCCATTCGGCATAAGCATCAAAGTCTCTTGCACGAATACGACTTTTAAATGGCATCATCCTTTTATTGGATAATTGTGTTGCCAATAATTCATGCTCATAGGTCGCCGTTGGGTGAGGCTTACCTTGCTGCGAAAGCGTAATATCTCGACGCCCTACTGCCCCTTTTTGTTTCGGCGGCTCAAATATTTGAGGAATATCGATATCCAAGCCGCTCGCCAATTTTTGCAGGGCTTGAAATGTCGGTGAAATCTGTTCGTTTTCAATTTTTGATAACGTAGAGCGAGCAAGTCCAGTTCGCTTACTCGCCTCTTCTAATGTTAATCCAAGTTGAATTCGGATGTCTTTTAATCGCTTACCAAGATCAAGCGGTGCAATCGATTGCTCTTCGTTATTTTTCTCAATTTTAACGACTTTTGCTTCTGCCATAACATGTTGAGGATTACTCAAGCGGCGCTCCTTGCTCATTAAGTATTCAATCTACCTTTGTAATACTCATCTTATCAAGAGAAAATTGCGAGATAAAAAGCAACAAGAATGCTGAAAAAGTGCGCTAGGTAGCAAAATGGGAAACAAAGTTTCTTATTGGAAACTTGACGGTTGAATGTTGCATTTCACACTTGTATGTTTACCAGATGTAATCTAATGGTCGTTATTAATACAGATAACACTTTATTGAGTTCCACTTAATACTAATTTTTCTACCTGCATTGGGCTAAAAACCATTTGCTAAAGACAATTCACACTGGAGAAGTATCATGGAAAAAGATCTTAAATTTACAGCAAGCCACGAATGGGTACGTGATAATGGTGATGGTACAGTAACCGTTGGTATCTCAAACCACGCTCAAGAACTACTTGGCGATGTTGTATTTGTTGACCTACCTGATGTAGATGACGAAGTAACGGCAGAAGAAAACTTCTCTTTAGTTGAATCTGTAAAAGCAGCGTCTGATATCTATGCACCTGTTTCTGGTGTGATTGTTGAAATCAATGAAGAGCTAGAAGACAGTCCAGAGCTTGTTAATGAAGAACCGTATGAAGGTGGTTGGATTGCTAAAATTAAACTGTCTGATGAAGGTCAATTAGAAAGCCTAATTCCGGGCGATCAATACCTTGAAAGCATTGAAGAAGAATAAAAATAATTTAAAGGATTAAGATCATGAGTCAGCTCCTTCAACAATTAGGTACGGATAACGAGTTTATTCGCCGCCACAATGGTCCCGCTTCTTCACAGCATCAACATATGCTCAATACGGTTGGCGCTGAAACACTAGAAAAATTAATTGAAGAAACTGTACCAAGCTCAATTCGTTTACCTCAGCCAATGCAATTACCTCACGGCCTTTCTGAAAATGCCATGCTTGCTGAGTTAAAACAGATCGCTCAACAAAACACGCTCAATACAAGCTACATCGGCCAAGGCTATTACAATACACACACCCCAAATGTGATTTTGCGTAATGTATTAGAAAATCCAGGTTGGTATACCGCGTATACGCCTTACCAACCTGAGATCTCTCAAGGTCGTTTAGAAGCGCTACTAAATTATCAACAAATGGTGATGGATTTAACTGGCCTTGATATTGCCAACGCCTCTTTACTTGATGAAGCAACGGCGGCTGCAGAAGCAATGACGCTGTGTAAACGCGGTGGAAAGAGCAAAAGTAATACCTTCTTTGTGGCAGACAATGTTCACCCACAAACATTAGCGGTAATTAAAACGCGTGCCGAATTTATCGGCTTTGACGTTGCTGTTGATGCTGATTCAAACTTAGATTCACATGATGTGTTTGGTGCCCTACTTCAATACCCAGGAACAACGGGGGAAGTAAGAGATTTATCAACACTGATTGAACAAGCTCAAGCGAAAAAAACCTTAGTTGTTGTAGCCACTGACCTTCTTGCTTCAGTGGTTCTTAAACCTGTTGGTGAAATGGGTGCAGATATTGCGATTGGTAGTTCGCAGCGATTTGGTGTCCCAATGGGATACGGTGGCCCACACGCAGCATTCATGGCTACGCGCGAAAAGCTAAAACGCTCAATGCCAGGCCGAATTATTGGTGTATCGGTTGATTTAAAAGGCAACCAAGCACTGCGTATGGCAATGCAAACACGTGAGCAACACATTCGTCGTGAGAAAGCGACATCAAACATTTGTACTGCACAAGCACTGCTTGCAAACATGGCTTCTTTCTACGCGGTATATCACGGACCAGAAGGCTTAAAAACCATTGCTCGTCGTGTACACCACTTCACGGCTATCGTTGCAAAAGCATTGCAATCAGCAGGGTTTGAGCTAGCGCATCAAAGCTTCTTTGATACGTTAACGGTTAAAACTGAGCAACAAACAGACATTCTTTACACTAAAGCATTAGCGGCAAGCATCAATTTACGTAAATTTGATACTCAGCTTGGTATTAGCTTTGATGAAACCACCACGGTTTCTGATTTAGTTGCACTACTAACAGTATTTGGTGTTGATAATGCAGAGTGTGATACGCTTTCAAGTGAAGTCGGTGCAGATGAGTTTGCTGCTATCCCTGAAGCGTGTCGTCGTACTTCTTCATTTTTAACCCACCCAGTGTTCAACACGCACCACAGCGAAACACAAATGCTGCGTTACTTGAAAAAACTGGAAAACAAAGACTTCTCATTAACTCACGGTATGATCCCACTGGGATCTTGTACGATGAAGTTAAACGCTGTGGCTGAAATGCTTCCGGTAACATGGCCTGAATTTGGTGGTATCCACCCATTCGCCCCATTAAACCAAGCCGCAGGCTACACAACGTTAGCAACATCACTAAAATCAATGCTATGTGAAGTTACAGGCTACGATGAATTTTCTCTACAGCCAAACTCTGGTGCTTCTGGTGAATACGCAGGTCTAATTGCCATTCAGCGTTATCATCAAAGCCGTGATGAAGCTCATCGAAATGTTTGCTTAATCCCAAGCTCTGCACACGGAACTAACCCAGCAACAGCTTCAATGGTATCTATGAAAGTGGTTGTGGTGAAATGTGATGACAACGGCAACATCGACATGATCGATTTAGCTGAAAAAATCGCAAAACATCAAGAAAATCTATCTAGCATCATGATCACTTACCCTTCTACACATGGTGTATACGAAGAGCAAGTACGCGAAGTATGCGACATGGTTCATGAAGCAGGCGGTCAAGTGTACCTTGATGGTGCCAACATGAATGCGCAGGTTGGTTTAACAAGCCCTGGTTTTATTGGTTCTGATGTATCTCACCTAAACTTGCATAAAACCTTCTGTATTCCACACGGTGGCGGTGGTCCGGGTATGGGGCCTATTGGTGTTAAATCTCACCTAGCACCTTTCCTACCGGGTCACTCTGAAAACGGCGTTCAAGGAACGGATTATGCTGTTTCTGCTGCGGATCTAGGCAGTGCCTCTATTCTTCCTATCTCATGGGCGTACATTGCTATGATGGGTGAAGTCGGCCTAACTGAAGCAACTAAAGTGGCGATCTTAAATGCCAACTACGTAATGGAGCGTCTACGTCCGCACTACCCTGTTCTGTACCGTGGTACCAATGGTCGCATTGCTCATGAATGTATTATTGATATCCGTCCGCTTAAAGACGCTACAGGTATCAGTGAAGAAGACATTGCAAAACGTTTGATGGACTTTGGTTTCCATGCGCCAACCATGTCGTTCCCAGTGGCGGGTACGTTAATGATTGAGCCAACCGAATCTGAAGACTTAGCAGAGCTTGATCGCTTCTGTGAGGCAATGATTGCGATTCGTGAAGAGATGAATAAAGTTCAACAAGGCGAATGGCCACTAGACAATAACCCACTTGTCAATGCACCGCATACTCAAGTGGATCTAATGTCTAATGAGTGGGATCACCCATACACTCGTGAAGTGGCGTGTTTTCCATCAACTCAAGCAAAAGCCTCTAAATACTGGCCAACAGTTAACCGTGTAGATAACGTATTTGGTGATCGAAACTTGATTTGTTCTTGTCCAAGTATTGATAATTATGCAGAATAATATTCTGCCGTTATAAGCAAAACCAGTACAAATAAATGGCGGGCCACTTGGTTCGCCTTTTTTTATACCTAAAAAATTTATTAATCAAATGGTTAGAATGAAAAATATATTAAAAAATTTATTAATAAAAATGACTAAGAGCACAAACAAAAGCTAGTAACCTGATAATCTCTGTGTAAGAATTTGCCGCTTTTAAAAAGCACATATAATTAAAATTAAGCGTTTCTCTCTTTTATTGGCTACTGATGGCATAGCATGACTCACCGACTAAATTCGAGCTTGTAAAACCATCACCTATGGGAATAGTTTCATTTGAAAACAAACCTGAACTCAAAACTGTTTAGTTCCGCATTCTTAGCGTTTATCAGATCATCACATCAAAAATTTAAAGCTAGCCACTTAGCTTCTCATTCTTATATTTATGATCTTTCTGCTATTGCACTATTATTACTTCCCTTAACACTCTCTAATGCAATCGCCGTACTTTTGAGCCACACTTTTAATCAACTCGACTATGCTGCCGCTTCAAATTTATTTTTTCATTTGTCTAACCTATTGATCAATATTTATCCGCTCTCATTTTGTGTTATTGCAGGGTATTATTTATCTCATAAGACAACCTTTAGTAGCGCATCATTTATTATTTATTCCGTTACTCTTTTTTATCTACTCTCAATAGAAAGTGGTAGCTTATCGGCGTCTTTTAACTTTCCGAATAATCCATTACTGGCATTACTAAGCGCCTCGATTACCTATTTATATTGCTATCGTTTCAATTTACAGCAGCTTGAACCACAATCTCTCGATTTTTCATCCCGTTTATTCAAGCATGTTTTCCATTTCTTTCTCTTTATTAGTTCAGCCTTATTTTTGTCTAAAATAATCGCTAAATTAGTCACTTATTTTACTGCATTGATTAGCAGTATGAATGCGGATCCTTTAACTTTCTCTGGCGGGATCGTATATCAAACGATACTCGGACTACTGGGGGCAATTGGTATTAATGGTCATAATATGCTGTTTACGATTAAACAGACTATTTATGCCGATACACAACAAAACATGGCGGACTGGGCTGCAGGTGAAGCTTCCCTTAATATTATTAACCAGGGCTTTTACGATGCTTTTTTATCGATGGGAGGATCAGGTAATACGATAAGCTTACTGTTCTGTATTTTGCTATTTTCTAAAGAGAAAAACCATATCATGCTTGCCCTCGCCGCCTTGCCTTTGGTTATGTTCAATATCAACGAAGTTCTCTTATTCGGCTTACCTATTATCTTTAATCCATTACTCATTGTGCCATTTGTCGCTCTGCCTATCCTCAGTTTTTTTATAACTTACTTAGCCATATTTTCAGGTATTGTCTCACCGGTTACCAATATCGTTGACTGGATGACTCCTCCATTATTTAGTGGCTATATTGCTATGGGAGATAATATTGAAGGCACCCTACTACAGCTTGTCATTATTATTACTGGTATATTTGTTTACCGCCCATTCTACCTTGCGTTTGCGGGTAAATATGCGCTGCATAATAAATCTTCGATTACAAATGCCTCAGTAGAGAAATCAATATTTCAGCACTTATTAACCAATGTAAGAACGTCTGCAGCAAGCAGCTTAGTGCACTCATCTGCTCAAAAACGTTTATCTCAAATGCTTCATAAAGATGGCTTTGTAATGTACTACCAGTTATTACAACCGATTGTGAAAAAAGACGCCATTTCATTTGAAGCCTTATTACGCTATCAAGACAGTGCTGGAAAACTCTGTCCTCCAACCTTTATTAGTGATTTTCAACTGCTAAAAATGATGCCTACACTAGACAAGTTAGTTATTGATAAAGTCTTGGCAGATATGCAAAAAATGCCCCTTTCTCAAAATCAACGTATTGCCATCAATATTTCTGTTGCTTCAATAGAAGAAGAGGGATTTGCAGAGCATTTGATCAGCAGATTAGAGTACTTTTCTATCCCGCCACAATGGTTAGAAGTTGAAATTACCGAAGAAGCTATTTTAAATAACAGTGATAATCTACTGAGTACCTTAGAAATTTTAAGATCGTACGGAATAAAGATTGCTATGGATGACTTTGGAACGGGTTACGCCTCGTTTCCTCATCTATTAAAATACCCATTTGATAAGATCAAATTAGATCGCTCTTTATTACTAGACGCAACTACGCCAAAAGGAAAGCAGCTTTATCAATTAATTACCAAGATGGGACATATTGCTGAGTGTGACGTTGTTGCTGAAGGCATTGAAACAGAAGAAGAGTTTAAGTTTGTTGCCGACTGTGGGGTTGATAAAATCCAGGGCTTCCTTATCTCAAGACCTATGCCCCTATCAGATGTTCAGAAATTATTAAAACTACAAGACCGAATTCAGTCATAGAGCTGATAAAGGGGATAAGGAAAGTCCCCTTTACCACATCACCAACACTGCCGCGATAGCAATTAAAAGTAACGCCAGCATATCTTTACGCTTAATCCCCTCTTTTAACCAAAAGAAAGAAATCAACATAGTAAAGAATACTTCCACTTGGCCTAGTGTTTTAACTAGAGGAACGGTTTGCAGTGACATAGCGCTAAACCAGCCAAGGGAGCCAATAAAGCTTGCTATGCTAGTCATTACCACCAATTTAGGTTTAGTAAACATCGTTAGTAATGTCTTACGATCTTTAGCTAACATGTAACCCACAAGTAATATTGTTTGTAAACAAATCACCAGCAACAACACCCAAGCTGCACGATGTGGAAACGGCAAGTCGATGGTAAGGCTCGCCTCACGTACCCAGAGTGATGTAAGGGCAAAAGAAGTACTGCACGCAAGCCCAATTAATGCGGTTTTTAGAGAAATACTTTTAATACCATTTGGACAACTCAACATAAAGACCGCAATGGCTCCAACAGCTACGCCAGCCCAGCCTAATAGTGATAATGAGGTACCAAAGAAAAGAACGCCTAAAAACGCAGCAACAGGCGCTTCACTTTTTGCAAGACCAGCACCAATCGCAAAGTTTTTCTGTTTAAACAACACCACCATTAGCCCCGTCGCGACTATTTGCATGATGGATGCACCAATAATGTAGAGATAAGAATAAGCAGTAAACGTCGGAATAGAGACAGGATCATAATAATACAGAGCAAACAAATAGAGCACCGCTAACGGACCTGCCCACAAGAAACGTGACAAGGTAACGCCAGTCACGTTCATTTCTTTGCTTAATCGACTTTGAAACGCATTGCGCCATGATTGGCTAAATGCTGCCAATAACGTAAATAATATCCAGCTCACAATAATCCTTTATAAACCATCCTTGTGACTACATAGTACCTTAGCTTTCGTTAATGTTCTTATGTTTCAAGTATTGATTATTTATTGCTGCCTATTACCCACTCTCAAGCACATTAAACCCAACTTATTTTATCAATAATCTAGTATAACGCGTCAAATATTTAGTGTTATTGCGATCGTTTCTGACACCTGAAATTATAAAAAAAGCCTGATACTAACCATTGAGTATCAGGCTTAAATCGTTACTGAATAACAGTATTTTATTATTCAGAATTCGTGGTTATTACATCACACACCTGCGGTCATGTGCATTCCATAAAACACGCCGCGTCCCATTAATTCTGATAACAAAATTAATACGAAGGCAATGCTCATTGGTCCCGCCGTTATCGCTTTATTACGAATAACAGGTGCAATCCATAATAGGAGGCCTAATGATAAAAGCACTAAACGTGTCGTTTGAATAGACGCATACTCAGGGACAACAGCCAATGCTGATGTTGCGCTTGTTTGCACTTCACCAAGATGTACAGACAGTAGCATTACGCTAATAACCACAGCAAATAAACCAACAAGCCCCATGACTGACAATGCTTTGTCTGTGCATGCTTTATTGTTATTCGATAGCGCAAGCAGTGTGTGCGCTAAAGCAAAACCACTGACGATCATTGTTAAAATAAAGGCCGCAGGAGTTAAGCTTGTGTACCACGTTGGCACGGTATCAATCATGTAAACCATGATCATTGAGTACATAAAGACGACACCAATGATCATTGCGCCAATAAGTAAACCTTTACGCAGGGCTTGATTGCCTTTGTTTAATACAGACAGTAACCAAAATAATCCCCCCAATGCAAAGAATCCGCTGCCTGATGCTATTTCATTTGATAGCCATGAGCTACCCAGCATGTTAAGCGCGTTCATTGCTCGAAAAGGGCTGCCTAAGTGCATCACAGAGGCAAGAAAACCCAATCCCATGATAGCCCAAAGTCCAAACATGGCTTTATGAAGACGATCTTCAGCGTCCGAAGACAGTTGCTTTGTTAACAATAATGTTGCTAGCACTAAAAATGCACCAACAGAGGTTTGCGCTAAAACTGTAAATACAATTAGCGGCCATTCATGCCATGCCATATTACACTTCCTTTGGGTTTGCCAAGTAGCCTGTGGTATCTCCACAAGGACGAGCATGGCGGTTTGGTTTGATGATAATGTTAGGTTGAGTCAGTGATGCCTTTGGTAATGGGGCAACTTCAGAAACTTCACCATATTTTTCACGCAACTCGTCCATTGGACCAAATTCAAGAGCTCGTAATGGGCAAGAGTCAACACAGATTGGTTGTAGGCCTTCAGCCACTCGCTCATAACAGCCATCACACTTGGTCATGTGGCCTTTTTCTGCGTTGTATTGTGGTGCGCCGTAAGGACACGCCATACCACAATACTGACAGCCGATGCATTTTTCAGTATCAACAACAACAAAGCCATCTTCTTCACGCTTATGCATTGCCCCACTTGGGCACACTTTAGTACACGCAGGTTTTGTACAATGATTACACGCCATTGATACGTAATAAGAAAATACATCTTGGCGCCATGTGCCGTTATCTTCTACCCAGTTGCCACCGGCGTATTCATATACTCGACGAAAGTTAACACCAACATCTAAGTCTTTGTTGTCTTTACAAGAAAGCTGACAAGTTTTACAACCAGTACACTTGCTCGAATCAATATAAAATCCGTATTGTTTCATGTTTTACCTTTATGCCTTCTTTACCGGTTGTACTTCAACTAAGTTAGTATGCTGAGGGTTACCCTTAGCCAGTGGACTTGGACGTTGTGAGGTTAATACGTTGATACAACCGCCTTTATCTACTTTATGTTTATCTGGTGCGTACCATGCACCTTCACCCAATGCGACAACACCTGGTAAAATACGCGGGGTCACTTTGGCTGGGATGTGCATTTCACCACGTTCGTTGAAAATACGGATTAAATCACCGTTTTTAATATCTCGAGATTGTGCATCAATTGGGTTAATCCACATTTCTTGACGAGCCGCTTCTTTAATAATATCCACGTTTCCATAAGTGGAGTGGCAACGTGCTTTATAGTGGAACCCTGTTAGTTGAAGTGGGTATTGCTCACGTTTTTTCGAATCCCAACCATCAAATGTTGATACATAAATTGGTAATGGGTGAATCACTTCATCTTCTTGCAGTTCCCATGTCGCAGCTAAGTGCGCTAAACGCTCAGAATAAATTTCAATTTTCCCTGATGGCGTTGTCAGCGGGTTTTTCTCTGGGTTTTCACGGAAATCTTTATATGCGACAAAGTGATCATTTGGATCACGACGCTTGTAGATACCCATTTTACGCATGGTTTCAAAATCTGGCAGCGTTGGATCTTGCTCACGAGTTAAGGCGTATAAGTGACGCAGCCAACCTTCTTGATCTCGACCTTCTGTAAACTGCTCACCAACGCCCATACGTGCTGAGATCTCAGAACAAATCTCATAAATGCCTTTGGCTTCAAACTGTGGCTCAATCGCTTTATCTGCAAAAATAAAGTAAGGCATATTTGCAGCCTTAGTGTCCATACAGAAATCAGCCTGCTCTGAAGTTGTTAGATCTGGCAGTACGATATCGGCGTATTTCGCAGAAGACGTCATGTGGTTATCTATAACGACAATAAGCTCACATGCACTGTCATCTTGCAGAACTTCATGTGTTTTATTGATGTCTGAGTGTTGGTTTATTAGACAGTTACCTGCGTAGTTCCAGATCATTTTGATTGGTGAACGCAGTTTTTCTACGCCTCGAACACCATCACGAAGATCCGTCATTTCTGTGCCGCGTACAATCGCATCTGTCCATAAAAACATTGGAATAGATGCCGCTATCGGGTTAGACAATGTTGGGAAGCGCACAAAAGGGATGTTGTAATCTGATTCACGAGCGCCTGTACCACCACCATTAATACCAACATTTCCGGTAAGTAACGCTAGCATTGCAATAGCACGTGATGCGATTTCGCCATTAGCCGTACGCTGCAAACCCCAGCCCTGGAATACAGCACAAGGTTTAGTTGAGCCAATTTCACGCGCGGCTTTAATGATAATGTCCGTTGGAATGCCTGTTATCTGAGCTGCCCACTCTGGTGTTTTTTCAATGCCATCAGGGCCATCACCAAGAATGTACGATTTGTAATCACTTTTTGCTGGCGCAGAGGCTGGCAGTGTTTTCTCATCGTAGCCTACACAGTAGGTATCAAGAAACGGCTGATCAACTAAGTCTTCTTTGATCATGACATGGGCCATTGCTGCTATAAATGCCGCATCAGTACCTGGACGAATTGGGATCCATTGATCTTCTCGTCCTCCCGCTGTATCTGTGTAGCGAGGGTCAATCATGATCATTCTTGCATTAGAACGCGCTTTTGACTCCATTAAGTGATGGATCTGCCCACCACCTGACATACGAGTTTCTGCTGGGTTGTTACCAAATTGAACAATAAGCTTGGTATTTTCTAAATCTGAGAATGAGTTACCTGCACCCCAACCACCATAGGTGTAATTCAACCCTTCTTTGATTTGTGCGGTTGAGTAGTCGCCGTAGTGATTTAAATAACCGCCACTTAAATTCATCATTCGGGCAATAAGAGAACCCGCTGGTGGCCACGATTTGGTTACTGTGCCACCTAATGTCCCCGTGCCATAGTTTAAGTAAATCGCTTCATTACCATGTTCTTTAATGATTCGCTTCATGTTATTGGCAATTTCGTCATAAGCTTCTTCCCACGAAATACGCTTAAATTTGCCTTCTCCACGAGCCCCAACACGCTTCATTGGGTATTTTAATCGGTCAGGATTGTACACTCGGCGACGCATTGAACGACCACGCAAACATGCACGCACTTGATGATTTCCGTATTCATCATCACCGGTGTTGTCGGTTTCAACCCATTTTATTTCACCATCTACAACATGCATACGTAAAGGGCAACGGCTGCCACAGTTTACCGTACAAGCACTCCAGACAATTTTTTCATCTGTAGCTTGCTTTGTTGCTGCTGCAACAGGAGACGATTTAAAAGGTAATGTGATCGCGCTTGCTGTTGCTGCTAATCCGCCAACGGCACCAGATGATTTAATAAAATCACGCCTTGTTAGCCCTGTAGAAATCAAAGTTTTTAGTGTTTTTTTCATCAAAATAACTTCTATAAGATAGTAAAAAATAAGCACCTGCTTTTGTTGCACACTTTTTACCCCTTAAGTGATATACAAAACATTGCTTTTAATCAATTTTTTAGTCATTCCTCTGTTTTATTTCTCATTAATTAATAAAAAATACGAACTAAATGACATTTTTCACATTAAACACACAATTTATAAAAGAAATTTATATAACTTTTATTATTCATTTTTATTGGCTCATACTCTGTAATTGTGTTATTTATGCGCCTTAAATTACAAACACAATGAAACAATCCAATGCAAAATGAACTAACCGTTTTTCGACTACTTGGCGGGCTACTTTTTAACTCTCCGAGCTCAGAAACAGTACAAAAGCCTTTAAATTCGACATCTACACTCGACAACACTGTTTTTAATAATTTGTTAGCTCTGATAAAGAGCAGTGATATTGATATGCTGGATGCTGATTTTTTCCAATTATTACAAGGCAGCGGTGATATGCCATCACCACCTTGGGGCTCTGCTTATTTGGATAAAGAAAATGCCTTATTTGGTACTTCGACTCTGGAACTTCGTGAATTCATGCGCAGCAAAGCATTGGCCTGTGATACTGGTGTACGAGAGCCAGAAGACCACATTGGGCTAATGTTTATGCTTGTCTCTTTACTGTTAGAGCAAGAAGACATTAATGGCGCTAACCAATTATTGAGTGATCACTTAATGCCATTTGCCCCAACGATGCTAAATCTGATGCGGATTCACGCTGAAACGGATTTTTATCGCCAATTAGCTGAAATATCACTAGGGTGGCTAGAGTGCTATTGCGAAGAACAACATCTCACGGTGCTAGAGCGTCGTAATTATTGGCAAGAGACAATATAAATGAAGTTGCATCGTGATGAATTGACAGAGGTTGATAACCGTCGTCGCGGTTTTTTTAAGGCGGTTTCTCGAGGGGTGACACAATCAATAGAAGAAACGGGATCTTTTAAAGTAAATGCTGGACGCCCTCTTGGTGCTGTTGAATCATCTCTGTTTGAACGCATGTGCAACCATTGTTCTGAATGTGTGACTATTTGTCCACAAGGTATTATTGCAATGACGGCGAATGGACCACAAATGGATTTAAGTCTAAATCATTGTACCTTCTGCCAAGCATGCATTGAAGCCTGTCCAACGCAGGCTCTTAATCTACTCAATAACAAAGATACAGGATGGAGACCCAAGTTTAGCCATAGTTGCAATGCGAGATTATTTGGTAACTGCCAAGAATGCAAAGACGATTGCCCTAATAATGCCATCATGATAGAAACCAATCATCTACCAACACTTAACAATTCCTGCAATGGGTGTGGTGAATGCGTTGCTAGTTGTTATATTGGTGCAATTTCTTTAATCGCAAATACTAATTGATTGTTGACCATTATAAGTAGGATAAACAAAAAATCAGAGCAAGCCGCTGATCTGCCCACTCAATTAAGCTTGCTTTATTTTTGTTCAACTCTTAATCAAAATACACTTCCCACCTATTTTATAACCCCTCCTCTAGACTTCGTATATCGTTATGAATACCAATTGTAGTGAATAACTGATCATCCTAACTGGTTAACATACTCGATAACCGACATCTGCTAATAATATGCCGCAGTGCATAAACCCTTCACGTTGAGTAAACATGGCTACAGATAGAACTTATTTATCTTATTAACATCTACGTCTCATTTTTGGAATATAAGTTTACGCACCAAAATCAAAATAAACCCATCTGTATATTTGACATTAAAAATCATCTCTATTTAAAAAGTCAAGATAACAACAAAAAACTGACTTTCATGTCAAAAAAACATACAAATACATATTTATACTACAATTTCAAGAATTACTTTAGAAGCGATGTCACATTTTTGAGAATTATAAATATCCTTAAAAATTCTTCTGGTTAGAATGCTCGAAATTCAATTCAGCTATTAATTTGATATTAATAAATGAATTTTGCGTGGTTCGATTCGAGGTTTTTGCCTAATTATAGTGGTTTAGGAATTAACCTTTTTGTAACAGAATGAACTCTTATTAAAAGGTTCATTCAATCATAGGCAAGGAAGCGAATGATGAAATCTATCCATCGCACACCTTTATAATTAATAAATTATCTAGATAAGATAAATAAAAAGAAGAAAAAGCAGTGATAAAAATAAATAAAATAACAGCCGCTATTACTAGCGTTATGTTCAGTGGGTATCTATACGCCGCTGATGTAAATTTAACGTCTAACATTGTTACTTTTGTTCCTGGTGAGACAAAAGTTAAAAATGGAGATATGGTTTCTTTTAATGGCGACTGTTTTGTTGCTAAAAACAACCCTGGCGTGTGGGAATCTCCAACTGCAGATTCATGGTTCTGGGATGTCGCTGTATGCTCAGGCGAACCGGGTCCAGATCCTGATCCAACGCCAGATCCAGATTTAGGCGATGTTATTCCATTTATCCCTGGTAAAACTCAAGTTTCAAATGGCGATGTGGTTTCATACGAGAACCAATGTTTTATCGCTCAAAACAACCCAGGTGTTTGGGAAACGCCAAGCGCAAGTTCGTGGTTCTGGTCACTAACTGAATGTTCTGACGAACCAGGCGAGCCAGAACCAGAAGAAACAGAACTGTCTATTCTTGCACCAACAGCTGGTCAAGTTGTTCAAGCAAATGAGATGATTGCTATCAATGCACATGTTGATGGTAACCAAGCAGCTAAAGTTGAGTTTTGGGTAAACAACACAAAACTAGCTGAAAAAGCAGTTAACGAGAACAACACTCAGTACTCTCACGCTTGGACTCCAAGTAAAGAAGGCAATGCGGTAGTTAACGTATTTGTATTCGATAAAAATAACCAAAAAATCGAACAAAAATCAGTATCTGTTGTTGTAGAAGCTGAAGTAACTGAAGATTTCGTTGCGCCTGTAGTTAAATTTGTTACGCCAACTAATGGCTCTGCAATCAACGTAACTGAAAGCGTTGCTATCTCTGTTAATGCAACAGATGCAGATAACGACTTAACGACACTGGTTGTTATCGCAAACAACAAAGAGATCTGTTCGTTTGACGCTGCTAATACCAACACATTTGCGTGTGATTTTCAGCCTACTCAAGCAGGTAGCTTAACTTTTAGTGCTATCGCTACTGATGCTCAAGATCTTTCATCTACAACAAGTGTAACAATCACTGTTGAAGAAGATGTGGTTGAGCCACCTGTAGAGCCACCTGTAACTCCAGGTGACTTATGTAAAGACTTTAATGTTTACCCTGATTGGACAAATGGCGATCACGCTACTGGTGGTGACATTATGGTTCATAATAACATCGCATACTCTGCGAACTACTGGACTTCATCAGTTCCTGGTAGCGATGATACATGGGCGCTTCACCTGAATTGTGATGGTACAGAACCGGGTACAGCACCGCTTCTTTCTCTACCAAACCCAATGGATCCAGTTCGTCTAGAAGTCGCTGGTTGGCCAAACACGTTAGTAGTTGCTAGCCCATCGTCTGCGGCACCTGCAATGCTAACTATTGAAGCAAGCAACAGTGCTGATTTAGCTGATATTGATAAGCTAACAAGTACGTTTGTATCTATCATTAATGAAGCTGCACAAGCTGGCTCTGCATCAATCATCATCAACACTGATGTTCTTGATCAAGCAACGCAAGATAAAGCAGTATCTTCAAACAGCATTGCGGTTAAAGAAGCGCTAACTAAAGCGATGGACATCACTGGCAACAAGATTGACATCGACGCTATCAACGCGCTTAGCAATGACTTGAAAGGCTGGGCTACTGCGCACCACCTAATCATCTCTACGCTAGCACCAGAAGCAAACTACGGTTGGTCTCTAAACATTGGTGATTTCGCGTTTGATACTCACTCTGGCAGACAATCTGTTTGGGATGAAGCATCTAACTACAGCGCTGATCTACTACACAAACTAGAGTTGTTCAAAGCAGATGTTGCAACTAAAGCTGATTTCATTGCGTTCACTAAGTCAAGCTCAACAGCAGCTCTAACTAGCGACCAGTGGCATAATGCTCTAGAGTACGTTAAGCAAGTTTCTGATTTTGTTAAAACACCTGTAATGCTAAACAATATCCCTACAGATCAAGCTTCTGCTTATTTTATGGGTGATAATGCAAGCAAACCACAAGTGCGTAAAGCAGCATTCAGCAACGTATTTGCTATCGTATTTGATAAAGATACAGCAAAATTAACGGCTGAAATCGAAGAATACAAAAAAGCTAAAATGCCACTGTACTATGTTGGTGAATCAACAGAAAATGGCCAATTAACTATCATTGATGCGTTAAACCGTGAATTGGCTGACGCTGAAGATACAATGAACAACACGGCATTCTTGTACGAAACACCTCAATCACAATGGGTTCCGTCTACTGTTTATAAGTGGGCTGATTTCATGACTGGTCTGAACGCAATGCATAATGTTGGTGTTGCTGGTAACAAGTTCTGGCTACTAGATGAAAACGTTGATGATGCAACTAACATCAAATACGCGAAAGTAGCGATTGCTGCGTTCTTAGCACAGAGTATGCAAGAAACGATTCGTTACAACGCATGTGATGAGAACAACTGGGCTGAAATTAGATACGGTGCTGCAACAGATTACCCAATGTCAGCGAGCTGTGGTCAACTTGGTCAAAAATATGCAGATTACGGTGTAAACCCTGTTACTGGTTTAGATCACGCTTACTCTTGTCCTCGTGATAACAAAATGGAAGTAAGTGCACTAACTCACGCTAAATGGTACGGTGCTCCAGCTCCAGTATTTGCTGCTCCAAATGCAGTACTAGAAGAGCGTGGTCTGCTTGTTAACGGTAGCGTTGGTCGTTGGACTAACAGCGGTCACTGTAATGACGTACCTACTTCTGTAGATACATCTAAGCAAGTATGGGAACGTGATACATGTAAAACATACGTAGATCAAAAAGCAGGTAGCTTTATTTGGGATGGCAGCAGCCAAGCTGACGTTGAAGGTTGTGGCTGGTGGGGCCGTGGTGTAATTCAAACTACTGGTCGTCAAAACTTCGGTACACTTAACCACTACTTAGGTCGTTCACACGTTGACCCTGAGACAATTGGTAAAACAATTGATGGTGTTGTTGTTGAAGCGCCACCAGAGAACCCGTTATACGCTGAGTTAGATTTCTGTTCAAACCCAGGCTTAATTTGTAGCTCTGAAGAGAATAAAGAAATCAAGTGGATTGCAGGTCTATTCTACTGGGTTACTTCAGTACAAGCATACCCTGATGAGTCTGGTCAATACGGTAACTGGAACTACCACAACGAACTTAAGAAATATGTTGATAGCGGTATGAAAGGTACTGAGTTTATCGATGATGTTTCTGGTATCGTAAACCGTGGTTGTCCTGATTTAGTGTGTTCTACTGGTGAAGTTCATAACGTTAAAGAACGTCGTGCTAACTTTAAACTGGTTCTAGAGCAACTAGGTCTAAACCCACAATAATTTGGTTACGTTATCTAGATAATTCGTTATCTAACATATCTAAATGAATAAGAACCCTACTTTTCGAAGTGGGGTTCTTTTTCAGGGCGACCGCATGAGTGTTTAGATTTTAGCCATACTAGTAAAACCAGCGTTCAATACGCCTCTAACATAGAAGTACTCATCATGCAGCGTTTCTGCTTTCCGACAATACTAAGTTTAGTTGGCTCTTCTCGAAGCATATTCAGACTCATATGGCGCAAGCAGGCTACATTTTCTGCGCCATGATCCTTGTATATCTGACTCGCATCTTCATTCATACTCACAATAAAGTACCCAATGCATAGATTCAATACCCCAATGCTCTCTAACCGCATTAGCAGCCTGCTCTGCACTCAGCTCCTTTGAGCTAATGTAATAACGGTACTCTAAATCTAGTTTCTTTCCTTTCTCAAAACGACAATTTTCAACCATTACTATGCTTTTTAGGCTAGCCCAATGACTGAAGTCACCCTCAAGTTTGTTAGTCCCTACTACATAACATTGACGTGATTCGATGTGTCCATGACTTTCTTTAAAAACAACAGTATCTGCTAGATTTGCTCGTTCTTTTGAAAATGCTTTTTCTGCTGCTTTACGAAGCTTTCCTTGATTGCTTTTTACTGCAAGTAAGTAGTCTCCGCCCATGTCAGTAATGACTTTTGCTATCTTGGTTTGACATGCCATTGCATCGATAGTTATCAATGCTCCCTTTATGTCGAGCATCTTTATCAGTTCAGGTATTGCCGTAAGGTGAGTATCTCGAAGCATTTGATGATTAGCTATCTCGAAGCTCTAAAGTCAGTGAGGATGTTTGACCACATAATGCGTTGACATTGAACTGTAGATTATCCCCTGACTTTACTTTCTTTAATACTTGATGGTATCCGAGTGCTGTTTGGAAAATATTTTGATAATCAAAAGCGTCTAATATTATCTCAGCTTCAATGCGTTGAAGCATACGATCTAAACGTTTTCTATTTACAGAATTATCTAAAAGTTGAGTTTGCTCCCGACAACGTTGCCCTTTAAATCGGAACTGAATCACAAGCTTTCCATTTCTTACATTTACAACCCCCATGATTTTTTCCTTAATATCCTACCAACAATGACTGGCTTGATATGCCCATTAACATTTCTTCTTCTACTCGCTCCCAGATAAAAAGGATTTTTCGGCCTCCAAATGGACGAATATAATGAATTCCCTCAAACAAAACTGAATCTTTTAATTGCTCACGAATGACTCTCGCATCATATTTAATACGACCTGCCAGTTCAGCTGTTGTCAAATAGGTATTATCCATCGTACAATCTCCTACAAATATTATTTACTCTTAAAAGAACTTAATTATCTCCTACAGAACAAAATGTATCATGAGAATTATCTTTTGCAAGCATTTTTAACCCACAGGAGAACATTTTAAACAGGAGAAGAACATGCTGAAGTGCCACCTTTCCAAAATTATGGGTGAAAAGAGATTAAAAGTTTCTGATGTTGCAAGAGATACAGGGATTAATAGAGGTACAGTTACGCGCCTTTATAACGAAACAGCAACGCGTGTAGAACTTGAGGTGATTGATACGCTATGTACTTACTTAAATATAAGTGTGGGTGAGTTACTTGAACAACAGTAGTTCAGATTAGAAAAGTTAATAATGGGCTGAGGATTTTTTCTATTAGCCCATTTAAGGCCATATAGATACGATGACATCGTAGACACCGATTTAGCCACCGCATCATTTCATCATAAATAAGATCAAAAGATCCTCAAACGTCAGATACAAAAAAACACGCCATTAAGCGCTTAATTTTCAATAAGTTGGAATTTTAAAACAGGAACAATCTCTTGAGGAGGATAAAAAGAGATTGGAGCGTACAGCGGGAATCGAACCCGCAATCATCAGCTTGGAAGGCTTACAGCCAAGTGAATAGAAATTGCACTATGCATCACAATTCCTTATATATCAACATCTAATGTGCTAATTATATATTGAGCTTAACGCCATTTAATGACATATTAAACTTAAGTGATTAAATATTGGGCACCAATAAATAGCTACTTTTGGTACCTTATGTATTATAAAAGGATCTTAGATGGCTCGAGTATTGTCTCAAAGAAAGAAGAAAAACTTATCTGTGAACATTCACCCAAGCGCCCTCCCCGCTTTCGAATTTTATCAAGAGCAATCATTCTTATTCGATCCAAACATTTTATCTCCAGCCGCTCTTTCCTTGATGAATAAGCATCAAATATTTCAGGGGACTCACCCTTCTGAAACGCAATATTTTATATTTTCTGGCTTTACTACACTCAACTTTTCACTCAATACATTTAATATTAAAGATGCAACAGTCTTAACTTATAGCAATTTATCTGACTCTGAAATCAAAGAAATTGCATGGCTATCAGTATGTAGAACTTTCCTTTCATCACTCCAAAATAAACGGCTTGAGATCTTCAGAATTGCACTGAATCAATCTGCACCAAAAGAAGTCATTCACTCATTATTCAACTCTAGTCCACTAACTCAATCATTACTTTCAGAACATACCCATCTATCTATTTCTGGCTTAAAAAAACAAAACAAAGAAATAGAAGACATTTCAAACATTCAAATTGTCGATATTTTTGAAAGTTTAAAAGGCGTATATGATGAACGATAATCAATGGTTAAATAGTTATGCTGATAAAAACCAACAGTACTTTTTTGAAGAATTATTTTATGGAAATAAGGAACAAAAAGCGGCATTAGCAAAAGAAGTAATTCGACTCTGTGATCTTTTTCCATCTCAGTTTCGTGATGATTTTGAAGAAATCCAACAATTATCCTCTATCGCTACACGTTATTTAAATGAAAAATCAGTGGCCCTTTCGGCTGTTCATAATAGTTTAAAAGAAAAAAAACTGATCACAAAATGTAAGATTGCTGCTTTTGTAGCATCAGAATTAACGCTTACTTCTTATAACAAAACTAAATTTGATCATTATAAAGCAGTCACTTTAATTGTGATCATGAGGCTGAGTCTAAGAGGTGAACACAAATCAAAAGTTGATAGTATTTGTAATGAGATCAGACAATATTCTCTCGGTTATAGAGAGCGTCTATCAAGTTATTTACCATCACTAAAGCAGTCATCTTTTTTGGAATTAATTGAGTACTTTGAAGAAATAACTGATGATGATTCCATTGAAAATACACCAATTAGCAGATGCCTGAATAAATACAAAGTACCTTACCGAGACAGTTATTATGGTAATGAAGGGATCCACAGAAAGTCTGGTACTAGAGAGTTTAAGCGCTCAGGCACATTATCTATAAAACCTAAAATAATGTTTGATAATGATACTTCTTTACTTGAGGTAAAAGAGCTTTCTCTGCAATCCTCACAAAAAAATCAAGCATGGGAGAATGAAGAAGAACAAGCGGCAGTGTCACGTACCCTTTCTTTAGTCTCCTCTTCAAAGTTTGCAACCAAAGACAAGTTCATTAATGTACTTCAAGCCCAAGCAATTAATCAACATATCAAAAAACGCTCAATGGATCTCACTTGCGATGTACAATCCCTCACGATTGATCATGTAAAATGTATAATTAATGACAGCTCTCAAGCTATCCAACACTCCAGTGAACACAGTGATGCTGCAAAAGTAATTCTACTCATGTTAATCACTGGAAGTGCTTTTGATAATATCAAAAAGTGGAAAGCAGAAAAGAGCCAAAAAACAGGAAGTATTATTGGAATCAGACGTGAGTTTATACTTCCTACTCAAAAAATTCGCGAAGAGCTTCAAGATATAATGCCTGAGATAATACAGAATTACGTATTACCACTCCCCCTAAACATTCTTGCTGGATTAAAAAACTTTCGCTTTAAACACTTAAACATAAGTGATATCACAGAGTTTCTCTCAATAATCAATAAAAGACATGACATATCAGTATCATTGACAAAAGTGTCCTCTTTTTTAGTTAAAACCATGAAAAAAAATGGCATTGATATTAGCTTAATTGAATTAATATCAGGTCATGATCCCCAAAATCAACCAGCACGGTTTTATACGTCAGTTTCACCACAACGCCTACACAGTACCTATTTAAGATATCTAAAGTATCTCACGAAGGTCAGTGACAATGACTTTTTAAGTGATACTACAGAAGTTATAAGCAGTAACGCTTCGCTTGGCTCACCTTTTTATTTTCCTAATGCCTTATTAGCTCAATTACTACTTCAATTAAAGCAGCTTAGTACGACTTATCAAACTAAGGATAAATTCTATTTTTCAGAGCTGACCCATAATTTAAAAGTACTTTACCTTCAATTAATACTGGGACTCAGCTCTGGATATCGTCCAGTAGAAGGATGGTTTGGTACATTAAATGACATACATATTTCGACTGGTGAATATCGAATAGCAGAAAAAGAACGAGCAGTTGGCTATCGTGGCAGAGTTGTACTACTACCACTAGTAGCTATAGAAGCAATCGAAACCTATAAAAAATATTGTAACCACGCACTCATGCACTTCTCTAACACTACACCCTCATTATTTGCTCGCTATGAGCAGGTACTTAATGGGGAGCTTCCTTTCTGCTTTTATCGCTATCATGATAGCTATGAAGAAACATTACCTTCAACCTACATGCGCCATATCGACCCAATTTTCCCACTACCGGCCAATTGGACTCGTCACTACATTCGATCATTTTTATTTGATAATAACATTCCAGACGAATTAATAGCGGCGTGGCTTGGACATTCACACGGGAACCAGCTCCCTTTTGAACAATACAGTCAATTGAAGCGTAAGGATTTAATTATCATTCGAGATCTACTCCATTCTCATATAACAATGCTAATTCAGGGAGGAACTCATGAATAATACTCCTATCGGTGAAGAGAAAAGGCATAAAACACGCTGCAAACATATTGCAAGAGTAACATTGAAAACCGAACAACTTTTTAAAGATGCTTTTTCTAACGCCGAAAAGATCACTAATAGTGAACAATTTTCAGAAAGATGGGATAAATTTGAAGAGCGTCTGTTTAATACATTTGGTCAACAGAAAGACTTTCGCCTATCTTTTAAGCATGGTGAGAATCTACTTAAAAAATACAAAGAAAAATACGGTTGGAGCTACTCTCCAACAACAACAATTATAACCAATACCCCAGCAAAGCAATACCGTGATACTCAATGGTTAAATCAAGCCTGGGCACTCTATGATGCCTATCAAGAATGGCGAAATTCACACTTAAACAATAGCATTGATGATATAAATTCAAGATACCAAACATTACTTTTATCTCTTATTTTTGAATCAGGGCAGGGAAATATTGATGTTGTAATGTCCTTTCACAAACAGGTAACAGAAAAAGGTATAGATAATTTAAAACGCTTTAATTGCTATAGTTATCTAACCCTAACTCTTGATAATGAACAATTAAACACCAATGCAACAATTAATGATGAACGAATAACACAGTTTCAGTGCTTCTTATCTATTCAAACCCTTGCTCAATTAAGACTATGGGATAAGATCGACACCAAAGCATGGAAAGCCCCTGTTGGGGTTGATGCTGTATTTAACCTACTTACAAAAAATATTATTAAACACAAACACACCCCTACAACTCTAAAGCGCTGGTGTGGTTGTGCCATGTTTTGGTATGAAAATAAGGTTAACAATAACTTATCAGAAGCTTTACTTGAATTCAGAGTAGGAAGAACGGTATCTTACTCCTTACCTAGTGACAATCTAATCGCTTTACTTAGCCCCAAGATTTCACCGGTAGAGTCTGCTTCATTCTATCATTTCAAATCTGATATAAATGTAAAATTACCTAACAAACCACTACGCACTTCTCTTTCAACAATTAGCTTAATAAGCTCTCAATTCTATGATGAACTCAAAACAATATTCCAAAAAAGTAATTCAAAACATAAAATAAGCCCATCAAAAATGACTGAATTCCTGATTCATTTTTTAGATATGTACCAACTTGAATCATGGCAAGTAATTTTCGTTGAATGGCTCATTTACAAACTTCAAGGCTGTAAGGTATCAACAACCAAAAACTACTTCCAGATACTCATTAAAGATTGGAACTTACTCAACACTATTCATAATCTAACATTACAAACGGACAGTGAAGCAATTGAAGCATTATACCAGCAACAAATAGATAGACATAAGACTGAAAAATCGAAAGTTTTTTTCACCAAACGACTACAGGATCTGCATGGATTTTGTTCTTCGAATTTAAACCTTCCCCCTTTAGGGGATGAATTCTTCCACGTAAATCACAATCAAAAGCACACTCGCTCTGGATTAATAAGTGACCCATTATTTACTCAGCTACTTACTCACATTAATACTTTAACTGATATTAATGCGTTCGATAAATTAGCATTACAATCTATTTGTATTATTAGTTACCGATGTGGATTAAGAATTAATGAGATCTATAAGCTTCAAATGCGCAATATTCATTCCTGCTCTGTTGGTTGGATAGAAGTTCGACCAAATCAGTTTGGTGATAACAAATCAGCAAGTAGTTTAAGAAAGGTACCTTTATTTCCTTTATTACTCAAACATGAGGAATCTATCGTTTCTGAATATCTCAGATATAAACGCGAAATTGCTAAAAATACTGTAACACCATTATTTAATATTGGTGATGACATCCATAAGCCGTTTGATAAGTTTTCTGTATCTAGTTACGTTGGTGCATTTCTTAAGGCTGCCTCCGGGTTATCACACTTGGTTTTTCATCACCTAAGACATAGCTGTCTAACAAGGCTTCAACTTATGTTAGAGCTAAAAGATGCAAATAAAGTATTTCCCTATTTTTATTCCTATGCTGAGGAGCAACATGCTCGGATCCACTCACTTATATTCAAGAAAACCTTAACCCAAGGGTACTGGGAGATTGCACAATTTGCTGGCCATGAAAGTCCGGAAATGACATTCAAACATTACTTTCACTTTAGTGATTTATTAGCAGCTCCCTCAGCAAACTATTACCAGCAATCACTAACACTAGAAAATGCAATGAAACAAGGATTTCTTTCTCGTCGCCAATTTCAATACATTAACAGTAAAGTAAATAATGTGACTGTTGCCCACGCTTATAAACGATTAATTCGTTCGTTACATATTCAATCTGTAGTTGATATGAAAGAGCCTATGAATCAACCTACGGTTAACTTAATTAATGCTAATAAGGAAAGCTATAGTATTGAGCTATGTCACTCTATTTTAGAGTCGATTTCTCAAGGTATTGATATACAAACCTTAGCTTATAAATATCGACTGAAACAAGAAACTATTGATAAATGGTTAAAAAATACTAACTACCTAAAATCCCTAGAGAGCAATACCTCTATTAATAATCCTGGGTTAAAGACGTATCATCGACACTTTCACCACTCACGCGAAAATGCATTAACTCCAGGGCGACTTAAAACAAAAGAAGAAAAAGAATATATTAAGAAATTTAATATTAAATTGAGAGATTACTACCCAAAGCATACTAAAGAAATACAAGGGCAGATCCTTTACGCACTCACTCATCGGAGCATAAATCAATCTGGGATATTATTCTCAAGTCCAAAAGCATTAACAACCTTTATTTCTGAGTTGTCATTTGCCATTCCTAAGTCTCATTGGAGAGCTATTACGCTATACATGAAATCAAGTACTATTAAGGCTGAATGGAAAGAATCATTAAAAGGACTGAAAACAATAAGCGAAAAAGAAGGAGTCATAACAGGAAGAAGTGGTCATGGATCTGTTCGATTAGAGCTCATAAGCCCAACAGAGCAAAAAATGATACAAAATAATCACATGACAAAGTACTCATCTCACCTTCTTGTTTATATTCTCTATTTTACTTTCGTGATGGTTGCTAATATAGATGACATGAATTAAAAAACAGCTTCCTGTTGTAACACCATACTTTGCAACCTATGAAGGTAATCTTTTGGGTGCTGACATTGCTTGTAAAAATCATGAGCGTCAGATCTAGATATATCTAACTGTGGACTTATCTGTTTAACCATCGTCAATGAATGATCAACTTGCTTATTTGCATCTATTTCGGGTAATTCTATAATGTTCATTACATCATTAAATATTTTCACCCTCGTAGATTCGACCTTAATAGCAAATAAAGCACGAGCATTAGGCACATTCTGAAAAAATAGTTGTAATGCGGTCCATAATTCAGAGTTCACTTTCATAGGCATCACTTGTTCAATGTCATCAGATAAAAGAATTATCTGGCGCTTTGACAAAGATAATATCTGATAAGCATCATATAGCCCAATCGTCGGTATTTTTTTACTATCACCGATATGAGAGATTTCAGTTCTAAGTTCAGCTTCTCTTGATTTAGGTTGATTAGATAAAAACAGCTCTATCACCTTCTTATCGTTTTTAAAGAGCATCCAGATCTGTTTACTAAAAGCATCTACAAATTCAGTAATCGTGACACAAGGAAGGAAAATAGGTAAAAACGATTTATTAATACAAACCTGAGAAAAATCCTGCTTAAGAAATGATTCCGTCACATTAAGTTCTGTCTTTTTCAAAAACATAACCTTTTGCTCTGATAACATTAGATCATAATAGATTAAATCAGCTAAATCTCGTCTTGGATAGTACCAATCAATCATAATCCTGTCCTCTTTGAAATTTCAATAATGCAAATTATCTTCCAACCAGTTTAGCTACTCTTTAAATTAAACCCAATAATAATTGGCTATAACAATATCATTATATAGCACTATTTAAGTAGAATGATATTCATCAGCCAAGATGAGAGACTAACTAATATCTTTATGATAACTGTGGGCAAACCAAATATAAGCTATAGAAATCTCAAACTTTTTATTCAATTTGCGATAAATTATTAATGCATGAATTTAGTTGCCGGTGAAATCAATAAATTAAAGTCGGGACTAAAGACATAATCAACGGATGATTATGTAATTTTGCATTAGCCACACTTTTCATCATTTATTAATGAATTTTAATGAAAATCCACCCTAAGCATTTAAAAACAACATATTAAATAACAATAACCGGCAATAGTCATTAGAGAAACTCACCCATCTTCATTTATCTCTTCCCCACAACCCAAACATTTCGGTTCAATATCGGTTGGAAGCATAATTATCAACCCACAATGTGGACAAAGATCGCCTTGAGTTAACATAAAGTTCCCCTACTTATTGGTGATTTAATACACACTATCAATATGAGCATAAGGCCCATACGCTAGAGCTCCTGATTCAGACATAAGCTGGTTCACCTCTTTAGGTAAATTAGATTGTAACGAATATAAAATGGTTGAATGCGTAAAATCACGATGATTTACATTCGCGCCATTGATAATCAACTGCCCAAGTAAGCTGTAATCGTGGCTACTTCGTGCCAAAGCTGCAAATAATGCTGAGTGATTATTTCCATCTCGTCCTTTAATATCAACACCTAGTTTAATGAGCTTATCGAAATATAACCTTCCATGCTGACGACCACACGCTTCAACAAATGGTAACATCCCATTACTTGCTAACTGATTAATCAAGGCTTTATTCTTACAGCTTTCATTAAACAAAGTGTCATCATTAATTAAGATAGCCAACACAAGCCAATCCACACTCGATGCGCAATTCACTTGGTTAGAGTAATGTCGATACCGCTCATAAAAAGCAGTCAATTCGGGGAATTCCGAAACTTCCCAAGCGCCATACCCTTGAGCTAAATGCTTACGAGCAGTTGGGGTGTAGTTAGCAGCATGTTTATAAGCACCTAGCGCTAATCTTAATTTTTTATTTAACCAACGAGTGAGTTCAGTGCCATCAATTACCGATAAAAGGTATGAGAAATTTCGGTGTTCTGGAATGATTAGCTCTAACGCTCTATCACCTAAACGAGCTTCCATTCCTTCAAGTGTTTCAAATAACTCACGGTCATCAAACGTTTTAACGACGCGACGATAAATCGAATCCTGTTGGATCTTGGTTAAGCGTAAAAAGTACTCAGCATTAAAATAATCATCATATAGGGCTTTATCTCCCATATTGATAATGCTGTACAAAATAGCAAACTGAGCATCAACACTGAGGGACTCAATATTCTCAGGAAAAAATACAGATTTAAACAGGTGCTTATAAGTACCGCTAGCAACAACCTTTAAAACCGAATAAAACTGCTGCTCACTACCAAACTGCGCCCAAAATAGATTATGAGTATCTCCCTGCCGTGCTAACTCAACAATCTCTCCATAACTAAAATGAAAATTAGCTTGTTTTTGCTGCATTTAATTACTCCAATAAAAGAAATTATGAATTACCATGTACCCAATTTTTCCAATGTTAATACGGATTTTATTGAGTCTTTACAGTGGTATTCCTTAACGACAAATTTAACCAAAATGGCATCACAGAAGCGCCTCATGTTGCCCTCAACATTCTGGCAAACGCTCACTTTATACTGGTTATTCCCAAGGGATTGGTTAATTGTATAAGTTAGTGATGCTTCATCAAGCCAGTAGGGAATATTTGAATTCTGACAACCTCGCAATGACGTACGAGTAATAAATACCGAAGCCACCACATCATCACCATTTAATTCAGTTGAAAGTTGAGCAATGCACCCTTTTGGTATTAGCCCTGAGCTTGTTGAAAACTGACCATTCTTGATTGAGTAATCTAGTGAACTTGCCATAACTTGGCTGTTCATAATAATCAAAAATAGAGTCAAAACATATCGCATTTATTCCCCTAAGCTAAGTAAAGTTGGTTCCGTTTGTCCTGTTCAAGTTGAGAAAGTTCTTATTGCTTGAAATTCATATGACCTGCTAGCGTATGATCCCATACAGTCCTGCTCGATAAGCGCTTTTAAGTACATAATCACTCATCGACATACAGTTAATCAGCTTTATTGAGTGTTTTTCTATTAAGGGTTTCCACTCTTCAGGTTCGCTTGATACTGCACCCAAATCACTATAAAAATTTAGATTGCTTCTACATTATTTATTGCTTAACAAAATCCAACTCTATCATAATTGGATATTTATAAATCCCAGTGAGTGGAAAGCACATACAAGGCTATGAGATATATCAACCTTTAACCAAAATAATGCTAAAAAGGCGCATACAATAATATGCGCCTATTATTACTTTACGACAGTGACCTCACCTTATAAGTTACATCAGTAGACCAATCTTCGCTGTTCTTAACAATTAGTTTTTCTTCTAACTCTTTTAACGATCTCAATTGAGGGTCTAAATCAGACTGAAAGCTATACCTTATCGTATTAAACTTAGACCCAAGTTCACTTAACTTCCAATAACCAACACCTTGATCAAGCTTAAATATTAATTCCTTACCGGATGAAAGCCTTAACGTTAATAGTCTTCTATGAGCAATATTGCTTCTATTCATATGACATATAACTTGAGGTTTTATTGATGTTTGGTACTCACCCCATGCCTCATAAGCACTTATAAAATCATCTTTATCCTGCCAATCATGGTGAAGATACTTACCACTTTGATCTTTTTCATGATAAAGCGTTTCTATAATTAAGGAAGTTATTGTCTTACTACCCTTACATAAAAAACCTAATAATTGAGTAATCATAAGCATTGACGACGGACTTTGAATATAACGGTCACTGTATGTGACCGATTCAATTTTTTCAGTCGAAAGAAACTGAAGTAAGCCCGGATTGCTATTAAACATTCCTTTCCAAAAAGCCTCACCAAATGAAGTTAATCTGCCATTAAATTGTTGAACAATTTCTACAGAATCATTTAAAGAGCTTACTCCTTCAGCTTCATTCTGGAGGTTTATTTTAACTTCCGTAATACTTTGTAATGCTTCTTGCTTCGATAAAATAACGATACCATTTGCAGAGTGCCAATCATTACCAGGTAACAGGTTTGCTCTTTCGGAACTAGCGATAGTAAATAATTCGTCCCCTAGAACAAACTGGGCCATCGTTTGCGATTTTTCAGGTGTACCTACAGCAATTTTTGCACCTAATTTTTGTAATAGCCAAAGTTCTTCTTGGGTATCAAGATCAAGCTTATTCTCCGATATAACGAGTGTTACACCTACATTATCAGAAGATAAATAATTAATAATAGAACGCTTAAACTTTGGATGTGTTAAATCCCATTCCGACATATCCTCACTCAACCAAAGAATTAGATCTTTTGCTCCGTGATTTAATTGATTTCGAATAGTTGCAGCGACCGAAGCTGGTTGATATACACCATCAGTAAATGTCTTAAGCGAATCAGGTACTGAATTAAATAAGGTAAAATCTGAACCCAACCATTCACGTGTGGAAGAGCTATCAATAGAATCTATATCATGGCGAGTATCCGACTCTAATAAACAGTCACTACAGCCACTGCTGCATTTTTTGCAATACAGATTAGCCACCATCATATTCAATAATTTTTGAATAAACAGATTTGCTGAACTTGCAAAACCCGCACCACCTGAAATTGAATCATAGATTTGAATAACCATCGCTGGATAGTGGCCCTCAATAATTGCAGGGCGTACTGAGTAACCTAATTCAGACGTTGAAATACCTAATTTTTCAGCCAACGCAGACCTCAAGGCAACAGACAGTGTTGTTGCAATTATTCTTCCTTCATTATTGTCTGGTATGTGTTCATTCCTAACAGGATGTTTTAAGACCAATTCAAAAACATCTGTTTTAGAGTGACAGCCTAAGTGAATACCCTGCATAAGCGTTGCAGAACCATCACACAAGACATTACCATCTCCTTTTTTATCTTTTTTAACTGCTTTTAATGGTCGATGAGATGTTGTCGGATTTAATGATTTCGGATAATCACCATTTTTATCTAATGACTCAGCACGACCACATGACATACATAATGCATAACCCTTACCGTTCTCACCTGAACTATGATTAAAAACAGTGCCCTCTGACGTTGATAGCATATATCCCATACGTTCATTAGGTAATACTATCGATTCAGCCTTACCCGATGACACCCACGCATCCTCAACAGGGATAAATTTCTGCATCGATATATCATTCGTTGGTGCATGATAAAAATCAGTCGCAAAACCTGTTGGCTGTAAAACCTGTCGTATATGACGACTTTTAATTGGCGCACTACAAGCAGGATTCGAACAGACCATATTCAATGCTGAAATAGATACTTCAGTTTTATAACCAGTTTGACCACAACAATCACATCGCCATGCAAGGTCAAACTTTTGCGCTTCTGGCCCACCTGAACCTGACACATTATGCCAATGAAGAGCAACCCCACCAGAGCGAAAAACTCGACCATCTAAAACAATTTCAGAACCTGGAGCATACTCACGAATAGCTACCGCTAAATTACGACTAGGTAACCCTCTATGACGAGACACATTATCTTCTCGTTCATTCTTTTTCTTATCTTTACGATTAAGCTCTCTAATAAAATCTTCAATGTTATTGTTATCAAAATTCACGACATCAGTAGGGAAACCATAACCAGGTAAAAACGCCTTAGATGCTAACTCTCTTAATAAATACTCTTGTCCTAAACGAATTTTTTCAATCTCAAGACGATAAGCATAAGGCGTATCACTATCCGCTGTTTTTAACTCTGTTTCTAAGTAGTTATATTCTTTAAACCACTTATCCTTGAGTACCTTAATTACGCTTGCTGCATTTTCACGTAATATGTCAGGCTGACTATGAGCTAAAACGGTCCCTCTAACTAACGAAATTATCTCTTTATCCCAAGAATTAGCATCACTTACTAACCACGCAAGGAATTGGTTACCAATAGAATTCGTATCTGGTAGATAGAACCATTCTAAATTCAAAGAGGTTTTTTCTTTTAATGTTATTCCCACTGCATTTTTTAAAAATATCGATAGAAGTAAAGAATTCACGTGGCGTTGAACAAGACGCTCAGAATTAAATGCAACATAAGGAGCTGGTATTGCGGTTACAAAAGGCCACTTAGGATTTGTAAATACTTGTTGATCATGCGGGTTACCTTTACATAAAGTATAAGAAATCGCACGAGACTCTTTACTACGCCCAGCTCGGCCTGCTCGTTGTAAATAGTTAGCTGGATGTGGTGGTACATTATTCATTACAACCGCTGTGATACCACCAATATCAACGCCCATTTCCATTGTAGTAGAACAATTTAAAACATTGATCTTACCTTTCTTAAATAGATCTTCATAATCATTTAATCGTTCCGAACTTTGCTGCGCTGAGTGCTCAGCTGTACGATAATATAAGCCACCTTCAACTGCTCTATCATTGATATCGGTCCATAGGTTTCGCTCACGTAAAGGCGCGACCTTAGGGTCTTTTTCTACTTGCTCTCGGACGGATTTCAGACCCTTTTGATAATCTAATTGCTTCGCCTCAATCTCCCAAATATAAGGAAATTCAATCTCTGTACATAAATATTTTTCAGCTTCAGTTACCTTACGAGGTAGATAAGGTGATATCCCCTTAAATGTCGTATCAATAAGCTTATTCGTTATTGGGCAGATAAATACCTTATCTACAAATGAAAATGTAAACTTATTGCGATCAAGTGCAAACTGGTTGTTATCAACTGAAAGAATTCGAGCGTTGTCTGTTAAGTCTTTCCACAAAGCCGTCAACCAACTATTAATCACATCTTTTCCATATGCAGTATTCGCATCTATTTTTGATGTAAGAATAAGTAATTTTGTTAGTCTATTATGATTAGCACTACGAATTTGAGGCCACTTTTTAATACGACCTTCATCTTGTTCTTCTGACATAGGGTTTCTCAATGTTTTTGAAGCAAATTTACTTCCAATCCATTTCAACCACCCACCGTCTTCTAATCGAAGATAGTTATTTTCACGCACGTAGAAATCTAAAGATACTTTAGCAAGGTCTCGCCAATCACTTAACGTAAAACCATAACTTTCCCAATGCTCTGGGCAATGTTTAATTTTCTCTAATCCCGAATAGCCAACTTTAACAAGACCTTGGGTTTCTGAGTTATTCTGTCTTTTAGGGCGACGAGCAAATTCTCGAAACAACAACATGTCGGCAAGTTTCTCACTACCATCACTTTGCTTAAATATTTCAGGCGATAAATATTGGTTATAAAGGAACATAGCTCCTTTGAAATCTGCTTTTTTAGCCAATGCTGTTACCATGTCGTCCCAGCTAATACACGCTAACTCAACTTTTGTTGCTCCCAAATTTAAGGCATTTGCTTTAAGTTCCAATTGGTCAGCCATATCTGCCATACCCATAGATCGTAATTTTTGAGCTTGATCTAATAATTCATCGGCTGACACGTTTTCATTTGGCAAATCATTGCTTTTAGGTTGATCAAGTTGCTTCTCTCGTAGGATCTCTACAACTGCTCCACGTAATTTAGAACGTTCAGCCTCTTGTTGCATCCGCACAGACAGCCTTGCAGTACCTTGACGGCTATCTGTAAACGTAATAAGTCTACGGCCACGAGCAGGCAAAGATTGAGGACCTTCTGCCCCTGTGTTATCCGCTATATCTGGACAGAATTCCAGTAATGTAGGAACAACGTTAGCAATATAGAATGGCGCTCCTAACATTGCTCGTCTAAAAGGAGAGCTACCGCTATAACCATCAAACCCACAATCACTGCAGCTTTGAGTATTTTGTGCTTCCATGATTGTTACGTCATAAGCTTGCTCATCAGTTGAGCCTAACGTTCCATCTAAACCAATCTTAATTGATGTAAACACTCCATCTTGATCTAATTTAGAAGCAAAAATTTCCGGATAGTGAGAGCTTGAATCTAAGTCCTGAATAACACTATCCTCTTCATCAATGGACTCATGTTGAAGAGAAAACTCATCACCTGCATTATTATTCCATTGTGTTAATACTCCGCCTTTATCTCTCCCTATTAAATGAGGTTCATTACACTCCATGCAAAAACTCAGTTCAAGAACAGGTGCTCCGCAATCACAGCTCTGTCTCTGAACAGAATACACATACCCAAAAGGCCAGTTTTTCGCTAATGCCGTTCCTTTTTTACACTTACAGTTCTTATCAATACAACCCCAAAGGCCGTTTGTCATTCGCTGAAAGAAATGAGCACGCAGTTTTAAAAATGCTTCCGAAGAGGCACTCTTCTTGGTTCCAGTAAGTAAGTCCAACCAGCAAAGTAGCTCGCTTTGAGGCAAAGTACTTTGATTAAGTTGTGCTGCAGAATATTGGTTGATTTCTTTGAGTGTTAATGGTGTTTTACTGCCAACAACAACTTCTCGCAATTTTCTAGCATAAGGTGATGCTTCAAGTGCCTCATAACGACGTCTAGAAACTTCAGGGTCACCCTTCTTACTTTTTTGCCCCTCCTCACCTAAAGACTCGATATCTTCAAGTTGCTCTAGACTTAAATACTCATCTTCACGAAAGTCCACTTCAGGGATCACTCGTCGACCACCAATAACTTTGATCTGATCCCTCGAAACACCAGCTAAATCAGATAAATAGCTTTTTAATTGTTCAGTGGCATCGTCACCAGCAATGGTTGCTGAAGTGGCAACAAAACGAACATTCTTTGCTTCAACACCAAAAGCTTGTAATACTCTTCGTAACTGAAGTGAAAGCTCAGCAGCTTGAGAACCTACATACGTATGAGCCTCATCTAACACAATCCACCGCAATGATTTCTCTTCTCGAGAACGTTCAATTATTGGTGAATCAACTTGGCGCACTAGCATATATTCTAGCATCGTACCGTTCGTAACTAAGATCGGTGCTGGCTCTTTACGCATTAATTCACGAGACAGTACTTCATTAGGACGTTGCTCTTGAGCTTTACGAAGCTTCTTTTCACTATTTTCTGTATTACCGTTATATAAGCAGTAGCGAACTCCCTGCCCAAAATGTTGAGTCCATGCATTTAAACGCTCTTGCTGCGAATTAATCAATGCATTCAGAGGATATAGAAACAGGGCTCTCACCCCAACTAATGGTTTTTTAGTTTCTTTATATTCTCGGTACAAATCTTCCAACACTGGAACCATAAAACATTCAGTTTTACCGGAACCTGTACCTGATGTTACAACCACCGATTTGGCTTCATTCGCTAATAATGTTTCCCACGCCTCTAGTTGGTGCTTAAATGGGCTAAAACTCGCTTCAAAGCGATAACGGTCATTTGCTTTATCATCTAACGCATTAACCACGGCGTTTGAAAGTAGTTTACCTTTTAATTCTGAGATTTTAGAGTCTGCAAATTCCCACCCAAACGTATGCTCAAATAATGGTGGTGCTAAAAAAGCATTTGAATCACCACAATCCATAGACATTAACTCACTTAAATGAGTTCTTAATTCTGGATTAGCAACACCCAATACACTAAGTGTTGATTCTTTCGCTCTTGATACTGATTGCTCTACCAGTTCAGAAAAATAACGTGTCATAAATTAACCCTTATTTAGAATTATTAGCAAAGTAATTGATAAAACAACGGTACATTGACTCAAACCATTCACGATCAAAATCACGCAATTTCCGTAAATGAAATACTGAATCGGTAGGCAAGCTGTTACATACAACACTTGGAATCAAGTCTGATGTCATTGCCGCTGCAAATAATGGTAAGTACACAACACCCATTTGAAAACTCACATTTACTTTTAAATCAAAAGGCAATAAATTTAAATTAGTACAACATTGTTTTAACTCAGCACTATATTCAGTTGGCCAGCTATTATCCTCACTATGCAAATGAAGTAATTCTTGAAACCAACCCTCACTCATATGCTGAATTAAAGGCACTGGCATATTTATTGGTTTAGTTCCGTTAATTAAATAATCAACAACCGTACCTGATAAGGCTGGAATTGCTTGCCCAAGTTTATCTATTTGATTTTTACTTAACTGTTCAACCAATGGCTCAGGTAAACCTACACTATCCAATGTATTTCTCATTAATGTCACTGCATGTTGCCAGTTATCAATAGAGATAAACTCCCACAAAATGGGTAACTCACTTTCAAGCTGAGTAATGAATTTTTCATCATTTTCAAAAATAAATAAAGCGACAGCAAGAGCACGTTGGTCTCTCACTAAATGACGCCAGACTTCAAACGTAGAAAGAGGTAAATAACCATAATTAGCAAATGTATCTTTCATATATTGCCAACCACTATGACTCCAATCAGAGCTCATCTGCTTTAATACATCAGAAATAACATTCGAATTATACTGAGGGTGATACAGTTTCGATGCTTTTTGTAAACTCTTCACCTCCCCATCATTTAATTTAGATTCTCCACCAAATAAAAATTTAGCACGGAAAGTTACATCTGATTTTTCAGCAGGAATGATTAACCACGGCCCATTTTCTTTTACGCATGAAGGTAACTCATACTCTCCAGTATCAACACCTTCACTTTGACGACTAAGTAAATTAATTGGCTTTTGGTCTGGTGCAGATAAAGACATCAGCATTAATTTTACGTTTTCAGCATCCAATAATGCCTTTGAACGAAGTGAAACCGTATTTGCAGCGCGATCATGCTCTAAGATTGTTGAATAATGATTAATCGTAAAATTCAGCGTTTTCCCAGGTCCCGTTACATGAAGATCAACTTCACTATCAAGTTGTTCAGTTAAAGAAAGAAGCTCTAATATTGATTCTTTTAATGCATATAGACTCACTTCAACTGGCTTATCAGTAACTCGGTAGTTCCAACGAAAATAAGGATTATTGTGATTTCCTCTTCTATTAGACGAAACAATAGCTTCAACTTGAAAATTTGCAGGAATGCCTCTTGTTGAGAATAAATGCAAGCGACTACCTAATAAATCATCAACAGTAAGCCTATCTGGCAATGTTTTTCCATGACGATTATAAGCAACAGCACCTTTAGCAGGGAAAGGAACTTCAATTAAAATCGGGGCAGATAGAATATTTGCCATCACATGAACGGTGATTGTTGAGGGTGGTTTTCCTACCGCATCTACACAAAATTCTTTTATTCCATCTAGAATCTTTGAAGAACGAATAGTTACCTTGTCTGAAACAATTTTACACACACATGGTGACATCGTTTTTACTTTGATAATACCTTGGTTGGGCTTGTCGCCATTACATAGTTGAATATCAAAATCTTTAGGCAACACACCTATTCGTTTTCTTAATTGAATTAATCCATCTTCAGTTCTTGCCGTTAATAATTGTCTTCCGTTTGATTCAGATTGACTCAAGGAACCAAGAGGTGTCTTATCCAAGTAAATAGATACATTATCCGTATAATCAAGTTCTGAATTAATCGAATATCTATGTACTGTTGGTATGCCTTTAAATACCAAAGCAGGTATTGATTTCCAAGGCAGCTGATCACCTTTTAGGACAAAGTTATTGTTTTGAAAACTATCAGAATTTGTTGTGATTACATACTTTTCATCTTGGTTCATGTGAACTTCACATTTACCATTCAGAATAGTTAGCAAAAGTTCACCAAACATTAATTCAGATTTACTTACATTGCCGTAAACCAAATCAACAGTAGCGGATTCTGGTAATAATATCCCTACTTTAGTTTTCTTCGTTAATACTGACGATTGGCTTAAAACCTGCCATTTATCTATTTTTTCTATCAATGTAACTGGGGATTCTCCAATATCAACAGCACTCGCCTCAATTCGAATTTCAGCAAGTTTACAACCAGCTTGCATTGCTACGATATATAATTCACTTTCTGAATGGTGCCTGCGAACTTCTACAAGTGCGTTTCTCATTCGAATAGAGGTGTTATTATCATTAAACTGAGCAAATCCTGCGCCTAAAGATGCTATTTGAACATCGCCTTCGAAGATAGCGATCTCAACTCGACTGCTACTCAACTGCTCCTTTGATAATTCAAAAGTACACGAATGAGGTAATGTGATTTCGGTAAAAACAGCTTGATTTGAAAACGAGATATAATGCTTACACCCTAATGCTTTTCTAATTTTAGCTACTTTACTCACCTCTTTCGAAGCTGTTGATAATAACTGACTTAAAAACGCCGAGCCTGTTGAGTTTTCTAGCGGTAAAGGAAAGCTTTCGCGCCAACGAGGGAATTGAATATCTAAATATTCTGCTGGTTTAGATTCCTTATCTAACTCAAATTGATAAGCGAGAGAATCTAGTTTATCGATCATACTGGCAATAAGTTCAACTGTTCGTTCACCCTGAAGTGTTTCAGGAAAACCAGATATACGCCCTTGAATCAACTTATATATTGCATCCGAACCAATATCTTTAGCATCTTGATAACGTTCAAAAATAGAGAAAAATGCCGCCTGGTAATGATTTGAATCGCTCGACAAAAGATTTGAAGGTAAACCACCTTCAAGAAATACAGAACCCAAATAATCTGAATGACTCGCGCTAAACTTGGATATTGGTTTATTCCAATAATTAGTTAACCCTCTAACTACTACATCACTAATTTGGGTTGGAGATAAAGTAAAAGAAAGCGTTTTGAAAATAGATTGCCAACTCCAGTCTTGGCTGTATTCACGCCTAAACCATTCTGAACAATACAGAGTAAATGCACCACACCACTCTTTAGAAAAAGAGTGCTTAATTTCAAATTGCATACTTGCACGTAAAAGTTCATTAAGTGAACGATATTCTTCATTTGTCATATGATATTCGTACAATGCTGTAATTGGTTTTGTACGATTACTTCTTGCATCGACAAAACCAGTAAGCCAATTTACAGCAGATTGAGATTTATTTGCTACTGACGTATTCATTTATGTATCCTGCCTAAAAATTTCATTTACGACTGAATTTAAATTCAGTTTCATTATGATAAATTGGGAGTTTAAGCTTTTATTAATACCAATAACTTACTATGCATCTGATTGCATTGGTGTTTATAAGCTTGTGAAAAACAGATCCTATTAAATATTTAATGCTACTCTCAATTTAGTACACCTCTACATTTGTAACCTTCAGGCCAAATCAATCGACTTTCTCCATCCAAATCCAGAACAAACGGAACAACCCATAATCTTAGCGATTCGCTAAACTCAAAACTGTGCTCAACGGCAGTGTTAAAATGCTCGTGGGCTGGATAAATCAAAAACAAATCCCCGGTTCCATCTAGATATTTATGTCCATAGGCGAACATTTGGTAAAGATCGGATTGTGAAATGCCATAGTGATACGCATTTAGGTCGATTAACTTCCACTTGGTATCTAGCACAATGTTTGATTGGTCTGAGTTTGTGATCATTAAATCAGGGCGGAGTTGGAATTGGTTTTTGCCATTGTGCGTAGTTAAATATTTAGACGTTATCTGAGTGCTTAACGTTGAGCCCTCAGGCAAACTTTCGCCTAATACCGAAGCAACGTAGTTTTCAAATACCCTTTCCATTGGGAATAGAAGCGACTGAGCCTCTGCGGTGCCTTTCATGCTTAATGGTGAAAGTCCTTCTAAAATTAGTTTGGCCCAATCAAGTGGCGAGTGATAATAGCTCATCCCTCTATCGAGCTTAATACGAGCAAAATCATCTTTCGGATTTGTACTTGGTGGGATGCCGTCAAAGGCAAAATCTAACTCACGCAGTAAACGTTGATTTTTATGACGAAAAGTAAAATTAGAGACTTTTTTAAGCGCAGCACGAAGCAAACGGTTTGCAGGTCTGTCTTGCAAAAACTCATCATATTCAACATAGAATTTATGCTTATTTACCACATTGTGGCGGACTTGTTTTGATACTAATAACTTTCCTTTTTGAAAGGCTAGGTTATCTTCTCTTTTTACATAATCACTACGTAAACCGCGCTTAACCAATTGATTAACGCTTTGTAAGAACTCTTCAATAAAGATTTCAAGCAATGGCATTTGTAAGGTTTCTACGCTTGCCGTATTGGTTGATATATGACGAAAGGCCCCAAGGTGCTTGAGCATCATAAGTAGCGTTTTACGAGCATCCGTAATCGCCTGCTTTTTATCACTGGCTCGTTTTCCAATTTTTGGCAACACTTCAATATGCTCACCATGTGGCGTAAAAATCACGCCAACATAGTTTTTCACTTGCAGCACCTTGCAGCCATAACGTGTTTTAAGCTGTAAAAATTGGTTAACGTCTGTGTCTTGCTGAGTTAAACAAAGTGACTCTAAGTAGCGAAAGTTCTCTTTGGAGATAAGCGTAAAGCCGCTCTCATCAGCGGCGTCACTCTCAGACGTTAAATAACCAAACTCAAATACAACGGGATGCGAAGCCATGATTATTCGCCTTGCTTATCACTTGTTGCATAAATTTCTTTATATGCCTGTGCATCTTTCCAAACGCTATCCGACTTCTTTTTCAAAATGTATTGTTTTTGGGTTTCACCGTATTGGTTTAAGCCGTGCTTGTTGCCAAACAATGCGCTTAGTTTGCTGTTATTAAGCGGCTTTTCACTTACAAATTGCAGTGTTTCTTCTTTTTGATTATCTGCCAATACCAAACGAATTTTATCCCAATCTTCAAAGAAGTATTCTTCTAGCAGCGGGATGATTTTGTTTTGAAATACCGAGACTAAAGCTGTAAATGCTTTTTCTTGCTGGTTTGCATCAACCAATTTTTTTACTGGCATGAAGAAAGCATGGCCTAATGTATGCTCTCGATCATAAAGGATTTCGATACGCTCGTTGAGAACAGTAAGAAGTTCCTCAAGATCGATATCATCAACGACTGTATTAGCCAACAATTCTGGTTTTGGCATCATTTCGATAAAATCAAAACGACGGCGCAGCGCGGTATCCATCATCGCTAATGAGCGGTCAGCGGTATTCATGGTGCCAATGATGTGGAGGTTATCAGGCACAGAGAAAGGCTTCTTTGATTGAGGAAGTGTGAGTTCAATAAACTCATCTGAGCCTTTACGCTTTGAAGGTTCAATAAGGGTAATTAACTCACCAAATATCTTAGAGATATTACCACGATTAATTTCATCAATGATTAGCACGTAATTCTGAGGTTGATCGTTTAATTGCTCGTTGTTATTTAGAGACACTCCTTCACCCTTCAGTAACTCATACAACTCTGTCGAATTAAAACGCGTGAGCTCATAACAAGTTTTAAGTGTCAGCCTCGTATTATCATTTAGTGCATATAAATTAACGTCAATGTCCTTCGCTAACCACTTAACTGGCATTGTATGGCAAAAGTCTGATCGTCCTTCTATACCCTGCTCACGATATTGGTAATCACCAGAAACAACTCCAATTGCCTGAATAGACCATTGACCTTTAACACAGACGACAATGTCCCCCTCTGCCATACGACCAGAGAACTCCATTACCGACGATTTAGCCAATGCACCAAGCTGCTCGAAATACTCGATTTGATCTGTAGTGCGATCTTCATCCGACATATCACCCGCATTTCCCCAGCCAATTGCTGCGAGATCATTTGCAAAACAATAATCTCTGGCTTTACTCTGTTTTACTCCATCAATCGAAAGCTTCCAGATCCTAGCATCACGTTTAAGAGTTGAAGGCTGGTGGCTAATACTTGCTAAGGCATCAAGGCAGATATCTTTAAATACACCTGACTGTACTTGGTATTCAATTTGATTATCTTCATTTGTTATGGCCTTCATTCCCTCAACAAACTCTTCATAACCATAGCTTTGATGAAAAGTAACAAAACGAATTCGACCGTCTTTAGAAAGATCGTTATATTTATCTTGAAGTGACTTTCGTTGCTCAACGGTCGCACCGAGTTCAATATTAATATTCAATGAAGCGTAATATTCTGGCTCAGCGGCTTTCACTGCTGCCTCAATGGTGTGATAGGTTTTACCTGTACCTGGCGGGCCATAAAGGATTTGGTTTAGGGGTGACATTGTATTTTTCTCTTCTGAAAGGACAACTTCTTCCATAAATGATGTATCACCACTATCAACCATTTCATGATCAAGCAGGCTCCAGCACTTACGTCCATACTCTGCGATATTCAAATACTCATTGCTTGAGTAATTTGCTATCAATGTACGATAAAAATCAAGATAACTAGAAGATTGAGGCAGCTCTGTTAATTCTGCCAATTTATCTTTTGCAAAAATATTAACGATAGTCGGAGAATTTTGGTTTTGATACATAAATGCTATTTTCCATTTATATACAGGAGCCAATGTAACGTCATCAATACTTTTTAGATCACCTATTTCAGCCGCTTTAATTATCTTAATTATTTCACAACGAACTGACTCAAATGCTTCTTGTTCAGTCTTTCCAAATTTATTCCACCAAGAGTATTCACTTCCATGCGTCATTCCAGAACGCTCTTTTGGGTCACTATTACGTTTATAAATGCCAAATTTTGGAGATGGTGATCCTTTAATATTTGCCAATGGTTGAGTTTTGGTTTCCAACCAATAAGTAAACGTCGTTTTATTTTGAATTGAAACATATTCTGATAAAGACATCGTTTCGATTCGCTCAAGCGGCCAAGTAGTTAAGAACTCATCCCATAATTGTTGAAGTGCATTATTTTCGTTCATTGCTAGGTCCGTTTAAAGCAAGTGATGTTCTTGCATCTTTATTGATTAATGTCGATATGGCTCATAGATAGAAATGCTCAAAGTATAGTTAACTTAATCGCCTTCCAACTATAACGCGACTTAACCTTATCCCATGTCATTACACGTAATGCTTTTACCTGACTTCCTGAAGGAGTCTCATCAATAACAAAAGGAGGAATAAACGTATCTTCTACAAACCCAAAACCTTTGGGAGCAATCCTTAATTCCCCTTCGATGTATGACACATCGTCAATGTTACCGTCTTGGCAGGGCTTTGACGCCACAACTTCAAACTCCCCCTCTTTTTGAGATAGTGAGAGTTCCACGTAACTGCCGACTTCTGGCCTACCTTTAGCCTTGTGAACCCCCATACGAACTGAATATGATGTGGACTTATTAACGAAAGTATGAAAGCCTTTTTCTGATTTATGAATATTTTCAACTAAGGCCTTTACCTTAGTAACAGGACCATTAAGGAAATCTGAAGCATCAAGAGAAATAGAACTCAAATAAGTATTTAGCTGTGATTGATCGACGGTAGCGGCATACCATTGATTTTGAGAAAGTCGCTCTAAATCAGGTTTAACTTTCCAACCATTTGATTGGTAGACCGAAAGCGCTGTTTTTACGCACATTGAAGCCTCAGCAAAACGTTGTTTTTCAACTAGTAATGGAACGATCCCATTAAGTAAGCGAAGGCTGAACGTTATCTCATGTGCTGAAACAATTCCTTTTGCAAAAAATTTAATCGCAAATTCTGGATTTTCTGAACGATATGTTGCTGCCAGCGCCCCCCAAGCCCAAGACTCTTTTTGTTTTTTTCTAAGTATTGGTAAGATCAATGCTCTCGCCTGTTCCAACTGCCCCGTTACAATTAAACACTTCGCATAATCATAATCTAACCATATAAGATGCTTGGTATCTGTAACGCTTGATTTAGTTAAATTGATCAATGCAATCACCGATTCAAATTCTATTTGCCACTGCGTTTTAGCACGTAGCCAAGCTGCCACTATTTGTCTTGTAGAAGATAGCATTAAGCTCGGTACTTCACCTTTTTCAGCTTGAAACGGTTGCATCGTTTCGTGATCAAACAAAGCACCTTGGTGACGAAGCACGCAATGAACTAATGTTGGAAACCATTCCAGATTTTTGCGAAACTGAACAAGCAACATCTTGTATTCTAGGCCACCAGTCTCTATTTCTAAATTCATAACGGTTTGAAGCAAATTTTCTATCTGTTCAAACTCATAGTCACTAGGCCTAAAGTTTCCTGATGATGAAGCTCGCTTTGATATTTTTTCTTGCTGTTGTTTTAAAAATTCATAGCAAACCCAGAAAAGAGCACCTTTCAAATAGGAATCTTGAGGAGTACTTTCTAATGCTTGGAAGCCAACATTCCATGCCTCTTGCAATTGGCCTGATTTCCTTAAATTAGTTACTGTGCGAAATGGCTGCTCTGACATTATGACTCACTCCAAATTTCTATTATTTTGCTTAATAAGGCTTTCGAACCACTAAGTTGAGGCATTGGTATAACTTTTGTAAATTGCTGCTTTCCATTGTAATAGAAGTCCACAACAGCGGCTTCGCTACTATGTGAAAATGCATAACGTTGATTCCATGGTTTCTGGTCAATGCTCGCAATATCTATTTCATGAGGGGTAAACACCTCACGCACACGCTGATAAAAATCAGATAGAAACTCTTCATCAAATTGAAATTCATCTCTAGATGTTGTTATAAGACTATCGAAGAACGTACTACCAACAATACTGCCAAGCCGCATTTCTAATTCAGATGAAAGATCATCGATGCTCTTTACTTGCATTGAAGATATCTTATTTTTTCCGTTATAGTTAAACTGAACTTCAGCAGTACTATTTCCTCGTTTCAAAGTATAACGTTCTTGGTATTGGTAGTGATCTATATTCACGATTTCAATTTGTGAACCATCTAAGCAACCTTTCACTTTACCTAATAAACCAACTAATACCGCTTGCTTCTCAGCTATTCCGTACCGATTTAACTCCTCAATACAAGCACCAATAGAACAAACCTCTTCACTAATCGGTGCTTTCAAGATATTTTCACCAACAATGGTTGTATTACCACCTATTTTTATCTTCGGTTCATTAATCACATATAATGCTTTAGAGGTTCGAGTAATGGCCGTATAGAGCCAACGAAAATAATCTTGGCAAAGCGGAGATTGATGAGATTTACAGTTGACTAAAACATGTTCCCATTCACTACCTTGAGCTTTATGGCAAGTAATCGCATAGCCAAATTTTACTCTAAAGGCATTGAGGTATGGATCAGATTTTCGAGCTGCTTTTAATTGTTCTTCATTCCCTTTACGAGTTAACTCTGGGTGACGCTTTAAAAAATCAACATTAAGTGCTCTTGATTCATCGGCACTTAGAGACGGCTCTTCGGTATACAGTAGCTTTTCCATCACCTTAGCTCTAATAAGCTTTGGTTTGCTAAGTTTATCCCTAAACACTACCTCTACATCACGAAAGGCAAGCTCAACTGTAATTTTTTCGGTTTTACCTTCCACCTTTTTGTTGAAAGTTATCCATTTAGTTTCAACACCAGAAAGAATCTGTCTAATTAAACCAAAATCTCCATTTGTGACATCGATATCATTGCGATAATGATTGGCAACCGAAATAATTTTATCTCCGGCGCATAGCTCTAATGCTCCTGGAAAAAAATGCTCACGGCACTGCTTGTTATAACCAGCAACAATTCGATTTGAAGATCCAATTAGCATCACTTGTTTTGTTTGAGCAACCGTTCCATTACACAACTGCATAAACTGCTCAATAAACTGCTCTGATTCGACGGATTCAACATCTGACTGAACAGAGCTAACCTCCAGCTGATTGAACACATTTTTTTCGATAGCCTTTCTCAGCATCGTCGCATTATCCAAAACACCACTTTCTGACTCTTGTCTTACTACCTCTTTAAGAGTTTCTTCAATCACTTTTAATTGGTAGTTTTCAGCTAAATACTCATTAGATAACGCAGGACTAAATTTCATGCCGACAGGAGGTAACTGAGCATTGTCTCCTATAAAAATAATTTTTCTACGAATATTATTTTCTACGTTTCCAATGACTTTTTGACTGAAATCGACCAGATCTTTTAGTAGGAAACCAGAACCAAACTGCACGCTTTCGGTGCAGGAGTAAATGTCCGCAATCATCGATGCTTCATCGACAATATAAACCGTATCATCACTATTAAAATTCTGCTTCACAGGAGCAACAGGTAAACGATCATCATGCTCATCTTTAAGGTAACAATCCCGAAAATCATAAATTGCACTATGAATAGTCGATGCATTTTGATTCGTTTTATCAGAAAGTACTTTTGCTGCTTTACCCGTTGGTGAGAGTAAAACGCTATTCATACCTAAATTAGTTAGGTAGTTAACAACCCCTTTCGTAATAAAGGTTTTACCTGTACCTGCATAACCGTGGAGAATAAATACATCAGATTGAGGATTGTTAATAAAGGTCTCTATCGAATTAAGCGCCCTTTGCTGATCGTTTGTTAATTTGATATCCGCAAATTCATCATGAATAGAAACTCTGGCTCGCGTTTGCTCCATCTTTAGGTCAATACTACTTGCAGCATCTCGACCTGAACGTTGGAATTCTCTGATTGATTCCTCAGCAGCTTCTGTTGATAACCGCTCTGACCTTCGTTGTTTTAATTCTTCTTTTAACTGTTCAAGCTCTGCTTCTGTTTGTTTAATCGTAGCTGCTCTTTCAAGTACTTTACTTTGTAGTTTTGTGTTATCTAAACGCAAGTTTTCAAGAGTATTATCATGGCAAACAGGCGTAACAAAAGTAGGAACAAAAACATAACTTCCTTGCATTGTCTGTATAAACCAGTGCCCGACCAAATAACACTCCTCTAATAACCAAAGAGCATCAGATGTCATAAGCTCGATTTCATTATGGACAGCTTTGTTACCTTGCTTTCTGACAGCGTGTAACTTACTCAATATTTCTTGAGGAACAGATTGTATGAAAGTTGGGGTTCGCAAACGTTCAAGAAATGAATGGCTAGAATCTACTTCTATCTGAAGATGGTGAAATATATATTCGGTCAACAGCTCTGAATACGCTCGAAGCTTAAATGCAGCTGTCTGTGGATCGCAATAAACATTATTCTCAGCTTGCTCACCAAGTGTTTGCAGCTTTGAATAATCAGAACCAAGAAAAGAAAAATTCGAACGTTTCACTCATTAACTCCACTATTGAAAATTGGTATGCATAACTAAATCGCAAATACCAAATAATCACATTATTTGTAACTTTGACTTAAATTCATGTATTGCAACACGAATTGGGTTTATCGGTACATTATACCAATAAAAGAAACATAATTCTTGATTTAGAACTATTTAAAAGAATATTTTATAAAGACAAGAATAATTGCTCATGAAATGAATGACAAAAGAGTAGACACAAAAAAGCACGCCGGAGCGTGCTTATAAAATTATCAATTAGCCTTTAGCGATGGCTTTTTCTGCTTTCTTTCTTGCTGTCTCAGCTTTTTTAGCTGCTTTGGCTAGAGTTTCGGCCTCAATGCGAGCCTGTGCAATGCGCTCTAGTAGCTTATCCGCAGGTTCATCGTTTGGATCTTGCGGCACCAACTCACCACGAAACGCCTTAGCTAAAATACTTTGGGTTAGGTTATTCACCCTCGCCTGCGCTTTTTTCACTTGCGCTTCGATGGTGTCAGCAAAAGCGAAGTATTGCTCGACTAGGCGGACAATTTCTTTTTGCTCATCGAGATTCGGGTAAGGCAAACTCAAACTTTTTAAGACTTTAAGGTTAATATTTTTTTGTGCTGTAGCAGGCGCAAACTGCTCAAGACGATTTTTATTTACATCAATTAAGTACTTAACAAACAACGCTGATGTAATGTCTTTATTGGGGGTAAATCCGACAACACTATCAGGAAAACATGCATCAATTCCTAGAATGGCAGTGTCCGCAATATTTGCAGCGATCGTTATACATAACGTTCCTTTAGAGAAGAGCTTTCCTTGCTCCAAACCAAATTCACTATACCATTTGGAGCAGCTAGTTATAATGCCATTACTTTGTGCAACCTCTCCAGTTTGGATAAATGGGTACTCAGCACCGAATAACCGTGGATCATTTCGAGGACGATGCTTTGATTTACCTCTAGCTAATGCACCCAAGTCATCGAGACCTTTACGTAACCAATAACTCGGATAACCTTCTTCGTCATATTGTTTTTCTCCACGCCATTCTTCCGTCAACTTCCCCGAAACCGCAGAAGCGAGTACCGATTGGCGGAAGCGTTTTAGCAAACTAGGTATACCATCCAAACGCGCTTTAATGGTGTCGACCTGTGCCAATACCTCATCGAGTTTTTCAACGATGCGTTTTTGTTCATTATCTGGCGGTAAAGAAATCATTTGCGCGTAAGCATCGTCTCTATTTAAACCAGGAATTGCAGTAGAACGATTTAACTTGGTTAAAGGTAGATTTTTTAACTGATAATACCAGTATTTCTTTGTTCCACTTGGAAATGTATCTACATAATAAGTTGTATCTATCGGTGAAAAATTATCATTCGAAATATGTACCTCCCCAAATGAGCCTTTTCGTCCAATAATTAAACCTCCTCCATAAACTAAAGGCTCTGAATGCGAGCCAACGATACCATTTGAACCATAAACAGGAAAACCAATACCATCACGAACTTTCGCAGGTAAAGCTTTTCCATATTTTAATTCAATTAACTCGCCAAGCTTTATCTCAACCCACCCTTTCGGCAACGAACTCATAGCTCACCTTCCTGCGCCTGAGCGCCCAGCTCCCCACCCCTGAATCCTGAAACCTGCTCTTCCTGCTCTCTCAACCCAAACGCCTCTGCCACCAACAACTTCTGCCCCTCAGCCACATCATCCGCCCCTAGCGCTTGCATCAGCTGATAAATCTCTGCCATCGCCTCAGTCAACTCTGCCATTGCTTCACCTGCTAATACTTCTGGCTCTGGCAAGTTCTCTGCACTGGTGGCTTCTAAATCTTTCAACCACGAAATATCTAACGAGTCGCCTTTTTGATCACGAATGTAATCACGGCTGAATTTGCGGAAGCGAGCGTTCTCTAAAGTGTGCTCAACAGAGTCTTCCCCTTCAGCAAAGATGTTGCCTAGCGTCTCATAAATCCCTTCTTCACGAGCAGATAAACCGTTGGCATCGCTGCCATACGCGTTCACAAACACATCAAAGTGCTTTTCAGTTAATGGACGGCGCTTACCAAAGGTATTCATGTTGGTACGCATATCAAATACCCATGTCTCTTTAGTGCAGCCTTTATCTTGGTTCGGGTTCTCTGGCGTGCCTTTTTGGAAGAACAAGACGTTGGTTTTTACTCCTGCCGCGTAGAAGATACCTGTAGGCAAACGCAAAATGGTATGTAGATTACATTTGTCCATTAAATCACGGCGAATTTCTGTGCCCTTACCGCCTTCAAATAAGACGTTATCAGGAATAACCACCGCTGCACGGCCGCCCGGCTCTAGCGCATCGTAAATATGCTGCATAAAACAAAGCTGTTTGTTGCCTGTTGGGTGAACAAACGTACGGGTGATATTGGTGCTTGAGGCACTACCAAATGGCGGGTTGGTTAAAATCACGTTGGCTTTAGGTAGGTTTTCACCTGCGCTGCCTAGGGTGTTGCCTAAACGGATTGCGCCTTCGTTCTTATCACCGTCAATGTCATGCAATAAGCAGTTCATTAAGGCTAAACGACGCGTTTCAGGCACTAGCTCTAAACCGACAAAGGCTTTTTTCATTTGGAACTCTTGATCTTCATCTGGGAGTGCAAATAAGTTGTCGGTATTTGATTTAATGTATTTGTCCGCTTCAATTAAGAAACCTGCCGTCCCTGCTGCCGGATCTTGAATGATCTCGCGCGGTTGTGGTTGTATAACGCTCACAATGGTGCTGATTAATGCGCGTGGCGTAAAGTATTGGCCTGCGCCTGATTTGGTTTCGTTGGCGTTCTTTTGCAGTAAGCCTTCGTACATATCACCAAAGTCATCACGGCTTTTTCCTTTGTCGCCATCTTCATCACTGTACCAATCTAGGCTGTCCATGTTCGACACTAGCTCTGTTAACTGTGCCGGTTGAGTAATGGTGGTGTTTACGTTTTGGAAAATAGCACGAACAATGGCGTGATCATCTGCACCCAGTTGTACCAACATATTGCGGTAAAACTGGTGTTGCTCTTGACCAATTTTTGCTTTTAGATCAGCCCAGCGAAACCCCTCTGGCAATAGATCGTCTTCTTGCCCTGTTTCTTCACACATTTTAAGAAACAGCAGCGAGGCCAATTCATTGACGTAGTTTTGGTAAGACACTCCGCCATCACGCAGGTTGTCACACAATTTCCACAGTTTGGCGACCAGATCATTATTGTTCATGTTATTTCTCTTAATTTGTTTTGCCGAATAGAAACCAATGGAAACTATCAGCCCAATATTCTCAAAGGGGATTGAATAACAGGGGCTAAAGTCCTGTTGTATTGATATCGATATTTGAAATACCTGAGTCAATAGTATCTAGCTTGCTCTCTATGGCGTTCAAACCATCATAGATAACCTTCGCATATGAATGCTCTTCAACCCAATTCAATTCTTTGTTGATTTCTTGAACTTCAGATTTTATATCTGTAACAGTTTCTAGTATTTGTTCATTAACTGTAATCAGCCTTTCTAATAAATACTCAAGGTTTTCTGTGCTCATTATTCGTTATCTCCGTTTTTTGAAATACTACAGTTTTACGCAGGCTCATCCCACATATATTCATTAAACTGGAGCAGTATGCCGTCTAATTCATCATTAAAGACGCTCATTAGCTTACGTTTGCCACCACTACGCTTGTAATTACCCGTTTTGAAGGTGTCGTCATCCAACACCACTTTGTCTTTTATTGAGTTGGCGATGCGATCAAGCCATTGCAGTTGAACGGGTTGCCATTCTTTGCTTGATTTTATTCTGTCTAACGCTATTTCGACTCGCTGCTCAAACGGCAATAACGCATCCCCAATGGCGGCACGACGAATGTGGCCAATTAATCGCGCGGCGATGTCTTGGTTTTTGCTCTCTTTCCATGCGGTTTTTAGCGTCGGTTCATTGAAGTTTTGGGCATCAAACCACTCTTGCAGCTCTAATAAGCCTTTTCGTGTTAAATCTCGTGGACGGTTGATGATGATGTCTAACGCGTCTTGTTGATTGGCTGAACGTGTGACTAAGGCATCGAACGCGTCTAAAAAATCGTCGGCGTTTTTGTGCTCGCCATACAGGGTTTCGACTTTGATCACCGCATCTTCTATATCTGTGAAGATCGGCATATCACGCAGTTCATTAATGTCTAGTTTCAGTTGCTCTAAACGCCCTACCATGTTTGGCAAAGCATTGAAGATCTCCGCTGACCATTTTGGCCCTTTTTCTTTGAGCGTTTTGGCAAGCCCTAAGAAGCCACACCCTGCGTTGTCGATACACAATTCATCAAAGCGTTTGATGTGTGCTTCGATCTCTTTGGATTTATCACGGTTAAAATGAGCATGACTGGTGATGCGTTGCAATTTTGCTATCAACTGCTCATGGCTGTGCTCGGCAAAACTGCGTCCGTCCGCCTCTATGGTTTTATAGGTTTCTGAATCGGTAATTTCGTTGACTAAGGTTTGTAGATCCACCGTTGGACGAATCACCACTGGACGCATGGTATCTACGCTTTGCAGGGTAGAATATAAGTCAACCGCATCGAAGATCTTAAATGAGGTTTTACCTACTTCTGGACACAGACGCGTAGCTCGGCCTTTCATTTGTTCATACAAGATACGGCTGCGTACTTTACGCATAAAGACGATATTACAAATACTTGGGATATCGATGCCTGTGGTTAATAAATCCACCGTAACTACTATGTTAGGTAGGCGTTCTTTATTAAAACGGGTGATCATCGATTGCACTTTGTTTGCGTCTTTATCTGAATCGCCCGTGATTTTGATGATTGCATCGTGCTCTAATTGTGGGTATTTGGCTTTAAACGCGGTGCGCAGCTCTTCCACCACCGCATCAGCATGGGTGTTGTTCACACAAAAGACTAAGGTTTTTTGCGGGCTGGTTGGGTCAATATGGTGCACTAACTCTTCGCACACCACTTTATTGAAGTTGGAGGCGATTAAGGCTCGGTTAAAGTCAGCAACCTCAAAGCCTTGTTCATCATTTAAGGTGTCGTTAATTAACTCGCCTTGGTTTGATAAACGTTGAACCTCGCTGCCTTGCGATAAATACACGCCACCGTCACTCAATTTGGTGATGATGCGGATTGGTGGCTCTTGATCGGTTAGGAAGCCATCAATCACGGCTTTTCGATAGCTGTAACGGTACACTGGCTGCTTCTTATCGCCACCAAAGATATCAATGGTATGCAGTGCAGGCGTTGCGGTTAGTGCAATTTTCACTGCATCAAAATGATCGATAATGCGGCGATATGAGGAGATAAAATCTAACTCATTACGGAATTTTTCTTCACCTTCGGTCTGCTCTTTATCAAGAATATACCCTCGGTGGGCTTCATCAATAATAATGCAATCGTAACGGCCAACAGGCATGGTCTCGTCACTTTGTAGTGTGCGTTTTACCAGTGATTGAACTGTTGCTACGTGGATCTTGGTGCTGTCTTCAGGGAAACGGTCGGTTAACCCTTTTACATTAAAAATGCTATTAAACGTGTCGCCTTTGATGTTAGTGTCTTCAAACGAACCTAACGCTTGTTTACCCAATGAGGTTCTATCGACCAAAAAGAGGATGCGTTTAAAGCGTTGAGATTGAATTAAACGATACATTAAGGCAATGGCGGTACGTGTTTTACCTGTGCCTGTTGCCATGGCAAGTAAAATGTCTTGTTGGCCTTTGGTTATTGCCTCTTCTGTGGCTTTTACGGCTTCTTCTTGGTAATAACGCAAACCGAGATCGCTCATGTCGGCATTATCACTAAACCAACGGTTGTTGTGTTGGTTATCGCTCTCTAGTTTGGCAAGTAGCTCTTCTGGGCTGTGCCATTCTGGTAGGGCTTTTGGCATATTTGTGGCATGACGAACATCACGATACCAAATTCCACTCTTGGTTTTTATTGCTGAGCGATAAGCACGACCGTTAGCAGAAAAACAGAATGGAATTTTATACGGCTCTGAACTGGATGAGTCAGACCATGTTGGTAAATAGGTTGGTAATGACTCGGCAATTAGATCAAGTGCGGTTTGATCATTGGCGGCGTGCTGTAATTCATTACGTAAAAAATCGTTATCAAAATATTTGCTGTAGCGATAAGCCTCACTCAATTTTGCCACTACGTCTTTATTGGCTTTTTTTGCTTCAATAACCCCAATGGCCTTTAGACCAATGAATAGAACGTAATCGGCAAAGCCTGTTTTACCCGTTTCATCTTTGCCTGTTGGCCACTCGGCAATCGCTATATTTCGACCGATTTGTGGCCGAGTACCGTTAGCGAAGCTAAGTAATTTGCTGTCGGCATCCCACCCTGCTTTTCTCAGTTGGTTATCAATCAGGTAGCGACTTTCACTTTCGCTGAGATCCAACGAGCGTGAGGCGGCTTGATCGGTGATCTGCTTTTTGTACGCTTTACGCTCTGCTTCTGTTTTCTTGGCAATTTCTTCGTCTTTTTCTTTTAGCTGAGCTTGCAGTGCTTTAATTCGATCTTCGGTTTGCTCTGCTGTCTCTTCTTGCTTACTTTCAAGAACAGATATATAGCCATTTAATGCTGTTAGCTTGGCATTTTGTGCAGCGACTTCTGCTTTAGTTTGCGTTTCGCTTTGACGAGCTTCAGCTAAGGCTTCTTTTAATGACAGCAGCTCTTGCTCAAATTGTTCACTGCTTTCGGCGTTTGGTAAATTAAATTGTGGTGCTGCGAAATCGTATTGCTTGGTAACTAATCGGTAATACCAAACAGCAAGGCGGAAGACTAAACGAAGACACATCTCTGCATCTTGTAAGTCATCATGGTATTCATGTACCGCTTGGTTACCAATTTTACGAAGCTTGTGGAAAACCGATAAGATGGTGTCATCAACAAATGGAATTTTTCCAAGCTCACGTAAAAGATCATGTTGGTTATCAGGGGCTTCTATATCTAACAGCTTGGCGAGGTGCTTTGCTGTTGCTTCACCAAAAATTCGAGCTTTCACTAAGGTTGTGTTTGGATCATCAGGATAGTTTTTCTCTGCTGCACGAGCAATCGTGAACATGAAATCATTGACGCCTTTTAAGAACTCAAAATTTGATTTTTTCATAGATACTAACCAACACTTCATTATTCATTGTATGATTTATCTCTATAATACAACGAATTAACCACGCAATTCACTGACATAAGTTACAAATTAATAAAATGAATTAAAAATATCGTCAAGACGCTCACTAACTGTTCGTCTAAATTCAATGGCTGTTTTATCACTGCGAGATTCTAACTCTTCCAACATAACAATTAAATCTCCTACATTATGCTCTATAAAACGAAATTTTCTTTCCAAATCAAAAATACTGAGTTTTTTAAAAGAGGCCAATTGTAGAGTTTTCTCCAACTTGTAGTGACCTTGGGACATCTTATTTTTTTGAACATTCAGACGTTGTGTAAAATACTCAGCATTACGTTCCATCTCGATATTAAATTTTTCTACTAAACTTTGTGCTTTCTCATGACCATTAATGGCAGCTTTTGCAACCCAACGCTCTCCATGACGTCGTAAATTCACATCCGCATTTTTCAGTAGTATTTGACCGAGTTGGTTCATTGCCTCAGGGTTACCTTGATTTGCAGATTTTTTAATATAGAACTCATGGTCTTCAGATTTACCTAATTGTTGAGCAACATGAGCCTTGGATAAATATACATTACTCTTTTGTTCTAATCCTGATTGTTCACCGTATTTTGACGTCTTAAATTCAGCATTCCAAAATAGTTCTACCCAGCGTTCAAGCTTTGCCGCTCGTTCATCTAAATAAGATTGAGCTGGCATTGGCAAACCAGTTATTGAGCTGTATTTATTTACTGCTGGAGGTAATCCTTTGAAATAAGGAATATTATCATTTGGTAGCAGCTTAAATTTAGTTCTTAATAATTTCTCACAAAAATATTGCCAAGAAGTAATGTGATCATGCACTTCCAATTGCGATATTTCTCGAATTGCATCAATGCTCAGTTCTTTTGACTCAAACAGTCGCTTAGCATTCCATTCATTATTTTTAAAGAAACGCGTTTCACTTAACTCTCCGCGTAAAAACTCAACTGCTATTATTTTATCTAATTCAAAGATTAACACTTCACAGTCTGAATCAAATGGTTCTATTTGAGCTGATAACTGCTGACCTGACACCTGCATATAATCATAAGTTGTATGCGGTAGTAACCCTCTTATGCGATTAAATCGAGAGCTATAATTTGACCAAAACATAGTTCGACTGTGAATTTGACGGGCTTCATGTTCTTCAAACTCAAGTTCTTTTATCCCATCATCACTGGTTAACGTTCTCGAGATCATTTTCAATTCATAATAACTAGAAATATCAAATTTCTTACGTAGGATCTTCTTACTCGATTCAGTTAAGTCATACCAAAAAGTATCCTCACTCATTGGTAGACAATGCTCTTCTAAGAGAGTTTTGATCGCAACTCCGTAATTATAATCTGAAAAATGATGAATCGCGGCTTCACAAAATATCTCTTTTTCTTTTGTTGTTATCAATTCATTAAAACATTTCTCTAACCATTGTTCAGAACGAGTGATTAACTGCGAAGAGACTGTTTTGACTAAGTTTTCCGATAATTGTTTTAGGTATGTATTGGCTTTTGGCAGGCGCAATTTGCGTATCATTCCCATAGGAGTAATATTGGCTGAATAACATTGTTGCGCAATTAATCGGTAGTCTTTTTCTGCAACAAGTACCAACCATTCGATTTTATCTTTACTAAGCTGATTGAGTTTAGACACATGACGTACAATTTCCATACTATCAATCAGTTCTGTTACCAAAGAAGTTTGACGATTATCCAATGCTAGCGCAACTTTAAAGAAAGCGATATCACCCAATGAAACGTTGGTACAAATTGCTAGCCATATAGCACGACAAGCATCATTAGTTTCATTTTTATTAAGCAGTTCCCATTGGTGTTTATTCTCAATAACATCTAACCATTCTAGAATGGAAATCTCATCACTTTTCCCCATATCAACTAAGCGAACAATTTCTCGTATGCTTTTAGGGGGGAAGCTCGGTAAATTATTTACCCCCTCTCCCATATTAAAGAAATCATCAAATGGCATTCTATCAATACTATTTAAGCCCGGAAGCGATGGTTGATTGAACGTAAAGCCTTTATTACTCAACTTTCTCTACCTCTGAAAAATAGCCTAAAAACTGCTCATCTTTAAACTGAAAGCGGAATTTAACTTTTCGATCTGAGGGATCTGTTTTTGTTTGATCAGCTTCAATAGGACCACGACCTGAAATCACAGTTTTATTAAAGAACGCTTTTTTATGCTCAAATCGCATACTATTCACAAATGCCGTTACACTGTTAGCTCGTAATACACTCAGTTCCATATTACGATTAAAGCTGCCTTCAGAGCTTGAATGTCCTTCAATCACTATTCGAGATATTTCATTTGTCGTTTCTGGTGACTGAAAGATCACATCTGAATAAATAGGGATAAATTGCTCTAAAAAAGCTTCACCCGATTTTTTCAATTTATATTCATTTCGATCAAACAAGATCGAATCAAGAATTGAGATATCTCCAGTTTCACTGTCTGCTTGCACTTCAATTCCCGAACTTTGAAGTGCATCATTTATTCCTTTGATAATAACGACTCGAGTATTTTGACTGTTTTCATGCACTTCTGATATTTGCACTAATGCACTGATTAATAGCAATGCAAAAATCATTAATAGCACTGACATCAAATCACCGATAGAGAGCCAGACTCCTGACTCTTCAGCATCTGCACTATGAGGAACGCTTCGTAAACCGCGCATTAGGCATTAACCTCTTTAGCTCTACGATCATCCTCTTCAAACTCACGACGCTGTACCTGCGAATTAATTAAGTAACCAGCTGCCTGTGAGAGTTTATTGTGAATTGAACTTGCTGCTGTATCAAAATCAGTAAAGAAGCCTTCGAAGCTTTGATTTGCGCGAGTAAAGTATTCATCCATTGCTTTAGGAAGATTTTCAGTTACATCGTTAAACGTCGCCGCTGCTTTTGAATACTCTTTCTTTAATTGACCAATTTCACGTCCCATCGTTTGGGCTGCATCTTGTAGCTCTGCCATTTTAGACGCTTCATTTAACCCAATTGCTTTCGCAACTTGTTCAATTGTTTTTGCCGATTTTTGTAGTTCAGTGTGTTGCGCTGTTAATTCTTGAAGTAAGTTGTGGCGAGTTTGATATTCGCTTTCAAATACTTTACGGAAGTTATCTACAACTCCATTCAGACCATCGCGTTGTTTACCTAAGCTGTCTTCTAAAAGGTTATTCTGTTGCGTGAAGTAACTTGTTAGATTCTGCTGATATTGCTCTCGGAATACTTCTAGTTCTGTTTGAACAGTATGGGACATTGAGATTACTTTTTTATCGATATCACCAAGGCCTGAAATCAACTCATCTTTGGCGCTACTCATTAAACCGCTAGCTTCTTCACCTACGGTTTCTAGCACTTTTGTTTGCTTATCAAATATCTCTTGAGATTCTTTTAATAATGAAGCAATGCGGTTTTCTACGTTATTAAATAATGCCTGCTCTGCTTGTTGGCGATCTGACAGGGCATTATCCATAGACTCTTTAATGCCTTCAAATGCTGACGCTGCCGTTTTTGAACTATCTTCAAAAGCAATACGCTGTTTATCCATCCCTTCCGTTGCGCTGTTAAGCATTAATTGAATTTCTTGAGCAATCGTTCCCATTGCTCCTTGAGTATCTTCTTTAAAGCTACTTAAGATATCTTTTAACGACTCAGCAAAGCTTTGTAGTTTGACCATGGTTTCTTGTTGGAATTTATCTATGGTTTCAACGGTTTCTGCTGTACGAGTAATTACATTTTCTACGTTTCTGTTTAGTAATTCTGAAACTTCATTATTTCTTTCTACTGCATTAGAGGTTTTCTCTAGCTCTTTAACAACTGGCTCAATTAATTGGATTTTCATTTCACCGATCATTAATTCGACAAGCTCTTTTTGATTCTGTTCTTTAATTTCTTTCAGCGTGGCAAGCTCAGTTCTAATTCCTTCTAACGCTGGCGTCATTTGTGTTTCAAGTGACTCTGTTACCGCTCGCGAAATGGTTGTTGCTATTACTTCACCATTAAAAGTTTGGCTTAATGATGATAGCTGCCCAACAACAGCATTCATGCTACCACCTAGAGATTCCATTACTTGTGCTGATTTTAGTTGTGCATCTATCACTTCTTGTTGATTTTCATTGGAGATATTTTTTAAATACATGATAGGACTAGCTTCAAGGTATTGCTTTGCTATCGCTACTGTAAACTGGTTTTGCGCTTTAGCTATTGAACTTGAAGATATTTTCATTACCGCCATAAATACAGCAGACAAAGAAAGGCCAGCTAAAGATGTATAAAATGCCGTTTTCATCCCCTCTAATAATTGAGCAGCTGAAGCAAGAAGGGCTTTTGACTCTCCTGCCATATTGAATTCACTTAAGCCTAAAGTGATGCCCAAAAATGTCCCGGTAATACCGATACTGGTTAATAGTGCGGGTACTAATTTATAACGACTAACGTCATATGCAGGAAGCATTTGAGTAATTGGTGACTTAGAAAGCCACATCCCATTCTTGCGTTCAATAATAAAAGAGTCCTCTTCTATTTCATAAACTAAGTGGTCAGTAACCCAAACGAGTTCACTCTCTGATAATGCAGAAGCCATTATATTTTCACTATTATGGCGAGACGCAATTGTTGCTATTTCTTTTAAACGCTTTTTCTCATTCGCATTGGTTCTCCACTCTCGATACAAAAAGAAGGAAAAACAAGACAAAATGCTTATTATGATGATTGCAGTAACTGTATCGCTAAATAAATTGATTATAAATTGAATCATAATAGGCCTAATTTTTAATTAATTGTTGTAATTCAAGTGAAGAAAATAAATCTTCTGCTATTCGTGCTGGTAAGTGTTCTACGTCAGTTCGTATTACACCATTGATATTTATTGGCTGAGTTAACCTAACGCTATACATTGATTCGCCATGCTCTGAACTATCTGTGGCTTGGACTAAATAAACATCGTTTGGAAATTCTCGCAGCAAGGTACTTTGCAATGATGACTTTGTATCTCTAAATGATTTAGTAGCAACAAAATCATTGCCAAATTCATCTCGTGACAATTTCCAAGCATGGTTGATTGTAATTATTCTTTCTATTATTTCATCTAAGCGTAATTTCATTATCAATTACCAGCGATTGTTCTGAACTCTTAGGTTTTGAGCATTTTGCTTATAACCTTCAAGAAATTCATTTATATTCAACACTTGCCACCCACACCCCATTGCATCGTCGATGTCATTTTGAGAAATAGCAACACCGAACTTTAAATGTGGCCAAGCAAGCTCAACTTTCGCGCCGATATCACCAAAATCATCTTCAATATAATAACCAACTTCAGGTAATTGATAACGCTCTTGGCGACATGCATACAAAACACCATGAACACCAGGATCTGCAAAATCAAATACTTGTTTCCAGTCACCTAAGTCATCTAACAAACCTTGCTCTTGACGCAATTTATTTATTAATTGTCTTTCACCATGACTTGGGGTCATATGATCGTGGTTATATTGCTTACTATGGCAATCAATGCATAGCGCTTTTAGATTATTAGGTCGATTATCCGATCTAACACCACTAACATGATGTACATGCAGTAACATACGATGAGAGCGGAGTTCTACGTTACATTCTTCACAAGTAAAGTTTTTTTCTACACGATAATGCGATGAAATTTTTGCCCAATCTTCGGTGTAATCTGTTTTGGCAGTTTCAGCCGAACGACTTGGCATGTGTGGAAAGAATGAACTATAAGTCGTAAAAAACTCCTTCATATCGAACTGTTGCACAATAGGGTATATTGACTCACCCGTTTTACAGCCTTTATAATTTAGCTGTTTCAAACAGTTCTGGCACACTTTCAGTTTTGCCTTAGTTTCACCATAACCAGATGATACTAAAAATTCACCAGAGGTATCATTTGTTACAACGTAGCGCTCAAAACGTCCATTTGCTCGCATGCTTTTTAATGTAGAGCAATCTGCTACGTGAAAACGTGCACTAGGACCATTTGCTTTGATGTATAAGGTTACATGCCTGCCCTTGTAACTTAATAAGCCAGATTCAATATCGACATCTTTTAGCTCAACGTCTTTACCTGATGCTAGTTCTAAATCAAGTTTTTCGATATTCGTTTCTGTATAAGCTAAATTAAAGTCCCCTTTCTTTTCCGGTTCCATTAAGTTTATCGCAGATTTTAAGCCTCTAAACGTTACAGTCAGCTTCATACATTATCCAAGATTTTACGGATTTGCTCTTCCGCATTAGTTATAACTCGGAATGACACTCGACGTGAACGACTTTCATCTTCATCGCCATTTGTTTTTAAGGCTGGTTTTGAAGACGAATACCCCACTGCGGCTACATTTCCTTTAACCCAAGAATAATGTTCTATTCGAACACTATCTAATGTCATTACATAACCTAAAACAGCTCTCGTTCTAGATTGCGATAGTCGCATGTTTTTAAAATAAGCTTCGTAATCACTTGAATCGTGGTTCCAACGACTTGACGTATGACCTTCAATCTTAATTTCTTGGATTATTGGTTTATAACTTTCAAGAACATCTAAATAACGAGGAAAAAAATCATCTAAAATAATTTGAAAATCACTCGTAAGACTAGATTTACCGTTAGCAAATAATACGTCAGGAGCTGTAAAATTAAGACTTAATGTTTCTCGGTCTATTTCTGCTCCCCATTGCTTAAGATCGACTTCAAATTCTGCTAATAATGCAATATAAATTGCTTGTTGGGTTTGCTGATAAGTTTCTGCTACTTCTTTTATTTTGTCACGTTCAACCATTGCATCGCGCATTAAAGCAACAGAGATAAAAAGAAACACCATCATTAAGCCTGCCATCAAATCTGATACAGACATCCAATGCTCGCCGCTGTCACTTGGACGTTTTGAAGAACCAAATAGTTTATCCATGATTAAGCAACTCTGTTAGTGACAACATTATTCATTTCACGAACTAGTTTCTGATAGTCACGTGTAAATTGCTGAGTGATTGTCGCTAATGCCTCACCCATTTCATTCATGGTTCGATTAATCTCTTGCTGCATTTGGTGATCTAGTACTTCTACTTGCTTTTCAACTGCGTTACCTGTTTTTCCTACTGCTTCTGTAATTTGATCTTCTAAACTATCAAAGGTGCGTCGAACAGCTTGAGCTTGTACTTGGAATACATCTTCTAATGTAGTTTCCAAACGATCGTGCAGTTTAGTGATTGCTGTTGTTGTTTCTGTTTGAATTTCACGAGTACTCGTTAATAGCTCTTTGTTAGCTTCTTTTAGAACACTGCCCGTTTCTTTAACGTCGTCTTTAATATCTGCTACAAGAACTCGAAGTTGACTATTTAGCTCAGTTATTGAATCTTCTAGATGCTGTCTTATTTGCTCTGTTGTATCTGTTAGGTATGAAGCTGTATTTTGTAATGCTCCTGATGCTGTAGATACATTATCTTGAATATCTGAAGATGCCTCAGCCAACTTACCGCCAAGTTCTTGAGAGCTTTCAATCAACTTACTTGATACTTGATCTGCACCAGCTTCTAAGTTGGTTCGCATGTTTTCTACACTTTGATTTGCTGTGGTACTGAAATTATCGATGATATTTTGTGATTCTTGAAGCATAGATTCATAATGGCTTGATGCCGCTTTCACTGAATCACCAATGACAGTCATTGTGTTATCCATCTGCTCTCGAATTTGTGGCATTGCTTCAACTGCTTTATCTCGCAGGTCTTTGAAGGCTTCTAAACGATGTTCAAGTTCAGTCACTTGACCATGACCAAGTTCCATTACTTGATGTAGTTTCTCCATTGTGGCTGGAATTGCTTCAGCTCGCTCATTAATACTTGCTACTGACTTTTCAGTTGATGAAATAGCATCTACACCTAATTGATATTTTGAACTCATATCTTCAAGCTGTTGACGATAGTTTTCTTGCCAATCAACTAATTTTTTTACTGATTCATCAAGTCGCTTAAAGTTTTCACCAAACTGCTCTGTAAGATTATTATTAAAATCAACAATAACTTCTTTTAATGCATTGATAACTTGTTCTGTGGCAGATTTAGACAACAACTCACCAAACTCATCCATCTTCTGCCAGAGTGTATTCTTAAATTCATCATTACGTTCATTAGTTTGTTTAAAATGATCGTTTAACGCGCGCTGACCATCATTAATATCTGTTCTTAAATTTTTAATTTGTGAAGTAAGAGATGAGTCTTCATCTCCTTTAATTGCAGATAAAAGCTCATTTGAGGCATTGAGTTGCTCATTGGACGCTTTTAATTGTTGTGACATGACAGTAAAAATTTCTTCAGGGCCAACTTGTTTTTCTTCTATTGAATGCCTTTGTGGAATAGCACCAAGTATTGCTTTATAAGCAATTGAACCAGCCATACCTACTAGACTAGTTAAAAATGCAGTTTTAAGCCCCGCTAATAAAGACTCGATACTGCCATCAATATTTTGAGGGTCAAAGTCCATCAACCCGACAACAATACCGGCGAATGTTCCTAGAATACCTAAAGAGGTAAGAATATTTGTTGTGCTAGCTGTAAATCGAGCTGCTTTACCTAAAATAGCTAAAACAACTGAAATAACCAATAAGGCTAGAATTAGATAGATAAAAGCATTAGATATGGTTTCAGCAGAGAATGAAGCGATAATAGAAGCAAGGAAATTAGTCATAGTCTCGTTTGGTATATAGATGAATTTTCGAGCACATTGTACATTAATGGTATAGTATACTCAACGAATGAATTTATAAATTATATTATTAACAAATAAGCGACAATTAAAACAATTAATATATAAAGGCACTAATAAACTAGCACCTTACAATTAATTTTTTATGCTGCTTCCATACGTGAAATAATCGCTTCTAGTGGCAGATCTTTATTTCGAATTAGGTTAACAACGGCTTCGATATCCTCTTCTCGGTTTGCTGCCATGGCTTGATTAATATCCTCAATTAACAGTAAAGCCTGGGCTTTGGTTAAGTTGCGTAACAGACTAACCCGATTATTAGCCGACATTGCCATTAAATCAGTGGCCGAGTCACTGCTTTTACTCGTTGTTTTCATCATTGTACTCACTGGTTGTTGCGGGGTTTTCGTTTTAGCCATTGGTTCACTATCTTGAATCAGCTCTTTGGCTGCTTTGTCTTCTAGCTGTACGACGTTGTTGCATAATACATTTTCTTCTACAAGCGCTGATTTAGTAATTTGCTCTTCCTGTTTCTCTTGGTATTTGGTTTTGCTATCTAGCAACTCGGCATAATACGCCATGTTTGGCAGCATAAAGTTAAGATGAGTGATCACTGTCTTTTCTATCTCACTCATTTCTTTTGCTTTAATGTATGCGCCTTGCTTACGAGCCTGTAACGCATAACTGATGGCGTGTTTTACAACTTCTACGCGTTTGGTACTCACACTCTCGATGCTTTTAGTCTCTAAAACTAAAGTTTCTTCTTGTGATTTAAGTGTCGTAATACGTGTTCGTAACGACTTTACGCTACTTTGGATAAGCTTGTCGTTAGATTGCTTGATGAAGTCTGTTAATTTTACTTTCGCTGGCTTAAGAACTTCTTCTGACTCTAGTTTGCTTGCTTTAAGCTCTCGCTTTACTTCTGCCATAAAGTTGTTGATGGATTTACAATCCGATGGGGTTGAGCCTGTGTAGATTGGCTTTGGTACACCATCAATCAGAACTTTTAGATGGTTGTTTTTGGCTCTTTCATAGGAAAAAGGCGTATCAGTGCCAAGCAGATCGTTTAGAAACTTAATAACGCGCTTTTGGTATTTGCTGTAGTTGGTTTGCTTGCACATGATATTGCCTCTCAATGATTATCCGTTTCGTTGAGAGACATAGTAGGTGAGTTGCTGAATTGAGTGGGGTTTATAAGCTTGTGAAAATGAGAGTAATATTCTAATTATTGCAGCTCTTCACCATTACAAATAAAAACCACATTTTTATCAATATGATAAGTTGCACCTGATTTTGCCCCATCAGAATGGACTTTTATTTTATTGAACAATTCAGGGACAAGATTTTTCTTTAATGTCGTATGTAATCCATGAAGGGATTGACGAATGAAATCTTTATCTAGCTCTTTTAACTCATCGATTGGCTGTTGACGCCACTCGCCTTCATCCTCTAAACCCATGGTCTTATAAAGACGTACATCGGCAGGCATATGGTCTAAGATCTCTAGATATTTTACCGTGTTATTTTTATTATCTTCAAAACTTCGATCTAATGTTGCTTTGCGCTCTTTTTGAAAAAGAAAAAATAAGAAGATCGCTAGCTTTTTAGCCGTCATTTCCATTTTAATCCCAGCAACTTCAACGGCTTTCTCTTTTGTTGAAATATGCACTTTAACCTGCTCGGTATTGGTGCTGTTTAGGGCAGAAACGGTTTTACAGAAGGAATGCTCGTCTACTTGATTAAGTAAATTACTCTCTATTTGTGTTCTCATTCGCACAAATGGGATCTCAGCTAATGTCACCTTCGCTTCTTTGGCGTTAACCGTTTTACCTTCTTTACCCTGAATGAAATGATCACTTGGGGTTGGGTAATAAAAATCTCTGACAAATTCAAACACATCATCAACAAATACATGGCTTAATACATCTTGCTCTCGACCATAAAGCGACATCGCATAACCCATATAAAAGGCCATAGTTTTACGTCCACCAGCAATAGAAGCATGAATAGCAATATCTTTTTTCGAAGTAAGAGCGGCGATTTTAGCAGTAATGAAATCTGCCATAATGGATTGGTCTTCAATGCCTTTAGCGTCATATAAGGGATTACCTTCGCTGTCTGCGATTAACCAGATGTGCTCAGTGGTAAATGCGATAGAAGGTAGTTCGTAATCATGCAGTAACTGGTTCCACTGACCTTCATCAAATAATCCTTTTATTAAGGTCTGTTTGGAGTTTTCAGTGGTGATAACATAGACCTCTTCAGGAATGGGCTTCCCTTGAGCATGAAGGGCATAAATGGTTTCAGTTAAGACTTGAGGGCTTGCGCCAGTGACAGCGATTAATATATTTTTGTAATTTGCCATGTTACGAATTCACCTAAAGTTACAGATACATACATAACATACCATAAATCAATTACATATAGTGACAGACGCTAAATAATTCTATTTCCAATTATAGCAATGTGCAAAATATGCACATTGCTATTCAAATAAGAGATCAATGAAATATAGTTTTAATTGAAATATCAATCCTAGATTCTAATGCCGATAAAATCCAAATCGCATCTCTTGCACTTCGACTTCGTTGACATTGCTTTAAGACTACAATAATACCTTCGGTAACATGACTAATGAACAGATGCTCTCTACCATATTGGCTAGGACATAATAAGCTTCGTTCTTTTACTAATTCATACACATCTTCACGAAAACCATCGATTTCACTATGGGTCAGTGTTTTAAATTGCTCAGTTTGAATAACATCAAAACACAAACTCGTACAGTGGACTGCTAATGGTGAATAATTCATACTTCCCCTCCCATTGATAGAAAAGCGGCAAACGCACTACCATCCCGTCGTGTTAAATTGGGTACATAGCGTGAATAAACACGAAATAACATCGTTGTTGTTGTATGTCCCATTTGATTTGCAATCCATTCTGGCGACTCTCCTGAAGCTAATAATAAAGTCGCGAATGAATGACGAGTTTGATATGGGTTCCTTGGACGCAGTTTTGCTTTTACTAATGCAGGGTACCAAACTGAACGAGAAACAACCTGATAATTTAACGGCTTCCTTTTACTATTAGTAAATACAAATTTGTCCTTCATATATGCCGTACGTTTGTGCTCTTTTAATGCATCAACTATGCGATCTATTAAGTGAATGACACGATACGAACCCGTTGTTTTAAGCCCTGTGACTTCTCCTCTTACGTAACTTTGGCTTACCGTAATGGTTTTATTGACTAAATCTACGCAATCCCACATTAATCCATCAATTTCACCTGTTTTCATTCCTGTGAAAAAGCGTGTGACGTAATAGGCATAGAATTCTTCAGGTACATTTTTAAGGACTTTTTCGACTTCTCCTAGTGAAAATGGATCAACTTCTGTTCGACCAATTTTTAATGCTTTAATATTCTTCCATGGTGAGGTAAAGTCATATCGATCAGCGGCTTCATTTAACAGTACTCTTAGCGGAGTCATGATATGGTTAATGCGTGATGGACTTAAAAATCCACCAGTTCGTCCCGGTACTTTGGCGAGGATGGAACGAAACTGCAGTATTTGACCTTTATTGATGGCGCTGATCTTCTTATTCCCAAACGTAGGTAGTAAATACTTATTTAACACCCCTTCTACGTCATTGTAATGCCCTTTGCTCCACTCAATTTTCATTTCTGCTAACCATGTTTGAGTAAACTCTTCAAACTTAGGTGAGTCAGGTGCATCAAAATACGCTTTTGATTGTCGCGTATTTTCACTTATGTTATCAAAGTGAGCTTTTAATTTACTGTTTGGAAAATATTTACCATAATCAAGCTTGTCGATTGTAATTTCAGCTTCAATAACTTTCAGTAATTTTTGTGCTCGACTTCTATTTCGCGTTGAATCTTGCAACTTCGTGTATTCTCTACAGCGTTGCCCTTTATAGCGAAAATCTAAATAGATTAAACCGCCTCTTGTATTAACTGAACCCATACTAATCCCCTTAACCTAAAAGTAACGCTTCTGTCGTAATCCCATTTAGCATTTCTTCTTCTACTCTTTCCCAAATAAAAAGAATCTTTCGCCCACCAAATGGACGAATGTAATGTACACCTTCAAATAAAACAGAATCCTTTAATTGCTCTCTAATAACGCGTTTATCATATTTAATTAATGAAGATAACTCTTCTGTTGTTAGGTATGTATATGACATAATGAATTCCTATCTATGGCGCTACACTTTGTAGCTATAGAGATACATTAATGTATTAAAAGAAACCTGTCAATAACATTTTGTATCTCTAGCGACACATTTAAGGTCTTTTAAGATATGATAAAATGTCATTTATCAACATTGTTAGGAATGAAGAAACTAAAAGTTGCGGATGTTGTAAGGGATACTGGAGTAAATCGAAGTACGGTAAATAGATTATTTCATGAAACAAATAATCGTATCGACTTCGATACTTTAGAAAAAATATGTACGTATTTGGACTGTACTGTTGGGGATTTCTTAGAAGTAAAACATGAAAGCAATGAGGAATAGATTAATTTTTCTAATTTTGAGCTGAGGATTCAGCTCAAAATTAGAAAATCTGTATAAAATGATGAAAATACCACTTGGTCTCAAAGTGGACTCAAAATGGTCTCAATTTATATTTGGCCACCAATGATCGCTATTTCTCAAATGCCAGATACGACAGAGCACGCGATTAAGCGCTTTATTTTTCAATAAGTTGGAGGGAAAAGCGAGAAAAAGAGATTGGAGCGTACAGCGGGAATCGAACCCGCATCATCAGCTTGGAAGGCTGAGGTAATAGCCATTATACGATGTACGCACATCGTTGGAACGAGATAGATAATGCCATACTGAGCGCAGAGGTAAAGCACTTTTTTATACTTAACTAATTGATTGCATGATATTTAAGCATAATTGCAAATTCAATCGCGATTAATGCTTTTTCTTCGCTAAATACAGCCTCTAATTTCTCACCTTGATAGGCAAATCAGATAATGTCATTGGTTTAAATAACAAAGCCGAATGCATAATACATTCGGCTTTGTTACTACTATAAAATAAAAGTTAACTATCAGCAGGAAAAACAACACCTGTTTGCTTACGGATCTCTGTAGTTACTTTTGAAATAAGCAATGAACGCTCAACTGCTTGCATATCCATTTGATTAGATTCAACTTGCTCGGCAAATTTAAACGCTTCATAAAACATTGGATTGGCATTTTGTTCAAGGGTCAAATCTTCTGTTTCTCCACCACGGTTTACTTTCGTTACTTTTTGGCCAATAGAGATCATCTCAGTTAAGATTGCTCCCTCTTCACCTTGGATCTCACTGGGTACATAAGAATCACTGGTCTTAGAGTGCATGACAACAACATCAAAGCCATCGTAACCACAAATAATACTGCCGTTACCATCAACACCGGAATCTAACAGGTGTGCTTGTGCTTGAATTGATGTTGGCTCACCAAATAACTCAACCATAGAGCCTACACAATAAAAACCAATGTCCATAATCGAGCCATTTGAAAACTCAGGATTAAAAGTATTTGGGTTTTCACCATTAAGGTATTTAGGGTAACGAGAGGAGTACTGACAATAAGTGATGTGTACTTTTCGAATCGCCCCTAAACTTGGCAAGTGTGACTTAATCTGCTGAAAGTTAGGTAAATATGGCGACATAAAAGCTTCAAACAACACCACGTTATTTTCTTGTGCGGTTTGATAAGCAAATTGTGCTTCTTGGTAATTTGAAGCGATTGGCTTTTCACAGATGACGTGTTTGCCCTGCTTCATCATCTTAATAGATTGTGGGGCATGAAATGAATTCGGGCTTGCGATATACACCGCATCCACTTCATCACACGTCGCTAATTTATCTAAACAATCAAAGGTTAAATTGACGCTAAATTTATCTGCAAATGCTTTAGCTTGTTCAAGTGAGCGTGAATACACTGCAGATAGTTGGTATTTACCACTTTCTAGTGCAGCCGCTAAAAATCGTTCGGTGATCCAATTGGTTCCAATAACAGCAAGTTTTATCATGATTCAATCTCTTTATTGGTTTTCTGTTGTTTATTTCGCTTGAAGTGCTTTAGTTTTAAACTGTACACCCGCCCAACCGGTTACCATAAAATTGCGAATATTTTGATGATCATTATTCGTTGGATTTTGCAGCACATCTTCACGATAATATTGCCCAAAACACGCTAATGTTTGATCTACACTGAGTTGATTTAATAAAGCGAAAGCAAAAATCTTACATGAGCCATTATTTTGATCAGCCAAATTAATAGTATTACCATTCGCAAATTCTGTTGGCGTAAAATCATAGTGAGACTCAATCACGGCCATGGTTTCGGTAAATTCAATCAATTCAGGCTGTGTGCTTAGTTTTTCAATAAATGCGTTTAACGTCATCATGACTTCCTTTTATCAATTTGTTTCTATCTGAATCCAATACAAAAAAACCTAGATAGACGTTCTACCTAGGTTTCAATTATTTCGCTAATACATCTTGCCACTGTGGGTTTTTATTCATGTAATGAACCACATAAGAGCAGACAGGCACGATCAATAAATTGGATACTCTCATCTCATGTAAGAACGACTCCATCATCACTTTACCGTAGCCTTTACCTTGTAGCTCATCAGGGATCCGCGTGCTTATTACATCAAGAATATTGCCTTTCTTTTCGTAATACACTTTAGCAACAGCTTCTCCCTCAAGTGCAATGTGATAACACTTATTATCAGGATCATGAGTTATCATATTCATGCCTACATTCCCTCTTCTTTCTTAAGTACAACTACTTTAATCAGTTCCACTTAAAAATGCGAGTTTCGTTTCCTTCTTGTGGCGCTTCTGGAATATTGAGTGACAATAAAAATGAGATAAATGCCATTGTTGCGCCTACGTAAAACACAGCGGCTGGTGACACAAGCCATATCACACCAAAGCTCACAGGGATAACCACGGCTGCAATATGGTTGATAGTAAAGGCCACACCCGCCGTTGATGCCATATCTGCAGGATCGGCAATTTTTTGGAAATAGGTTTTAATCGCTAATGCTAAAGCAAAAAACAGATGATCGATAATGTACAGTGCTGCCGCCATTTCTGAGGTTTGTACCAATGCATAACCAACAAAAACAAAAATCAGACCAATGTATTCCAGCATTAACGCTTTGCGCTCACCAACTACACCAATCCAGCGCCCTATCTTCTTAGCAAATAACCAGTTAAATGCATAGTTTGCTAAAAATAATAATGTAATATCAGCAGCTGAATAACCAAACTTCTCAACCATTAAGAAGCCAGCAAACACCATAAAGATCTGACGACGAGCACCACTCATAAAGGTTAATGCGTAATACAACCAATAACGCTTACGTAGTACCAATTTCTTCGTTTGTTGTGTTTCGGTTTCAAAATTTGGAAACGATAACCACATAAAAACCGTCACGATTAATGCAATTGAACCTGCAATGAAGTAAATCCATTTAAACTCTAATTGCACTAATTCAAGCAATACCCATAACACGCCATAAGTACATAAAGAAGCAAGTGCACCGATAGAGATAAGTTTACCGAGCATCTCTGGTGCTTCTTCTTTGGTTAACCATTGCAGCGATAAAGACTGTTTTAAGGTTTCAAAATAGTGGAAACCTACCGACATCAATAATGTTGTGCATAATAAGCCATATACGCTTGGGAAGAATCCAGTAATCGCAACACCTACCGCTAACATCACCAAAGAGAGGATCATGAACTTCTGCTCACGAATAAAAAGAAGGACGAAAACAGCAGTAAAGGCTAGAAAACCTGGGATCTCCCGCACACTTTGCAATAGCCCAATATCTGCACCAGTAAAAGCGGCTTTTTCTATTACAAAGTTATTTAAAAGTGCATTCCACGTAGAGAAGGCAATAGGAACAACAATAGAAATTAAGATCAAAAAGGTTTTTGGATTTTTCCAATGAGCTAGGCTCGGCATGATAGTGACTCTTATTAATATTTAGATTTACACACTGTAACATATTTCGTTGAAACATCGTCTTAGCCCATGGCTATCTTTACTTTATTTACCTTTTAATAATGAGACTAAGTACTGAATACTTTCTGACACTTGTTCTGTTTTGGTATAAATCCCAACATTGCCTTTTTTTTCTGACTCTTGTGGAAGGTTCACAATGCCCTGCTCTGCCATTTTATCTTTGACTTGATTGGTGTATGGCATAATTGCATCACTGGTTTTTAGCATATCAATACTGGCTTTTAAGGAGTTAAGTTCATACACAACTCCTGTTTTTTGCTGTTTAAGATTGAACGCTTCCATACCTTCATCATTCAAAATCTTCGTGTGTCTGATGTGATCAGGAGTGACTTTTATTAAAGGGTAATTATCCAACTCATTTGATGTTAGATCATTTGATAACAATGGATGCCCTTCCCTTACAAACCACGCTTCTTGTTCGATAAATAAAGGCATAAACAATACACGATGTCTTGGATCGATATTTTCGATTTCATGGCCGATAAAAAGATCAATATCACCATTGAGTAATTGATTTAGCATAGAAAGCCCATTACCAAACTCGATATACATTGAGTTATTTGGATGTTGTTCTACAAATTTTTTAATCACTTCAGAGGCAAAACACTCCCACCACGCCTCACCAATACCTAACTTTATCTTACCCTGACTTCTGGCTTTCATGTCGGTCAATTGATGCATCATTTGGCTGTGTTTTTCAAACAAATCTTGTACATAACGATAATAGAGCCAGCCAGAGCTTGTCAGTTCAACCCCTTTGGATTTTCGATGAAACAAAATCACATCCAAACTTTCTTCTAGTTTCTTAATTGCTGTCGTTAATGTCGGCTGACTAATAAACAGTTTTTCAGAAGCGCCTTTAATGCTCCCTTGACGAGCCACTTCATAAAAATAGCGTGATGATTTATCCATAATAAACACTCAGTAATTATTCTGACTTCACAATACCCATGATATAAATTTTTTCTATATCAGAGTTCAAATTATCAATTATTCATCACCGTTTTTTTTCGCTATATTGCGTTTAATTTATTTTAGTTAGTGGAATAAAAAATATGGAAAAGCGTTGGTGGCATAACAGTGTTGTATATCAAATTTACCCTCGTAGCTTCTGTGACTCAAATAATGATGGTATTGGTGATCTACAAGGTATTATTAGTAAACTGGATTACTTGCAAGGTCTTGGTATTGATGTCATTTGGCTTTCTCCTGTTTATCAATCTCCAATGGATGATAACGGTTACGATATCTCTGATTATCAAGCGATTGCGGCTGAATTTGGCACCATGGAAGACATGAAACGTTTAATGCAGCAAGCAGAAGATCGCGGCATTAAAGTGGTAATGGATTTAGTGGTTAACCACACATCGGACGAACACGCTTGGTTTGTTGAAGCAAAAAGCGATAAAAATAGTCAATACCGTGATTTTTATATCTGGCGTGATGCGGATGAAAACGGCGAAGCACCAAGTGACATTGGATCCATTTTTGGTGGTTCAGCATGGCAGTGGGATGAAGAGAATCAACAATACTATTTCCATTTATTCTCTAAACGCCAACCAGATTTAAACTGGGAGAACCCAGCTGTTCACCAAAAAGTCTTTGATATGATGAACTGGTGGATTGACCAAGGTATTGGTGGCTTCCGTCTAGATGTTATCGATTTAATCGGCAAAGAAGTCGACAAGAAAATCACAGGTGATGGCGAGCGTCTGCACCCTCTTCTTCAAAAAATGAACCAAGCGACATTCGGTGATAAATACTTGCTTACGGTGGGCGAAACATGGGGAGCAACACCTGAAAGCGCTCAACTTTATAGTGATCCTGCTCGTCATGAGCTATCGATGGTGTTCCAGTTTGAACACATTACCCTACTTTGGGAAGATGGCGATAAATGGAAACCTAAACCACTTGATCTCGCCCTATTTAAACAAGTGATGACCAAATGGCAAGTAGAGCTAAACAATAAAGGTTGGAACTCGCTATTTTGGAATAACCACGATTTACCTCGTGTTGTCTCTAAATACGGTTGTGATGGCCAATATCGTGTTGAGTCGGCAAAAATGCTGGCAACCACTCTGCATATGATGAAAGGCACGCCTTATATTTTCCAAGGTGAAGAGATCGGTATGACGAACGTCGCATTCGATACGTTAGAAGAGTACAAAGACATTGAAACGTTGAACTTCTATCGAGTAAAAACAGAATCAGGTGTAAGTCATGAGAGCATGATGAAAGGGATCCACGCCAATAGCCGTGACAATGCACGCACACCAATGCACTGGGATAACTCTGATAATGCAGGATTTACTCAAGGTACACCTTGGATCAAACTTAACCCGAATTACCCTGAGATCAACGTTGCCGCAGCGCTAGAAGATAAAAACTCAATCTTCTATCACTATCAAAAACTGATCGCCCTAAGAAAGCAGAACCCTGTGATTGTGTATGGTGATTTTATTCCTCTGTTTGAAACGCACTCTGCCGTGTTTGCTTATGAGCGTAAAGATGCAGACCAACACTTAGTCGTGCTAAATAACTTTAGTGCAGAGCCACAAACATTAGCATTGCCTGAGCATATTGCTAACCGCTCTGTGGAGTGCTTGATCAGTAACCTTGAACCAACAACACAATTAGGCTCTGAGTTGATATTAGCACCTTATCAAAGCTTGGTTTTAGCGCTTTAAACCTATGTTTTGAACTGCCTTGTAACGCTCTATTACTTTCATTGGTATAGGGCGTTACTTTTTGTATTATCACATCCCTTTAAACAAACTTTGAGCACTTCTGCTCACGGGTAATTTCGCGCTACCAATGTGAACACACAAATGCCCCAGTAAATCCTTTTTCACTTTTTTAATTTGAGCGACATTAACGATGCTTGAACGATGGATTTGCCAAAAATGATCAGGATTGATCTTTTGCTGTAACTCTTTTAGCGAACTGCGAATAAGGTATTCCGTTATATCGATATCATTTTGCTTGGCATAAACCGAAACGTATTTATCTTCTGCTTTAAAATACAAGATATCTGAAACAGAAATTAGATGTAGATCTTCACCTTTGTACGCTTTAATCCAACGTAAATATTCTGGCTGTTGCTGTGCAGACAGTTGCTGTATCTGAGCAAAAAGATCACTCAATACATCTTGATTTTGTTTAGACTCTGAATGTTTATTTTGCTGAGTTAACCTTTGTTTTAGTTTTTCACAGGTAGCTTCAAGTCTGGTTTCAGATATGGGTTTCAATACGTAATCAATCGCATTAGTTTCAAACGCTTTTACCGCAAATTCGTCGTAAGCGGTAATGAACACAATTAACGGCGCTACGGTACTTTTTTGTAATTTTGCCGCCAATGCCATGCCATCTAATTCTGGCATTTTTATATCTAAAAAGGCGATATCCGGTTGGTGTTGCTCTATTGCATCAAGCGCTTCTTTACCGTTAGCACATACCGCTAGAATATCTAAATCAAACCAAAGATCAGATAACATTTTTTCTAAATGAAAGCGTAATAATGGCTCATCATCGGCAATAACGGCGGTAATGGATTGACTCATAAATACTCCCTATTTAATTGAAGTAATTTATCCGATGGAATTGTCAGCTCTGCATTTACACCACCGTCTTTATTTTCTGTGATACGAACGGAAGCACTGCCATCGAACAAGTCATGCAATCGCTGTTTGATATTATTTATGCTCATCCCATGCCCTTTACTTGGTGACACTGACTCCAATCCAATGCCATTATCAGAGATAACAACAATAAACTGATTATTCTCTTGCTTAAACTGAACCATAAGCTGTCCTCCCTGCGCACTCGGCTCTATACCGTGAGTAATGGCATTTTCAACCAGAGGCTGAATTAACAGAGGTGGCAGAGAAATAGGCTCAATGATTTGATTATCGATGTCATACGTTAAACGATCCCCTAAGCGGATCTGTTGAATCGATAAATAAGCATTTAATAGCTCAATTTCTTGCTCAACGGTAATTAATGGATTCCGGTTTGTTTTTAGCGATCCTCGGAGTAAATCCGTCAGCTTCTCTAGCATCAATTTTGCTTTATTGCTGTCTAACTCAATTAACGCGCTGATATTCGCTAATGTATTAAATAAAAAATGTGGCTCAATTTGACTTTGAAGCTGACTTAACTGGCTTAATATTAGCGCCTTTTCTTGCTCTAACTGCTTACGCTTAGAGAGTGCTAACGCTTGCTCTGCTAACATGGTTTTCTCAGTTGCGTGAAAGTAATAGAAACAAATAGCAGTAAAGATTAACCCTAATATTACAATGGGCTGAAGTGCTTCTAAGGTGGCGAAATCGTCATATTTATTTAGCCATAATGATGCGTGAAATGTACCCAATGTGATAGAAAGCACCATAGCTAATACGGTGGAATACGCTTTTTTTAAAGTAGGAAAGTTATTCTCTAAGACAAATGAGCATAAAACGGCACTATAGCCATAACCCAAACTAATAATGATGTGCTCATAAAATGGTGATGGCCAAATATTGCTCGTCACCATGGCGATAACTACACAGAATACCGTTGTGATAAGTAAACTTTTCACTAATTGCATTATCGTTTCTTTTCGCTCACTCATTAGAATCGTCCTTTTATATTCAGTAACAGCATATGCTTATCGGATAAATTTGCATACGCTGAGTCGCTTTTTCCTGTCAAAAAACGCGCGGCAAGTTCCATTTCCACACTTGAATCACCTGAATCATGAAGCAAATAATTTAGCCATTGCGTTGCTATCACTCCGTTATCTTCTGGTGAATACAAGACATCAAATGTTGGGGTAAACTGACTTAACCATGAGATGTCTTTACTCCACTGCCACGCTGTCCATGCGTTAGGATCCAAACTCCAATGAAACATCATGTTATGCTGAACCATATTGACATGATTAAAGCCTTGTTGATATGACGGTGTTGCTACAGTAAGCGCATTATTCCACTCGTTTTTACTCCATGCTCGACTGTCATACCAATACTCTACAACGACACTGCTTCCGATTTCATTTGCCCAAGTTAAGCCTAGTAGCGCTTGATAGGCATTTTCTTCTTTTTCTAACGTGACAGGATAACGTGTGATACTTGGCTGCTGATAAGAAAGATACTTAGATTGATACACTGCCGATCCATGAAACTCCCACGCGGTATCTAGCACAGTAACAACACTTGCGCCCAATAACCCTTGTCGAACATCATCATAATAAGCGACCCATTGGTATTCTGTATCTCCCACTAACGCATAGCGTCTTATGCCAATTCCTTGCTGTTCACTTTGATCTTCTAACTCACTTCCTTTTTGTTGCGTCCATGATGAGTCGGTATAAATTAACGACCATTCACCTTGGTCATCAAAATAAGATACCGAAGCGACACCGGCCCCTTCCTCTACTTGTATACCAACAGGGTTTCGACGATAAGGCGTAAAAATATCCAGCGGGCGATAACCATAACCAACGCCCCAATCGACTCTTACTTTACCCAGCTGCAAATCCAATGGTATATCGACAATATCAATGCTACTTTGCCAAAATAATTCACTGACAATTAACTCAGATTCTGCACTTTTATCTTCTGATTGCATGCTAGATTGGGAATAAAGATCATTACCTTTAAGAGCCACCACCGCATTCCAGTTCTGATAACCGATTTGAACATCCAATAGCCCATTAAACGACTCTTGGTGTTCATTGTCTGTCATTGGAGAAAAAACCGTCTCTCGCTGTTGAACCGTTTCGGCACTCAGCATCCAATCCCACTCGAAAGTCATCTCAGAGGCTTGAGCGCTTAAAGCAGCCACCCAAGCACTACAATACACGAGTCGTTCTAGCCAAGGTTTCATGATCACAAATCCAACTGTTTGGTGCGTGACAGATAAGCAGGGTTATAATATTTATCGGCAATCTCTGTTGGTGTAATTTCTTTATATTCAATCACCGTTTTTTGATTGGTTTGAATTTGATCATTTAACACCATTGAAATCACTTTGGTTTCGCCTTCTCTTATCCCTTTAATAAACCACGCTTCTTTGGCCATTTTTCCTGACCGCAAATACAAATCGGCTTTAATCGGAAAACCCGTTCCTTGCTCTAACCATAAATCGATAGTGAAATAACTCGCGCCTTTTGTTGTCGCTTTTAGTTTAATCTTCTCAGTTTGAATCGCTTGACCATCGGTTAGCTCGAACGTTGTCGATTCGACCCACTCACCTTGATAATCCTCACTCCACGTTAACGTTGAAATGTCACCCACTGAGGCTTCACCGAGTAACTTTTGCATCGGTGTAATGCGGATTGGGCGGCGACTTTTCGGCATGAGTAACCAATAGTTATCCCCTAGCATCAACATCTTTTGTCCGGCTTCCACTTGAGAATTAAACAACACCAAGGATTCTCTATTTTCTCGTGTGTATACCGTGTATTGGCGAGTTTTATCTAGCTCGTCATTTTTGTATAGCTTAACCTCAGAAACCACTTTTGCTGAACTTTCACCTAAGCGAAAATCATCGGCCTTTTTCACCAGTTGTTTCACTTGAGCCTCAGTTAGACTGTTCGTGTTATCCATATGTTGCGTTGTTGCGGTTGCGGTCGATTGAAAGCCAACAAGCACAAACAGAATAAATAAGTGAGATAATTTAGACATAAATAAGCGCCTCCGTAATGGGTTTTTTCACGCCTTTTTTGGCCGATAAGTACGCTGCCAGTAAACAAATACACACAACACCAACGCCTGCATAAGCCACTAATTCAAATGAGAAATAAATATTCAGTGGGTACCCATCCGTTCTTCCCGGTGGTGGTGGCATCTGCACATCAACCACCAACAGCAGTATTGTCGTTAAGGCTGTTATTACTGCACCAAGAACCACTCCTATCACTGCAAGTAAGCCAGCTTCTCGTAAGAATGAGTGAATGATCTCGTTAGGATAGCTGCCTAATGCGGATAAAGTGCCGATCTCACGCGTTCTTTCTGTTACGGACATAGTCATGGTATTAAATAACGCTACAAATACGACTAGCCCCATCACAAAGCCCATCACACCAAAGATAAGATCATATAAATCTTTCACTTTGTTGTAGAAAAATGCGCGCTCTTGCCATGGCGTGATTTCAATGTCGTAATCAAGTGGCATTGTTTCTAACTCTTGAGCTAATCGTCGATGTAACTCGGCAGTTTTTTCAGTATCAAATAAAAAAACCAATAAGGTGCTTACTTTCTCTGATAACAGTAACTCTTGTGCAGAATCGATATGAATATAAAGCTGACGTTTATCTAACTCGGGAACCCCCGTTGAATAGGTGCCATGCACTTTAAAATCAAACGCATTAAGTGCCCCTTCGCTGGTGGTTGCCAGTAAAGTTACCCAATCACCCACACTGACGTTGAGGTTTCTCGCTAAATCGACCCCAAGCATGATTTCAGGCTCCATGACATCGTATCGACTTGAGGTAATGTCGGTTAACGTTTTTCCTGATCTCATGTCTAAAAATGGGCCTTTCATATCGAACTCTCGATCGTTCACCCCAGTTCCCATGAAAATCGTCGATTTTACGCCATTAGAAATTAGCCCAGTAAAATCAATGCGAGGTTGTATGCCTCTTACTTCATCGTATTTCATCATGGTGCGAATTAATTCTGATGTATCAGATAATCCATTACTTAATGGCATCTCTTCATCGCTTTCAAAGTAACCCGGTTGGCTTAATGTAAGATGGCCCGTATCTCTTGCTGTCGATTCTTTCAATGAGTCATAAGTATATAAACCAAACCCACCCGCACTGGTTAATGCAAATACGGCAATCGTAATAATTAAGATAGAAAGTGCGCTACGACGGCCGTTTCGCAATAAATTCAACCACGCTAAACGCAGAGAATAAGGTAATAGTGAGATTAACTTGCCCATGACACGGCCTCCTTGCTGATGGTTCCATCCAATAAGTTAATGCACGTATCGCAATGTTGCGCCATTCGATAATCATGCGTTGCAACAATAAAGGTGGTGCCAATTTCCTTCCCGAGCGCTTTCATAATATCAATCACGGTCTCTGCTGTTTGGCTATCTAGACTGGCTGTTGGCTCATCAGCAATAACCAAACTTGGCTTATGGACTAAGGCGCGAGCAATGGCGACACGTTGCTGTTGTCCACCAGAAAGGTTATCCGGTCGATGGTGAATAAAATCGCCTAGCCCCACTTTTTCTAGCATCTCAGTGGCTAAAATCGTTTGATCTTTACTGCTGTATCCATTTAACACTAATGGGTATGCTACGTTCTCTAATGCGGTCATCACGGGGACTAAATTAAAACGCTGAAACACAAAGCCCAGTTGGTGACGTCGTAACTTAGCGGCTTCAATAGGGTCTTTAGGATAGAACTCACCATCCATTTTTATTTCTCCCTGATAATCCATATCAAGTAAACCTAAGATATTTAATAAGGTACTTTTACCTGAACCTGACGGCCCGCATAACGCCACCATGCTGCCTTTTATGATAAAACCATCTACTTTTTTTAATGCTTCTACGCGCTGAGAGCCAAGCTGATAGGTTTTTTCTATTCCTTGAAAACTGATCATCATTATCTCCTAATTACTTGCGGTAATAAGTGATTGGGCATTTAGGGATTCTGGATGAGTTTTATCTTGTTTTAGCATCACGGCGAGCCATTGATTGGCTTGTGCTGGGTCTTCTGCTCTAAGTGCCGCTTGAACAGCGTACCCGTATATCCAAGCCGTCGCTTCATAAGGCTGTTGTTGGAATGTTGGCTCTGAAAGTAGAGCTAAATAGAGATCATAACCACGCTCAAAGTGATTAAACATATCAGGAAGTTGTGAATAGGTTGCCGCCGCTAGCGCACGAGTGAGATAAGACTCAGGCAAACCTGAAACTATCGGCTGTTCTTCAATTGGTGCACTTTCTGTCTCGAGTAAATTTAATCCTTTCCCTATTTTCGCTAGTCCTTGCTCAACGTATTTCACTGCGGTCCATGGCATCATGGCATCTCGGCCTTTTAGGGTTTCTGCACTTCCTAAATAGACAAGTGTCAGTGGTGTTGCTCCATCTGTTTGAATCAATTCCTCAAAACGCTCATAAGCCGACTCGACAAGATCTTCATTTCCAGCCGCAGCTTGGTTATATACAGAAATGTCTTCATCGGTTAACGCCGCTTGAGTAGAAAACGTCATTACACTTATTAATAAACTTACCGTTGCTGTTATTCGTTTCATCTGTCTGTCCTTAATTACATGATCCTGTTTGATGTTCACAGATTAACTAAGACAAAAACAAAAAACGTTGAATGCGACGAACGGTAAATAGAGAGGATGAATGGTAATAATGAGTTTAAATACTTGTCATCGATACCTATTCTGGTTAAGTTTAATGCTTACTAATTAAACAAGGATGCGTGTAATGGAAATAGTGATTCGCCGAACAGAAGTAAAAGACATTGATGGGTTGTGTGAATTATACAGCCAACCTCAAGCTCAGGCGCAAACTCTCCAGCTTCCTATTCCATCACGTGCACTCTGGGAAAAACGACTCTCAGCAATACCTGATAATGTTTACAGCTATGTCGCTCTTATTGATGGGAAAATTGTCGGTAATATTGGCTTTGAACAAGTAACACGCCCAAGAACCCAACATGTTGCGCACTTTGGTATGGGGGTTCACGATGCCTATCACGGTCGTGGTGTTGGAAGTAAATTATTAGAAACGGTGTTAGATCTTGCTGACAATTGGCTCAATGTGAGACGCATTGAAATTGATGCGTTTGTCGACAATCACGCCGCCCTAAGGTTATATAAAAAATTCGGGTTTGTTATTGAAGGAGAAGCTATTGATTCTGCGTTTAGAAATGGTGAATTCATTAACACCTATTATTTGGCTCGCATTAATCGTAACTAACCTCTCCTTTCTTTAGTAGCAAAACTTAATTAAACGTGGCGGACTGTTTCTAAATATTAGAAGCAATCGCCATACTTAACGTAATTGACTGTCTTTACTTGCCCTGCGGTTATAAGCACTGAATGCTTTTTCACGTGCATCTTCTTTTGCCTGACACTCAACACACAACTCTACACCTGGTATTATGTTTCGTCGTGCTTCTGGAATTAATTCCCCACACTCTAAACAATAGTTTGTATCATTGTGCTCATGATGAAGATGCGAGCGAGCACGGTTAATTGCATCAATTACGGTGGCATCTATTTGTTCTTGGACGCCACCATCTCTTGTAAATCCATTAGCCATAATGGTCTCCAGTTAATGAAATAACGACTAGGAGAGCATTATCTATTATTAACGGTATTTTGATAATAGCGCTAAATGTGAATTACTATTACATTTGTGTAATAAACAAATTAAGGGGATATAAAAAAAGCCGCAAAATTAACTTACGGCTTTCATTCATAGCTAGAACATTAAATGTGTAGTTAAGCGATAGTTTTTACGTACTCTTCCCAATATTGAGTAGCAACCTTAATCGCCTCTGCTCTTGGGTAGTTTTCTGCTCGTTTATTTGCCCATAATACATTAGCAACATTAAAAACAACGGTGTTCGCCATTAGCTGTAATTGTTCTGATTTAGTACCTAACAAACAAGATTGAGGGGCTGGTAAATCTTCAATTAATGCTTCTTCCCAATACAGCTCTTCACATACCCCTTTTGATGCACACCATAGAGACTGGCTAACTTTAGGGTTAAATTCAGATTCTCCCCCCATGCCTTTAAAGCACAGTGCTAATTCAGAGCAGTCATCAGTTGCTTGTTGTAAGCGAGATTCTGCTTCACCATGCAGTTGTGGTAAGCCAGGGTGGAAGCTGCCACGTAATGAAATAGGCGCAGATGCTGGGTTTAACATGCGTGCACAGGTATTCGCAGGGGTACGTAAACCGTATTCATGTTGCCATAACAGCATGGTTTCTACTTGCGGTGCATAAACCGATAGAGGCAAATAAGCGATATTGCCTTCATCTAGTGCTTTTTGTGTCTCTGCAATACTTGTGCAACTTGGAATATTTAGCTTATCAATCACTTGAGATACGTGCTCTCGGGTACTGCCTAATTGCAAATGTCCGTGAATAAGCACTCTAAAGCCTTTGTTCGCAAGAATTTGTGCTGCGTATAACTGCCATGATGGACCTTGAACCTGACGCTTACCGGCAAAACACGCCCAATCAATATCAACGTTAAGCTCTTTTAGCTCTGGCGTTTGTTCGTTACGAATAAATTCACGGATAGCCGTGGTAAATCCGCTGATCTCCTCAACCGTTTCATTCTGAACTCGGATAAGCATCATCAGCATTGCCATTTTGTCACTAGAGACTTCACCGGCAAGATATTCTTTCATTACTTGATACGCTTGTTCAAACGTCAATGGTTTACGGCTACGTTCACCACGCCCTACGGTTCTAATGCATTCTATAATTGAGCTCATGACTGTCCTTAATAACTTATTCTTAATACTTTAATTCATACCATTAAAGCACAAAACGCAGAGGGATTTCGAGCCCACTCTGCGTTTATCATTACGATAGGTTAAAGTTCTAGCGTATTAATATTACTCAAGAACAGTACTATTAGTTACGCTATCTAATTTATTATCAATAAGGAAGTCTCCCAATTGCGTTTGCATTTCCATATGATGATTGTAGTCTTCCTGTGGATTTGCAGTGCTTTGTGGAGCAATGAATGTTGAATGCTGTGCTACATCATTAAATTTAGCAAAATCAGACACGCCTGTTGGAGTATTTGATGATGCTGTCAGTGCATTCAAACCAAGCTTTTTAGCAAGAGGCTCAGTTCCTGCAAAAGGAGCAGTTCCAATTATTGGGTCATTAATAACATCATTAGGAACCGTAGCATCACTGTTTGCTTGACTCATATAAACAGGTAACACTAAACCGCTATCATTTAATAAATCTGAAGCATTAGTAAATGGGTCAATCGTATCTAATACTGTTTGTCCTGCATAGGCAAACTGATTAAACAAGGTAGCTAATACCATTCCTTGATCAGGGTTTGTCGTTAAATAACTTCCTAAACACATTGCCGCATCATAGTTATTAGTTTGACATACATCTGATGCATAAGCGGCGTATTTAGCATCACCACTAATTGCAACAGTATGTTTAATAGTCGAACCAAAAGACTCAGAACCTAATAACAAGGTAGCGATTTGTCCACCAGCATTTTCAAATGCAGCTGACGAGAATTTATAGATTGCATCGCCAGCAACATCACCAATGGTTTTATTCGCTTGTGCGACAGCTGAAACCCCTGTGATCCCACCTAATGAGTGTCCTACAAATCTAGGATTTGTTACTGTTGTATTCGCAGCAGTCGCTAGCTCTGTAGGATTAAAAATACCTAAACCTTGAGAGACAGATAATGACGCACGTAACCCCATAATATCAAGGATACTTTGTCTCACATTATCACGAGCGACAGGTAAATTTGATAGGTTTAAATAAGCTAATAAATTTACATTTGCTGAACGTTCATTCAAAATACCATCCAAGCTACGAGTACCGTGTAATGGTAAATCAATACCAATAACAGCAACACCTTGATTCACTAAATTAGCAGCAAAGTGATAAGCATTTTCTTTCGCACTTGTAATCCCATGTTGATAAATCACAATTGGCATAGTACCTGCCGTTGGTAATGTTTTTGGTGTAAATAACAAGAACTCAACAGCATGTAGATCTTTAATTTTCGGGACTGGAGCGTAACGAGTTATCACTCTTTCTTCATCTAAAACAGAACCATCAGCCTTAGTTAAATCAACGCCAATTAATTTCAATTGCTCTGCTGGATCTGTTGCTAATAAGCTTGGATCAATGTTTGCAGCCATAAGTTGTTGCACTATAGTCGCCGCATCGACTTCACTGCTTAACGCTGACGAAACCTTTGCCAAACTTGGCATAGCAGATTCAAAAGGTTGTGAATTCCACTCAGCTTGGTTTGTCTCTAAATAATAAGGCAGCTGTACAAAACCTTGAGTAACATTCACTGTTCCATTATATGGACTTGATTGATATTGGGCTAATAGAAAGTCTTTATTGGATTGACCAAAGAAAGTGGTGTAATCATCATCTTCTGTTAAAGCAACAACATAATCTTTCGCAGTTCCAAATGACATAGTGTATGCAGCAGCTAAATCTACATTATTTGGATTTGCACTGCCTTTCCATACAAGAGAAAGATCTTTAGCACCAATACCAGCCGCTGATGCAGCTTTAGTGCTATAAATACTTGCCCCTACAGACTGAGTAGAAAACCACGTCGAGTAAATAATACTTTCATGATTTAAATTAATAGCACCCTCTGCATTTGCACCTGCAAATATTTGCTCTACACCTTGAGTAACTTGCTGAGCTTGTGCAAGACTTCCTTTAGTATATGTCGTCGTTTTTGATTTTAATGCGGCGTAACTTGATGACATACCTACAGGATCATTATCGACATCTGTTAACTCATTTGATAATGCTAAAATATATTCACTTCCCGAATCTAAAGAGTCTCTAAATGAGATAGTAAATGAATCAGTCATTGCACTTGAATAGATATCAAAATCAGTTCCTGCTACCAGAATTTTCTTAATTCCCGGAGCCTCTGCTGATGTTAATGATTTATCTATTTTAATAATATAAACACCTGATTTTGGATTCCCATCAGCCAAACCAACCCCTTCAAATTCCATAATGATTGGCATACTTGTTGACCAACCATCGACAGTATTCATTGCTGCATAAGGGTTTGTTAAATCATTATTTCCATCCGTTGGTAAGCCTAATGTACCATCCGTAGCATCCATTAAAGCAAAACTAGGGATAGGAACAGAGATGTTTTTTCCACTTAAATTAAACTTTATGTTTGTATCTTGCGCCAAAGAATCTTGAATGTAATCTTCGTACTGAGGTGTTGTTGATGCACCTGAGCTGTTTGTATCGTCACCACACCCTGCAAGCAGAATAGCTGAAGTGATTAGTGATATTTTAAAAATATTGTTCATTGTTAGCTCCCCGCTTAATTAAAGGTATAGTTCAATTGAATAGCAGAAATATAAGCAATCGCATCAGAAGTGAATTCGAGGTCTTCAGCTAAAGCGTTAGTTTCTGTAAACGAACCATCTTTACTTTGTACAATGGCAAAACCAGCATCAATGCTTAAGTCAGGAGAGATTAAATAGGTTAAACCTGCGCTATACCAGTAGCGGGCACTATCAGGAATGCTTAATGTTGCTTCACCAGCTTGCTCATCATAGGCAAGGCCTGCTCTTAATGTCCACTCACTATTAACTTGATAAGTTGCACCAAAAGAATATCGATTATTATCTTCATAATGCTCTGGTTTATATAAACAAACGCCGCCAGTACAATCATCACTAGTTGCTTTCAATTCTGTAAAAGAATCCCATCCTGTGCGCTGCCAACCGTAATGAACAGCCCATTCATCATTCAATTGGTGAAAAGCAGACAGCTCAATAATTGAAGGTAAGGTAATTTGCAAACGGCCATCTACAGTTGGAGCATTTGCAATTCCTGAGTTATAACTTGTAAATTTACCTTCATCAAAATCAAGATCGACTTCTGAGCGATAACCAAAACCAAAACGGTTATTTTCATCAAGCTCGTAGAGTGCACCAATATTCCAACCGTATGAAATCGTTTCTCCTGTCATCCCAATTAATTTATTAGATGGATTTGGGTTTGCTGATATAAACTGGCTTAAACCACCTTCATGTCGAGTCAACTCAGCCTCAGCATAAACAAGGTTAATCCCACCACCAATGCTAAATTTCTCATTAATGCGGTAAGCTATATTAGGATTAATATTTACTGAAACAAGAGAAGTATCTCCAGCTAAATCTCCTGCATAAATATCATCAGGGTAGTCAGTAGCAACACCGTAGGTCGTAAAAATACCAATGCCCCAACTCCATTTATCATTAATTGGGCTAATATAATAAGTTGCCGGTACAACTTGCATTGGCGCAACATCATTAGATGATTGACTTTGCCCACCAGAGCCCGGAACATTATGCTGAGTAACATTCACCTCAGGATCAACAATAGAAATAACACCAGAGAACTGGGCTGTATCAAATAATGTCATTGCTGCTGGGTTTCTAGCAAGAACACTGGCGTTATCAGCTACAGCACCTTCACCAGAAAAGGAACGTCCTAATCCTGAAGCTGAATGTTCTGCAACTTGAAAACCTGCGGCTTGGATATTACATGCAAACAGAATCGAAACCGTTAACAGCGAGCGTTGTATTATTCTCATCCTTGACCCTCCTTGGATATCAAACATTATTATTATTAAATAAACACTATATTTCTTTGCATTTAGACAAAATACCATTAATGTAAATGAAATGTTAATCAAATATATAACAAACCGTCAAATAATGAACGGATCATTTTTCGAGGGCGCATAGTAAATGTTTATAAAACATATTGAAATTAATAATTTAGAACGTGATAGAGGTAAGACCAGAGATGTTATATGAAAGTATTGTGAATTCATCTAGGAAGGCGTTTAAATTGCTCATCAACTAGAAGGATTTTACATTAATTCGCACAGAAAGTTAACGCGTTGTCTTTAACTGATAGTAACTGCACCTCTACCGTCTACTTGATGGTAGAGATGGGGCGCAGTAATTACATAATTTAATCTATAGACTGCTCAGATATTATAGCAATTGCCCTTACTCCATGCTTTGAGGGTAACTAAAATGTTTTTTTATAAGTCGATAGCAAAGCCAAATTAATAAACTGGTGATAATAACAGCAATAATAATAGAAGATACTCGATATAAAATAGCAAAAAATGCATCTTTTTGACCGGGGATCACGCCTGTAATTGGAATGGTTAAGGCCGCCATTGCTGAGAATCCAACTCCCTTCATGATTGGGTTTTCACTGGCTAACCATTTACAGAAATAGCCTGAGGCAATTGCAAAACTTAGAATGTATAAAATTGGATTATCATACAGATCATAAAGTATCAATTGCATCGCCATCGCAGCTAAACAGCCTAAGATAGTCCCTACGATACGAATTCGAGCCATCATCAATGAGCCAACGAGTGTCATTGGAGAGAGCATGATAAGCATTGAAGCTTGGGCTGATAATGAATCATTTAATGTTCCGATTTCAAATATCAAAAATACGATCATGGCAACCATCCAGCCCAATGCCGTTTGTTCTAGCATCTCTCGTGGATCTTTGCTCTGCCCTTCTACTTTTAAAATCGGTGCATTACTGTCAATAGGATCAGGAAACAGATAGAAAGCTAAAGCGCAAATAGGGATCACCATAATGGCTGCAACCCACGCCCCGACAATAAAGTTTTCTAAATCAAATGTCACATACGACCCAAAATTCAATAAAATTGAACCGACTAATAAGCCAGTGTAGCCGAATAAGTAACTCGCTTTATAGTGCATTGCGTGGCATTTAAATAGCAGCATAATGCCAACAGCTACGGTCATCAATAGTGGATATGGTTGTAAAAAACCGACAATTAATACCACTTGAATACTCACCCAAACGACACTGACAACCAACTGGATGAACATTCCCCAATTCCAACGATTCAGATTAGATAAAATAAACAGTGGTAGTAGAGTTCCGAACATGCCGTTTGACCAACCAAATACCGTACACATTGCAAAGCCTAGAACACAACCAAACCATATCCGTAATGCTTTCATATCAACATTCCAACTAGTATATGTAGTGTAAATAGCTGATCATGGTAATTAAGCTATGACCAATGTAATCAATGACTTTATTGCCTGACGTATAAATAATAACGGTTGCTCGCGAGCCAACAAATAATCGTGGTGAAATAACCTCTTCGCTAATTAAATTCACTCGTACCCGTTGGGCATCACGAACCCAACGGTTACTCACTTCTACCATGCTCAATTGGCCATTGGCTTTTTGCTGGGCAGAAGCAACCCCATAATCGCGGCTCTCTACCAATAATGGAAACACTTCACCCGGCAGTGCATCATAAGCCACTTCAGCATACATTCCTTTATTCATCTCTGAGGTCGCTTTCTCACGATAATCTGCAGAGATCCACAGTGAATCGGTTGGAATAAACGTCAGTAATGGCTGATTAGCATTGGCAAACAAACCGACATGCAACTGCATATTGGTAATTATCCCCTCACTTTGCGCTATTACTTGAGTATTTTCTAAATTCAGCAACGCTTGTTTTAAGGCATTTTTTGCAGAAAGTACGGCACTACTTTGGCCATCTCCTTTACCCAGTTTAACTTCCAATGCGTGTAACTTTTGCTTTGAAGCCATAAAATTGGCAGCGGCTTGGTCACGCTTAGTTACAGCAGAATCTAAGCCTGATGCAGAGACAGCCCCTGATTTTGCTAATCGCTTAATACGGTGATATTCACGGTTCGCATTATCTGCCGTTACTTGAGTCGTTTTAACATTTGAACGTGCCGCTTCAATATCCGCCACTAATGACGCTTCTTGCTCTCTTGCTTGAGCTAATCCAATTTCGGCTTTTTGAACGGCCAATTGATATTTTTCATCATCAATCTTAAACAGTAACTCGCCCTGCTTAACTAATTGGTTATTTGTGTGATTAACTTCAACTACTCGACCAGACACTTCTGGTGATATTTGAACCACAAAGCCTTGCACCTTACTTTGGGTCGTTAACGGCGTTAATCTATCTGCCATCACTAAATAAGCAGTAACGATAAGAAATAATACGATTAGGATACGCATCCATTGTTTGAATTTTTGCTCTGCAGCTTGCATAGAAGTTCTCAATAAAGTCAAAATTGCTGTGATCTAGTTTTCATTATAGTGCGTGATTTTATTTCGAATAGATGACAAAATAGCTCGTATATGACCTAATAACAGGACAATAGAGATGAACAACCATCCAGATAGCTCCGTTTCCTTTGATGATATTTACCTATTTGTTCTTATCGTTAGGCATAAGGGCATTAGCTCTGCTGCACAATTTGCAGGATTACAGCGTTCAAAAGTCAGCCGTCGACTGCAAGAATTAGAAAAAGCCCTTGGCCATCAATTACTCATCAGAACGACAAGAGCGATTGAATTAACCCAGCAAGGGAAATGGCTATATGAGCAAACCTCTAATCCAATCAATATCTTAGTGGATGCGAGTCGATTAATGAGAGAGCATCACTTAACACCAAGAGGCAGATTAAAGGTGGCTATCCCACCAGCCCTTGGAATGACCGAGATTTTCTCCCAGTTAATTGAACAGTATATGAAGGAGTATGCAGAGGTTAAATTAGAGATTGAGCATCATGTTCAATCGTTAGATCTTCGCCGTGAAAATGTTGATCTACAAATTCTACCTAGCTACATCGAACCATTGCATGATGACTATATTCAGCAACGCTTAATTCAAATTCCTTATAGTATGGTTGCTTCTCCAGAGTATTTAACACTAAATGGACACCCTGGTAATGTGGCTCAGTTAAATGACTTTCATCTGCTTGCTAGCCGTTATAATAAAAGCTTGCTCCCTCAAGGGCTTGATTATCAATTATTTAGCGATGATCTGAATCTGCTTCAACGATTAGCACTTTCAGGTAAAGGCATTGCCCTTCTGCCTTCGATCTTAATTGAAGATAAAATCAAAAATGGTCAACTCGTTGAGGTCTTACCAAGAACCTCTTTTACTGATTTGACCATTACTTTGGTTTACCCAACACCCAGTTATTTAGCTGAGAAAACGCGGGCGATGGTGACCTTATTTAGAGAAACGTTTTCTAATTAACGTCAATAAAAAAGCCAACATCATGAAAGATATTGGCTTTGTTGTCTCTTAACTATTTTTTGTAACTATAGAATTTAAGCTTCTAACACATCTAAATTAATGTACTTACCCATATTTTTACGCTTAACACTTGGCATGTATGGAATTTCGCCTAATTTTGGCGCTGGCATTTTATCTTCTAACATCTTGATAATTTCAGCGTAATTTTCAGTGCCTGGGTTTACTCGGTTCGCAACCCACCCAATGATCTCTAAACCATCATGTTGAATCGCTTCTGCCGTTAACATTGCATGACTTAAACAGCCCAATTTAATGCCTACCACTAATACTACTGGCAATTTCTCTTGTTTCACCCAAGTTGATAGACAATCATCTTTAGAAACAGGGACACGCCAACCACCAGCGCCCTCAACTAATACTACGTCTGACTTAGCTTTTAATGCCGCTAAGCCTTGTGAAAGAACAGAATAGTCAATCACAACACTCTCAGCTTCTGCCGCGATGTGTGGCGATGCAGGCAATAGTAATGCATAAGGGTTTACTTCTTCGTAACTTAATTCAACATTGGCTACAGAGCGTAAATGGATTGCATCAGAGTTTTGAACGCCTTCACCTTTGTCTTCAGATCCTGCTGCTACAGGTTTATATGCGGCTGTATTTAGCCCTTTCATATTTAATGCATCTAAAATCGCTTTAGAAGAAACGGTTTTACCTACATCGGTATCTGTACCTGCAACAAAAAATGCATCAATCATTACTTATAACTCCAAAGCCTACCTGATAAGTAGCAGGTAACTTATTAAATTCGTTCTTAAAAATTTGATACGCTTCTTCTACTGCTAATAGCTTTTCTTTACTCAATAAACCTGAGTGGCGACCATTAGGTAAATGCGTTGCTCCAATTCCTTTTAAATCTTTCATTAAAGCAAGAGCAGAAGAATACGTCATCTCAACTGGCGTGCAGTCTAGTGTAAACTTGTTACATTCAGATTGCGCTAACGCAAGATTTACCATAGATGGCGTAATAAAATCGTTAACATGTTGATATAAATCAACCTTTGACCACGCATTTTTCAACTCAAACAGTGAGCCATCTAACAAAGTTGAAAATACAACCTTGCTTTTAGTATGAGTAACTCGATTCATTTCAGCCAGAGGAACGGATAAATCCTGACACCATTGCAACGCTAAACTTGAAATAACCGCGTCAAATTCACTATTAATAAACGGTAAATGCTCAGCATCCCCTTGAACGTAACAAATATTAAGTTCACCACAACGTTCTTTAGCTTTATCTAACATCGATTGAGACAGATCAAACGCCACAACCTTTGCACCACGCTTCAACAACTGTCCACTGCAATAGCCCGTTCCGCAGCCGACATCTAATATACGCTGCCCTGACAGATCTTGAGGTAAATAAGATAATAAAGTATCCGCCACCTGACGTTGAAATTCAGCCGAGCGATCATACGTATTTGCCGCCTTACTAAACGCGGCTTGAATGGCTTGTTTCTCTTGGCTTGGTGTCCAATGCGAGGTTTCTATGGCGACAGCTTGATTAACCATAACTCCATCATCCTAATTCTGTTATTGCTTGGGTAAGCTGTGTAATGTCTTGTTGCGAGTGATTAGCGCTTAACGTAATTCTTAACCGCGCAGTTCCTGTTGGCACGGTCGGCGGACGAATGGCAGTTGTCCACAGTCCTTGATTTTTAAGTGCGGCAGAGACATTCATTGCTTTATCGGCTTCACCAATAATAATCGGTTTTATCGGCGTATCTGTTTTCATCGCTCCTGAAAAACCAGTTAATTCTGATTCAAATTGTTGATTTAATTCTTTGAGCTTTTCACGTCGCCACTCTTGTTGCTGGATCATCAATAAGGCATGAGATAACGCATGAGCTTGAGCAGGAGGCATTGCCGTTGAATAGACATGATGACGAGCGAATTGAGCTAAGTAATCACCACATTCATGATTACATAACACCGCAGCACCCGATAAACCAAACCCTTTACCAAACGTGACGACTAAAATGTCTGGCGTCACTTGATAAAAATCACAACATCCCCGGCCATTGTTACCTAACACGCCACATCCATGAGCATCATCTACCATTAACCACGCATTATTTTCTTTGGTTACTTTAGCAACATCTGAAAGTGGTGATAAATCCCCATCCATACTAAAAACCCCTTCGGTGACGACCAAAGAAGGTGAATGATCAGACGCCGTTAATAATTTGGTTAGATGAGATATATCATTATGTTTAAAGCGTTTCATCATCGCTGGTGACAATATACCCGCTTCCATTAACGAGGCATGATTAAGTTTGTCTTGCAGCAAGGTGTCGCCTTTTTCTAATAATGAAAAAAGTACCGCTTGATTGGCACTAAAGCCAGAGTTAAAAAGTAATGCGCAATCAAACCCTAGCCATTCAGCCAATTGATATTCCAAATCGGCGTGAGGTTTTGAGTAACCTGTCACTAATGGTGAAGCACCACTGCCACTGCCATATAAAGATAAGCCTTGTTGCCATGCTTGAGTTAACTCTGCACTGCCAGCAAGACCAAGATAATCGTTACCTGAAAAGTTGATATAAGATTGACCATCTACCACTAATCGAGATTGATTACCTTGCTCTATTACCGTTCGAGAACGATTCAGCCCCGCTTGCTTACGCTGAGTAAGTGCGGAGCTAATACGTTGATTAAACGCTCGCTTCATAAAATAGATCGTCTTTTTCAGGACGAGAAGCAACACGCTCAGCAACGCGATCTAATAATTCATGCTCTTGGACCACATCTGGTTTTTGCGCAACTTGTTGGCTATTCACACCCAGTTTCTTAAACAGTTGCATGTCGCTGTCTTCATCTGGGTTTGGCGTTGTCAGTAGTTTACACCCATAAAATACCGAGTTAGCACCGGCCATAAAGCATAAGGCTTGCATCTGCTCATTCATGCTTTCACGACCTGCAGACAAACGCACAGCCGATCCAGGCATCATGATACGAGCAACGGCGATCAAACGGATAAAATCAAATGGGTCAACGTCTTCAGCATCCTCTAATGGCGTGCCTTTTACTTTTACCAGCATATTGACAGGAACAGATTCTGGATGCTGAGGAAGATTCGCTAATTCAACAAATAGACCCGCACGATCACTGTCACTTTCGCCCATGCCGATAATGCCACCAGAACAGATCTTCATTCCAGCATCACGAACGTGAGATAATGTATCTAAACGATCTTGATAAGTACGAGTAGTAATGATGTTGCCGTAAAACTCTGGAGAGGTGTCTAAATTGTGATTATAGTAATCGAGACCCGCTTCTGATAATTCACCCGCTTGATCTGAGGTGATCATCCCTAGCGTCATGCACGTCTCAAGACCCATCTCTTTGACGCCTTTGATCATATCTAACAGATAAGGCATATCACGTTCTTTTGGATTTTTCCAAGCAGCACCCATACAGAAACGGGTTGAACCAGAGTTCTTCGCTTTTTTCGCAGCATCCAAAACGCTTTCTACTTCCATCAAACGTTCACGGTCAACGTCAGTGCGGTAATGAGCACTTTGAGGGCAATATTTACAATCTTCAGGACAAGCGCCCGTTTTAATTGATAGCAGTGTACTCACTTGTACATGGTTTGTTTGTTGATATTTACGATGTACTAATTGAGCATCAAAGATTAAATCCATAAACGGCTTATCCATCAACGCCTGTACTTCTGCTACTGTCCAGTTATGTCTCACTTCCACGTGTAAATTCCTTTCGTTAACATGCTATAACCATTGCTATTGCTAAGATCCGACCACTTTTGATTGTGCTTTTTGGTCTCTATTTATACTTGGCTAGTCTACGGTTAAACGATACACTGTCAACCTCAATGGATAGATAAAGTTTACAACTGGTGAATAAATGAACAATAGCGTCGACTTGGATTTTGACCGTCAACACATTTGGCATCCCTACACATCTACAATTAATCCGCTTTCTTGCTACCCTATTACTCACGCTAAAGGGGTTAACCTCTATTTAGAAGATGGGACAGCATTGGTTGATGGAATGTCTTCTTGGTGGTCTACCATTCACGGTTACTGTCATCCTCACCTTAACCAAGCGCTTAAAGATCAAACCGATAAAATGGCACACGTGATGTTTGGTGGTATTACTCATCAGCCTGCGGTCGATTTATGTAAAAAGTTAATTGAACTAAGCCCTTCTCGATTAGAGCAGGTCTTTTTGGCCGATTCTGGCTCAGTAGCGGTTGAAGTCAGTTTAAAAATGGCTCTGCAATATTGGCACGCCAAAGGACAACCACGCTCGAAATTCGTTACCGTTCGAAATGGTTACCATGGTGATACCTTTGCCGCGATGTCGGTAACTGATCCCGATAATTCAATGCACGGTCTATATAAAGGTTTTTTACCAGAACACCTGTTTGTTGAATCTCCGACCAGCAAATTTGGTGGTGAATGGAACTCTGAAGATATTCTTCCTTTAGAAAAGATGCTGGCTGAACGCCATGAAGAGATCGCCGCAATGATCCTTGAGCCTATTGTTCAGGGCGCAGGCGGAATGCGTTTATACCACCCTCAATATTTAAAAGAAGTACGCCGCTTGTGTGATGAATATGGCTTACTTCTGATTCTAGATGAGATAGCAACCGGCTTTGGACGAACAGGAAAATTATTTGCTTGTGAGCACGCCGACATTGAGCCTGACATCATGTGTATTGGTAAGGCACTTACAGGTGGCTACATGACATTATCTGCAACACTCACCAGTAAAGTTGTTGCTGATACTGTATGCAGTGGAGATGCCGGCTGCTTTATGCACGGACCGACCTTTATGGGAAATCCACTGGCTTGTGCTGTTGCGAATGCCAGTTTAGAACTGATCCAACAAAATCATTGGCAGACTCAAACCAAACAGATTGAAACCTGCTTTTCAGAATTACTGCCTCAACTTAAAAAATACGATGTGGTTGCAGATGTTCGATGGCTTGGAGCAATAGGTGTGATAGAGCTAACCACACCTGTTGAGATGGAAAAAATCCAAGCACACTTTGTCGAGCAAGGAGTTTGGATACGACCATTTGGTAAATTGATTTATATGATGCCGCCATTTATTTCGCAGCCTGAACACATTACTAAGTTAGTTAATGCCATTGATAGCGCATTAAGCGATCTGTTTTAATCGTTAAAACGACATAAAAAAACCGATACCTTTAAATAAAAGTGTATCGGTTTTATTTACTTTTAAACGTCAAGTTCGTCGTTATTTTACTTTCGGCTCATTGGTAAAATCATCTTCTACTAGCTTGTAGATAATGAAAATTGCCAGTTCTAATAATACGGTCAGTACCAAGCTCATGATCACGTAGCGCTCACTGAAAATACCAATACCATGTAGCACGGTTGATTGAAAAACAAATGCACCAACAATACCTAAAATCAACAATTGTAAAAACTTAATGAACTTCAGCATCTAAATTCCTTCTTTATTATTATTGTCTTAAAAATTACTGTTACTAGAGTACACCAATTTAGTAACCACTCCATGGCTAACTTTCAATTTAAACCGTTCTTTCTTATATTTATGCCACAAAAATAGAGTTATTCTGGTACCCAATGACTATTTATCTTAGAAGTCAGAATATGATCTTCCCAAGCGCCGTTTATGTAAAGGTAGTCTTTTGCCTCTCCTTCTTTAACGAACCCCAGTGCCGATAACACATTGCCACTTTTTTTATTGTGTGGAATATACGCAGCCATAATTCGATGAAGATGCTGAACTGAAAACATCCAATCTACGGTATGTTCTAGCGCTCGCTGCATAATCCCATTACCTTGATAATGCTCATCGAGAGAATAGCCCACATGACCGGCGTAGAATGGAAAACGAGTAATATTACTAAAACTCACTGAACCAATAATTTTCTTCTGCTGAGTATCGACGATCACAAAATAAAACGCCAAATTATGCTTATGTAACTCTACCAATTGCAATAAACGTTGCTTCCAACCTTCCGCAGTAAAAAAAGAATTCGCACGCTTGGGCTCCCACGGCGCCAAATGGTGACGATTACGCATGAAGTAATTAGCAATCATCACAGAATCACTGCTTTTAATTAGACGAACTTGGTAATGATCAAACTCAAAATGCACATCCATGTCGTTCCCCTATTTTTTCCCTATTCCATAATCTCGCAATTTATTCGCTATCGCGGTATGCGAAACGCCTAATCGCTTAGCTAACTTACGACTTGAAGGAAAATCACCGTATAATCCAGTTAGGATCATTGATTCATACGATTTCATTATCTCATCCAATGTCCCATCTACATTGATATCCATCATACTTACTGTTTTCGCTTCAGATATTGGCAGCATAAAGTGAGAGGTCTCTAACTGGTTTCTATCCATTTGAGTTAACGCTTTTAGGGTAGAGCTTTTTAGCTGACGAACGTTACCCGGCCATGAATAACTGCGTAAATACTCATACACCTCTTCTGAAATAGAGGGTTTCACAATGCTTAGCTCTTTGCATAACTGAGCAACAAAAAATTCAAATAAGGTCGCGATGTCAGAAGGGCGCTCACGCAGCGGCGGAATTTCTAAAAATAATACGTTTAAACGATAATAAAGATCCTCTCGGAACACTCCTTGTTCCACTAATTCTAGTAGCTCTTTCTTACTTGCGCCAATGATTCCAACATCTACGTGAATCTCCTTTTCTTCACCCACTCTACGGAAATTCCCATCTTGAATAAAGCGTAACAGCTTGATTTGCAAGAGCGGACTCATTTCACTGATCTCATCAAAGAAAACCGTACCGCCATCCGCTTGTTCAATGATCCCCTTTTTACCTTCTGGCATATTGGGAAATGCACCTGGAGCGTAGCCAAACAATTCGGTTTCAGCGACATCATCAGGCATGGCCGCACAGTTAACCACCATGAAGGCTTTACCTGAACGAATAGACGCATTATGGCAAGCACGAGCTAACATTTCCTTACCCGTACCCGTTTCACCCTGAATTAATAAAGATTGATCAATATCGGACAATTTTTTTGCCTGCGAGATTAACGTTTTATATTTCGTTGATGAACCGACAAAATGCTCAAAGCCCAGATTCGATGACTCTGGAATGAATGGACGAGCCAGTGTTGAATCCATAGCTGGCTTAATTATCACCACTGCGCTGGCTAAGATCGAGGTGTTATCATCATCAGTAATGTATACAGGCATGATTTCCATTACGTAATTCATTCCTTCAATATCCATAGACTCTCGCTGACGAACACGGGACTCTTCAAACCAATACATCACATTGAAATTTGGTAATAACACACTCGCTAGCTCACCAATGAGTGCTTCTGTATCTACATTAAATAAAGAGGCGACTGCCTGATTCGCATTATCGATTTTCCCTTTAAGGTTAATCGCAAATACCGGATCAGGTAAGGTACTTAATACGGCGAGTAATTCCATATTACGACGTTCACTTGGTAAGAATGGAATTTTACGAACATCAATAACACTCTCTATTCTTCGAATTTTTGCCATTAATTGACTAAACTCATCAAAAGCGACTTCTGGAAAATTAAGATAGATTAACCCGGCTTTATTAATCTCAATATCTCGTAAATCAATATTCTGGGACGCAAGAATATCTAATAATTCACGGGTTAGACCTAATCGATCTTTACATTGCACTTCAAGACGCACAAAAGCTTCCTTAACTAAGATAGGTGTCACAATATGTTTACAGTTAGTTTGCGCGAGTAGAAAAAAAGAGTCAAGCTGAAGTGATCCAAATAGAGAGTTAATTCGTTTAATTCGTAATTGATAATAAAATTAGCAATGGAGAGTCAATCATGGGTATTAAAGTTGGTATAAGTTCCTGTGTTAATGGTGAAAGTGTTCGTTTTGATGGTGGTCATAAAAGCAATAAATTTGCCTCTAAAGTCCTTGCATCATATTTTACTTACGTCCCTATCTGTCCAGAAGTTGGCAGCGGTATGTCTGTACCAAGGCCAACAATACGTTTAATCTCAAACGAAGAGAGGATTGCGCTCGTTGACTCAAAAGATTCGTCTCTAGACTACACAGATTCAATGATCGAGTTTTCTCGAAAAACCGTCGACCGCCTCAAAGAAACTGAGATGTGTGGCTACATTGTATGCGCTAACTCTCCTAGTTGCGGTATGGAGCGCGTTAAGGTTTACAGTAAAAATAATGCCTCTAAAGATGGAATCGGACTTTACACTGGTGTTTTAATGGATCAAATGCCATGGTTACCCGTTGAGGAAGATGGTAGACTTAATGATCCTGTATTGAAAGAAAATTTTATTACTCGAGTTTTCTGCTTACACGATCTTTATCAATCGATGGAAGGGGAACCAACAGCAGGAAAAATTGTAGCATTTCACTCTCGTTATAAGTACACCTTAATGTCTCATTCAACCTCTGGCTATAAAGAACTTGGACGACTTGTCGCTAAGATAGCAGAATATGATATTGACGAGTTTTTTACTCTTTATCGCACGCAATTAATGCAAACCATGTCGATACGTGCAACAAGAAAAAATAACACGAATGTGCTGATGCACTTACAGGGATATTTCAAAAAAGAACTTGATTCCCCTCAAAAGCAAGCGCTTGCTCAATTAATTCAAGAATACAATCAAGGCATATTGCCTCTGCTGTCTCCTATTACACTAATTAAGCATTATCTTAGTTTGCACAATAACGACTATTTAAGACAACAATCGTTTCTAGACCCGTATCCTCAAGAACTGAGATTACGCTATGGATTATAAACCAACCATGCAATGCGTTTGGTTTCGTACTGATTTAAGAGTGGCCGATAACCCGGCGTTATCTGCTGCTATTGCAAATCAAGCCCCTACTGTCGCTATTTTTATAGCCAGTGAATCGCAATGGCAACGACACAATAAAGCCTCAATTCAAATTGATTTGATAAAGAGACGCTTGCTTGAGCTTGAAAAAGAACTGAGTCTATTAAATATTCCCTTACTGGTATTATCTTGCCCTTGGTTCAAGGATGTTGCACCACAACTGCACGCATTATGTAAAGATTTTGATATATCACATTTATTTGCCAATAAAGAATATGAGGCTGACGAATTAAGCCGAGATGCTGATGTTGTAACACAACTCTCTGATGTTCAGTGTGCTTTTTATGACGCCAAATGTGCGGTACAAGTTGGCAAAGTACTGAATAAAACTCATCAACCTTATAAAGTTTTTACGCCATTTAAAAAGGCGTGGAGAGAATACTTTTATCAACACTTTCCAACCATTGAACAAGTGACCGCTTCAGTTGAATTATCGGCGACACAGTTAAGGTCACTTAAACGTTATCATGACCCTAAATTTACTCGCTCTATAACAAATGAGAGCAAGGCGTGGTCTGTTTCAAATAAAACGATACTTAATGCGATGCGTCAATTTTGCCGTGAAAAATCACAACAATATAATGACCAACGAGATTACCCAGCCATAGAGGGAACAAGTCAACTCTCTCCTTATTTGGCTATTGGCGCAATTTCAGCAAAACAGTGCATTTTACGTTTGCATTTGGAAGCCAATAATCAATTAACCCAGGGACAAGAGATATGGCTTGATGAGTTAATTTGGCGTGAGTTCTATACTCACCTACTTCATTTTTATCCGTTGTTATCTAAAAACCACGCATTCTTGAGTTTTGACAAATACATTCAATGGAACAACGACCACGAAAAATTTGAGCAATGGTGTAAAGGCGAGACTGGATTTCCTATTGTGGATGCCGCAATGAAACAACTCAACAATACGGGTTGGATGCATAACCGGTTACGGATGATCACCGCCAGTTTTTTAGTTAAAGATTTACACATTAATTGGCGCTGGGGCGAGCGGTATTTTATGTCAAAACTTATTGATGGTGACTTTGCCTCGAATAATGGCGGTTGGCAGTGGTGTGCATCAGTAGGTTGTGACAGCACACCTTACTTTCGGATATTTAACCCCACCACCCAAAGTGAACGCTTTGATAATAAAGGCGTTTTCATCAAGCATTGGTTACCTGAGTTAACAACGCTAACCGGAAAACTATTGCATCACCCTAATAGCAAACCACTATTCAAGCCAGATAATTACGTAGAACCTATTATTGAGCATGCTATACAACGGTTAAAGACACTAGATATCTATAAACACGCCAAAGCTCAGGATATTGTAAGTTAACCATAGCAAGTATTATGATAGTCTCATCTGCTATTAAGAGTTGTATTAATTGATGTCTAATTCACTGCCTTTTATTCTTGCTGGACCTATGGTTCGAAAAACGACTGCTCATGAGATTAACCTATGGTTATCTACCTCTAAACCATTACATGGTCGAACGAAAATCAGTACCAACAATGATGAGTACGAGTTTGAAATCGCACAAGAACAAGGCATTCAATTAGGCCAATACACTTGGGTTTATCTTCTACGCTGCCAAGCTGATTTCCCGATTAATCAACGTATCGAATATGATATCGACACTCAAGATGGCTTATTGTCACAGTTGGTTCCCGACGCATTATATGAAAATGAATCTTCTTTTACCTTATTCATAAAAGACAAGGCTGATTATGTCTTACATGGTTCTTGTCGTAACCCTCATTATGCAAGTAAAGACAGCTTGGTTATCGCAAACCAACACCTAAAAACACAAGCCCTTGAAGAAAGAGCTGCTTTGTTGATGATGAGTGGCGATCAGATCTACGCCGATGATGTGGCTGGGCCTATGTTGCATGCCATTCAACAGATTATCCCTCAATTAGGATTATTTGAAGAAACGCTAGCTCACTCAGAGTTCAGTAAAGATGCTGAGTTATATGCCCACCCATATAATTTATACCGCAGAGATAAGATCTTGCCGCACTATGTCGAAAGGAAGAATTTTTTATCTCGCTGCAGTCTGTATCAAACTCGTCCTATTTTCAGCTCAACAAAGCATGAAAACCATTTAATGAGTATTGCTGAGTTTTTCGTTATGTACTTACTTGTATGGTCCCCTACTTTATGGGAGCGTATTACTCTGCCAAACTCATTGCCTAACCTAGAACCAAAATGGCAAAAAATGTGGCAAGAAGAAAAACAACAGATCGAACTTTTTGTGGCAGGCTTAAACGATGCACAGCAACTGTTTGCGCATATGCCGACTTACATGATTTTTGATGATCACGATATTACCGATGATTGGAATTTAACGATTGGCTGGGAAAACGCTGTGAATGGTGATCCTCTTGCCTCTCAAGTCATTGGCAATGGCTTAATCAGCTATTTCCTGTGCCAAGGTTGGGGAAATAACCCAGAGCAGTTTGATGAAGCGTTCCTAACATCATTCAGAGCGTTATTTTCCAATTACGACAACGCACAACACCATAAATTAATTTGGCAACTTACGCGATTTGAACAATGGCATTATTCCATTCATACCACACCAAAAATGGTGGTGTTAGACACTCGAACTCGCCGCTGGCGCTCAGAATCCAACACCAATAAGCCTTCTGGTTTGATGGACTGGGAGGCTTTGCTCGATCTACAACATGAGCTAATTAATCAAGAATCGATCATTATTGTCTCAGCAACACCAATATTTGGGGTTAAGTTTATTGAAGCCCTACAAAAAACCATGACGATACTTGGAAAACCATTAATGGTTGATGCCGAAAATTGGATGACTCATCCAGGCTCAGCCAATACCCTGCTGAGTATTTTAACTCACCCCAAAACGCCGCAAAATTTTGTAATTCTGTCTGGTGATGTGCATTACTCTTTCGCCTATGACATTAAATTACGTCACAGCAAATCAAGCCCTGATATATATCAGATCACCTGCAGTGGGTTTAAAAATGAGTTTCCCAATAAGCTATTACGTGTATGTGATTTTATGGACAGAGTACTTTATAGCCCGCACTCTCCACTAAACTGGTTTACGAAGCGTAAGAATTTATTAGTCACTAAACGAGACCCATCAGTAAGCAACCAAGATAAATTAATAAATCAAAGTTCAATTGGGGAGTTAAGGTTAGATAAAAAAGGCAAGCCGGAGCAGATTTCGATTTTAACCGCGGAAGGACAATCTATTTCCTTCTTGCCTAAATCAAGTGACTGAATCACTTTTTATATTGAAAATAATGAGAATTGAAAAATTAATCGTTCAGAGTGGTATCAGTGCCACTCTCAACTTCTATTGAATTATGGAAGTATAGACCTGCTTCAATAGCGTCTAGCCACTCTAATTCCACTTCTTCGTGATACCTAGTTTTCTCAAGGTAATTTGCACTCATATTAATATCCTTATGTGAGTTTCAAGATCCCGATTATACGAGTCTTGAGTTGCAATACTGTGACAGAGATAGAAGAACGAATTCAAATTACACCACCACAAGTGGTAATGATTATCATTAAGATTGAATTATCTCTCGTTTTATCCTAATCTATAAGATTGTTCTCTACTGAATCTCTATTATGAAATCCACCGTTTTATTTTCTTTTGTTTCGATACTTTTAATGTCAGGTTGCAGCCAACAAATTCAGCCAACACCAATACCCTCTCAAGCTATCACCAGTTTCTATGATTATCAATTACTCTCACCAGCAGGCTCACCTCTGTCCCTTAATACTTTACCTCAAGAGATAATTGATGCTGATGTAATTCTTATTGGTGAATGGCACACTCATGCCGCTATCCACCGCTTTCAAACGGATTTATTTAAGCAACTCTCTGCAACAGAGCCTAAGTTAGCATTATCTATGGAGCAATTCAGTCGTGATAAACAGATGGTTGTGGATGAGTATTTAACAGGACAAATTGGCGAACAAACATTAATGTCAGAAGCTAAGGCATGGCCTAATTATGAAAGTGATTATCGTCCATTAGTTGAAATCGCAAAGGCTGAAGGACGTGATGTTATCGCTGCAAATGCCCCAAAACCAATCGTAAAATGCATTGGCCAACAGGGTATTCGCTATTTAGATAAACTCGATATTGATGAAAAGTCATGGTTAGCTACAAACATAGACCTTGCTGATTCTGCTTATAAATCAAAGTTCTTATCTTCGATGCATCATGGTAATGAAGAACAAACTCAGAAACAATTTGCAGCCCAAATGACGTGGGATGCAACCATGGCTGAAAGTATCGTTAATTACTTAGTTTTGCATCCTAAATCGCAAGTCATGCATATTGCAGGAAAATTTCATATCGAGAATGGTCTAGGCACTGCGTCAGAAATAGTAAAATTAGACCCTAAGCTTAATGTCGTGGTTATCACTCCGACAAAAGAAGCTACTAATGAAGGCTCTGACTATCAACTGGAAGTTTTAGCTCCACCAAAACGCTTTGTGAAACAAGAGAACATGATGAAAGCATACAAAGCAATTAAAAGTCGTAACCATGATCTTGTATGTAAATGATTAAACAATAAGAAATAAAAACCACTCACTTCGACGAGGGAATTAAAGTGAGTGGTTTTGGCTTAGTGTCATTTTTGATTTCAAGCTAGTTACTAATTACTTTTATTTTCGGATAACAAGTACAACTTCACCAACTTGTATACCCCACTTATATATTTCTGTTTGATTAATAACAACATTATCTGAAATTTGATAAATCCAATCATCAAATTCAACTTCATAGTGTGAATCATCTACCTTTAATATCATCGAGTATTTCCAATTAAGAGCGTTTCCTGCACTTTTTCCATAAGCAGTTTCAAGAATATCACTGGCGGTTCCTGTGTATGAATTATCGCCTAGATCTTGAATAGTCCACGTTCGTTCTTGCTCTTCACCGTCATTAAATAAAAACTGCTCGTCTAGCGTTAATGTGTCTCCATTCCATTGAGCTTGAAGATCGACAGTGAATGTTCGAATAACCGTGCCATTGAAGTCTTTTACTATCCCTTCTGCTTTTAAATCATCTTGAAAAAAAGATCTCATTGAAAATTCAGGGCTAGTGCCTGCGTAATCATTAATGTCTTGAGAAGAGCACCCTACTAATAGAATACTAAAAATAAATAGGACTATCTTTTTCATTATTTATCTCCTATCAATTCAAGACGTAGATCTGGATACGTAGTTTTTTCAGATACCCAAATATCAAGGAACAGTTGAGAAAAGTCTTTACTCGCGATTTTTCCAATCGGTTTATCATTTAGAAAAAACTGATTATTCCCTATCTCATCAATGCTAAAAACTAATTTATCTTCAGGTTTCACATCAGGCAATACCTGCTCTAATTCAATCAACCACGAATCTAAGTCAGGGTGTTTAATTGACTGATCTTCCCATTGTTCTTTGGTCGCTTTAATTAAATTTTCTTTAGTGATGTTACGATAATATTCAATCTCGATCGCCTGTGGATATTGACCATATATAAATTTTCCTGAACTAGTAAACAATTGCGCCTCATACACTGAAATTAAAAACCATGACAGCTCTGATTTACCGCTACTTTGTAAACCTTGTAATGGTACGGCAACTGCACTATTTATTGTTAACAGGTTTACTATTATGAGAATATTTATTAATTGTTTCATAACTCTTTCCCTCATTATTCATTCTTTCCCTTAAGCGTCTTTGAATAAGAATAAATACGGGCAGGTTAACTGCCCAGATCACTCCGATTATAAATAAAGTGATTTGATAAGAATATGAGAAATCCACAACGCCGAATCGATGGCCAGCTAAATAGTTTAATGGTCCAGCAATCGCCCCAATTAAAGCAACTAAACCTAGATGAAAGCGAGATAACCACCCTAGACTGTGATTAATAGCGAACCCAAAATGACACCATAATAAAATGAGCCAAACAGGAATAAGTGCATTGTTAGCAAATTGGTACACACCGGCAAATGACAATAATACATCACCAAAAACACCTAACAAAGAAATTAAAATGAGCAAACAAAAGTCTATTTTCCGTGTTGGTGATACGAAAAGATGAAGTAATATTGAAACCAATAAAAATGGTATCGCTTGTTGTTGATAAAGGATTACAGAAAACCAAACCAATTGAAACCAAACTGCATTAATGATAGGGAAATAACGTAACATTGAAGCCTCCTACAATACCAACCTAGATAGACTATCATTTAAAGTTTATCCAGATTGATAATTTAAATAGCGGTCAACTAACACACCCCGTGTTGTGGTTTAGCAGCGACAAGATGAACCGTACTGATTTTACGTTCTAGAAATCCCCCTTCGCAGTAACAAAGATAAAATTTCCACAATCTGATAAAGTCGTCGCCATAACCCATTTGTTTTAGCTCTGCTGCCGACTTATCAAAACGTTGGTACCAGTGATTCAAGGTTTTAGCGTAATCTAGACCGATATCATTTAACGATGTGATTACCATGTCGGTATTCTCTGCGACTTTATTCGCCATGACACTAACTGAAGGTAGGCAACCTCCGGGGAAAATATAGCGTTGAATGAAATCGACACTTTTACGATAACTATCATAACGTTGATCTGAAATAGTTATCGCTTGAATTAACATTTTACCTTCTGGTTTTAAGTGGCGACTACACACATTAAAGAAGGTACTTAAATATTCATGTCCAACCGCTTCGATCATTTCAATTGACACTAATTTATCGTATTGACCCTCTAAGGTTCGGTAATCTTGCTTTAATAGTGTAATAGAATCTTCTAATCCTAAAGACTTTACTTTTTGCTCTGCGAATTCGTATTGGGCATCAGATATAGTTGTGGTCGTCACTTTTACACCATAATGCTGCGCGGCATAAATAGCTAATGCCCCCCAACCAGTACCAATCTCAAGTAATGTTTCCCCTTGTTTAAGCTCTAAACGCTCACAGATTGTCTTCAGTTTAAATAATTGGGCCTCTTCAAGGTCAGCATTTGCATTTGGGTAAATAGCACTTGAATAGAGCATCTCTTTATCAAGAAACATTTTATACATTTCATTACCCAAGTCATAGTGGGCAAGTATATTTTTCTTTGATCCTTCCTCGGTATTCTTATTTCGCTTGTGATTAAGTAAATTAAAGAACTGAATAACCTTACTAAATCGACTCTCTACTCTATCCAATACACCCTGTTCACGCCCTAATACTTGAATCACTTTTGTTAAATTTGGGCTTGTCCACAAACCAGAAACATACGCTTCACTTGCTCCAATCCCACCACCAAATAGTATTTTCCTGTATGCTTCCATATTATGAATTTCAACAACGGCAGCTAGATTTGCTTCTTTATTACCTAAAATAACCTGTCCTAACTCATCATTAATCGTTAGTGATGCTTGTGTCATTTTGGCTAAATAGTCGAGTAATACTTTACGCGTCATTTTATCTACCCAGCCCACTGGCTTGGTTTCATTTTTTTGAATCGCTGATGCGTCTTGATTATTCAACATCGCTGTTCTCCTTAATTTTTGGATAAGGCACGAAAGGGACCCGCTTTAAAAATAATTTCAGTGCCTGCCAGTAAATTCCATATACTATCTTTACGGTCATTATCGGGATTGAGATCACTTGCTGTTGAATATTTTTTGATGACAGTGATTTTCGGGTCATGGCTATTGTTGCATCAAAAATCTTCTCTTGTTGCTCTAACCCTCTGTTTTCTAAATGGAGTGAAAGGTGCTTATTAGGCTCTTTAATCATCCAATGATATTTCATATCAAGGTTTAAGAAAGGAGAAACATGAAAAGTTTTATCTATCACTTTATCTGATTTCATCTTGATCAAATAATAGTGGGTTTGATTCCATGGTGTATTACTCACTTCCGCTAATAAATACGTTAACTGATCATTTTTATCGTAACAATAATACAAGTTAATGGGGCTGAAATAGACACCAAAACAACGCACTTGACCAACAAATAGCACCCGTGTATTTAATGGCTTCCCGCCTAACTCAGCGACTTTATTCCATACTGAATTTTTTAGTGGCTCCTGCTCTTCGCCTATGTAATCACACCGATTAAAAGAGAGAGGGGAAAATTTGTTTTTTTTAAACCAACCGATGGATTCAAAATCTTCTAACTCATCCAAATCGAGGGCGAGAAAAAACATCTCATAACTAAAGCTATGCGCTCTGGTTTGAAAGCGTCTGTGCCTCACCTCTCCATGATAAAGACAAGAATGAATCATAAACTTAAGCCAAATCGCTGACAAACATCTAACGCACTTCTGACTCCATCTTCATGGAACCCGTTATACCAATATGCACCAACAAAGTGCGTATGATTATGCCCACAAATTTCATTTCGACACTGCTGTGATGAAATAGTATCTGCGTTAAATACTGGGTGATCGTATTTATAAGATCCTAAAATTTTGCTTTCATTGATCAATGGAGAGTTATTTAAGGTGACACAGAACGTTGTCTCCTCTGTGCTAAGACCTTGTAATATATTCATATTATAAGTGACGCTTGATGGTCTATTTTTGTCTGTAACATCAAGGTGATAATTCCACGCTGCCCATGCACGCTTTTGCATAGGTAGCAAGGTTTCATCCGTATGTAACACCACTTCATTCTCTTGATAGGTAAGCTTAGATAGCACCTCTTTTTCTCGGTTGGTGACATCCGTCAACATCGCTAAGGATTGATTGCTGTGACAGGCTAAGATCACTTCATCAAATTCATGGATCTCTGTATTTTTTATGGTTAATGACACGCCCTCGCTATGACGAGAAATCCCTGTTACTGAGCTATTTAGATGAATGTTATCTTTAAAACGCTCGATTAAAGGAGAAATATAGGAAGACGAACCATTAGGAATAACGTACCATTGTGGACGATTGGCAATATCTAGTAATCCATGATTATGGAAAAATCGAATAAAGAAGTGCAGTGGAAATGCCTTCATATCTTGCAGACTAGATGACCAAATTGCTGCACCCATCGGCAAAATATAATGCTCAGCAAAGTAGGTACTGTAACCATCATCATAAAGCATATCACCTAGGGTGCTATCAGTATTAATATGTTCTCTTTCCCATAGCTCTTTACACTGCTTGTTAAAGCGTAATATTTCGCTGATTAATGACAAAAATTTAGTATTGAAAATATTAGATCGCTGTGCAAATAATGTATTTAGATTATGTCCATTATACTCAAGGCCTGAAATCACGTTTTTAACACTGAAACTCATTTCGCTATCTTGGCCTTTAATTCCAAGTTGCGAGAGCAATTCGATAAAATTAGGGTAGGTTCGGTCATTAAAAACAATAAACCCGGTATCAATGTCCCACTCTTTTCCTTCTGCAATTACTCGCTTTGTCGCGGTGTGGCCTCCAATATAATCATTGGCTTCAAACAAGGTAACATGATATTTACGACTGAGTACGTAGGCACATACTAGCCCTGAAATGCCACTACCTACTATTGCAATTTTCTTCATTATCGTTTCATCCTTAATGCGACCCACTGCCAAATACGATCAGGCAAACTGCCCATAACAATTAGAAAACTAGTAAATGGAAATGGAAAATGAATATGTTTTTTATTTTTGCTAATGCCACTAATGATGTGCGTTGCCGCTTGGTTTACTTCAATCAACATTGGCATTGGAAAATCATTTTTATTAGTTAATGGGGTTTTAACAAACCCTGGTGCAATCACACTTATGGTTAAGCGCTCTGCAGGAATGTCTAATTGCAAAGACTTTGCAAGGTAATGGATCGCCGCTTTACTGGCTCCATAGGCTTCAGCTCGCTGAAATGGGACATAAGAAGCACTTGACCCCATTAGCGCAAGAAGGGCTCCATACTTCATCTTCGGTATCAATATTTGTAAACAATAACCTATTGAAATGACATTGGTTTGAATTACTCGCTCGAACAAGGCTGCATCAAAATGCTCAGCATCATCAATGTACTCACAGGTGCCTGCATTTAAAATGGCGATATCCAGTGACTCAATACCATTGAGTGAAGTTAAAATTGATTGACTTTCGGTTAAGTCAAAAGACACTTCCATCAATTGCAACTGCTGCTTTGCTTCTAATAAGAATTCTGATTCTTCATAAGCACTGAAGTTTCGACCACAGGCGTATACTTTATCTCCTTTTTTTAGATAAGCATGCACAAGGGATAACCCTATGCCTGACGTTGCTCCTGTAATCAAAACTGTTTTCATGATTGCACCCTCTTTTTGATGAACTTCACCATTGGGCCAATAATTGGAAGGTGCTCATAAAGCATCTGTCCCATATCAATATAATCACGATGGTAATACACCTTGTCGGTGAATTTTATCAGGGTTGTTCCGTCAACCGTGATTTGCTGTCCTTTATTTATCTTAGGATGAATATAGCGCATAGTCCAATAAAGAGAGGCCTCCCCTCCTGTTGGAGTTTCTTTTTCAATAACATGGTGAATCTGGAAATGGCACTCTTTCAGATTACTGTATAAATGTTCAAAGTAACTTTCGAGATCGTTTAATCCATTGATTTCATGCACTGCATCAATAAACTGAATGTCTTGAGTATAAAGCTCAGCTAAGTAATGAAGAGTTTGTTTATTTAGATCTCCATATAACTTTATGAACCTTTCAACAAAAGGAGAATAGATCATTATGTGCGTCCTTGTGTTAGTGCAGTGAGCCATTATTCAATTCACGCTCACTGCCAATATTTTTATCAGCAATTATTTACTTATTAGTTACTTATAGATACGTAACCGCTGATAAAATGGTTCACTTCCTGTGATCTTTAATACAATAAGCCGCCAATGGGATTAAATAATTTACTCAATCCTTTTGTAAAATGCAGCGGAGCATTTTGAACCGTATAACACAAGCAACCTTCCGTCGTTTTGGGGCTATGTTCGTGTGATGCGTCTAACCAAATGAAATCGCCTTTTTGATAATGAGCAGATTCATCTTGAAAGCTGCCATCAAGTAACAAGGTCAACTCAAATCCTTTATGGGTATGGTTTGGGATCTCTCCTCCTGCAGCAATATGCAATAAATTTGATCGTGTATCTTGCTCTTCGATAAGACGAGCACGGCTCACTGCGCCTAATTGATTCCATTTCAAGTCATCATATCGATGCAATAAATACGGTACTTCAAAGGTTTTATCAGCAATAAAGACATGATGTGTCGGTGTAGACATAAGATAAGAGTCGCCTGCGTCTAATTGCATGATGCTTTCCAACATTGTTGTATAGTCAACCGTTGGTTCATTACTTTCTGTGCACATAGGCTGGCTGTTACTTTGCCATGTCATTTTTGCTAACTCTTGGCTGATAGCCTCAACCTTGTTTTTACATTCTGAGCACAACTCACAATGTAGAGACACTGCAACAGAAAGAGACTCCGGTAATTCGCCATTGGCATGAGAACGCAACAGCTCATCGCTTGGATGGTAAGTAATATTAGTCATTCTCATACTCCTGTCTTAATTTACTCAATGCTAGGCGTAGTCTGGATTTTATCGTCCCTATGGGCTGGTCAAGGTGCTCTGACAGTTCATGTTGAGTTAACCCTTGAATATACAAGCCTTCGACAACCACTCTTTGTGCCTCAGGTAGCAAACTGACTAAACGATGTAACTGTTTTGACTCTAACCAATCGGTTTCTATTGTTTCTACTTGCTTATCAAATAGTGGCCATAAATCACTACTTATTGTATCTTCCTTATTTGATTGCATTTTACGTAACATATCAAAGCTGTGATTTCGCATCACGGTAAAAATCCACCCTGATGCATTCCCTTTAGTCTGATTAAACAGAGCCGCTTTTCGCCACACTAACGTCATGGTTTCTTGAACTAAATCCATTGCCAAAGTAGGATCATTAAATTTTTTAATTCCGTAGGCGCGTATCTTGGGCGCAAACCATGAAAATAACTGTGAAAATGCCAATTTATCTTGAGTTTCTCCCACTAGATTTAACCAATAATCTAGCTTGGCGACATCCTCTTCATTTTGTATTGGCTTATAACTAGAGTTCAATCGATTGCTCACTTCTATGTGCTGAGTTTGCATATCTACCTCCATAATAATTCATACTACTACGGAAGAGATTACTATTTGGATCACTCTGTAAACTATAGACCGTTTTAATTTGTTATATCTTGAATTAATACACAGAATTCAAAGCTCGCTCTCAAAAAAAAACAATGGTGATCATTCGATTTATTTTATCAAAGAAACAAGATGTTAGCTTATCTAATTTAGTAGTAAATATAGCTAAAAAACTGACAATTTTCATTGTTCGTTCACCAATAATAATTTAATATAAAAATCAACCTTAATATCAGTTAAAACTAACGATAATGATTAAATGGATTTTGCTTGCTCTGCTTTGTGCTTCAAACACCACTTACGCAAATACATTAGGTGATCCTGTTAAAGGCAAATTAAAAGCACCAAGTTGCATTTTTTGTCATGGTGAAACAGGAAAGGCGATGAATTCAAGCTACCCTAATTTAGATATGCAAAATGAAATGTATTTATATAACTCAATGAAATCGTATCAAAATGACGAGCGAAAAGGGCCCCTAGCACAAATGATGAAGGCCCAGTTACAACGACTCAATGATCAAGATTTAAAAGATATTGCTGCGTTTTATACCAGTGCATCTAATAACGAAAATAAGTAGTCTATTTCATCTACGGTGTTGTAGTGCATAAATCCAATACGAACAACACCACCATACGCTTCTAGATTTAACTGCTTCACTAAGCCAAGTGCATAAAAATGCCCATTCCATACACATACGTTATGCAAACCTAATGCTTTGGCTACTGCTTCTGGAGAATTCCCTTGAAGTCGAATAGCAAACGTTGGGGTCCGATTAATGCAATTTTCAGGATCACTAATACCAAACAATGAAATCCAAGGCCTACTCTCTAATTTATTTACAAAATAGTGCGTCAGTGCTAATTCATGTTGCTCGTACTGAATAAAACTAGAGATAAGTCTTTCTCGTAAACTCGCCTCTTTTGCTCCCCATTGAGCCAAATACTCAATAGCTGCTGTAACGCCAGCCAACCCTTCAAAGCTTTGTGTGCCCGTCTCAAATCGGCCTGGCCCTATATTTGTGGCGGGTTCAACTTTATATGGCGAAAGCGTTTGTAACCATTTGGTAGACACATAAGCAATACCGACATGGGGGCCAAAAAATTTATACGCTGAACAGGCTAAAAAATCACAATCAAGATCTTGCACATCAATTAAATGATGAGGGGCGTAGTGAACCGCATCAACATACACCATCGCATCAACACCATGTGCAGCGTTAATCATCGACTTCACATCAACTAAAGAGCCTGTGGTATTAGAAGCGAATGTCGTGGCAACCAACTTGGTTTTATCAGACAGCAGCGAATAAAAGTGATCCATATCTAACGTGCAATCAGTGGTACTAACGCGAACTTGGTGAACAATGACCCCTTTGTCTTCTGCGGCTTGCTGCCAGCTTGATACGTTCGAATAGTGGTCTAATGCCGTAACGATGATCTCATCTCCCGCTTTCCATTCTCGACTTATCGCTCGACTTAACTGAAACGTTAAGGACGTCATATTAGCACCAAAGACAATATTATTACTGCTTGGTGCATTTACTAACGCAGCACAAGAAGAGCGAGCAGTATCCATCACACTATTCGTTATTTGGCTTGAAAAAAAATGACCGCCTAGATTAGAGTTAGAATAACCAAGGTATTCTGTCATCGCAGTTAGCACAGAATTGGGCACTTGAGAGCCTCCGGGGCCATCTAGAAACACAATCGGAAGCTCATTAGTTGTTTGCGCTAAAGATGGAAATTGCAAACGGGCTTGCTCAGGCGTGAAAGTCATTAACATTATCCTTTGCGGTTAATACAAATACATCCATATGCCCTTCATGATCTTGTTCAATCAATCGAATTGGCTTGCCGTTATGCCATAGTTTTCTGTCATCAACCATAGCAACTTCACCATCTTCTAAAATTTTCCTAAAAAATGGTTCTTCGTTTGAATCTTTGTATACAAGTAATTCTCCCCCTTCAATGTTTGAACGATCGATACCAATCAAGGCGATATGATCGAAACCATCTTGGTGAACACCTTCTGGAGCAATTTGAGTTTCTTCATAAATCGCGGCAATACGCATTTGATGTATTTCAATTTCTTGCCCATTTGGTAAATGATTAAGACCCATAAAGACCTGACACATTTCAGCCATGCCTTCACTGTGCAAAATATCACTTTCAATGCCTTCAAACTCACGAATAACATCACCTTGGTAATGGTTAATCTCTTCACTTTGCACAAAGTTATGCTGGTTCGTCTCCACCACTTCCTCGTTTACCATTCGAATAACGGAATAACGTCTTAAACGGAAGTTACCATCAGCGTGCAACGTTTTAGGTAATCCAGAAAATGAAGGTGCGAGTTGATGAACCGCAGCATGACTTAATTGTGTCAGCTGCAATGTTGTACTATGTGAATGTAACATGATGCCTCCTGCAGTAAGTTAACAAATGATTTACATCTTTATTATTTACGCAGAAATGCTAACAAATCAAACTATGTAGTGCTTTACTTCACGCAAAATAAACAAATCGATATATAAAATCATAAATGATTGGTTTTATGAACTTTAACACTGAATAGCTTTTGTTTATACAAAGAAAGCTAGAACTCTTCACTGAATAATTAGTAATCATTTGATATTATTAGCTATTATTAGGTTGAACTTGCTTATTCCATAATAAAACAACGAGCATGCACACTGTGATCAGTAAATAAAATAAACCTAAACTGTTTTGGTCAGTCACCCAAGCCTTCACCAAATAACCGCCAAGTAATCCTGCTAAGCACATTTGAACAGAGCCTGATAAGGCCGAGATTGTCCCTACTTTTTTGGTATGCGGAGCCAGTAATAAATTAATAGAGAGTGGGAATGAAATGCCCTGAGCTACTGCAAGCAATGTGAATCCAAAAACCAGTGAAAACAGTGAGGTTTCAAAAAACACCAATGATAAACCTGATACTGTCATTATCCCGAGCGCTACTCCCATCAATTGAATAACACTACAACGTTTATTTAAACTATTGAGAATAAAGCTACCGATCATGAGCCCTGTTGATGGGATAATCATTACTTCTCCATATTCAGCCGCTGTAAGCCCTAACCCATCTTGAAGTAAAAAGGGCAATAAAGAGACCGAAACCAAACTACTTAAATAGCTCACCCAATTCAAACTTGCACTTGAGATCACTTGAGCATTACTAAATAAAGAACCATAGTCTCGTAATGTTTGAAGGATACTGAACTTCTCTGGCTTATACGGCAATGTTTCAGGCAAGATAAAATAACCAATAGTCAAAATACTCATTAAATAAATAAGCACAAAACCAAACACCCACTGCCAGCTAAAATGCCAAGCGATCCAACCTCCAATTACCGGCGCAAGTATCGGTAATATCGACGCGGTTATCGAAATATAAGACATTGCCTTTGTTAAGTGATGTCCACTGTAACTGTCTCTTAGCACGCTTCGGCCAAGTACCGATGCACTGCCCGCTCCAAGGCCTTGAAGTAATCTACCAAACACTAACGCGGTAAAATTATCTGTCATAGCGAAACAGACTAATGTCCCTAACAAGTAAATCCCCTGTCCTAAAATGAATATTGGACGTCGTCCAAGTGCATCAGACAAAGGGCCATAAAACAACTGTGAGCTGCCAAAGCCAACTAAAAAAAGCGTGACTAGAAGTTGAGCATCAGAAGACGAAACACCAAGTTCTTGACTTATTAGCGGAAGGGATGGCAAATAAATGCTCACACCGACTTGCCCCGTCGCAATGATCATCATAGCAAGAAGTAATGGCGTTTTATTTAAGCGACCTGATGGCAACGTTTGTGTCTTATTTTTATTCATTTAGCCAGTTTACATTCAATCAATATCATTGATAATAGCAACTAGAGGAATCACATTGCGTCCCAATAGGAATCAATCATGGATTGGATAGAGTGCGTTAGAAGTTACATAAAAGTGGTAGAAGAAGGCAGCTTCAATTCCGCGGCTTTTCAAATGAACACCTCAGGCTCCGCTATAAGTAAACGCATCAGCTGGCTTGAAGACAGAGTTGGAGTGCAGTTATTAACTCGAACGACTCGGTCTGTTCATCAAACTGAAGCTGGCATTCTATTTTATCAACGCGCCCGGCTACAATTGGACCAATGGCAGCATTTAGTTGATGAAACTCGCGCTATCAACCAGACACCAACAGGGTTATTAAAAATAGGCGCAACACTTGCTGTTGGGTCCAAATTTATCATCAAATATTTAGATGAATTTCTAGCAACTTACCCAAAAATTAAAGTTCAGTTAATCACAACGCTACCAGGGCAAGTGCCTGAAAATAATGTCGATGTTTTTATCAGTCGTGAGCTAGAACAACTCAATACCTTTAGTTATAAATCTACGCCTCTTTTTGAACATCACTCTGGTTTTTTTGCTTCAAAAGAATATATCGCTAAGCATGGTTTACCAAATAATGTCGATGAACTAAAACGTCATAATATGTTGATTTGGGGCGAACGACCAGTACGAGAAATAAAACTGGCGAATGGAAAGCGAGTCACTCTACGAGGTAATTTTGCAACGACCAACCCTGAAGCCCTATTCCATGCCGCAAAACGAGGAATGGGGATTTTATTAGCCAGTAAGCAAATGCTAACTGATGACATTGACTCGGGTAATCTAGTTGCAGTCTTGCCTGAGATGACAACTGATCACATATCGGTCAATGCTTACTACCCAACATTAGATTATGAACACACACGAACACAGCTTTTTATTCGCTATTTAAAAAATAAACTAAGTTGATATATATAACACTATTAATAAAATTAACACTATGATGCAAACATTTACATTGCATTTCACTTTAATTTCCGTACTCTGTTTTTCTATACTTTTTATCTATTAATCAGAATGAATACGACTATTTTATGGGCTTTTGTCCCTACCTTTTTTTTCGTCTCTGTTACTCCAGGCATGTGCATGACGTTAGCCCTTAGCCTCGGAATGAGCATCGGTTATAAACGCACACTTTGGATGATGATGGGAGAGCTCGTTGGCGTAGCTATTGTTGCTGTTTCAGCAGTATTAGGTGTGGCAGCAGTAATGCTTAATTATCCATGGTTGTTTACTGCATTTAAAGCGGTAGGTGCTAGTTATCTTGCTTATATCGGCGTTCAAATGTGGCGTTCAAAAGGAAAGCTTGCTATGACTGGAGAGACTACGGAAGCGCCAAAAGGAAAAGATTGGAATTTAGTGGTTCAAGGTTTTGTTACGGCAATTGCTAACCCGAAAGGTTGGGCATTTATGGTTTCTCTACTGCCACCCTTTATTGACGGAAGTAATGCCATTGCACCGCAATTAATTGCACTTGTATCTATTATTTTAATCTGTGAGTTCTTATGTATGACACTTTATGCCGTTGGCGGTAAAGGACTTAAACGCGTGCTTGGCCATTCCAATAACGTCAAAATAATGAACCGAATTTCAGGCAGTTTGATGATTGGTGTCGCTGTTTGGTTATTTGTGGGTTAGTTTTTCATAACCTCAGATAACATATCTAGTTCTTCATCAGTTAAGAGTTCACCACTAAACTCAATTTTCGATGATGTTTTTTCCTTCAGCTTTTTATTTACTGCATGCTGAAGATTTCGTAATTGATAGACTGTTAGCTGATTTAAATCACCGTTTAATATTTCTATTTTCATCATTACAACCTCGATCTTTTTAACGCATTCATTAATAACATGAATGTTACTTCTCTTTCTTTCATACTATGTCAGACAAATGTCAAAGCTAAAAGTTGCAAAAATCGGTTATACTGATCGCATTAATAGTTAAAAGGAGAAAACTAATGCGCATTCAAGTAGATACTCATACCCATACCTACGCTAGTGGTCATGCTTATAGCACTATCAGTGAAAATGCATTTTCAGCTTCTCAGCTTGGTTTACCTATGTTTTGCACGACTGATCACGCCTCTTCTATGCCAGGTGCTCCTCATTACTGGTTTTTTAGTAATCAGAGAGTGTTACCTCGTTTTCTCCACGGTGTTGCCATAATAAGAGGCTGTGAAGTTAACATTTGTAATATTGAAGGTGATATAGACATCCCACCCTCTGTAGATCAAAACCTTGATTGGGTTATTGCAAGTTTTCATGAACCTGTTTTTCCTCCTACAAATAAGTTAGTACACACGCAAGCATTAATCAAGATTATAGAATCTGGTCGAATTGATGCCTTAGGTCACTTGGGTAATCCAAATTTTGATTTTAATTTTGAAGAAGTCATACAATGTGCGGTTGATAACAACGTCGCTATAGAGATCAACAATACCTCGCTTAAAGGGGGAAGTCGTATTGGTAGTATTGACCGTTGTTATACCATTGCCCAAATCGCGAATGATCTAGGCGCTTATATCACTACGGGAAGTGATGCTCATTTTTGTGCGGATATTGGTAAGTTTGAAAAGGTAGAATTACTTATGGATACTGTAGACTTTCCCGTTGAGAAAATAATTACTCATACACCTAAACAGTTTCTTCAGTTCTTAGCACTACGTGGACGTGCAACTATTCCAGAGTTTAACGTATTTGCTAAATAATCTTAAGTTGAAGTAACTGAAATTCACTTACGACAGGCATAAAAAATGGAAGACTATCTCTAGTCTTCCATTTTATTGATTATCCAGAATATTAGGTTTCTGAATTAGCCTTTTAGACCTTGTTTTGCTAAGTACTCTTCGTAAGTACCGTGGAAATCGTTCACGCCATCTTTTGTGATTTCGATGATGCGTGTTGCAATTGAAGATACAAACTGACGGTCATGAGATACAAACATTAATGTGCCTTTGTAGTTCTCTAGCGCCAAGTTTAATGCTTCGATTGATTCCATGTCCATGTGGTTTGTTGGTTCATCCATTAATAGGATGTTTGGCTTTTGCATAATTAGCTTGCCAAATAACATACGACCTTGCTCACCACCAGAAATCACTTTTACTGATTTCTTAATATCACTTTGAGAGAAAAGCATACGACCAAGAATACCACGAACCACTTGCTCGTCATCGCCTTCTTGTTTCCACTGACCCATCCAATCTAATAGATTTAGATCTTCAGCGAAATCATGGCCGTGGTCTTGTGCGTAAAAACCAATGTTGTTATTTTCAGACCACTTAACCATGCCTGACATTGGTTCCATCTCGCCAGCTAATGTATTTAGGAACGTTGATTTACCGATACCATTTTCACCGATGATTGCAATGCGCTCACCCACTTCAACCATCAGGTTTACACCATTGATTAAAATGTTTTCGCCGTAACCTTGTTTTAGACCTTCAACTTCTAATGCGTTACGGAAAAGTGGTTTTTCTTGGTCAAAACGAATGAACGGAGATTGACGGCTTGATGCTTTAATCTCTGTTAGTTCAATTTTATCCAAACGTTTCTGACGAGACGTTGCTTGTTTTGCTTTTGATGCGTTTGCAGAGAAACGGCTTACGAACGTTTGTAAGTCAGCAATTTGCGCTTTCTTCTTAGCGTTATCTGCCTGAAGTTGTTCACGAGCTTGCGTTGCTGCTGTCATGTATTCGTCGTAGTTACCAGGGAACAGACAAATATCACCGTAATCTACATCAGCCATGTGTGTACATACTGCATTTAAGAAATGACGGTCATGCGAGATGATGATCATTGTACAATTACGAGCTAAAAGAACGTCTTCTAACCACGCAATAGTGTGCATGTCCAAGTTGTTCGTTGGTTCATCAAGAAGCATGATATCTGGTTCTGCGAACAGAACTTGTGCTAAAAGAACACGAACTTTAAGACCAGGAGCAACTTCGCTCATTAGACCAAAGTGTTGTGATTCAGGAAGACCTAGACCTAATAGCAGTTCACCCGCACGAGCTTCAGCTGAGTAGCCGTCCATCTCTGCGAATTCAGTTTCTAAATCGCCAACGCGCATGCCATCTTCATCAGACATTTCTGGTAAAGAATAAATACGGTCACGCTCTTCTTTGATTTTCCACAGTTCTTTATGACCCATGATAACAGTGTCAATTACTGTGAATTCTTCAAATGCGAACTGGTCTTGACCTAATTTAGCCATACGCTCATTAGGATCAGTCGATACCGTACCAGCCGATTGCTCTAACTCTCCACCTAAGATTTTCATAAAGGTAGATTTACCACAGCCATTCGCGCCGATTAAACCGTAACGGTTACCATTACCAAACTTAACAGAAATATTTTCAAACAGTGGCTTATCGCCAAATTGCATTGTGATGTTAGCAGTCGTTAGCACAGTACATTCCAATTAGTTATTCAAATAGACATAAAAAAACTGGCCCATATGTCCAGCTTTTCAAATTTAGGGGGAGTATAGCAGCATTTGTGATTTCCATCACTTTTTATTCTGTTTATGCTTAATAAACGCTAGAGGTGTCTGCCCTAGTTTTTTTTAAAATAGGAAATAAATGCCTTCCCCTTAGTCGGGGTAACTCTACTATCTTGCAAGCAGATGGGTTTGCCAGCTTTGCTGGGCAAACAAAAAAGGAGCGTTCAAAACGCTCCTTCTCTTTATCTAATATCTATGTAAAATCTACATACGCAGTTTAACGAATCAAATTAATGATTGTTTGGCTCACGTAGATAGATGATCCAGTAACCCATACCAACAAAAATACCACCACCAATGATGTTACCAATCGTCACGGGGATAAGGTTATTAATAACAAAATTACTTAATGTTAAGTCAGCAAAATCTAACGCAGAATAACCACTTGCCGCCCAGAACTCAGGAGATGCAAATGTTTTAATACCGACAGCCATTGGAATTTGGAACATGTTTGCAATACAGTGCTCAAAGCCCGCAGAAACAAACATAGCAACCGGAAGGATCATAACTAAGATCTTATCTGTTAATGTACGGCCAGAGAATGTCATCCACACACCCACACACACTAAAACATTACACATAAGGCCTAGCGCAATCGCCTGCCAAAAGCCGTGATGAAGTTTATGCTGAGCAATCTTCATCGTATTAATACCAACCGCGCCACCATCATTCATGTATTGCTTTGCAACTAGCATGATACCAACCAGTAGCATAGCACCAATAAAGTTACCAACATAAACAACAGCCCAGTTAGCACACAGGTTTTTCCAGCTAATTTTACCACTTGCACGGGCAACCAATGTTAATACTGAACTCGTAAATAGTTCACCACCAGTAACGACAACCAAAATAAGACCAAGGCTAAAGGCAAGGCCCCCAATAAAATGAGACATACCCCAAGGCATTGACTCAGCACCCGTCGTTACTGTGGTATAAAAAATAAAAGCAATACCGATGTGAATACCAGCAGTGATCGCTAATAAAAATGATTTGAATGGGTCTTTAGTTGCTTTTGCTACGCCAACTTCAGCAGCGCGTTCAGCCATTTGTGGCGGTAATAAAGAGTCGAACTGGTTCATAATAGAAACATTTTGATACAAGTGAATAGGAATGTCGGATAATCCTCCTATTTTGTAGCGAGTACAAGCAATTTTCTGGTCTGAAAGCATTAAAATTGAGAAAATTTACAACTATTTCCAAAAAATACAAAATGTGACATGGTTCACGCTCATTAAGTAAATATAAGATTTAAATTTTGATGTCTATCTTATCTTTATGACGACGATCTTGCTTAAATCATCTCTCAGACAAAATAGCTTTAGAAGAGTAATTTCGACCTTCCTTTTTCTTAAGTAACACTTCTTGATATGTATCGCCCACATCCAGCGTATCAATAATATTTTCTTCTACATCAGGTAATGATTTCTTATTCATTACTTTTCCTTACTATCTTTGTTATAACAAGGGCAACTAACTAAGTGATCATTCACTACCCCAGTCGCTTGTAAAAAGGCATAGCAAATAGTTGAACCGACAAACTTAAAGCCGCGTTTCTTTAAATCTTTACTTAATTTATCTGATAACTCAGTTGTTGCTGGTACCTCAGACATGCTTTTCCAATGATTCTGAATAGGCGTTTGGTCGACATAACCCCATAGATAATTAGAAAAACTGCCGAACTCTTTTTGTATGCCAATAAAAGCATGAGCATTAGTAATTGTAGATTTAATTTTAAGTCGGTTGCGTATAATTCTCACATCTAGCATTAACGCTTCTACTTTGTCTTGATCGTATTGACTGATTTTTTCAATATCAAATTGATCAAATAGAACCCTATATCCTTCTCGCTTCTTTAAAATCGTCGACCAGCTTAACCCTGCTTGCGCACCTTCCAAAGTTAAATACTCAAATAATTCATCATCAGAATAAACCGGTACACCCCATTCATTGTCGTGATAATCTCTATCTAAATCAGAAACCTCTGCCCATTCGCAACGCTTTTTATCCATCGTTATAACCTCTTTTCTTAGACAACTTAACTGAGCTCACACTACAGTAACTAGTACTCTATCCTGTATTTTCATTATGCTACCCTTTGCACACTTTTTTCTTGAGTTGCTGTCTGTATGAAAATGCTTTCTACTGTATTCAAAATATTATTTGTTGTTGCCTTATTACTTATCAGCTTCTTTTTCTCTGACATGACGCATTTTGTTAAAAACCAAATGAAGCCAAACATTGCGATTGAAGATACTTGTCAGCTATCGACTCAACCCTGCAGACAAAATGGGGTTGATATTCAGTTACAAAAAGGCACTCTTACACCTTTAGAGCCTAGCTCTATTACCGTTACATGGCCAAATACGAACTCAGAAAAACTCCTTCTTTCTCTTCAAGGGCTAGAGATGGAAATGGGCAATCCTATATTTCAACTAACCAAAACCAACGACAACACATTTGAAGGCGAGATCCTATTACCTATTTGTACTCAACATACCATGGTGTGGACAGGAACCCTCACTGATGGAAATACAGAAGTCACTATTTCATTAAAGGCTCAACAATGAAAAAACTCTTACTCATCATCGCGATCGTATTCGCAGGATTTGCGTTAAAACAGATCTACTTAGCAAATCTCACTGATGATGTCTCTCTTTATGGCGAAAACAATAAGGCCATTGATCTGTTTGATCTTAGCGATCCACGTATTCGCATTGTCTATTTCGGCTTTACTCGCTGCCCTGACGTTTGCCCTACCTCATTAGCCATGCTATCAGGCGCATTCAACCAAATAGACGACACCACATTATCTCAATTCCGTCCTATCTTTATCACACTTGATCCACAAAGAGATTCACCAGAACACTCTGCTGATTACGCACATTACTTTCATAAAAGGATAGAAGGCAGCTCTGGCTCACTACAAACGGTCAATATGTTAACTGATCGTTACGGCGTCACCTTCCATAAAACCGAACTCAAAGACTCTGCATTGGAGTATACGATTGATCACTCCTCTTATTTTTACTTTCTAACACCAGATGGGACGTTAATCACCAAAGTACCTCATACCGTGACACCCGATCCAATAGTGAGAGTGATTTTGTCTCTTTCGCAATAAAAATAACTCGTGTCCCTAAGGGACCATTACTTCTTAAAGGAATATCCGATGAAAAAAACCATCTTTGCCCTAATTACTCTTTTACTTAGCTCTACCGCTTTTGCTCAAAGTGAATTAACCATTGAAAATCCATACGCACGTGCAACGCCACCCAATGCGGTTAATAGTGCTATTTTCATGACCATAAAAAATGACGGCGATAAAGATCGAACACTGATATCAGCCACGACCTCAGCCGCAAATAAAGTTGAGCTGCATACCGTGATAGAGACGGACGGCATGATGAAAATGCGTGAAGTAGAATCTATCACCATAGCAAAAAACTCAGACACCGTTTTAAAGCCAGGCGGCTTACATATCATGCTTTTTGAACTAACAGGTTCATTAAAAGAAGAAGAGTTTATTGACGTAAACCTTAACTTTGCAAATGGCGATAAAGAAGTATTTAAAGCACCAGTAAAAAAAGTCATGGCTGGAATGAAGCACAAAATGTAATCATGTCTTTCTAATAAATCAAAGTGTCCGATTAGAGATATATATAATTAATTGTACCTGTCAAACTGCATCCCATTATCCTCTGATGAGATGCAGTTCACATGTATTATCTTTTACCGCTATTCACCGTACTTATTTGGGGCGGCAATTCTATTATTAATAAAATGGCAGCTTCTGCTATTGAGCCAAGCGCAATGAGTTTTTATCGTTGGGCTTTTGCCATGCTGATTTTGACTCCATTTTGTTTGCCTTCTGTCATCAAATCTCGTCATGTGATCCGTCCCTATTTAAGTAAATTGGCTTTTTTAGCCCTACTTGGCATGGTATTAAACCAATCTCTAGGGTATTACGCTGGCCTAACAACAACAGCTTCCAACATGTCTCTTATTACCTCGCTAGTGCCTTTGATTAGTATTTTCTTAAGCTTACCTCTGCTAGGTAAACGTATTTCTAAATTAAGTATTGTGGGAGCGGTGATCTCGCTAGCTGGCTTAACATTCATGCTTGGGCATGGCGATGTCACTTTCTTCTTACATCAACCAATTACAGAAGGTGATGGCTTAATGGTCATTGCTGCAAGTTGCTATGCGACTTATTGTGTATTACTAAAACGCTGGAAAATGCCCATCACTAGCTGGCAGCTAATTTATATGCAAGGGCTGTTTGCTGTCGCCATGCTAGCGCCATTATGGTTATCCAGCGACAATTTATTACCAACAGAAAATTCTATCCCATTAATCATGTATGCATCTATTGCTGCGTCTATTTTAGCACCTTGGATGTGGGTAAAATCGATTGATGTCATTGGTGCAGAATCAAGTGCGATGTTCATGAACTTATTGCCTGTAGTGGCGGTATCACTTGCCGCGATTCTGTTAGGTGAGAAGATTGAGAGCTACCATTTAATGGGTGGTTTAATGGTAATTTCTGGTGTTATCTTGGCTCAAGTTAAAACCAAAAAAACCAAGCAAGAAGCAGCCTTACTTATCAAAGCGTAATTATTGTTAGTAGTAACATGATATAAGAAAGCCGACTGTTCATAAGTCGGCTTTTTTGTGGGTATTCGTTAATTGTTACTGAAGAATTATACCAATCACAGTAAGTAAGTGATCAGGAATAGCGAAGGAAAAATGCTTGAGAACAAGACGAAATTTTTTGATAAGTAGTTATTCTACAATCAAAAATTTCAACGCAGTTATCGAGTATTTTAACCAGTTAGGATGATCCGTTATTTACTACGATTGGTATTAAATGAAGATTAGTTACTCGCCATCTCATGATGCTTAGTCAGCTGCTTATACAGGATGTCTTTTAACTCCATACGCTGATGCTTGAGTGTATTCATGTTCTCATCATCAATTGGGCTACCAGAAATCTCTAACTGTCGAATGTCATAATCCAATTGATGGTATTTTTGAAGTTCTGCTTTGAATGCGGGATCGTCATAATTTAGCTGAACAATGTCTAATTTAAGCTCTGGAAAATCTAAGATAAAAGCATGGTTTTCATTTAGCATTAGCACTTCCTTTTCTATCAGATTATTTACCAGTATAGGAGCAATCTATCAAAAGAAATGTGGCGTATCACACAAAGTGAATTTTTCACCCTCAACAAATTAATCTTAATAAAAACTTATCTTTAGAAATAATATTACCACCTCGATTGTGAGGTGGCGCTGCTGTTACCATTGATGATTGAGTATTTTATATTACTAATTGGCTAAATCCATTTCTTCCAAATAAATATTCCCACCATAACCACTGATACAATAAGACAAATAGAGGAAACGATCCAAAAACCAATAGACGAATCAAGCCCTGGCATACCGCCAACGTTAATTCCCATTAATCCCGTAAAAAAGCTTAATGGTAAGAAAATAGCAGCAACAATAGTCAGTACATACGACCGTTGGTTCATTTGCTCTGATATCTCATTCGTAATTTCTTCTTGTAGCATGACAATACGATCTCTTACTGCATCAATATCTTCAATATGTAGTACTTGCTGTGCTGCAATACTATTTAATTTCAAGCGATGCATGTCATTCAACCAATCTAATTGTTTGTTTACTAACCGATTAAGCGCATCACGTTGCGGAGCAAGAAAGTGACGAATTTTACTACTTTGTTTTCTTGTATCATGCAATGTCGAACGAATTAGACTTAAATCACCATCATCAAATTCATTTTCTTGCTGTAATAGTATTCCTTCAAGCGTATCTACCGTTTCAGACATTCCTTTTATGATCTTATCAACCCAAGAAATCAATAGTTGAGGGATTTCTTTAGGACCGGTGCCGTTGTTTAAGTCGGTAACAATTTCTTGAGTGGATATCAGGGCACGTTTACGAGTACTCAGCATACGACGGCCATCAGTCCATAACCGTATTGAAACCATATCCTCTGGTTTAGAGTTTGGATTCACGTTTATTCCTCGAAACACCGCAGATAGTTCATTATCACGGCTCATAACATTCGGTCGGCTATCTTCATTAAATAAAGTATCTAATATAATATCATTAAGTTTTGTATTATTTTGCAACCAGCTATGTAATTGTTGATCGGTATAATCAAGGTGCAACCAAAGCTTATCCTGACTATTCCAGGATTGAAGGACATCTTCCCAACTCAGTTTGTTAGCACCACCTTTTTGATCTAAGACTAATGCATGAAAAAAACCTTTGGGCGGATTATTCGTATCATTCACTGATGTTGTCCTCATATATCCATTACAATATTTTATTAACTCTCTCAAACCAAATCGATGGTAAAAATAATAACTTAGTTTATTTTTAGATTAAGCACATATTTAATGATAACTCTACTTTATGTCATTTTATACTTAAAGATATTCTCAATAATCTCTTGCCCTGAAAGTGGCACAGTCATCGCCATTGAACCAAAGAGCATAGCAAGGCCAACTACCTCCGTAGATGCTGAAATTAAGATAGTCGCTGAAATAAGCACTTTCTTGGTAATTTTACCCACATCACACACATTCGATATAACATAATACTATTACCTTAAGCCTATTTTTCGAAACCTTATCATTCTTGGAAAAGAAGGCTAAATGAAAATAGTAATGAATTAATTAGTCGCTACTTCCCAAAACGAACGTCCATCGCCTAGATAAGTACAAGCATCCAGTCATATTCGATTATTGATTAATATATGGTCCAGAAATACGAATAACGAATGAAAAGCCCACCGTTATGACTAATAGGTAAGCTTTTCGTCCATTGAGCTTAGAGCAAGCAAATACACTACTTCACTGCACTTGCTATCTGTGTGGTTAACTCACCAACAGCGGTTGATAATGCTTCCACTTGTGCGCTATAACCATCTTTTGCAAGTGGAACACTAAACTCAAATGGATGTACCGTTTGCAAATTACCATTGGCACCAATAATCATCCACTCACCAGCGACATTAGCGACACCAGTATATACGCCATTAAACTGGTTAATACGTACTTGTAATCGTGACGCTCCCGCAGTTGATAATGTTGGGGTTAACTGTGTAGCCCATAAGTGATTTTGCTTTTGACGCAAATCATAAGTAATACGGCGCGTTAACTGTTTTGCTAATGCCTCACCCCATAAATTTTGTTGCGCTTCAACTATTTCAGTTGCTGAGGTTTGATAAACCAAACCATTACCCGCTAAATGCTCAGCTACCTCAACAGGTCGTACAATTAATAATGGCTGATGAGTTTCGTGAGATACTGTTAACGTCTTACCTGGAGGTAATAAGAATGTATTTACCCCTTCAGGCGCACTACTACAGCCACTAACGGCTAGCGTAATTGCTGCGATGACGAACCATTTTTTCATTATTAACGACCTCCAACAGGTACTGGGTCTTGTGTTTTCTCATCACCAAACACAAGTGAATTTGGTTTTTCATTTATTTGACGTAACACCGGCTGAAGCTCAGTCATAACCGCTTCAAAACGGATTAACGCACCTTCTAGATCCTGATATAACTCAGTATCAGGACCAAAACCATTAAAGGTTGTTTGGATCTGCTTAAGGCTTGCACGTACATCACCAGGCAATGCTTGAGTATCTTTTTGCCTTAATAATCGATCCAAATCGTTAATCGCTTCCCGCATCGCCTCCATTGTTTTTTCAGATGTTTTTAATGTCGCAGTCATTGAATTTAACGTATCTTCAACCGGCAACTTATTAAATTTATTCAGTAAATTAGTTAGCTGCTTCTGTACTTCGGCTAAATCTCCCGGTTTGGTTGGGAAGATCGCATAACCATCATAGGTCATTAATTTTATGGGTTTTTCTACTTTATAAACATCAGTGCCAATATACAATGCACCGGTTAATAAATTACCAGTTTTCAATGTTGCACGCAGACCTAACCTAAACTCTTTTTCAAGATTTTCTTTCAATGAGGCCAGTGTGCCCTCATCTGTATGATCAAACACACGCCCTAAGTCAATACGTATCAGCACTGGAATTTGCTTGCTAGTAAAACCTTCTTGGCTAGTCGGTAAACGTAAAGGTACTTTTTGTACGGTACCAATTTGAATACCACGATACTCAATCGGAGCTCCTGCTTTTAAGCCTCGAATCGATTCGCTAAACAGCATCACAAAATCAAGGTGTTGCTCAAACATTTTTTCTCGAACTGCTTTCTGATTATCATATAAACGATAATAGCTTTTTTGCTTAAGTTGTGATGTACCTTGATCATCTGCCGGTGTTGTAAATGTCACACCACCCGTTATTAAAGATTCTAAAGAGCCAATGTTAACATTAAAACCTTCAGTACCCACCTGCACTTCTAAACCAGACGCTAAAATAAAATTACTGCTGGTACGAACTAAACTATCATAAGGTTCAAAAATAAATAATTGATAATTAGCGCGTTTAGTATTGATATCAAAACTGACTTTCTCTACACGACCAACCGTAAAGCCGTCATAAAGTACCGGATCACCAACGCCTAATTTACCCGCTTGACGGCTAGTTAAAATAACCCGCAAACCTTTCGCATCAGCTGGCGCGACCGGAGGAACATCTAATGCGACAAAATGATCTTTATCTTTCTTTCCTTCGCCAGGTTGCATTTCAATATATGACCCAGAGAGTAATGTATCTAATCCAGATACTCCCCCTTTACCTATGCGCGGTTTAACCACCCAAAATAGAGTGTCGTTTTTAAGCATCCGGCCGGTATCATTGTCCATCTGGGCTGTTACGGTGATATAACTGTAATCTTTACTTAATTTAACTTTTGTAACGACACCAACTTTTACATTCAATGATTTGATTGCTGTTTTTCCAACTTCAATACCTGATGCATTTGGTAATCGAATCGTAATCACGGGTCCTTGACTAGTAAGATATTGAACAAACATCCAAATACCAATAGCAAGTGCAACTAATGGTACGATCCATATCGGCGACACTTGTTTTAAACGTTGTACTTTTGCCTCTGTTGGCTGGTTATCATTCATAATTTGCTTCTCATTTATGCACACTAGGCACTTCTGAATTGGACTCAGAAGCATCTAACTCTGAATCTCGTTTGCATATATTATTTTTAGGTGCCCAAAATATCCGCGGATCAAAACTCATCGCAGATATCATCGTAAAGATCACCACCGTCGCAAAGCATAACGCTGCAGGACCTGGTGAAATCGCCATCACATTTTGTAACTGCACTAAAGCCACTAAGATAGCAACTACAAAAATATCAACCATTGACCAGCGGCCGATAAATTCTGTTAAGCGGTATAATTTTAACCGCTTAATGGCGATATGGCTTGAGTCATCCGCGTGTTTACCTGCACAAAAATAAAGCCATGCTAGAGTAAACATTTTTGCCATAGGAATAAAAATACTCGCTATAAATATCACTACTGCTATCGGCCACGACCCCATTTTCCAAAGTAAAACAACGCCGCCAAGAATCGTTGAACCTTCGCTTTTCCCTAAACTTACGGTATACATCATTGGATATAAATTGGCAGGAATATAAAACACTATCGATGCGAGTAAATAAGCCCATGAATATTGTAACGAATGATTAGCGTTAAAAGCATGTAATTGGCTATCACAACGCAAACATTGTGCTTTATGTGACGTTGGTAGCGGATTAAGTTGATTACAGACATGGCAACCAACATGATTATGATCTAAATGGGTATCACCAGCACGCACACCATCAATTGGCTTCATCGAAAAAAACTGATCCCACAACCATGTTCTATCAACTAATGACACACATTTGACCACTAACACACTATAAAGACAAAAAGCCCAAAATGAATTACCTAAACCAATATGCGCTAATGCTGAAATTTTTACTAAACTGACTAAAACGCCAATTAAAAAAACATCAACCATTAACCAAGGTTGAATAGTAAATAAGATGCGGCATAAAAATTTTAACCAGACGTGAGCATGAAAAATATGTCCAACCTTCTTTACTTTATGAGCGTGATAATAAAGATATAACACCAGCATTACATATGCGGTAGGAAAAACAATTACTGTTACCATTAATAAAATAGCTAATAGACTATTTTCAAAATGCTGTAATGCTTCTGTTGCATTTAGCAGTGTAATTTGATGCTCCATCCCATTAACTGAAAAAGAGAGAAATGGAAATGACAGGCTCAATACTAGCATCAACAAACAAGCAATACCGTAAGCAGCTGGACGTTGAAAAGGTAAACTAACGGCTTTAATTAATGTATACCCACACCGAGGGCAGGTTGCTTTATCACCTTGAGCTAAATCAGGGATATTAACGACTAACCCACACTCTTCACACGCAATCATCATTGATTGTTGCGCGTCAATCACTTCTCGTGCGGGCTTAATTTCATTATTCAACGTACATCACCCCACTAGATTCTCAGAACAACCGACACACTTGGTATCGACAAGCGTGCCAGCTGCCCGTAGGCTGAAGTTCTCACACAGTAACCAAGGTAGCTACATTGGTAAAAAATACAAACAGCTGACTCTTATTCCAAGATACCAGAGAGAAGCTCTGATGCAATTAGATTTTTCAGATCGTCAAATAGGTAAAAAACTCAAACGGGAAAATAAATTGATATCATCAGAGCTACAATGCTGCTCCCAAAGTCGGTATACAGCAAGAATGGGGAAACTAATGACTCCGTAATCACTCTTGCACTGCTAAGTCTTGATTTTAATCCAGAGTAAATGACTAAACGAATGGAAGCCTAGTAGGGGCTAAGCTTATACACGATAGAGTCGATATCAGCCAACGTCCATCGCTAAGATACGTAAAAAAGCACTCAATGATATTCAATTATTGATTAATATGCAGTCCAGAAGTACTGGATTATCTAAGCCTAATAGACGTTGTTTTTGGTAAACGTGTGTCGCTTATGTTGAGAAACTAGGGATACTAGTCCTCAGCAAGTTGATCTTCATGCTTAGCTACTTTATGCCCATCTTCAGTACAGCCTTCTTTCCAATAACTACTGATATAAAGATCGTCTTTATCCACTTCTTTGTCGTTACGGAAATACGTACGAAGCGCTCTCATTTGATTAAACTCACACGCGCACCAAACCGAGACTCGCTCCGCTTTCCACTCTTGTGCTCGAACCGCCTCTGTTAAATCTTGTGCATCAGATTTAATAACCCACACTAGCTCAATACCTTGTGGTTTAGTTAACGTCTGTTTATCTGATTGATGGCTAATTTCAATCACAGCATAGCCTACCGCTGATGCTGGTAGTGCTTCAAGTTTCGCAGACAAAGCAGGTAACGCTGTCATATCTGCCACTAAAAAGAACCAATCCGCATTATGATTAAGCCCTTTGATGCTGCCTGGCCCTGCGATTGAAATCGTATCACCATTTACCGCATTCTGAGACCAAGCAGAAGCAAAGCCGCCTGTTTCAGCACTTATCATTGCATTCGCATGATGATGGCGAACAAAATCCACATCTAGCTCATTCTGCTCTTTTCTCAAATTACGCACAGTATAAGTACGCATCATAGGACGAGTGCCTTCAGCGATACCAGAGAGGTCGGTTCCACCATTTTCATTAAACATCAGCTTAATGTAACCACCCTCTGTTTCCATATCAAAATTTGAAAGATCTTCTGCTTTAAAGGTAATGCGCTGCATATTGGCGGTAAACTGTAGATTATTAACCACGGTCAGTACACGTGGAGAAGGTTTCTTATTCATAACTTAATCCTTTATTGTCCGTAATACATACAAATACGTTGGCCATTAACTTCATGGATATCAAATTCAGTTTCGTATATTTCTGATAACACGTCTTTTCTGATCACTTCAGCAACCGTGCCATTAGCAACTACTTTGCCTTTTTTAAGCGCCACAATATTGTCTGAATAACATGATGCGAAGTTAATATCATGAATGACTATCACTACCGCTTTTCCTAATTCATGAGCCAACGTTTTAATGTTTTTCATGATTTGTAATGAATGTTTAATATCTAAGTTATTTAACGGCTCATCTAAAAAGACATAGTCCGTATCTTGTGCAACCACCATGGCAATGAATGCCAATTGACGCTGGCCACCACTTAATTGATCTAAGTACTTATTCTGAATAGGAGCAAGATCTAAATAATTGATCGCCTTATCCATCACTTCATTATCGTGCTTTGTTAGCTTACCTTGGCTATAAGGAAACCGACCAAAGGCAACAAGCTCACGCACCGTAAAGCGCATGTTTAAATTATTTGATTGTCTAAGAACGGCTAGTTTTTTCGCTAAAGCTTTTGTGTCCCAATCCACCACTTCTTGGTTTTCAATGAGCACACTGCCACTGTCTTTGGCTAATAAGCGGCTTGCCATAGATAACACAGTACTTTTACCTGCGCCATTAGGTCCAATGATCGACGTCACTTCACCTTTAATAAAAGAAGCAGAAGCTTGATCAACCACTTTTTGCTGACCAAATGATTTTGAAAGTTGAGATAATGAAATCATACGTTTCTCTATTGAATTTTTTGTCTAACTAACAGCGATAAGAAGTACAAACCACCGATAAAATTAATCACTACGCTTAATGTCGTTTCAAACTTAAAGATGTTCTCAATCGCCCATTGCCCTGAAAGCAACATCGACATCGCCATTAAGCTGCTTCCCAGTAGCAAAGTTCGGTGACGATAGGTATTGAAAAACTCTTTTGCTAAGTTTGCCACCAATAAACCAAAGAACATCACAGGGCCAACTAACGCAGTGGATACCGAAATTAAGATAGCCACTAAAATAAGTACCTGCTTGGTTATTTTCCCTACATCAACGCCTAAACTGGTCGCATTATCGTTATCAAGCCAGAACACATCAAGCACGTTAGACATTCGAAATAACACGGCACTAATGAGTAATAATGGGATAACACAAAAATAAACTAAGTCTTTGTTAATATTATTAAAGCTAGCAAACATACTTGATTGAATTGACGCAAAATCATTTGGATCAACCAACATCATAAAAAATGACGACACATTAGAAAACAGCTGTCCAAAAATCACACCAAGTAATAATAGGGTGATTACGTTACTGTTGTTTTTCTTAAAGTAGAAACCAAATAACAACAAAGAAAATCCGACCATTATCACCACTGACATAGCAAAGTTAACGAATGGGTTTAATAAGAAAACACTAAAACTGCCAAAAATAACCACAACCAATACTTGAGTCAGTAAATACAAGGCATCAAACCCCATAATACTTGGTGTTAAAATACGGTTATGCGTAATGGTTTGAAATACCAAAGACGACTGTGCAATCGCAATACTGGCTAAGATCATCGCTAATACTTTAGGCACTCGACGAGACAAAAAATACTCATAGTTAGAAGCATCAAGCCCAATACCAATAAACAAAAAGGTGAATAAAACGGTTATAAAAGCCAATGCCGTTAGTTTAATTGAATCAGACATTTTGTTTACCTTTAACGATAAAGAAAATAAACACCATTCCACCAAGAATACTGATGATCATAGAGATTGGAATTTCATAAGGGAAAATGATCACACGTCCTACAACGTCACACACAAGAATTAATATCGCGCCAACAATCGCCGTTAGAGGGATGTTTCTTCGTAGGTTATCACCATAAAACTGAGCAACTAAGTTTGGTACGATTAAACCAAGAAAAGGCAATTGACCAACAATCATCACTACCGTTGCTGACATAACAGAGACTAAAATAATACCGAGAAATAGAATTTGCTTGTACTTCAGACCAATATTGGTCGCAAAATCTTTTCCCATACCAACGGCAGATAAACGCGTCGCGTACCAATAGCTGATCACTGAAATTGGCACAGCAATGTATAACAGCTCATAGTTACCTTGCAGAATATTAGCGAAGTTCGCGACCGTCCATGCAGAAAGGTTCTGAACTGCATCGTATTTATACGCGACAAAGGTTGCAGCAGAAGAAACAACGTTACCAAAAATGATGCCAATTAGAGGCACATAGATGGCGTTTTTAAATTGAATACGATGAATGAATTGAATAAAAAGAAGTGTACCGCCAATCGCCATTGCAAAAATCAGCAATAAGTTATCGCCATGCCCAAAGATCACTAAGCTCAATACATAACCCAACATTGCACACTCGATGGTGCCAGAGGTTGATGGTGCTGCAAATCGGTTTTGGCTGATCTGTTGCATGATTAAGCCTGCAATACTCAGGCCTGCACCAGATAATAAAATAGCCAATAAACGTGGGAGACGACTTACAACAAGGAGTTCTAGCGCTTCTGTATCTCCTCGAAAAATAGCTGACAACGGCAAGTCAGCAACACCGATAAATACCGAAGCAAAGCTCAGCACAATAAGAACAAGCAATAACTTTTTCAAAGCTAACCTCAGCCTGCACAAAGCGTGCTATCTCAAAGAAATAGCACGCTTTACAGTGGAATTAAAAATAAATAATGATCAAACTTAAAGATGAATAGACTGTTTCACATCCGCAATCATTTGGTCTGTTGCGGTAACACCTGCAATTGCTAGATACCATGCATTGATATCAAGATAGGTTAAGCTGTCATTTTTATAGGCATCGGTTGCTTTCACTAATGGGTTAGCAAACTCTTCACGTGTTCGGCTTTTATCTTTGTTAATTAACTTATCTTTATCAACAATAAGAAGGTTTGATGGGTTCACATTACGAATAAACTCATACGATACCAAATCACCATGGCGAGATTCTTTAATGCCTTCTACCGCTTCATTAAAACCAAAATCTTTATAGATAGCAGAAAAACGAGATTGCGCACCAAAAGTCGTAATATTACCGCCTGCGCTCATTACTGTTAACGCTGCAACATTATTTGTTTTGTTGTGTTCAGCAATCGCTTTGAACTCAGTGTCTACACTCGCTATTTTTGCTTCAACTTTATCTTGAATCTCAAAGACATTACCTAGCATGCGCCATTGTTGCTGTGTACTCTCCCAATAGCTTTCTGAATCCGCAGTAAAGACGATGGTTGGTGCGATTTCAGATAACTCTTTGTAGGCTTTAACAGCACGAGAGCCAATAATGATCACATCTGGCTTCTGCATATAAATCGTTTCAAAATCTGGCTCACTTAAACTACCAGAAGAAGCAAACTCTTTAGCTTTGTACTTTAATAAATAGGGAGGCATTGTGGTTGCTTGAGTAACCGCTACTGGCTTGATACCAAAGTAATCAATGGCATCTAAAGTTCCCGTTCCAATCACAACAACACGCTGAGGTTTTGTCTCAAGCGTTGTTTTACCTAGTTGGTGAGAAACCGTAATAGTTTCCGCATAACTTGATGCAGAAACCACTAAACCAAATAACATTGTAGCGATACTTTTTTTCATATTCTTTACACTCAAGTGATAATTGTTCGTATTTAAATATCACTATAATGAAAACGATTCGCATTCACCAGAATAAAAAAGTAAAGATTGTAAAGACGCACTTAATGTAAGGTTTATTGCGTTCAAAGAGGTTTTTTTAGAGAGTAGAAAATGGTTAGTTTGGTTTATAACAGACAATAAAAAAGGCCATTATCGGGGGAACAATAATGACCTTAAAAATACATAGCTTGTTTGCTTTAGTGTAAGTGTCTCTTCGTTACTTCACATGAAAGAGTCTCATGATCAAATAAGAAGCGAAATGCATGAGAATTGAAATATTTCCCATCACTCCACAGAACTTCACCAAAGATCTTACAGAGATCCATGTCAGATGCTGAACCTTTCTTATCGATTAGTCCAATAACAGATAAAACTTGGCTCTCTATATCCTTGGGACAATTTTTAATTGACCATTTATGAGTCATACTCATTTTTTCCATAATAACTAGCCTAATGTGTTTTTATTTTATTTGTGAATCAAGTCACGAAGAGAAGTTTAACCTAACATTAACTTAAAGCCAAGCATTTTGTGACTTGAGTCTCATAAAGGTACAAAAATGGCTAATAATAGAACTATTAACAAGTAAATTTCATTAATAAAAAAGCTGTAATTTTACAAAAAAAACACATTAAAAAGCGAACTATCAATAAGCCCGCCTTTAACCACTACTTTATGGGTACTCACAACCTTGTGAATACTAAGGATATTTTTCCTCTAAGAAGGCCATAATATCTGACGATTCATACATCCATGTTGTTTCGCCATCTTTATCAATTCGCAGGCATGGCACTTTTACACGGCCACCGCCGGCTAATAATTCAGATCTATGCTGCTCATTATTTTTAGCATCACGCAGTTCGATCTTTAATGATTGACGCTTAATTGTACGACGAACTTTCACACAGAATGGACATGCTTCAAATTGGTATAGTGAATAGTTTGCTGTTTCTGCATCTATCTCGGCTTGCTTTGCAGGATCGCGTTTTACACCTGAAGGTGAAAATACACAATCCAAACCTAAAATGACTTTTCCAAGCACGAAACGAATTAATTTCATGTTTACTCTCCTAGTAATACGATCTAATTAGTTACATTAGTATTATTTCTTTTTAAAGTGCATGGATTGTAACAGTTTCATTTCATTGAACATACAAAAAAGCCCCAAAAAGAGGCTTTCTGGGGCTTTCATCTATATTGTTTTAATAAAAACGTTTATTCAAACTCAACCAAGTTACGTTCAAATTTCTCATGTTGCTGAGCGACCGCTTCTTCAGGTTTACCTGTCAACTTACTCACAGCAATAATTGCCGTCGTTGCGAAAATAATCCCTGGTACAATTTCGTACACATCGAACCAACCGCCTGTTAGCTGTTTCCACACAACAATCGTGATACCACCAACAACGATACCAGCAAGAGCGCCATTACGGTTCATTCCTTTCCAGTAAAGACTTAGCACTATTGCAGGTCCAAATGCAGCACCAAAACCTGCCCACGCATAAGAAACCAAACCAAGCACTGAACTATCAGGGCTCATCGCTAACGCTAATGCAATAAGTGATAAAACAATCACTGCAATTCGTCCTACGCTGACAACCTCTTTACTGGTTGCGTCTTTTTTCAGTAATTGCTTATATAGATCTTCAGATAATGCTGAAGAAGAAACTAATAATTGTGAATCAGCAGTACTCATGATGGCAGCAAGGATCGCAGCCAATAAGATGCCAGCAATAACTGGGTGGAACATCGCATTCACTAATAGCATGAAGATTTTTTCGCCATCAATCGCTTGACCTGCCATTGAGCCATTTACATAAAGTAAACCAACAAGACCGACCAACACAGCACCAACCATTGATAACGCTGTCCATACTACGGCGATTCGACGAGCAGTCGTCAACTCTCTGTTTGTGCGAGAAGCAAGGAAACGCGCTAGGATGTGTGGCTGACCAAAGTAACCAAGGCCCCAAGCCACTAATGAAATAATCGCAATCGCACTTAGCGGTTTACCATCCATGCCTGTCCATAGCGTCATAAGCTCTGGGTTAATCGCAACTAAATCCGCACTCAACTGACCAAAACCACCTTGCATGGCTGCAATAGGAACAATCAACAACGCCGCAGACATTAATAGACCTTGAACTAAATCAGTCCAAGCTACCGCTAAGAAACCACCAAATAAGGTATAAGACACAACACAAAGCGTACCAATAACCACCGCTATTTTGTAATCTAGACCAAATACAGTTTCAAATAATTTACCACCAGCAACCAAACCAGAACTTGTATAGAAAAGGAAGAACAGCAAAATAAACAACGCTGAAATGGTTTGAATTAGTTTAGATTTATCATTAAAACGGCGTGATAAAAATTCAGGAAGTGTTAATGAGTCATCAGTAGTTATGCTGTAAGTTCGTAAACGTTTCGCGCAAATGAGCCAGTTCAACCACGTACCTACTAATAAACCACCGGCAAGCCATAACGACTCTAAACCTGCCGCGTAAGCATAGCCTGGCAGACCAAGTAATAACCAACCACTCATGTCAGAAGCCCCTGCAGATAACGCTGCAGGCCATGGCCCTAATGTTCGGCCGCCTAAAAAGTAATCAGATGAACTGTTTGTTCGTTTGTATGCATAAACCCCAATTGCGAGCATCATTATCAGGTAAGCGATAAACGTCCCTGTAATGGCAAAATTATTTTCAATCATTATATTTCCTTTATATTATTGGCAGTAAACTTAACGTCGTTATTGCTGTATATGAGCATCAAGGCTCTATTATTATGGTGCAATAACGACGATGATTTCTAATACCTGCTGGACAAGGTTTTATCCAAACTTAGTATCAATAGTAATTATCAGTGATTACCACCCCCAAGCTCTAGCAAGGTGGCATTACCACCTACTGCTGTCACATTGATTGTTCGTGTACGCTCTGTGATAAAGCGTAGAACAAAATGAGGATCGGTAACATTTGATAGACGCTCTTGATCCGTTTCTGCGATCAATTGCGCTAATAACCCCTCTCGTTTTGCAAGTTGTTGGTTGAGCGCTATCGATTTTTGCTCATTACCAACAAAGCAGACGCCAGCTAAACGAACATCATTAATGTCTGTTATTGCAAACTCTGCCTGCTGAGCTGCCAATCTTGGAACTTTAGCTTGATGCAACCCCTCAAGAATAACTGAAGTTAGTTTCGTATCCTGACTCGAAAGGGCGACAATAATAGCGTTTCCTGCTACTAATGCCGCAGTTATTTGCCCAACCAAGGCCACAACCGATGAATTTTCATCCGATGTGATGTAAAAAACACCTCTCGCTGCCGTGTAAAGCTCGTTACTCTCCCCTGTTGGCCCCGGCATTAACTCCGTTTCAGAAATTAACTGCATTGCTCTTTGACATTGGAAACGTACCATTTTTGCTGCCAGAACACCAAAATCAGGATGCTCCGCTAAATACTCTGACCAACGTAATAATTTTTTCATTCTTGTTGAGAATGAATCCGCTTGCCACTCCAGTTGACCTTGAGAAAGTGCTGATTTAATAATATGAGTAGTTGTTGTCATGAGGTTCTCCTTTCTCATTTAGCTCCAATAGCAGGGGAAATTTGTTGTGCTTGGGTGTACCGGAATAAATAACGAGGCCCACCCGCTTTTGGTCCTGTACCCGATAACCCTTGGCCACCAAATGGTTGAACTCCAACGACCGCACCAACTTGATCACGATTGATATAGCAGTTACCCACCTTGATGTTTTTCTCAATTCGCGTGTATGTCACTTCATTACGACTATGAATCCCCAGGGTTAAACCAAACCCTGTTGAGTTGATGTCAGAAGCCACCTTATCAATCTTACTGGCTTTAAAGCGCACAATATGAAGAATAGGACCAAATTGCTCATTTTCTAATTGGCTAATGGAGTCAATTTCAAACGCACTTGGCGGTACAAAATCCCCTTTTTCAGACCAATCTGGTAACTCAGCTTGAGCAACCAATTTGCCCTCTAATGTCATTTTTTCAATATGCGCGAGCAACTTCTCTTTGGCTTTTAAATCGATAACAGGACCAACATCCGTGCAATGCAGTTCAGGTAAACCAACGTTTAGTTCAACCATTGCCCCTTTGATTAAATTAATAATTCTGTCTGCGATGTCTTGTTGAACAAACAACACTCGCAGTGCAGAACAACGTTGACCAGCAGATGCAAATGCAGATCGCATGACATCACGCACCACTTGTTCAGGCAGTGCAGTACTGTCGACTATCATTGCGTTTTGACCACCCGTTTCAGCGATAAAAGGCACCGGAGCTACGCCATTACCTTCAAAGGTTCGATTGGCTAAAGTGCGATTAATTAATTGCGCGGTTTCCGTTGAACCTGTGAAGGCAACCCCTGCTACACGATGATCTGAGGTTAATGGCGCACCAACCGTTTTACCATCCCCAGGTAATAAGTGAACCGCTTGTGGCGCAATGCCTGTCTCTAATAGCATCTCCATCGCTCGAACCGCGATTAATGATGTTTGCTCTGCCGGTTTTGCAATCACGGTGTTACCTGCAACGAGTGCTGCCGTAACTTGACCTAGGAAAATTGCTAATGGGAAATTCCAAGGGCTAATACATACAAAGACACCACGACCTTGACGCGCAATTTGGTGCGAGACATCGTCAAAACCAACAATGGTTTCAGGGGTGGCGAAATTCAGTTTGGCTTGAACGGCGTAATAACGACAAAAATCCACCGCTTCACGCACTTCATCAATACTATCATGGATGGTTTTCCCTGCTTCTTTATGACATAAAGCAACCAACTCTGGCATGTTTTCTTCAAGTTTATTCGCCAATAAGTCTAAGTACTCAGCACGTTCTGATACTGGCGTACTCTGCCATGTTGGAAAGTAATCATGAGCAATAGTCAATGCGTCTGAGACTTGCTCTTCAGAGCTCCATACTAATGAACCAACATTATTACGCCTGTCATATGGCGAAGTAATCTTGTGTAAGTCAGCAGCATTATCCTTGATCATGCTTTCGTAATAACGGCTATTGTTAACGATTGGACCACCTTGCCAATACGTAGTCATCTGCTCTTTAACCAATGCTTCAAACGGCTGAGCTTCACTCTCTACATCTAAATTAATACTGTATGAATTTTTACGATCCGAGAAAATTTGAGGTGGCAATGGGATCAATTGATTCTCTAGAGAAGGGCAAGCTAATAGCGCATCAACAGGATGTTCAGTCAGGTTGTCTATTGGGCAATTGGCATCAACTAAACGGTGAACAAACGAGCTGTTTGCACCATTTTCAAGTAAACGACGCACTAAATAAGGCAGTAGATCTTTATGGCTTCCCACTGGAGCGTAAATGCGAACATTGCGATTAAACATCGCCATTGCATGATCATATAACGCATCTCCCATACCATGAAGTCGTTGAAATTCAAATTCATCATGGGTTGCCATTGATGATATCGCTGCAACAGTATGTGCGTTATGGCTAGCAAATTGCGGAAAGATGTTGCCCTTTACATGACCACTTAATAAATAGCGCGCGCAGGCTAAATAAGAAACATCCGTCGCTTCTTTACGTGTAAACACAGGGTAACGTGCAAAACCAAATTGTTGAGATATTTTAAGTTCAGTATCCCAATAAGCACCTTTCACTAAACGAAGTGGGATCATATCACCCTGCTCTTTTGCGAGTGCCGTTAACCAAACGAGAACTGGCAACGCACGCTTAGAGTACGCTTGCACTACAATGCCAAATTTACCCCAGCCTTTGACAATGTCGCTGCGATATAACTTTTCAAATAACGCTAAAGAAAGCTCTAAACGATCCATCTCTTCTGCATCAATCGTGATACCAACATCCAATTCACGCGCACGCTCAAGCAATTTAAGAACCGTGTCGCACATCTCCCCCATCACGCGAACTTTATTCGCCATTTCATAGCGAGGATGCAATGCGGATAGCTTAATAGATACAGTAGGATCTGGTGAGCCAGCAATACTCGCGGCACGGCCTACACTTTCTATCGCCATGATGTAATCTTTAAAATACTTATGAGCATCTGATTGGGTTAATGCTGCTTCACCAAGCATATCAAAGGAGTAGGTATAGCCCTTCTCGCGCATCGCCTTACCTTTTTTCTGCGCTTCTTCAATGGTTCTGCCCAATACAAATTGGTGTCCCATGATCTTCATCGCTTGGTTCATGGCTTGACGGATCACAGGCTCTGAGAATTTATTGACTAAACGGCTAATGGCATTAGAAGGTGAACCATCTGCTTTTACGTCCATACTGACGACTTTACCCGTCAGCAATAATCCCCACGTTGAGGCATTTACAAACGTCGAATCTGAATTTTTAAGATGTGATTTCCAATCAGCAACACTTAACTTATCACGAATAAGTGCATCGGCCGTTTCTGCATCAGGAATACGCATTAAGGCTTCAGCAAGACACATCAATAATATGCCTTCTTTAGTATCTAGGCTGTATTCTAATAACAACGCATCAATCATTTGCACAGCTTGCTTATCATTACGGACACGTTGAATAAGTTGAGCCGCCTGATCTCTCATCATGTTGGCTTCTTGCTCACTCGGTTGAGCTAGTGGGATAAGCTCTTTTAACCATTGAGCTTCATCTACCATATAAATGGGAGAAATGGCCGACCATAACGTAGGTAAAGAGTGATTAATAATGGATGAAGACAATACATCTTTCGCATGAAACATACCTGTTTCCTCTAATTATCTGACATGATTAACTAAACGATTATGCTTCTACTGGTTTTTTTATTATTAAAGCAAGTTGCGAAAGAGTCTATTTCCTATTTACAATAAATACTTGTCAAAAACTCCGATTTAATTGCTAAATCGTCCATGCGGTTACAAAGTGAGAACAAAGGCGGTAATTTTTAGTTACGAATAAAGTAAAATTTAAATATGGACTTAAGAACAAGTACCCCTCTAGAGGTAGCTACTTAACACTTACATGTAATTGACGATATTTACTTGGAGCGCCTCCAGTATGCTTCATGAAGGCATGACTAAAAGCACTTTGATTTGAAAAACCAGTTTGTTGAGCAATTTCACCTACCGTAAATTGACTTGTTTCAAGCAATGTTTTTGCATATTGAATACGCTTTTCAACAATATATTTATGCGGTGTAATTCCGAACTCTTGCTTAAAAATGGCGTAAAATTGACTCTCTCCAAGAAAAACTGTGCTTGATAACTGCGAAATCGTGATCTTACTTCCAATATGATGCGTTATAAAATTGTCGATCACTTCTTGATTCAAACGTTTAATCTTTTTCTCTGTATTTTCATCAATTAAATGACGGTGGAGCAGCGAAATTATCGTGTCACTGCATGCTTTATTTAAAAGGTGATCATCAACGCTAGCTTGAATTTCACATACCAACAGCTGTATTAAATTTTGAATCTGAACATCTAACTGGTAATAACCACAATCGACAAAGAGCTCATTTACCCTCTTTGCCAATTCGTCATTCCCAAAAAACTGAGGAAAATTAAGTACTAACACTTCGGCTTGATACAAACTTGAAAAAGCATGCTTGAAATTAGCAGGAATAACTCCCACCTTACCAGAATAAATCATGCTGCTTTTATCATTAATTTCAAATTCCGCTTGCCCTTTTAAGCCAATCACTAGCTGATGATATTCATGCGAATGCAGATCTCTTTCTTCAGGCAGCATGATAATTTGTGTAGGGAAAATCCAATCCATTTGCATGATAAATCCATTAATCACTGATATTACTAATGAACAAGAGTGTAACCAAGATCATAAAAACAATCTATTGATAATGGTCATTCGAAAGCATGATCATGAATTAAGATAATACAGCCAATGTCATTTCAATTTTCTCACTTCAGGATAGCGCGCTAAGCAAATTAAAAAAACCTTTATTAACAACAAATTAATTAATCGATAAATGATAAATAATCCATTTTCTTATTTTTAAACTTGATCATTGTTCTATCAGATAGAAACGATGATCAAGTTAAGATTATCTTTGACGCATTCAAACACAAAAGGTTGGTATAAAAATTGCTTCCTTTAGGATGGCGTCAAAACTATGAATAACAGATACTTATCTGCATAAATCATTTGCTCCAACCTTAAAGAAGCCACTGAACAGATAATTGGCGATAGGTTGGTATGATTAAAGTGAAGTATGTAGATCAGTATCAATATACGATTAGCCCTCACTAAATGAAGAAGAACAAATGCAATATCACGTTCTTCAATCTGCGGTGCGGAGATGGGTTAATTTTTATGAATTTATTACAAAAAAAATTATTTATGTCTATTATTAAAAGCAGAAAAATTATGAACCGTAAAGGACTACCCGCTCTAGCACTACTGTTATCGCCGGCGCTTTTTACCTCTGTTGCGCTTGCTAATACCGACACTCAATCAATAACGCCTACTATTGATTCTGTTGCTTCTATTGATATTAAACTGACTCACAAACGTGATGAAGTTAAGCAACTAGAAAACACAGTGGTTAATGATCAAGGTCGTCTTCGTGAATTGCGTAATCAAAGTGATACTTTAGATAAAAAAGCAACACAATTGGATTCTAAACGCAAACTTGCTCAACGTAATTTAGATGAGCAATACAATCGAATGATTAATGATCCTGATCTAGATATCACTCCTTTCCAAAAGCAATACCAAGACTCTTGGAAAGAAGTAAAAGAGAACCAAGTCGCTAAATTATCCATTCAGCAGGATATTCAAGAACAAACTCGAGTGTTAAAAGCAAACAGCACTAAAAGACAACGTGCATTAGACGAACTTGAAATTCTTGGTGAATCTCGTCAAGAAGCTCGTGTACTTCGCCTACAAGAAGAACTAGCAACTCAAGATTCATTAGATGTAGTTCATACGATTACTTGTAAGATGTCGATGACATTAAGCGCATGTTCAAGCCAAGGTAAAACTCTAAGCATGCAAAAGGCTGTTAACAACTTTCAGCAACAGTTGATCAACGGCTTTACTGAAGCTGAAACAGTAAAACAACACGTAAATAATGTATCGTTAAATATCCACGTATTAGATAGTGCAATTATTGACAGTGGATTTAATGGAAGCAATCGCTACACAACTAAGCTGCAAGCTTCATTACGTGCTCGTCCAGACACAATAGCAGCATGTCAATTATTGGGGCTAGAAAACCGTTACTGTATTGAAGATGGCACAGCACAATCATCAAACGAAAAAATCAAAAAAGAGAAGAAATGGGTTGGTATTACCATTCGCTCTAACCGTCATGAAGATAACGTAACTGTTAATGGCGTAAACTACGGCAGCACACCTGTAGATGTTATGTTACCTGCCGGTCAGCACCAGATTACCGTGGAGAAGTCAGGCTTTGAACCATACAGTCGTCAAATGTCACTATCTAAAGACATGACGGTATGGGCTGACTTGAAACTTCAGGAAAATCGCCCAAAGCCAGGCAAGAAATTTGCTGACAGTTTAAGCAATAATCAATTAGCACCACAAATGGTTGTGATTGGTTCTGGTAATTACCACATTGGTAAAGATGCAGCAAAAGACGTAACTATTTCAACAGCCTACTCTATTGCTGCTACCCCTGTAACCGTTAATCAGTTTGATGCGTTTGTTGCTAGCTCAGGCTATATTACTGAAGCAGAAAAAGGTGCCGGTTGTAATGCTATTAATGGTGGTGAAACAAAACGTCACCAAAACCAAAACTGGCGTAAACCTGGATTTGAACAATCTAAAAATGCACCGGCAGTATGTATTTCTAAAAAAGATGCAGAAACCTACGCAAACTGGTTAACCAAACAAACTGGTTTTACTTACGCACTGCCTTCTGAAACACAGTGGGAAGTAGCTGCACGGGCTGGAAGTAAAGAAGCATACTGGTGGGGCTCTGACATTGGCTCAGGCAACGCAAACACGGGTTGGGGTGGTTCATCTTGGGCAAACAAGTCAACTTCTCCTGTAGGTAGCTTTGGCGCAAACCCTTACGGTATCTATGATACTGCAGGTAATGTTTGGGAATGGACAAACACTAAATCAGGTGTTGTTCGTGGCGGCGCATGGAGCTTTGCACCAACAAAAGCAAAAGCGTATGAATCTCTAGAGCTAAATCCATCGACAAGCGCTAACTACACAGGTTTCCGTGTTGTACGAACTCTGTAAGTTAATTAATATGCTTTAACTAAATTCATAAATAACAAAAACCGCTGACATCAGCGGTTTTTTTATGTTCAAATAACGTTAATTAACCCCTTTAGGAAAAATGCATGCAAGAATCCTTAGACATCAGTTGGGCATTGATGGGGCTATTTAGCCTCACTCTCATTATTCCCTTTACCATTAATCGCATTAACCAATTGGATCTTGCTAAAGAGCTCGGTATTAGTGTGTTTCGTATGGTGGCACAACTGGTTTTTATTGGTCTTTATCTTGAGTTTGTTTTCCAGCTGAATAATCCACTACTGAATACACTTTGGATTATTTTAATGATAGGCATAGGCTCTAGCTCTATCATCTCTAAAGCTAAACTCCCTAAAAAACGATTACTGTTTCCTGTTGCAACGGGGTTATTGGTTGGGCTCTCACCTTTAGTTATTTTACTTAGCGCTGTGATTATTCAACCAACACCACTTTATAGTGCTCAATATGTGATCCCTTTGGCTGGAATGTTATTGGGTAATAGTCTCAGTGGAAACATCATTGCATTGCAAAACTTATTCACCGCATTTAAAGAGCGTGAGAGTGAATACCATGCGGCCATCGCTCTTGGCGCATCGCCTCGTTATGCCACCCTCCCTTTTGTTCGCTCTGCGATGCAAAAGGCTTTTGCTCCTATCATGGCATCAATGGCTACGATGGGCTTAGTCACCCTGCCTGGCATGATGACAGGTCAAATTTTAGGCGGGGTAAACCCAATGGTTGCCATTAAATACCAATTACTTATTTTAATCGCTATTTTTGTTATGCTGACAATATCAGTTACCATCACGTTACAACTGACCCTCAAATATAATATTTCAAAAGAAGGGAAAGTATTGGTACGTTTTCTAGACCAATGATCTAATAAAAATCAAATAAAGGAACCTTCTCAAATGGAATACTCAACACTTGGCAGCAGCAATCTCTCTGTCTCTCGTATCTGCTTAGGTAGCATGACCTGGGGAAAGCAAAACAATCAAGAAGATGCCAATCAACAAATTGACTATGCACTTAGCCAAGGTATTAATTTCATTGATACGGCTGAGATGTATTCGGTGCCACCCTCGCCTGAGACCTACGGAAAAACAGAAACCATTATTGGTCATTGGTTAGCGACAAATCCAGAACGACGTAAAGAGATTATCTTAGCTTCTAAAATCGCAGGTCCGGGATTACCTTGGGTTCGTGAAGGGGCACCGATTACAGGTGAAGCCGTCATTGCTGCAGTTGATGCATCACTTGCTCGTTTACAAACGGATTATATTGATCTTTACCAGCTGCATTGGCCGAACCGTACTTCTCCACATTTTGGTAAGCATTTTCCTAACCAATTCAAGTTCAGTGATTTTGATGCGAAGAAAGAAGAAGCCGATATGCTTGAGATCTTACAAGCATTAAATGAATGTGTTAAAGCAGGTAAGATCCGTCATATCGGATTATCAGACGACACACCTTGGGGCATCAACACTTACCTTAAACTGAGTGCTAAATACGATTTACCAAGAATGGTATCAATTCAAAATGAATTCAGTTTATTACACGCTAAAGATTGGCCTTATTTAATCGAAAACTGCATTCATGAAGAGGTGGCCTATTTGCCGTGGTCACCATTAGCGGGCGGTATGTTAAGTGGCAAATACTTAGATGGAAAGATGCCAGAAGGCAGCCGTTGGACGTTCTCACAGCGTAATGGTCTTTTTCGAGATACACTGGTGGCAAATGAAGCAGTACGAGCGTATATGCAAGTGGCAGAAAAACACGGTTATACGCCTTGTCAGCTTGCATTAGCATGGTGTGACCAAGTAGATGGCGTTACATCAACCATTATTGGTGCTACTTCTCTAGAGCAATTAAAAGAAGACATTGACGCTTTTTCAAAACCACTAAGTGACGAAGCTATTTCAGATATTAATCTAGTCTTTAAAAAGTACCCAATGCCGTTCTAAAAAATAGACTGCATAACAAATAAAAATGGCGACCAGATTCATTTGGTCGCCATTTTTCTATCTCACTGAATCAATCCCAGTAACTATTGGACTTGAGGTTACTTAGCTTCAAGTGTTAGCAATACGCTACTCGTGTCTTGCTCAATATCGAATCGGCTATCAAGTAAAAATACACGAGATGCATCAACTTTAACGATATCAACCAAATAGGCTTTTACTGCTTGAGCACGTTTTTGAGCTAATTGCCCTAACTGTGCTTGTGAGACCTCTTGCTTATTTAGTACCAAGTTATATAACGCAATATGCCAACGTTTCGCTAACTCTTCATCTGTTAACTCTACGCCTTTTTTATCTTCCTCGTCTTCTATTCTGTTTTCTACTACATTTGCCTTTTCATTAAACTCTTGCTTATACAGCTGTTGTAGAGCTTCCGATAACTTACCTGTTGTAGGCATTGTACTCGCAGTCAAGTTTGTGGGTAACTCGGTGATCATTATCTGTGCAGAATCTGCTAGACGTTGATTAAATTGCGTTAGGGCTAACGCTTTACTGTCTTCTGGTGCATTGACTGCTCCTCCAACGGTTAGCTTTAACTTCGGACGAGTTTCTAGTGCAGTACCCAGTGTTTTTAACTTATCTTGCTCTTCAGTCGTTAACGTATTCGCACCAAATTTAAACGCAATCACATTCAATTCTTCATCTGAGTCTGCAAGGCCTGCAATAAACGAGAATGGCGCAGTTACTGCTTTAGTTATAATGTTTGAAATAGTGCTCCAAATCACCGCACCAAGGCTAAACTCAGGGTCATTTACATCTCCAGTTACTTCAACCCCCAAATCAATCACTCCATCGTTATCTTGCAATAAAGCGATCGCTAACTCTAACGGTAGTGAAGTTGCTAAATCACTGTCACTGGCTTTACCTAACTGTAATTGATCGATAATTACGTGATTCTCACCCTTTAATTGGTTGTTTTCTAATTTATAGTTAAGCGCTAGCGTTAATTGGCCTTTATCAATGTAATGACCTGCGTACGTGCCAGAGTAAGGGTTTACCGTGGTTAGTTCTACACTTTGGAATATGACATCAAGATCCAAGTAAGGCTGTTTAAGCAATGGATTTATTTCGCCCTTCACTTTTACCGGTGCGTATCTTTCAATATTACCGCTGATATCAACCGTTGCTTTTGTACCTGGAATACTCGATACATGGCCGATATTGCCTTTTAATTGCTCAATGCCTGAAGAGAAATTCGGCGTAAGGGAGTTATCTGCAAAGAATGCTGAACCATTATTGAACGCAATTTTTCTAACTCTCAAATCAAACGGTTTTGTATCCTTTTTCTTGGATGTTGTTGTCGATTTTTGGACTTTCGGCTGTGTCACAATTAAGTCGCCAATATTGGTGGTTCGGTCTTTATTGATCACCACTCTCGCATAAGGTTGGCGTAAACTTAACGTATCGACTGCTAATTTGTTTTTTTGCAAATCAAAATCAAACTTATTGACCGCTAATGAGCGCCACTTTACGAACGGTTTTCTTAGTTTATTGTCACGAATCGAAAGATGATTTACTTGAACACCACCGCTAACCTCAACGTTACCTTTTGCATTGGCGTCTAACTTAGCTTGCGTACTCACTTCCCCTTTGGTTAAGGTTGCATTTACAGCGGTTGCTAAATAAGGTTGGAATTGTTCTAACTTCAATGATTTAACATCAATATCAGCCAATACGGCTTGTTGTTTGGCATCGGCTTGACCTTTAACCCTGATATCACCTTTGCTATTTACTGAAGCAAAGAAATCAAAATCAATCGGTTTAGAAAGATCACTCACAATCTGACTTGTCGTTAAGTTAATTGGAGATATCTGCCATTGATTAGCTTTTTTGGTAATGACTTTCTCTTCGACGTTTAACTGATAGTCTTTAATTTCTACGCCATCAAGTGTCACTAACCATGAAGGTGCATCAACAGTTGATTTTGGCTCTTTTTCTACAGGTTCTTCTTTCTTTTCTTTTGACTCTTCTGTAATAAATTTAGGGGTAAATAAGGTAACAAGATCGGCCCCTTTATCGTTTACTTTTGCTGACACATTTAAGCCATGAGAAGTAACAGAAACAATATTAACGGTTTGCTTCTCTACATTCGCCGCTATGCCATTCACTGAAAAATCAGGCAAAGAAACAATAGATTTATCTTCTGCATTAAAATTTAGATTATGAATGGAGAATAGGCCATTGTCGCTAGTGATGCTCATCGTATCATCACTTTTGGTATCACCTATGGTTTGAGCCAGATGATAGTTCGATGAAAAATTCACATTACCCGAAGTTAATTTGGCAATAATGTCTTTTTCAATAAAGCTCCATAAGCGTGGTAATTGAACCTGCTGAACATTAATATCACCAACCACTTCTAGTGGTTTTAATTGCACTTGGCCTTTCAGCTCTACCTTGCCCGAATCTGCATCGGTAATTTGTACATGGTAGTTATTCTTTTGCTCTGCATCTGTTAATAAGCCTTGAGTAGAAAACGTACCTAACGTGAAATTGATATCGGGATACGCTAATTCTGTTGTTGTAACACCATCAACGAAGCGAACATTACCTTGTGCTAGAGTGGTTTGTTTAATCAGTACAGGGAATAGTGCCTTATGGCGTTCAGTGGGCTCTTGTATCTTGGGTTCAGGCTTTTCTTCTGAAACCCAATTGCGATTTACGGCATCTAAAATATCACTGAAATTAAATACCAGCTGTTCTGTGTTATTTAGGCGTTCAATATCAATATAAGGCTTATCTAATGCAATATATTCAATTGTGATAGCGGCATTAAAAATGGACTCCCAAAAATTAACTTGAATGCTGGCATTTTCAAAACTGACAAAAGAATCTGAAGACTCAATGCTCTGGATAGAAAACTGATCTAAATCTAACTGAAGAGTAAAAGGGTTAAACGTCACATCAGCTAACATCACTGGGCGTTCTATGAGTTTAGATAGGTGCTCTGGAACCTGCTGCTTAGCAATATAAGGAACCAGTAAACCAAACAATGCGGCATATAAAAGATAAGCACTTAATGCATACGTACTCCAGCGAATACGTCGAGGAAAAGCACGAAACGTTGCAATTGCTGTTTTGAATTTGTTCGACATTATGACTCTATACTCCTACGTCTATATCGACAAGGATTAGATACTCATCTGGATATTCTTTAACACTAAAACTTATCCAGATACGCATCTTTCCCTGATTAACTAAAAAAGCCATCAATGGCATAATGAAGAGAATAATTACTTATCCCTAAGTAAATCAACAAAATTTTATCCCTAGTATTTGTTGATGTCTACCAATCTCCTTCTATCGATGATCAAAATTCGACAAAAGTAACTTTGAAGCGAGATCACCATTCTAAATGGTGCATTATTTACTCTCAATCCCTAAATAAATACTGCCATAGTCCTGCTATGCATTTATTATCAACACATAACATAATTTCCCCCGCTCATGGTTAGGTATTCTAAATAAATGAAAATAATCTCTATAATAAGTGCAGTGGCTATGGCTGTTTTCTCCACCCCACTTTGGGCTAGTGTAACTCCACTTAGTTCATCTCAATGCCAAGCCATGATCGGCAATGGCGTTATGTCGACTAAAGCGCCAGTTCAATGTGACCGTTTACGTAATGTCACCTTTAAACATTACACGTTTGATGGAAAAACAACGACAGGTAAATTGGTTGTATTGGATGCTGTAGCTCCTCATGTTAACCGTATTTTTGATACCTTGTATCAGCAAGGCTTCCCAATAGCTCAAGCCAAACCTATCGAGTATTACGCTGGTAATGATGTTAAATCCATGGATGCCAATAACACCTCAGCATTTAACTACCGACCGATTGCAGGGAAATCTTCCCTCTCTTTACATGCTTATGGTGTTGCTATTGATATTAACCCGTTACAAAATCCATTTGTTGAATTTACATCATGGGGAACCGCAACATTCAAACCATTAAAAGGCCACGAATATTCAAACCGAATGTTACAACGTTTAGGAAAAAATGACAGAAAGGGGTTTGCAGAAGGAGTAATCCATATTTTTGCTAAAAATGGATTCATCTACTGGGGTGGTTATTGGGATACCCCCATTGATTTTCAGCACTTTCAAACCAGCCGAGATATGGCGTATTTAATGACGGCGATGCCAACCAAAGATGCCTCAATATTTTTTAACCATTATGTTGATTGGGTTCAGTCATGCCAACAAAGTTACGGTTCTAAGCAGATGAATACATTCAAAGATTACACGTCATATTTGCAAACAGAATTAAAAACAGCGACGTCTTTAAATCGTTTATATAAAGCCAATCCTAACGCGGTTATGCAAGCGATAAACAAGAAAGCACAAGTTTCACAATCTCGCTGTTTTAAATAAAAATCCTGGATCCTGAAAAGAATAAACCCGCTGAACTTTCATTCAGCGGGTTTATATATCTTACTTAGCTTTTATAATGCTTATTTGTTTAAACGGTTCGCAGTCCAAACATATAACAATTCAAGAGCTATCGTCGCACCTGCTAATGCTGTGATTTCGCTTTGATCGTAAGCTGGTGATACTTCTACTACATCCATACCGACCATATTAATACCTTGCAAACCACGGATAATTTTTAAAACCTTATCTGAATTTAAACCACCGCACACTGGTGTGCCTGTACCCGGAGCAAACGCAGGATCTAGACAATCAATATCAAACGTTAGATATACTGGTTTGTCACCTACAATACCCTTTACTTGCTCTATAATGGCATCTGCACTCATGTCATTGGCTTGCATTGCATTAATCACATTAAAACCGTGATTTTCTTTTTTATACTCAGTACGAATACCAATCTGAACAGAATGCTCTGGTGAGATCAGGCCTTCGTTTGGTGCGTGATAAAACATGGTACCGTGATCGTAACGGCTGCCATGGCTATAAGTATCAGTGTGAGCATCAAAATGAATTAATGCCATCTCACCGTATTTTTTCGCGTAAGAACGTAGTAATGGAAGTGTGATAAAGTGATCGCCACCTAAACCTAACAGAGTTTTTCCACTATTTAGGATGGCATCCGCCGCCGCTTCAAGACGAACGGTTAGATCTTCTGCATCGCCCGTATCAAAGACAAGATCACCAGAATCAATCACTTTAGTGTGTTCAAATACATTAAAATCCCATGGGAATTTTTTGCCTTCCCACGCTAGATTTACTGATACACGACGGATCGCATCTGGACCTAAACGTGCACCAGGACGACCTGATGTTGCCATGTCGAAAGGTGCACCTAATACAACAATATCCGCATCGTTATCAACTGGATTTTGTACCAATGGACGACGCATGAAGGTCATTGCATTTGAATACAATGAATAATCTTTTTTAGTAAATAAATCGTTCATTAAAAATCCTCCAAATAAGTGTAACCCATTAAGCCTTGCTCTAACTCTTCAAGCACGCTTTGCTGTTCTTCTTGTGACACTTTAGCTATTACCATATCTCTATAATTTTGACGGATCAAATCCACATCAATATGCACATAACGCATCATATCTTCAACGGTATCGCCTTCATTGATGTAATCGATATTTGCTTCACCATTTTCATCAACATTAACAACAACGCTGTGAGTATCGCCAAATAGGTTATGCATATCACCCAAGATCTCTTGATATGCGCCCACTAAGAAAAAGCCCATCAAATAAGGCTCATCTGGATTCCAAGCCGGGACTGGCAGTGTGGTTTCAATACCTTGACCATCAACATATTGGTCAATCGTACCGTCTGAGTCACACGTAATATCCAGTACAACTGCGCGATGTTCATCCGCATTATCAAGACCACTTAATGGCATCACAGGGAAGACCTGATCAATACCCCATGCATCTGGTAACGATTGGAACAGAGAGAAGTTCACAAAGAATTTATCCGCTAAACGCTCGCTCAATTCATCTAGAATTGGGCGGTGGTAACGGTTCTTAGTGCTCATTTTTACGCTTAATTCATAATTAATGCGTAATGATATTTGCTCTGCCCATGCACGGTGTTGCAGGTTAATCATGCCTGTCGCAAACTGATTATGCGCTTCTGCTACGTCACATTGAGTATCGTTATAAATCTCAATTAATGCGCGATCATCGCCACCATTTTCTAACTGCTCTAAGTTACGCCACATATTATGTAATAGCAAAGGATCATCACCACAAGGCGCTTCTATTGCTTCTGGCGTGTAGCTTTCTGTACCAATAACGTTAGTAATTAACACGGCGTGATGCGCCGTTAACGAACGTCCAGATTCAGAAATGATCACTGGCATTGGTTGTGAGTAAAGCTGACAAATATCACCAATAGTCATCACTATATTACGCGCGTATTCCGCCAAACCGTAGTTCATAGAGTTAGATGATTGGCTACGAGTACCATCGTAATCCACCGCCAAACCACCACCCACATCGAGGTATTTTAGTTTTGCGCCAATATCACGTAATTCACAGTAAAAACGAGCCGCTTCACTCACACCATTACGAACATCACGAATGTTCGCCATTTGTGAACCAAGGTGGAAATGCACAAGCTCTAAAATATCTAGTTGGTCTTCTGCTTTTAGACGATTAATTACCGTTAATACTTGAGAGGCAGACAAACCAAATTTAGATTTTTCACCACCACTTGCTTGCCATTTTCCTGCTCCTTGAGAGGCAAGACGAATACGCAAACCAAGGCGTGGTTTAACACCTAATGCCTTTGCTTCAGACAGAACTAAATCTAATTCTGATAATTTTTCTAGAACGATAAAAACACTGTGACCAAGTTTCTCACCAATCAGCGCTAAGCGAACGTACTCACGGTCTTTATAACCATTGCATACGATAACTGAACTCGCTTTTTGAGCTAATGCTAGTACGGCTAATAGCTCAGGCTTACTGCCCGCCTCTAGACCTAATTGCTTTTGCTCTAATTGCGCCTGACTTGCAAGAATTTCATCAACCACTTCTTTTTGTTGGTTTACTTTAATTGGGTAAACAAGAAGGTAATGGTTTTCATATTGGTATTCATCAATCGCTTGGTTAAATGCATTACAAATATTATGTACGCGCTGATGAACGATTTGGGGAAAACGAACCAAAGCAGGCAATCCGATATTTCGCTGCTCTAATTGATTCACAATATGACTTAATGGGACTTGATGATCAGATTCACTACGCGGTGAAACATACACTTCACCATTATCATCAATACCGTAAAAACCTTGGCTCCAGTGCTTTACATTATACTCAGCACGGATACGATCCAAATTAACCGAATGTTCCAAATCTCGACCTCACATATATAGGGCCATCAAAAGAAAATACTTCGTTGGAATATCGAAGCATAACCTAGGGCGTGTTATCCCTAACAATCCTTGTAATCTAACAAGTTGTCGACGGCATTAACTAACATTATCTAAACGTAGTCCAATAATGAATATTTATCGTAAGAATCGAAAATATTTGTCGTTATCTTAGTTCAAAATTGAGAGATAAAACTGTAACGCTTTTTGTCATTATCCTTGTTTATCTGATACGAAACAGTAGAATCTCATTCAACATTTGCTGTAATTAATATGTTCTTATGCCAAAACTGAATCTGCACCGCCGTGACTATGTTTCAATCTTAGGGGGCGATATCTCTGCAGATAAATTAGAGCAATCGCTCAACCCTCACTTTGAAAGACCAATCAATAAAATCACCCCTAGCCCTTATCTAACAGAAAAAAACCTAACTCGCCGTTGGGATAAGCTAGCCAAACCTGAGCTGCAATCAGAATTACTCGACCCGCACACCCAGGCCCAAAGCCATGTGTACGAGAAAAATATCGAGCATTTTATTGGTACGGTTAAACTGCCTGTTGGTCTTGCAGGCCCATTACGCGTGAATGGCTTATTTGCCAATGATGATTACTTAGTGCCTCTTGCCACCACAGAAGCGGCTTTAGTGGCCTCTTATAATCGCGGGGCACAACTGCTAACGGCAAGTGGTGGCGCAAGTGCCATGCTATTAAACGAAGGGGTCACTCGTACTCCTGCATTTGCTTTTTTTGGTTTAGCTGAAGCAGGACAATTCGTAGCGTGGGCCGTAACCCAGTACGACACGTTCAAACAACTGGCAGAGTCGACCACATCGCACGGGAAACTCAGCGACATTAATATCAGTATCGAAGGCAATCATGTTTATTTGGTCTTTGAGTTTTTAACTGGTGATGCTTCAGGACAGAACATGGTCACCATAGCGACCAATGCCGTGTTTAGCTACATCATGGAGAACTCCCCTATCACACCCGAAAATGCCTACTTAGATGGCAACTTATCAGGGGATAAAAAAGCAAGCAGCCAAACCTTACGCAGTGTTCGCGGCAAAAAAGTGACCGCTGAAGCGCATATTCCTGCTGAGCTAATAAAAAAATACCTACACACCACCCCTGAGAAAATGATGCAATTCACTCAAATGAGTACAGTTGGTGCGACGCTCAGCGGAACTATAGGTATTAATGCTCATTATGCCAATGCACTTGCTGCTCTTTATATCGCTTGCGGGCAAGATGCTGCGTGTGTGGCTGAATCAGCCATTGGGATGACTCGCATTGAAGTGGATAAAAATGGCGACTTATATGCTAGTGTTACCTTACCAAACTTAATGCTAGGCACAGTTGGAGGCGGAACTGGATTACCAAGCCAAAAAGCCTGCTTAGAATTGATGGGATTGCACGGTGCTGGTAAATCTCAAGCATTAGCGGAAGTATGTGCTGCTTTATGTTTAGCTGGAGAGCTATCTATAGTTGGTGCGTTTTGTGCGGGGCATTTTTCACGAGCGCACCATAAGTTAGCGCGGTAGTTAATAGGCAAGGATACCTATTAGATCCCAAGAATATCCATTTACTAACGCGACAATTTAATTATTGCTCAACAAAAATAAGTTCATTTGTTTTAAAGCCAAGTGATTGAGCCGTTAATACAAAACGCTCAATCACTTCTTGGTCAACTTCTTTTGTTCGAGAGAGTAGCCATAAGTAATCAAGATCAGGGCCTGATACAAACGCATATTGGTAATTTTCTTTATCTAATTCAAACACCACGTATGATCCGTAGAAAGGGCCAAAGAACGAGACTTTAAGATACCCTTGGTCTTCTGCATCAATGAATTTCGCTCTCCCTTCTGCTTCATTCCACTCTTTATCTTCTTTTGAATAGCCTCGGTTAATGACCTTAACGCTTCCATCTTCATTCATGCTGTATTCGGCGCTGACTTTACTCAACCCTTCTTCAAAAGAATGATTTAACCGTGCCACTTCATACCATTTGCCTAAATAGCGATTTAATTCAAAGCCTGATACGGGTTCAACGCCCTTTGGCATCCCTAAGCAACCACTTAGCATTAATAATACTGTTGCTATGAAACCTATTTTTGTTATACGTTTTTTCATCATCGTTAGCTCCATTAACTTTATCTTTTTAATATTACGGCAGATTAGCGTAAAAAGATCACTTAGTTAATCAGTACATACATAAAAAAGCGAGCTAACTTCACTCAATGAAATTAACTCGCCTTCTTTAACATTGTGTTGCTCTACATTATATAACTACAAAGCTTGTAGATAAGATTTTGCAGCTGTTAGTCTTACCGTCGCTCCACCAATAATATCCATAAACCCTAAAATTGAATGTGGCTTCTCGGCACTTATCCATGCAGAGCCTGTCGCTCCAATTGGTAGCATATCCATCGTTTCTTGGTCTATTTCAAGAATCACCGTTCGCCCGACTGGTGCCGAACCACGTTGAATATGACGAGATACAAACTGTTCTTGAGGTAATAAGCTACCTTGCGCTTCACCAGTCGCATTGACTACACTGTGTACTTTTGCTCTAAAGATTTCCCCCGGATACGCCGTTACAAAAAACTCACTAAATTGCCCCGGCTGAATATTTTTATACGATTGATCTGGAATACGCATTTCAACAAACTTCTTACTGGTATCCCATAAGTGAAGTGAACCGATACGAGAACCGTCAGCAATAAATACGTGTGTCACCATGCCATCAAAAGGCGCGGTGATCGTTAAACGATCCAATTCAAAATTTAAATTCGTAAGTTGTGCTTTTAAGCCTAAATCTTTGGCTTCTAACACATGAATTTCAGCGATTAACATTTCAACCAAGTCTTGTGATTCTTCCGTATCACGCACTGATACATGTTCTTTCATTCCTAGGTTTCGCTGATGATTACGCTCTGCTTGCTGTAAAGCGACCTTCTTTGCTTCAATGCTTTTTTCTACTTCTAATTGAGCAGACTCAACCTCGATTATCGCAGAAGTAATTTTGTCATCTTTAAGCAGATAAAGTATATCGCCTTTCTTAACATGCTGGTTATGATCAATGTAGATCTCATCAATATGCTGACCAACGGATGGAGACAGCACAGCGTGAGGCGCTTTAACTGTCGTCGAATTGGTTAAATCCGCTGGCGAATAGAATCGATGTCCAAAAAATAGTGCTAGTGCTAAAATTACACCCACAAAAGTGGTGACAAAGTAATTCCCCGCAGTTCGCTTTAATACATTAAATTTAAACAATAACCACACGATTAAAATATACGGCAACATTATCTCTTTCATGATTGCGCCCCTTTAAACCATGCTTGAACTTTATCCCAATCGGTGACAATAGCCAGAACTGCCAGCACCCATAGTGGTTTCCACACTAGACCTAAAATACACATCCAAAAAATCAATTTGGCCTGCGCTAAGCCTTTTTCTTTCGCCAAATGCTTTGGAATAGAATGAATATGCCAAATCTTAGCCGCTACCCATGAAATAATGGCAACCGTAACTAAAACAATAAACCACATAAATATAATGGAATCGAGAAGTGCATAAACACTAGGGAGGTTTTCAAACTCTAAACTGGTAGGATGTATCTGCATTGGAACACCTATTGTCGTTATTCTATTTATCCTTAGATTTAAAAGCCCTCTTATTCCTTAAAATGGCACATCTAAATTCGATGTAATGAAGGTAACGAATATGGAGGGCTCTACCAATGGCATACACGTATTGCTGATATAACAGATTTGATATTTCTAATGAATGACGTTAGTTTATAGTTAATCGATACCTATCAATAAGGGCATAAAATGGATTTAGCCAAATTTGATCTTAATCTACTTAAAACACTCTTAGTGCTACTGCAAGAAAAAAACACCAATAAAGCAGCTGAGCGACTTAATACTAGCCAGCCTGCGGTAAGTCGCACTCTAGCCAAGATCCGAGAAGAATTTGATGACCCTTTATTTATCCGACAGTCTCGCGGATTAAAACTCACACCAAAAGCTGAAGAGTTGGCGATCAGTCTACCTAAGATCTTCGAAGCGCTTGAAGGTACTTTACAAAACGACAGCTTCTCGCCAAAACAACTAACAGGACAAATCAAGATCGCAATGAATGGATTTGTGATTGAAACTCATGGGTATCAGATCTGCCAAGCAATTAAAAAAGATGCGCCTAATGTCAGTATTGAACTGCACAGTTTTACTCAAACCACTGCGGATGATTTAATTAACGGCGAGCTTGATTTTGCTCTTAACTATTATCCTATTGATATCTCCAAAGAGTTACGACAAGTACCAGTCGGTTTATTTACTTATGCTGGGATCTGTAATATTAACCACCCAATGGCAAATCAGACTATCGACCTTCAAGAAGTCTTTAACTACCCACTGGCAGGATTAATCGTCCCTGAATTTAACTTTAAAACCATGTTAGCGCCTCAATATTCAAATAAAGACATCAGCCATCAGCCTGAATTTCGTTGTCAGCAAGTTAATCCGATTTTAAAGGCTCTTGAAGAATCAGATATGCTTTTCATCGCTCCACAGAGCTTAATGGAAGTGCTTGATCCAGCAAAATACGCTCTTGTGAAAGTTAAAGATAAATTAAAACGCCATGAGATGAAGATAGGCCTCATCTACAATACTAAGTACATGAATTCAGAGAAATTTAATTGGATAGAACGATTAGTGGATAATATTTTACCACCGAAGATGACTAGGCATTAATTAAACTCATAGGTATAAGAGAAGCCTACTTTTTCATTATGACCAAAATCATCTTCGCTAATTACCCCATAGAAATTAAAAGATTGGTGTTCATTTATCTTATAGCTAAGGCCACCACCTCCCCAATAACTGCTGTAATTATCAGACCCTAAAGCCCCTCCACCAAAAGCGAGAATACTCCATGTATCTGTAAGTGGTTTTAATGCAAACGCTCCTAAATAACCACTATGACTTGAGTTAGACATCAAGACATAATCACCCGATTGTATTTCATTATGTTGTTCAACAGCGAATTCTCCATCGTTGTAAGCATAGCCTGCCATTGGAAAAATCTGCCACCCCATAGGCTCTATACCAAAATAGGATAATGGTATAAAGGTTCCAATGCTGTAGTTGTTTTTATAGGCACCATGGTCATACTCTGTACGACTAAAATTGACATTAACAATACCAACCGGAAATAACCATGAACCACCAAGACGCCAATCATCGCCATCAGCAGAAGTTCTCATGCTTAACATTCGCACAGGGTCTAACCCAATAGAACCAGAAATAGTTAAATCATCGTTATACCCAAAACCAAGTTTAGTGACGATTTTAGTCGGGTCATCTTGATGTTTTTCTTTAGCAAGAGCAAAAGGTGAACTAATAAGACATAGGGTTAAAATTGGAAATACACCTTGGTAAATTGATGTAGATTTTAAATTCATGAATTACTCAATACTTATTCTGAAAAGACAAAAATCCAACAAATTAATTCATTCATTGGATGATATGAAATCGCATTTTTTCAATGAAACAAAAGATACGTGATGACAATTCATGAACCAATGACTCATCCGTTATATCTATTATAACTAAATAGGTATATTAGATTTTCATACTGAAACACCGTACAATCGGCGGAAAAATACAAACAACATAGGTAAATTAGTTTGCATACATTAGCGCAGTTACAATCCGGTGAATTACAAGGCATTACTCGATTACAATTAAGTGAAGGGTTAACAGAGTTTCCACTTGAGATCTTATCTCTTGCTGATTCATTAGAAATCTTAGATTTATCGAATAATCAACTAACTACGCTACCGATTGAGATCGCTCAATTACCCAAATTGAAGATTTTCTTTGCATCAAACAATCCATTTACTGTATTCCCTGATGTTCTGGCTCAGTGTCAACATCTTGAGATGATTGGATTCAAATCGTGTCAAATTCAGCATGTTCCTGAAAACGCTTTTCCGCCAAAATTGCGTTGGTTGATCTTAACCGATAACCAAGTTGAAGCATTACCTAACTCATTGGGTGATTGCCACTTAATGCAAAAATTGGCACTAGCAGGCAACAAACTGACTGAACTGCCAAACAACTTGTCTCAACTGCATAACTTGGAATTACTGCGTATTTCAGCAAACCAGTTGATTGAATGCCCAGAGCAACTGCTTAATTTACCAAAACTGGCGTGGTTTGCGTTTGCGGGTAATCCATTCTGTAAATCCAATGTGAAAGTAAAGTCTGTTCCTAATATCGCCTCATCAGACTACACATTAGAATATGTATTAGGCCAAGGCGCATCAGGTGTCATTTCTAAAGCTCGTTGGAATCAAGAACAAACGGATTTCCCACAAGAAATTGCCGTTAAAGTATTTAAAGGCGAAGTCACCAGTGATGGTTACCCTGAAGATGAATTGCAAGCGTGTTTAAAAGTCGGCAATCACCCAAGTTTGGTGCAATCATTAGCACAAGTGAATGAAGAAGATCATCTCGCGTTAATCATGAACTTGATCCCTTCACATTATAAAAACTTAGGTTTACCGCCAAGTTTAGAAAGCTGCACTCGTGATACTTTTCCTGAAGGGTTTACCTTATCGTTAGATCACATCAATAAAATGACCGCTGAAATGCGTAATGTGTTTGATCACCTACATGATAACCAAGTGTGTCATGGTGATTTGTATGCGCATAACACCTTATTTGATGCAGACGCGAATATTATCTTTGGCGACTTTGGTGCCGCGAGTATGTACCACATGCTAAGCGACTCTCAGCAGCTAAAAATTAGAACTATTGAAGAGCGGGCATTGAATCACTTTGTCGATGATTTAATAAGTGTACTTCACTCAAAAGCATAATTAAGCGAAAGCGTATTTTAATTACATCAAATAAACAAATTCAATAATTACTATCAACCCTAAAACAATAGAGAGCCCTTTCCAAAACAAAAGAGGCTCTCTTTCCATTAAGGGTCGGGTGCGTTTATTTTTAAGTAACTGAGGATTTGGCATGGTTAAATCTGCCATAAACTCACTCATGTGTTGATAACGCTTTGAAGGAAGAATATGACACGCTTTCTTTATCGCTTCATCAATCCAAATTGGAAGATCTGCATGTTGTAATAACAACGAGTAGTATTCGTTTTGTTGTGGGTGCTTTGTCAATAACCCTTGCTGCGTTATCTGCTTGTAGGGCAAACAATGAGTGCGTTCTTTATCTGATAAAATCTCATAACAAATAACACCCATGGAATAAATATCAGACTGATGAGTTGCTTTACCACCTCTTATATATTCAGGAGCGGTATAATTTAACTCGCCAAGTGGATAGACATCATCAAGCACTTGTAATGCTTCTTCCAGCCCATCCGCTGTTGCTGCACCAAAATCAATCACCACGACGCTATTGTCTGGAGTGATCATAATATTCTCAGGTTTTAAATCTCTATGCACAATCTGTAATCGTTGTAGCACCCTTACCGATTTTATAATGCCATCAATAATAAAACGCATTTGGCTTAGCTCTGGCGTCGGATTATCTCGCATCCATTGTCTTAGCGTAATGCCTTCAATATACTCACACACATGATAGATAAAACGACTATCACTCTCGCGTGGCAGTATTTTCATCACTCTCTTGCTGTTTACCGTCTCTCCTATCCACTGCTCTCTGAGATATGAATACAGATAGAGCTTATCTTCGCTAAATTGCAGTGATGGCGCTTTAATAATGCAACGTTCAGCGTTCTTTTCATTGGTCGCTAAATACACATGACTACGAACTCCCGAATAGATAATCTCTTCAATTCGATAGTGATCAATCTTCTGGCCTATTTTCAATACTGGTGGAATATGGCACTGATCTAATAAGTGTAATAGCTCTTGTGGGGTTTTATTGGGTAGTTGAAGTACATCAACCAATAAGCAACTTACGTTATCTTGTGAGCCATTATCCACTGCTTGATGGCAAAGATGCGTCGCCATTGATTCTAATGACAATTGCTTCATGCCCTCTTGCGATAATTCAAAACTCAGCTCCTCATTAGACAATACATCATGAATTCCATCCGTGGTCAGCAGTAATACATCACCTTCTTGTAAATCTACTGAGTGATAATCAACATCTAATTTACTGTCCATCCCCAATGCTCGGGTAAGGTAAGCTTCTTTCCCTACACCTTGTCGTTGATGATCGTGTGTTAACTGCTGTAATTTATTTTCTCGATAACGATAGATACGGCTGTCTCCAACATGAAAAACATGCGCCGTATTAGATTTAATCACCACCGCTGAAAATGTGGTTAGCCAACCATTATGATGAAGTTCATTGTCTTTTTGTTGCTGATACAACCATGAATTTATCGAGAGTAATACCTTGGTTGCCGATTGCTTTACACTCCAACTATCAGGCGTTGAAAAGTAATCATCTACAAACTGAGTCACGCAAGTATGACTCGCTTGTTGCCCTTTATCACTGCAACTGACGCCATCTGCAATACAAACCACATCACCTTTAAATGGTTGCTCAGAAACAGAGGCGTGTTTAACGATAAATGCATCTTGATTAACCTCCCTCTTTCCTTGAGCCGAGTAGCCACCAATACGTAAATCTAACTCATGTTGAGAGAGTATTTGATGCGACATGAAGCACGCCTCCTTGCTATTACCCATCAAGAAATCACCTTCAAAGATGGTTACCTAAAGCTTCGTTTAATGAGAGACATCGATAAGTGTAATGCTGCCGTCATCATTCACTTCTGTGATCTTTCCTTTTGGCTCTTCCATCAAGAGTAACGTTGCAAAGCCAAGCACTGCCGTTGCGGCTATCACCAAGAAAAAGGTTTGATACTCAACAAAGGAAAGTATAGTTAGATAAACTACTGCGCCTACATTACCATACGCCCCAGTCATCCCCGCGATTTGCCCTGTCATACGACGTTTAATTAATGGAACCGTAGCAAAGACGGCGCCTTCACCCGCTTGAACAAAGAAAGAACACGCCATTGCAGCTACCACAGCAAGCCATAGTGGCCACTCACTATCAACTTGCCCCATGACAAAATAACCGACTGCCAACCCAGCGGTTAAGATCATTAATGTCAGTTTTCGACCACATCGATCCGATATCCATCCGCCTCCGGGACGTGACATTAAATTCATGAACGCATACGCCGAGGCCACCATTCCTGCCATAACAGGGCTCAGCTCAAACGTATCTAAAAAGAACAATGGCAGCATAGAGACAACAGCCAACTCTGATCCAAAGGTTGCAAAATACAACACGTTTAATACCGCGACTTGCTTAAATTTGTATTGGTGATGTGGCGCAACATCATTGGTAAAGATGTCTTTATTCACTTTCCAAACTTGTGATACTTCATAAAAATAAATCACAATTAACGCAATATAAATTGTATTAACCATCACGCTTGAAAGCATATCAATGCCCGATGGTGACAATTTCCAAGTCAACAACGCTAATGCGGCATACATTGGAATTTTCATAATCAAAAGCAGATAGAAGTCACTGATAGAGGTCACTTCCATTGCCGTTAAATGGGCAGGCTTAAAATACGTCGCGCCTTTTGGTGTGTCAGTTACATTCGCATAAAATACAAAAGCAAACAGTAAACTCATGACTCCGGTGATCGCGACCGCATAACGCCAACCTTCATCACCACCAAACCATAGGGCAACCGTTGGCAATGTAAATGCGGCGGCGGCAGAGCCAAAGTTACCCCAGCCCCCATAAATCCCTTCGGCAGTACCTAGCTCATGATGAGGAAACCATTCTGAAACTAAACGAATACCGACGACAAAGCCAGCCCCGATGAACCCCAGTAAAAAGCGGGCAATGGCTGCTTGCATAAACGAATCAGAAAAAGCGAACATAAAGCAAGGAAGAGAACAGACAGCAAGTAAGGCAGAATAGACCACTCTCGGTCCATATTTATCCGTTAGCATTCCGACAATAACTCGTGCTGGGATCGTCAAAGCGACGTTCAGAATTAATAAGGTTTTTATCTGCTCAGAGCTTAATCCAAGCGTTTCTTTAACGACATTAAGTAACGGAGCAAAGTTAAACCACACCATGAATGTAATAAAAAAAGCCATCCAACTTAAATGCAGTACTTTCATCTTTCCTGAAAATGAAAACAGTGAAAATTTATCGGTCATCATTGAGTCCTTTAATGAGTTAGACATATTTGTACATGGTGATCCATCACACGCACAGGGTAAGTCGTTAACGATATATCCGGCTGCTCTATGCACGCCCCAGTTTCTAAATGAAAGTGATGCTTATAAAGCGGTGAAGATAGGTAAGGTTCACCTTCTAATGACCCCATCATTCCTCGTGAGATCACGTTCGCTTGGCCTATCGGGTCGTAATTTGATAATGCATACAGACGCTCACTTCGCTTACAGTAAAATAGCGCAATTTGCTTATCCTCGACTTTGGCACACGCCCCTAATTGTGGCGTTAACTCTTTAATTTTACAGATGGTAATCCAATTACTCATGATGTTATTCCTTATTCAACTAATGTAATTTCAATAGCAGAGCTGTCGCTTTTATCTTTGGGGCATTTTTGCTCGCGAACTTTTACAAACTTAACCCCTTCATCTACATCATTACTATTGATGTAGTGTTGGAATCGTTTCAGTTTCTCAGGATTTTCAATCGTGGTTTTCCATTCACATTGATAATTTCCAATGTTATGTGCCATTTCTTTCTCTAGCGTTTCAGCTAAATGGAGTGAATCGTCGATAATGACGGTTCTCAAATATTCCAATCCGCCCTCAAGGTTTTCAAGCCAGACAGAAGTGCGTTGCAGACGATCGGCGGTACGAATATAAAACATTAAGATCCGGTCGATATAAGCAATTAACGTATCTTCATCTAAATCAGTAACGAACAAGTCCCCATGACGTGGGCGCATTCCACCATTTCCACACACATATAAGTTCCAGCCTTTATCTGTCGCGATAACGCCAATGTCTTTTGACTGCGCTTCTGCACACTCGCGAGTACAACCAGAAACCGCAAATTTTATCTTATGAGGAGAGCGCAACCCTTTGTATCGGTTCTCTAATTTAATCGCTAAACCAACGCTGTCATTAACACCATAGCGACACCATGTACTACCAACACATGACTTAACGGTTCGCACTGATTTACCATAGGCATGGCCCGTCTCAAATCCGGCATCAATCAGTTTTTTCCAAATAACAGGCAGTTCACTAAGATGCGCACCAAACAGATCTACGCGTTGCCCACCCGTGATCTTGGTATATAAATCAAACTCTTTAGCTACCTCTCCCAATACGATCAATTTATCAGGAGTGATCTCTCCCCCAGCAATACGTGGAACAACCGAATAAGTGCCATCTTTTTGCATATTGCCAAGATAAATATCATTAGTGTCTTGCAACTCTGCGTGATGGTTTTCAAGAACGTATTCATTCCAATAAGAAGCCAAAATTGACCCAATCGCAGGTTTACATGTAATGCAGCCTAAACCAGAACCATGGCTGTTTAACACGTCATCAAAGGTGCTAATATTATTGATACGAATAATGTCCGCTAGTTCTTGTCGAGAATAAGAAAAGTGTTCACATAAATGGTTATTAACCTCGACACCTAGTTGACTTAACTCACTGTCTAATACTTGCTTTGCTAGGGCAGAACAACCACCACACCCAGTAGAGGCATTTGTGGTTTCTTTTAGCATCGACATACTGGTGCAGCCAACACTTACCGCTTGCTTTATATCGCCTTTGGTTACATCAAAACACGAACAAATTATCGCGGTATCAGGCAGGGCTTTAACGCCCATTGCTGATGAATTATCTTCTTTTACATTGGGTAATATTAACACTGAAGGTTGCTCTGGCAATGGCATGTTATTTTGCTTTAATTGCAGTAGCGTGCCATAGGCATCAGCATCGCCAACAAGTACTGCCCCCACAATTTTCTTACCATCTTTTGAAATAATAAGTCGTTTATACACTTGCTCTATTTCATCATGATAAGTATAAGATTGCGCGCCCTCTGTTTTACCATGAACCTCTCCAATACTGGCGACATCTACGCCTAATAGCTTTAACTTGGTACTCATATCCGCACCAGAAAACTCTGCACTTTCGCCTAAAATATGACTGGCTGCTACTTTAGCCATTTGATAACCAGGGGCTACTAGGCCAAAGATCTGCTGTTGCCATAACGCACATTCACCAATAGCGTATACGTTATCAATCGAGGTTTGGCACTGATCATTAACCGCAATCCCACCTCGCTCTCCCAGTTGAATTTCAGTCCCTTTTGCTAATGTATCTTGTGGTCGAATACCCGCCGAAAAAACGATCATATCGGTTTCTAAATGAGAGCCATCCGCAAAGTTCATTCGATAGCGAGATGTCTCCCCTGCAATAATTTCTGTGGTCGCTTTTTCGGTATGAACTGACACCCCTAAGTCTTCAATTTTACGACGTAATAAAGCGCCTCCGCCTTCATCGAGCTGTACTGCCATTAATCGAGGCGCAAACTCAACAACATGAGTATTCAAACCAAGGTTTTGTACCGCATTAGCCGCCTCTAACCCTAATAATCCACCACCAATAACCACCCCTGTTTTACTTTTTTTACTTGAAGATTTAATGGCCTCTAAATCTTCCAATGTTCGATACACATGGCAATGCTCTTGATCATTACCAGGGATCGGCGGAACAAAAGGATAAGACCCAGTAGCAAGTATCAATTTATCGTAGCTTTCAATTCGACCTTTATCGGTCAATATTTGATTTTTAGCGCAATCAAGATGGATCACCTTTTCATTAATAACGAATTTAACCCCATTTTGTTGATAATAATCATCCGTTGTCAGTGCTAAATCATCGGCTGTTTTACCTGTTAAATAAGACGTTAATTGCACCCGGTCATACGCCAATCTCGGCTCTTCTGAAAAGGTGATAATTTCCATTTCTTTTTGTGATGAGGTCAAGAGGGTTTCGATAAATTTATGCCCTACCATGCCATTACCAACCACAACAATCCTTTGCTTACTCATATGGCTATCCTTTTTTAAAAATGTATAAACACATTGAGCAAAGAGAGTGCCACCCTCAATAAAATAAGGCAAATAATCTTAAATTATCAATTAAATTCAAAAAGTTAAAATAAAAAACATCAAGTAGGATGAGATAAATCAAAACATAAATACGTTTAAAATAACTAAAAATGCTCACTTGTAGTGCATTTTTATCTAAAACAGTGCAATTATTAAATTAAAGTTAACACTCTAGGATAAGTGGTAATCTAAAACGTCATCACGAAAACAATAAACCACTGAATAATAACAATAATATTTAAATTCCCACTCATTTTAAAATAGAAAAATAATGGCTCAAACTTTGCTCTATCTTTATTAATAGCATTTTAATAAGGAATAAAGATGAGTGATGATAAATGGATAAAAACCACCTGTGCCTATTGTGGTGTTGGCTGTGGCGTCGAAGCCATTCCTAATTCTGACGGGTCATTAACCATCAGAGGAGATAAAGAGCACCCTTCCAATTATGGTCGTTTATGCACAAAAGGAGCCGCATTAGGTGAGACAGTAAAGAGTGATAATCGCCTACTTCATCCTATGTTAAGAGCTAAAAAAGATCATACTCTATCGGCGAGTCATTGGCCTGAAGTGACTCAACACATTGCAGAGAAATTTCAGCGAACCATACAAAAATACGGTCCTGATTCTGTCGCCTTTTATGTTTCAGGACAGCTGTTAACTGAGGATTATTATGTCGCAAATAAGCTAATGAAGGGGTTTATCGGCAGTGCTAATATCGACAGTAACTCACGACTTTGTATGGCTTCTAGCGTGGTTGGACATAAACGTGCATTTGGCAGTGATACGGTTCCCATCTGTTATGACGATCTTGAGCACACCGAGTTAGTTGTTATTACCGGCTCAAACTTGGCTTGGTGTCATCCTGTTTTATTTCAACGCTTACGAGCAGCAAAACAAAATAATCCTGATCTAAAAATTGTCGTTATTGACCCTCGTAAAACAGAAACCTGTGATATTGCTGATCTCCACCTTCCTATTCAATCAGGCTCAGATGTGGCTTTATTCAATGGCTTACTTAGCTACCTGGCTAAGCATAATAAACTTAATCATGATTATATAAGAAAATACACTAACGGCTTCGATAATGCGATTAACAGCATCGAAAGTGATGACATCACAGAAGAAATAACCAATATTGACCATTGCCAAATAGAGCAATTTTATCAATGGTTTTCCCAATATAACAAAGTAATGACCATCTACTCTCAAGGTGTAAACCAATCATCACAGGGATCAGATAAAGTAAATAGTATTCTTAATTGTCATTTAGCTACGGGGAAAATCGGTTATCAAGGCAGTGGTCCTTTCTCTATTACCGGTCAACCAAACGCAATGGGAGGCCGTGAAGTCGGTGGATTAGCCAACACCCTTGCTGCCCATATGGAGTTTGATGATCCAACACACCATCAATTGATCTCTGACTTTTGGCAAACTGACTCTCTTGCAACAAAAGAAGGGATAAAAGCGATTGATCTGTTTGATGCAATGGATAACGGAAAGATAAAAGCACTTTGGATCATGGCCACTAACCCTGTGGTGAGCTTACCTGATACTCAAAAAGTCATCTCCGCTTTAAGCAAATGTCCTTTTGTTGTGGTTTCTGATTGCATCAATAATACCGATACCATGGAATTTGCCGATGTTGTGCTTCCTGCTCAAGGCTGGAGTGAAAAATCAGGCACGGTGACGAATTCAGAACGAAGGATCTCACGTCAACGCCGTATCTTACCCAGCCCTGAACAAGCCAAACCTGATTGGTGGATAATCTCTCAAGTTGCACAACAAATGGGCTTTAAAAAGCAATTTAATTATCGACATGAGGGTGATGTATTTAAAGAATACGCACAGATGACCACATTAGGACAGAAAGATAACCCGAGAGATCTTAATTTAATTGGCTTAACAACGCTAGATGACCAAGGCTACAGTGAATTATCGCCTCAGCAATGGCCCGTATTAGAGTTACAAACTAAAATTGAGCATCAGCGTTTATTTTCTGATGGGCAATTTTATACTGCAGATAAAAAAGCACGTTTCATTGCAGTCAACTATCTGCCTCCTCAACAAGACACAACCGCTACTTTTCCTTTGCTACTAAATACGGGAAGAACACGAGATCACTGGCACACCATGAGCCGAACGGGATTATCAGAAACATTAGCCTCTCACTCTCCTGAGCCTTTTGTGCAAATTCATCCTAATACAGCAAAGGCATATCAACTCGAAAACGACCATATAGCGACGATTTACAATGTAAACAGTGAAATTCAAGCACGAGTAAAAATCACCGACGACATTGCGGAGTCCTCCCTATTTATGCCAATTCATTGGAACAGTTCAACGGCTAAAAACAGCAAGCCTTGCCTATTAATTCACTCATACGCAGATGAGATATCAGGCCAACCGGAATTCAAACACACACCTGTTAATATCAAAGCATGGCAACACAAGAGCGAAGCCTTGTTTATCACTAAAACTAAAATAAACACCGGAAACTTTGATTATTGGGTGATAGAGAAAATACCAAATGGCTATTTATATCGCCTTGCTAGCACACTGAACACAATAGAATTAATAATCCTATTAAGTAATTCGTTAGACAATAAAAACAATAAGATTAATAAAAAACTAATACTAGAGCCAAAAGGAGAATATCGTCAAATCGTGCTGACTAATGATCACTTACAGGCTGCATTTATTGTAAGTCATAAAATAGAAAGCAACCAGAAGGAGTGGTTATTGGCACTCAACCAACACAAAGATTATGAAGCGTTAGAATCTCACTTTTTTACTCTATAAACTAAATCGAAGAATAAAAAATGGCTCTATAATCAAATTTAAACTTAGCATACGACTTAATTCGCTTAAGCATTATCTGATATAAAGCCATTTATCAGCTATCTTTGGAAAGGATACACAGAACCAAGCTGCATGATTTGTGTTAACTCATCCAACGCTGCTCGTGATTCTAATAATAACTGTGGATCCGCAAGATCTTTGTCTTCAATACGATCACGGTAGTGCTTATCAGCCCACAGATTTAACGTTGTAAACAGCTGCTCGTTCATCAAGGTATGTTGATTGACGGCTTTTTGCTCTGCTTCATTTAATACAACACGTAGACGTAAACACGCTGGCCCACCGCCATTTTGCATACTCTGTTTTAAATCAAAGGTATGCAACTCATCAATGCCGCGTTTTTGTTCTACTAGCTCATTTAGATACGCCCATACTCTTGGGTTCTCACGACAATTTTGTGGAAGAATGATCAAGGTAGTCCCATCCGGTTTAGTGATTAACTGACTGTTAAACAGGTAAGTTTCGACCGCATCTTGCACCGACACTTTATCTGTTGGCACCTCAATAACATTAAAGCCAGAACCATAAGAAGCACTTAGATCTAACTTCACTTTTTCTTGATTCAAAAATGCTTGTTGATGGCAAAATAAGGTATTTTTATTACCAACAGCAATAACATCGTTATGGAATACCCCTTGGTCAATAACATCAGGGTTCTGTTGTGCAAACACTGTAAATTGCTCGCGTAAACCATGCGTTCGTGCAATCGCTTCACTGGCTTCTAACGTCTGGCGTGCTGGGTATTTTTTCGGAGCAAGGTAGCTTTCATCAAACGCACTTTTACCAAAAACAAAGAACTCAACGCCTTGTTCGCCATATTCATTACAAAAACGAGTGTGGTTTGCTGCACCTTCATCACCAAAGTAATCACTGTGAGGCAACGCTTCATGGTGAGCAAAGTGTTTTTCATCTGCAAATGTTGCTTTTAAAATATTGCCAGTGACTTCATCTTCAATTGAACGATGAAACTTATTAATTAAGTTAGCAGGAGTAAAATGGACTTTGCCATCAGAGGTATCGGCACTTGGAGAAACCGTACCGGCGTTTGCTGTCCACATACTTGACGCTGAGCTACATGCAGCAAGCAATTGAGGTGAATATTGATGAGATTTCTGTAGCACCTCAGCGTCTGAACCGGAAAAACCTAAACGGCGTAGAGTATGAATATCTGGACGCTCTTGTGGTGCTAATACTCCTTGAACAAAGCCCATATCATGCAGAGCTTTCATCTTTTCTAGGCCTTGCTTTACGGCTTGTTTTGGGTTCGATGCACCAGATTTATTATTTTTAGAGGCAATATTCCCTACCGATAAACCACTGTAGTTATGCGTTGGCCCAACAAGGCCATCAAAATTCGCTTCAACTGCTTTCATATATTCCCTCATGACTGTATCACTTTTATCTGTATAAAAGTTATTGCTTAGTAAGCTCTCTGGCCCACTCTAGTAGCCGATACTATCAAATTTCTTGATTTCGTCAGCATTTGATCTCACCAAACAAGCGCACAATCACAACTTTTATTTAACATTTTACAGCTTTTAATTAACTATTCTCTGTTATCAAATAACTATGCAGACTTTTATGCTAATCAATCTATATCCATAAAATTAATTTATCCATCGGTAAAAACTATTGAAATGATAGTTGATAATAATTCTCATTTACATATACTGATAACCATTCGCATTTACTGATGGCTTTATTATTATGATAACTACTCATTCATTTTCACAATCACTCTCGCTTTCGCAGTTTTCACTGCAACACAAGCGCCTATTATTGCCTATCACTTTATTGGCCTTAGTCGGGGCAGAAACGACAAGAGAAATTACCGTCACAACGTTATCTGATGCCTTTTGGGCGGTATCTACCTACGTAGCTTTCACATTGGTTATTTATCATTACCTATCGAATATAATGGGTAAAACCAACCGTATTACTGCGCTTTATAATAAATCTCGTACCAATCAAGTGGTCTTCTCTTCATTACTTGGTGCCTTACCGGGTTGTGGCGGTGCGATAGTGGTGACCACTCAATACATCAGCGGTAAAGTAGGTTTTGGCTCAGTCGTCGCAGTATTAACCGCTACCATGGGTGATGCCGCTTTCTTATTAATTGCAGCACAACCTAAAGTAGGATTTGGCGTAATGGCTCTAGGTGTTGTGGTTGGTGCCATCTCAGGTATGGTTGTCAATGCATTACATAAAGACGATTTTTTACGTCCTGAAACTCAAGATAAACAACAAGATCAGACAGTTGAAAATTCAGAGAAAAACACGTCATGCTTACAAGTAAAGGCGATCAACTTACAGGGTGTATTTTGGAAATGGGTATTAATTCCTGCAACAATGATTGCCCTACTCGGTTCGTTCCAAGTAGATATCAATCAACTGTTTCATTTACCACAGCACACGATTGAATGGATTGGCGCAATATTAGCGATTGGTAGCATGATGTTATGGTCGTTAACCAAAGAGATCAGTGATTATCAATCAACGGTTTCAGAAGATAATAAGTGTGTAAGTTCTCATCCAATGCAAAAGGCGGCACAAGACACCAATTTTGTCTCTGCTTGGGTAATTGTCGCTTTCTTAATTTTTGAGCTATCAACCTACTTCTCTGGCATCGATTTACACACGGTATTTTTAGGTTATGGAATGTGGATGCCACTGATTGGCTTAGCAATTGGTTTACTTCCGGGTTGTGGTCCTCAGATTTTAGTGACTAGTCTGTATTTATCCGGGGCGATGCCAATGTCATCACAGCTTTCAAATGCAATTTCAAATGATGGTGACGCACTATTTCCAGCAATTGCATTAGCACCAAAAGCGGCAATGCTAGCGACCTTCTACTCAGCCGTTCCAGCCTTTGTAGTTGGCTATGGTTATTACTTCTTGTTTGAGATGTAACTTGTTGCTAGATCGTAACAATAACCAAACCAAAATAAGTTCATGATCAGATAAATGCGAATAAAAAAGGCGACAGTATTATGCTGTCGCCTTTGTTTGATCTGCATTACGTAACAGTGATTATTTTGGTTTCTTGCTTAATGCCATATCAATATCCGCGGCGCTATGACGCTCTGGTACTTGCTCCCACTCTTCGCCCCACCCACGATTGACAATTTTACCGCGCTGCACTGCTTCTCTGGCTTCAAGCATTTTTGCCCAGCGCACTACGTTGGTGTAAGAGTCTACTTGCAAAAACTCCGCAGCATCATACAAATTACCTAACACCAAGTTGCCATACCACGGCCAAATCGCCATATCAGCAATACTGTATTCTTCACCGGCAACATAAGTATTTTTAGCAAGTTGCTTATCAAGTACGTCTAATTGGCGTTTTGCTTCCATAGAAAAGCGGTTAATTGGGTATTCTTGTTTTTCATCAGCATACGCATAAAAGTGACCAAAACCACCACCTAAAAATGGAGCTGAGCCTTGCGCCCAAAATAGCCAATTAAACGTTTCAACTCTCGCACTGCCTTCTTTTGGTAAAAACTGACCAAATTTCTCAGCCAAATGAACCAAAATAGAAGCCGATTCAAAAACATGAACTTCAGGATCAACAGAGTGATCAACCAAGGCGGGAATTTTTGAATTTGGATTCACATCCACAAAGCCTGATGAGAATTGATCGCTCTCACCAATATTGATTAAGTAGGCATCGTATTCAGCCTCTTTAATGCCTAGCGCCAATAACTCTTCTAACAGAATCGTTACCTTCTGACCATTGGGCGTCGCAAGTGAATACAGTTGCAAAGCGTGCTCGCCAATCGGAAGCTCTCTCTCATACCTTGCACCAGATTCAGGACTGTTAATGTTCGCCCATTTATTACCGCCATCAGTGTCATTAACCCAAATTTTTGGTGGTGTGTACTCAACTGTCATTGATAGATCCTTATCCATTCGGAGTAAAGTGCATTGATTACTTATTAATATAGACGACTTTTTAACAGTGCAACGGTCCCTTCTGATTTTTCGTAATCAATTGGGAACTCAACCAACTCACCCTCTGTTTTAAAAAATAAAGAGGGGAAACCACTTCGACCAATTGATCGAGAAAAAGTGATTTCATCTAACAATGCTTGGTGCGTCTCTGGAGATAATAAATCCAACTCAAATTTCACCATATCTAAACCAATGTCTCTCGCACAGCCGAGCAATACGTCATTGTCACTCGGGTTCATCGCTTTTAAATAATAAGCGGTTTGAATTGCCTCAAGCATTGCTAATTCAGCACCTTGAGCTCGTGCAGCAAGAATGGCACGGCAAGAAGGATATGTTGAGCGACGAGGGGTATTCTTCTCCCAAAAGTCGTGATTAAAAGAAGTACCTAAGTAGTTTTCTATTTTTTGCCAATATGATGCGATTTGGGTCTGCATCTCTTGCGGCATAGGCTCTTCTGAGTCAGGAGCTAACCCACCAAGAACATAGACAATATCGACGTCGCTAGAAACGGCTTGTTTAACCTTATTCCATACTGGTTTATAACCCCAACACCATGAGCACATTGGGTCGTAAACGTAATAAAGTATCGCTTTTGCCTCTGACATAATTTAATTCCTTTTAAATAATTCCTTTCATCATATGGGATGCATTACTTAATAGCAAAACATCAAAGAAGGGCATAGAATCGACACCATTCAAATAGCGCACTACTGTCGTGTTAATGTAGATTATTAAAAGGTTCGTTATGTATACATTTTTTGGGGCTTTGGCTTTTATTATATGGGGATTAGTTCCTGTTTACTTCCATCAACTGGAAGGCTTCAGCCCTGCATTAATTTTATCTAATCGTATCTTTTGGTCGGCGGTGATTCTAATTGCTGTTTTTTGCTTTAAGCCCAACTTAATAGACAAAAAGCAATGTACGGCTAGAAATATTTCTATTGCGTTTATGGCAGGGATCATGATGAATTTATCGTGGTTAGGATTTGTATACGCAACCATCACCAATAACATAATGGCAGCGTCATTAGCCTTTTATATTACCCCCGTATTTGTATTCTTTATGGGCTTTGTCTTTTTTAAAGAAGAGCTAAAATCACCACAAAAACTTGCCCTATTTCTGATGGTATTAGCCATTGTGAGTTATGTGTATTTAGACCAACAATTGCCTGTGTTAAGTTTGGCTATTTCACTCTCATTTGCGAGCTATATTGCCATTAAAAAACTGATTAAATTAAATACCTTTGGTGCTATTTTCTTTGAGCATATTCTCTTTGCTCCTATTGCCTTGTGGTACATCATCACTCACTCTGATGGCCTTTCTGCACTTAACTGGACAACCTTAATGGGAGCTGCACCATTGCAACTTATCCCTATTTTATTATTGAGTATTTCCATTCTCAAAACACCATTAAGCAAGATAAGCTTACTCCAATATATTGAGCCAACGTTGCATCTTGCTTTAGCTATATGGGTTTATCATGAGCCTATTTCTAGCGGCCAAAAGTGCGCATTGATATTGGTCATTATCTCTATCATGGTTGCTAACATCAAAATGAAGAAACCAAATAAACCGAACCTTGCTAATAAAAGCTAATTGGCAGATAAAAATCCAACTCAAATTCTTCAAATTCATTTAAAAAATGGTTTTTGTGGTAACGCACATACGCCGGTGTCGATCTTAATTTAAAGCCTGATGCTGGCAACCATTTCTCTAATACCGTACTAATTTGTGGCAGTAATTGTCCATAAACACCATGAAGTCGAAACACCGCATGTAATCCACCTGGAATCACCATTTGGTTTACCACACCACGGTATTTCAATGGTTTATCAATCGCAATACACGCTACATAACGGCACTTATTAAGCTCAACCCATGCAGGATTTGAATGGTGTAAGCCAAATTGAGTAGAGAAATCTCGATTCTCGGTATTTGCCCACGCTTTTAATACCAACCACGCATTACGAATAGAGCGGTTATAGCCATCGTGTCTCACATAAGCCGCCAGCAGTTCTGAAACCTCTGTAATTTTTGGTTGAGGTAACACTCTATCAGCCACGCTTAAATATCCTGCCGCAACTTCAGGATCTTTCAAATATGGTTTATCCGATACTTGTAAATCGTGCTTTCGCCATTCACCCGGAGACATATCAAAGGTTGATTTAAATGCACGGCTAAAAGAAGAGAGCGAACTAAAGCCACAAGTATTGGCAATATCTAAAACGGTCGACTTAGTATCAAACATCAGTTGATTCGCAGCATACTCCATACGAGTTCGACGAATATACTGATGAATAGACTCTCCCACCACTTGTTTAAAAAGACGATGAAAATGCTGCTCTGAATACGCCGCCACCTCAGAAAGCTCTTTTGCCGTCAGCTCTTTGCTGATGTCTTTATGTATATAAAACAGAACATCATTGATTCTTGATATGTGTTGTTGGTTCATAAATTAAAAATAGCATAAATGGACATATTTATAAGCATAAACGGACAAACATAGTTGTGCAACGCCTTGTACTATCAAAGGATAAAATAAATAAGATAATGATGGGAACACATATGGAAATAGCTCACTCACTGCAACAGATCCAATCTTCTTATATCAGAGAGATCTTAGCGGCAGCAACGGACAAGAATGTTATCTCTCTCGCAGGTGGATTACCTGATGAGAAAACGTTCCCAATTGATTTAATGAAGCCAACACTAGAAAGCCTGTCTGATATGCCAGAAGTCTTTCAATACGGTGCGACGGCAGGTTACGGCCCTCTGTTAGAACTACTGACAGAAATGTACCAATTACCAGAAACCCACATGCCAATGATCTGTACCGGCTCTCAACAAGGGTTAGATCTTATCGCTCGTGCTTATGTCAACCCAAATGATACCGTGGTTATGGAAGCACCGAGCTACCTTGGTGCTATGCAAGTATTTGGTTTGGTTCAAGCCAATATTGCAACCGTATCTCAAACAGATTTTGGTCCTAATCTTGAAGAACTAGAGCAATGCTTTATTCAAGATTCACCAAAAATGTTCTATGCCGTGCCTGATTTCCACAACCCAACGGGTGTATGTTGGTCATTAGAAACACGTAAAAAAGTGGCTGAACTGTGTATCAAATACAAAGTCGCTTTCATTGAAGATGCGCCATATCGTGAACTACGCTTTACCGGCGAAGCGCTGCCAATGGTTTCCACTTTTTGTCCTGACGATTCTATTGTACTGCGTTCATTCTCAAAAATTGCCTCTCCGGGTTTACGTATCGGTGCAGTAACGGGCAAGAAAAGCTATTTAGAACCTCTGATTAAAGTAAAACAAGGTGCTGATTTACACTCAAGTGTACCAATGCAAGCCCTGCTGGTTGGCCTATTAAAACACGCTGATTTTGGTCTGCACATGGAACAAATTCAAGCGCTGTACAAAACACGTTATGACGTTTTATTCGCAGAACTGAAAAAACAATTACCTGAAACTTGTGTGCTAAACCCTGTTGATGGCGGCATGTTCATTTGGTTATCTCTACCGGATTGCGACACTTTTGCTCTGGCTAAAACGTTAATTGCTAACGGTGTTGCTGTAGTACCAAGCCCTGTATTTTACCCAAAACCAGAAGGCGCCCCCTCTGCACTGCGTTTAAACTTTACTAATGCAAACCCAGAAGAGTTAGTTGAAGCTGTTGGTCGTCTAACGAAAGTATTGAATGAAGCGTTAAGCTAATTCTGTAAAGCGATAACGATAATCATCATAAAATTTATAATTTAAGTGGTATATAAATGAAAATATTCAGTAATTTTGAAAGTGGTAACATCCATGTCGTTGCAGCAAATACGCCTGATGATATTCAGTTAACTATTCCTGCTGATAACCAAACTGAGATCTCTCAATGGTTTCACTTTCGTTTAGAAAGCCAACCTCAACAGCAGCATTCATTTAAAATTTTAGGGTTAGCTAAATCTGCTTATCCTGAAGGTTGGCAAGATTACGATGTGGTTGCTTCTTATGACCGTGAAGAGTGGTTCCGTATTCCTGCTGTATTTGATGGCGATACACTTAGCTTTAATGTAATGCCAGAGTACCGTTCAATGTATTTCGCGTACTTTGCACCTTACTCGTACGACCGTCACCAAGACCTACTTCACGGCGCACAAACGCATCACAGCTGCCAGCTAGAAACGCTTGGTGTGACATTAGATAATAATGACATCAGTATTCTAACGATTGGGGAGCCTGCTGAAGGTAAGAAAAACATCTGGATCACTGGTCGTCAACACCCAGGAGAGACAATGGCGGAGTGGTTCATTGAAGGCTTATTATCACGCTTATTAGATGAAACCGACACGGTTGGTCGTGCCCTACTTGATACAGCTGTTTTCCATATTGTCCCTAACATGAACCCTGATGGCAGTATCCGTGGTCATTTACGAACCAATGCGATTGGCGTGAACTTAAACCGTGAATGGCAAACACCATCAATGGAAAGATCACCAGAGGTATTCTTAGTTCGTGAGCGTATGCTAGCAACGGGCGTTGATATGTTCTTAGACATTCACGGCGATGAGGCTATCCCATACAACTTCGTTGCCGGTGGTGAAGGTATTCCTTCTTACAATGAGCGTATTGCTGCTTTAGAGAATACCTTTAAACAAGCTCTATTGACTATCACACCTGAGTTCCAAGACGAGATTGGTTACGATAAAGACGAGCCAGGTACGGCAAACTTAACCGTTGGTTCTAACTGGGTTGGTGAGCAATTCAAATGTCTGTCTTATACTGTTGAAATGCCGTTCAAAGATCACATTAGCCACGCTGATGAGCTGTATGGTTGGTCTCCAGAGCGAAGCATCGCCTTTGGTCAAGACACGCTATCTGCTATTTGGGCTACCGTTGGTAAGTTGTAGTCTCTTTTAATAAAAACTAAAAACGCCGTAGGTAATACTCTACGGCGTTTTTATTTAAAGTAATATTACTATTGCTGAACTTTAGATTGAATCTCTGTTCCCGCTTCTTTCAATAAATTAAACGGCGACAATATTACCCCTTTCACAGCACCTTGAGTCGCTTGCTGAGAAAGATCTTCTGTCTTATCTATAATTTGATCAGCTTTTGCCATGATTGGTGGGATTTCTTTACGCAATCTCTCTGACTCTTTAATCACAGCAGGAATTGTCGTTACTCGGTACCCTTTACTTTCGACAAAGGCTTTAGGGAAAACCTGTTCGCGATAATTCTTCAGCTCAACCAGCGTATTAGGCACAGTATCTGTATTAACGGCATTCATTACCGTGATCACTTCAGGTAATGATTCTGTACGAATGGACTTAACTTCATCAAGAATAAGTGGAATTTTATTATCAACAGAAGCAACGGTTTGATTTATGTCCTTTGCCGTATCTTTCACTTCACTGACTAAGGCTAATATTTGAGGGGTAAGATCTTCAATGTGCTGAGCCAATAATAGCCATTGATCAATTTCCAATTTATCAGCCGTTTTATTTACCTCAGCCATTAATTCAGGGTACCTATCAACAACGGTATTCACTGAGTTAGTAAACGCGTAAATGGTGTACCCCAAATAAAAAATTGAGATAGCTAATAACGCCTGTATTGCTATTCCTAATCGAGATAACATAATCATACCTATTATTGTATTTTATTAAAAATAACCTAAGTTTAGATAAGAATACACAATAACGAAAATAGATTATCAAACCAATGCTAATAATACTCCACCCACAGTTAATGCTGCAGATAAGTATTGCCCTGCGGAATAAGAGGAGTCATTTTCTTCTTCGATTTTATCTGGATGATCCATCCCTAAAGCACCATGAGCAAAAGACTCAACGTCGTCCCCCATGCCTTTGTTTAAATCATGGTTTAGTTGGCTTTCCTTTTCTATATTTTGAAGAGCATACAATAAGGCCTTTCCTTCACTTGATAAGCTGACTTGGTTATCACTTACCGATATCGTATTTCCCATTGAAGATACTTTCACACTTGGGGTAGCAGCCATGACAGTAGATGGCACAGCTTTATTGTATGTCATTGCATTTTGATATGAAGAAACGCCACTTATCATTATCCTGTCCTTTGATTAATAATTAATCGTCTATATATTATATCGGTCATAAGGTAGAAAACTTGTGAATATTTATCGCTCATTGATTTTATTTTTTGATGCACGTCACTCTTTTTTACTGCCTTTACTTATTTTCCATAAGTGGAATTCATGTCTTGATCTCTTTCTTCACTCCGCCTATATTTAATCGCAATTTGACGATTGATATTCGTAGCAGTAAAAAAGGTAAGATAATAACGATGACTTGTAACGTAAATGATGTTCGTACTTTTCGCTCTACAGAGCAAGATCTTCAGCAAGAGAAGGAGTTTGCACTATTAGCAAAAGCCCTTTCACATCCTGCACGTGTGCGAATTTTACATATTTTATCTGCTTTAGAAAAAGCAGGGGGCTGCCTAAACAGCGATTTAGTATCAGAATTAGGCTTGGCACAATCAACGGTTTCTGAGCATTTACGTATTTTAAAACTGGCAGGGTTTATTACTGCTGAGTCGATACCACCAAAAATGTGCTATCGCATAAATCGAGTGTGCATTCGGCAATTCAAAAACCTGACACAACGTATTTTAGATTAATATCAAAGCGATTATTAACAACACACTGTCACGAATGCTTAATGACCTAACCGTTAAATAAACTGGTCACTTTACACTTTGTAATAAAGGAGCTTCGTGATGATTTTTAGCTACAATAATCGAATTTCGACGATGTACGATTGAATTCTTTGTAATTTACAACATTAATTAAGGCGAGACTATGCAACCTAAACTGGGCTTTCTAGATAGATATTTAACGCTATGGATTTTTATCGCCATGGCTATTGGTGTATTACTTGGGGTTCAGTTCCCTCAAGTTGCACAATGGAATGAATCTATGTCGGTTGGAACAACCAATATTCCTTTAGCTATTGGTCTGATCTTAATGATGTATCCACCATTAGCAAAAGTGAATTACAACTTGCTTGGTACGGTAGTAAAAGACAAACAAGCCATTACCCTTTCTCTAATTATGAACTGGATGGTCGGCCCAATTCTGATGTTTATTCTTGCCTTGACCTTTTTAGGTGATCACCCAGGTTACATGGTTGGAATTATCTTAATCGGTTTGGCCCGTTGTATTGCCATGGTATTAGTTTGGAATGATATTGGCGGAGGAAATAAAGAATATGGAGCAGCTTTAGTTGCGATTAACTCTGCGTTTCAAATCATAACTTACAGTTTTATGGCATGGTTATTCATTAGTGTACTGCCACCAGTATTTGGCTACGAAAGTATGGTGGTTGATATCTCTATGATGGACATTGCTGAAAGTGTTCTGATTTATCTTGGTATTCCATTTTTAGCTGGATTTTTAAGCCGTAAAATCTTGGTTTCTATAAAAGGCGAAGAGTGGTACAACACGGTTTTCATCCCTAAGATCTCACCAATCACCTTGATTGCGCTGCTAGGTACGATTGTACTTATGTTTAGCTTAAAAGGAGAGATGATTCTTGAGCTTCCAATGGACGTAGTTCGCATTGCTATTCCACTGATTATCTATTTTATCTTAATGTTCTTCACTAGTTTCTTTATCGGTAAGAAAATGGGCATACCTTATGATAAGAACGCCTCTATCGCTTTTACAGCAACGGGAAATAACTTTGAGCTAGCGATTGCGGTTTCTATTGCGGTATTTGGTTTGAACTCTGACCAAGCTTTTGCCGGTGTTATTGGGCCTCTTATCGAAGTACCAGTGTTAATCGCTTTAGTTAATGTGGTTTTGAGAATGAAAGATAAACCAGAAGAGAAAACGGCTTAGTTCTGAGTTAACTAATAACCTTAAAATGGGTCGTTGATATTCTCTACCAACGCCCTATTTTTATATACCAACTACATTAATTAATCGACATTGATATTACGGTCTCGTTGATCGTACATATCAGGCGTAGTATGGAAATTCCCAGCATAACCTGCTTTTTGAAGCTTTTCTCGTACCGCTTTTACATCTGCTGTCGTCACCGCCTCAGTTCGATCTCCAAGGTAATCACGAATAAACGAAATCAATTCAGACAACTGCGTATCTGTTAATATATTTTGGAAGCTAACCATCGGCATAAAGTTTCTTTCTTCACTGAGATAACTAGGCTCTAACCCTCTAATAGTAACAGCGATCGTATTGTATGGATCTCGGTGCATGATAATACCGTTATTTAACAACGTCGGTGCTATTGGATCTCGCCCTTTACCATCTTCACCATGGCACGCACCACAGGTTGAAACGAACAAAGGATACATATCAGATTGTTTGGCTTCTTCGGTAAATCCTGTCGGTTGCAACTGCTTCGTATTTCGCGGAATGGTATTATTTTCATCCCCCACCAATAGATACGTCGCCATTGCTTCCACATCTTCACGAGTCATAAATTTGGTGCTATTTTTTACCACATCAGCCATACCACCAAACGCAGACCCTTTATCTGAATGCCCTGTATGTAAGAAATCCGTCAGTGATTTAATATCCCAGCGATCTTGATATAACTCTCGTGATGAAATATCTGGCGCATTCCAACCATCAATAATATTACCTTGGAAAATCTTATCCGTTTCTAATGCCTGAGCAATATTACGTGGTGTATGGCACTCTGAACAATGTCCAAGCCCTGCCACTAAATATTTACCACGACGCCAAATATCAGCGTTATCTTCTGGAGCATTAGTCGTTAAATCTAACGGTTCTCTATCCATAAATACGATATTCCAGCCTAATAGCCCTAAACGAATATTTGATGGAAACATCATGCTATTTTCATCATTACGACGTGAAACCGCAGGGATAGATTGCAAGTAATCCCACAATATTTTTACATCTTCTTCTGTCACATATTGATAAGACGTATAAGGCATTGCAGGATACAGATACCCATGCTTTCCTTTACCATCGTAAAGTGTTGCTTTGAACTCTTCATAGCTGTAATCCCCAATCCCTTCTGTATAATGGGGCGTAATATTGGTTGAATACACGGTTCCAAATGGTGTGACAAAAGGTAATCCACCAGCGAATGGTTCCCCGCCTTCTGCACTATGGCAAGCAACACAATCCCCTGCATAAGCAAGGTATTCACCTTGAGTAAGTTCTTCTTGTGAAATAGCGGCTATCTTTTCATCGTAAGCAATACGTTGAGAGGTGATAAACGCTCCTAACGCTAAAATATCGTTGTCACTTAATTGATCTTCAAACGCAGGCATGATGTTATTCAAACCATAATTAATCGTGTGTTGTATTTCTTCAATACTCCCACCATGCAACCACACATTGTCAGTTAGATTTGGTACCCCTGTCGCTTGATTCCCCTTTGCATCAGAACCATGGCACCCAATACAACTTTTCATAAATGCCGTTTTACCAAGGTCTATTTTTATTGAGGGTGCGTTTAGTGGTCGCTGTTGCAAAGAAGCAAGATAGTAAGAGATGTTCTGAATATCCTCTTTAGGAAGAATATTTATCCACCCAGCCATTGCTCCGTAGCGTCCCTTTTTAATTGAATGCAAAATGGCTTCATCAGAGCCCCCATATAACCACACATTATCAATTAAATTTGGGAAGTGTTTTTGTCCTTGCCCATTAGCTTGATGACAAGCAGCACAGTGAGTTTGAAATAGCCCTTTGCCAGAAGCTACAATGCTTGGTTGAGCAGCGAGTACCGTTAAATCTGTCTTACCCAATTGAGCTATTTGTTGATCTAAAGACCGATTGTGCTCCTGAACCGTATCATCACTTTGCTGCCACCCTAACAGTCCTTGCCAATTACCAAGGCCCGGATATAAAACGAGGAACACTAAAGAACAAGCAAAAGCGACAAAATAGCCCACAAACATAATACGTGGCGGTGGTCCATCGTTTTCATCAATATCATCAAATGAATCAATGGTTTTGTCTTTATCAGCAAGGTGATTGATACGCCAATATTTAATCACCACATAGACCATTAGCGCTAAGAAGATAACAGTAAGACTAATGACCCATACGTTCCAAAATCCAGTCATAATTCTTCTCCCTGATCTTGCATAGTATCAACACCCAAACTCTGCAAGTAACGGATTAACGCTTCACCTTGGGTTTTCCCAATGACTTGAAGTCGAGCGCCATCAATGTCTGCGTCCGTATAAGGTACACCAAGCGTACGGAGCGCTCGCATTTTATCAGAAATCGCTTCCCCATCGAGTGTTTGCTCAAACAACCATGGATAACTTGGCATGGTAGAAGTTGGCACCACATCTCTAGGGTTCATTAAATGAATAAAATGCCATTGGTCGGTATACTTACGTCCTATGTTCGTCAAATCAGGACCGGTACGTTTTGAACCCCATAAACTTGGGAACTCATAAATATCATCAGCTTCTTTATTAGCACGGCCATTACGCAGTATTTCTGCTTCTAACGGACGCACCATTTGGGTATGACAAACATGACACCCTTCGCTGATATAAATATCTCGCCCCGCAAGTTCTAGTGCGGTAAGCGGTTTAGCCAAAGATATTTTCTTCAAATCCGAGGCCATAAATACGTTTGGCACAACCCAAACCAATAGCGAAAAAGACGCAACAATAACCGTTGAGAGAATTAGAATAACAACCGATTGGGTAAAGTCTTTACTCAAGATCATAATTTACCCTCCACTGCTGTTGTGGAAACCGAATTTGAGGTAATCGTTTTATACAGATTAAAGACCATCATCAATAAACCGACCACAAAGAACACACCACCAACGAATCGAACAAGCAACCAAGGCGCTTTAAAGTCCATAGCCTCCACAAAACTGTATGCGAGTGAGCCATTATCAAGCTGAGTAAGCCACATGTATCCTTCACCGATTCCAGCAACCCAAAGAGCGACAGCATAAAGAACAATGCCAATATGAGCGAACCAGAAATGCCATTTTAATAAACGGAGTGACCACAGATCTTCTTTTCCCCATAAACGAGGAATAAAGTAATAAAATACAGCAATGGCAGACATACCTACCCACCCTAAGGCAGCAGAATGTACATGACCAATGACCCATTCAGTATTATGAGCAACCATATTAAACCAGCGAATAGCCAATAATGGACCTTCAAAAGTCGCGAGACAGTAATAAAGAATCGCTGAGAAAAAGAACCACATAATGTAGTCTTTTTTCAATTTTGCTTTATTAGAAAGTAAGGTCATCGCACTATTGAATGCGCCTGCCCATGATGGGACCCACAAAATCAGCGACATGACGATACCAATATTTTGCACCCACTCTGGTACTGAGGAATAGATCAGATGATGCGTTCCCGCCCATGTATAAAAACCCACTAATCCCCAAAAATGAATGATAGACAAACGGTAGGAATAAATAGGACGTTCTGACACTTTAGGAATGAAGTAGTAATTCATGGCAATAATGCCCGCAGTTAACAAGAAACCAACTGCATTGTGTCCCCACCACCACTGAACAATGGCATCTTGCGCTCCAGCATAGACAGGATAAGACTTCCACATCGACACGGGTAATGCCAAATTATTAATAATGAAAATCATCGCGATAACGAGAATAAATGCCCCGAAAAACCAATTGGCGACAAAGATATGGTTGACGGTTCGTTTTGCTATAGTACCGAAGAACAAAACCGCATAAAGTATCCAAACTAAGGCAATTAATATATCAATTGGCCACTCTAACTCGGCGTATTCTTTAGTCGTTGTATATCCCAATGGTAGAGTTATCAAGGCAAGAATTAAAATAAACTGCCATCCCCAGAACACCATCCAAGACAGGCTTTTATTAAATAATTCAATCTTGCTTGTTCGTTGAACAATATACAATGAGGTCCCCATTAAAATATTCACGACGAAACCAAAAATAACCCCCGACGTATGCAACGGACGCAGTCGGCCAAATTGAAAATATTGAGAATCAAAATTGAGCGATGGCCAAGAAAGCTGAGCGGCAAGCATGACGCCAACGCTCATGCCAATAATCGCCCAAATAACCGCGGCAATAATAAAATAGCGTACAACTTTGGTATCGTAATCCCTGATATCTGTCATCGCCTTTACTCCATTTTATCTTGAGACTCAGAACCTAACATCGAGTAATAATAGGCAATGTCCTTCATGTCTTGATTAGATAAAGTATCAGCTTGCTGTTGCATTAGAATGGCTAACCCACTGGTTCTCTCGCGAGATTTATAATCTTTGAGTGCAGACACAAGGTAAGAAGCGCGCTGGCCTCGTAAATTTGGATAAGGGTCAATCAATGCAATGCCATCAGCACCATGACAAGTCATGCATACTTTGGCTTTTTGTTTTCCAATCTCGAATTGATTTAACTCTTCAGCAGAAAGAAAACCACTAAATAAAACGGCAAAATAAACGACAAACCATTTGTTCATATTTAAAACCTTTATGGTTCAATTATAATAATAAGCATAGGTTATTTGCTTTAAGCGTGCTTAATTTAAGCCATATAAAATGGCAAGAATAAACGTTAAATGTGACTTACTCTTGCACAATTCATCATCACACCAGAACATTTTTACTTTTAAAGAGTTAAAAAAACGGACTATCCAGCTCTAATGTAAGCTCATTTTATTTACTGATTCGCCTTTTGTTGATCTAGATTAAGCCATTAATGATGTATTTTTAACATCACCTGATACCCTAGCCTCTCTGCTTTCTATCGGTGTATGCAATGAAACCCTCTATCGAAAAAGTCTTACTTCAAATCGCATTGGATCTTAGTTCTAATTTATCAAGTGATTTACATTACCAACGTTTGATCTCTTCTATTCATCAAGTATTTCCCTGTGATGCCAGTGCATTGTTTGTATTAGACCATGATGGGATCTTAAAACCCGTTGCTGTTCAAGGCTTATCTGCCGCTGTGTTAGGCCGTAGCTTTCCACCAAAAATACATCCGAGATTACAAGCAATTCTAGAGAGTAAACACCCTGTTCGATTCGAATCAAACTCAGACTTACCAGACCCCTTTGATGGCTTATTATTGGTTGATGAACATGTCAATATTGAAGTACATGACTGCTTAGGGTGTAGTTTATATGTCGAAGATACTTTAGTGGGTTTACTAACCCTAGATGCATTAGAGGTTGGTGCCTTTAAAAAGATAGATAACATAACCATTGAAACTTTCGCAGCATTAGCGGCAGCAACCTTACATAATAAAGCTTTAATTGAGACACTAAAAAACAGTAACCAACAACAAAAATCGATAAACCAAGCCTTAATCCAACAAGCCCGAAATCAAAAAGGTGAATTGATTGGGATTAGCCCTCAAATTGAACGATTACGTCATAATATCAATATGGTAGCGCATTCTAATTATGCAGTACTAATCAGTGGTGAAACGGGTTCGGGTAAGGAATTAGTTGCGCACTCAGTCCATGAGCAATCTTCTCGGAGTGACCAAGCAATGATTTATGTAAACTGTGCAGCATTACCAGAGTCTCTCGCAGAAAGTGAATTATTTGGCCATGTCAAAGGCGCGTTTACTGGTGCAAATAAGCATCGAGCGGGCAAGTTTGAACTAGCGGATAACGGTACGATCTTCTTAGATGAAATCGGTGAATTGCCTTTATTAATTCAAGCCAAATTATTACGTGTTATTCAACAAGGTGAAGTTCAGCGTGTTGGCTCCGATAAAAACGTAATGGTGAATGTGCGTATCATCGCCGCAACTAACCGAAATTTAGAGCAAGAAGTAGAAGCAGGACGCTTTAGAGCTGACTTATTTCATCGTTTAAATGTATTCCCTATAAATGTGCCTCCATTGCGTGATCGTGACGGGGATATTTCTGTTTTAGCGGGCTATTTATTAGATAAAGTTCGTACCCAATTTAACGTACCTAACCTTCATATTCATCCACGTACATTAACTCATTTAGAGAATAGTCCGTGGTTAGGTAATGTACGAGAACTTGAACATACATTAATGCGAGCAGGGCTTCGTGCAATACAAGAAAACGATACGAGTATTACTCTAGCTCACTTTTTAGGAGATGTTGAACACTCTGATGATGTAAAAACGACAACAACCTTACTACCCAAAGAAAGTAAACCAATGCGTGAGTTGGTAGAAAGCTATCAAAAACAGTTAATTGAGCACGCTTTAGCTAAATCGAACGGAACTTGGTCAAAAGCCGCCGAATTTTTACAAATGGATAGAGGGAATTTATACCGAATGGGCAAAAAGCTCGGGATCTCTAATTCATAAAACATGATACACCGATGTATTTATTACAACATTCCCGATGTAATAAATACATCAAATTAATTTCAAACACAAATCAATACTAATAAAATCAACAACTTAAAACTGGCACACCCTGTGCAATAGAGAGCTCATCAATGTCGAGTCAAATCGAGATGAGTTCAGCAATCTATTCCACAAGGGTAGAACGCACTGAACTGACGTGATTTGAACAATATGTATTCAATGACTGGAGTTCCAACTATGTTCTGTATCCAATGTGAACAAACTATTCAAACACCAACAACGAAAGGCTGTTCTTTTGCACAAGGTATGTGTGGTAAAACAGCTGAAGTATCTGACTTACAAGATATTTTAGTTTACGCATTACAAGGTGTTTCTTTCTGGGCAGAGCAAGGCCGTAAAGTAAACGTTGTGATTGATGAGATCGATCAATGGGCACCAAAGGCCTTCTTCGCAACACTAACTAACGTTAACTTCGACCCTGAGCGTGTTATCGAATTCGCATTGCAAGCACACGCTTACAAAAAACAGTTAGAAGAGCAAGTTCGCGCCGCGGCTCTTCTTAGCAATACCGAATTATCAGAGCTTTCTCCTGCGGCATTATTTGATTTACCGACAAACGCAGAAGAGTTAATTGCATTAGCACCACAAGCTGCGGTTAACCGTGGTCACGAATCCCAACATGAAGATGTTATTGGCCTACGTTTACTTTGTCTTTACGGCTTAAAAGGCGCAGCCGCTTACATGGAGCACGCTCGAGTTCTTGGTCAAACTGACGATGCTGTATTTGCTGAATATCATGAGATCATGGCGTGGTTAGGGACTGACCCTACCGATCTTGGTGAGTTATTAGATTGTTCAATGAAGATTGGTCTAATGAACTACCGTATCATGGAAATGTTAGATACAGGTGAAACAAAAACATTTGGTCATCCAGAGCCTTCACAAGTAAACGTAAAAACTATCGAAGGTAAATGTATTCTGGTTTCTGGCCACGATTTACATGACTTAGAAAAAATCCTTCAACAAACGGAAGGCAAAGGCATCAACGTTTATACTAACGGTGAAATGCTTCCTGCTCACTCTTACCCTGAACTTAAAAAATACCCTCACCTTGTAGGTAACTACGGCAGCGCATGGCAGAACCAGCAAAAAGAATTTGCTAACTTCCCTGGTGCTATCGTAATGACATCAAACTGTCTATTAAACCCAAATGTAGGTCAATACGCAGACCGTCTATTTACTCGTAGCATCGTAGGCTGGCCTGGTGTTGCTCATTTAGAAGGTGATGATTTCACAGCAGTTGTGGATTGTGCACTAGCGCAAGAAGGTTTTAAACATAACGAAATCGAACAAATGATCACGGTTGGATTTGGTCGTAACGCATTAATGGCTGCGGCGCCTGCCGTTGTTGAGCAAGTGAAAGAAGGCAACATCAGCCACTTCTTCCTTGTTGGTGGTTGTGATGGTGACAAATCAGAACGTAGCTACTACACAGACTTTACTGCTCAAGCACCAGAAGACTCAGTCATCTTAACGCTTGCATGTGGTAAATACCGTTTCAACAAAAACCAATTTGGCGATATTAATGGTATCCCGCGTTTATTGGATGTTGGTCAATGTAATGATGCTTATTCAGCTATTCAACTCGCACTTGCACTAGCTGATGAGTTTGATTGTGGCATTAACGAACTTCCATTAACGCTGGTACTTTCTTGGTTCGAACAAAAAGCGATTGTTATCCTACTAACTCTATTCGCTCTTGGTGTTAAAGGTATTTACACAGGCCCGACAGCGCCCGCGTTCTTAACCGATAATCTGCTTGCTATTATTCAAGAAAAATTTGATATGCGTAGTATCACGACAGTTGAAGAAGATCTAAAAACGATCTTAGCTGCGTAATCAACGTTTATTAGCCCTAATCTATGCCTCAGTTATCTGGGGCATTTTTCGCTATAAAACGAAATATCATGTGACCAATAACTTCTAAGTAATAGAGAACAAACATGACACAATTTATTTGGCCAACAACCCCAGTTCAACTTCGTTGTGATGAGAAATGGTTTGAAACCACTGATACCATTAGCTTACAACTAATAAGCCAAAACCAAGAAAGCTTTGATTTTAAACCGGGCCAATTTATTAGTGTCGGTATTGAAATTAAAGGAAAGATGGAATACCGCGCCTACTCTATCAGCTCAATGCCAAATCAAGATTTTCTGCAATTAACCATTAAACGTGTGGAAGGTGGTAAGGTATCAAACTACTTAATTGATCAACTAAATGAAGGCGATGAGGTTGCCGTTTTAGCACCAACAGGTCCATTCAACTCAATCGATTGCAAACCAAGAAAGAAAGTCGCGTTATTAAGTGCTGGCTGTGGAATTACTCCGGTTATGTCGATGGCGAAAACTTGGATAGCTCAAAATATTGAGATCGATATTACCTTTATACATATGGCAAAAAACAAAGAACAGACCATCTTTTTTGAAGAATTAGAACTGTTGCATGAAACTCACGCTAATTTTCATTTAAAGCTGTTATTAAAAGATAATGCAGAGACGAGTTACCCACAAGGGCGTCTAGATGAAGAGTGGTTACATACCCTTTGTCCTGATATCAACGAGCGCACGGTTTACTTATGTGGTCCTAACTTATTTATGCAAGACATGAAAGCCAATGTAGAAAACCTTGGTTTAGATATGGCGCACTTCTTCCAAGAAAGCTTTACCCCGATTGAAGCCGAAGTAACAGAAACAGCAAGAAACTCAGGTGTAGTGCAATTTGAAGTCCCTGCCTTTGGTGTATCAAAAGAAATCGATAAAGGCGCAACCCTTGCTGACGTTTTAGAAGAAAGTGGTGTCCCTATTATTATCGCTTGTCGCAGTGGTATGTGTGGCTCATGTAAATGTAAAGTAGAGAAAGGCGAAGTAAGCCGAACTAGCACTGAAACCTTAAGCGAAGAAGATATTGCCCAAGGGTATACGCTGGCGTGTTCAAGCCAAGTGCAAAGTGATGTTGAGGTGAGTTTGGTTTAAAATAAGTCTTATTCTGTGAACATACCATAGTGCTTTTAGGAACAGTATAAGATTCAGATAGGCATCAAAAATGATTCTATTACATCAAATTATTGCATTAAAAAAAAATACGACATAAACTAACTATGTGAAAGGGCTTTTATAGTTAACTCCCCAGGTTATGTTATCTATAAGTAGAGTCACCAAGCTTAACTGGGATAGCTTGTTTAATAGCTACACAATTATTGTGTTCTCTGACCCCTAGAGCTAAAGAGAAGCCACGCGCTATTACTAATTTGCCCAATCGATTATTCGATTGGGCTTTTTAATGTCCCAATGACGGTACCTGGTGCATTTTTGTTACCATACGCAGAGACAATACTATAATACGTTTTACCCGCCTTCATTTCTGGCTCAAGAGCAACACGGCCTAATTTTGTATTTAGAACTACAGGTCTCTTGTTATTTTTAATAGCAAAGTTAACCAAAACATTAGTACCCTCTACCAACATATCTGCGATAATCTGAGGCAACATCTCCTGTTTTGGAATACATAAATCTACGTTATGTTTTTCCCAGATATGCCTTGCACCAAATGCGCCATACCTTTTAAACCCTCTTCCCATAAGGCCGAGTTTTAAATAAATATCACCACTTGGTATATCATTATTATTATCCGGCACTCTTCCAAAAGATAATTTACCTGTCTTGGGATTTACTATTTTTGCATTCTTTTCATTTTTTCCAGACATTAACTGTTCGTTTAAATCTGTAGATTGGTAAATGGATGTCTGGTTATTCATGTTACTTCCTACGTCAATTAATCAAAATTAAATATCCTATATAACCATAGCGATAACTCTATATAATATATAGACTCAATGGGCTAGTAATAATACGGTACCATGATTTTACAAGGGAGCAAGTCGGAAATTAAGAGAGCGCTGTGGATAAGTAAAAAATCAAGAAAAACAGTAAGTAAATACTAACATGCTACATTTATTGATAGTAAACAAATACATCATAAGTGCTAACCGATAAAGACAATGAACTTTTCACTTTACTTTTCAATTAATTAACACTCTTTTATTTTAAATAATAATCAATAAATTCAGTAAGCAATACATATAAGCAACTCTCAATATTTATTATCACCTTTCTATTTCAAAGGAAGATTACGGTATCATCCCCTCAACATTTCTGCCTAATATAATCTATTTTTCAATTCATAAATTCTATAAAAATATAACTCTGGCATCAGTTTTCTAATTTTTACTAGTCTAAAAACTGTACACTATCGTTAATTAATCCTCATTCTACAGTTCTCTATTATTGTTATCGCGCTCATTTCGCACTTAACACCTTGCTGAACTTTCATTACTGCTCAGTAAGGTGCATTTTATTTATATGTCTAAAAAATAGAGCTATGGTGATATAAATTATTTACCTGAAGTAATATTTCTTGAATACAACTACACCAGCAGCGCACTGTTCACTTTAATAATCAGTTTCTTTACTGCTGCTGGCTTATCATCAACCGCAACTAATGGACGATGTGGTTGCTTAGGATTAAAAATAATAAACTCACCAGCCGTTAATGTGACAAATTGCTCATCTTTCACATCGTTACTAAAAGCAATGTCTTTCTCTGCAAGATAGTCATCTTCAATCGACAGTAACGGATAGTCACTGTATCCAAAAGTTTCTGTACCTTCTAATATCAATTGTACATCAAGGTATTTATGATGAATTTCTGAACGACGATGTTCTTTCAATTCCGTTTTATCATTCACAATAAAATAGACTGACTCATCATAAGATAATGGGTAATTCCCAACCTCTGCATTGTTGGCTGTTTGCTCTTTTACTTTCTGAATAATCTCAATGATAACAGGGTGTAATTCAGCCCCTTGAATATCATCACTCCATTTACCTTTAAACAAAATAGCCTCTCAATGATATCAATTATGAAGCTGAAAATAGTAGCATGAGATATTGATATCAGTAAGATATAATGCTGTTTAAACGTGACTTTTAATGAGGCTTCATGGCTAAACCAAACGCAACTTATCTCGTGCGAGTGCACAGTGCGAAAATGCTGATAGACCATGCGATGAAATATTATGGTTTAACCTATGCCGATTTTGATATGCCTCCTCACTTATTTGATTATCAACTAAAATTGATGCCATTAAGCGATCTCGAAGCGCTACTCTGTAAAATTGAATTATTAACTCAAGATCCAGCTTACACAGCAAAACTAACACAATCAGACAGTTTGAAGCAGTTTGGTCCTTTTGTGCAGTTACTAGCAAGCTCGACCAATTTGGGTATGGCAATTAAGCGTATGAATACCATACATAATGCCCTTCAGTCTGGGGTGCAAGTAAATATGCTACTGAGCGGCTCGATTGCAAAATGGCGAATTTTAACGCCAACAATGCTACCTCAAGCTCGTATCCATGAAAGTATTTTAGCAGCGGGATCGTTTGTTCGATTATTAAAACTATTTCATGGCGACGACTATCAACCTGTTGTCATTCACTTATCAGGTAACATGATTGGTAAAACAGGAGAAATCGAGGCTATCTTTAACTGCCCTATCATGTGGAACAGCCCTAATACCCAAGTCTGGTTTCCTGTTAAAGACATCACTTGCCCTCGTCGCTTTAAACTACCAACATCACAAGTGAAGGCATTTACCGTAGAGCAAGCGATGAGTTATATGCTTATTCCACAGCCTCAAGATACGTTAAAAGTGGTATTTGAACTCACTAAATATGCCTTATTTTTTGGTTATCCTACGCTTGAGTTTGTCGCTCAAAAAATGGGAATGAAGCCACTTACTCTTCAACGTCGCTTACAAGATCAAAGTATTGCTTTTACCGATATAGTTCATCACAGCATTTGTGATGAGGCTATCACATTAATGGGAAGTGAGTTATCCATGAAAGAAATTGCACACCGAGTTGGCTATAAAACTACGGCTTCATTTTCTGTTGCGTTTAAACGTATGTACGGTGTAACTCCTGTTCAATACAGAAAGACACTGCTTTAACAACCCAATAGAAAGATTCAAATACATCAATTTAAGTCACAGTTTGATATATACAAATACATTTAATCGACATATGACTCTGTTACCCTTCATGCTTACTGCTCATTATTATTTAAGGTAAATCATTTATGAGTTTAGTCAGCATGCCCTTCGTTGGATCAGGTCAGGATCTTGGGCTGCATATTGCTGCGAGCGTCGTCATGATAGGAAGTATTATCGCCCTCGCGTATGGTTTCTGGAAACTTCATGAACTACCAATCAACAAAGCACACAGTAAGCAACACCAGCAAATAGGGCTTATTACCGCCCTCACTTGGATAGGGTTTGTTTGGCATTGGGTCTGGGTTTTAGCCGTGATTTGTGCTTTTGTTGATGCAGAAAAAGCATTAATTAAAATTCGTGATATTTGGCATCAACCTACTTCACCATTACAGACACAAGCGCAAGCGCCAATAACAGAAATTGACACAACAGCATCAACTCAAGAGGAGAACCACAATGCTTGAGGGATTAGCGGTATGGGCTCTATTTATCTATCTACTCAGAATGGTAGGAATGCCTTGGAATAAGTTTACTCAAGGGTTTGCTTATATTGGTGGCGGATCTTGGCTATTATTTGTCTGGGCTGGTTTACTTAATTTTACGCCTATGGATCTTTCTGGTGGCTCGGTGGTGCAATCTCCACATATTCAACTTCGCCCTGCGAGTACGCAAATTAAAGGCGTCGTCACCAAAATTTATGTTGAACCAAACCAAGAAGTGACTAAAGGCCAACTGGTTTATGAAATTGATGATGAGATTTACCAAATTGCGCTAAACAAAGCGATAGTCTCACAAGAAGCGAGCGCTGTTGGGCTTGAAGTTGCAAATCAAAACGTGAAACTGGCGCGCCAAGCCATTACTGCTTCAGAAAGTGATATTGTGGTTAGCCAAAAACAAATTGAAGCAAAGAACCAAGATCTAAAATATAAGAAACTCACACTACAACGTTATGTTGAACAAAACCGTAAAGTAAAAAATACCATTACACAAAGTGCATTAGATGAACAAGGAACACTTGTATCTATTGGGGAAATCGATGTTGCCAGTGCAATTGCTCAATTAGATAAAGCCAAACTTGCTAATGAAAAAGCATTGTTAGATCTAGATAATGCAAAATTAGGTGTAAAAGCCAAAGAAAGTGAGCTAGCGAGCGCAAAAGAAAGCGTCACTCAAGCACAATGGAATGTAGACAACACTAAAGTTTACGCCCCTGCTGATGGCTATGTGACAAACTTTATTCTGCGTGAAGGTCAATATATTGGTGCGGTTCCACGTATGCAGATGTATACCAATGAGAAGTACGTATTAATGCGCGTTAACCACCAAGCAATACGTAATGTGACGGTTGGTCGCCCTGCTGAGTTTTCTAGCGCAGTTTATCCTGGAAAAGTCTTTGTGGCTGAAGTAGAAGGCATTGTTGAAGCAACAGGGGAAGCACAAGGTAATTTACTAGGTAGAGAAACGAATGTTCGTCAAACGACAGGATTAAACGTTAATAATAAACACCACTTTGTGCGTTTAAAACTTGAAGAGGGTGAAGGCTATGATATTCCTGTTGGCTCGGTTGGCTTAGCGTGGATATCTGGTGAGAAACCCGTTGGCTTTATGGCTTTCTTAGATGTAATTCGTGGCATTATTATTCGTATGAAATCACAAATTTACTTCTTCTACTCATTGTAACAATTTAGATGTTTTGGCCCTATAGTTCACTCTCTCGAACTATGGGGCTTTTTTATATTTCTACTTTTTGTCGTCGTCAACTAATCCGAAACTCGCTGTAATTAATTCAATGTTTCTTTAATTTCATCAGAACTAAAACCATGGGAATACAGATACGCATAGGCTTTACTTTTGTCTTTTGAATTGCTTAAATCAAAGCGTTTTTTGTCTAATCGCAATTGGCAGTTCTCATAAAAATCGATTGAACCATCCATCTCTAGTTTTTCAATTTCTTCATCAAAAGTAGAAATATCGATCAGTTTTTGTTTTAGCTCCCGCTTGATAACAGACTTACCTTTTAGTTTACGGGCAAGCTTCTCAATTTCTTTAACGAGATCCGCTTTATCGGCTTTGATTTGCATTTTAGAAGGCAGTGTAGAGGCAATAGAGTGAGACTTAATGGCTTCACGAACATCGGACGATTTAAAGCCATATTTAGTCAAGGTTGTATAAAGTTTATCGCTAGATAACCCCTCAAAATTTATTTGTTCTAATCGACGATTTAATAAACTAAATTCACAGATCTCATCACGGTGGGTAATATATTCGATCGCTTCACTGATCACTGTGGCACTAATCCCCTTCTCTTTTAACTTCGTAATTATAAATTGACTGCCTTTTTCTGCACTAAATGCTCTTTCTACAAAGTTGATTGCAAAATCTTTGTCTGGTTTTAAATAACCACGTTCAATTAAGTCATTTAGAACCGTATCAATCCACTCTTGGTTATCTGTCTTCGCAGCTAGTTTCTTTCTTAACTCATCAATAGTCCTGTCTTTGGCTTCAAGATGATAAAAAGCACTGCCATAGACATTATCAATGGTTTTTGCGGGCTTTACTGGGCGTTGGCTGAACATGATAACCTCTGATTTTATTGATCTAACAAAAGCTGAATCTAACGTATCTCAGTCTAAGACGCAAAACTAATTCGAATGCTGTATTTATATTAACCTGAAGTATAAGAGATCAAGTAAGGGAAAACACAAATGAACCTCATCCATTTCTTTCCTTATGGAACTTATCATGATATTTCTACTCAATAGTACCAAGCAATTCAATAATGTAAGGCGCAAAATGACTTCTCTTGTTAATGTAAGAAATGTCTCAAAACACTATTCAGACTCAAATAAAAACCAACAAGCATTAAGTGATATCAGTTTTGATTTAAAAGCAGGACAAGTTCTCGGCTTACTCGGTCATAATGGCGCGGGCAAATCGACACTGATAAATGCTCTGTTGGGCGCTCATCGTTATGAGGGTGAGATCAGAGTGAATGGTCTGCATCCTATCGATCAACACGCCGAATTAATGCAGCATTTAGCCTACATTTCTGATGTAAATGTGTTACCTGGATGGATGAGTGTAAAACAACTTTTAAAATATACCTCAGGTGTCCACCCTAGCTTTGATATTAATAAAGCAACTTCTGTATTAAGTAACACCAATATCAAATTAAATAGTAAAATAAGCTCGCTATCAAAAGGCATGAAGGTACAAGTTCATTTAGCGATAGTAATTGCAACCGATACTAAAGTTCTGATCTTAGATGAGCCTACCTTAGGATTAGATTTATTATATCGCGACACCTTTTATCAGCACTTAACAACTTGGTTTAATGCAGGAGAGCACTGTTTAATTATTGCGAGCCATGAAGTGGCTGAAATTGAGCATCTATTGACGGATGTATTGATCTTAAAACAAGGTAAATGTGTGAAGAAAGAGACCATGGATAACATTCCTCAAGGTACATTAGCTGAACTCTTTATTGCCCTTCAAAAGGAATCTATTTAATGCGCCAATCATTATATATGCTTGAAAAAGAGCTTATTGAACACAAAACGATTACTCGTGTCCCTCTGTTTATTCTTCTTTGCGGTGCAGTACTTTTCATTAGTTTAATGATGAACACTAACCTACAAGATAATTTATTTATTTCAGTCGAGACTCAAGGTAACTTTACCCCGTTTAGCTCTGAGTTTTCAAACGACCTACAACTCGCATTAAGCTTTGTGGTTGGTATTTTATCATTAGCTCTCACAACGACTTACCTTTCAAAAGCATTACGTAAAGAGCGTAATGAAGGCAGCTCTGCATTTTGGCGTAGCATGCCAATCTCTAGTCAATATACGCACGCGATAAAACTGGCTTTTGGTTTAATTGTAATACCATTGATTTTTTCTGCATTAGTACTTATCGCCAATCTATCCTTTTGGGTAATTAGCTTATCAAACGACAATGTATTAGTGATGCTTCATGAACACATCTCGTTTATGTCAGTGATTAGCAATTGGCTGCAATTTATGGGAAGAATGCTACTGGTTAGCGTGGTTATGTTACCTATTGCAGGATTAGTTTTAGCAGTATCTCAAGTCAGTAATTCCCCTTTAATCATCTTACTATTAGGCGGTTATGCCTTGAAACTGCTGTCAACTTGGGTGCTAAACTGGGATGGTATTGCCGTATTTCTCACTCATATGTATAAGATCCCAACTACGATCTTGCTCTCTTCAGAGCCTTTGATGAGTTTTTCACAAGCTGGGATTGGATTCTTAAGCTTGTATAGTTTACTTGGCGCTATTTCATTATTCGCTAGTATCTCTTTGTATCGAACTACTGAAATCTCTTGGCAATCATTAAACCCACGTTGGTTGTTTAATAAGTAAATAAAAAGGGAGAGGCACATAGAATAGAACTCTCCCTTATTTTTGTTAGCTACTACTTACCTTTAACTACTATGTTAAAGTCTTTAAGCGGCATTGGCTTAAAGTACAAGAAACCTTGATGTGATGAGATCTGTAACTCATTCAATATCTGTTGTTGGTTCTTATTCTCTACCCCTTCAGCAATCAATTCAATATCTAGATTATTTGCTAATAATGTAATATTTTCCAGTATCTTAAGTGACTGTGAATTGGTTTCAATGTCATCAATAAATGATTTATCAATCTTAATGAAATCAAATTGATAATAATTTAAATACCGCAAAGAAGAATAACCGGTACCATAGTCATCTAAGGCAAACTTGACTCCAATAGTTCGAAACTTTTGCATGTAGTTTGTAATTTTTTCTCTATTTTTAAACTCTGTCGATTCTGTAAACTCTAATACTAACGTGAGTTTTTCAGATAACTGCTTACATAATGTATAAATCTCATTATCATAGAGGCAACTTTCCGTCAGGTTTACGCTTATTTTTAAATCAATATCACTCAAATTTTTATAACCATCATTAAGCTGACATAGTATTGATTTTGTCATTGCACCAATCAACCCAAATTTTTCCATTTTAGGGATAAAGTCCAGAGGTGAAATGATGACTCCACATGGCTTAATCCAGCGAGCTAATACCTCCCCCCCAATAACTACTCCTTTTTCGTTCACTATTGGCTGAACATACGGTGTGATTTGATTTTTTCTAATAGCTTTTCTTAATTTGTAAAAATCAAAATTTAATCGCGTACTCGTGCTCGGTAAAGCACGTAACATTAATAACATTAATAACATTAATAACATTAATAACATTAATAACAAAATAGTAACAAAGAATCGATTATCGATAACATAAGCTTTTATTGAACTCCACCTATCGTATTTAAGTAATAAATGAAAATCATACTTATCTGATGGGTATACTTTCTCACTATTTAGCTCATGGAGACTAAATTGCTCCCCTTTCGTTATCACATATTGTGAATTTGATAGTGAAATCTGACCAAATCGAGAGTCCTCTAACTCTATTGGTATTTCTTTCATGAAAAATTGAATACCATTATCATCATCATAGCGATAATAGTATGAAATACTCGGTTGACCCGTTAACAGATTCTTTTCTTTTATGTATATCTCTTTTTCAGGTACGTTTTTTTTCGATATATTACTACCAACAATCGAGCTACAAAAATACTGACCATCTTGGATCACAGAGATACTATTAATTGATGGGCAACGTGCCACTTTTTTTTGTAACGGTAGCATCATCTCTTGGCACGTTTTACCTTTAAGATAAGCAAGTTCACCCACTGATTCTTTTGCTTTATCGAACTTAAACTCGATATTTTTCATCGTATTTTTTATATTTGATTCAACATATCGCTGATAATCTGCACGTATAGCAGATTCAAATAAGATAAATATAACAATAACGCCAACCATATATTTATTGATAATAAATTTCATTTAGATTACGTCTTCTAATACGGTAACTCTGTTTCTACCAGAGTTTTTTGATTGATATAATGCAGTATCTGCCAGTTTAAATGCTTTTTTAAACGACATATTTTTACCTGCTGTTGCACCAACAGAAACTGACACACAAATCTCCGCTATAGGCTCTGCGTAGATAGATCTTCGAATAGCCTCAGATCTCTTTAGTAACTCACTATTCGATATATGATTAATAACAATAATAAACTCTTCACCACCCCAGCGGATGGCCATATCATCTCTTCTCATATGCTGCTTTATTCGATGACATACCTCTTTTATCACTACATCACCTTGTTGGTGCCCATACTGATCATTAATACGTTTAAACTCATCGATATCAATCACGATAACAGCTCTCCCAAACGTTAAGTTCAGTTTTAACTCATAAAAATCACGACGATATAAACCAGTCATATGATCTAACCGACAATATGATAGAAATCGATATAGCGACCTATTAATTGAGAATAATAAAAATGTTATCACCAATGCAATTCCTGAGCTCAGCACAAACAAATCAACCATATTTATAGATAGATTTAGTTTATTACTTACCGGTGTACAAGGGATCTCAATAAAATCACTTGATAAAGATAATGCATGATCACCACCATAATTCAGAAAGCTATATCTCTTTTTATTAAAATCGTTTAACCAATTTAAAAATACACTTGCTTTCATATCTAAAATAAACATTGCTCTTAACTGCTTATTTTCATAAATAGGATAGAATATACTTCTAACATTTTTACCAGTAAGCGGTTCTACATAAGGCTCTGTTAATTTAAGATCACACCGAGCAAATGCTTGATAACTCTTTGACATTTTTTCGTTATCTACAATCCGGTCAATCCAACTTGAGTTTGATGCTTCCTTAGAGTTCAATTTCTCATGCACTTCATGTAATGGTTTAAAATGACCGATATTAACATTAGATTCTAACTTCTCTAGAATAGCTATACTCCAATAATCATCATTTATATAATTTGTTAACTCTTCTTCTAATAAACTAATGCCACAAGACAAATTTTTAACCTGGCTATCCTCATCAACCATAATTGAAACATCACCACGTTCATGAGTACCCTTACTCAGCACTACTGTTGTTGTATTTAAATAAAAAGGCGTAATTTTTCTAACCGTATCATATAACTTTGTTATTTTTTCATGAAATTCCATTCTAAATGAATTAACTTCTAACTTGTTATATTGATATAACATATAAAAAGACAATAGGAACAAGAATAAGAATGTCTTCAAATATTTATTCTTAATACTAATTATTTCACGCATTATCTTCATTCTTATCTAAAGTTACGCGGTTACGCCCCGTATTTTTGGATTGATAAAGAGCCATATCCGCCCTTTTTATCGCATCAAAAGCCAATTCAGAGTATTGTTGTTTAGAGCCTCCAATAGAAATGGTAATATGCATATTTTCTATTCTCTCACTTTCTATTCTTTCTCGAATCATTTCTGCTTTCTGATGAAAAAAATCATGCTTCATATGATAGAAAACAATAACAAATTCCTCTCCCCCCCAACGGATCGCAATATCATTTTCTCTAATACTCTCTTTTATACGCTGAGTTACCACTTGGATAACTCGATCACCTACATCATGGCCATGGTTATCATTTACTTGCTTAAAATGGTCTATATCAATGATAAGAAAGGAAGCGCCTTCAACCCGATTCAGTTTACTTTCAATAAAATCTCGACGAAAAAAACCAGTCATCCGATCATTGCATCTAATATTGTTAATTTTTAGATAAAAACAATACAAGAATATAGAAAATAAATAAATTGCAGAAGATATATAAAAGCTAACACTTAACAATTTAAATATATCAATACTAACCATTAATGATGGGGCATTTAATGTATAAGGTACTTTTATATTAAATGTAGCCCAGTCAAACCCTTTATCTCTCGTAATAAACACCCATCTTTTATCACTAAAGTCAGTGACTAATGATTCATTCCAACCTTCTTTAATATCAACAATGATAACTGATACTAATTTTGACTTTAAATAAATAGGATATATAACAGAATGTACTCTTTCATTTGATGAATCTTCTGTATACACCTCTGTGATTCTTATATCATCATTATGAAAGCCTTTATAAGTTTTATCTAACCCCTCTAGTTTAACGATTCGGTCTAACATTAATGAGTCATGCAGTGTCTTATCATTAAATTTGACATAGATATCTCTTAAAGGTAAAAAATAGGAATTACCTGTATTCTTGTCATGTAGCTTTTCAATAACTGCAATAGTCCATATATACTTTTTATCAATAGCTTTTAAAAGGCTTTGTGAAAGCAAATTTATCGCTGGTGATAAAACTTTGACTTCCCCTGTTTTATTAACAATGATTCCAACATTATTAAAGTTGTGGATACCCTCTTCAATTGTTACTGTATTAGAATTAATGTAATAACCATGAAATCGTTTTGTTATATCCACAATGTCTTGATATTTGATATTAATTTTCTTTTCTAAAATCCCAATAGATAACACATTGTAATAAAACAATGATGAGTATATTCCTAAAAATAAAACAGAAAATAACCAGGGTTTAAGAAACCATAATTTTTTTATATCATTCATAGCGCTTAATTATATATCACTAGTCATAAATAACTAAAAATGCACCATTAATTACCTAATATGATGCACTACAAGTGAAAGCACTTATGCGATCCTTCATCGCTTTCAAAATATCCTTGATTTTTTAATAAATCCTCAGTAAACAGCATGATCAAAAAATTACTACGATATATTAATCGCAGTAATTCTTTTGATACTGGATCTATTCTATTTTTAAATAAGAGTAACTCTTACTTTACTTGCTCTATTATTATCAATTGATAGTACTTCAAAATTCCAACCTTGATGCTGAACAGAGTCACCTACCGCAGGAACATTACTCGTTAGCCACATGAACATACCCGTTAGTGTTTGATAATCACCTTCTTTTTCTTCAGGTAAACTTCCTAAATTCAACGTGCCTTTCAATACTGTAGTTGGAATAGAACCATCTAAAATCCATTCTGTTTCTGATACTTGATCAGTCCATGCATCATTTGGATTTTCAGATTTAAACTCACCAGCTAATGCTTCTAGTAGATTCTTTTGCGTAACAATCCCTTGTGCGTCGCCATATTCATCAACAACCAAAGCGATTTCTTCGCCTGTTGTTTTCAATAACTCCAATAATTCACTGCCGTACTTGTTCTCTAAGATAGTCAAACAAGGTAATAAGTTACGCATCAACCATTTGGTTCGGTGCTCTTGATGCGCTGCTTTTAGCAAAAATCGTGACGTAGTAAAACCAAGTACATTGTCCATACCGCCACGCGTTACTGGGTAAATAGAGTATTCTGAGCGCAGTAACTTAGGTAAGTTTTCATCCCATGATTGTTCCGTATCGAAATAAACTAATTCATTTCTTGGGATCATTAAAGAAGCGACTCGTCGATCATCTAATTGGAGAATATTACGTACCATGCTGTGTTCATTTTTTTCAATAACACCTTGCTCAGATCCCTCAGAAAGTAACGCATGAATATCATCTTCTGTAATTGAAGCTTCATCACTATTTGAGCGCCCAAGTAGACGCAAAAGCGCATCGGTTGAAATAGACAGTAAGAATACAAATGGTCGAGAAATAGAGGCCAGTAAACTGATCAACGGTGCAATTAACGTTGCTATACGCTCGGCGTGAAATTGGGCAATACGTTTTGGAACCAACTCACCAACAACGATTGAGACATAAGTGATAATCACAACAGTCGACATCGTAGAAATGGTTGATGCTAAGCTCGCAGATAGTCCAAATGACATGATAAAGTTTGAGATAGGGCCAGAGAACGCGGCCTCACCTAAAATACCATTTAAGATACCAATACCAGTAATACCAATTTGTACGGTAGATAGGAATTGAGTAGGTTCTTCACCTAATTTTATCGCTTTAGCGGCTGACTTACTGCCTTCTGAAGCCAGTTTTTGTAGTCGACTCTTTTTTGCTGTCATGAGTGCAATCTCAGACATAGCAAACACACCATTAATCACAATCAGAAAAAGTAATATGGCAATATCCAATGTAAACCTCGAATTAATAAAATAATGAAAATCAACATAACGTATGCTGAAATTTTCTATTCTTATATTCCTGATTTACAAGAAGGTCAATCATTATATTGAACTATTTTTAAACAAGAATCTTAATACATATACATAGAAACAATCTGAAACAATTCATAACCAATGGTTCATTACTTTATATATTAATTGCTATTTTTGATTTAATATTTTAATAAATTTAGCAGGAGAACCACCATATAAGCAGTCTGGTGGTACATCATGATTAACCACTGAGTTTGCAGCAATTACAGAACGAGCACCAATAGTTACGCCTTGATTAATAACCACACTTCCTCCTATCCATACATCATCTTTAATGACGATAGGCTTACAGAAGGTTTCCCAACGGCGGCGGCTTTTGTAGTCTAATGAATGGGAAGCTGTATAAAACTGAGCATTTGGGCCAATTAATACATGATTTCCAATGGTAATTTCAGCACCATCAAGCATGGTTACATTCATATTAATAAAGGTATCGTTACCTATTGAAATTGTCTTTCCAAATTCACAAAAGAAAGGCACTTGAATAAAACTGTTTCCAAATTCCTTAAATACATTAGGCAAAATGGCTAGCTTGTCTTCTGTTTCAACACTTTGATTAAATTTTTGGAGGTGTTGTTGCGTTTGATTACGGATAGCATCGATCTCAGGATCGGCGCCATTAAATTCTTGTCCACTTTTCATTTTTTCAAATTCTGTCATCGTAATCCCCTAGAAGCACAAATCGAATAGACCAAGTAATGTCTATTCGATTGAATTTATAAAAAAAGAGTAAACCTTCGTCTAAAAAACTTCCTATTTTAACGAGGTTTAATGACTCATTACTGATGACGATGCTACCGATAGTGGTTTAATCAACTTCTGAGCTTTCAAATGTTTCCACACCATTGGTGCAATGCAGATAATCAGAGCAATATTAGAGATAGGCATCGCTAACCAAACTCCATCAATTCCAAACCATTTTGGAAGTATCAGCAAGAAAGGCAGTTGTATAATAATATTACTCATTGAGATCACCATTGCTTTTTTGCCTTCATTCACCGATAAGAAGTAGATAGTAACAAGAACAATAATCCCATCTAAGAACATAGCAAACAGGTGATAGCGGATACCAACAATGGTTTCAGCTATTAATGACTGATCGCCATTAGTAAATAAAGCAGTTGTAAGCTCTGGTGAAATATTTAAAATTGTCACCCAAGCCACCCCTGTAATGGTTACCCATTTAAGCGCAAGTTTAAAGATTTGGTATACCTTCTTATTTTCTTTTGCTCCGAAATAGTAGCTAATTGGTGGTTGAGCGCCTTCCGCAATACCCTGTGCAAGAAGGTAATACAGCATGAATAGATAACCAACAATGGCATAAGCCCCCACTGTGGTTGCTGATCCATAATGCATCATTAACGCATTATGCATTGCCACAACAAAGCTACCATATAAATACATTACTAATGCTGATGAGCCCAAAGCTAAAGACTGCTTAGCTTTATTTAACGAGAATACAACATCTTTTAATATTATCTGAATACTTGAGCGCTTAGTAAAGAAGTAACCTATACCAAAGACTGTGACAAATGACTGAGCGATTAATGTCGCCAATGCTGCACCAGAAAGGCCCAGTCCCATCACACCAATAAATACATAATCTAAGACAATATTAACTAATGCACCGATCACTAATAAGAACGTCGCTACATTTGGTGATTCATCATTTCTAACCAACATAGGTAATGCTGTTGCACAGGCAGTAAAAAAGCCACCAAACATTAATACATTAATGTAATCCATTGCATAAGCAAAGTTTTGTCCTTCAGCCCCTTGCGCAGACAAAATATCTTTAGCAAATAAAACAATAAAGAAGATAGCTATCGCACTTAAAATAGCTAGTAGCCAAAAACCCGTAGTAAGTGCTACTTTTGTTTTTTCTAACTTATTTTCACCACGATAAATAGACATTACACTGCCTGTGCCCATGCCTATCATTACGCCTATTGCGCCTAACACACAAATAGCAGGCCATGCCATATTTATGCCCGCAAGGCCTTCAAAACCGATGTAGTGACCAACAAAGATCCCATCGATAATCTGATACAGTCCACTCACCACCATTGCTGCAATAGAAGGGATAGCATAACGCCAAAAAGTACGAGTGATGGATGAATCTGCATGAAATGTTGTCATATTTTACCTCAGTAACAACAAAGAATTTCGCGAGTATATGGCAGAAATAATGATTGAAGAAGTTAGTATCCATCCGATTTTAAGATAGTTAACAAGTTATTATTGCGGATTGCTGCTTTAGACTTATTGACACCTAAAAACTATGTTATAAGCTTATGAAATAGATAAAATTATTCTTTTGAATAAAGAAAAAAAGGGCAAATGATGGTTTCTAAATGGGCAAAACGATTTTTCCAAATGGCTGAGCTGGTCGGTTCCTGGAGTAAAGATCCATCAACTCAAGTAGGTGCAGTGATCACCAAACACAACCGTATTGTTTCTGTCGGTTTTAATGGTTATCCACATGGCGTATCAGACAGTGCTGATACGGATGAGCGTGAACTGAAATATTTAAAAACCTTACATGCCGAAGAAAATGCGATTTTATTTGCTAAACGTGATTTAGAAGACTGCGATATATGGGTAACTCATTTTCCTTGCCCTAACTGCGCAGCAAAAATCATTCAAACGGGTATTTCAAAGGTATATTGCCCAGAGCAGACCGACGATTTTTTATCTCGCTGGGGAGAGAAGATCCAGATCAGTCAAGATATGTTTTCTCAAGCTGGTGTAGAGGTGACATGGTTGCCATTGGAGGCACTGAAATAAAAACACCGGATAAGCGTATTACTTATCCGGTGTTTTTATATAGCCAACTTACGTTATTATATTATTAATTTAAAACTGCTTTTTTAAATTCTTCATTAATAGGCATTATTATAACTACTGACTTTGTTTCTCCTAGCAAATGAACTTGTTCGTCGCCTATACGATAGTAAGGGACTTTGATTCTCTTTAAAAAGCGCTCTATAGCCGTAGATGTTACTGTTACGTACTCGGTAATACCATGATTTATAGCATGTATATAGATTGCTTCAAAAAGCTTCATCGTTATTTCACTTGCTGATTCATTCATTTTAGAGCTGTGCTTTCCAACTGCAAAACGACTTAATTCTACAATACTAGATGCATTTGGAGCGACTTGCTCACCAAGTAATTCAGGGAATACTGTTTTTAACATGTAGTCACCTGTTGTTGGCAATAAACGCCAGCATCCATTTACCTTTTCAGTATCATCACACGCGTATATATACGCTGCTTCTGAGTTATCAAACTGATCATATTCAAAGTCATTATCTGAAAGTAAATCCCACTGTAATCGTTGCTTAAATACTTGATAACGTAAACTCAATATTCCCATGTATTCATGGTTAGGTATGGTAGTAAATTCAGATTTTTTTATCCTTATTGTCATCCTGACTCCCCCTTATCTTTTGCGCAACTATAGCAAGCAAGTTTAATTCTTAAAACCTGTACAATCCTACAGGATAGATAATTAACTCAGAGGCTCAAGATCACAATTAATGTGTGAAGGCTGCCCGATTTATAATGAAATTTCCTCACAGATTATTCTGATTAATGCTATATAACTCATTAATATCTAATGAGTAAATAATCGCTGTTATACCGTAGGAGATAAGGAAGGAAAATTGAATACCAAGAAACTAAACACAACATTAGAACTCATCAATAGCATCCAACTGTCTCAAACAAAAAATAACATAAGATCATGCCTAGAAGAATTAACTAAATCACTTAATTGTGAGTATTATTTATTCGCTATTATTAACCCTAAGTCCATGATCAAATCTGATGTCAAAATTTTAGATAATTACCCATTATATTGGCGAAACTATTACGACGAAGCAAATCTTATCACAGATGATCCAATTGTTGATTATAGCTCTTCTCATCACTCTCCCATTAATTGGAGCATTTTTGAAAAACAAACCAAAAAAAATACTAAAGTAAATGTTATTGAAGAGGCTAAAATCTCTGGGTTGTACTCTGGATTTAGCTTCCCTATTCATACCCACAATGGGGGATTTGGTATGATCAGTTTTGCCAACTCTGAAAAAGACAAGCATATAGACAAACTTTTTCTTAATGCTTGCATGAATGTCCCTTTAATTCTTCCTTCGCTACTCGATAGCAATAAACGAATAACTGAAGACAATCAGCAAGAAAATATCAACTTAACAAAGCGAGAGAAAGAATGTTTAATTTGGAGTTGTGAAGGGAAAAGTACATGGGAGATTTCAAAAATATTAAACTGTTCAGAGCGAACAGTTACCTTTCACCTAACGAATTCTCAAATAAAGCTCAGTGCAAATAACCGTTGCCAAAGTATCTCAAAAGCTATTTTAACAAGATCAATGAGCCCTTTGTATTAAAGAATACTCTGGCTACTAAATATTACTGTAGCCAAAGTATTAGCATCTGATAGCGTCTTAATCAAAGGTAAGCAAATGCATCTGCAAACATCTGCTCTGATCTGGCTTTTTTCTCAGATATTAATTGTTCTTTCGCAGCTTTAGCCATCATAAATGGTCCACATACGTAAATATCAAATAATGTAAGATCAGTAAAATCCTCCATCACTGCATTTAAAACTGTTCCTCTTTTTCCTAACCACATGTTTTCGCAATCTTCGAGCACAACGGGAACATAGTGTAAATTATTATATTTTTGTGATAATGCTTTTAGCTCTTCATCCGCATATAAATAATCTCTATTTTTTACTCCCCAATAAAGATAAATAGGCTGCATCAACTTTCTATTTAAACAGTTTTTAAGGATACTATTGATATAAGATAATCCAGTGCCACCCGCTATTAATAATAAAGGATTAGAGCTATCCTCTCGCAACCAAGCATCACCATGAGGGGCATCTATTTCAAAATTAATTTTTTTCTCAAACACATTTAAGAAAAATTCAATTATATTGAATGCACTACTTTCATCGGAACTACCAATATGTAATTCAATACTTCCAATATCTGTAGGGCAATTAGCAATAGAAAATGGCTGTTTTTTATTATCTTCTATTTTAATAAAAATATATTGCCCAGCTTTAAATACAATAGGGTGGTCTGGTGTTACCTTTACTTTATATATATTTTTATTTACGGATTCTATTTTTGACACCTTACAATTAACCAACATATACGCTCCTTATAATAAATCTATTTCATTGCTGTTGTCATAGATAGAGCACAGCCTTTTTGAGCTCTCGTTTGTAATCTTCTTACAATCTCAATCGTTGTACCAGGGTATGGATCTGGCGCTGTAATATTATGAATAATACCAATGTCATCCGTCAGAATAAACGCGGGGTAACCTGTAGATGAAGCGTCCATATAACTCAATAAACCTATCTCCCCATCAGCAACAGGTTCCAATGTTTCCGGATCTAATGCTCTTGCATAAACCCAAGGAGGTACATGCTTTCGCTGATATTCATCTTCAAAAAAACAAGTATTTAGCTCAACTTGGTTAAATGTATCACGAATCTGATTCACATCACTTAATTGAAAAGTATTCATCAAAATTTGATTAAATTCGTCTCGATTTAATGAATCACTTTGGTTTGATTTCCACCCACCACCAGTAATAATATACAATCGACTACCAGCATTAAACTCAATACGATTTTCTTTCATATACTGGCATAAAAGATACACAAAATAAGGCGGACCAATTAAACAGATATCTTTTTTTGTATGATAAATACGGAGTAAGTTATCAATTGTTTTCTCAAAGTTAATTTTATCATCACTAACTGTAAATTCTGTCGGATATAACAATTCAACTAAGCTCATCACATATTTAAACCAAACATTGTTAGTATTAAAACGATCTGGTCCTAGATTTACTAACTCCATTTGATGATCAAACCAATCTCCAACATATTTCATACCAAAATTAACCGATCCAAGCAATCGTTCAATACTGAGTCGATCACGACCGATATAACTTTTAACACCACTGGTTCCACTACTTGTATACCAGTTTTCTATTTCATTCTCATCTGCAGTATGTACTTTCAATTGTTTAAAAACAGATGTTGGGAACACGGGAATATCATCGAGATTATGAATGTTTTCATTTACATGTTGAGTGATACAATAATTTCGATAAGTTTCATTTCGATTATAATGAAAGTGAAATGCTTCCCTCACCAACCTATCTTGGATTATTTGTTGTTCTTTAAATTCCCATTCTTTTGGTGAGCTCATAAATATAAGATCATCTATCTCTGAACTTGCTATAATATTATTCTTTGCAATAGTTACTTGAATTTCCATATATAATCCATATTATCAATATAATAACTAGTTTAAAAAATAACGACAGCGTTAATCTGTCATTATTTTATTATCATGCAAGGTTTTTATGTATTTTCTGATTTACCATATCAATAACAGCCTTAACATTATCTTGACTTCCCATTGATTCAAACGATAAAAGAATATTTTTAGCTCCTGTTTTTTCTATTGCTAATTTAGTCGAATCATAATAATTGAAATCTGTTCCAACTGCATTTTCTTCAATTATGGAATTAATCTTTTCTAACGGGTTAATATTTGGATATGTTTCTATAATATAACTTTCCAAATATTGCCTAGCCTCTTCACGAGCAATATCTCCATCAACATTCAAATTAACAATAATCGTTAATTGATGATCTACTTCTGAAACATCGATACCGTAATGTTCTGCTGTATTATTATAAAGAGTCGCGTAGCTTTCTTTTACAGCAAGGCTATCTTCCCATTTAAATATTAAAGGCAACGATTTTTTAGCAGCCCATACAACAATGTCGTTACTGGTAGCTGTAACATACTGTTTAGGCCCATTTACACTAAAACAATGAGGGTTTATTGACACTTTAGGAAAGTCAAAAAAATCATTTTGCGCATGGCAATAACCAGTGATTAAAGCTTCATTAATTATGTCATAACATGCCTCAAATTGTTGCTGCTTAGAGGGGATATGACGCTTAAAAAATTCCATTTCAAAATTACTTTCGCTATCGCTCAGTCCTAATATAAAGCGTCCTTCAGACATTTGGTCTAATAAACTTGCTTCCTCAGCAATTCGAACCGGGTGATGAGTAGTAATAACTTGATTTAATGACCCTATTTGAAGTTGAGTTGTCATTCCCAATAAAAAACCTGCAGCTGTAATTGGTGCACCTACAATACCATTTGTCGAAAAGTGGTGTTCATTAACAAAGACGGTATCAAAATGATATTTCTTTGAATCAATGAACGACACGGTATTTACCATATTATCTAAAACATCTTCTGAAGTAGCGTTATTATTTTGGAAGTTAAGAAAAAATAAGCCAAATTTCATAATAAATATCCTTGTTGTATTTAATACCATGTATAAACAATTACTTTGGGTCTTTCAGGAAAGGAGCAACTTGTTTCATAAATCGCTCCATCGATGCCACGATTTCTTCTTCACTGCCATTAGCTTCAAAACCACAAGTAATATTGCTAATACCTGTTGCATCAATATCACGTTGGATAATTGCAATACATTCCTCAGGAGTCCCTACGGGGTTTATTTCATTGCTATAATCGACTCGTCTATTTGTATTAGTATGACCTTGTAAAACAAAATCACGCCATTGTCCTTTATGATAGTCATAGCCACGAGTTTGATTACTATCTTTAAAGATGTTGGTAGCATTAACATATGAATCGTACCAATTAGTTAAAAATATTCGGCACACTTCACGCGCTTTATCTCCAACATCGTCAACAGAGCATATAAATGTCATTGAATGATCTATTTGAGTAATATCATGACCATGCTCCAAAGCTATTTCATTATAGAGCTCCATTTGAGCCTTCTTTTCATTCGTTCCGATGATCCAACTAAGAACCATAGGTAACCCCTGTTTTGCTAGCCATTCGGTCGTACTAGCTGACTCAGCAGTCATACATGTCGGAACTTTTTTTGAATATACTTTAGGGTAGATATTAACTTCTGGAAACTCAATATGCTCACTGTTTGAACTTATTTTTCCCGTTTCTAAACTCGTCATGATCATATTATGAAAATTTTGAGTTATACCACGTGAGTCTTCCATATTGACACCAAAAACACGAAAGTCTTTATGATACAAACCTCGAACAACCCCAAAATTAAAACGACCTTTAGATAATTGATCTAGTAACAATACATCTTCTGTTTGTCGCACGGGATGTGCTGTTGGAATCACTACACCCATTGTTCCAACATTTAATGTTTTCGTGCGACCAAGTAAATTTGCCGCCGCAACAAACAGATTGCCAGTGAGACCGAATTCAGTAAAATGGTGCTCAAGAGTCCAGTAGGTATCAAATCCAAGCTCTTCAGAGGCAACCCCTAGTCGAACAAAACGATCCATTACTTGCTTATGTGTTTCACCTGGTGGCTGATATGAGAAACAAATATTTCCAAACTTCATAGTATCTTCCTTTACTTTTATATAATGAGTTATCTAACTTTACGCAAGTTCGAGAGATTCATTTTCAATTTGATTTTTTAATCGACGCTCTTTTACCGTTACACTTGTTATGTCTTCAAATTTCGGCTCTATAATTTCGACATCAAGGTCTACCGACTGACAGTCTAAAGCGATGGCCGCTTTCGTCACTGATTGATAGAAATTTCTTAGCACTACTAAGTTTTCCCCTAAGTCATGAGAGCTACCAATTAAAGAATACAATTTAGCTTTCTTTGAATTAATGTTATTCATAAGCTCCAATACTTCATTCTGTTTGACCCAATTATCATCATTAGCAGTAAAAGCAATAAATGGAATATTTATGCCTTTTACTTTATTTATTGTCGAGCCTAATGTGTCCCAGTTATATTTAAAGCAATCAGTCACAAATATTTCTGAGCCCAAATTGTGCCCTTCAAAATCCAGATCTTCAGGCAACTCTTCAATAGCTAATTGCAGATAATCATATTTTAAAGCTCTCTCCAACGTATCTCGCAAATTAACAACACCGACAGCCGTAACTAAAAACGACAAATCAATTTCATTAACAACTTCATAAGCAATTCGAGCAGATAGACTGGCTGCAATCAGGCCTAACTTATTAATATTTCGACCGTTAAGCCACTCAATAACGGTAAGTAAACTCTCTTTACCTATCGACATAGAGAACTCATTAATATTACCGCTACTTAAGCCTACGTGGTGAAGTGAGTCATAGCGAATTACACGAAAACCATTGCAAGATAAATATTCAGCTAAACCTGCAAAATGGTCCATGCGACGGGCAAAACCAGATGCAATCAAAATCGTATTATTCTTTTTAATTGTATTTTCTTTTGGTAATGTTTCCCAAACTCGAATCACCTTACCATTATCAAGCGGAATGACATGATCTATTGTTGAGGTATTATTTATATTTTCCATATAATTTCCTTTTTATTACGGGACAAAGACTAAAAATTTGTCTTCTTCTAAATAGCGAGTTTGCTCTATTTTTATAGCTACATCTTTTGTTGTATAAGTGTGTGGTCTTTCTTGAGATACATATTTGACAAGACGTTGAAGTGGACGCATTCCATCATGAGAGCCACCAACACGAAACACATTATTCATACCCGACTCTATAATGCGTTCCGCTCCGTATTGAGCAAGCTCATCTCTATATTTAAATGAAGACTCCCATGGTGCAATTGATACTGTTTGAGTTGTGTTTTTATTAATAAAAGGAAGTATATCTTCAAGGCAAAAAACTTGATGGATATATACTGAGCGAGATAATGGTTGATTACCAAATGCACCTAAAGGCGATTGAATCAGTAGCCAATTTTGATTTTTCCCTTTCTTTACTTGATAACCAGAAAATAAGCTTTCTTTCTCAGTTAAAGTAAAAGCTGCTTTTTCATCAAAATTCTGTAAGCCTTTCGGTAATATTTCTGCGTAAAAATTTAATTGTTTTTCTAACTCATTAATAAACAAATCCAATTGCTTACCTATGTAATAAATATTTTGTGTTGAGAAACATGCTTGTTGGTCATAAAAACAAATATCATGCGCAGCCCCTATTGCGGCAGCGGTTAGATCTTTAGGATCATCAATTATGGTTAAACTTTTCTTCGGCCCAAATTTCAAAATATCAATATGATGAGGAGAATGCTTTACTGCCCATTTAATGGCCTCATCCCCACCCCAAGCAATAACAACATCCGCATTATTCATTATTCTTTGTGGTAATGACATATCTTCACGGTGTGACCAGTACATGACCGACATAGAACGTGTAATTGGATGATCAGCATTTACATCAATAAAACTTGATACCAAAGCCGTTGCGGTAAAAGGGTCTGCCGCAGATGTTTTAATAATGCATTCATTTTTAGTTAGAACAGCCCGTAGAATAGAGGTCACCCCCGACAAAGGGACATTACCTGCTAACAAATGCACAGATTTACCTTTTGGCAGTGCTTTGATATAACAATCCCCTTGAGGCAACCATTCATCAGTAATGTGCAACGAGCCTAAATCATGTTGAACAATATCATATAAGGCACTTTTAGAGCATAGTAACATTGCTATCCAATTTGCTTCTAACTTAGCCATTTCTTCCGAATAACCAAGAAATTTCACCAAATCTCTAATATAAGTGCGTCGACGGTTATATTCTTCACTTTTCCATCGTTGTCCTACTGTATATAAAAAATTAATAATTTCATTTAATTTTAATGTATTTTTACTTCTATTTTTAATAATTAAATCAACACTATCGTGATCAAGAATAGAAAGATATACTTTGTTATGGTTAAATAACACCTCTCTTTCAGGTTGATCTGGTTTATCTTGAATTACACCTGAAATAATTATGGGTATATGCTTATTCATTATTTTCCTATATTTTAAATATGTAACTACATTATTTAATTACTTAGGGTTTAAAAAATAGCAAATCTACACCTGCATTAAACCTGCGCTATATTACAGGTAAAAATCAAATCGTGATCTAGATCACGGTACACATAATAAATAAACGTGAAATTTATTTTTCTGCTATATATAATTTAATTAACAATGATAGTCAGCTAGAGATAAAAAATGGGAAACTTAATTCAATGCAATACTATTAATATGGTAATTGACAAGATCAATAATTCAAAGAGTAACACTCACCTTAATCAATGTTTACATGATATTACTGATATTCTCGATTGTAATTACTATCTATTTGCTATTATTTCTAAAAAATCAATGATAAAGTCAGATATACTGATATTTGATAATTACCCAAAAAATTGGCGTAATCATTATGACAAAACCAACTTAATTAAACATGACCCTGTTGTAGATTATTGTTTTTCAAATCACTCTCCTATCCATTGGAATGAACTTGAAAAAAAAGAGCATAAATTAAATAAACCTAATGTTATTCAAGAAGCTCAAACATCAGGATTACATTCAGGATTTAGCTTCCCAATTCATTCTATAAACGGAAGTTTTGGTGTAATTAGCTTTGCTCATTCAAGTAAAGAAAAAAACGTTAATCACGCTTTTCATACTGCCTGTATACACATCCCAACTATAATTCCAATCTTATTAGATAGCTTTCACCGAATTAATAAAAATAATACTAATAAAGATTTAACCAAAAGAGAAAAAGAATGCTTAGCGTGGGCATGTGAAGGGAAAAGTTCTTGGGAAATATCAAAAATACTAGGTTGTGCTGAACGTACAGTAACGTTTCATTTAGCTAATTCACAGACAAAACTTGATACAACAAATCGCTGTCAAAGTGTTTCAAAAGCTATATTGACAGGAGCAATTGACCCTATGTACTAATATAAATTATTAAATCATATATTGTATAGCTTGTACTTTCCTACAATGTAAAATACAGTAAATCATATTCTATATCGAACCTTTATCTACTTCTTTAGGAAAGCGTTCGTGATACATTTCCATAAAGTCTTGTCGAATTAACTGCTCTAAATGTGATGCTTTTTCTGTCGGGCAGAAAACCATATAATGCACTTTTTGATCGCCCATTGAGGTTGTAGATATATGGATATGAGGATCTGCCCCTGGCAAATCTACGCCAGCGTGTTTCTCAATCACACCATTATATCTCTTAGCCACTTCGATAAAATCTTCACAATGCACATCAATTTTTTGTAATAACTCAGGGATCATTGGATACAGATTATCAAACTCTCTCACACAGATAGAAAAGTTATGATAGACATAGCGCTTCATGAAATTGAGGTTTTTTACTGGGTAAGTAAAAAACATACTATTGGGAAGAGTGGCGGTTTTTCCGGTGTAATCGTATTGACCATGGTGTAAATCGATTTCTTGAATAACGGTTGCCATCATATTGTGTTCGATAACCTCACCACACAATGTACCGACTTCTATCCAATCACCAATTCGAAATGAACGCGAACTAGCACGTTGAATTGAACCAGTAAAACAAAGAATAATCTCTTTAGAAGCCACCACTAGTGCCACAGCGATCGCCGTAACTGATAAAGCAAATTCATTAATCTCTGATTGCCAAAGAATAAATAGAATAATAACAATAAAGGTGAATGAACCATTCTTTGTTCGTGAGATCCACTTTCGCTGATCTTCGGTTAAAAAAGGAATATCTCCTCTGATCCGTTTAACGGCATAATGGCGTAATAAAAAGATAAAGCTAATAATTAACACACTAAAAATCATTTTGTGTGTTAATAAAAAATCTATGACTAATAACAGTCTATCCACGTCTACCTCTTCTATTTAGCGCTGCTTTCTTAAATCAGCGGTAAATATCCCATAGGTAAGCGAGAATTTCATCCCTATTGCTCCATTTCCTCGAACTTGATTCACTTTATCTTAACCAACTTATCTTGATTGATTAATAATTCGTCAAATCTGAATATTCACCTTCAATTATTCTTGATTTTTTTCCTTCCGAACAATCCATTTTCTTGCTTTGTCTTTTTGACATAATAAAGCCAACAATACTCAATCCAACAGCAAAAAACAGACTTGAAACAAGAACAAAAAAGCCAACAAACAAAGCAACTATAGTTACAAATAACTGTTTCATATTTTTACTCGCTCTTATAAATGAAGTCTCACTCTATCAGCTCATTTCTGAACAGAAGATGAACAAGACTATCTTGAAAAAAAAGATTTATTAAACAACCCTCTACCAAAAATAACAAAATATGATTTTAAACAACAAATCAACAGAAAACTCTACAATTTCAGATAGATCACAAAATAATAATCTTCATATACAGAATATTACTTTTAGAAATAGTTATTGATACGTATCAAGTCCTATAAGCCAGATTAACGCACAATACCACTAAATAGTTAACCACTTACAATTTCTAATCTTAACTTTAAAACGAGGTAATTATGACTCAATCGACTGACAAAGATTCTAAAGTCGGTATTGGCAGCTACGTGGCTCTCGCCTTCGCTGTTGTATTTTTTTCTGGCTTAATGCAATCTAATGAATGGTACGGCGTACTCGACTTCACTACACTAAATGGTTCTTTTGGTAGTGTCGCTTATTCTGTTACTGAAACTGTAGATGGCGTTCAAGCGGCAACAACTTCTTTCCGTGGTAAAGGCGGTAGCGGTGCTCGTGACGGTTTCATCTTTGCATTAACTCTTATTCCTACCGTTATGTTTGCATTAGGTATGATCAACGTTCTTGAGCATTACGGTGCACTTAACGCAGCTCGTAAACTGCTTACACCTCTTCTACGTCCTTTAATGGGTATTCCTGGTAACTCTGGTTTAGCTTTAATCGCATCATTGCAAAGTACTGATGCGGGTGCGGCGATGACTCGTCAATTAAAAGACGAAAAGCATTTAACTAAGCGCGAAACTGATATCTTCACTATGTTCCAATTTACTGCTGGTGCAGCAATTGTAAACTTCTTCTCGTCTGGTGCGGTGCTATTTACATTAACGAATCCTGATGGTTCTTTAGCGGTTCCTTCTTCTATCGGCCTGGCTGTTGTTGTTATGTTTGCTTTCAAATTTGTTGGCGCAAACTTATTCCGTATTTACTTAAATATTACTGAAGGTAAAGAAGGCCAAGACGATGACAAACAAGACAAGAAAATGACTGAGGAGACAGCATAATGAGCGACGTTAAAGCAAAAAAACCAATGGTGACAGACATCTTCGTTGAAGGCGCTAAAAAAGGCTGGGTTATTGCCACTACTTCAACCGTTCCTAACGTACTAATGGCGTTTGTAATTATCAAGGCTCTTCAAATTACGGGTGCACTTGATTTAATGGGCTCTATCTTTTCTCCAATCATGGCTATCTTTGGTCTTCCTGGTGAAGCAGCAGCAGTATTAATTGGTGCTTGGATGTCAATGGGCGGCGCGGTTGGTGTGGTTATCACTCTGTTTGACCAAGGTATTCTTAACGGTACTCACATTGCGATTCTTGCTCCTGCGATTTACCTAATGGGTTCACAAGTACAATACATGGGCCGTATCATGGGTCCTATCGGCACTGAAGGTCGTTACCTTCCTGTTATGATTGCAATCTCGGTATTAAACGCATTCGGTGCAATGTTTGTTATGAACATGATTCTATAAGGATTTAAGATGAATTTTTCTCTAAACGATTATCTAGAAGAACTCCGTCCACTGATTGATGTGGATTGCGGTACTTACACGCTTGAGGGTATCGAATTTATTGCAAGCAAAATGGCAGCTAAATACGAAGCGATGAACGGTTGGTCTGTTAAACGTGTAGATTGTGGAAAAGCGGGCGTTGGTCTTGAAGTTCGCAATACGCCTGACGCTGATCATATCGATGTAATGATAATTGGCCACATGGATACGGTTTTCCCTGTTGGCACAGCGGCAGAGCGCCCAATGTCTTTGGATGCTGAAAAAGCGTATGGACCAGGCGTATCTGATATGAAATCTGGCCTATTAAACGTAGTTTATGCACTGCGTAATCTAGACCAAGCAGTATTAGATAAACTGTCTATCTGTGTATGTATGAACCCAGATGAAGAGACAGGATCGCTAGATTCAGTTGATTGGCTCCAAGAAACAGCTAAAAAAGCGAAAAATGTATTAGTTGCAGAAGCGGCTCGCGCTAATGGTGGTTTAGTTAAAGCACGTAAAGGCATGGCTAATTACAAAGTAACCTTCAGTGGTAAAGCAGCTCACGCAGGTAATGAACCAGAAAATGGCCGCAGTGCAATCACTGAAATGGCAAACTGGATCTTAGCCGCTAATGCAATGACGAACTTTGAGTCAGGTACGACACTGAACGTAGGTGTTGTTGCTGGTGGTGCTGGCGCTAACATCGTTCCTGATTCAGCAACCGCTGTGATTGATGTTCGTTTCTGGGATAACGCAGAATACGACCAAGTTGATACTACATTAAATGGTATGACTCAAACGCCGTTTGTTGATGGTGTTTCTATCAAGGTAGAGCGTGAAGCATACAAACCATCAATGGTGCCATCAGTACAAACTGAAGCATTAATGGCGATGGTTGAAGAATCAGCACAAGAGCTTGAAATCAGCATTAACTGGCAAGAAGTGGGCGGCGGCTCTGATGCTAACAACACGGCAATCTTAGGCGTTCCAACGTTAGATGGTTTAGGTCCTATCGGTGCAGGCTTCCACAGTGCTGATGAGTACTTATTACTTGAATCAATCGAACCACGTATTAAATTGTTAATGAGTGTGCTGACAAAATTGGCTAAGTAGCTCCCTATTTATTCATGATTGAAAATAAAAACAGCGAGCCTAGGTGCTCGCTGTTTTTTATTATTATGTTCGTTGCGAGCGCCACCAATCTACTCAAAAACCGTGTTATTTAATTAATTCTTAGCTTCTTCAAGCTTATCAATAATTAGGTCTTTGCCATCTTCTATCTTGTCTTGAACTTGTTCAAAAGCATCAGTATCCATAACACTTTCAATTTCATCTGAATAGTTCATTCCAAGATAGATACCGACACAGATAAATATAAATGCAAAAATTTTAAACATGACAAAACCTCTAATTAATAATTTAAAAAGCTCTATAAAATTGAGCTCAATAATTTGGCAGTACAAATCAAAATGATACTTGTAAGAATAATCACTACATAAAATGATAAGAAAACTGAAACCATATTCAAAATGATGGGTAATAACACTGAACTGATTGCTGATATACCAAGAGTAAACAATAACAATGAAATTAATAATACTAAAAATAGCAATCCATCTTTAACACCTTCAAAATCTGATGAAGAAGGTATCATGTGCGTAATAATAGATGATATAACAAACAACCAAATAAAATATTTGGCATTACTTTCTGTGAATAATATTACGTGTAAATCTACACTAGAAAACAGATTAGTGATGAATAACCCTATAATATCTGTAAACCTTGTGACTTCCTGTAATTCATTATAAATAGGCCTGTTGAATGAGGTGATATCTATTTCTGAAAATAGCAAGTTAGTAAATAAAACGCACAATGTTAAGCCTATATAGATTGGTGCTAGCCCAATGAATAAATTGCCTATTCTATGATAAACATTCCTTTTAGAGTAACTATGGTTAACATAACCCAATGTAGATGTACCATTAAACTGTAATAGCTTAATTTCATTTATTTTATGCCCGAATATCAAACATGCAATGGCATGTGATATCTCATGGGCAGGTACACCAATAAATGCAGTAACAAACCTAAGTTTTGGATAACCTAATCGTGTAAGTTTTGCTGTTGTATATAACTCAACTTGCCTCTGAATCAACAAAAGAAAGAAAAGAGTCACCAACCCTATAATTACTGGCATTATTTTATAGTTAACTCAGGTAAATTTGAACTTAGAAGGTAGTGTACTAAATTATTACCTTGATCAAAATAAGATGCAAATTTACTCGAAACATCACTCATAGCTGCTTTTTTTGAACCCGAACTACTACCAATAACTGATATTACTTTTGATGCAATAGCAGGGCTTCCCAAACTAATGTGTATTTTTACACTTTCAGTTCGGATCCCATTATTTTTACTTGTTGCACTATTTGAATTGAAAGTGACTAATTCACATGAAGACTCTGATTTTAGCTTTAAACCAGAGTTCTGAATCGCACTTTCAATCGATGGTTGTAGCATTTTTCTTTCAAAAGAAGAATGCCCTTTATATGTTACCGTCATACACATACTGTTTTTAAACGCATTGTGCTTATCTAGAATACTCATTACCTTATTGTATTCATTTTTAGCAATTTCAGATTCTGACATTATAGTTGTCGACTGAATGAGGTGTGTTTGCAAAGCTTCAGATGATTGGGTTATAGCTAGATAATCTGATAGATCAATTTCCTTTTCGCTTAATAAATAGTCAAATCGTTTTGATTGAGACCGAAGCGTATTTTCATACAACCTAATAACTTCAGTTTTATCCACACTGCCTTGAGCGTAGTAAATACCATGTTCTGCTTCTAAGTGTTTCCATGTGATTTTAGGTAATAAAATTGATTTATTTACCATTTTCGTGGATGATTTTGTTTCCATTGTTCCACTATTACCCACAGTTTTTATTGTTTCATTTAGACTGTTAGATATAGTAGAAGAAAGAGTAAATGAGATCTGTTTTATTGCCTCTTGTTTTGCTAACCCAATACTTTCACCTAAACCCGAACCTATATATTGGTTAGAATTAAGTTCTGGATTATCGTACCAAGATGGTGCAGCGATAACTAGACTAGGTAATAAACCTAAAAGAATAAATGCAATTCTCATTTTACATACTGCCTGCATTCAGCACTTTAGCGTAATACTCTCGTTTATCATTTACTTTCTTTAAGTAATCTCGTGCTTCTTCCGCAGGATGGCCTTTAGACAATTTATGATAAATCTCATCAGGGGTTAGTTTGTTTGCATTAACCGCTAATGATGATAATTTTGAATTTCGGTTACCATTAATTACTTTTGCTGCTGCACCAATTCCACCATTATATGAGATAATAGACAAATACAACCGTGACTGTTTATTATCAACTCGTTTTAAATAACGAGTGTCCAAAATATTTAGATAAGCAGTACCTATATCAATATTTAATTCTGGATTGAATAGTATTTCAGGGGAAAGTAATTGCTCTTTCCCTAAATAAATCTTAGTTACATCTCTACCCGCAGATGTCGGGACAACTTGCATTAAACCATAAGCAGGAATATGAGACTGCGCCATTGGGTTGAAATGACTTTCAGTATGCATAATCGCAAGGATTAATTCAGGTTCAACCCCCCACTTATCCGACGTTTTACTCACATGTGCCAAATAAATCATAGCTCGCTTAGCGACTTTATTCTGCGGTACGGCCATGCTAACACGAGTTACTTTCAACCCATTTTTCTGCGTGTAACTCGACTTTTTTTGTGCCATCAACAATTCTTTAGAGCTAACATCTGGTAGCACTTTCGCTTTTGATTCTATTTTATTAGGTTTGATTTTTGTCGCTGCTAATACACTATCTTTAGTATAGGCATTTGTTGTTGTTTGATTTTCTAGCTCAGAAACTTGGCCTTTAATGATTTTATTTATTTGTTCCTCTGAAAGATCATTACCAACAACCTCAACCACAACACTGCCGGTTTCAAAATCCACAGAACGTTTTACTTGATCATTATTAGAATATTGAACCCACTTTGATTTATTCGTCAGTTCTGGAATATCCCATGTTTTACTTAGTTTTTCTTTTGCTTTATTAAAAGCAGATAAATAAGCAGTCTTAGACTGTTCAAATTTATCTATATTCTCTTTTTTAGAGCTTTCAAAAGAAGAAAGCATACTCGCTTTCTTCTTTTCAAAAGCATCAACAGAATCAGACGCATGCACTACGGCTAAGCTCGAAAAACAACTTAAACCGATTACAAGTGATTTTACAAATTTAGCCGTAGTCATTGGATTACATACCTTCTAGTGCTTTAGCGATATCGTCAGATAACTGCTTATTTTGTGCAGGCGTTACATTAGTTGGTAAGGCGTTTGGTGCTTTCTCTTGTACAACCTCAAGCGCTAAATCAATATTCTGTTGTAACACGGCACGTGGCATACCTACATGAACATAAACATGACCATTTGGACCTGTCATCGTACGAATGATTTCAGTTCCTTTTAGTTCGAAATTAACTAATGCTTCTGAAACATCTTTAGTTGCACCAGCACCACCAGCTGCGCCATCAATACCTAACGTTCCGCTCGATGATTTAATCGTAGCAATTACATCCGTCTTAAACTGACCAGCAAGTGTTCTATTTGCATCTAAAATAGCTAACTGACGCTGATGAGCTACTCCACCTGATTTATTTGCACTTGAACCAGACGCCTGTTTTGCATACATTTCGCGGTTAGTATTTGGCTCACATTTCCATTTTGGAGCTGCTACTTCATAATATTCCCCACCAAAATTACACTCTAAATATGCAGGAGATTTCTCTACTACTGGCTTGCTTTCTTGTTGTGTTGACTGGCAACCAACCAAAGCCATTGCTACTACCGATAAAGCTAAGATCTTTTTCATTGTAATATCTCTTGGTTATTTAATTTTAGGGAGTGGTCACTTCCTGTTTTAATTTATGATTTGTTTGATTAAAAATCATCTTCATCAATTGTTGGTGCATTCAACAACGAACTACTATTAGATTTAAGCTTACTTGATGAAGTCGAGTAAGATGCAGAACTGCTCGTCGAATTAGATACATTTTCTATTTCTTGCTCTACATCATTAACCGATACAGATGATGTTTTTGACGTTTTAAGTTGCGTTTCTAAAGTTTTATGAACAGCTTGGCTTACTTTATTACTTTTATTTACGCTACTTGCGGCTTGATAAGCGGAATACTCCATCTTTAATGCTTCTGAAGCACTACTTGAAGAAATACCATAAGCTACAACATAAATCTTTTGTTGAGATATTGGATGTAAGACTGTTTTTGTAAATAGGGGTGATAAACCATTTACTTGACGGTTTTCTATTGATTGGCGCGTTGTTTCTGCAAAACTTGTTGCTATCGCGGTATGATCTTTTCCTTTCAAGTCACCAGAACGAGTTTGCATCGCTATTTCAGCTTGCTTTTGAGTTTCGACATCAGCATATAATGCCATCGCAGCCTCTTTTTTAGCCATCAAGTCTGCAATTCCTTTATTTTTACGAACTAATGAAGATGAACCTTCAACAGGCATTGAATACGCACCAATAAACCAACGATCCCCATTTTTATCAACGTACTGTCTAGGGCCTACTAGCGTTGCTGCTTCCTGTGATTTCAGCCAATCCTGTACAGTTAATGCTTTTTTAGGTTTTAACGTAACCGCCTCGCCAGTAACAATTGCTTTAGCTGCTTGCTCTAATTTAGGACTCCAAACCATCAATGTAGATACTTCATACTTTTCTTCCTCAGAATTCCAAGATTCAGCTTGAAGTAATACAGATGCCCCCATGATTGGTGCTTTTGCCAAAGTTTCAACACGACTTGATGATTCTAGTTTTGTCTTGCCTTTAATTGCGCTAGCTTGTTTCATGATCTCAGACATTTCTGTCTGTGCTTCAACATAACGCTGCTTTGCCTTTTGATACTTCTTAACTTTTTTTTCTTCAAGCTTTCCTGCGCTGTATGATTCATCAATTTTTTTAATTAATGCGTCTATATAAGCATCACGGCGATCTTGCCAAGTAACACCTTTTAATTTTTCTGCTTCAGTTGCATTAACTTCTGCTAATAATTTCTCTAATGTTCGCTGTTGGGCTTCTACTTTTTTATTTAATTTTACATATTGTGCATTCAATTCAGCGTGAACGTCAGTGCCGGGAGCAGTTAGCTGGTCAACTGCACTCATTTGGGTACGCATGAATTCAACCATTTTCGCTTTTGCGCCCATAGTTGCCATCATTGCGTATTGAGAGCGTTTAGTAATAAATGAATCATCATAAGTCGGATCTTCAGAGTCAAACATCTCTGTGTTGACAACAAACAGACGCTTTTTCTTAGCATCCCAACCTTGACTCCAGCCTTTTTTATTTAATTCATCTAAAATTTGCTGCTCTGCTGAAACGTAGGTTTCCTCATTAATTTCAGCTTGAACAAAGGGTTCTTCTACCATTGCTGATACCGCTTCTAACGCAGGGGAGTCAGCTTTAGGAATAAAGTCCTCAGCTATTACATTACTTGATAATGCTAAACTAATTACAATAGCCAAAGGTGTTAGAATTTTTTTCATTTTAATTACCTATTTGTTTCTTCGCCCATGACGAAAATTGAACATGATTTTTTAAAAGATTTAACCAATAATTAAGATCTTCAGATGATTCTGAATGTATTTTTTTCTCTGCTAAATAAAAATAGACCCAAGTTTCTGCATCGTTTGGATTTTGCAAAACATATTGAACTGTAGCAGCATACGCCTCTTTATTTTTTCCTAGAGCTCGATATATATTCGCTAACATTTTCCAGTATTTACTATTATTCGGGTCTAAATTAACAGCTAGAGTTAAGTCATTAATAATTTCTTCTGGATTCTTACCATGATTAAAATTAACAGATGCTTTTTCATATAAGTGCTCTGCTAACTTATTACTTGGGTTTTTATTCTCAAACTTTACAAAGCCTTGATTTAACAATGATGTAGATACAACATGATTAATATCAAATTTCGAAAATGGCTTATTTGCTAATCGGCAATATGCTTGAGTGCAAACTTGATTACGGTCTGCTGTTCTAAGATTTATGGCTAGTACATCTTCAAGTACTAGCACTTCATATATAGCAGCTAACTTACTCAGATCTAAGTTGTGTAAATATATTGATAACGTCGAATAGTCCCCTGCAGATAAAGCGTTAACCAATAGTTTTATCACTATATTTTCAACTTCATCATTAGGAATTTTAATACCGTTATTTTTAAATAAATCAGCTTTAACCGTTACAACATACTCTTGTGTACACGGGGAAAGCTTTGAATTTCTATCAAAAACGAGTTGATGCGGTATATTTGCTGCCACATTATAATTAGCTGAAATTACATTTTTAACATCAGTCCTTAATGGCTCAGAGATCCCTGAAATATCATTCGAAAATGATACGTTTCGTTTTGCAATTTCATTCACTAACTGTTTATAAAATGTTTTCTCTGCTTCTTTTGATTCTTGAGTTCCTGCATATTTCTTTTGGGTTAGACATTCTTGTTTAATGACAAAGAATACCCATTGCTCATCATCATAAACACCGGTTTCTTTTTCACTAAATTTAGATTCATAAACATCATAAACGGTATTTGCGTATGATGAATAAGAAACTAGCAATGAAAACAATAGTAAAACATGCCTCATTAGCTTCTCACCATGTCAAAGTATGCAGCATCACGTTCCACTTTTTTCATATGTGGTCTACGGCCTTTGCCTTCTTTTTTAAATGTGGAATATATTTCTTTCAGGCTTTGGTCAAAAGCTTCACTTAATGGTCCTGAAAAACGGTAATCTAATGTCATCGTTTTATGTTTTTTATCCCATTTCCAGGTCTCAACATTTCCACTTGTGCCGTTATTTAAAACATGTTTAAAAATATCAACGTCTGTGCGTTTCGCGTTCTTTAACACAATTTGATAAACAATGCCTTTTTCTGCATGACGTGCTAAAGATTGAATTACTTCAACACCCATTTTTTTCTTCATTTGCTTATAAGCAACATGTTCTGAAACTTGTTTAGCTCTTGATACTGGCTGAACATAAATACGGGTTTTCATCGGGTCATTATTTATCGTAAATAATATGTCTCCAGAGTTATTATCTTTAAGGACAATACTCAGCACCGTTTCAATACCTTTAGACCCTTTATGGTCTTCTACATGTGATTGTCTTTGCTTTAAATAGAAAGTATGCGTTGCTTTTTTCTTACCATCATTAATTGTAAATCCAAGGAGCTCAAGTTCATCAATCACCCAATCTGACTTCTTATCATTTTCAGAATTAATAGAAAAAACAGGTTGCCCTAGTACTTGAGTATAAAAATTAACATCATTTAATAATTTACCTGCATCAACAATTGCTTCAATAATCACGTAATATTGACCACGAGAAATATCTTCATCAAGCATTTCATAGCTACTTACATAGCCTTCTGTTTTTGTTGATATTGCAACAGCAATTGCATCATTAAATTTGCCAGACTTGCCCTGCATCATAACGCCCTGTGCTTGTTGAACAGCGTTGTGAATAGCATCATTTAATGCTTTTTTACGAGCCTCTGTTTCACCAACCTTCATTGATGCTAAACCTTTAGATTCTACGGTTTTAGCACCTTGTTTGACTTGAGCAATAGATTGATTACTTGCATCAGTGGCAATGATAATTGTATTGCCTGAATGACTATTACCAGAATTAGCGGTTGAGCGAAGTGATGCTGCCTGTTTAAGATCAGTTTGTGTAATGACAATTGCAACAAAATAGTCACCATCGTATTTACCTGATTTCAATTGTTTAGCCGCAGAAAGTTGACCTTTGAAACTAGTATTAACGACATCAACGAAACTTTCTCGAGAAAACTCTTGAGTGCCATTTTCATCTGATACTGTAATATATTTCATTGAAGCACTAGTATTACCGCTCATGGTTACGCCATTGATCATTTCAGATAATTGACGTAATGCCTCCATTCTGGCTTCTTCAAGGCCTTTATTTTCATTTGAACGACTTGATGTACCCATAGCTACTACGTAATAACCATCAATTTTATTTTTACCCGTGCGAGTTCCGCCTCCATCTTCTAACATAGAGAAAACATCATCCATTGGTTCCGCAGATAAGGAGCCAATAGTAAATAAATTTATTGTTGCAGTGATTAAAATACCTGCATAAATAGTACGTAGTAGTTTAAGCATTATTATAGTTTCCAGTCTTCTGGCGTACCTACTGATACTGCATAGATTTTATTGCGCTTAAGGTAATCTTTACCCATCGCTTCTAGCTTCTTTTTCACATCATCAGCATCAAGGTCATCTTCTTTCCAAATAAACATAACACCTGAGCCACCATTGGTCTTTGGTGTTACTTCACCAGAGGCGATTGGTATATCTAAACCATCATCACTTAAAAATAAAACTACTGGCTGCTTAGTCGCAAAACCTTGATCGATACCGGCATCAATAGCAAAACGTCCATTTCTAAAGTTTGTGACACGACCACCAACTGGGTAGTAATCCATTGTTCTATTAACTAATACTTGAATTGCTTTTTGAGCAGCTTCTTTGTAGGCTTCTTGAAGCTCATTATGATTTCGGTAATCAAACCCCCCTAAAAATTTACCTTCCATAGCAAAAAATCGTTTAGCTGGCATATTGTGACGAATTGGTTCGAACGAATGGATTATTTTACCCGATGTTGGGTCAACGACTTTTGTTGTCACTAAACTTCTAAAGATAATCTCATTGTGATCACTCATTTTTTTAATCACAGTTCCCAATGCAATTGAAGTCTCAAACACATATTCAGGATTTAATTGTTCTCCACGTTGAATAGATCCTTCTTCAACGGTATTTTCAGCTTGAAAAGCAACTTCATAGTCACAAGCATCACAATTACGAGTTAATACTTCATAACGCTTAGTTCTTGCCAGCTCATTCTCTAATAATTTAGCAATGATCCCATTGTCAATTTGTGTTGTTTTGGCATCCTTTTCAAAACGCACATGATCTACGTACGCTGCAATACTCATTTTATTAAATGCTTTTACATCGTAATTGCTTGGTAATTCAATATTTTCACTTTCGAATAAAGCGTCTCTACTGACTTTCTCTATTTGAGAATTTGATTCAATATCAGCTTCAGAATTTACTTTTAAACTAGTTGATTGGCAGCCAACCAAAAATAAAGATACGACTAATAAATATGAGATCTTTTTCATTTTATCCTCTCAAAAAAAAGCCGGTAAATAATCACCGGCTTTAATAAGTTTTTAATTGAAATTATTGTGCTGAGCTAAAAGCAGAAATGATTTTGTAGTTTTCATATGCAGAAACTACAGTCTTATCCAGATAAATAACCTGTTCAGCAGTTAAAGAAACTGCATCTTTTTCATCCATCAGTTTTGAGAAATCAACATCAGATAACATTGCAGTTGTATCTGCTTTTAAGAATACTGCTGAATTTTCTAGAGCAACCAATGCGGCATCTTTTAGGCCAGACATAATCTCATCACTCACTGATGACTTATTAAAATCGTCAACTTTTACTTTCATTTCATCACTTAAAGAGTCATATACCGCACGTTTTTCTTCCTCAGTATCTTTTGCTTCTACTGCAGAAAAATAATTACCTAGTTCTGGTGTAGCAAGAAGTTCATCCGTGTAACGCTCATAAGCTGGTTTCGCTGATAAAAATGCTGAATTAACAAGTAAACGAATAGCTTCTAATTGAGCTACATCAGATACTTGGTAACCTTCTTCAATTATCTTTCCTTCGTCATCTCTTACTGCTGGTTTTGACTCTGCATATAACGCATCACCTTCAGCTCGAAGATCTGCATATGATGTAGTTTCAGAACCACCAATCATTGAACAACCAGATACCATTGTTGCAGCTAAAACCATTGCTAATACTGTCTTTTTCATCATTATTCACTCATCAATCATTATTAATTTTAGAACATGCTGTTCCACCAGCGAGATGCAGAATACTATATCTTAAATTTAATGCAATACGATATGTCATATTTTATGTGATTAATTCATGTAATTAGCCATAAAAAACAATGAAATTAACACCAAAATACATCATTAAACAAACAATTTCACAACAATTGAGAGGGAGATTGATATATACACTAATAGCGGGAGGGAGGGGTAAGTAAGGAAACAATCAGATGTTATAAATATTTTCTATTTTAGGTATTTTATACTATTAATAAAATAACATGACAAAGATCTATTTTAATAATTACACATAGTATATTTTCACCGCTCTCAATAACTCAAAGTATGTAATTATTAAATTGCAAAAACATCAATAAGCCACCGTCTTCATATACTGCTTTGGCGTCATCCCAAACTGCTGATGGAAACGCTGACTAAAACGGCTTTCTGATTGATAACCACACTGCAACGCCAAGTCTAACTGGGTTTGGCGTTTCTCTTGCATTAAAGACAGAGCATGAGTCATTCGAACATTCGATAATACCGTTTCTAGATGATAAGGTTCGGCTGGATCTTTAGAAAAGTACGCACTCAACTCATTTTGAAAAGAAGTGAACGTTGGGGAGAATAACGCATGCAGCACACCCAATTCTGCCAATTGCTGATATAAAGCCAACAAGTGAAATTGCAGTGTTTTAGAACTTAGCTTTTGGGTATTCGTATCGGTTAAGAATGTAAATCCATAAGCTAACAATGACGATACAGTGACCGCATAAGTATGTAAGCGAATACTTTCGTTACTTTGACTTTCTTCTAGCATCTCATCAGGTGGCGCTAAAAAAAAGCAGATCTGAACAGAATAAAAATTAACCTCTGTCGTTTTATGAATAAAGTTTAAGCCTTGGTTGGCTGACGTAAGCAACCAAGAGTGTGCATCAATATCAAATTGCTCACTCAACATTACTTTATCATTTAATTGTAAATACCATTCATTAAATGCTACAATTCTTGGTTCCACCGTAGAAAAAAGCTAATTATTCTCTACCTTTCTTCGTATAAGTAATGGTTTATTTTTCATGTCTGATAGCTATCTAATCAATGGTGCCACATTTTGTGTAACGCGAGGAAGATTAATTCTTAATGATAAAACGTATTTACTTACTTTTACTGAAGCTAAATTACTAGAACTACTAAGTACACATGCTAATGAAGTAGTAACAAAAGAGCAGTTAAAAGCCTATGCATGGCCTCACACTGTAGTGACTGATTCCTCCTTAACAAAATCAATGGCAAAATTACGCCAAGCTTTTACAACGATTTTTGACAATAATAATGAAATCATTGTCACGGTTCCCCGCATCGGTTATAAATTAGTTTCAGACATTACGCTCCTTACGCAAACAGCATCATCCCTTACACCTAACAACAATAACCAACAAGAAAATAAAAAATCATCTACAATAGTAAGCCGACAAAAAAAATTATTACTGCGCTATTCTCGCTTAGGTTTAGTAAGCCTTTCAGTCATTTTATTATCATTATCTGCACTTAATTTTTTAAATGTTTTTCCTATAACAACAGCGCCCTATCTTAATGAGGATTATCAAATTTCAGATGAAATGAATAATAATTATCAATATCAGTATATAACACCTAAAAATCAAATTGTGCCAGTTGAATTAAAGCAACTTTTAAATAATTTAAACTGTGACTGTACTTATTTTATTGAAGAGACACAACATCGTTATTTAATTTCAGTATTTAATAATAATCAAAAAACAGCTAAAAGTTTTACTGTAGATAAAGACACCGTTATCGACACATTGAAGCAATTTATTAAAGAAGAAAAATTATAATGAGATCTCTCACTTTATTTGTATTTTCAAACATTATTTTTTTTGGTTCTATTCTTTACCACCACTATTTCATAGCACCTTCAGGATACTATATTTCTGAATTATATGAAAAAACGAAAGAAAATGGCTCTTGGCATGTGCTAACAAAAAACATTATTGAAAATGGATCATTTGCAGCAGAAATTTATATTGAAGGTGATGGTATTGAAGGTATGGCAGTATTTCGCAATACTGGCAGTTTTTCTACATTTAAAAATGGGGAATACAAACTCGATTCAAAATTGATACCCATACAAGAAACAAAAATCAATAACATTGAAAAAGCAGCGCCATATACAAATTTATTATACCGAGTTAAAAAAAATCACTCTCCAAAAATAAAAATAATTTATTATAATAAAGAAATAGTGATTATTGATTTGGGAGAAACCCTAGAATATAAACAACTCTATTTTAAATCACCTAAAGAATATTAAATCGCACTCTCGCATCAACAAGGCTTGATTTAACTGCCTATAAAACATTTCTAGCGCATATCGAATCATATTTAAATCATTAGCTCGTCGATACCTTGAGCTGCATGGCGAGATTACAAATTTAGGTACGATGATTTCCTCTATCGTTGACACGCTTGCTCCTGAATTAATTGAACAAAAAACGGTTGGAAGGCTTAGAACAGATCAACGTTCAAAAGATTATGTAAAAAATAGAAACACCCTGATCAACAGTATGCAAATAACCACTTAATTCTTAAAAAAGCATCCAAGGCTGCCACTATACAAGCTTAAAGTTCAGGCAAAAATTATGGCAATATCAAATAACTCAACGCATGAGTCGTCGTGGTAATTGCTGGGATAATAGTACAATGGAAAGGTTCTTTAGAAGTTTAAAAAGTGAATGGATTCCTAAGAATGGATATAAAAGTTTTGCTGAAGCAAAACATTCAATAACCAAGTATATAATTGGTTACTTCAGTAATATCAGGCCTCATCAGCATAATGATGGATTACCGCCGAACCTTGCAGAGCAACAATATTGGTTAGAATATAAAACGGTGGCCAGTTTTACTTGACCACTACATACGACACTTCTTTACCAAGTAAAAGGAAATGACTATGTTTAGCAAATACTAGGCATTTGCTAAACATGATTTAAGTTAAATTAAAAATGATAAGCTACATTAGTCATAAAATTTGCTTGATTAGCTATAGTTTGGCCGAGACCTTCTGCATTATGCAATACATACTCTACCTCTGCACCTGCACTCCAGTTACCTAAACGATAATCCAAGCCAGTTTGTGCCCCATAAATCATACCATTGAGCTCCTGATTCAGTTTCTCGTCATACATTTCATTACCTAATTGACCACCAACAGTCCAGCTAAGGTTATTAGCTAAAGAAAACATGTAATCATATTTAGCTTTTACAGTGCTCAGCCCTGTTTTCTCATCGAAGTCTTTAAATTTCAAATCTTGGTGTTGATAAGCCAATGTTATTCTGTGAACATTTTCTAAAATTAAACCGCCATTGATCCCCATAATTTTTGTACTTTCAAGATCTGCGGTATAACCTTGTCCTTCTACACCTCCAGATAAGTTAGCTCCTACACTAGCTCCCATAAAGTAACCTGAAGTTGTCGCTGCATTTACATTACCTGCGACAACTAAGCCTACTGTAAAAAGAGAAAATAGAGTTGTTTTCATGTTCATATTTGTACCTTGCTTTATCATTTCAAATAACCACCTATAAAGAATGGCTACTTTATCTATTAGCATCCTTGCTTGAAATTTGACTAAAAAATAAATGCATCGCTCCCTGAGCACGAAATCAGATTAAGCGATACTTGATTAAACATAAAAGGAATAACTATGAATAGAAAGGAACAACGCGGAGTAAATCTAAAAAAGAATAAAAAACTTTTAAATCAGAATTTTACATCTAACTAAAATACTTTTATTTTTGTTTTTTTTATATATTTAATACGATATTGTCTTCATATACTGTTTAGGAGTCATACCAAACTGCTGATGAAAACGCTGACTGAATCGACTTTCCGATTGATAACCACACTGCAGTGCTAAATCTAACTGGCTTTGTTTCTTTTCTTGCATTAATCCTAATGCGTGACTCATTCGAACATTCGATAACACTGTTCTAAAATTGGTGCCATCTCTCTGTAATCGACGGATCAGCGTTGCTCGGCTTATCGAGAAATCATCGCATACGGTTTTTAATTGATACGCTTCTGCTGGATCTTTAGCAAAATACACACTCAGTTCATTTTGAAAAGAAGCAAACGTTGGTGAGAATAAAACATGCAGCACACCCAATTCTGCTAATTGCTGATATAAAGCCAACAAATGAAATTGCTGTGTTTGAAAGCTTAACTTTTGAGTATTCGTATCACTTAACAATGTGAATCCATAAGCTAGTAATGGGGACATCGTGATTGCATGAGTATGTAAGCGAGTGCTTTCGTTACTTTGACTTTCTTCTAGCATCTCTCTAGGCGGAGTTAGAAAAAAACATATCTGAACAGAATAAAAGTTATCCATAGAAGAAGGCTTATTAATAAAATTTAGGCCTTGGTTAGTTGACGTAAGCAGCCAAGAGTGTGAATCGATATCAAATTGTTCAGACTCTTGAAATACGGTTTTTACGCCAGATTTAACCCAAATAATACTAGGGGCATAAATATGAACATTACGTAAATGTTGATCACTCTGACCAGAGTAAGTTTGCACTCTAAATACCGGTTCATTCAACATTACTTTATCCATTTTATCCCCCTATTTTACCAATTTAAATTCATATTAGCGCACGTATGTCGCTGTTAATACAGCTTTGTCTAATGCCATGCTATTTAGAGTATAACCAACTACCGCAGGTGAAATATCGGCAGGTAAATCGATTTTCTCTTGTGGTAATGCCCACACTGTATATTGATATCTGTGCATGCCATCGCCAGCAGGAGGACAAGCGCCACCATAGCTCATAGTGCCAAAGTCATTTTTCGTTTGTAATGTATTTTTCATTGCCGAACCTTGTTCAACACTACTTGCGCTTGCAGGAATGTTAAGCGCTAACCAGTGCCACCAACCGCTACCTGTAGGTGCATCTGGATCAAACACAGTAATAGCAAAACTCTTTGTTCCTTCTGGCGCATCTTTCCAGGTTAGTTGTGGAGAGATGTTGTCACCAGTACAACCCATGCCTGAAAAGGTAAATTTGCTATTCATCAGTTGACCTTCATGGATATCAGTACTTGATACTTCAAAAGCTTGGCTAGAGAATGAGGCAAGAGTAAGTAATACTAATAATGCTTTGTTCATAATAATTTCCTTCACTTTTTTATAGAGTGTTCTAAGTAAGTACAGGACCATTATTATTGATTCACTCACCATTAAATTACCATAAAGTATCAAATACAAGTTAATATCAATTAATTTTGATACTTTCCGTTTTTTTTGTGAGATTGTGATTTACTTAGCCCCTTTTTTATAGAGTCAAAGAAAAAGCCACTTAGCACGAAACTAAATGGCTTTTGGCGCATACACTTAGGAGCAATATGCTTTGGGGGATAAGGAAATACTAAGCCATAATTCATTTATGAAAAAGTGAACACTTCACCCAATATCATTTCCCCTTTATACTGGCTCTATTACGATGTTTTAAAGCGTGGGCAATAGATGAAAAGCAGTCATATTCTACTTGGTAAACTCAATACTGAGTTCAAAACCGTATCAGCAATGATTGAGATTTATTGTAAAAAAAACCATCACTCTCAATCACTATGTGAAGAATGCCAAAGCTTAATGGATTATGCTGAAGTTCGCTTAGATCGCTGCCCTTACGGTGAAAACAAACCCACTTGCAATACCTGCCCTATCCACTGCTACAAGCCTGAACCTAAAGAACAGATGAGATTAGTGATGCGCTTTTCTGGTCCACGAATGCTATTAAAACATCCCATTTTAGCTATCCGTCATTTACTGTCTGAAAAACGAACAGTGAACCCTAAGCCTTCAGCAAATTGCTCTAACCGCCATATACGTTTACAAAAAGGTGAGAAAAAATGAATTGGACTTTAGATCAACTCAATGCCTTTGTTACTTCCGTAAAATGTGGGTCATTTTCTGCTGCGGCACGCAAAATGGGGAAGGCGCAATCGCGAATTAGTACCGCAATTGCCAATCTAGAGGCAGATCTTGGGTTTGATCTCTTTGATAGAAGTGCCCGCTTACCGGTTTTAACACAAGATGGCGAAGACATGTTTATTGAGGCTCAGGCAATTCTTGAGCAATGTGAACGCCTACAAGCCAGAGCTGATACCGTTGCGACAGGTGAAGAGATAGCATTAACGGTTGCACTCGATGAAGCAGTGCCTATTGATGTATTTGAAGATTTCTTTCAAAAATTATCGATCAAATTTCCATTATTAAAACTGACGATCATTAATGGCTCTCAGGCTGATATTGCGGAATGGGTCAATGATAAAAAAGCAGATCTTGGTTTTCTATTTCGCGTAAATACCTTATCTGATTCTTTAGAATATCTTTCGCTAGGTTTTTTTAATCAGGCACTTATCGTATCTCCAAAACACCCATTGGCTAAAATAAGAAAACCGACGCTAGTAGACTTAAATCAACATCGTCAACTTGTAATTCGTGACCGTGTTGGTCATTCACATGAAAAGGCCATTTCTGCCAACCATTGGTATATAGACAGTTATTACTACATTACAGCCTTGGTGATCCGCAATGTTGGTTGGGCTTTAGTACCTGAGCATGTATTAGAATCAGACTGGTATCGAGATCAAACTATCCGACTTTCGGCTTTTCATGTTCCTGATGCATTACAGATTGAGATAGGAGTAGTAAAGCGCCGTGACAGTGGAACGGGGAATGTCATGGAGTGGATGCTTGATGAGATTGAACATACATTTGAAAAATTATAGAAGATGAATGAATAATGAAAGCACAACTAAGAACCTATTTACTTAATAATCAAGCTATCGATTTATATAATCTGTTTCATCAATTTCAATCGATCTCAGTGTATACATTAATCAATGAACTACATGCTTTAAAAGAAGAGTTACAGCTCTCTATCAAACTCAGCGCTCTTGTTTCTCAGATTGATGGATTATTGCCAAAACTGGATGCCATCGAAGATCCAACCCAACAAGTTAAGTTTCTTTGCAAAGAAATAGATATAGCTCAACGAGAACATAGCATGAGCCGTTATATTCATTTAGTCGATTCACATCAGACATTTACGCCGGAAGTGGATGTGGTTCTATTTGGTGACTCAATTACGGAATGGGGACCATGGCAAGATGTTTTTACTTACATTCCGCACGTAAACCGAGGAATTGCTGGTGACACTACGCTTGGCATGCTACGTCGAATAGAAACGACACTAGCCGTTAAACCTAAACTCATTTCAATCATGGCAGGGATCAACGATTTATCTCAAGGTTTTGCTGTTGATTCTGTTTTTGATAATTACATCGCAATGCTAACTTATTGGCAAAAGAATGACTGCCCTATATTGGTTCAAAGCACTTTATATTGTGGTCACAGACTCGCTCATTTAAACCCAAAAGTGACAGAGTTAAACTCTCGTTTAGAGTCTTATTGTCAGCAGCATAATATTGATTATTTGAATATTAATAAGATCCTGAGTCCTAATTGCTTCTTATCGAATGACTTTACCTGCGATGATCTGCATTTAAACGCTAATGCTTACTCGGCTTGGATTAAAGTACTTCAACCTAAACTAGAAACTCTATTACCTTAATTCTGACTTTATCTACTAATACACGTTAAACAAAAAAGGCGGACACTACATAGTGATCCGCCTTTCTTTTATTTCTACATTATTGAGTTCAAAACAAGTTAGGCTTTGCGGTTTTTTAAATCAACCAACACATCAATCATAGAAGGTAGGATTTGATGACCAAATTTAATCACCTCTGCACTTGGCTCTACTAAATCTGGAATTTGATAGGTGATCATATTTGCGGCTACTGCGGCGTGTGTTCCGTTATTAGAGTCTTCAAACGCAAGACAAGCATCGGCAGCAATACCCAAACGCTCTGCCGCTAAGAAGTAGATCTCAGGGTGCGGTTTACCATGTTCAACTTCACAGCCTGTTGCTAGTACATCAAAGTAACCATCAAGACCTGCTAATTCCAATTTTTTAATCGCAATATCATGCTGTGTGGATGTCGCAACGGCCATTGGGATTTCATTTGCTTTTAGCCACTCTAGTAGCTCAATCACCCCTTCTTTTACTGGGATAGCTTGATGCTTAACTACAGCAGTATAACGCACTCGCCACTCTTGATTTAATGCTGGGTAGTCAACACTTGGTCCATAACCTTCGCGAAACAGTTGTTCAATACGCTTTGCATTGCAGCCAATAATAGAAAGATACAGCTCTTCAATAAATGGGACATTTTGAGCTTCACATGCCTCTTTAAAGATCCCCATACACACTCGTTCAGTGTCTAATAGTAGTCCATCCATATCGAAAATTGCAGCTTGAAATGTCATGAGAAACCTTATGTTTTAATAACAAAAATAGAAGACTTTACGTATAAAATTACCATGCTATACGTTTGAGAATGTTCATACTAAGCCAAAACTATTGGATAAAAAAGTGAACTCTTCTTTTAAGCCCACTTCCTCTTTTAGATTAAGCAAAATAAAGATGTTAGAGTAACTGACTACGCAGAAAATACCACTCGAACAGCAAGAAGAATAAGCACAAGACCTGAGAGGCGATCAATCCATTTTGCTTGAGATCGAAGCTTATCAACGATCTTAGGGGCAGACAATAAACAACTAATAATGGTATACCACAAGCCATCAATTATAATAGGCGTAATGACAATGATCGCTTTATCTAACGGGTCATTACCAACAGCAACAAATTGACTGAACAAGGCTAAAAAGAACAATGCAATTTTAGGGTTTAGAAGAGAGATAAGTAGCCCTTCTTTTGCTGACTCAATAATTGTGACTTGTTGTCCAGATTCAAGCCTTGCAGCAATTCCACCCGTGGAACGCAGAGCGCCTAGACCTAAATAAGCCAAATAAGCAGCACCTAAATAGCTTATGCCTTTGAATAGCATTGGTGATTGCTGCAACACTACCGCTAAGCCAATAACGGTAATAAAAGCGTAACAGCCTATACCGATTGAATGCGCCCAAGCGGCTGCTATACCATTAATTCGCTTACCGGATAAAGTATGTTTCGCTACCGTAGCTAAGCTTGGTCCTGGAGACATAGCTCCCAGCAATGAAACCAAAAATAATGAAAACCAAATAGTTAATGTCATTTCTTCTTTAATTCCTCTTTACAACATTGTCTCATTCACAATAAAATCGCACATTCGGTTAAATAGACGAGTTTATAATGAAAAGGTTACTACCACTTTTGTTGCTAGGGGCAACTGCATCAGCGCAAGCAACAGACACTTTACACCAAATCTATATTCAGCCAAGTCTTGCAAACCTAAAAATTGACGGTTCCCATGGTAGCGCTTTAATGACTCAAGTGGGTTATAACTATCATTTCGCACCAATGCTTGCGATGGATCTAAGTTACTACATGACAGCATCAATCAATGATATCGCAATCAATGGTGATAAAGCATCAGCTACAGGCGCTACTATTGCCGCTAAAATGTATTTCCCTATGTCTTATTATGGTTCTTTTTATGGGAAGTTTGGTTTAAACCACACCAATGTTGAATATCAATATAAAGAAGGCAATCAAACATTAAAGCAAGAGGCGGTATCAACTAAGCCTTACGTTGCAGTCGGTACGGTAATGAAACTGTTTCCTTCTGTAAGCTTCAATCTTGAATACCAATATATGCCTTTAGCTTCTGACGATTACATCTCTTCAATTGGTGCTGGTGTGAACGTTATGTTCTAACTTTTAAAAAACATAAAAAGGGCGCTTCCAATCACCTTGGAAGCACCCTTTTTATATCAGTATATCTGCACTTATTAAGCTGCTACTGCTTCTTTCTCATCTGCTTTGTTTTTCAAGAAAGCGTAAGTGAAACCCGTTACCGCAGTACCTGCTGCAATTGTTACTAAGTACATGAACACTGGCGTAATCGCGTTTGGAATAAGAAGTACGAACAGACCACCGTGTGGAGCAAGTAGTTGAGCACCAAATAGCATAGATAGACCACCCGTTAATGCACCACCCGCCATACAGCTTGGAATCACACGCATTGGGTCTTTCGCTGCAAATGGAATCGCACCTTCAGAGATAAAGCATAAGCCAAGCACAAATGATGCTTTACCTGCTTCACGCTCACCCGCTTCAAACTTGTTCTTAGCAAGGAATGTCGCCAGACCCATACCTAGTGCAGGAACCATACCTGCCGCCATGATAGCCGCCATTGGACCGTACGTTTGTGAAGCCAGAAGACCAACACCAAATGTATATGCTGCTTTGTTTACTGGACCACCTAAGTCGAAACACATCATACAACCAAGAATCACACCCAGTAATACCGCGTTAGTTGAACCCATGTTGTTTAGGAACTCTGTCAGTGCAGACATGATGCCTGATACTGGACCACCAACAACATAAATCATTACCAAACCAGTGAACAAACTCGCCACAAATGGGATAATTAGGATTGGTTTAAGCGCTTCCATGGATTGAGGAAGAGACACTTTATCTGCGATGAATTTTGCAGAATAACCCGCAATGAAACCCGCCGCGATACCACCAAGGAAACCTGCGCCAGTTGAGCTCGCCAACATACCACCAATTAAACCTGGCGCTAAACCAGGACGGTCAGCAATTGAGAATGCAATGAAACCAGCAAGAACAGGGATCATCAACGCAAATGCCGCGCCGCCACCAATGTCCATCAGCGTTGCTGCAATAGTACCCGGCTCTTTAAATGCTTCGATACCAAATACAAATGACAATGCAATCAATAAACCACCCGCGATAACAACAGGAAGCATGTGCGATACCCCTGTCATCAGGTGTTTATACATGCCTTTTTTCTCTTCGGTTTGAGAAGATTGCGCTTTACCTGATGATTGGAAAACAGTCGCATCTGAGAAGGCTTTATTCATCTCTTGTTCTGTTTTCTTCAGCGCTAAACCTGTGCTTGTTTTGTACAGGCGCTTACCATTAAAGCGATCAAGGGCGACTTCGATATCCGCAGCGATGATGACTAAATCAGCCTCTGCAATTTCTTGGTCAGTTAACTGATTTTTTGCACCCACAGAGCCACGAGTTTCTACTTTAATAATGTGGCCTTGACGTTTACCTTCTTCTTCTAGCGCTTCAGCTGCCATGAAAGTATGCGCAACACCCGTTGGACATGCCGTAATCGCTACAATTTTCTTAGGTCCTGTCGTGTCAGTCGATGCCACTGTCTCTGAAACTGTCACTTCTGAAGCGGTTAGTTCTTTTGCATTATTTACTGCATTTTCTAGCCAAACTTGCGAGTTAATTGCACATTCAGAAATTGAACCTTGGTGTACTTTTTTACCAACAAAGCGAGACGTATCAACCACCGAATTTGCGGCAATAACAATTACATCCGCCGTATCAATGACTTCTTGAGTTAACACCTCGACGGGTAACACGCTTGATTGACATTCAATCGTCGCTTTCCAATTTAGTTTGGTTGCAGCTTGTTCTAATAAACCTGCTGCAATGATGCTGTTTGCTACACCGCTTGGGCATGCAGTAACGATAGCTATATTTTTCATAATCTGTCCTTAAACTAAGTCTAAACGCATTACTGCACGTTTGTAGAAATAGGGTTGTGTAGGGTTACTTGTTTTTGTAATTCTTTTACGTCTTCGACATTTGGTACGCCAACGCCAACCTGCGATACCGCTAAAGCAGATAAAGCGGTAGCAAAAGATAAGATGTGTGAACGATCCCAATCTTTCTGCATGTGACCCCAACATAGGCCAGCAACTAACGTATCACCAGCACCAACCGTGCTTACTACGTTCATTTTAGGTGGTTGAGAATAGATCCATTCAGCTTGCTCTTGGTCGTTTTTACCAAACCACATTACACCTTTTGAGCCTAATGACACGACGATATTTTCAATGCCTTTTTGTGCAAGATCTTGAGCCGCTTGCTGACACGCTTCTGGCGTTTCTAACTCACGCCCAACAAATTCAGATAGCTCTTCATCGTTTGGTTTAATTAACCAAGGGTAAGCCTCTAAACCTGCTGCCAATGCCGCACGACTGCTATCAAATAGTACTTTTTTACCCATTTGATGCAGCTTTTCAATCCACTCAGCACACCGCTCAGGAGAAATACCTTTTGGTAAACTGCCTGCTAATACGAAAAAATCATGTGTTTTAGCTAATTCAAATAAACGAACTTCAAACTCAGCAATCGCTTGTTCAGAGACATCAACACCCGGAAAGTTGATGTCACTCACTCGGCCATCTTGCTCTACTAATTTCACATTAATACGCGTAGCGCCGTCAACACGAATAAATTCATCGTTAGCTTTCATCTCTTCAAACAGTTGGCAGAATAACTCTTCATTATCACGACCTAAAAAACCGGTAACCGTCACTTCAGCACCTAAGTCAGACAGTACTTTAGCAACGTTTACGCCTTTACCAGCTGCATGAAGTGAGCCTTTACTAACTAAACTCACCGAGCCAACCGATAACGCATCTAAACTGCCCGTTAAATCTAAAGCGGGGTTCAACGTGATAGTAACCACTTTGCTTTTTTGATTAATATTCATCAATTAACCCTCACCTAAACCAGAAGCAATTGCAGCACCAATACCAGCAAGCGCTTCTTTTGCATCAGCACCATCGACCGTAAATTGCAGTTCATGTCCGTGTTTAACGCCAAGCGCAATCACCTTCATTAAGCTTTTCGCATTCACCGCTTTTCTGTCACCATTTACGTTTAATACGGTGATTTTTGATTCGTATTTTTTCGCTTCAGCAACAAGCATTGCACCCGGGCGAGCGTGTAAACCGTGTGCATTTTTAATTTTAAAGGTTGCGGTATTATCCGCATCAGCACTTACTGTTGTTTCTTCAGCAGAAGTAGAGAACATCGCAAGTAACTGCTCAGACGTTGCAGATAGAATCGACTCTTGCTGCTGCTCAGCAACCACCTTAGTGATCGTTGTTAAGAACGATTTATGAGAGGCGTTACAAGAAGCAATCGCAATCAAACCTTTAACAGGCAAGCCATTAAACTCGCACCCATTTGCTGTCGTTACGATAGACATACCAGAGCGTTTAACGCCTTTGTCAGTACTTACCAACCATAAACCGCTGCCTAGATGCGTAGGCTCTTTAGTGACTAACTCTGCAACAAATTGGCTTACTGCATTACCACTGTTCTTTAGTAAACCGCCCGCAACCGCACTCATTTGGATCATATCGCTTGCAGGGAATAATAATTGGATAAGTGATGCATCGAAATCGGCTTCAAACTGCACTTCACCATTTAGTAATGCAATAATGTCTGCTTCTGTTTTTGCTTGTTTTAGCTTCTCTTCTACGCCATCAGCAGAAAGGACTTTAGTCAGTTGCTTTAAAATACCTAGGTGTTCATCTGATTTAGCCGCAATACCAATAGCCACATAAACCACGTTACCATCACCCCAGTTAACACCTTGAGGAAAATGATGAACAGCCACGCCGGTGTTATTGACTAAATCACGGGTGTCTGTTGTACCGTGTGGGATAGCAATACCATTACCTAAAAACGTTGAGTTCTGTTGCTCACGATTTAGCATTCCGTCTACGTACTTCTCTGCAACTAAGCCTTTTTCTGTCAGTTGTTTTGCAATCGCTTTAATTGCCGTTGTCTTATCCGTTGCTGCTTGTTGCAACGTAATGTCATTCTTTGTCAATGTCAGCATGGGTCTTAGCCTCTCGCTTGTTTATCTGTAATTTGTGCTCTGCTAAATCACTATTTACGCACTGCTTAGGTATTGCTTAATCGATTCAGCAAAACAGTTAAAAAAAGTTCAGCAAATGCTTTCTACTTATTTAATACACTTCATAAAAAGTAAAAACAACGTAAATATCACGTTTTTCAAATTTGCTGAATCCTTTCAGCTTTCATACTGAAACGATTCAGCATATAATTCAACTCATAAAATGATTGGATCTGAATTTATATGATCCGACCCACAAAATTTAAGGATCTTACCCATGACATTAGATGAAGTAGCCAAACTTGCTGGCGTCTCTAAAACCACTGCAAGCTATGTCATCAATGGTAAAGCACAGAAATATCGCATCAGTGAAAAGACCCAATTAAAAGTCATGGCTGTGGTTGATGAGCATAATTATCGTCCTGATCATGCCGCTTCTGCATTACGTGCGGGCAGTAGCCGTTCATTTGGTTTAATCATTCCTGATCTTGAAAACACCAGTTACGCCAAGCTGGCTAAACTTTTAGAATACAACTCTCGTAAAGCGGGTTATCAGATCTTAATTGGATGTTCGGATGATGATCCTGAAATAGAAAAAAACGTAGCCCATGCTTTAATCAGTCGCCGTATAGACGCCTTATTTGTTGCAAGCTGTTTGCCCGATGGCAGTGAGTACTATTTAACGATTCAAGAAAAAGGCACACCCATTATCGCGATTGACCGCTCTTTGGATGATGAACATTTTGGCTGCGTGATCAGTGAAGATTTTGACGCGGCTTATGAGCTAACCAAATCGGTCGTTAATGAAAACGTAAAATCAATCGGCTTAATTGGTGCATTACCAGAGTTGAATATTTCTCGTGAACGCCAGTTAGGATTTGAAGCAAAAGCCAAAGAGAAAGGTTTAGCAAGTATCACAGGCTATGGGGAACACTTTAACAGTGAGTCTGGAAAAGCAATTTTTGAACAGTGGGTAAAAGATGACACAATTCCAGATGCGATTATCACAACCTCTTATATTTTGCTTGAAGGGATTTTAGATGTACTCATTGAAAAGCCGGAGTTAATGACCAAAATAAAATTAGGCACGTTTGGTGATAACCGTCTATTGGATTTTTTACCCATTAAAGTTAACTCTTTACCACAACAATTTGAGTTAATCGCAGACAGTGCCTTGGCATTAGGATTGAATGCTTCAGCAAAGCGTTATCAAGCAGGAATAGAGTTAATTCCTAGGAAGATTGTTATTCGCTAATCGTTAATAAAAAGTGACTTAAAAACATTAGCCTTTAAGTCACTGTTATTATAATAAATGACTATTCTGTTTTTTGAATAATTAACGGTGCAAAATCCGCGGTTGCGTTGTTTCCTGCACCTGAATGATCAGTGTATTCCGTGTCTTTCATTATGGTATAAAACACATCAACAAAATCGTCATCATTAACGAATAAATCATCAGGAAGTAATGCAATAATTGCACTCGTCATTTGAGGAATTATCAAATACGCTTGTGCTTCTTTATCTGGTATTGTTGCCAAGAAGTCACTGGCTGCTTTTAAGATGGTTTGTGCTAACTGTTTATAATCCGTTTTATCGTCTTGCTCCATTAAAATGATATCTGCAGCCCCCCAACGATAACGATCCCAAAAAACCATGATCTGATTTGCAGGGTATGATTGCTCTGCGTAATCTAAATAAGGCATCTCAATCACATCAATCGTTGGTTCGTCTCTTTCAGGGCTCACACCAGACACAATGGCGTATATCTCAGCCTTACCTGAGATCCAAGGTTCATGGTCATCTTTTAACTGAATTTTCTTTAAGATAGTGGTATTAATTTCAGTTGGTTCCGCAGCAGATCTTAACATCGCATAAGGCGCTGGCTTCGTTTTTTTACCTGGCTCGCTAGATTGCAATGCTTTAAATTCATCACGCATTAATGCTAGACCAGCTTTCAGCTCTTCGCGGTTATTAGTATCAACCACTAATACTGGGCGATCTGGAATATCGTAAACGTCTAAATAGTGAAGATTACCATCAATATCATAAGCTTCGATGTATTGCCATTCGCTCTCTGCTCCTTCAGGTTCAAAAGCAAACAATGGGCTTTGTCCTGCTTGCCAACGAGCCAACATACTTGGATCAGCTAAACGTAACTCAAGCAATTCATCAGTATATTTTTCTAAACCGCGCGCTTGGATCTCGCTTTTATTCGCAGTGGTCATTGCAGCCATAAAAGTTCGAACCTGCGGTTGAGGCTTAGTTTGAGTTGATAAATCAGATAATGAAGCGCTCATTTGATACTGATTAATGGTACTTTTTAAATTGTTTTCTAATTGTGGAAAAGCACGGCTTAACTCCTGTGCTAAAGCACGCTTAGATACATCATCTTGCGCCGTAGCCAAAGCTGGAGTCATCAAGCAAAATACGAGTAGCGCTGTTAATTTGTTCATACAGCATTCCTTATTTATAGTTATTGTATTGATTTTGAATCCATTCGAATTTGTCCTTACCCCAACCATACCAAAAATGAGACAAAATTAAAGTCAATACTCTAATTTATCTTTTTAATGAGCGGTATCAAAAATAAGACACCGTAAAATTACGAATACAGAGTGAACTCAACTTGGCATTTTGTACAAAAATATACCAAACTATTTTATAAGTGCAGATGAAAAGAGGCAGGAATGACATTAAATACGTGGTTAACTTCAATCTCAGATTGGTATCAAATGGGAAGAACAGGGTCAATAACCATGCTTGAATCACGACTCTATTCAGCTCCTGATTCTGTGTGGGGGCCACATTTGACAGAAAACCAAAGTAAAGCCATTGCTTGTTGGCTAGATGGTTGTTTAAGAGTGTTTGAATATGAAAAATACCAAGATCCAAACAAGGCATATCAAACACTGCAATATATTGCAGCGAAGTTAGAGATGACCGCCTTTTCTCCAACAACAGATATAGAAATAAAAGATTGGGGCTTGAAGCGATTACAACATATCACCGTATTACGTTTAGAGTTTTGTAATCAACAACAAGACCAATCTATTTGGGATAAAGAAGCACACACCTTAATTGATATGCATGTGAAGCTAATGGCAAGCATCTCGTGGAATGAAGCTTATAATGAAGTCAGTCAAAACAACTCAATAAGACACTAAAAAATCTAGATATCTTGTATCTTGACTAAAATTCGCCATCACTTTATCTTTTATCAACTTTCCATTTTTCTCAACTGCGACAGATATTGTATCCACCCTTTTGCTTCATTGGATGGTGTAAAGTCATTGGCTCGTTTTGCATTCACAAGGGCCAATTCTAATTGATTCAATTTATAATAAGCACGAGTTTTCGCTAATGCTACGTCATCGGTTTTATTGTAGTCCTTTACTTTATCAAGGCTTTTTAGCCCTTGTTGATAATGACCTTCTTGGATTTTAAGCTGTGCGACCTGCCAATAATATTGATCATCAAACTTTGCTGCTTTTTTCCAAGCAGTAATTGCTTTATCCCACTCTTTTGCTGCCTGCCAATACGTTGCTTGCGTAACTATGGCTTCTTTATCTGTTTCATACTCAGCTAATGTCGCCATCACTTGCGCTGCTTTTTCAGGAATACCGCGCTGTGCATACAATTGAGCCAACAATTTCAACTCTGATTGACTTAATTCGATTCCCTGTCGCTCTGCAAGAATTAGCGTATCTAATGCATGTTTAGGCTGATTTAGTCGTAATTGAATGCTCGATAATTGCTGCCACCAACCCGCTTGATTTGGCTCTAATACGATCAACGCATTTAATGTTGGAATGGCTGATTTCCAATGCTTTAATTGTAGTTGAGCTCCAAGTTTTAAAACCAATAACTGACGATCATTATTTCGTTCTTTATATTTACCCGTATGTTGATGCTGCTTTAATGCGCTAAGCACCTTTTTCCATTCAGATAATTGATAATGTGTTTGGGCAATTCGAAACCACAAATCCCCTACCTTTTGTTTTTCTGGCACCGTTTTCGTTAATTGATAATAATGCGGTAATGCCTCTGCAAAGCGTTGTTCTGTCAATAACAGATCCGCTAACATACGTTGCGTTATCCACGCTTGTTCATCCACTAATTGCTGACTGTTTACTGCAATTGATAAAGACTTTACCGCAGCCTTACTGTTACCATTTTGCCAATAAAAAACACCTAACATTCGCTGCACATACGCTTTATCATAAGGTTGTGATGGTAAGAGATCAGCGAGAACATCAATAGCTTGCACTATTTTATCTTGCTGCTGCAATTGAATGGCACGCTGTACTTTTGCTGCATTATATTGAGTCAGTTGTTGTGCTTGTGCGAATTCACTAAACATCAAAACAACACTAAAAATAGAGACTATTAATTTCATCATTTTGCTAAGGTAAACTCCAATTTTACGGTTTGCCCAACTTGAGCAATGGCTTTTCCATCCAATACTTTTGGTTGATATTTCCACTTTTTCAGTGCCTTAACTGCTTCTCTTTCAAACATTCTTCTTGGTTTTGCGTCTGTGACTTTTACATCGGTAGGGCGACCTTGCTCATCAATGGTAAATGACATCACAACAAAACCCTCTGCGCCTCTTTTCATCGCTTTTGAAGGATAACGAGGTTCCACACGGTACAAAGGCATGGCCTGCTGATTACCCGTAAAGTCCGCGAAATTTGGCGCGCTGATGGCTAAGCCTGAAACACTTGAATCCAAACCAATCAATGGCATCGAACTTTGTGGTGTTGCCATTGCCGTTTGTGTTTGAGCGGCCATTGGCGTTGCTTGTGGCGGAGGCTCTGGCGCATCAGGCTTTTCAGGCACACGGCGTTGACGGCGCTGCACATCTTGCTCTTGCTCAGCCATTACCATATCAAAGCGGATCGTTTCACTGCTCTCTGGCTTACCCTGAGTTCCGTTATCCACCATCCACGCCATGAAGGTGAATAAACCAACCGTCATAGATATCGCAATTGGCACTGCCAACAATAATCGCCACATTAGTGTTTCTCCGCAGCCAGTGCGATGCCTTTAACTCCCGCATCTTTAGCCGCATCCATTACTTTTACAACCGTCCCGTTATACGCATGTTCATCAGCTTGGATCACTAATGATGCATCAGGTTGTTCTAATAACAAATGCTCTAATGTCGCTTGAACTCGCTCAGCATCCACCATACGTTTATCAATGAAAATATCGTTTGAAGCGGTAATAGCGACAAAGATACCGGCGTCTTTTTGACTCGATACATTACTGGCTTGAGGACGATTTACTTCAACCCCTGATTCACGCACAAATGAGCTTGTTACGATAAAAAAGATCAGCATGATAAATACAATATCGAGCATTGATGTTAAATCTATTTGTGCTTCTTCTTGATTTGAAGAACGACGGCCAAGTCTCATGACTGACTCCTTAATGCTTTTTCTAATTGATGTTCTTTACGACGACATACCTTTGCTAAACGGGCATGAACAAACATACCCGCTAACGCCGCAACCATTCCGGCCATCGTCGGTAATGTAGCGAGTGAAATTCCCGATGCCATCAGCTTAGGTTGACTACTGCCTTGGTTTGCCATTACATCAAATACGGAAATCATCCCAGTAACCGTACCTAACAAACCGAGCATTGGGCATATTGCCACTAGCACCTTGATGAAATTTAAATATTGGTTTAATTGAAGGTGCGCTTCGCTTATCCATCCATCTCTAATGGTTTTTGCATACCAAGATTCATGATCATTACGTTGCTGCCATTTCTCTACCCATACTTTTTTCTGCGCAGGAAAAGTAAAGGCCAAGAAAAACACACGCTCAACCACCAACAGCCAACACATGGCCACAATGGCAGCCAACCACCATAAAATGGGGCCGCCTTGTGTCATAAAATGTGAAAGAAAAGCCGTCATTACGCTGCCATATCCATTGCGTTAGGTTGCGCTACTTTTTCAGCCTGTTCAGCCACTAGCCCTAGCCCTTGCTTTTCAAGAATAGTGCGAATGCTTTCAGCTTGTGAGCTTAAGATATTGTGCGTCAATAACAGAGGCATTGCTGCAACCAGACCTAGTACCGTGGTTACTAGAGCCATTGATATACCGCCCGCCATCACTTTTGGATCTCCATTACCAAACTGAGTAATCACTTGGAATGTTTCGATCATGCCAGTAACCGTACCTAAAAGCCCCAACATTGGTGCTAAAGCTGCTAATAGTTTAAGCATCGACAGGCCTTTTTCTAATCCTTGTTGTTCATCAACAATGGTTTCGAGTAAACGCAATTCCAGAGCTTCTACTGAACGCTGTTTTTCTGCATCATAAACAGCAAGTACACGGCCTAATGGGTTTTTACCCAGTTCTTGTGGCTGTTTTAATTGCTTTCTAATTTGTTGGCGAATAACAAACAATCTCACCCCATTAAAGAGTGAAATAATTAATCCAATCAGTAATAAACCAATAATGATTTTACCAACCACACCACCCGCTTGAAGGCGCTCTTTCATTGTTGGTGTATTAGCTAATTGCTCTAACATAATGCCACGAGACGGATCGCTTGCCATCATGATGGTTTGTTGCCCCTGCATTTCAGACAAAATAGCGAATGTTGGCATAAGTTCTGGCTGTTGAGCGTAGTAAGTAGCAACTTGCTTTTTATTGTCCCACTGCAAGAAACCATCGTCACCAACCAGTGCCATATTACCTAAGCGATAAGCATTTATTGATTGACGATGACCAGAACCATTAATCATTGTTACCGTCGTTGATTCTAACTCTGAGCTCGCATTAACTTGTTGAACCATGGTCTGCCATAAACCTGTTAATTGAGCCATTGAAGGCAAAGACTTAGCCGCAACGATGTCAGAAATTAACTGACGATGTTCTACATTCACAGCTCCTGAAACCGAGCTTTTTAGCTCCGAATCCAAATCCTTTGCGGTTTGTCTTACCACACCAAACAACTCGCCTAAACTGCCCGTTTCTAACTGCAGTTGCTGCTCTAGCGTCGCGAGTGTTTTTTCATTTTTACTAAAGATAGTGCTTAATTCATCACTTTCTTTTTGCAGTTTTTTTCGCTCTGCAATCAATGCATTTCGTTGTGCTTTTAAGCTTTGTTCTGTTTGTTTAAAACCAGACTCTCTTTGTGCGTCATGCTGCTTTTGTGCATGACTTGCTTGTTGTGTCTCTTTCAACAATTCAGAGTTTGCTGTAGCGGCGTTAATAGAAAGACCAAACAGTGAAATCGCTAAAATCAATGGCTTAATAGTCATGTTATTTCACCTCTTTTAGTGATAAAGACACAGGAAGAACCAATAAACTTGGGGCAACTTGCTTATAAGCGACAGAGTAAGCTTTGGCTAACTCATCATTAAATTTAGAATCCAATGATTGCCATTGATGGGTGTACGTATTCCAACTCCAATATTGAGAAGCATCAAGGCGACGAGCGACTAACGAAACACGCCCTAAATGCAGCATATCCGCATCAATTTTCTCATTACTTTCAACCGTAATTTGTGTTTGGTATGTTCCTAACTTTGTGCCGTAATCCATTTCTATCTGGTAAGCTTCAAGAAGTCGACGGTACTTTTCGGCATCGCTTACATCTGCTCTTGTCATCATATGTTCAAGCTTTGCAATACGCTGTAAACGCTCTTCTGTTTTAATTGGCTTATCTTGTTCAACGGCTGTGTTCAGACCAGATAACATTTTATACATTAAAGGAACAACGCCTTGTCTTGTCTCTTTAATGGTATCAATTTGGTCATCTAAACTCGTCATTTCTTGTTGCTGACTATTCACTAAACCAGTTAAGTGATCACGGTATACTGCGAGGTTTTTCACTTCTTCTTGAAGCTGCTCAATCTCTGCTTTATAAGCTAAAGTGGCTTCTGAGCTTTTATCAATTTTTGCTTGGCTCACAGCAGAGGCTGTATTCGATTTATTTTCGATAGATCGTGCTTGTTCAAGCGTGGTGGCCTGAGCGGTTGTGATCACGGTTGCTAATGCAATACCAATACTGGTTCTTAGAATATTCATATTTATCAATTTCTTAGTTCTTTATTTCTTAAAAGAAAGTTTGTATTTGAATAAACGCACTAAAGGGAGACCGAAGCCTCCCTTATTTTTAATGCGCTAAATTAGTATTTAACTTGTAGTGTCGCCATGTAGTTTCGGCCCTCACCAACCACTACACCACTTGCACTACCACCTGCTAGATAATCGGTATCTAATAAGTTTTCTACATTAAATCGAGCAACAAAATCTAAGTTTTCATCGTATTTAATGGTATGAGAAACCCCCATATCAACTCGCGTATACGCGTCCTTTTTAAACTCATTGTTAGAATCGCCGTAACGCTCACCTACGTGATAAACACCAAGGTTGATACCAGTGCCATTAGAAAAATCATATTGAGACCAAATACTTGCACTAAATTCAGGCACATCCGCAGGCGTCTTGCCTTCTAACGCAGGATCATTGTCATACTTTGCATCAAGTAAAGTGGTTGATGCACTTAATGAGAACGCTTCTGTGACATACCCCGTCGCTGCTAATTCAAGACCAGTATGTATTTGCTCACCCACTTGAGCCGTTACTGTATTTGAACCACCGTTAATATCTTCAGTAACTTGCATATTCGATTGAATAATATGGAATAACGCGCCAGAAACATACAAGCTGTTATCTAATAGTTCCCACTTAGATCCCATCTCATACAACTTACCTTTTGCTGGGTCTTGCTCGTTGCCATTATTAATATCAGTTGGGTTATCAATAGTTGCAATTGGTTCAAAGCTTTCAGAATACACGGCATAAATAGAACCATTATCCGCAGGGTGATAAATCACACCGAGCTTAGGAAGAATGTTGGTATAATCTTCCTGCTTACCTTTACTATCTTCTGTTTTATCTACAGCAAAGCGAACACCAGCAAGTACTTGCCATGACTCATTAAATGTCACTAAGTCTTGAAGATAAATACCATAATGTTGACTCTTAGAGTGAGCAACTTCAGTATCATTTTTATAGCTCAAATCACTAGGACGATTAAAACCATCACTACATGTATCTGGAGATGCGTTCTTGCACGACTCAACACTGTCATAAAGCATCTTATAATCGTAATGCAATCCATTAGCACCCACTAACAAGCGGTGATTCATACCTAAGACATCTACATCACCAGTAAAATCAACATAAGCAGTATCAAACGTCCACTCATCATGACGATCAGATGATTTGTAAAATGTATCACCCGTCTTATTTTTATCTAAGTGGATATCTGATTCTGTGCGTTGACGCTCATAAAACTGACGACTAATACCTGTTTTAACAAACCATGAATCAGTTAAGTTTGCAGTTAAACCAACACCATAGTTGGCAACGTCATTATCTGTTTTAGCCCAATTCTGATCTTTAACCGTATTAGGATCAATCACCTCACCAGTAGTTGTATCAACTTTTGACCCATTATCTAAATCACCTAGCTCATTAGTTCTGTCATAATGAGCAGATAACATGATGTCTTCATTAATATCGTAATCAACAAATAAACCACCAACGGTTCGTTCAGTTTCTACATCTGTACCATCAAAACGTGTACGCCATGAATCTTGATTTTCTTGAGATAAAATAACGCGAGCACGTAATGTTTTATCTTCATTCAATGCTCCACTGACATCGGCCATTGAACGAGTATAGTGATTAGAACCGATGTCCTGACTTATTGTAACCTGGGTTTCATAAGTTGGCTTTTTAGATATCATATTAATCAAGCCGCCAGGTGTAGACTGTCCGTAAAGCAGACCCGCAGGGCCTTTTACTACTTCTACACGTTCTAGTAACTCAATTGGCTGGCGGTAATGAGACCAATGTTGAACACCATCGCGTAAAAAACCTGATTTACTTTCCAGCTCAAAACCGCGCAGATAGAAACGTTCACGGTTTGTTGATTTTGAACCTTCCGAAATACTTGAATCATTCTTCAATACCTCACCAAGCGTACTTGCGCGTTGCTCATCAATAAGCTGCTCATCAATAACCGTTACTTGCCCAGGAGTTTCTAATTGCGTCGCTTCCATACGCATTGCTGTTGAGTTTGTATCGGCTTTATAGCCATAATCACGACCAGTAACGACCATGTGCTCATCAGTAGTTGATGTCTCTGTTTCAGCGTAAGCAAGAGGGGTAGACAAAACGGCGCCAATCACAAGAGCCAACTGACTTTTAGAAAACATATTCCATTATCTCCAAGTATTTTTAAAAAGGGTGATAAAAATCTGAGATGGAATATAAATGATAATTGTTACCATTTGCATTAAATTTACATTCTTTGCATTCGTAAATAAATATAATTAAATGCGTCTTTACATTATATAAGACGTAAAAAACGCCTTTATCAAAATAATAAAGACGCTTTAAATAATAAGATAATCTCTCAGTAAACCTAAATAGGAAACAACAGTGAGATCCTCAAACCATCCTCTTTTCTATTCTCAGCCTTCACTTTTCCCTTCATTACTGACATGGCTTCTTTGACTATCGCAAGGCCTAACCCATAACCACCCGACTGTTTATCTCTAGCCGATTCTAAACGGGTAAATGGCGAAAATATGTCTGACAATTGATGTTCAGGAATACCCAATCCATCATCTTCTACGATTACAGCAACATACTCTTTATCTTGCTCTGTATATGGCGTCACGATAACTTGAATCATCGCATTGTCACCAGCATATTTAATCGCATTACCAATCAGATTACTGATAACGCGAGTCACCAAGCGAGGATCTGCCATCACCGTAGGAATAGGTTGTGTGGCTGTCATTTCTAAGCGTTGATTGGGCTTTAAATCGATGCGACGTTGAGCCACTTGAGCACTGCAGTGGCTCTCTAGCATTACCGTTTCCAGCTTTGTGGAGTAACGTGCGTTTTCTAACCGGCTAAACTCTAAGATCTCACCCACTAAGTCATTCATCTCATTGGATTCGTTCTCTAACCTATCCAATAAATGGTGATGCTCGCTGTCTACTTTCTTTCTTAGTAAGTGTAAGGCTAAATTATGTCGAGCTAATGGCGTTCGTAACTCATGAGAAACATCACGGATCAATCTCTGCTGCTTTTCAGCTAAAGTGTGGATCTCATGGGTCATATTATCAAAGTCATGAGCCAATTCACTAAACTCTCGAACCGAATGCCCAATCTCATCCCCCACTTTAACGTCAAAATCACCTTGCGCTAATTTATGACTGACTTCGCGTAATTTAGCTAATGGTTGTTGTAAATAGTGAGCAATAACCCAAGAAAATAACCCGAGGATCAATCCTGAAATAACGAACTTTATAATGCCAAAATAAAGAGGGAAATCTTTTGCCGGATGATACTGATACGGCATTTGAATCACTATCGTTAACCCATCTTTTAATGGAATACCAATAATCGGACGGTTCACTTCATTATCTAATTGCGTATCTAATGGGCGTAAATATTTAAGCTTAAATTCAAAATGAGGATGCATATCACGATGAGTAATTGGTCGTTTATTTTCATCAAGAACAAAAAGATAATACTCTTGTGCTCTCGCCCAATCGGCTAATTCATCCATGTCCCCATCTTCAATCATCACGTTTGCTTGGTCAGCCAAATCTACCATCTTGGTCTGTATCGATGCAGGAATGCGCAACATCGATTTCATTAAGGCAATTTCAGCCAAGCTTTGTAGCGATATGATCAAAAACAAGCTGACTGCAAACGCACTAAATAAACGAAACGCTAATCCATTTTTATGCTTACCTACAAAAGCGGGACAAGTACCAAACCAATGAAACATGTTCATTCAACCTTACCCATCATCAACTATTAACCGTTTTGATAAAGCTATAGCCACGCCCACGAACGGTTTTAATATGTTGTTTAGATAAACCTGATTGCAGTAATTTACGGCGAATATTACTGATGTGCATATCTAAATTGCGATCAAACGGGCACAGCTCTTTTTTAAGGATATTAATTTGAAGATCAGATTTAGACACCACAACATCAGCATTCTTAATCAGATATTGCAGTAGTTCAGACTCTGTTTCAGTCAATGGTAAGCGTAAGAATTGCTCTGCAAGATCTTCCGTTGCTCCCACGTAATTTTGGCGCTGACGCTCTAAGCCGACACGACGTAAAATCGCGGTAATACGCACCAATAATTCAGGAACATTGAAAGGTTTGGCGATAAAATGATCGGCACCAGCCTGCAAGCCATCAAGCATAGAGGCTTCATCGCCTAAAGCAGTAAGCATAAGAATAGGGGTAGCAAAGCGCTGACAAATCCGTCTCGCCACTTGATAGCCATCTAATTTAGGTAGCATGACATCAAGCAAGACAAGGTCAACTGAATGTGTCTGAATAAACTCTAGCGCACTTTCACCACAATGCACGCAATCGACATCGTAGCCTTCATCTTGCAATACTTCTTGTAATAAATTGCATAACGCAATGTCGTCATCAACCACTAAAATACGGGACACGTTTACTCACCAATTAAATGAAAATCGTTCGCATTCTAATCTTGAGAAAAGCCTTGTGCAATAGAACTTTTTACAAAACCCTCAATAACCTTTAATTAAGTATGGTTTTCTGCCAATTTAAATCCACAATACGTTCATCTGCAATGTAATAAATCACATCACCAGAAGCCAATTGCGTTTCCAAACTTGGGTTAACTTTACAGTTCTGATCTTTTTGTTGAGTTGCAATAATCGTCGCTTCATGTTGTTTTTTGAAGGATGAATACACCGATTCCAAACTAAAGCTATCAAGCCCCTTAGGTACTTCAACGGAATATTGAGTTTGCCCCTCGTGAGCACTGACTAACTCAGAGTGAATAAAGCTTGAGCCCTTATCCATCACTGATTTTGCGACTAATTCTGTTGATAATGATGAAATACACTCAGAGTTTGGGCAGTACTTATGCAACAAATCACGCTTAATTGAGTCTTCAAAGTGAGCGACTAAATGCGCATCGCTGTTTTGCTCGGCAACAAACAAACTAATGGTTAACGTTGCATCATCCAAATCGGTATCAACAATCACTGCGCTGGCTTTTGATAAGTTTGAGCGTTCCATTTCTGTTGCATCAGTAAACGAATTCACTCGTACAAAATGCACATCAGCACCAAATGGCGACTCTTCATATTCACAAGACACCACGACAACTTCACGGCGACCTTGCTCTTCACGCTTTAGCATTTCAATCAAATGAGGGGTTCTGGCACTGTTAATTCCAATAACAATAATGTGATTTTCTAAGTTCAAATTTTGTTTCCCTCTTCGGTTTGTACGCCAAAAATCAGTAAAGAAGACCGCTATTCGACCCACAGACAGTGCAAATAGTCCCACACCACATGGAATAATAAACAAGGCAGAAAAAAGTCGACCATGATCGGTTGTTGGGCTTAAATCACCATACCCTACGGTACTACTGGTGGTAACGATATAGTAAAAAAAACTGGATAGGTTATCGGTTAAATGAGGTTCATTAGCCAAGGTTAACCCTAGCCAACTTAACGCGACGTAACTGATAAGAAGGAACATCAGCGTATACATATTAATCGCCATAAAATGCTTATTAATTACGTTAGCAATGACTTTTAATAGTGCGTGCATGCTTATTCCTTCCCTGTCCATAATTTCGATCAGTGTAGCGTACTACAAAATTAACGTACACCTTCTAGATCTAATAATGTTTGTTTGATGTCAACTCCACCAGCGTATCCCGTTAGGCTGCCATTTTTACCAATCACACGATGACAAGGAACGATAATCGAGATAGGATTTTTACCATTAGCACCACCAACCGCTTGAGACGCCTTTGGGTTACCTACTGCAATAGCAAGATCTTTATAGCACCAAGTTTCACCGTAAGGGATGGTTGTTAGTGCTTTCCATACCTTATTTTGAAACTCTGTGCCATTTGCCGCTAAAGGAATTGAAAATTCACGGCGTGTACCTGCAAAATATTCTTGTAACTGAGTGACAGTTAATTTCAAAATAGGGTGCTCATCTGCTTGCGTTCCAAAATCACTAAGCTCCCTAGCATGGCTCTCATACCAAACGCCTAACAAGCCATCATCATTACCATTAACCGTAATCATCCCTATTGGGCTGTCAAATTGAGTATACACATTCATTTTATTGCTCCTCGTTACCACACGTTTCATCAAAGCAACATTCGTCTTGTAAAAAGCCTATCACTGAGGACAGCTTCTCATATTCAGCCACACAAAACAGAGTTCTGCCTTCACGACGCTGCGAGATTAGCCCTGCAGAGGCCAAACCAGATACATGATGAGACAGCGTAGAACCCGGAATATCCAATTTTTCTTGAAGTCCGCCTACGGCTATTCCTTGGTATCCCGCTCTCACTACGCTTTTATAAATGGCTAAACGTGTTGGATGGCCTAATTCTTTCAGTGCCTTAGCAACAATCTCGATATCCATGATACGTCCTCATTAAATTTATATTTCGATAATACTAGAAATAACTTGATCACGCTATTCCTTAAGCGTATATTTCGACTATTCCAGAAATATAGAGATTTAAATTATGTTTACAATTACACAAGATATGGTGATGGACACCTTAAATATGTTCGCGTTTTTAGCGGCAGAATTAACCGTACTATTCCTATTAATTAGCTACCTTGTTGGCGTCTTACAGGAATACATTCCACCAGCGAAGATTCAAAGTATTCTGAGTGGCAAAAATGGCCGAGGCTATATTGTTGCCGGCTTACTTGGTGCAATTACTCCGTTTTGCTCATGCTCAACCATTCCTTTTTTGAAAGGTCTATTAAGAGCTAAAGCTGGTTTTGGTACGATGATGGTGTTCTTGTTTGCAAGCCCACTATTAAACCCAATCATTATTGGACTATTCGCTGTCACCTTTGGTCTTAAAGTGACTGTGTTCTACTTTGCAATTGCAATGGGTGTATCCATTATTGCAGGTTACACCTTAGAAAAACTGGGCTTTGAAAAATACGTAAAAGAAAGCGCGTATATCGCACCTGAATCAAAAGGCTGTGGTTCAACCTGTGGCGCTGCGAAAAAAGCACCTCAAAGTAAATGGATGAAAATTTGGAACAGTACTTGGACTGATTTTAAGAAAGTATTGCCTTATTTAATTGGTGGTATTGCTCTTGGCTCAATGATTTATGGCTTTATGCCAACAGAATTCGTTGCTCGTATCGCAAGTGAAAATAACCCATTTGCTATCCCAGTTGCGGCGGTCATTGGTATTCCTCTTTACATTCGTGCTGAAGCGGTTATTCCACTAAGTGCAGCACTAGCAGCAAAAGGAATGAGTCTTGGTGCTGTAATGGCGTTAATCATTGGCAGTGCAGGAGCAAGTTTAACCGAAGTAATTTTGCTTAAATCTATCTTCAAGAATCAAATGATTGCAGCGTTCTTAGTGGTCATTCTAGGTATGGCAATTGGTGCAGGCTTCTTGTATCAATTTATCTTCTAAAGATTAAGAACCTTAAAAATAATACGCAATACTAACAAAGCCATATCATTCAATTTGATATAGCTTTTTGTCTTTAACATCATCTATTTCTTGATAAAACTTTGATGACACTAACGGTTACTCTTTCTTAATTCCAATTTCATTTCGTTTTGCACTACACTTGGTCTTCTACTTACTTTAAATCGAGAAGAGGTACCATGAAGATCTTAACTATAGACAAAGACACTTATCGTAAAAAAACTAACTTGGTCATGGTAGGTTTTGTTGGCTGCCTTGCCGTATTAGCCATTTTATTTGGTTCGATTCTTATTGCATTATTTGGCTCAGAAGGCATTACGGAATCAGGTTCTACTGGCAATTTTCATCTCAATGTTCTTGGTGTTATCTTAGCGGTCATAGCAAGCTCTTTTATCATGAATAAAGTCAAAAGCCATCCCTATTTTAATGAGATAATGTACGTATGGAAATTAAAACAAGTCCACAATCGTATCTATCGTAAGCTGGCAAAAATTAAAGAAAAAGCGGCAAGAAATGATCATGATTCACTGTTGATCCTCGCTTTCTACTACACCACCCAACAACAAGTATTCACCTTAGATAACAACACCCTTACCATTACTGCGGTTCAAAAAAGCTTAAATGAAGTGTATGAACAAGCAGCAGAGATGAACCTTACGCTTAAGCTTGATGATTTTACTGTCGACTTGCTAAATAAATATCAGTAACAAACACAACGCATCATTAATTAATTTCATAACAAGATTACAAGCAATCTCAATATTGACCTATGTCAAATGGTTACAAGCTGTGTTTTAATCGCTAATAACAACAGCACATAATAAGGAATGACATGGAAATCACTAACGTTAGCTTCATTGGCTTAGGCGTAATGGGCTATCCAATGGCTCGCCATTTAAAAAATACAGGCTTTTCAACCACGGTATATAACCGCACTGAAGAAAAAGCAAAGCAATGGGCTGCGGAATACCAAGGTCAGTCCGCCGCTACTCCTCGTGAAGCCTCTGAAGGCTCAGACATCGTTTTTGTTTGTGTGGGTAATGATGACGATGTTCGTAGCGTGATTTATGGTGACGATGGCGTACTTGCAGGCCTAAAACCTGGCGCTATTTTAGTTGATAACACCACCACATCAGCCACTCTAGCGGTTGAACTGGCGAAAGCGTGTGAAGCACAAGGTAATCAATTTATTGATGCGCCAGTCTCTGGTGGTCAAGCCGGTGCTGAAAACGGTGTATTAACCGTGATGTGTGGAGGTAATGAAGCAGCATTCAATATCGCAAAACCTGTGATTCAAAGCTTTGCTAAAGCGATTACTCTTCTTGGTGAAAATGGTCAAGGGCAACGTTGTAAAATGGCAAACCAAATCTGTATCGCAGGTGTGTTAAAAGGCCTAAGTGAAGCACTAATTCTTGCTGAAAAAGCCAATCTAGATATCGATCTGGTGGTTGATACGCTAAAGCATGGCGCAGCGGGTTCATGGCAGATGGAAAACCGTGCAAGTACCATGGCACAAGATAAATTCGATTTCGGTTTTGCCATTGATTGGATGAGAAAAGATCTTGGCATTTGTCTAGATGAAGCAAAAGCTCATGGGATTAAACTGCCACTCACAGAAGAAGTCGATCAAGAATACAAAAACCTGCAAGAGCAAGGGTTAGGTCGAATGGATACGTCTGTACTAATCAAAGCGGTTAAAGCAAAAAGCTAATACCAATTTAATGTAGATAAGATACAAAAAAGGAGATCATACGATCTCCTTTTTTATTTTAGTTTTTGATTTCAACGATAAACGCTAAATCAGCTTACACTTTAAAGCGAGATAGAGACATTTGCAGTGTGGTTGCTAATTGCGCTAGCTCAACACTTGATTGTGCTGTTTGCTCTGCACCTAATGCCACTTCACTTGCTGATAAGCTCATGCTTTGAATGTTACGGCCAAGCTCTTCTGTGACTGAATCTTGTTGGCTACATGCACTTGCAATTTGAATACTTGTGTCCGTCACCTTCATCATCGTCTCTTCAATCATTTGAATTGATTGACCCGTTTGAACGCTTTGCTCTACACAAACACGGATCTTAGAACAACTTTGATCTGTTGCTGCTTTTGCATGTGTTGCACTTGCTTGCAGTTTCTCAATAATTTCAACAATCTCAGTAGTAGATGATTGAGTACGACCCGCAAGAGAGCGAACTTCATCAGCAACCACCGCAAAACCACGGCCTTGCTCACCAGCACGCGCCGCTTCAATTGCCGCGTTTAATGCAAGTAAGTTGGTTTGATCAGCAATACCGCGAATAACTTCAACCACAACGCTGATGTTATTTGACTCACGCTCTAGCTCTTCAACCAATTCACCTGCTTGTTCGATATCACGAGACACAACCTGAATTTGTTCAATATTCGACTGAACGTCTTGGTTACCTTGTTTTGCTTCTGCTGACGCTTCTAAAGCCGATGCAGAGGCCATCTCAGTATTATTTGCTACTTCTGCTACCGTTGCTTTCATTTCTTCCATTGCAGCGGCTACCGTTGTAATGTCAGATTGCTGCTGTTGCATACCACGTGCAGATTGTTCTGAAATCGCGCTCATCTCTTCTACCGCAGCAGATAATTGAGTTACCGCTGAAATCGTATCTTCGATCAATGTACGTAGCTGATCTTGCATTTCGATATTGGTATCGGCTAATTCACCTAGCTCATCATTACCAATTTCGTTACGTGCAAGATTGAACGTTAAATCACCCGCAGCAATCGCTTTAGATTGTTCTACAACTAAATTTAATGGGCGACAAATTTGGCGAGCTAAAAAGAACGTAATAAAAATCATAAAGGCAATAAGCGTAGTAAACGACACTTGAGTCGCCGCTGTTACATTATTAACACTGCCCATAATAGCGGCACGGTTATTAGTAACAAAACCTAAGTTAATTTCAATCAATGCTTCCATTGCTGAACCCACTTCTTCAAATTGCTTAAATGACCCCAGAAGCTCGGTTTGTGCTTGCGTTTTAGCACCGTTACTTACTTTATCATTAAAACCATTTAATAGACGTAAGTACTCTTTCCAACCATTTGAAACACGATCAAACACGCGACGTTCATCGCCACTTGCTACCGTCGCTTCATATTGTGCTAATTCATTGTTTATTTGATTTTTTTGTGTTGTTAACGTTGAAAACAAACTTGCTAGTTCACTCTCTTGATAAGTAAGTGCTGCGTATTGATTACGACGATATGCATTCATATCAAAATAAATATCTTCAACCGACAATACACTTGGAACTGTCGAATCAGTAAAGTTAATGACTTCTGATTCCACTTTATTTAATTCTTGTAATAGGAAAACAGCAAACGCTATCATCACTAAACTGATCGCCGAAAATACAACGGCAATTTTATTACGCACTGCTAAATTTTTATAACTCATGTTTTGACAACCTTTATATAGTTCTTCATAACTCATCCATGAGTGTTATTTTATAGAGAAAATTGCTTAACTCTTTTACCTTGTAACGGCAAATCGACGAGAAAATAAAATAAAAACAGATAAAAGTCACTCACTTTTATAATTCAAAAAATGTAAATAAGAACAATGAATTGTAATAAAAAAAAGGAAGCAAACCATTGCTAAGTTAGAGATGTAACAAAATGAGTGCCCGGTAATTCATTAGGTTAATTAATTGGTTGTTTTATTTTGAAAAGTATGACGATTTACTTTCTGGTTAGCTCAATAGTCAAAATAACACCGCCAAACCTACATTAATAAGGCGATCATTAATTAAAATTAAATTCTTATTTTTATAAAAAATATGTGCCAATCATTAAATCTCACACATGAAATGTGACCCCCATTCCAGATTTTCTATTATTAAATGCAAAAAAGGAGATCTAATGATCTCCTTTTCTATTTATACCAATACTGGTTTAACGTCGTTTTTATTACACTTTAAAGCGTGATAAAGAAGTTTGTAGCGTCGTTGCTAATTGTGCTAATTCAACACTTGATTGTGCTGTTTGCTCTGCACCTAATGCTACTTCACTTGCTGATAAGCTCATGGTTTGAATGTTACGACCAAGCTCTTCTGTGACTGAATCTTGTTGGCTACATGCACTTGCAATTTGAATACTTGTGTCCGTCACCTTCATCATCGTCTCTTCAATCATTTGAATTGATTGACCCGTTTGAACGCTTTGCTCTACACAAACACGGATCTTAGAACAACTTTGATCTGTTGCTGCTTTTGCATGTGTTGCACTTGCTTGCAGTTTCTCAATAATTTCAACAATCTCAGTAGTAGATGATTGAGTACGACCCGCAAGAGAGCGAACTTCATCAGCAACCACCGCAAAACCACGGCCTTGCTCACCAGCACGCGCCGCTTCAATTGCCGCGTTTAATGCAAGTAAGTTGGTTTGGTCAGCAATACCGCGAATAACTTCAACCACAACACTGATGTTGTTTGACTCACGCTCTAACTCTTCAACTAGCTCACCCGCTTGCTCAATATCGCGAGATACTGTTTGGATTTGGTCAATATTCGATTGAACGTCACGGTTACCTTGTTTTGCTTCTTCAGATGCTTCTAAAGCAGACGTAGACGCGGTTTCAGTATTATTTGCTACTTCTGCTACCGTTGCTTTCATTTCTTCCATTGCAGCGGCTACCGTTGTAATGTCAGATTGTTGCTGTTGCATGCCACGAGCAGATTGCTCAGAAATCGCGCTCATCTCTTCTACCGCAGCAGATAATTGAGTTACCGCTGAAATCGTATCTTCGATCAATGTACGTAGCTGATCTTGCATTTCGATATTGGTATCGGCTAATTCACCTAGCTCATCATTACCAATTTCGTTACGTGCAAGATTGAACGTTAAATCACCCGCAGCAATCGCTTTAGATTGTTCTACAACTAAATTTAATGGGCGACAAATTTGGCGAGCTAAAAAGAACGTAATAAAAATCATGAAGCCAATAAGTGCTGTAAATGACACTTTTGTTGCCATTGTTACGTTATTAACACTGCTCATAATTGAAGAACGGTTATTTGCTACAAAGACTAGATTAGCCTCAACTAACGCATCCATTGCAGCACCGACTTCTTCAAATTGACGGAATGAATCAACCAATTCAGCTTGAGCTGACGTTTTTTCGCCATTACTGATCTTTTGAGTAAAACTACTTAAAAGGCGTAAATAATCTTGCCAACCATTATTAACACGATCAAATACACGACGCTCATCAGCACTTGCCACTGTCGCTTCGTATTTTGCAAGGTCAACTTTTATATCGTTTTTTTGTGAAGACAAAATCGACACTAAGCCAGGTAAATCCTTGTCTTGATATGTCAAAGCTGCATATTGATTTCGACGATACGCATTCATTTCAAAATATATGTCTTCAACAGATAACACGCTTGGTACAGTAGAGTCAGTAAAGTTAATTACTTCTGACTCTACTTTATTTAATTCTTGTAATAAGAAGAAGCCAAATGCGATCATCACTAGTCCAATACCTGAAAAGACAACGGCAATTTTATTTCTTACGGCTAAATTTTTGTAACTCATGTTTTACACCCTCACTAATTAATAACAACTCGCTCCATGAGTATTTACGATAATAGGAATCATTTTTAACCCTTTGAACCTATATCGGCAAAAAATCAAAAACATGAAATAAAAAACTACAAAAACCACACTAATTTATAACGTGCGATACGCTAAAATAAAATTTTAAAGGTTACTAAAAAAGGTAAGTTGTTAACGCTTAAGCGACAGATGTGATAAATGAGCAATTTACCAACGCGTTACGCTAATTAATTACTCATTTTGATTTAATATAATGTTAAGTTATTTCTTAATTGGCTCAATTGTCAAAATAATACCGTCAACAGAGACGACATGAACCAGTGTTCCCTTTGGAATATCCTGAAAACTTTTTGCCGACCATGTTGTGTCTCCGATAATAATACGGCAAGGGCCGGCAATAACATCCTCGTCTAAACGAGAAGTTTGACCGATTAATTGCTTCTCCTTTTGATTTAACTGCCGATTAGAGTCTGAACTTTCATCTTTTTTATGTTGATAACGCCACCAAAGCCACGTCGTAAAAAGAGAAAATACAGCAAAGCTTAGCCACTGCATTTGCCAACTCATTGGTATTACTGCATACAACACACCAACAACAACAGCTGATAACCCAATCCAAAGAAAGTACCCTGCGGTACCAAGTAACTCACCTGCTAGCAATAGCAAACCAAGCGTTAGCCAATGCCAATGATTCATCTGTTCAAAAAATTCCATTATGAACTCCTATTTAGAACCCTCTTTATCTACTTTAAACATCTCAGCGATGCCAGCAACCGATCCCATTAGGCCTGTCGCTTCTAACGGTAACATAATAATCTTACCGTTTTCAGCTTGGCCAATAGACTTAATTGCCTCAGTATAACCCTGCGCAATAAAGTAATTCACGGCTTGCATATCACCTTGAGAAATCGCTTCTGATACCATTCTTGTTGCATTTGCTTCGGCTTCGGCGGCACGCTCACGAGCTTCAGCTTGAAGAATTGCGGCTTGCTTATCACCCTCTGCTTTTAAAATCTCCGCTTGCTTGTGACCTTCAGCTTTCAGGATCTCGGCTTGACGAACCCCTTCCGCCTCTAAGACGTCAGCGCGCTTATTACGCTCTGCTTTCATTTGAGCATTCATCGCAGCGGTTAGATCTGCTGGTGGCTGAACGTCTTTGATCTCAATACGAGTGACTTTAACTCCCCACGGATTGGTTGCTGAATCGACAATAGCTAAAAGCTTCACGTTAATCATATCTCGCTGGCTTAGCATTTCATCTAATTCCATCGAGCCTAACACCGTACGCATATTCGTTAGTGTTAAATTACGAATCGCATGTTGAAGATCACTCACTTCATAAGCGGCTTTTGCTGCATCAACCACTTGCACAAAACAGACGGCATCTATGGTTACATTCGCGTTATCTTTCGAAATGACTTCTTGAGCGGGGATATCTAATACTTGTTCCATCATATTGATTTTTTGACCAATACTATCAATAAATGGAATGATTAAATTTAATCCGGGTTTTAATGTGTGTGTGTAACGGCCAAATCGCTCTACCGTCCAATTGAAACCTTGGGGAACCGTCTTAACACCTAATGCTATTAATACCAGTACTAAGAAAACCAGAACACCAATTGTTATTAATGTATCGTATGCCATTATTTGTCATCCTTTTCTAATTGATAATTACCTTAATATATTCAACATTTACTAACTATCTGTTGATTATATATGAATAGAACTCATCTTATTTACAAATACGCAAACATAACAAGCAATCGATCACAAAAGTCACCGCAAAAAACACAATTTAACTACATTTACCTTAATTATTCTTAATCCAATTTCGGTCAAACTTTTAAGTAGTAAATAATCGTATTTACTCCTAATAAGTTCGTTTTAGGTTCAAAAAAAATAATTTAGAATTAGAGTTCACAATTAAAGCACTCATAGATGCGAACAAACTCAAATAATAGCTTTATCAATTTAAACATAAAGAGAGACTTTATTTGCTGTTTTTTTAGACAGAAAAAGTGTGATCTTCCTTGCTTTTTAGGCCTCTTCTCTTTACTCTGCTTTCCATTAGGCAAATCTTACTTTGCTTCTACTTGTTTATAGGAAATCACCTTGAGCCAAACCTCTTTCTCATCATTAGATCTGAACCCATCTCTTCTTCAAAACCTAGAAACTTTAGGCTATAACGAGATGACTCCAATTCAAGCTCAAAGCTTACCATTCATGCTGAAAGGGAAAGATGTCATTGCCCAAGGAAAAACGGGCTCAGGTAAAACAGCTGCGTTTGGTTTAGGCTTATTGGCTAACCTAGATGTAAAACGTTTTCGCGTTCAATCACTCGTATTGTGTCCAACACGTGAACTTGCTGACCAAGTTGCGGTAGAAATCCGCAAGCTTGCTCGCTCTATCCACAACATCAAAGTTCTAACGTTATGTGGTGGTGTTCCATTTGGTCCACAAATTGGCTCACTTGAGCACGGTGCACACATCATCGTTGGTACCCCTGGTCGTGTTGAAGAGCACCTGCGTAAAGGTTACTTAAACCTAGACAACCTAAATACATTTGTTCTTGATGAAGCTGACCGTATGCTAGAAATGGGCTTCCAAGACGCGATTGATATGGTATTGGATCACGCACCAGCTAAGCGTCAAAACTTACTGTTCAGTGCAACGTTCCCACCACAAATAAAATCAATTGCTGATCGCATCATGAACGATCCAATCATGGCAAAAGCAGAAGACAAAGTAGAAAATACCTCTATCGAGCAGCATTTCTACAAAGTAGATGATTTTGAAGATCGCCTACGTGCACTTCAAATCCTACTGCTTAAGCATCGTCCTGAATCAGCGGTGATCTTCTGTAATACAAAACGTGTTACTCAAGAAGTTGCTGACGAGCTTCGTCACTTTGATTTCAGCGTAACTGCACTTCACGGTGATTTAGAACAACGTGACCGTGATAAAGCATTAGTTCGCTTTGCTAACAAGAGTACGTCTATCCTAGTAGCGACTGATGTTGCCGCTCGTGGTCTTGATATCGAATCTCTAGATGCAGTAATCAACTTTGAATTATCGCGTGATCCTGAAGTTCACGTTCACCGTATCGGTCGTACTGGCCGTGCTGGTAAAAAAGGCATCGCATTAAGCTTATTCAATAACAAAGAAACGAACAGTTTTGCTCAAATTGAAGATTACATGAGCATTACTATTAATGATGAGCCACTACCAAGTGAAGATTATCTAAATGAGCGTCCTCACTACCCTGAGATGGTAACGCTTTGGATCGACGGCGGTAAGAAAAACAAACTACGCCCTGGCGATATCCTTGGTGCATTAACTGGTAAAGACGGCGTTGACGGTAAAAAAGTAGGTAAAATCAACGTGTTTGATTTCCACGCTTACGTTGCCGTTCACAGCTCAATTGCTAAAGCAGCACTAGATAAGATCGCAACAGGTAAAATGAAAGGTCGTACATTCCGCGTAAGCCGTATGCGCGGTTAATAGCGAATACAAAACAAGTAACGTCAACTAATGCCATACATCGCTTATACCATTCTGGATAAGTAGTTGTTCAGATAATTGCGCAGGAAAAATCGATTAGAGCAAGGCATAAATTACAGTAACTAGTGGATCTAATTACAAAATTTATAACGCAGATATAATCGATTTTAACAAGCAAGAATGATCAAATACTTATGTAGATTGGTATTAGTTGACGGCACATACAAAAAAGGCCGAGTAGATATTTCTACTCGGCCTTTTTTAATTGCGATCAATTATTTACTGCTATTGGTATTACACCGCTAATGGCATTTCGCTTGATGGTGGAATTGAATGTACTTTACGTAAGCCGTACACCGCAAGTAACGCCATTAAGAACATAATTAACCCAACAGGCATTTGGCTATTAGCAGGGATCATAGACGCCACCATTGTTGCTAAACCCGCGCCCAAGTTTTGCATGCCGCCCAGTAATGCACCTGCTGTTCCTGCGTGCTGTGGGAAAGGTGATAACGCCCCTGTTGTTGCAGCAGGAAATAAAATACCCGCGCCTAAGAAATACAATACTGCACCACCAATTAGAGTTGGTGCTGTGGTTAATCCCATAATGCCAGGAACCAACACAATCGCCGCGCCTAAAACAATAGATACAAGACCGACATCTAATGACTTCTTCTCAGACCAACGCTTTGCAATCACACTTGATAAACCAGCACCCGCTAAATAACCAGGGATAGGTAAAATAAACAGAATACTTACTGTTGTTGCTGCTAATTTAAGTTTACCACCCAGCAATACCCCTGCAGCTGCTTCAAATACGGCAACCCCTGCAAATGTAGCAACCAAGCAGATCAAATAGCCTTGAAAGCGGTGCTCAGATAATACGTGACGGTAGCTCTTCAATACTGGCTCTTTACGACGCACCTCTAATGGCAAAGTCTCTTTCATTGAGGTTGTCATGATGATCAATACCGCAATACTAAACAGAGCCAAGAATAAGTAGCTTGAACGCCAACCAAATGCTTCTGTTAAATAACCACCTAACACTGGAGCCAGAAGTGGTGAAAACATCATACACATACTAATAATACTGTTAGTTCTATGTAGTTCATCACCAGAGAAGCAATCACGTGGAATAGTACGGCACATTACCCCCGCAGCCCCAATACCTAAGCCTTGCACAAAACAGCCCGCTAAAAATAACGAATAATCATGAGCAAATAACGCCAAGATGGTGCCAGCAATATATAACGTAAGACCTGATAAGATCACCACACGACGGCCAATACGATCAGAAATTGGGCCGTAGAAAAATTGTGATAAACCATAAGGGATCAAATACACAGCCATAACCGCTTGTAATGAAGCAGGACTTACCTTGAATTCACTTGCCATGTAGCCAATGGATGGCACATACATAGTTTGGCTCATTTGACCAACAGCAACTAAAATAACGATCAGGAAACTGAACGTCGCAAGTGAATACGACTTTTGCATGACTGCTCTCCGAAACACAGCAAAGTATTAATAAGATATGTTAAGGGTATTAACATCAGTAAATATTTAACAATAAAATTGATTAAGCTAACTATGAATATAGCCAAGCCTTTATAGGGCGAGATAATAAGGCGATTATATAAATCAGGCAATCTAATTTACGCCTATTTCAGGAGAGATTTTTTATACGATTTGGATTAGTTTTTCTAATCTTAATATAAGAAAGATGATATACAACAAAGCCAGCTAACTTAGCTGGCTTCTTAATGATTTCTAATAAAGGTTAACAATAAAACTATGATTGTGCCTGAGGCTTACGCGCTGGACGTGGGCCTTGACGACGTGGTTTTGTATTACTTGTTGCAGATGTACCACCGGTCTTTGGTTTACCTGCCGCTTTTGGTTTACCACCACCAAAATTACTGCCATTGCCACGGCTTTCACCATTGCCTTTTGTCTTTGGTTTTCCGCCTTCCACAGAACGTTTTTTATTATTACCGCCCTCTTTCTTTGCGCCGCCAGCACTGTGTTCCGTGTTGCGTCTTTGGCTTGGTTTTGCACCTTGCTTATGACCATTACGGTTCTCACCAGAACGTTGACCATCTTTATGATCCACACGTGGTGCTTTTGCTTTCTTTGGTTTCTTCGCTTTTATTGGGCGAGTATCCAATTTAGACTCAGGCACTTTTAGTGTTGGTTCAAAACCTTCAAGCGTATGACGAGGTAATACTTTTTGAATTAGACGTTCAATCGCGAATAACTCTTTTGCTTCATCTTCACTCACAAAAGAAACCGCTTTACCCGTTGCACCAGCACGACCAGTACGACCAATACGGTGAACGTAATCTTCTGGCACTTTTGGTAAATCAACGTTAATAACTTGAGGCAATTGCTCAATATCTAGACCACGAGCAGCAATATCTGTCGCCACTAACACACGAACTTGACCAGACTTAAAGTTAGCTAACGCTTTAGTACGTGCACCTTGGCTCTTATTACCATGGATAGCAGCCGCACTAACGCCTTTCTCTTCTAGCGTTTTTGCTAAACGGTTGGCACCATGCTTAGTCTTACTAAACACCAATACTTGCTTCCAGTCGTTGTCTTTAATTAGCTTAGTAAGCACACGTGCTTTTTTCGTTTTATCAACAACGTAAACGGATTGTTCAACGGTCTCTGCTGTCGTATTACGCTGTGCAACCGAGATCTCAACTGGGTTATTCACCAAGCCTTTTGCTAATTGGCGGATCTCATCAGAAAACGTTGCAGAGAACAGTAAGTTTTGACGGTTCTTAGGCAATTTGTTTAAGATTTTTTTAATGTCATGAATAAAGCCCATATCTAACATACGGTCAGCTTCATCCAGAACTAGGATTTCTAGTTGGTCGAATTTAATCGCGTTTTGGTTCGCAAGATCCAATAAACGACCTGGTGTTGCCACTAAAACATCAACACCCTTACGAAGACGCTGCATTTGTGGGTTAGCTTTAACGCCACCAAAAACCACATCAGAAGTAAGAGGAAGGTTGACACTGTACTTTTCAACACTCTCATGAACTTGTGCTGCAAGCTCACGTGTTGGCGTTAATACCAATGCACGAACTTGATTAAACTTACGTGTAGGACCTTTTGATAAACGCTCAAGAAGAGGAAGAGTAAAGCCTGCTGTTTTACCTGTACCTGTTTGAGCTGCCGCCATAACATCCTTCCCTTCAATTACCGCAGGGATCGCTTGTAATTGGATAGGTGAAGGTGTGCTGTAACCTTGTGCTTCTACAGCTTTTAAAATAGGGGCAGATAAGCCCAAAGAGGTAAAACCCATACTAAAATGTTCTCTATATTGTTCATTAAGCGCAAAACTGCGAGCGCTGTAGCATACAGTAACTTCTAGATTACTCAATCCTAAAGCGCAGTTTAAAACGAAAAAGCCGAGCAACTAAGGCTCGGCTTTGATTCATTCTGTAAAATTAGGGCTCTATTAGTCTTCTAATTCTGCGTTGTGATAAACCTGTTGTACGTCATCACAATCGTCTAGTAGATCTAAGAATTTTTGGAATTTCTCAGCATCTTCGCCTGTAACCGCCATTGGGTTTTGAGGTACAAACGTAATTTCTTCCACATCTACAACTAGATCTGGAAACTCAGCAGCCAATGCTGTTTTCACTTTAAAGAACTCAGTGTTTGGTGCGAATACTGTGATCACGCCATCTTCAAGTTCAATATCAGAAACATCAACATCTTGCATCATAAGCGCTTCAAGTACGGCTTCTTCGTCATCGCCTTTAAACTGGAATACAGCTTGGTGATCGAACATGTGAGCACTTGTGCCTGGGCTACCAATTTTAGCGCCAGTTTTAACGAAACATTGGCGAACGTCTTGGAAAGTACGGTTACCATTATCAGTTAAGCAGTCAACGATTACACTTGCGCCGCCTGGTGCAAAGCCTTCGTAACGTGCGTGTTGGTAATCTTCACCACCGCCGCCATTTGCTTTGTCGATTGCTTTATCAATAATGTGTGTAGGCACCTGATCTTTTTTCGCTTTCGAAATAAGATGTTTTAGAGACAAGTTCATATCTGGATCAGGACCGCCATTCTTAGCACACATGTAAATTTCTTTACCGTATTTAGAATAAACTTTGATTTTTGCGCCTTGTGTTTTAGCCATTGAAGACTTGCGCACTTCAAAACTTCTTCCCATCGGAATTCTCTCTTTGTTGTTTATGGACTTTAAAATTATCGGCAGATTCTACCAAATTACTTAGGGAATAGGCTAGTAAAGATCAAGGAACCTTACGCCACGCCCATTTTTGACTTGTATTTTTCGATAGATTGCTGAAAAAAGAGACGTTCCGCCTCATCTTCTATCTTCTCAGCCTCTACGATCCAAAGATCGGGACCTGCTTTAGCGTTTTTCACCTTCCACACAAAGAATGCCGCTTGTTTATCAAGTTCAATTTCATTTTTTTCTTTCGGAGGTAATAGGGACAGGTTTTGCATAACAAGCTCATTTAATTAATCACAACGAAAGTCTACTTCGTCACTGAGTTATTTTCTAGCACTGTTTACCAATAGCGTGCAAAGTATAGAATGCAGAAACAAAAATGCGCCAAACTGCTGTCTTTAGCAATGGCGCATTAGTAAAACACTTGAAGGTATGAAGGTAGAAATCAAAAATTAATGAATAAGACCCAGGTCTTTCGCTTCTTCTAGGGTGAGACCACTTTCTCTGATCTCTCGCATCGCTTCAATACGACGACGCGCTGCTGCTTTTTTCTGACACTCCGCAATGTTTGTTATCACTTCATCGTTTATTTCGTACTTGCCATTCATGTCGGTGATTTCACCGTGATCAATAGAATTAATAGACATAATAACCTCCTAAATCCATACCCTTCAGATGTATGTTTAGCAAAGCCAATTGAGCTTGTTAAATCTATTTATTCCAGAGTGTGAGCTAAGTTAGATTTGTGATTTATTTTCTCAAAAATACTATCTTTAATAGTATCAATTAACTACATTTAGAGATTAACCTTCAGAAAAAAATCCCGCGTAACATCACCTTTTTATCTCCCTATTATCTTCGCTCTACGCTTTATTGTTCGTGCTATCGGTTAATGTGCGCTATGCTAACCTTAAATTATATTGATATAAATAATGATAACTATGACCATCAACAAAATCGACATTACGGTTCATACCGACTCGCCTTCATCTGAATCTCTGTTAACGAGTGCTTCATTAACCAAAGGTTCAGGTATAACCTGTGATACCTGCCGAGCTTGTTGCTGTCGATTAGAAGTCATGCTTATTACCGATACTGGCGTACCTGAAGAGTTTATCGATACTGATGACTGGGGAAGTGAAGTAATGCTGCGTTTAGATGATGGTTGGTGTGCCGCGGTAGATCGCGACACACTAATGTGCACTATTTATGAGAATCGTCCGTGGATCTGCCGTGAATTTGAAATGGCCTCTTACGAATGCGAAGTCGAGCGCAAAGAAAACGGCATCGATAAATAAAACATTAAGACGACTGAGTCTCCAAATAAGTCAAATACAAACGCGCATCAAACTCAAGCTGATGATAATCAGGCTCCATGTGACAGCACAACGCATAAAACGCCTTGTTGTGCTCCTTCTCTTTGATGTGCGCCAACTCATGTACTACGAGCATACGCAGCAAGGGCTCTGGCGACTTCCGAAACACACTCGAAATCCTAATCTCATTTTTAGCTTTTAATTTATTGCCATGAATGCGTGACACAAACGTATGCAAACCCAATGCGTTATTCACAATATGTATTTTAGGATCATACACTACCTTACTGAGAGGAGATGATTTCTTAATGTACCTGTTCTTTAATGCTTGAGTGTAATCAAACAACGCCTTTTCAGACGTAATATCATGCATGGTCGGGTATTTATTCTTTACCCATTCCGCCAACTTTCCATTGGTTACCATTGGCTCAACTTGAGCTAAAATATGCTCTGGGTAACCTTTTAAATAACGCAGTGTTGTCATTATTTTTACTCATTGATTTAAATCCACGACTTCCTCTATTGTACATGAGTTTCTTTCTCGCGACCTTTCAACTCACCTTTTATTTATGTCTTAATAATACCTATAAAAAAT
>NZ_WBVP01000029.1 GCF_008933155.1 Aliivibrio finisterrensis | reverse complement strand
GGCATAACTTAAAACAACATTGAGACTATCAACCACAATTTGAATGGCGGAAACGCTCGTGAGCGATTGACTATCCACTTGCCCGTTCACTTCACTGAGGTTATTCACATCGACACCAGTCACACCGATGTCGGCATAGTTAGTGACGGTGGGGGCGGTTTGGGTGTTGTCGGCGACATAGGCTTGAATAATGTTCAAGCTATCCACCATGGTTTGCACACTAGCCATTGGTGTCAGTGATTGACTGTCTACCTGACCATTGACGTCGCTGATATTCGAAATGTTAACGCCCGAAATCCCCGCAGCCGCATAGTCGGCTAATGTCGGCGTAGGCTGATTATTATCAATGGCATAGGCTTGAATGACATTAATGCCATTCACCATCGGCTGCACATTCACCATGTCAACGTGTGCAAGCAATTGAAGTTGCATATTGACATCAGCGAGGTTTGAAGCGGTGACATCGGTAATTTCAGCATCAACATAGTTTTGTTCGCTCGGTGCTGTCGCGCCACCGGCAGCCCACGCTAAAACAATATTGACGGCATCGATACGCGTTTGTAGCGCCGCAGTAGAATCCAGTGCATAAGGTTCATAGGCAACCACGTAAGCGGCACCTGAATTATTTGCCGCTGTTGAGGTGTTGTCAAACGAAGTGCCTGTCGAGGTGTTATCTTGTGCATCAAAATCTGTATCACGGTCACTGTTGATCACAACCCCTTGAAAAGCACGGTCATCGTTATCAGCACCAACCAGCACATCTACCCCGTTGAAACTCAGATTGTTTCGATCACCAAATAAGTCATTAGTGGCAGAAGGCGAGGCTACGTAATATTCTGATGCTTGCCAGTTAGTGACATCGCTATCACTGAGATCATAAACATACACGCCTTGAGAGGCATACCCCACAGAGGCTAACTTATCTCCCAAGGGAGAAAGCCGAGCATCTGCACCAAAACCGCCACTCATCGGTGACAGCGATCGAATAATGGCTATTTCTTGCCAACTATTATTAGTGAAATCATAAATATAGACCGCTCCACTATTGACTATTGCATTCGTTTCACCATCATCTCTTGGCGAGCTCAATGCCACACGAGAGCCATCCGCATTCACACTGACTGCAAAACCAAAGCGGTCACCATTTTGAACCTCTGAGCCCATAAGTGTTTGTTCAAGCTGCCATTGCATTCCATTATAACGGTAGGCAAAAGCGCGCCCTAACCCGGTCGCACCAAATGCGCCTACGACAATCACATCACCGTTATCAGAGGTATCAATATGGGTTGAGAAATTCATTGAATTAGTGGGCTTATCTAACTGCTGTATCAAAGACCAAGTACTATTTTCTAGTCGATAAATCTTTACCACGCCTGAATGTGCGTTAGCCCCCACCGCCATGATATTACCCTGGGCATTTATAGCTAACGATGGCTCTGGAGCATCCGAGATATCGTGATCGACAACCGTCATTGACCAAGTTTCACCCCATTGCGGCACATCATTAACAATAGGTACATCAAACACAAACGCTTGATTAGTGGCACTGGCAATAACGCGTCTTCCATCCACACTCATTACTACTTCGCTCAACTGATTAATGGTTTGGTTGGTGCGCAAAATCGTCACTTCTTGCCAACTGTTACCCTGACGACGATAGATATACACCGCACCCGCATCATCGGTCGTTGTGTTATTACTTGGCGCCTTCCACGCTAAAACGGCGAGAGTCATTCCATCACGTGACATCGCTGTTGCATCCCCAAATTGATGACCGGCCTGAGCATCGCTAGCTTTGAGGTAGTGCGTCAACCCTTCACTTTTTTCTTTGATTAATTGGTTGTTGAGATAAGCCAAGATATCAGCACTGACACCGGTAAGATTCAAATCAGTATAATGTTCAAGTGTTGGTGGGGTTGCATTTGAATCAATGGCGTAAGCCTGTATTGCATCCAAAGAGGCGATGACTGATGCAATACTTGACAAGGTATTGAGCCCATCGGTTTGCACAATATTATTGATAAGTTCCACATGCAGTGCGCGTAAATCGGTAAATCCAGCAATATGGTAGGTGGTTACATCGGGTGCAACACTAGTGGTGCCATCGGCATAATCATCAAGGGCATTGATGGCATCGACTAAGGCTTGAATTTTTGCTTCCGTGGTGAAATCGCTGTCAACTAATGTTTGGTTGTAATCATTAGTATTTATTGAACGCGGGTCAGTTAACCCAGCGTTGGTATAATGGGTATCAATCGGCTCTGTATTGGTGCTATCTGCGCTGTAGCCCAATAACAGATTCAAATTATCGATTTTGATGGCTAACGTAGGCAGTTGAGCTATTGTCACATTTTGGCCGCCCACATATGAGTTTAACAAATCCAAATCATCAGTATTGACGCCGCTAATCCCTGCTGTCGTGTAGTCACTCACTGTTGGTGCAGGGTTGGATGAATCTGATGAATACGTTGTAATAAGATTCATTGCATTAATTATAGCTTGAATCATCGTTGACTTTTCACTATCAGTCGTAAGCAAGCTCCAATCAGCGCTGCGAGATTTTAACGCATCACTGTATTGGTTGAGATTACTAGCGTTTAAAGAGGTGAGCGCAGGCACAATTGCTTGGTATTCGGCTTCAGTTGGATATGTAGTTGTATTGCCGACTGTATAATCATTAATTACTGATAGATTAGCATATGCGATGTTGCACATAAATGAGTACAGTATAGTTAACAAAAAACCTGTACTTAACTTATTCATAATATACATCCTTTGTAAGGATCTGGAGATATTAATTATAAGTAAAGCCTATAAAAGATAATAAACCAAGTTTGTATATTATTTATACGGCTTACGTATGCGATTAGTCTTTTTTCATACAGGGTAGGTAGAATATATCTAAAATAGGGATATCAATAATGAAAATTACTGATAATTATACAGTTAAGTGAAAACTAAATTAATCTTATTGAGAAATGAGTTATTACTGTCTTGATAAAAGGATGTACCACGTTTATAGAAAGATAATAGTTATAAATAAGTAGTAGAGATACTTAACGAAAAATATCGGCTCTGTATTTACTCTATATTTTGTATCTATTCTATTCCTACTCATTTTGCCCATATCTTATATAAATAACTATTTTCTTTATTATTAACTATTTAAGCTATGTAATCTATAAGAACTATGGAGCTCATTAACTCCTTGTTTATATTAGTTTATTTTACCTTTTAGTTACACTTTATCCGTATTAATGATCATATAATTCGAATGTATGATCTACTTACCCGTTGTTATGATCTTTATACCCGAACATTTGATCTTTATACCCTTGTTTATTGATCATATAGTTCTCTTTAATCATACATTTTATCCGTGTTTGCGTTATGATCATTTTGGATAGTTTCGAGATGTATTAGTTACTTATGATAAATATACTAAAGTCATGTTTTTACTAGTAATTATCATCAACTAACAGGTTATTCATCTCGCTTAGGAAGCTCTCAATAGATTGAGCCATTTCCACACGTTGTTCTTCTTCTTTTTCACGGCGTTTGATTGCGATGTTTATCCTGCTAGCTCGATCATTTTCACCTATAGATGTATAGCAGTGTGAAAGGTTCTTTAGTTCTTCTGTTGTGAGTTCGCTTCCTCCTATACGTTTCATTTCTAATGTAGAAATAATCCGTTTAATATCTTCAAGGTTGAGTTTTTGTACAGGATCTTTCTTTTCTACCCAACGGTAAAGAAATTTGATCTTTGAAATTTTTCGACCTTCTCGGTAGACCTCATAACCATGGGTTTTTCTATCTTCAGAATCAAAGAACATGATCTCTTTATGTGTCTCTGAGTCGTCTTCGATACCTTTAATGCTGGCTTTGATACAACGATCAATAAACACACTGTTATTTGAGAAAGATTGTTTTCCTGATTTTATTTTACCTGCTGGATTGTGTAGTCCGAATAGCCCTTTTAAATCTTCAATATTAAATGTTTGTAGATAAGTACCGCCTCCTTTAAAACGACTAAGGATTTCGTAAAGACGCTTGGCATACTCTTTCTTTAGGCTTAGAAAACTCTGAGTGGTAATAAGAGCGTAACTATTATTATATTCGATATAGGCATCTTTAAGTTCTTCATTAGGCTTCATTGTTAGACACCTGTCCTTATAAGTCACTCGCTTAAATATTGAGATAAAATCGAACTCTTGAATTTGTTTGTTATCGTCTTCAATTAATACGCCAATATTTTTTTTAGTTAGTCTATCTGCGACAGGTCTGAGTGTCTTTGCAAGCTCCTTCGGGGCAATATTCAACCATCTTGAAAGTTGAGTCGATGTGAATTGATAGGTTGGTGTGTTGTTACCCTCCCAATCTTCCGGTTTCATATGGGCTATCATCAAAGCAAAGAGATCTGCTTCGCGTTGTGTAAGATCTTGCTGGGAGAATACGAGCTTATGCGCTTTTTTGAATTGTTTCGGAAGTGTATGCTTTTTCGAGGTATTGACTTTGGTATCCATGTCTAATCTCTATCTATTTCTATTAACTGGAAGCATAACACTTTATCCGTGCTGGCATCACAGGTTTTCCGTTATTTACTTTAAAAATCCGTGTTACTACACGGGTAATGCTATATACGTTTCAACACTAGGGGATATATGTGTTGAATTGCTGTGGCACTCGCACTCGCACATTGTTGCTCGTTAAATAATCGATTTGTATACTCTGATATACAGTATGAAGCTGATTACATGCTTCATAATTATGTTTTTCATAGTTTCCGTAACAAGAAATTAGTTATGACCTCTCTATGGGCCAATATTATGAGGTTTTGTAATGGTTTATGTTCTTGCTTATTGTGGTCTATTTGAAATTTGCGAAAGCGCTGAAAGGCATTAATTAAATTTTGGCAATGTTGTTAGAAATTGATCTATTTATCCGTGTTTTTCTCTATTAAGTGTCCAATATCTTGCTGTTTCATCATTTTCCTACCAATTTTCCGTAACAGCGATGGTTACACTACATATTTTCCGCCTAGTCAGATAAGCAATATCTATGTATTTATTGATGTTTTTTTCATCAATAAATACATGAATTGTAATCTATTTGATTGTATCTTATCTATTGCTTCCTCATAGTTAGCTATATAATTAATCTGTTTATCCGCTTTAAAGCTTCATTTACCATCTAATCACACACTTTATCCGCGTTAAAGCTTCATTTACCATCTAATCACACATTTTATCCGCTTTAAAACTTCATTCATCACCTAATCACACATTTTATCCGCGTTAAAACTTCATTTACCATCTAATCACACACTTTATCCGTGTTGTAGCGACGGGAATACGTGTTTAAGGCGGATAATCTGTGATATTGTTCTAACTATAGTGAAACTTGTGTAGGAATTTCGGTTAATCCTTCCATTACCTGTATCGAACTACCAATAAATAAAGGGACACATTAGATTTTTATTTTTCTCACACAATAAATAAGAAGTCGTTTCCATTTCTCGACTAAGCTCTTCTTTATCTTTACTTGCCGCTAAACGTAAAAATAAGCTGGTTTCTTTTTGGTGTTTAAGCTCTCTTACACTCCAATTAGCGTTAACCGCTTGATTCTTGTAAAACGTACGTTCTGTCGTGTTATCAATTTTTAATAACTTAACATTATGTGACTATCTCAAATGGTGTGAGACTGTCGCACCATTTCGATTCGCAAGATAAAACTGACGAAATTGCTTCAAATTAGAAAGACTAAAACCTTTACCATGAGCTAATTTTAAATCTCGACTTAAATTGGTGAGCAACTGCTTTCCGTACTGTGCGATTACTTGCCCTTCTTGTTCAAACACAACTATATGTTGTCTAATCTTACAATCAGTCATTATAAGCCTACGTTAACCGCTGAGATGTCTTCGCTTGACCTTGTGAGAAAGTAATAGATATCATACCTAGTAAATCATGGTATTCGCATCAACAGGTTTATTTATCATGAACTCAGTTATCCAAAAAATTTTAGTACCGAGATGGTTGTTTTTTCCTAAGATTTAAAAACAACCCCCATTGTCCCCAGTTTAATTATCTACCAATTCCGCGTTCACTTTATCAGATACATACTTAATGATGTCATCGTAAAGCTCAGAAGGTAAACGGCTTAACTCAATTTTTAAACCACGGTTATCATTGCTTTTTAATACTTTAGCGTAAGTATTTTTATCATCAAAATCAGCAAGTTTTGTCGTATTCCAGGTAACTTTATCTATAGGCTTTTTAAGTTTGGTTTCCATTAGGTTCAAGATTGATTTTTGTTTATCTTCAACACTTATCTCTTCTTCAGCATCATTTAATTTTAGTGATGAAATAAACTTGGTAACGCTTGTATTTTCTTTAGATAATTGTTTTTCAATTTTGGCCAATTTTGCATAGTAACCATTTGGGATACCTTCACAATCGGGGAAAACTGAAATCAACACCTGATCAATCGATGCTGCAACATAACGTTTACGACAGGTCTCACGGCCTAATGAAAGATATTCAGCTAGTTCATCAATCTTAGTGAAAGCACCCTCTTTCATTAGCGTTTCGTAATCAACCCCAAGCTCACGATAAGACAAACGCTTTACCGATTGAGTCGTTTGAATAAAAGCGATTAAATCCGCGTCATCGATACTCTCTTCAATCACCCATAGTGGCAGTTCTTTGTGTGCATGAAGGCAGCTAAAACGGCGACGTGAGCTATCAATCAGTTCATAAACGCCCTGTTCATTTTTGGTCGCGACACCTTCGGTATGAACGCCCTCTTGTTCAATGCTGATTAAAATATCGCGCACTGAATCTAGTGTTAATGATTCTTGTCGTCTCGGATTTAACTTATGAATTGCCGTTTTGCTTTTTAATTCAGTCGCAGCCACGACAATGCGTGTTGCACTTACTTTCTTGCCACTCGCAAAGGTTAAGGTTTTTTTTACGCCTTCATTTTTTGGTAATTTGCCAAGATTATTTCCTTGATTGAAACCGGTGCGTTTATCTTGTGGTCTTAGCATCTTATCGTCCTTTGGTTGCTAGTTGTTTAATTTCGGTGATGAATTGGTGGTAAACTGCATTTACTGAAGTCATTGCTAAATCGAATTGTTTACCACTGCACACTTGCTCTGACTTTCTGATATCCAAAATGGTTCTATTACTTTCTGCTGCTGCGACAAAGGCTTCTGAATGGCGAATAGAGGTTGATAATAAATGTCCTTGCGCGGCACGTAATAATTTATCGAATACCTTCACTTCATGAGCACTTTTTTCATCAAAATTCACCGGCAATAATTTTGCCCATTTAAGGTTTTCACCTTTTGATGGTAGCTCTCTAAAGGTACTTGGCATTGTGGCCATGTAATTACTGGTCGATGCAAAATCGAATTCACGTGGTGTTACAGGAATAAGCACAGCATCAGCCGTCTCATTTACAGCCCATAATATTGGTGAGTTCTGTGGCGGTGTATCGATGAAGATAAGATCGTATTCGTCTTTTAGTACAGATAGAATTTTTTCACGAAGCAAGGTTAATAGTTGCTGTTGCCCTTCTGCATCTTGTCCCCAGTAGACATCAACAAAACGCTCGTCCGATGGAAACGCAGGAATAACATCTAAGTTTGGTAAATGGGTTTTGAAAGGAATGGCTTTTAGCAATTCAGCATAATCATAACCAGACGCTAAGTACTGTGCGAAATCACCTTCAGGCTCTAGTTCTGATAAGGCTACATCAACGGCTGTCATGTATACCGATTCATCGTCTGCTTGATGGATAAGATTTTGACCTGTTGAACCTTGTGGATCTAAATCAATAATCAAGCAACGTGCATTTAGGTTTAAATCTAACGCGGCGGCAGTCGCAAGCGTAACGGTAGTTGTGGATTTACCCGTTCCACCCTTATGGTTTTCGACAACAATGGTTGTTGGTTCAAATCGTTGTGAGTATTTTGGATACGCCATGTAATCCATAAAATTGGCGACATCAAAACGGTTGTATAGATGAGTTCGGCCTTGAATGATTGGTTGGCCAATAACGCCCTTTTCCATTGCTTCATCTATGCGAGTGTTAAATGTTACGCGAGATAAACCAAACAGCTCTTGAAGCTCTTTCTTTTTTAAACAGTGGTTGTAAATAAGGCGATCAACACTGTCTTTAATTTCAGTGTCAGTCACGTTGATTTGCATTCGCTCTTTTATTACTGCTTTTAAATCAGATTGTTCTTGTTGCATTCGTTCTGAAACAAGATCTAAAGAATCTAGAATTGTGCCCATTCCATTTGCCTCGGTATTCATAAAAAACTATTTAAACATGATAATACATTAAAAAGATAAATTAAACCGTTTAAAGATTTATTTTGTATTAAATGGTTTAATTTGTGAGGTTTAAGCCTATTTTTTGATTCATTTGATCTACCCTAACTCTATCTATTGCCTCTCGTCCATATCTGGCTACTATATGGAAAAAGTCATATATATTTCGATTGGAAAAACCGCATGGTTTGCCTATATTTACTTAAAACTGCAGCTAAAAGTACTTAATTATTTTAACCCAACAGGTCAAGTCCTAGACAGAGAATACGTTAGTCAATTTGATCGTTTAAATATTAGATATTTAGAGTTCAAATCAGGAACGAAATTTGAGTACGATTTATAACCCCCCTTTTATTTAATACTTGCGTTAGATAGTGATGACGATGAGTGATCCTTGTCGATTAATAAAAAGGTAGACATTCGGATAACTAAATTATTATGTTTTGTTTGTTTACTAACCACCTTTTTATTTTGCCGTATATACTTGGTATATTAATCTAGGTGCTTGCCATTTATACGTAAAAGGGGGGGGGGAATGTGTTATTAGCAAAACATCAATTGTTCGAGATCTAAACCGTTATCATTTTGAGCAATCTGAAACTGACACATAATTAAAGCTTGTTACTGATTAGATTATTGGTGGTATCGCTCAATATGTTCGAACTGATCATGGATATGTTATTGTTCCAAAATATGAAAGAAGAACAGGCATGTTTAAAGTTCAAGATGCTGCGAGAGCATTGTAGTGTCTTATCTTTAAAAACGTACTTAAATAATTAAAGATAAAGCGTAACCATATGAAAGATGTAACATTCCCCAAACTTACATTTGGGCGGCTTAGCCAGTAATTTCTTTTCTCTGTGTGATCAAAGTAGCTGTCGTATTGAACGACCAAATCTGCAAGCATAAATATACGTTCACCAGATGTAGATCAAAGCCTCACGTGGGCTTTTTTCATATACTGAACTCTACTTAAATTCAGCCCCTATGAGGTATGCATAATCGCCTTTGCAAATACACAGGTGTTCCATTCCTTGTTCGAAAAATCAAATCGGGAAACTGTTACGGATTACAGCTAGATTTTGCAACGGATTATCCTTTTTGGATGCTTTTCTACCAATTATTCCTAACTTACGTTGTTTCCACTTTTTAGCACCAGAAATAGTATCTTCAATAACTTGAATGTCACTGATCCCTATTTGATTGGCGTATTCCAATATGCCGTGTTTTTGGTTTTGGCTACCTTGTGCATCGGTTGTTATGGTTCTTCTTTGGTTGATTATCTTATACAACATAACAAGGGTGGGAGTTATTCACTTATTCACATCGTATATAACAATATATATGATCTATATGATCTATAAAGTATATAGAGTATATAGCGCTTTTTTAGTTCTTTATAATTAGTGACTTAGGTGGTGTTAGGTAACAGGTTTTTCCGTAAAAAGATCATTTCTTTCCGTCAAATGATCTTTCTCTTCCGTTTAAGGTAACAAATATTTCCGGCTAATGATCAAAATTTTCCGTTTATGGTATGAAAATTTTCCGGTGATTCTTATGTTATTAATGAATAACTTGGATTTATGTCTTAAAGATCATTATTTTCCGTATAGACCACTAAGGTAACACCTTTTTCCGTTCTTTTTGATAATTAATCGATTATTCTTGCTTCTTTTTTCTGTAAGGTTACACTTATTTCCGTTATCTACGGAAAATGTTGTTACCATTATGAGATAACGGAATTTTATGTGACCTTTATCTCAATAATTGCTGTTGGTGAATATGACTAATCAAAATCAGACTGAAAATGAACAAAGAGTGATACGAACTGATGACAGTAAACAGTTACCAGGACAATTCTTTAAGAAATCTCATGAATTAGTTTTTAGTCAGTTAACGATGACACCAAAAGAGCACGATATTATGGCTCTGCTGCTTACTCGTTTGCATAAAGACCATTGGGATTCATTTATTGATGGTACCGCTATTCGTGCACCTGTTTATCAATTTAACTCAGATGTACTGAGTGAATGGTTTGGTGTTAAGAAAGTCGATTTATACAATACATTAGTAGCGCCAAGTGAAGGTTTGAGTCGTAAACAAGTAGGGCTTAAAAATTCAGAAAAGAATGAGTTTGATTACATTAACTTGTTTAAACGCTTATCGTATAAAGATGCGACATTAACGATTATTCCAAATGATGAATTGTTGAATGAATATCTAGGGATCTCTCAAGGCCATGCACAAGTTGACCATCGTATTTTCCGTAAGTTAAAAAAAGAGCATTCAAAAAGACTCTACCCTCTTTTATGTAGATTTAAGAGTAAGAATACTCAACTGCATACTTTTACTGTTGAGGAACTTCATCAATTCTTTGGATTGCTCGATCCAAAAGGAAATATGATTAAGAAGAGCTATGCCAGTAATAAAGTGTTTCTAGATCGATGTGTTCGTAATTCGATTGAAGAGATTGAAAAATTGGATTCTAACATTCGATTTTTAACGTGTGAGCAAACCGGTTCGTTTGGCTATCAACCAATTAAGCATGGTCGAAAAATAGCTAAAATTAAATTCCTATTTACTTGGCATAAAGTGAAAGCAAAAGAAGAAATAGAACTAAGAGAAGTGCTATCTAAAGAGCAAGAAAGCCTAAAGAAATCGGAAATGATTTATCAATTAATTACTGACTTTGTTCCTAATGATGATGGTAACCCAACCGTTGAAGAACTAAATGAATTGATGGCAAATGCTCCTATGCTAACGAGCCAAGGTTATAAGTTGGATGGTGATTTTATGGTTAAGCTTGGTCAAGCAATGACTGAAGCACTAAGCACTAAGCACTAAGCTATAAAAAAGTAAGGTTAATATTACGGCTCACAATGCAAATGCTAATCCTGAATATTGACAGAAAGAAATGGAGAACAGATTTACGCTTCTTGAGTTAATCATAACCGCCGTCATCAGTAGCATTTTAATTTTTGTTGCAGATCCGAGTTTGTCTGATTTTTTGAATAAAAGAAAAGTCGAACGATTCAGCTCTGAGCTAAATGGGATGCATATGATGGCTAAATCAGAAGCGGTATTAAAAAATGAAGACGTGTATGTGCATTTTGTGAATTTAACAGCCAGTTATAAGCGTGGCATGGATTGGTGTATTGTTGTGACAACATCATCAACATTCACTGACTGTACATCGAATACTGAATTGATATCTGTTATTGATAGTCGGTTGTTTAAAGCATTAAATATGAAAATCATTGTGTCTGTTTAAATGCAAGCGTTATTCGCTTAAGTCAACACCACTATACAGTGCATTAACACCACGCTAGAGGTTAATCTAGTTCGCATATCAAAATAGCCTTCGGGCCCTTCTCTTTGGTTCTCTTCTTTCATCGACCTTTCCGCTCGCCAAACCGCTATGTAGCCAATGATAAGAATCAGAATGGTAAGGAACTCTTTCTGCTCACCGAGTAGCACCGCTAGCCAAGCTGCTAGCACAATAACATTGCTCAGAACTAGAGCTTTGTAGCTGGATTGACTTTCGAAGTTATCTATCCCATTGCTCCATAAGATGCCTGACAAAAAGCTCAAGATAAGTACGCTGTAGGTGATGAAGAGTTCTTCTCCACTCAAGGTAAAGATTTGGCTATCGGTTAACGATAGCAGCAGGCCGAATAAAAAGGGGACTAAACCCATGTAACCGAGCTTTTCCATAGTGTTGCGTATTTGATTTGTCTTAATGTCATCTGAACTCATAGCTGCTGCTCTATTGCATTTTTGAGGGTACTACTGTTTGGCGCTGTGGAACTTGGGAAGGTTGCTACTACCTTACCTTCTTTGTTGACCAAAAACTTATAGAAATTCCATTTTGGTTTTACACCTGCTTGTTGTTGGATTTCCAAAAAGACTGGATTTGCGTTAGGCCCCGAGATTGATGTTCGTGCCATCATCGGAAAGGTCACTCCATAATCTAGGTAGCATATTTTAGCAGATTGTTTTTCGCTTCCTCTGTCTTGGCGAAAATCATTACTTGGGAAACCAACAACCGTGAACCCTTTATTTTTGTACGTTTGGTGAAGCTGCTCAAGTTGCTCGAACTGAGGAGTGAAACCGCACTGACTTGCGGTATTTACAATCAATAAAATTTTACCTTGAAATTCTTCACACAGTTCAATCTCTTCGTTTGAATTTAACAGCCTTTGTTTGCCGTTAAGTATCTCAGGGCAGCTTGCTGAAAAGGCGAATGTACTTGTAAGACTCGTGATTAGGATGGTGAAGCACAGCAGCGAATATTTCATAGATTTAACCCATTTAGTCAATATAACTATTATTACGGTTGATTGACTTGAAATGATCACTTTAAGCACCGGAATTGCTTAAGAATCAGCTATCAGTGAGCAAATTGGAAGCCATTTAGCGCCTGATATTCAACTTGGCCACATTCATTTCTGCTGAGCGCATGGTTGCAATATCTCATGTAATCCGAAAAGTCATAGTATGTTTTAGTTCATAATTCGGCTTTGTCCAAAAACGTATTAGGACAATAAATTATTTAGATTGATTTCAAGGTAGGAAAGCTGTCAATATTCAGCCTGAATATTGACAGTTTTTTATTGTTTATATTGTTAGTTTTTATCCAATACGCTCTTAATAGCACGATCCAACTCAGCCTGAACCTCTTTCGACAATCTCCCAAACTCATAAGAGAAATTACGGCCTTTCACCTTCTTACGTGCAAACATCCCTTTAGCATCAAATTCAGCCAATGTTGTAACTTCAACCTCTGCTTTTTCTTTCTTCGCTTCAGCTACTTTTAGCTCTGATTTGATAGCTGACACAATCGCATCTTTTTGATCTTGAGTAGAATATTCAGCCTGAATATAGACAACTTTTTTCGCTATTTTAGAAATGAAATTATTGAGTGATTTACTTTCATCACACGCTTTCATCACTTTATCTAACAACGCATAGTCAGGGTGAGATAGGACGTTAACAACTGGAAATAGTTGAACCAACTTTTCACTTACGTTAGCGGCTTTGATCGCTTTACTGACACCCGCTTGGCTTAAACCAACTTGTTGTGCTATTTCTGCTTGGGTTATCTCTTGGTTTGCTTTTTGAAGAGCTACGCACTGCATACCAATTTCACGCAAGTTATGCTCTTTTGCGCTCTGCAGTTGCTTGGCTAGTGCTTTTGCATCTGTCATCGAAATATCGTCATTGGTGACAAGAATTCGAAACTCTTTGATACGGCCTTCTTGAAGTAAAAACCATGCACGACGACGAGAGCCATCAAGCACATCTATCTTTCCATCAACTTGACGACCAACGGCAGGGTAGAACTGTTGAAATTCAAGTGAGTTTAAATCTTCTAACGATTCTTTGGTTAACAGAGATTGGTCACGACCATTCACATGAAAAGTTACGACTGTATCTTCTTTCACTTGATCGTGTGACAAAGTCACTTCATTAAATAAAGCTTTCGCGCCTGATGCTAATGTCCATTCAATAGATTGGCTTACCGACTCTAGTCCAAAATGCGAAGCTAGAAATGCAGTGGTGTTTTCACCCGCTTTTTCCAACTCAGAAGAAAGTTGTTTGGTTAGCGATTCTAGATTTGATTTTGCCGCGTTCTGTTGTGCTTGTTGTGCGCCAACCGCATTACCTAGTGGGCTTTGATTGCCTCTTTTCTTAGCCATTTGCTTTCTCCTGTTCATTCCATACTGACATAACATCGCGCATTATTTGACTCGTCACTTCAAAGGCATTCTGTTGTGCGCTTTGGAAAGTAGCCTTGCTCTTTGGATATTCACTTTTTGACATATCAAACACGGTAGACAGTAGGGAAGACGCTTGACGGATAGCCTCACTATGTTTGAATTCTTTTGAATATAAGTAAGTAGCAAAGTGTTCGTATAAGCTATTCATCAATTCGGTTGTGGTTGAGCTATCACGGTGGTTAGTAATTAAGATCTTCATGAAATCGTAACCAGGGTGATCAGCGTTGGCCAACAGTGCCCACACTTGTGGGATATAACTGAAATAAGAACACGTAGCATCGATGTCATTTTCAGTAATCGATAAAGGGAAAACAACGCTAGTTGCTGCAAAATACGAATTATACGTTCCGTAGCTTAATGACGGTGGGGTATCGATAATGATGATATCAAACTCATCTTTTACCGCTTCAATTACTTCACTTAAAACAGAGTAGGGCTTTTCTAATTGGTTGTTGAAAACTTTCTCATGAAACCAACCTTCAATAGCACGATCAGATTGCGATGCTGGCAAAATTCGAAGGTTTGGGATCGTCGTAGGCAAAAAGGCATCGGATACTGCTTCTTCAAACGTCTCACCGTCATCTAAATCAAAATTACGCATCATTAAATCACCGACAGACAAATATCCTTCTTGCTCTGCTTCAGGTGCGTAATACATAGATAGTGTTGCTTGGCCATCCATATCAATCAAACCAATACGCAGTTCTTGGTGAAACTCAGTAGCTAGACCTGAACCGATAGTTGCAGATGATACTGTTTTACCAACGCCCCCTTTTTGGTTTTGAACCACAATAACTTGAGTCGTTTGATGTTCTGTTCGAGTGAACTTCAACTCTTTTCTTAATGCGTCAGGAAAGCAATCACGCATTTGATAGATCTCTTCAATGTTCAACGACCATTGAGAGTCTTCATGGCGGCGTGGATCAATACCTATACTAGCCACGTACTTATCAATGGTTTTACCATCAACACCTAAATAAGCGACTGACTCTGCACGAGTAAAGTTACGTAGCTCTTTTTTATGGTTAGCTAAAAGACGAAGATTACGGCGCTTAATATAGCTGTCAGCACCATCTTTAAGTTCTTGAAATGTTTTAGTGGTTTGATTGGTATCCATTATTTTCTCCCTACTGGAATGAAAATAAGTATATCCATTAATTTTTGAGGAGTATATGGGTAAATGATGGAACTGTGATTGTTTTATGTTCTTCTTAGAGCCGAGATAGATAGCCTATCGGTTATAAATTGGTAATTTTATTAACGCATCATCATATATAGGTGCATTGAAGTAACCGATACTATTGCTTAGGTCAAGCAAACCAACCCCCGCTTTATAATAAACACCTGGCTGAAATAACGCTTTAGCAAGTGAGGTAGCGGCTGAAGCCTGTTGTTTTGCATCTGCCGTTGGATACTCTTATTCATATTCCTACTGTTTGAAATGGTTTTATTTTAGCTATTTTTATGAGTTTGGTCCGCTTAGTGGTAAAGGCGGCGAACGAAGACTTAATGTTTTGATTTCACGTGCTCGTATGCGCCTGGAAGTATTCAGATCGCAGTGAGAGACCCATATAAACCTGGTCGCAATATGCTTGCAGTAGAGTGTGATGGCGCAACTTATCATAGCTTTAAGAGTGCGCGAGATCGAGATCGTATTCGTCAGAGTCTGCATGAAGGGATAATTAACAACACAAAATTAATCGAATGAGGTATGGACATATAGCATACTTTTTTAAGATAAAAGCGGCTTTCTGAGGAAAGCCGCGATAAACTAATTTTTTCGGTGACTCTTCCTGAAATAGCAGATTGATTGCTGTTTCGAATCAATAATGATTTTCAGGTGGTCAAGTCTGCATCTTCAGATTGGTTCACTATATACAAGACCCGATGAGTCTCCATGCAAGATTAGATAAAGATGTATTCGTACCAGGCTCATTTGTACCATATGCGTATTGTCCTGCATTTATTTCATAAAGATTATCGTTGTGATATCTTTGTGAACCATCGGTATAATTTCCCCAGCTTTCAGTAGCCGACCACGCAGTGACGTTATAGCAAATTGAGTTAGATGGATAAATATTCATCGACGTTGTACCTCCATTCATCCCTCCTGTTGAAGGAATAACAGGTGGAACAAAGTTAGGATCGACAGCACCCATGTCTCCTGCTGCATCATTCAAGGCCGCACATTCAGTAACATTGACGTTCTCGCCACACGTTGAAGAAAGTGATTCTATTTCAGCAACACTGTAGGCACCATCTTCGGCAATAGCATGCCCTAGATTATAATTAACCGTATCAGCGATTAGGCCCTGATAATCTTGCTCTACTGTCCAAACAAATACCCCTCGAAGACCATTGTTAGCCGCATACTTAGTTTTTAAGGCTGCCGTTCTTGGGGTGTCGATGGAATGATAAACACCACTCACAGGATTGTAGTAATAATCAGTATTATTGTCCGCATCAGTGAACAGTTTAAAGTTATTTACCCCTTTCACATCAGGACCTGCAACGTTAGCAAACAAATCATACCCTTCAAGAACCGTTGGTTCCCACGTACCAAACAGAACCGCATCTGATACACCCGCGGCGCTAAATGGGTCGCCATCAGTGACGATAGCACTCGCTTGTTTACCTCGAGAGTAATTGGCAATACCCAACATCATCCGAGACTTATCAACCCCCATATTAACGAGAAGGTTAATGGCATTTTCTGCACTATTCGTCGCGACTTGGTCACCATCCGAGTCTACAGAATTAGGATCGACAGAGTCTCCAAACAAATTGGTTTGATGACCAAGGACTGTGTCCCATGACCCCCAATAGTCGTAGCTCATTAAAAATATCTTATCTAATAGCCCGTTAGCACCACCGAGCGCTTGGTAATTCGAAGCGCCAACTAAGTTAATGTATTTCTCTGTCGCACCAACGGCTGAAGACAGTTTCACCTGCGAGTAGCCGTTACTGTCTAGCACATTACGCACCGCCTGCAATAAGGTCACAAAATTAGTGCCATCATCAGAGGTGTAACAACCAGAAGCATTACAGTCACCACCATGCCCAGGGAATTCCCAGTCAATATCAATGGTAGTAAATAGTGGCTCACCGTTGACTTCAAATTTATCGACAATTTCTAATACCGAGTTGGCGAAATTATCGGTTAACGTGGTGTCAGCCGCCACACGATGGAAGGGCTCAGACAGCGTCCAGCCGCCAATGCTCAGTGAGATATCTAATGACGGATTTTGTTGTTTGAGGTTAATTAACTCACCAACCAAACCACGCGTGTTATCCGCATTTAACTCATTCCAGTTTGTCGCATCTAAGCTGTCGTAAATACCATTCTCATTCCAAGTGTATCCAGGATCAAATCGATTCGAATTTTGGAATGACCCCCAGAAATCAAGCGAAACAATTTCTCCTTCTTGCTTATTAAGCGCAGTACAGTTTGCTGCGATCTTGTCTGCAGTGGTTGAATTAGGTTGATTTTTGTCGGACACAAAAGTACCTTGGTCACCACAAATACCAAAGAAAGAATAGACTAACTCGGTATAGGCCGTTGCTCCCACATCGGCAAGCGCAAACTCACGCCCATATTGGGCCCAATCAGAGACATAGCCGCCAAACTTAAGCTCATTGGTACGAGTAACACTCGATGCGTTAGCATTAGTAATCACTTCTGACACATCCTTGCCGTTAATGCTTGCTACCGCAGTACAATAACCTGAGGTGCAGTCCGCAGGATTAGAAATCGACGTTGTACCTCCATTCATCCCTCCTGTTGAAGGAACAAAGTTAGGATCGACAGCACCCATGTCTCCTGCTGCATCATTCAAGGCCGCACATTCAGTAACATTGACGTTCTCGCCACACGTTGAAGAAAGTGATTCTATTTCAGCAACACTGTAGGCACCATCTTCGGCAATAGCATGCCCTAGATTATAATTAACCGTATCAGCGATTAGGCCCTGATAATCTTGCTCTACTGTCCAAACAAATACCCCTCGAAGACCATTGTTAGCCGCATACTTAGTTTTTAAGGCTGCCGTTCTTGGGGTGTCGATGGAATGATAAACACCACTCACAGGATTGTAGTAATAATCAGTATTATTGTCCGCATCAGTGAACAGTTTAAAGTTATTTACCCCTTTCACATCAGGACCTGCAACGTTAGCAAACAAATCATACCCTTCAAGAACCGTTGGTTCCCACGTACCAAACAGAACCGCATCTGATACACCCGTGGCGCTAAATGGGTCGCCATCAGTGACGATAGCACTCGCTTGTTTACCTCGAGAGTAATTGGCAATACCCAACATCATCCGAGACTTCTCAACCCCCATATTAACGAGAAGGTTAATGGCATTTTCTGCACTATTCGTCGCGACTTGGTCACCATCCGAGTCTACAGAATTAGGATCGACAGAGTCTCCAAACAAATTGGTTTGATGACCAAGGACTGTGTCCCATGACCCCCAATAGTCGTAGCTCATTAAAAATATCTTATCTAATAGCCCGTTAGCACCACCGAGCGCTTGGTAATTCGAAGCGCCAACTAAGTTAATGTATTTCTCTGTCGCACCAACGGCTGAAGACAGTTTCACCTGCGAGTAGCCGTTACTGTCTAGCACATTACGCACCGCCTGCAATAAGGTCACAAAATTAGTGCCATCATCAGAGGTGTAACAACCAGAAGCATTACAGTCACCACCATGCCCAGGGAATTCCCAGTCAATATCAATGGTAGTAAATAGTGGCTCACCGTTGACTTCAAATTTATCGACAATTTCTAATACCGAGTTGGCGAAATTATCGGTTAACGTGGTGTCAGCCGCCACACGATGGAAGGGCTCAGACAGCGTCCAGCCGCCAATGCTCAGTGAGATATCTAATGACGGATTTTGTTGTTTGAGGTTAATTAACTCACCAACCAAACCACGCGTGTTATCCGCATTTAACTCATTCCAGTTTGTCGCATCTAAGCTGTCGTAAATACCATTCTCATTCCAAGTGTATCCAGGATCAAATCGATTCGAATTTTGGAATGACCCCCAGAAATCAAGCGAAACAATTTCTCCTTCTTGCTTATTAAGCGCAGTACAGTTTGCTGCGATCTTGTCTGCAGTGGTTGAATTAGGTTGATTTTTGTCGGACACAAAAGTACCTTGGTCACCACAAATACCAAAGAAAGAATAGACTAACTCGGTATAGGCCGTTGCTCCCACATCGGCAAGCGCAAACTCACGCCCATATTGGGCCCAATCAGAGACATAGCCGCCAAACTTAAGCTCATTGGTACGAGTAACACTCGATGCGTTAGCATTAGTAATCACTTCTGACACATCCTTGCCGTTAATGCTTGCTACCGCAGTACAATAACCTGAGGTGCAGTCCGCAGGATTAGAAGGTGCTGATGAATTATCATCAGTACTGTCTGTGTCCGAGTCATCATTTGCAACTGAATTGTCATCAGTACTAATTATGCCCGAGTCGTCATTAACAACTGAATTATCAACATCTTCCACAATCACCACATCAGGATAAGTTGCCTTAACACAGTTCTCGTAACCATCATCATCAAACGTTGTATAAGCAGTTTGATAACTGACGAGTTTACATTTGTAGGCATTTTGCCAATCTTGCTCCCAGTAGATAGGAACCGCCCCCGCGCCAGTTGACTCAAATGGCTTCATATCTTGACAGTCAAGCGCCTCATCTGCAGGGATAGCCATTGAAAAATAGTCAGCAAATTTTTGGTAATAGGAGATACGATTTGCAGGACCGGTATGGCTTTCATTGCCCGCACCACATTCTAGGCCGCCGTTAATTATGTGAATCGTTGCGCCAAATCCACTACTGATACCAGCGTCAATATCGGCTTGATTCGGTGTCCAAGAGCCATCAATAACACTCAGCATTGAAGGTTTAGGCGGTTGTGGGTACACATAAAAGAAGATAGCAGAAGCAATGTTTAACCATGTATCAGCCACTTTCTCTGGGCTGTTAAGTAATACATTAGCATCGCCGTATATAGCATCTGAGAATGGGCCGTAATTATAATTGTAACTTAGCTGCTTGGCACCACGACCAAAATAGGACTTGTACTCACCACTATCAAACTTACCACATGGCCAGACTTGGCTGGCAAAATTGTCCGGATTATTACAATTGCCGTTATAGCCATTCAACGCAGTTTCTGTCCAGCCCATCTCTCGCACGAAGTACAGACCTTGTTTCCATGTTTCGCCTTCAAAGGCTGAATTTTTCCCTGTTTCCTGAACAAAATGAGCAAACATGGTCACTAGCGATTTTCGACAGATAGCATCACTATTGCGACCATCGGTGTAGGTATCACATAAAGCAGGAAACTTAGCTACCGCTTGCAAGAATTTAGGATAAGAATATTCAGGTGCAGCATGAGAGAACAACTCATCCCAATCACTTTGAGTGAATATGCTTTCAACACGTTTAACGTTGTCTGGATTACTAACATTCAACGGAGTTACTGCTTCTACTATGCTGTTGTCCAGAGTTCTGATCATCAGCCTTGCATCATTGATCGCCGTCTTATAACCGCTCTCTGCATCGGATTGATGCTGATTAAGCTCTGAACGATAGAGCGTATACGTATCGCCTGAATCATCAGTATTGGTATCTGTTGTACTGGTATCAGTGGTGCTAATATCAATTGGATCTGCAATCGGCACATTAACGGCATCCGCGATGACAGCTGCAATGGTTTTATCAGAGCCAGAGTTTGACGCGATGACATTGAGGCCATTATAAAGCTGTGCACATAAATTGTTATCGCCATCCTTAAATGGAATACCACAAGTTGTGTAGGCTGCAGAACGATCTGCAGGGACGGTACCATTGATGCCCAGCCCGTCTTGCATTGCGGTTACTATTCGACCGTCATCTTGCTCGACAGTCCAAACGAACGTGCCGGCCAACCCAAGAATGTCCGCCAATTTTGCCTTCACGTAGGCTGTTCTTGGAGTATCAATAGAAATGTAGTCGCCGGTTACGTTATTGTAATAAGCGTCAGCATGGGCTTCAAAATCGCTATAAAGAGCGAAATCGCCTCGTCCTTGTAAATCATTGCCTGCGACATTGAGCCATAGGTCATAGCCTTCCATTACGCCGTTTTCAAAGGTACCTGCAGACGGATCTTTTGATGCTTTTGTACCACTTATCGCCCCTTGCTGATTGGTTGTTAAATCGTTCGATTTAAAGCCTCGACCATAATTAGCAATGCCCATCAATAAGCGATCACGTTTAAAGCCTGATTGCTCAAATGCTTGAATAGCTGCATTTACACTCCAGCGCATATCATTATCATTAGGTGCAGCGCCTGATAACGAAGTTGACGGCAGCACGCTAGTTTGATGCCCTAGTTTTGTGTCCCACGCGCCGAAATAGTCGTAATTCATCATATAGATGTAGTCAAGACATCCTTGATCATAAATGGTTTTATAGTGCTCTCCGATATGACCAATAAACGTTGTGGTCGCTCCTACTGCACTCGATACTTCGACATTATCACCCAGCCCTGATTTCACCGCACAAACTAAGTCTTTAAAATATTGACCATCATTTTGAGTGAATTTTCCTGAGGCGCCACCATGGCCAGGGAACTCCCAGTCAATATCAAATCCAGTAAAGCCGTATTCGGTTTGAAGCGCTTTTAAAGAATTGACGAACGTTTGAATATTTTCTGGGTCCGATGCCATACGATGAAATGGCTCAGACATGGTCCAACCACCGATGCTGGCAGAAATATTAATATTAGGGACTTGATTCTTAATGTACTGTATCTGTTCAATCACCCCTTTGCTTTTACCATCGACATAAGGTTTGCTACTTTGACGGGGGCTGACTGAAACACCAAAATCAGCCCAAGGGTCTAAAAATACAACTTCAAATTCTTTCTTACCCTGAGCTTTACACTCTGCTGCTATCGTACCGGCAAGCGATCCCTTATCACCACAAATACCTAAAAAAGCAAAGACTAGTTTATTGTATGGAAAGGTACCCTCTGGAGTCAGTAATCGCTCAACATCAAAGCCACGACCATACACGCTCCAATCCGATAAATACCCAGCAACGACTTTATTTTTAAAATCACTAGGAGCTGTAAATGTCATTGTTGTTGGGGTTTTACTTTGAGTTAAGCCACTTCCCTTCACTACGGCAGAATGTATATCGGTTGTTGTGTTATCGACTACCGCTATATCTGTGACTGCATCATCTTCTTCATTGTCGACGGTACCATTATCTTCTACAATTTCAGGAGTTTCCGTACCAACATTGTTGATAGTTGAGAGATCTTCTGCCCCCGTTGTTACCTCGTTTGCAATCACCTGACAGGTATAATCGACACCATCAAGCGTGAGCACACAACCATCGTTTGAAATTTCACCGTAACTATCCTTCCCTGTGATACTAGCCCCTATTGAATTTTCAACATCAGGACTTAGTGACCCGTTCCAGCTCTTATTGGTGACACTAATAAAAGACTGGCCATCTACATCTTGCAAGCCACCACCGTGGGACCACATAGAGATAGCGCTGACATCAGCAGGTTTTTGAAAAGTTAAAGACCAAGAGGAGGCCGTTACAGGAGAGGAGAATTTAATCACACCATTAAAGCCGGTAGACCATGGGTCCCCCGCTTTTTCCAATGTAATATCCACTACATCTCTAGTAACATCTTCACCACTCGGTACACGGTCTTGACTAGACCCGCTAGCGTTGACATCATCTGTTATATCACCATCCTCAACAACCTCTTCACTATTGATATCTATTACAAATGAGCTACCACTGACGTAATCAGATAAGGTGTCGTCATATTTGATGATGCAGCTTTCTCCTTTGTAGCGACAGCGGGTCAAGTCATTAACTTCCGTTGGCGTACCTTTACCATTAAATCCAATTATTCTATATTCATCTGGCTGCAACGGTTGAGAATATTTATGGAACTTAAAGGTGTATTTAGTTTTTCCGCTTTTGAGAACTTTCTTCTTAAGGTTGGCTCCCCAGGCACCTTCAACACTCAGTGTATCCGAAATCATTGATAATGATTTATTCGCTACTTCCAATGGGCCATCTGAAAGGTTAATAAGTTTTATTTTGCCGTTATAGCCAGCCCAAGCATCACCAGGCTGCCCCCACGCACCATCATAAGAAAAGAGCACAATAACCGGACCTGCTTCTTTGATGCCTGCAGTAAAGTCAAAGTTCTCTGGAGGCGTTTCTTTTAAATCATTAAGTCCGGAGGCCGTTTGATTAAGTTGTTCTGCCAATGTGTCGTCAATAGTGAATTCTGTCGATATTCCCTGCGCGGCCACGGCTTGTTCAACGGAATTACTGGCAAAATCCATCGAACAATTTAACTCATCACAATTAAATGCAACCGCCTCTATAAGTTCATCATGACCACTAGATTCAATGGGAAAATGGCCAAATAAAAGAGAATCAGCTTCAAGACTAATGCCTAATGAATCGCTAATAGGTTGAAGCATCGCAACAACGCCACTCGCGACATTGTCGTACTCTTGTTTTATTGAATCTAAGTCTGATAGCGAATCATTATTGAGGATACTTTTAGCGATGAGATCGGTGTAAGGTGTTATCTTTATTGGTTTATCAAAATCTTGCGCAAAGATTACTGCCTCTAAGATTACAGTATCAGAGGCTTCTAATTCTACAATTTGAGCCAATAAAACCTCTGAATTCAACTCGTCGGGAATGACAATACCAAAACGACTTAAAGTATCTAATTCAACTGTGTCGACTACGGTTCGTTGAGATTTATTATTTAAATCAAGCTCAAAAAGCGTAAGTTGATGTCCGGATAAACCCGCACCAATAGCCACTGTACCTGATACCTGTCCTTCCGAATGCTCGGCTGTAATTGAGTTATTATCGGAACATGAGGTAAGAAACAGCATAAAAAACAAGATTAGTACACATTTTAATTGATACATGATGTCACCTTTGTATGGTCTAATTTTTGTCAAAATAACTAAATAAATGCTATTGACAATATAGTCACTAAATGTAGTATAGAATGTAAATATTGTTACAATCAATGAATAAATGTATAAATTATGTGTTTTATTGTGTTTAATTAATCTTTATCTATGAATTCAACAAATTATATAAAAATAAGAATCACAGATAATTCAACCTTGTCACTGTGAACCTCAGATTATCAATAAATATCTGACTACACTGCCTAGTAATAATGCCAATAATTACATTAACTATTGATATAAAATTGACGAAATAACTTTCATAGACAAATATATAAATATAAAAATATAAAATTCCATCTTTTTTAGTTCGCTACTTTTAATTGGCTTTCAGGTTAGATCTTTTAACTTATTAACGCGCTCTTATGTAGGTGATATATGCTTTTTATTTTTAATAAATTATTTAAAAGAATAAGTATTAATGAATTTTTAACTAAATGGATAATTGGTTTAATCCTATTTTTACTATCAGCAGTAATATCGTCACCTTCTTACGCAGCAGACTCTGACGGTGATGGTTTTAGTGATCAACTCGAAAGCATTTTAACATCGGATTTATCACCCACTGTTGATGATAGTGCGCTATTTACTGTCGATGCCGATGGCGACAATATTGCTGACATATGGCCCAAGATTAAAAATAATCCTGATGCGCTTGCTGCTTATATGCAGGGAACGATTTTTGACACTACTGCGTCAAGCAGTAGGATATCGCTATCGGATGAATTTATTGGCATTGGGGCAATCCAAACCGTCAATCTTTCAAGCTTAGCGGCTAATGATGCCGCATCATTTATTTTTATCATCAACCTAGAAGAGTTTGACGCCGCCCAGTTCACAAATTTTCACGACCTACACTTATTTAAATCTATTCCCGCCGTGTCGGTTGACCCATATAACTCATTACTTTTAATGTCAGAAGGTACAGATGCGGCTTTGCGCCAAGTGTCACAACCTGGTAGCGAATGGGATAACTCAAGTACCAACCAAGTTAACGTAACCAACGTCGAGTTAACCACTAATCCAGTAATAACCAATCAAACTAAATTTAAGATCTTTTACTTGGCCTACGATGGTTATAGACAATTTGATTTACATACAAATGCTAACTCTCAAAACTCAGTCAACTTTGATGGCTTCAGCTTTTCAGGTGGTGACACGTTGCAAGTTGGTTTGAATGCTCGAGATGTAAATGGATCCAGTATAAACCACCTTTTTGATGATTCATTATCCGGTGTGTATGGCTTTCAAGCTTTTAATAAAAAGTTAACTTTAACCGAACGGAATACTTTTTTTAACAGATTTTCAATTACTAATGGAGATAATGATAAAGACGGGGTTCCCAATCAATTTGACTTAGTAAGATCAGTATCAACAGTCCAAAATATGGGAAACCCTGTCATTATTGACAATATTAAACATAAGGTTAACCCAAACCTAACTCTTACTGCCCGAAACAACGATCTTACTCAGGCGCTGATCGAGATTATTGGTTCACAAACGGGAGATGTATTATCTATTGATGACAGTGCAATCAGCGGCGCCAATAATAGCTTTAGTGGCAATACGCTCACCATTAATGGCACCGGTAACGCTAGTGATTATGAAACGGCTCTGAGAACACTACAATTTACTCGCACAGACAGCGCTGAAAACCGACTCATTACATTGAAAATCTCGCTGACGGACAGCAATAATGATCAAAATATCCAAACGTTTGACGTCAGCGTTTACACACCTTTTGGCAACTTAAAAGCCCAACTCAATGAGTATAATTCAACGTACATTACTAATTCGCCATTTACAGGCCAACCAAGGCTATATTTCATTGAACCCGATGATGACCATTATCAAGCGATGGGCTTTAGTCATATCGCCTTAGATGGTTATTACGAAGAAAATCATGATGCAGACTGGATTGCTAATACGTTGTCTATGCTAAGGCAAGACAGGGATATTATTTCTGGATATGACCTCTCCCAGTTTCAAAATTATATCGGTGAAGACGCTGATGGTGATAAAGTTCCTAGGTACCGAGATCGAGGAAGTATAAGTCAAGGTGTGTCTGCTGATAATACATACAATCTTCACAACTTTTACATGCTGCACCCGTATCCTAAAGCGACAAATCTTTCATCATGTACTACCGACATAAACAACTGTACTGAAAGCCAATTGATCAAGCTTTCTTATAAACTGAATTCAGGCGTTGAGCAAACCGCTTTTTTCTCGTTACCGGGGAATAGTTCCTCAGCTTCTCGCTATACTAATTGGATAGGTACCGAGTTAGCGTCACTCGGCACTGACTTGGTTGCGCACCAGTTCATTGAGAACGACCCAACTGACACTTCACAGTTAATGGTGAATGGTTCAGGTAGTCAAAATGCCGTTAGTGCTATCAATGGCGAATCATTGGAAGTCACTGAGTTAACACACATTAGTGAATGGGAGACAGTAAGAGATTATTTCGTTAATCAGTCAGGAATTAAACCGAGCGATGCTGATTACAACGCAATAGGTTACAGTGCTATTGATGCAAATAATGTTGATGAGCTCACCGACCGACTATCACGTTTAGCGACAATTGAATCAGCAACTCCATCTGATCATAACTACCTTAACATTGACTCGGTTGCGTCTACTTACAACAAAGTGATGTCGTATATTGACGACAATACCAGTGATAAACCGACAGAATTAGAATGGCAAGATTTCGGTTTTAAAAGTGTAACGTCCAGTAATTTAACGACATTTGAAAACTTAGTAACCAGCGTAGGACCAGTCGATACAATTGAAGCTCTACGTACCACAATTAATGCTAATACCGTAGATAATGATAACGATGATGTAGCTAGCTATCTCGATGACGACGATAACAATCCATATACTGATTATGATGGTGATGGATTTAACGACCTACTAGAAAAAAGCCTCGCGGCTCTGGATCCTTTCGTGGATAACAGTGACGAATGGACCAAAGATATTGACGGTGACCATATTGCCGATATCTATAACGAGTTACAGTCCGCCTCCACTCCTTTGCCTATGTCGCACTGGTTAGCTGGTCAGGTCTCTTTCCAAGATTCAAGTATCACATCCGAACGTATTTATAAGCGAGGTTTTACACCTAATTATGGCGGCACTACCGCCCCAGAAACTGTAGACCTGACATTCTTACGCAATAGTGATGCCCATTATCAGTTCGTTGCCTATGTAGAGCATATTCCTGAAGTAAGATCGACTAAACTATTTGACAGCAAAACTCTTTGTCAATCTGATGAAACCTGCTTAACTGGTTTAAATGCAGACTATGGTACCGGCGAAATTAATCTCAGATTAGATCATAATCGTTTCAATAAAGTATATTTCAGATACGGTAATGCAGACCCAAACATATCTGCTTCGTTACAAACATTTAGCCCGGTAGAGAATGCCCCCTTTAACAAGTTTGTACTGGTGTCGCTCAATTGGGAAGAAAGTAGCAAAACCTATAAGCTCTATCTCGATGGGCAGTATCAAGGCAGTGTGACTCATTCAAGGTTCGAATCTATACATGATCAAAGCACAGCGATTGGCATAGTGGGCCTTTCCCAAAACGCTTATGCTGAGATGAACCCTGCTATTTTTGACAACACGCAAACTGGTATTTATGGATTTTCAGCTATCGCCAGTGATCTTGACCAAACGTTTGTTTCTACTCAAGCAGCACGATTTTTAGACGCTGTAGCGGATGTTGATAACGATGGTGTTTGGGATAAATTCGATCTGGATATCGACCAAGATGGTGTGGCTAACTCGGATGAATTAAGTCAAGACAATCAGAGTGATCCGTTTTCAGACACCGAGACTCGTGGGGTTTCTGATTTACTCAAACTTGCGCTCACCGATTACTATGATGCTCAAAATCAGTCCGCCCCAAGCATTGACAACACATTGCTATCAGATTCTGATGGCGACTATATTTCGGACTTGTGGGATCACATCAAAGATGATGGTCGCTCTCGTGCCGCATGGGCGGTAGAAGAGTGGGCTAACTTATCTACACCAACATCAGTCGTGGATAAAATTGTTCAGCACCACCCGTATTTTATTCCGATAGCGCGACTAAATGATCCAAACGGCCCCTCTCCTGTGACGATGGACTTGAGCAATATCGGAGATGGCGATGCGTCTTTTGAGATCATCACTTATATCGAGGACTTAAGTTTATGGGGCGCGGTGAGCTTATTTGGGGTCGATTTAGAGCTTGGCGGTGGACAGCCTACGAATACGCAGTCCACTGGTCAGCGATTTATGCTCAGCAATGATCATCAAGATAAACAGCTTGGTTTTGAGCTTCAATCCAAAAATGGCGTAAATGGTGAAGCCGGCGCTGATGGCTTTACTCGAATAAAAATGGATTTCTCTCCATCAGGTAGCGAAGTACCAGCCATACGTGATGGTCATGTACAGCATTTAGCCTTAATTTACACCCAAAATACTAAAAGCTATGATCTTTATATTGATGGTGTTTTTACCGCAACGATTAGCAATACAACGAGTAATACAGATAATGATTTCATCAGCTCCATAAAAGCAAGTAACAGTCAAATAGGTCTGCGTGTTGAGAGCTCTAACACAGGTAGTACGATCAATACTATTACTGCACCCAACGATGGTATTTATGGATTTGCCGCTTACTCTGGCGCATTAACTCAAGCAGAAATTCAGCAACGTGCGGCGGCGGTGGCGCAACGGGCAGAAAATAGTGATGAAGATAGCGCGTATGACAGTTTGGATGTTAACACTAGCCTATCCGTTGCCAGCTTTAGTCAAACCGATTACACCTATAGCGAAAACCAAGGCTTATTAACACTCGACAGCGTAGCAACAATTAACGACAACGAAGATACACCATTAGCCAGCTTAATCATCGAACTTATTAGCTATGACGCTAACCAAGATTCAATTAACCTTGCTTCTATCACCGGTTTAAACATCAACAATGCTGGCGGTGTGATCACTGTGACACCAAGTACCGGAAGCACTGCAAATCGTAGCCTTTTTGAAGATGCCTTGCAGTCATTGAGCTACGAAAACAGCTCTGAAAATCCAATTACGACAACACGTACTATCCGGATAACGACCAATGATTCTCAGCGGAATAACATCACTGATATCTCTTTAACCGTGACTTCCATCAATGATGCGCCGAGCCTTGCTTTTAATTCTCCAGACAAGGCATTTGTCAAAGGCGATGGATCTACCGCACTATTAAGTAATGTAAACATCACCGATATAGATTCGACTGACATCAGTGGTGCCACAATCACCCTGACTGGCGCAACAACGAATGAAATCTTGGCGCTTGGGGCTAACTCGTCCAGTATTGTCGGCAGCTACGATGCTAGCACCAACACACTGACGCTAACGGGCAATGCCTCTATCAGTGATTACCAAACCGTACTCGAAGCCGTTCAATACAGTAACAGCGATCCTAGCTTTACTCAGACAACCAACGATTCTCGTTCATTTGACGTTACAGTGACCGATGTCAGTGTAGATGCTACTCAGTCACTCCTTAGCGCTGTTGCCAATGGGTCGCTCACCTTATTCGGCGAGTTCACTAATATTCAACAATATGCAAGTGCCACAGTAAACCCACTGGCACAAGAGCCTACAGATGCACACTATCAGGCGCTAGGATTTGCACACAATTCAGACGATGGTTATTTCCAGGAAAGGAGAAATG
>NZ_WBVP01000028.1 GCF_008933155.1 Aliivibrio finisterrensis | reverse complement strand
ATAAAAAAGCCGACACTTCAACTTTGAAGTGTCGGCTTTTTCATATTTTTAACTCTTTAACTCTTTAACTCTTTAAATAGCGACGAGCCTGCATTAATTGCTTCGCTTGGTTAATTGAATTAATAATAGTGACTCTATCTACATCAACTCTTTCTGAATCTAGAATCTTCTGCCAAGCATTAATCGCTTTTTGATAACGGAACGTCACAAAATGATCGGAAGCAATTAAGGTTAATGCCGCTTGGTTATACTCATCAAGCTCTAATGCTTTATTAAGTAAAGTTTGTATCTCTTCATTAATGATTTGAGAATGTGCGTAATACTGAGTTGTTGCTTTTGCAGCGTATTGATTTGCTGTTGGCTCATCAGAGAGGCGCAGTGCATAATCAAAACAAATGTTCGCGTTATTAAACTCACCATTTAGTAAGTAGCCTTGACCAATTTCAAACCATAGATCAGCATTATTTGGTGACGCTTTTAATTGATCTTCTAAATATCGCATTTTATCATCATACGATAATGGACCTAAAGGCTCAGTAATCACCTTATTATTCACAGCAAATTTCTCTGGGCGCAAACCCGAAGAAAAAATAACAATCATGCTGATTACAACAAAAAATATCATCCATACTGGATTTAAAGAGGTCGCTTTATCTCGACTGTAAAACCACCACAATACCGCGGCGATGATTACAAAACTCAACAACATCATTATAATCATATTGTATTCCCTAGAAAAAAACTGGCGCGATCGTAATGTATATTATAAATGATAGCAATGATCGCCATCATAGTATGACAAGCCTCACCTCCCTCTACACATTTACCCGATAAATATAATAATTAACTTACATAAAAAAGCCCCAATTTACATCGAGGCTTAATCATTACACATTAATATTTAAATTAATTTGGTGGAATTAACTTCATACCTAAGCCAATTCGGGTTTGATCATGGTTATAATCAATCAAGGTTTCACCATACCCTTTCCATGCCTGAACATACAAACCAACAAATTTATTTAGATACAGGGTATAACCCGCTTCTGCGCCGCCTTTGTTTGTTCCAAAATTATAATGAAAACGCGTGTTAAACTGACCAATATCATTTCCTAGCTTAACCCATACATCGTAATCACCTAAGTAATCCGTCATGTCTTCATCTGGTGTTTCATCGGCAAATACATACCACGCTCTAAAGCCATATTGAACCGGACCATCAATACGCTCTAAGGCACCATACATTCTATCCCAGCTACGAGATAAGCTCGCCGTCTGTCCATTTGACTCATGTACATAACCAATCTCAGCGTTATTAAATAACAGCATATTTGATTGATGCATTAAAAAAAACTGTGGCTTATAGTTGGTTTCTCTAAAAGGGGATGAAATATCATTGTTTCCCAACTGCCATAATGATTTCTGAGTATAAGCAAACATCACTGACGTGCTTTGATTAATCGGCATAATTGGAACGGCTAACGAAAATTGAAATTTAACTTCAACTTGTTGTAAGCCATCCGCATCTTCAAAACCACCGGCAACATAAGTGTCTTTATTCAGTTCATCAGTATAAGTACCTAATACATAACTGTCTTCATAGCCATGAATACGATTTAATTCTTTTGCTGAGGTTACGAGAGGAATAGCCAATGCAATCAGTAGCATCCATTTTTTCATAATTGACCTTTTGTCAGTAACTTGCCTTTTTGTATTGATAAGCAAAATACATACCGACATTTAACTTTATCTATTTGAATTATTTAACATCAATGCTACGGCTTGCTTTTTTATACTGAATTCGCCAACCTGACCAAGTTGGAAGCTCCCACCGCTTAAGATCCCCTCTTCTATCCCCTTTCATGTAGGTTAATACCACTCGCTTACTTGATGGGAAATATTCGGCAGAGACTGTAATGTCAGGCAATACCACGATTTGAGGGTATTTTTTCATAAAATCAACCAACTCCCACTCAGGAACGCCATCAAAAATAAAGTCATCTTCATCAAACATTGCCATGTCGTCTAGTGAAGTAATGCCAAGCTCTTCTAGCTGTTGGGTAAACCAATATTCAAAAGTCATCGCTGAACTCTGCTTATTGCCGTTTAATTGACAATAAAGCTGCCAAGCGGCAATTTCTGCCTCTCTTTTATCTTTAAATAAGGGCAGAATATGACCTTCAATCACTTGTGAGACGATCGCCGTAATCGCATCCTCTTCTGCCGGTTCAACATAAACCGTTTTCAATAGTCGATTGGCGTAGTAATAATCATGAGCTATTTTAATGTCTTGATTATCATTGATGCATTCACCAACTCGACATTCCGCCAATTCACTTTCAATAATCCAAGAAATATCTATCGGTGCTAATACCGTTGCAATTGTCAGTGTTTGCTTATTGCCTCTTCCAGGTAAAGAAAACTGATTAAATATAATGGCGGCTTCATAGATAGGTAAAAAATGATTATTTCGTCCAAGAACCACTTCTAAATAACCATTGCCAAAAGCCTCTCTGCGTTTTTCTCTACGAACAAAGACTAATTCAGGTAATTTATTTACCAATTGAAGTAATACCGCTTCTCTTTTCAAACGGCTACTGACAGCTAGCTCTGGTAACCCTAATTCATTGCGGATCTGCTTCGCTAATGCCTGAGCTTCTTTACGCAATTCATCATCAATAATTAATCCATCACAATCATGGCCTCGAACAATAGAGGCTAAAGTCACTAGATCACAGGATTGTGGATTCCAACGCAAAAACTCATCTAATGCCATTTCTGAATTAGCGATTGAGAATAATTTGTTTGAAACAGAAAGCCCCGCCACTAAATCTGCAACGGTTTCTTTTTCAGATCGCCCTTTCACTACCGAAAGCATATGAGAAAAAAGGGTATCAATGGGCAAGGGAAACAATTGCAAGCCATAATCTGTGATAACAAGATCACGGTTTATCGCACCCATTTGTTGTAGTTTTTCTTCGGCTAACGCTAACGATTTTTCTGGTAATGGCTCTAAGAATGTCATCTCTCGTAAAGCTCGAGCACAGCTGGCTGCCGCTAAGACAGCCTCAACTAACTCTTCTCTTTGTAATTCTGGGGGTGTCATTTTTTCTAATGGGGCATGCTCTCCATACAATCTAATCGCTTGCCCCACTTGAGTTCGCCCTGCTCGTCCTGCTCGCTGATCTGCACTCGCTTTAGAAATGGCTTGCAGAGATAGTGTTGTTCGGCCATTTCGCTGGTGCGTTCTTCGCTCTAATCCTGAATCAATAACAACGGTGACATTGGGGATCGTAAGCGAGGTTTCTGCCACATTGGTTGCAAAGATAATTCGTTGTTGGGAAGATTTCGTTAATGCTTGATGCCGATGAGTATCAGAAACGCCTGCAAACAGTGGGATCACTTTACTATCAGGGAATTTTTTCGTCGCAATTTGAGCACATTGCGTGATTTCTTTCTTTCCTGGTAAGAAGACTAAGATATCGCCGGTTTCGCCTTGCTGAATAATACTTTGTAGCATTGAGATCACGTGAAGATCTAAGTCTTTTATCGATGGCATCTGTTGAGGGTGTTCAGCAACATTTGATATATTAACGGCGAATTGTCGACCTTCTGCCGTTAAAACCGTGGCATTCACATAACTCGCTAGTGGCTTACTTTCTATCGTAGCCGAGGTTAAAATAAGACGGTGCTGTTGATGATCACGCAATAAAGCCACTAACAGATCAGTATCCCAGCGACGCTCATGGAATTCATCAATCATAATGAATGGAAACGTGGCTAATTTATCTTCCATAAACCATTTTAATGCGATTCCGGGAGTAACAAATACAATGTTACTGTTTTCGCTATAGTTGCTGTCGAGTTTGATCGCATAACCAATCTCTTCACCCACAGCCTGACCATTCTGCATTGCTAAATATTCAGCCAATGCGGTACAAGCGATCCTTCTTGGCTCTATAACCAATACACGACCGTACTCTGATGCCCATAAAGGTAAATGAGTCGATTTCCCCGATCCCGTTTCAGATTGAACGACTGCATTTTTGGTTAAAATAACAGATGAAAACTCAGAACGAATGACATTAATTGGCAACAAAAACATACAAACCGTAAAATAATAGAATATTTCACTACTCTAGCGGATTTGATTGATAAAAACATGACTGTATTCGCACTTTATTTTCAATCACGCTTTGATATTTAAGTAAAGTAGGCATAGGATCTGTGGTTCATTCTTGATTTGAAGAAGCATAACAATGAATAACAACAAACGTCCCCTATATATCCCTTATGCTGGCCCAGCACTTCTAAGTACCCCTCTGCTAAATAAAGGCAGCGCATTCAGCACTACTGAGCGTAAATATTTTAACTTAGAAGGCTTACTTCCTGAAGCTATCGAAAGCATCGAAGAACAAACTGGTCGTGCTTATAAGCAGTATCAAAGTTTTGAAAATGATATGGATAAACATATTTACCTACGTAATATTCAAGACACGAATGAAACCTTGTTTTATCGCTTAGTTCAAAACCATATCAGTGAAATGATGCCAATTATTTACACGCCTACTGTTGGTGCTGCGTGTGAAAACTTCTCAAACATCTATCGTCGTGGTCGTGGTCTATTTATCTCTTATGAGAACAAGAATCGAATTGATGACCTATTAAATAACGCAGCAAACCAAAACGTAAAAGTAATTGTTGTTACTGATGGTGAGCGTATTCTTGGTCTTGGTGACCAAGGTATCGGCGGTATGGGTATTCCAATTGGTAAATTAGCACTGTATACCGCATGTGGTGGTATTAGTCCTGCGCATACCCTACCTATCGTTCTTGATGTCGGTACGAATAACCCTCAACGTCTTGCAGATCCTATGTACATGGGCTGGCGTCACCCTCGTGTAACGGGTGATGAATACGCTGAGTTTGTTGAGGACTTTATTCAAGCCGTTCAACGTCGTTGGCCTCAAGCACTTGTTCAATTTGAAGATTTCGCACAAAAAAATGCAATGCCTTTACTTGAGCGTTACAAAAATCGTATCTGTTGCTTTAATGATGATATCCAAGGTACTGCTGCGGTTACTGTTGGTTCACTACTTGCAGCCTGTAAAGCGGCGGGCAGTTCATTAGCACAGCAACGTGTTACCTTCTTAGGTGCAGGCTCTGCGGGTTGTGGTATTGCTGAAGCGATTATTGCTCAAATGGTATCTGAAGGTATTTCTGATGCTCAGGCACGCTCGCAAGTGTACATGGTTGACCGTTGGGGCTTATTACAAGAAGGCATGCCAAACCTACTTGATTTCCAACAACGTTTAGTACAAAAAGCTGAAAATACGAAAGACTGGGTTTCTGAAGAACCTAACTACTCACTTGTAGATGTTATGCGTAATGCAAAACCAACAGTGTTAATTGGTGTATCTGGTGCTCCTGGCTTATTTAGCAAAGAAGTTATCCAAGAGATGCATAAACACTGTGAACGCCCGATTGTGTTCCCATTATCAAACCCAACAAGTCGAGTTGAAGCAACACCAAATGACATTATTCGTTGGACTGGTGGACAAGCATTAGTAGCAACAGGTAGTCCGTTTGATCCTGTTACTCATAATGGTCAAACTTACCCAATTGCACAATGTAACAACAGCTTTATTTTCCCTGGTATTGGTCTAGGTGTTTTAGCAATTAAAGCGACTCGTGTTTCTGATGAAATGCTACAAGAATCAAGCCGTGCATTAGCAGAGTGTTCCCCTCTGGCTATTAATGGTTCTGGTGCGCTTCTACCACCACTGGAAGAGATCCACACGGTATCAAAGAAAATTGCCTTTGCCGTTGCTAAAAAAGCGATTGAACAAGGCTATGCTTTAGAAATCACTGACGAAGCATTACATCAAAAAATTGAGCAATACTTCTGGAAACCGGTATACCGTCGCTACAAACGTACTGCTTTTTAATTAAAAATTTCCACCAAAATCAAAACCAGAGAAGATTTCTCTGGTTTTTTTCAACTATATGTTTCTAATAGCCATTAATTAACCTTACGATATTTAAAGACTCATTATATGAATCACGTTATTTCTTTCTTCAATTCAATGGGAAGCTACTTAACCCCATACTTATCTGATATCTCTGTTGCTATGATCGCTTGCGCATTAGTCATGCTTGGTGGTGACATTAACAGAGCACTTCGTGCTTTTTTATCTGGTAAACATTTTTTAATTCGCACTGTGGTTTTTATCGGTGTTAATGCCTTTGGTTATGGTTTATTGATTGTAAAAGCATCGCCATTTCTCACATCTGCACTGCGCTCTATTGAGCCTGCTTTTATGCTTGCTATTGTTCTTTCTACCTTTATTATTATTGGTATGTGGGCACAAAAAAATCGTCAAGTATAACGCGTAATCTACCAAGTTGAGGTTCAATGAAACTCCCGAATTTACACCAGATAACAAAATGGTTAAAAATAACAGTGCTGATTATCGGGGTTATTGTATCTGTCGTATTATTAGCAGATGTCACCATTTCACTCTCAACAGGATCTCAACTGTATCAAGACATTGAATCGATACCTGCCCAAAACACAGCCTTAGTTCTTGGAACGAGTAAATACATTCGACGAACTTTAAACCCGTACTATCAATATCGTATTGATGCGGCGATTGAATTATATAAAGAGGATAAAGTAACGCATTTTTTATTAAGTGGTGATAATGCTCATCGCTCATATAATGAACCCTGGACGATGAAAAGAGATCTATTAAAAGCAGGGATCCCTGAAGAGAATATTACACTAGATTACGCAGGTTTTAGAACTCTCGACTCTGTACAGCGTGCTAAACAGATTTTTGAAGCTAATAGTCTTACCATTGTAACTCAGAAATTTCATTGCCAAAGAGCACTCTTCATTGCTAATCATTTATCTATGGATACCGTCTGCTTAGTTGTTCCTTCCCCTAACGGATGGGCAAATACAAAAATAAGAATTAGAGAAGTACTAGCGAGAACTAAAGCAATACTTGATTTATATATCTTTAATGTACAACCTAAATTTCTTGGTCCCAAAGAACCGATAAACAAAGATTCGATTCCAATTGAATAATACAACTCCAGAAATTATCTAATTAATTATATTGGTACAAAAAAGCCTGATTTCGATAGCGTATCGAAATCAGGCTTTCAACTTCTTTGATTGATTCTCGCCTAAATAGAATTACTTCATATACGCTTCATCACATATAGCGTGAGCTTGTACTTACATTACCCACACTTACACTGGTTATGACTTTATTTCGCCCAGCATTTTTTGCTTTATACAACGCATCATCTGCACGGGCAATAACTTCAGTTATGCGTTCATCTTTCATTTCAGTAACACCCAAACTGCAAGTCAGCGATTCATTGTGGCACCATAGATGATGCTCAACTATTTTACGAATATGCTCTGCTTTTTCTGTTGCCTGTTGCGCGTTATGGTTTGGACAGAAAACGACAAACTCTTCTCCTCCCCAACGAACCAAAAAGTCCGTGCTTTTAATCGCGCTAGTTACCACCAAAACAAACTCTCTTAAAATATCATCTCCAATTTGATGACCGAGCTTATCATTAATTTTTTTGAAATAATCAATGTCTATATAGATCACTGAAAACGTCTGTTTACCCCAACGAACTTGTTGAGACATTTGATCTAGCCAATCTCGTACTGCATTTCGATTGCGAGCTCCTGTTAATGAGTCTCGATGAGCAAGCTCGGCAAATTCAACATTCTTCTCTTTTAAGCTATCGTTTAATTTACGTAACCGGCTTTCACGATAAGCACTTACTTTGAGGTTTTTATTTAATCTTTTTTGTTCATATAAAATATAGGCAATGATAATAACTAACCATGCATATAAAATAATTTTCAATAATGTATTTTCTTTAATCCATGACCCACGTAGCTCTATACTATTAATGGTCATTTCAAAATCGCCGCTTTTTACTGATGATGACGTTGCTATTTCAATAATAGATATATTCGTAAACTCTGGGGCAGCATGCTCTACAGGAACTTTATAATCCGCTATCCACCAAGTCATAACTTGAAAGTCTGATAAGGCAATTTCTTTAGGGCCAGCATTAAAGCCAGGTTCATACTCTACCCCATTAAATTTTAATGATGCCCCATCATTTCGTTTAGTGTAAATCGGATTACTATTTCTTAAATAAACACGTAAACGCCCGTTTGGATCAGCGCTTTTGTAATCAATATCTAAAATAAGTTTTGAATACGATGAAAGGTCAATACCTTCAAATATGCTATCAGAAAAATGAATCGCGGCTTCACAATATGGCCATGCATATTTCCCTTTTTTCATGGTACAGCGCATCGAAGGTTTGCCATTTTTTTCAACTAAAACAGCCTCACTGATACCACCGACTTTTTTATCATCAGCTGCATAATATTGATATTTTTCAGGACTAATGGTAATCATTTTAGTATCCCCCCTAAAGTGATGCCAAACTAATACCCCAATAGATAAGATCAACATTCCTATTGTGATTTTTTGAAAAACTCGCATTGTATTCCTTTACTAAGCTTATCGAATTTTTAGACATTCATTCCAAAAAAATAATAACGCACATATTTCGCTTCGCAAAACAAATTTTATCGTCTCTATCTAAAAAGTATAAATAGCACGATTTTTTATGACTAATATCAAACATTCAATATAATCAGATAACACTATTGATAGTAATAATAGGTAATGCATTGATAAGAAAGGATAGTATTATGACTAAACGTCATTTATTTGGCTTTCTTGTGTTTTGTAGTATTCTGTTGTGGGTTTTAATTATTACACTTTGATATAAAATAAAAAGTCAGAAATAACAATGGCGCTCAATATGAACGCCATTTTTATTATACTTAACTAGATGGAACTATTTATCTAAATATCGAATTGAATATAAATAGAATTGTAGTTACTGCCGCCTTTTATACGATTATATTGGGATGAGTTTTCAAAAATTGCAGAGCGGTGATGAATACTATAACCAAGCCATACACCATCTAAATCTCGCTGATTAAATAAATCACCCAAATTCACATCAAAAGAAAAATCTAGATAGTTTAATAACTTACTTTCTTTATACCCCTTTCTATCCATTTCAGACTGTTCGATGTAAGAAACGCGATTGATGTATGATAGACCTTCAGCAACACCAAATCGCCATTTGGTTGGCCATGGGATCGTCGCGTAGGCCTTAATCGCAACAACAAATTCTGAATTTAAATTTTGTACGTCTGATTGCCAATGCTGGACATAACCAGGAGTTAAGTACAAATCGATGGGCAGTGAAAATAGCTCATCCGTTAAGGGTAGACCATAAAAAACAGACGTCATTTGGTTATTATGCGGGTCTTTTTCTGAATCTAAGCGAATAATATCGCCAATATTAGATGGTGTAGCCCAGCCATGAGCTATACGTAAATATGGTTTATTTGTTATGTCTTTACGAGAGGAAGTACTGCTATCTGTAAAGAAACCCACCCCTAAGAAGTATTCAAATTCCCAACGATTATCAATATATTGGCTACTGTATGCACTATCATCTAAACGAGATACATAACTACCGCCAAGAAGATATAGATTAGACGTAACATGATAACGAGACATAAAGCCCGCTTTTACATCAACTCCAGCACTTAATGCGTCGTTCGCGTCTTCATTTAAACCATAGTAATAACTATTAAACTCTGATTCTTTCCATCGAGCTTCTATGCTTGGATTAAACCACCAATCTCCTGATTCTATTTCTGCCCCAAGTCTAAAGTTCATGTAAGAGCGAAATTCAGGATCAACCATTAATTCAGTATCAAAGAACCATTCATTATTGATGCTATATCGAGCTTGGAGACCGGTATCCACAACATCTCCACCTGCCTTATTTTGAGCTTCTTTAGGTAGGTCAAAATAACGCAAACGCATTAATGCACTTAATTGCCAATCACTCTGTTGATATAGGTATACGCCACCTTCCATTCCATTAATAAAAACATAATCATTCTCGAAGAACATCATTGGAATAAAAGTCGATACTGTTTCAGTCTCTGTTGTATACGGAATACTGGCTGTTCGAATAACCGTAGCAATACCCCAGTCCTTTTCTTTTTCCTTTAGGGGAACAATCTGCTCCTCTTCGCTATTATGATGCTCTTCTGAGTAAGCCGAGCTGACAAAAAGCAATGGAACAATAATTAGACATAGGCGCTTTAGGTTAAAAACATATTTATACAAAAGAAGTACTCTACATTAAGTTAACAATAGGGATTGGTTAAAAGACAAACGAACTAAGCAATTGAAGTAAAATATAATTTCAATCAACTTTAGAATTTAAGTATAGTGTTGATACTAATGAATAGTAATCCATCTCTTGAGAAAAAAGTGTGAAAATTTCAAAACTGATTCAAAACTTACAAGATATTCAAGCATCCAGTGACGATGACTTAGAGGTCGTAACAGGTGAAGAATGGTTTCCAGAACAATTATTAAATACTTCAGTAAACCATAACATGACATTCTTGCACTTTGACCGCATGCCTAGTGATATTCCAGCGGAGATTGACGCTCGTGGCTTTCTTGAGCATGAAGAAGTGCTTATTAAAAAGCTCATTAATAATGTAATTTTTAGCGAACTAGAGCCTGAAGATATGGTTAATAAACTTACTTCGATGTTAATTTTCAGCCATGAAAACATCAGCTCTGATGTAATTGAACACTTTAGTGAAACCGAAAAATAAAAAGTAGGTACAATACCTACTTTTGATTATTTAATGCTATTACCCAAATGGATACCAAAAGAGACTCGTTTCAACAACACGCTTGGTAATAGCTAAAATCACAATAACTAACAACCCACTCATCATGAGCTTATCTGTTCTTGTTATTACTTTTTCACTAAACCATGTTCTGCTTTTCGCTCTTCCAAAACCTCTTAATACCATAGCATTAGAGATTTCATCCGCTCTATCTAGGCTAGAAAAGATCAATGGCCCAAGTATTTTTGCAATATTACTAATACGAGTAAATACAGGCACGTTCTTCGATAAATCAACTCCGCGAGCTTGTTGTGCATGCATAATGTTCACAAAATCGCTTTTTACTTCAGGCAAATAACGTAATGTTAAGCTTACTGCATAAGCAATTTTATACGGTAAGCCAATACGGTTTAAACTTGCAGCAAATTCCGTTGGATGTGTTGTAAATACAAACACAAGTGCAATTGGGAACATACTAAAGTATTTTAAAGTTACGGTTATTAAGTAAAATAAGGTCTCTTGTGTAATCGCATAACTACCAAAAATTGGCATTATCACGGTTGTTGAACCCAGCAGTTCATTGCCTTGATTGGGAGCAAGTAAAAACATAAACACCGCATTCATACTTAGAACTGTCGCAGTGCCAATCAGTAATGGCTTATATGCTTTAAATGGCACTTTTGTCGCCCTTAGCAAATATAAACCAATCATGATCAGCGGAACAATGATCCGCAAATCAAATGTCGTCAAGACCACCGTTATCCATGTTATAAATAGAAGAAACTTGGTTACGCCATTTAAACGGTGAAGCCAAGTATCTAAATCCACATAGTTAATACCAAAACTTTGTTTATTAGTGGACATTCTTTTTACTCTCATGTTCTGCGGTTATGAACTGCTGTATAAAGCCTGTAATATTGGTAATACCTAGCTTCTCTGCTAACTCATATAGGCTTGTTACGGTTAAATTTGCTTTATTTAACAATTCCGGTTTACTAAAGATATGAGTTACTTTTTGATCAGCAATACATTTACTATCGGCAATTACAATAGCGCGAGTGGTATGCTCTAATACTAGGTGCATATCATGCGAAATAATAAGTACAGTTAAACCAAGTTCACGATTTAGCTGATTAATGAAGCTCAACATCGAGGTATAATTTTGATAATCTTGCCCAGCAGTTGGCTCATCAAGGATCAATAATTCAGGTTCAAGAACCAAAATTGATGCAATAGTGACTCGCTTCTTTTGCCCATAGCTCAATGCATCAATAGGCCAGTGACGAAAACGGCTTAATCCGCATAAATCTAAGGCTCTAAGTACTTTATCTTCTGTTTCTTTTTCTGATAAACCACTATTCACTAAACCAAACGCAACTTCATCATAAATCATATGGTGAGAAATCATATGGTTGGGGTTTTGTAGTACCACTCCCACTTTTTGTGAGCGCTCATAAATAGACAACTCGGCGAGATCTTGGCCATTTAATACAATAGAGCCTTGATCAGGGTGTAAAACGCCCATTACAAGTTTTGTTATTGTCGATTTACCAGATCCATTTTTGCCTAAAATAGAGACAAATTCGCCTTTATTCACCGTAAAAGAGATATCTTCTAGTGCATTGATCTTACCATCGTATGAATAGCTCAGGTTTTCAATAGATAAAAGCGTCTCTTCTCTTACTTCTAAAGGTGTTGAAGGCTCATTATCTAAAAACCAAGAATCAACCGCTGGTTTAATTTGATTGTTAGGGATTGATGCTAGATGACTACAGTTTGCTAATGAGTTAAGGTCAATACCACATCGTTTTAATAACGAAATATACAATGGCTCTCTAATACCGTGCTCTGCTAATAGCGGGGAGCGAATTAACGCATCAGGCGTCATATCCGCAACTATTTCACCTTGATCCATTAAAATAATACGATCCACAGAACGATAAAGAACGTCTTCTAAACGGTGCTCAATAATAACAACCGTTTTACCACTGTTTTTATGCAAATCATCAATGATGTCAATCGTTGCCTTGCCTGTTTTTGGGTCAAGACTTGCTAATGGTTCATCAAACAATAAAATATCAACATCGTCTACCAGAATACCGCCAAGTGATACTCGCTGTTTCTGCCCGCCACTAAGGTCGTAAGGCGATTTTTTCAATAGCTGTTCAAGGTCAACCATTTTAGCCGTATCACGAACAATCGGGTACATTTTAGCTCTTGATACCATTTGATTTTCAAGAGCAAAAGCAATGTCCTCACCTACCGTTAAGCCTACAAATTGACTGTCAGTATCTTGTAAAACCGTACCTACATTTTCAGTGTATTGTTCTATAGGCCATTCTGACACATTATGGTCATTAATATGAAGTTGACCCTGGCTCTCGCCTTTAATGGTATGAGGAATAAGACCATTCAAACATTGGCCTAATGTTGACTTACCACTACCGCTTGGGCCGATAATTAAGATCTTTTCTCCTTGCTCTATCCTTAGATTGATATTTTTAAGCGTCGGCTTATCCTGTGACGCATATCGAAAAGAGAAATTAGAAAAGGTTACGCTCATTTATTATGGCGCCTCTGTTAGGTTTGTGCTTTGCTGCTTACGTTTTGCTAGGTTAGTCAAAATAAAGTAACCCACGATCGCAATAAGCACCGTATTACCTGCTGCAATAATGCAAAGCTGCATAAATACTTTTGTGAATGGTTCTGCATATAAAATAGTGTCTAAGAAAGCAGAAGTACCGTAACCAATTACATTGCCTGCAAAGGCCAATACAACGAAAATGAAAAAGTCTTTTTTATCAAAAAGTCCCGATTCAATACGTTTTTTTGTAATGATAGGAAATAAACCAATAACCAAGCCAACAATACCAGAGCCAAGTACCCACGTAAGCCAAACTCCCCAACCTGCAAACAAATCTGTTACCCAGTGGCCAATAAAACCAACTAAGAAGCCTACGATCGGTCCATAAAGTACCGAGAATAGTGCAAGCACAGCCATGGCTGGTTTTAATGTTGTATTCGCAAATACAGGAATACCAAACATTGGTAAGCCACCAATACCATACAGAGCAGCACCGATAGCAATAACAACAACAGTTTTAGCAGAAAGGTTCATAATCTTTGCCTTGAAGCATAAATGAGATAAATAACTAGAAAGGCGCGCATTATACAGTAACTTGCGCGGTTTGGAAATATTTACATCTAGACGTCTACACGTTTTTTAAGGCACTAATTACTCGGTTTGATATAATACCAATCTACATAAGTATTTGATCATTCTTGCTTATTAAAATTGATTATATCTGCGTTATAAATTTTGTAATTAGATCCACTAGTTACTGTAATTTATGCCTTGCTCTAATCGATTTTTCCTACGCAATTATCTGAACAACTACTTATCCAGAATGGTATAAATTCGGATAGCCGTTTTGATTTAATAGAAAAGAAAAAAGGCTCATCATTTCTGATGAGCCTTTCTAATTGATGGTGCCCCGGGCCGGACTTGAACCGGCACAGCGCGAACGCCGAGGGATTTTAAATCCCTTGTGTCTACCAATTCCACCACCAGGGCACGCAATTTCTTGCGATGCTTCTAACCATGACTCTAATTAAAGAGAGGTGACACCATCTTAATTACCGCTACTGCCGTAATGTTTAATTTTATTGAGTAAGTGGAGGCGCCTCCCGGAGTCGAACCGAGGTCCACGGATTTGCAATCCGCTGCATAGCCACTCTGCCAAGGCGCCATTTTTACTTACTCTGTTGCTTTTGTGTTATTAAGTAACACATTATATTAAAATTCACATTTAAATATAAAATAGATGGTGCCCCGGGCCGGACTTGAACCGGCACAGCGCGAACGCCGAGGGATTTTAAATCCCTTGTGTCTACCAATTCCACCACCAGGGCACGCAATTTCTTGCGATGCCGCTTACTGAAAAGTAAAACACCATCTGTAATTACCGCTACTGCAGTAACTTTTAATTTGTAGCGACATACGAGGTTCCCGATCTTCAAGGCTTAGGCGTGACCTCAACCTTGGCTAGGTTGCTCTTCCATACAAAAGAACATTCAACGTATTTCACTTTAAAATCTGGAGCGACACACGAGGTTCGAACTCGTGACCTCAACCTTGGCAAGGTTGCGCTCTACCAGCTGAGCTAGTGTCGCATTATAAAGAATGGAGGCGCCTCCCGGAGTCGAACCGAGGTCCACGGATTTGCAATCCGCTGCATAGCCACTCTGCCAAGGCGCCATCTCTTTACGGGGCTTAATGTAACTGATTTAAAAAAAGAGTCAAACAAAAATTTGAATTTAACTCTCTGTTTGTAGACTTTATCGTCAAAACGTTGATAATTCAGCTAAAATGTTGAAAAAACAACCTATTTAGCGCGCCATACTTTAATTTCTGATTGCCCCTTCCCTTTCGGTTTACGATCAGTATTACGGTTTGAGCTAGGTTTACCAAAACGCTCTTCTTTGGCTTTTTCACGACGTTTTTCATTAAACGTATTATTTGAGTGGTGATTACGACCTGAACTTGCTTTTTTCAAGACTCTAATCTTCCCATCAACTTCTTTAATTTTACGAGAGGCTTCTTCCGTTTTACTTGATTCACCTATCATACTATTAATCTCGTTCATTTCAGAAGCCGTTAAATAACGCCACTCACCAGAAGCCAATTTACCAAGGTCAATATTCATAATACGCACACGTTTTAGTTTAAATACTTCATAATCTAGGTATTCACACATACGACGAATTTGGCGATTTAGACCTTGAGTTAACGTAATTCGAAATACAAATCGCGATTCTTGTTTAATCTTACAAGGTAAAGTAACCGTATCTAAAATAGGTACGCCTGCTGCCATTTTCTGTAAGAATTCCTCAGTAATCGGTTTATCAACACGCACAACGTATTCTTTTTCGTGAGCATTACCCGCACGCAAGATCTTATTTACAATATCGCCATCACTGGTTAAAAAGATCAAACCATCTGACGGCTTATCCAAACGTCCAATTGGGAAGATACGTTGTTCATGGTTAATGAAATCAACAATATTCCCTTCAACATGACGTTCAGTTGTACAAGTAATGCCTACGGGTTTATTAAACGCAATATAGATACGCTCTTGTTTCGCTTTTAGTGGTTTACCATCAACTAAAACTTCATCACCTTCAGCAACTTTTGTTCCCATTTCAGGAACCTTGCCATTAATAGTAATACGTTCTTGATCAATAAGCTTATCGGCTTCTCTGCGCGAGCAGTAACCTGTATCACTGATAAATTTATTTAAGCGTGTTAATTTAGGTTCTGGTGATGTCATGATGTACCTCAAAAAAGTGAACAAGCGCAGTTTATCAGAAACGGATAAATATCCAATAAAAAAGCACCCTCAGCGATTACCTTGGGTGCTTATATCAACAAAATCAAAAGTGTTAATATTATTTGATCTCTGTTTCTACCTTAATTTCTTCTGCTGGTGCAGACACTGTTGTACTCTCAACTGGTATTGACTCAGCGTCAATATTTACAGCATCAGTTGATGATACTTCTGCTTCAACAGTTTCAGCTACCACTTCTTTACTCTCTTGAACTTCAGCCTCTTTAGTATTAGTTGGTTCAGCAATCGCTGCCGTATCTTCTACTGTGGTCGGCTCTTCAGAAGAAGATAATGATTCTTCTGCTGCTTTTTCCGCTACTTCCTTTTCTTTATAAGAGGCAATAACTGAATTTAAGTTGTTAATTAGATTATCATTACGCTCTAATTGTTGAGTTAATACAAGCACTTGCTTTTGAACATCAGCACGGTCATTAGTTTGCTTCTCAACGGTAACTTCTAAAGTCTTAATTTGAACATTTAGATCTTTAATTTTTGCTTCCAGATCAGCAGTATTATTTTTTTCATGCATTTGTTGCACATCAGCCAGAATGGATTCGGTTTGAATTCTCAATGGTTGATCACGGTAATCATCACCGTTAATCGCTTGAGATACAGAAAGTAATTTATTCTCAAACTCTAAAACGGTTTGCTCAAATTGGCCATTTTTAACAGCTTTCAATAACTTAACTTCAGCTGCCATATTTTTTAAATGATCAATCTGAAAACGTGTTTTAGCAACTACATCAGCAATCAGTGCCTGATCACGATTGTTCGCTTGAACCGCTTTTTTTGTTTTGTCTAATTCTGCTTTTGTTTGCCCATAGCTAATGGGTGCAATGGCTTTAAAACCTTTACTTGATAATATTGAAAACTCTTTTTCTAATGGCTCAACATGAATTTTCAGTGTCGTTTTGATTTCCGTCGCTTTAGCTTTAGTCAGGAAAGAAGCCTGTTCTGTTTGTGCTTCAGCAATATCATCTTCGATAACCGTAACAAATAAAGCTTTGTATTGTTTATTTAGGTTAGCAAACTCCTGAGGGTAATAGCGTTGCACATCAATTGAATTGATATAAGTCATCTGAGCGATTGCATCAGACAGCACGATATCTGCATTTTCTTTGTAGCTTTTTAGTTTATTAAATTGTGCATCCGCATTGGTTACTAATGACATATATTTAGCCGCATAAGAACCTGAAGAGAACATTGAGTACTCTTCATTAATTAAACCTGGCTCTTTTTCGATTTCTAAGAAAATCTCTTTCGCTTCTAGCCATTCATCCATCATAGAGGCATAAGTAGACTCTGAATAAATTTGGAACTCAGAGACTGAATCAAACGTCGTTTTATCCAGTGAATATTGCTTCTGAAGTGCATCAAATGTTGCTATTGATGGCGTATTTTTATTCTGTTCAACCGAGACTGCTGAGGTTTCCCCACCAGTACTTTGACAACCCACCACACCAACTAATGCTGAGGCAATCACTGCCACTTTGAAATATTGTTTCATCCTAAACCTATTAATAATTATGTTTGAATAGACAAGCGCAAGCACTCTAGGCTTATTTTATTATAAAAAACATTTTTAATCAGCTTTTCTTATAGATGAGTCACTAATTATATTGACAACTAAATAGGCAATAAAAAAGCCACTCAAATTCTGAGTGGCTTTTGATAAAATAAAAATAACTTAGGAGAGGTTAATCTCCTGCAAACATATAGCCTTCGCCATGAACAGTAACAAAAATTTGTGGATTTTTAGGGTCCATTTCCATTTTTGCACGCATTCTACGGATCAATACATCAATTGTTCTATCATTTGGAGCATCTACTCGATGACTTATCATATTTAAAATACGCTCACGTGATAGAACGGTATTAGGATATGACGACAGCGCAACTAACAACTCATATTCTGCTTTTGTTAATTTTACTGGCTCACCATTATTTGATAATGCTCGACGTTGAATATCAAATGTCCACTCGCCAAAACGAACTACATTTGATTCATCTAACTCTGCCGGTTCATTAGCTAATGACATACGCCAAAATAAGTTTTTAACTCGGACTAAAAGTTCACGTAGCTCGACAGGTTTTGTGACGTAATCATCAGCACCCATTTCCAAGCCTACGATTCGATCAATACTATCAGTTCGTCCTGTAACAAGAATAATACCAATATTAGATTGGCTACGCAGTTCGCGTGCCAACAATAAACCATCCTCTCCTGGTAGGTTTATATCAAGCATAATTAAATCAACTTTTTGTTCAGCCAAAATAGTTCGCATTTCTGCACCTGTTTCAGCCTCGCTCACTTGATATCCCTCGGCTTCAAAATAGCCTACAAGTTTAGAGCGAGTTACCACTTCGTCTTCAACAACTAAAATGTGATAGCTCATAATTTTCTCTTTTTATGGTTATTTGGATGGTTCTTATCTCATTCTATTCATATTTTGTAATAATGCCAATTTTCAATTGATATATCTGTAATTTGTTTGATTCAAAACAAATCTCAACCAAAATACGGCTTTAATCTTTACATATATATTTATACACGCTGTTAATGATAGGTGCTATTCCTTTTCACACTTATCCAGTACAATTCCCATATAAATTTTTTGGAGTGACGAATACATGAACGAATTGACTGCATTTAACGAACAACGCGCTGAAATTTACTGGTGGTTATCAAGTTTATTAACAAGCGAATTAACCGCAGAACAATTAGATGAATACAATAGCTTTGAAGTTCGTACATTTTTATCAAACTTAGCTGAAACCGCAGAATTATCTAGCCCAGTGAGTGCTCTAATTGAAAAGTTAAATCAATTACAAAAACGTGAAGACGTTCAACTTGAACTTTCTGCCGACTTTTGCCAAGCTTTTTTAGGTTCAGATAAAAGCAGTGCCCTACCCTATGCATCTCTATACCTTGATAAGTCAGGTCTTTTGAATGCAAAACCAGCACAAGAAATGCGTGCACTATTAGAGAAATATAACATTGCACAAAAAGCTGAATTTAATGAGCCTGCCGATCACATTGCCATTGAACTTGATTTTCTTGGTAATTTAATCGTGATGACAAACCAACAAGCTTCTGAAGAAGAATTTGAAGCTTACATGGAAGCTCAGTTAAACTTCATTAATGAGCAGCTCTTGTCATGGACACCACGCTTTAGCCAAATCTGCCAAGAGCGAGATGACTTCGGCTTCTACGCAGCGGTTACACATTTCTTAGTGACGTTCTTACAGTTAGATGCTGCATTCCTTACTGGTGAGTAATTAATTCACTCATTTTGATGATATAAATTAACAAGTACGTGATATAAATCAGATTACAACTAGAATTTATGAAATCAATAATTGTTTGCACTATACTTTACCTATAGTATGTGTACGCAAACGATAAAATTAAAACATTAAATAAAAGCCGCATTTTTAGCGGTTTTTTTCATTTATCAGGGCCTATTTATCTTCCATCAGTTCTTTAAAAGAGCAACACCTATTTTGTTGGAACATAAATAGCCCCTTATTTAACTATGTTAAGGCTTAAATATGGCTACAATTAAAGACGTTGCAAAATTAGCAGCGGTATCAACAACAACCGTATCTCACGTAATAAATAAAACTCGCTTCGTCGCTGAAGCAACACAAAAACGCGTGTGGGAAGCTGTCGACGAATTAAATTACGCACCAAGTGCCGTAGCTCGTAGTTTAAAATGCAACACAACACGAACTATCGGTATGCTAGTAACGCAATCATTCAATCCTTTTTTTGCAGAAGTAATGCACGGTGTTGAAAATTACTGTTACAAGCAAGGCTACACATTATTTATGTGTAATACCGAAGGTGATCTAGAAAAGCAAAAACATTACATCCGTATGCTGGCAGAGAAACGAGTAGATGGGTTACTTGTTATGTGTTCTGATCTAAATGAGCAACTTCTTGCACTTCTTGAAAAAAATACCGAACTACCTATGGTTATCATGGACTGGGGTCCAGACAGCCCACACACAGATAAAATCATTGATAATTCAGAAAAAGGTGGTTACTTAGCGACTAAACATTTGATTGAAAAAGGTCACACTGAAATCGCATGCATTACTGGTCAAGCAGATAAGGCAACGTGTAATGAGCGTATTCATGGTTTTAAACGTGCGCATGAAGAGGTAGGGTTAGCCTTTAATCCAAATTGGATTTTAGAAGGTGATTTTGAATGTGCTTCTGCAGCTAAAGCGATAGATAAACTAATCGCAATGGACAAACAGCCAACGGCTATATTCTGTTTCAATGACATTATGGCATTAGCCGCGATTAGTAGAATTAAACAGTCTGGTTTGCGCGTACCTGAAGATATCTCAGTGATTGGATATGATAATATTGAGTTATCTGCTTATTTCTCTCCACCACTCACTACAATTCATCAACCTAAGCGAAGAGTCGGAAAAACTGCGGTTGAAATTTTATTAGAGCGTATAAAAGATAAACATCACGAGCGTCGTATTTTTGAAATGCAGCCTGAAGTAGTATCTCGAAATAGTGTTTTTGATAAGACTAAATAATAAAGTTTAAATTTACAAAACAAGAACAATTAACGTCATTTTCAAGGAAAAGTTGAACCAACTTAACAAAAATGACGTTAACTTTATGGAGCAAGATCACACTTTTGTTTTTTTTTGGTCTCTTGACTTATTGATTGCTATATCATCATCCAAAGTCACGAACAGGGCAAACTGTGCGAAAGTGCAGGACGCAAAGCTTCCGGCCTAAGTTTAATATAGGGTAGCGGGGTTGCCGATGGCAAGTATTCTTTTATGCATTGTTAATTTTTACTTTAAAATAACAATTCTATATTTTAAACTTGCTACTATTTCCTCGGGCTCAGTTGTTTAGTGACATAGACTTACTAACCGAGAATTATTGCAATGGATAAACCAGTACTAAAAGAATCACTCCGTCTCCTCTCCTCTCTAGGAAAGATCACTTCACGTTCTATGTTTGGTGGTTTCGGTATATTCATCGACAGCACTATGTTCGCACTTGTCGTTCAAGATAAGCTGCATTTAAGATCAAGTGATGACACTATCAATTTATTTAAAGAACAAGGATTTGAACCGTACGTTTATAATAAACGTGGTTTTCCTGTAGTGACTAAATATTTTGCCATTTCAGCAGAACGCTGGGAAGAACCAGACTCTATTTTATTACAAGCGGTTATCGCCCTAGATGCCGCTAAAAAAGATAAAGAAAAACAAAAATCAGAAGGTCCATCTCGAATTAAAGACCTACCAAATTTACGATTAGCTACAGAAAGAATGCTTAAAAAGGCAGGCATAAATACTGTTAAAGAGCTTCGTGATACAGGGGCAGTTAACGCCTATAAAGCCATTCAAAAAACGCATTCTAGCAGTGTAAGCGATGAATTACTTTGGTCTCTTGAAGGTGCGATAAAAGGTACTCACTGGTCTGTTATTTCACCTAAAGCTAGAGATGAATTAAGAAGCCAACTGTAGGCTAATTCACTGTTATCATCAATTTTACTTCTAAATAGATGGTGAACCTAATCTGTTGGTTCATCATCTACCTGCATCATAAAATCAGTTATCCAACCAATCATTAAAATCATCAACCATGAAACCATCACAGAGGTAGGTACCTCGAACTTGGGTGAAATAATTAAGGTGGCAAATGCTATAACAGGTAAAAGCCATGACAGCATAGCGAGCCAATCACGATACTTTGAATTACCAACACTCTGTAAACAGACAATAAGACCAGTAATAGACAGAGCTACCAATGCCGCATGTTGCAAGCCGCCTATCCATAATGGAACGACCAAAACCAGAGGCCACCACGCATTTCGATTCACTGGTTTCCAACTTCTCGCCGCTACCCAAACTAAAATAACACTGATAATCTGAATCAATGTTAAAGACGCAGCCCCTTCTAATTTGCCTTCATACTGCAACGCCATTATTCCGGCTTCCATCGCCACCACTACTGCAATAATAAAAGCGATTAAATGGATACTTTTTCGTCGTGAAAATACCACCATCAATAATGGAAATAGAGTCCAAACAGAAATGGATAACGACAAAGGCTGCTCGCTTAACGTCCAACCAAATAGCGAAATACCACTCACTAACACCCAAGTAGCCACGCCCCCTTGAGGAATTAACCACAGCATTGGAATAGCCAAGGCCAATAAAGGAAGTTCACCTCCGCTAATCCCAAAAGCCAATACGCCAACAACAACAAGTAGAATACTTAATATAATTGATAATACAGTCAAAACCATCTTATCCCTCCTTGGTATCAAGCGGTTTACTTTGTTACTATTTCAGTTTAGCGGTAATAATTAGCTTTATCACTGACTCATCTCACTTTTCTAAGATAATACTTATCTGAATTGGCACGCATTAAGGTATTCATTTCAATGGACGAATTTGCTCAAAATATTTATACAAATCTATATTATGTGCCAAAGGGCCGAGTGATTACTTATGGACAACTTGCAAAATTGGCAGGCTTTCCTAATCATTCTAGACACGTAGGAAAAATATTATCAAAACTGCCAAAAGAAACGCAATTACCATGGTATCGAGTTGTTAATGCTCAAGGGAAGATATCATTACAAGGTGATAGATTTGAAAGACAGAAGCAATTACTTGAAGAGGAAAATATATTAATAAAGGATAATGGAAGTGTTTCAAACTTTAAACAAGTAGTTATGCCTTAAAACACAACTACTTATTTTTATATGCTACTTTTCAAAATTATTGACGAACGCCTTTTAGCATTAGGTCTTGTTGCATGGTTTTTGCTTCATCAGTAATAACGGCGTAGTTAGTATCTGTTGTAAAACGTAACTTACCATCCACTTTGATTGTTGCGCGTACAGAGTAGCGATGATTTGCTTGAATATCTGCTGTATCAAACTCTAACGAATAATCAAATGGAGATGATTTTTCTGCGGCCTCAAAAGTTTGCTCAGAAATCGTTTTTGATGGTGCATCAGCTAATGATACATCAGCCAGTGTCACTGTAATAACCGCATTTTCAGGCAATGCAATGCGCTCACGGTAACCAACACTACCCGTAACTACTTGTGTCTCAGCCACTTCAATTACGTCAGTATTTGCAGCATCAGTTTGAGTTACTTCCTCTTGAACTACAACTTCTTGTTTTACCGTTTCTTTTTCAGATTTATCTGTTGAATTACAGCCAACCATTGTAATCCCTGTAGCCACCGATAACGCCACCAATAATGATTTTTTCATTTTATTCTCTCTTTGTTATATATTTTGATAAAAACGACATAAATATAAACCTAATATATTAAACTGTCTTCTCATCGACTCTATCTTTGACAGAAAACTAACTCAACGACCGTAAAATCACACAGTCCTGATGTTATCTTGACCAAGTTAACATATTGTTTAACTTATTGAACTCAAACTGAATCTACCTCACAATAGAATAATTACGTTACTGGTACTAAGGCAAAGAAATGAATAAAGCATTAAATGAGTTATTGACCCTCCTACAGCTAGAACAATTAGAACAAGGTTTATTCAGAGGGCAAAGTGAAAACCTTGGTTTACCGCAAGTTTACGGTGGTCAAGTCATTGGCCAAGCGCTTTCAGCTGCTCGTTACACCGTAGATAACGCAAGAACGGTACATTCTTTTCATAGCTACTTTCTTCACCCTGGTGACCCAGAAAAAGCGATCATTTATGATGTTGAAAATCTAAGAGATGGTCGAAGCTTTAGTACCCGTCGTGTTAAAGCCATTCAAAACGGCCGTCCAATTTTCTATTTAACCGCTTCTTATCATGGTGATGAACCTGGTTTTGAGCACCAATCATCAATGCCTGACATTGCTGGCCCTGAAAACTTTGCTTCAGAAACGCAATTAGCAGAAGCCATTAAGCACGTACTTCCACCAGCGGTTCAGAAAATATTTTGTGGCGAAAAACCGATTGAAGTTCGTCCTGTTAATATCGTTAATCCATTAGCACCTAAAAAAGCTGCACCAACACAGCATTTATGGATCAAAGCAAACGGTGATTTGCCAGATAACCAATTAATTCATCAATATTTATTAGCTTACGCTTCTGATTGGGGATTTTTGCCAACAGCATTACACCCACATGAAGTCAGCTTATTAACGCCAAATTTCCAAGTTGCTACGATTGATCACTCAATGTGGTTCCACCGCCCATTTAAAATGGATGAGTGGTTGCTTTACTCTATTGAAAGCACCAATGCGAGCGGCTCTCGAGGCTTAGTTCGTGGGGAGATATTTAATCAGAAAGGTGAGCTTGTGGCGTCTGCAATGCAAGAAGGTGTTATGAGAATGAAGAAAAAATAAGCCATTTATCCCAAATAACGCAGGTCAGGTATTACTCCTGACCTGCGATAACAAAGTAATTTAATTACGGGAAATCTATAATGGTAGTTCTGTCGTATACTTCAAAGGCTCCATTGCAAATGTACTGGTAACATTCGAGATCCCATCAACACTATTCACTAATTTTTTATAGAAACCATCAAAGGCCTTCATGTCTTCTGATAACACCTTCATCATGTAATCATACTCACCTGCCATTCGATAAAATTCCATCACTTCAGGAAAATCAGAAACCGTATCAACAAATTTGTTGTACCATTCTTGTGAGTGATTTGAGGTTTTAATCAAAACAAAGGCATTAAAACTTAACCCTAATTTTTCTGGATTAAGCAAAGCCACTTTCTTTTCTATTACCCCTTCTTCTTCCAGCCTTTTTAATCGTTTCCAGCAAGGTGTCGTGGTTAAATTTACGGCCTCGGCTAAATCATGTAATGAGATAGTGCTGTCTTTTTGCAGTAATGAAAGTAAGGTCGTATCCACCTTATCTAGCTCATGCTTTCCCATAAAAACCTCACAATAGAAAAATTTTCTCTTTTATAGCTGTAATAAAGTAAATATAGCAAAGTTTTTCTCAACATACAGAGGTAAATTAATCACATCGCTACTATTTGCATTGAGAATATTAAGGAAAGCATTATGTGTACAGATCATGATTGGATTAACAACGCTATTCGTAAAATTGAAGCAGACTACCAACGCTCTGCTGACACACACCTAATTAAACTTGATTTGCCTATGCTTGATGGCATCGATTTATATCTGAAAGATGAGAGTACACATCCAACAGGCTCTCTTAAACATCGTTTAGCCCGCTCTCTTTTTCTTTATGCTATTTCTAATGGGTGGATTGGTCCAAACACGCCTATTATTGAATCATCATCGGGCAGCACCGCGGTATCTGAAGCCTACTTTGCCCGCCTACTTGGATTGCCATTCATTGCTGTAGTCCCTCGTAAAACAGCAAGTAAGAAGATTGAGATGATTAAATTCTATGGGGGTGAACCTCACTTTGTAGAACGTTCTGATGAGATTTATGCAGAGTCTCGTCGTCTTGCTGAAGAGTTAGATGGCCATTATATGGATCAATTTACTTACGCTGAACGTGCAACAGACTGGCGCGGAAATAACAACATTGCAGATAGCATTTTTCGTCAAATGCAATTAGAAGATCATCCTGAGCCAACGTGGCTTGTAATGAATCCAGGAACAGGCGGCACATCTGCAACCATTGGCCGTTTTATTCGTTACCAAAAATACAACACTAAATTATGCGTTGTGGACCCTGAAAACTCAGTATTCCATGACTTCTATAAAACGGGCAATAAAGAACTAACACTAGATGCTGGCAGTAAGATTGAAGGCATTGGTCGACCTCGCGTTGAGCCAAGCTTTATTCCCGGAGTTATCGATGAAATGCGCACTATTCCGGATGTAGCAAGCGTCGCAACGGCTCGTTGGTTAGAAGGAATTCTTGGACGAAAAGCCGGGGCTTCTACAGGAACCAACTTATTTGGCGCACTGCAACTTGCTTGTGAAATGCAACAACGCGATGAAAAAGGCTCTATCGTTACCCTGCTGTGTGATAGTGGTGAGAGATACCTTGATACGTATTATAATGACGAGTGGGTTGCTGATAATATCGGTGATTTAACACCGTGTTTAGAACAATTGGCTCGCTTTGAAACAACAGGTCAATTATAAAAACCAATAAAATAATAACGTCCCGCTAGGATAATGCCAATCGGTAATAACAATAAAAGCCATCGATCATCGATGGCTTTTTCATTACAATACAATTAAATAATCCTACAGAGATTCATTCTATTATGTCTACAGCAATCGTTGTTTTTAGTGGCGGTCAAGACTCCACTACCTGTTTAATTCAAGCTCTTACTCAATATGATAATGTTCATTGCATTACTTTTGATTACGGCCAACGCCATAATCAAGAAATTGAAGTAGCAAAAAAAGTCGCGCTGGAACTGGGTGCAGCCTCTCACAAGGTGATGGATGTTGGTTTACTTAATGAGCTTGCCGTTAGCTCATTAACTCGCGACAATATCCCTGTTTCTCATGAGCTGCAAGAAAATGGCCTACCTAACTCTTTTGTCCCGGGTCGTAATATCCTGTTCTTAACACTTGCTGGCATTTATGCATATCAATTAGGGGCTGAGTATGTCATCACTGGTGTTTGTGAAACTGACTTCTCTGGCTACCCTGATTGTCGAGATGAGTTTGTAAAATCAATTAACCAATCTCTCGTATTAGGTATGGATCGTAAACTTCGTATTGATACTCCACTTATGTGGCTAAATAAAGCAGAAACTTGGGCACTTGCTGATAAATATAGCAAATTAGATTATGTGCGTAGTCAAACTCTAACCTGTTATAACGGTGTGATTGGGGATGGATGTGGTGATTGCCCATCATGTGACTTACGTAAAAATGGTCTAGATGAGTATTTAGAAAATAAAGACGCAGTAATGGCAGATTTAAACGCCAAGCTATAGTGATTTACGTTACAACCAGTAAATCTAATCTAGGTAATACCAATCTACATAAGTATTTAATTTAAATAAAAAGGCCATCACTAAACATTAAGTAATGGCCTTTCTTTTTATCAAATTATCATTTCAATATTAATGCGAAATTCGCCCTTTAATATCATGATCTAATTCTTTATTTAATAACGCTTCTATATGACCTGGAGACTTAGTATTACCTGAGATTAAGCGATACATCGCAGGAATAACAAATAACGTAACCAAGGTCGCAAACGCCATACCAAAGAAAATAACGGTACCGACTGCTACTCGGCTTTCATAACCCGCGCCTGTAGACATTATCAATGGGATCGCACCGGCTAATGTCGTAAATGCCGTCATTAAGATCGGACGTAAACGACGGGCGGATGCATCGACAATCGCTTGCTCTAGCTCAACGCCTTTATCACGAAGTTGGTTCGCAAACTCAACAATCAAGATCCCGTTTTTAGTTACCATGCCGATCAACATGATCATTCCAATTTGGCTATAAATGTTGAGACCTTGCCCCATTATCACTAGCCCTAAGAAACCACCAAATACTCCCATAGGTACGGTAAACATAACCACCATTGGGTTGATAAAGCTTTCAAATTGCGCCGCAAGTACCAAATACGCAACAAGCAATGCTAGCCCGAATACAACAAGAATACTTGATTGGTTTTCTTTAAAGTCTTTTGACTCACCAGTGTAAGCCACTGAAATATCACTCGGTAGCATTTCTATCGCTTTTGCATCCAGATAATCCAGAGCATCACCTAATGTCGCACCATCTTTTAAATTGGCACTTAAGGTTATGGATTTCTGCTTATTGGTATGTGATAGACGAATAGCAGATGCCACCTCATTGATTTTCGTTACCGTATCAAGTGTCACTAAGTCACCCGTAGCGGTTCTCATGTAAATTTGGCTCAGATCCGCTGCGTTATTAAAGCTGTTTTCATCGCCTCGTAAATACACATCATATTCTTCACCACGATCCACATACGTGGTTTCACTTTTACCACCAAGCATGATTTCAAGGGTATCTGAAATATCAGAGATCTTAATGCCTAACTCAGCAGCACGGTTGCGATCAACCGACACAACTAACTCTGGTGTTTTTTCAGAATAGTTAATGTCTGCACCTTCCATCAATGGACTATTATTCGCTTCTGCTTTTAATATATCTCCCCACTTTTGCAGTTCTTTGTAATCGGAGCCACCAAGTACAAATTGCACAGGCTCACTTGAACCACCACGGAAACCAGGCATCATTGGAAATACACGAACATCTGGGATATCCGCTAAGGTTTTACGTATCAAACCTAATCCTTCTTGAGCGGTTAACTCTCTGTCTGCCCAATCCTCTAGGATCATGATAACAAAGCCTGTTTGGTCACCAGCTTGACCACCAAACGCTGGCGATTGAATACTGAATGATTTTAAAAAGCCTTTACCCAACAATGGCATCAGTCTCTCTTCAACAATATCCATGTTCGCACTCATTCGATTATAACTGGTCGCATCAGCACCACGAACAAAGGCAAACAGTACGCCACGGTCTTCTTGAGGTGTTAATTGTGCTGGAACCTGCTTCATCAAGCCGTAACTGCCGCCGATACACGCCAAGATAACCACTGGTGCCAATAAACGCCATGCCACGGCTTTAGATACTGATTTGCGATAACCACGCTCAAGCCCTGAAAATAATCTATCAACAAACAAGTTAAAACGATTTGGTTTAACATTGGCTTTTAAGATCTTGCTGCCTAGTACTGGGGTCAGTGTCAAAGCTATCAATGATGAAAACAACACTGACATTGCAAGCAATACAGAGAACTCAGTAAATAAGAGACCGACCATGCCATCCATAAATGAGATCGGCAAGAATACCATGACCAAAACTAAGGTTGTTGCTATTACGGCAAAGCCCACTTCTCTTGTGCCTTTATAGGCGGCTAATAATGGCGACTCACCTTTTTCTAGATGATGGAAAATGTTCTCTACGACCACAATGGCATCATCAACCACTAGACCAATCGATAAGATCAATGCCATTAATGTAATTAAGTTAATTGAAAAACCAAAGTAATAGGCGGCAATAAACGATGATATTAAAGAAACAGGTACCGTCACCGCAGGAATTAATGTCGCTCGCGCCTGACCAATAAAAATGTACAACACTAATATCACGAGACCACCCGTAATAAAGAGCGTGCTATACACCTCAGAGATAGAACGATCGATAAATACCGTCGAGTCATAATCAATGGCTAAGCGAGTACCCTCAGGTAAAAACTGCTGTATTTTTGCTACTTCTTCATGAACTAAATTGGCCACTTCTAGCGGGTTTGCGTCAGATTGAGGAACTATCCCCATACTTACGTTAACCACACCATCACTTTTAAACGTCGAATTTTCGTTTTCAGCACCAATGAACACCTCAGCGACATCTTTTAGGTAAATAGAAGTGCCATCACTCGCCGTTTTTACAACAAGATAGTTAAAATCTTCCGCTTGGTTATATAAGCGCTCTGTTCGAACTGACATAACAATCGCGTCATTTCGCACCTCACCACCTGGGCTTTCAATATTCTCTGAGCGCAATGCGGCAGTAATATCGGATGCCGTGACTCCACGCCCTGCCATCAAATCCGGTTGTAGCTTCACATACATTACTTTGTAAAGCCCACCAGAGATATCAACTGAGCTCACGCCAGTGATCAAGCTAAAACGGTCAACCAATACACGCTCGGTATAGTCAGTTAACTCTGTTCTATCCATTACACTAGAGCTTAGATTGATATAAAGCGACGCTTCTCCGCTGCCGTTGTTTTTAAAGACAATCGGATCATCCGCTTCGTCAGGCAAACTTCGTTGAGCACGAGCCACTGCATCACGAACATCACTTACCCCCGTATTTAAGTCGTAACCTAAATCAAAGGTAATAGTAATACGAGACATGCCGTTACGTGTTGTAGATTCAATCTCATCAATGCCACTAATACCAGAAAGCTGATCTTCTAATACTGTTGTTATCTGGCTTTCAATAATGGTTGCAGAGGCCCCCTCATAACGAGTACTGATAGATACTACTGGGCTTTCAATGTCTGGCATTTCACGTACAGCGAGTTTGCTAAAAGAAACCGCACCAAATACACACAACAATAAGCTAAGAACGATGGCAACAACTGGTCTTTTTACCGACGTATCCGATAACCACATAATTACTGTCCTTTAGCTACAGGCTGAGTCTTTTGTTCAAGCAACTTAACCGTTACCCCTTCACGCATATTAACTAAACCTTGAACCACAATATCTTGACCAATCTCTAAACCAGATTCAATCACGACGCGGTTTTCAACACGAGCACCAAGCGTAACTTGAGTACGTGTTACTTTATTATCATCACCAATAACGTACACATAACGTTTTGTACCAGAATATTCTAAAGCTTGTACTGGAATGATTGGGGCACTAATAGAAGGAAAATCCAACTCTGCCGCCATTAGCATACCGGGCTTCATCTTTAGATCTTTATTTGGGAACTCAATACGCACACGTAAATTCAAGGTTTCTGCATTAATACGAGAATCAATACCCACGACTTTTCCTGAAAATACGGTATTTCCCCATGCTTGACTTGTCGCATCGACTGTCATACCCGTTGATAACATTGAAAGGTAACGTTCTGGCACTTGTAAATCTAACTGCATTAAAGACAAGTTATCTAACGTCAGTAATTCAGTCCCAGCATTGACCATTTTACCGCGACTAAAATCAATAAACCCGACCGTACCAGAGAAAGGAGCAGAAATGTGAAGATCAGCTAAATTCGCATTTGCTGCCTCTAAACGAGCTTGCGCAATATCAACACTGGCTTTTTGGCCATCGATTTCCGTTTGAGTAATCGCGTTCTTTTTCGCTAAACGTTGAAATTCTTTCAGTTTACGTTTCTCATCATTCAAATACGCTTGGGCCTCTTTAATAGCAGCACTGGCTTTATCATCATTTAATTGAATTAAAAGCTGGCCTTTTTTGACCTCTTGATTTGCCTTAACCGCAATTCGGTCTATTTTTCCAGAGACCTCAGGAGATATGATGACAGACTCTGCCGCTTCTAATTTACCGATTAACGATAATGATTGAGATATTTCATGTGTTGCAACCTCTTCAGAGACAACAGCAACCGATTGATTTCCTCTTGATTTATTAGCATAAGAAGGTGTTGATAAAGTGCATGCTAATAAAACTGCAAGAGTAATAGACTTAGTTTGATTCATATTGATACTTATTATTTGAATTATTAAAATTACTTACTGGCTCTAGTTTACCAAGTGAAAGTGGTTTTGTTCGTCAATGAATGTAAAGATGGTGCAATAAACTGTAAAAACAATCACTTCCATATGACTCTTTTTTATATTATTTGTTCAAAAATGGTGCTTTTTACCCCTTTTTGACGAAAAACCAATCATTCAAACCAAAAAACAAAGAAAAGTGCTTTACAGAAAAACGAAGTTTGCTATTATTCGCTCCGAACTTGGCAAGGTCGTTGGGAAAACTCTTGTTAAGTATAAAAATATCTCGTTGGGGGGGTTCCCGAGTGGCCAAAGGGAGCAGACTGTAAATCTGCCGCGAAAGCTTCGATGGTTCGAA
>NZ_WBVP01000027.1 GCF_008933155.1 Aliivibrio finisterrensis | reverse complement strand
CTCATTGATTATTTTGTTTATCATCACTTCGAAAAGTGAAAACAAACTAGTGATTATCAACTCACAAGTGCCCACACAGATTAATAGGTTTCAAATTTTTAAAGAGCAAACTTCAAATTTCAAGCCTTTCGACTTTCTCTTGAAGCGGACGGTTATAATAGTGATTTAAAATAATGTGTCAAGCACAAAATTAAACTAAATAACTAAGCTAACCTCACTAACTACTTATTGTTGATTTAACTCAACAACTCCGTGTCAGTGAGGCGGCATTATAGAGAGTCTTTCATTTCATGCAACTGTTTTCGATGAAAAACATTAAAAACACGTTCAAGTGGTCACTTTTAATTCAGACTGCTTATTTACGCATCAAAAGTCGTCATTTTGAGTCGTAATCAATTGTTCATTCTTTACTTTAAGTTTAATCACTTCGCCTGTTCTTAGTTTTCCACTCAGTATATCCTGAGCTAGAGGGTTCTCTATATAAGTTTGAATTGCTCTTTTTAATGGCCTTGCTCCATAAACAGGATCAAATCCAGCTTCTGCAATTAAATTCAATGCATCGCTTGAAATCTCTAATTGGTAATCTTTTTCATTTAATCGTTTTTCCAAACGTTGTAGTTGTATAGAGGCAATATTCTTAATATGTTCTTGGCCTAACGGATGGAAAACAACGGTTTCATCAACTCGATTTAAAAACTCAGGTCTAAAGTGCTGGCCAACAACTTCCATTACCAACGCTTTAATTCCCTCATAATCTAGCTCTCCAAAATGTTGCTGGATTTTATCTGAACCTAAATTAGAGGTCATAATGATCACGGTATTTTTAAAATCTACCGTTCGACCTTGACCATCAGTGAGTCGACCATCATCCAAGACTTGCAAAAGTATATTGAATACATCTGGATGTGCTTTCTCTACTTCATCAAGTAATAAGACCGAGTAAGGTTTACGTCTAACCGCTTCAGTTAAATACCCACCTTCTTCATATCCAACATATCCTGGAGGAGCGCCAACTAATCGAGCGACTGAATGTTTTTCCATAAATTCAGACATATCAATGCGGACCATGGCATCCTCACTATCAAACATGAAGTTAGCTAATGATTTACAAAGTTCAGTTTTACCTACACCCGTTGGGCCTAAAAATAAAAATGACCCTATTGGACGGTTAGGATCAGAAAGCCCAGCTCGGCTGCGTCGAATGGCATTGGATACCGCTTCAACCGCTTCTCCTTGCCCTATCACTCGCTTATGTAGCTCACCTTCCATCTTTAATAGCTTATCTCTTTCCCCTTCAAGCATTTTATTAACAGGTATGCCAGTTTGACGAGAAAGAACCTCTGCGATTTCACTGTCTGTTACTTTATTCTTTAATAAGCTCATCTCTTGCATTTCAGCTTGAGCGGCAAGATCCAATTGCTTTTCTAACTCTGGAATACGCCCATATTGCAATTCAGACATACGATTCAAATCGCCCGCACGTCGAGCTATGTCCATATTGCTTCTTGCTGTATCTAACTCTGTTTTTATATGCTGAGTTCCAGAAAGTGCTGCTTTTTCTGCTTTCCAAACTTCTTCTAGTTCAGAGTAATCTCGCTCTTTCTCTCTTAATTCAAGATTTAATGAGTCTAAACGTTTTAAGCTAGCATCATCACTCTCTTTAACTAAGGCTTGTTGCTCTATTTTTAGCTGGATAATTTTACGATCAAGTTTATCTAGTGATTCAGGCTTAGAATCGATTTCCATTCGAATACTCGATGCGGCTTCATCGATCAAATCAATTGCCTTATCCGGTAATTGTCTGTCAGATATATAGCGATGAGACAATGTCGCTGCTGCCACAATTGCAGGATCGGTAATTTCAACGTGATGATGAATTTCATAACGCTCTTTCAATCCACGTAGGATAGCGATGGTATCTTCTACTGTAGGCTCATCCACTAAGACCTTTTGGAATCTTCGCTCTAATGCTGGATCCTTCTCTATATATTGACGATATTCATCAAGAGTTGTTGCACCGACGCAATGCAGATCACCACGAGCTAAAGCTGGTTTAAGCATATTTCCAGCATCCATTGAGCCTTCACCTTTACCAGCACCAACCATGGTATGAACTTCATCAATAAAGAGGATGATATTACCTTCTTCTTTTGCAAGCTCATTTAAAACCGCTTTTAATCGCTCTTCAAATTCACCGCGAAATTTAGCACCAGCGACTAGCGCGCCAATATCTAAAGACAATACTCTTTTATGCTTTAGCCCTTCAGGCACTTCACCATTAATAATGCGTTGAGCTAAACCTTCAACAATGGCTGTTTTGCCAACACCTGGCTGACCAATAATGACTGGGTTGTTTTTAGTTCGTCTTTGAAGAACCTGAATTGTCCTACGTATTTCATCATCACGCCCAATAACAGGATCAAGCTTGCCTTGCTCTGCTCGCTCAGTAAGATCTACAGTAAATTTCTCTAATGCTTGGCGTTTTTCTTCAGCATTTTGATCATTTACTTTCTCACCACCACGGATCTCATCAATAGATTTTGAGATCTTCGCTTCAGTAAGCCCAAGTTCTTTAAATAAATTACCTAGTGGTCCTTTATCTTCGATAGCTGCAAGCATGAATATTTCAGATGAAATATAAGCATCTTTTCGTTGTTGAGCGATTTTGTCACACAGATTAAAAATAACGCCCATGTTTGATGACAATTGTACGTCACCACCAATGCCTGTGACTTTTGGGGCTTTGTCTAGAATTTCAGATAGCTTAGAACGAAGTTGGGTTACATCAATATTAAGTAATGTCAGTAGTGGTCTAATTGTGCTGCCATCTTGATTTAAGAGAGCAACCATTAGATGAGTTGGCTCGATATATTGATGATCTTGACCCAATGCTAATGACTGAGCATCTGAAATGGCGATTTGAAATTTACTGGTAAATCGATCTAAACGCATAACCCTCTCCTAGAGAAGAAAAGTAAGTAACTATTACTTCTTAAATGGGGTTTAGTGCTGGAGAAATCAACTAATGGAAGAGGAAATAAAAAGGATTATTCAAACCAAATTAAGGTTGCTTGACGACCAGTTTTTCCCTCTTTTCGATAAGAGAAAAATTGTTCAGTATTTGAATAAGTACACAGATTTGAGTAATAAACCTCTTGAACACCGACGCTCTGTAGACGCTGAGTAGCAAGTAGCTCTAAATTAGCTAACCATTTATTATGGTTATGACTTGGTGTAAACGCATTTATCGCTTGAGGATCTTTATCGCAAAATTGTTGTTTAACTTCATCACCAACTTCAAACGCTGTAGGGCCAATGGCTGGTCCACACCATGCAACAAGTTCAGTAGAAGAAAAATGATTTACTGTATTTTCTAAAATACCATCAAGAAGGCCGCGCCATCCGGCATGAGCTGCCGCTACTTCTGTTCCTTCTTTATTGCAAATTACAACAGGCAAACAATCTGCTGTCATGACACAACATACTTGATTCGCTGTATTTGTATATGCTGCATCAACAGAAGGAGGGCTCACTGAATCTGAATTAGGAAGAGTAATGACTTTTGTCGAATGGATTTGATTTAACCACGTTGGTGCAGTCGGTAACTGCGCCAACGTAATCAGTTTTTCACGATTGAGCACAACATCATTGTGATTGTCACCAACATGGTCACCTAAATTTAAACTCGAAAATGGGGCTTTAGATACACCATTCAAACGAGTCGTACTAACTACGTTAATATTTTTAGGAGCAGACCATTGTGGTAACAATAACGACATTTAATACTCGTCCTCATGCAATAAACGCTCATCATCACGTAATGCTTGAGATAAAGCGATCATGTCATCAGGGATTGGCGCATGAAACTCCATAACCTCACCGGTCACTGGATGATCAAAACGCAGCATTGCTGCATGAAGTGCTTGACGATCAAATCCTCGGATCATGTCAATCAACTCTTGTGACGCACCTTTAGGGATACGAGCACGACCACCATAAGCAGTATCGCCTACGAGTGGATGCTGTAGATAAGACATGTGCACACGAATTTGGTGAGTACGGCCTGTTTCAAGACGTAAACGTAAACGAGTATGAATTCGGAAATGCTCAGCAACACGGTAATGTGTTACTGCATCTTTACCTAATTCATGAACTGCCATTAACGTACGCTTTTGAGGGTGACGTCCGATTGGTTTTTCAATCATACCGCCTGCCGTCATACGACCTAATACTACCGCCTCGTATTCACGAGTGATCTTACGTTTTTGTAGCGCACGAACCAAACGCGTTTGAGCTGGAACTGTTTTCGCAACAACCATTAATCCAGTCGTATCTTTATCTAAACGGTGAACAATACCTGCACGAGGTACCTCAGCAATGTTTGGATAATGGAATAATAACGCATTTAATACTGTGCCATCTGGTGTACCAGCACCTGGATGAACCACAAAATCACGAGGTTTATTGATAACTAATAAATCATCATCTTCATAAACAATATCAAGCGGAATGTCTTGAGCTAACCAACGCTCTTCATCTTCTAATTCTGCTTTAACTGTGATCTCTTCACCGCCCATCATTTTTAAACGAGCTTTAGTGATCACTTCACCATTAACGGTTATTTTACCCGCTAGTAGCCATTCTTTAATGCGTGAACGAGAAAAATCAGAAAACAACTCTGCTGCAGCTTGGTCTAAACGCTGGCCTAATTGACTTTCTTTTACTGTACTTGTTAACTCTATTTGTTGTGCCATATCGAACTTTTTTTAAATTAGTGGTACTAATTACCAAACAAATACATCATATTTGGTATCATCAACACTGTAAGTGAAATAAACTATCGACCATTGTATCTGTTAACGACGCATTTCGTAATGGATAACTTCAGTTTTTTTAGTCAAGGATCATTTTCAAGCATGAAACGCTTAACACTTTCTTCATTATTAGCCGTCTCTTTACTGGTTGGTTGCTCAAGCAGTGATGATGTTATCCCTGATATTCCACCATCAGAATTATACGCTCAAGCCCAACAGTCTCTGCAAGCTGGTAACTGGACAAGCGCTACTGAACGCCTTGAAGCACTCGACTCTCGTTACCCTTTTGGTGCTTACTCTGAACAAGTGCAACTTGACCTTATCTATGTATATTATAAAAATGATGACCTTGCATTGGGGTTAGCAACCATAGAACGCTTCAACCGCCTAAACCCAACACACCCTAAAGCTGACTGGGTCTTATACATGCGCGGCTTAACGCATATGGCTCAAGATCGTAGCTTTATGCATGACTTATTTAGAGTCGATCGTTCAGATCGAGATCCAGAACCTGCGCGTGCGGCATTTAAAGATTTTAAACGCTTATTAGAACGCTACCCTGATAGTCTATATGCAGAAGATGCTCAGACTCGCATGTTTGCCTTGAAAAATCGCTTAGCTGATTATGAATTAGCAACCGCTGATTTTTATCTTCGCCGTGAGGCATGGATTTCAGCCATTAATCGTAGCCAAGAATTGCAACGAACCTACCCTGATACTGAAGCTGCGAGAAAGTCATTAACCATTATGTTAGCGGCTTATAAGGAATTGAAATTAGAAGATGCAATCGCTCGTACAGAAGAGCTTATTGCCTTGAATCCTCAGTAACTTATCAATTAGAAAACAAAAAACCGAACCTTAAAAGAAGGCTCGGTTTTTTTATGTCTGATATTTAACAAAGGATATGATCAAGTTCAAAAAACGGATAAGATTAAAAAATAACCATTAGAAACAAAAGGTTGAACTTAATCCCTAAAAACGAATGTTTTCAGCAATCAACCCTTTCAATCTACCTACTTTGGTCAATTCATCAAGTTTTTTTTCAATATAATTTCTCAGGCCTTGTTTGAGATCACATCAACATATCTAATTGGAAACACTATTAAGAATAGTGATCTAGATCACTTTATTTTTCACTCTGGATCCGTAATCTGAGTACATGCCAAACGGGGCAAGAGAGAGGAAAATCAATATGAAAGTAGAAATCACTGGTAACAACATCGACATCACTCCAGGCATCCGTGAACGTATTGAAGGGAAGTTTAAAAAACTAGAAGACAAAAGAAACCTAGACATTATTGGACGTCACGCTAGCGTTACAAAACGCGCAAATGGTAAACATAAGGTAGAAGCACAGGCGACTATCGCTGGTGGCAAAGTTGCCGCATCAGCCGAACAGGAAGATCTATTTGGTGCAATTAGAGAGATGTACCAAAAACTAGAACGCCAACTAGATAAGCTACAGCATAAAGGCGAAGCTCGTCGAGCAACACACGCTCAAGCTCCTGTAATTGAAGAGCCAGAAGTTGACTTAGAAGAGGAATACGAACAGTAATTACATCGTCAACTCAAACATTTTCTGAAACAGCGCTCATTTGAGCGCTGTTTTTTCTTGACGCAAACTTATCGATTCCTTATTGTGAATTAACTCTTAATTTACTAGGTTTGCATATTCATGACTGATACCCGCTATTCTCTGGATGAGATCCGTTTACGCCTTAATGAGCTTGATAATGAGCTATTAACTCTTTTTTCTGAGCGCCGTAAACTCAGTCTTGAAGTCGCTAAAAGTAAAGTTCAAACCTCAAAGCCTGTTCGTGATCCAAAGCGTGAACAACAATTATTGGTTAAGCTAATAGAGAATGGTAAGGCATTCGATCTTGATGCTTATTATATTACTCAGCTGTTTCACACCATTATTGAAGACTCCGTTCTACTTCAACAAGAGTACTTTCAAAATCTAGCAAACCCTGAATTAAGCAGAAAACCAATTGCACGAGTTGCCTATCTTGGCTCTAAAGGCTCTTACTCAAACTTAGCAAGTCGTCGTTACTTCAGTAAAAAGAACATTGAGCTTGCTGAATTAGGCTGTGAAAATTTTAGAGAAGTAATAAAAACAGTCGAATCAGGACATGCTGATTACGGTGTATTACCAATTGAAAACACAAGCTCCGGTTCAATAAACCAAGTTTATGATTTACTGCAACATACTAGCTTATATATTGTTGGTGAACTGACTCAACAGATAGATCATTGCTTATTAACCACCACAGAAACTTCTCTTGAATCGATTAAAACACTTTACTCTCATCCACAACCGCACGAACAATGCAGTGAGTTTTTAAATCGTTTAGATAATGTAGAGCTTATTTCATGCGCAAGTACTGCTGATGCAATGATTACAGTGAAAGAGCTAAATTCACCTGAAGTGGCTGCTATAGGTAACTCTGATAGTGGTAAACTGTATGGCCTTCAATCTTTAATCACCAACATATCAAACCAAACAGAAAATCAAACACGCTTTATTGTCGTAGCAAGAAAGCCAGTTGATGTGTCAGAACAGATCCCAGCAAAAACCACGCTCATTATGTCAACCTCTCAAGATGCTGGTTCGTTAGTAGAGTCGCTATTAGTTCTTCGTAAATATGGAATTAATATGACAAAATTAGAATCTCGCCCGATCATGGGTAATCCTTGGGAAGAGATGTTCTATATTGATCTACAAGCACATTTAAAATCAGATGCAATGAGTGCTGCTATCGAAGAACTGACCTCTATCACCCAATATCTAAAAGTTCTTGGTTGCTACCCTATTGAAAATGTAACGCCAACAACAATCCCTTTAACTTAATAATGAGGCATTGTATGGATGTTATTATTAGTTCATTAAATCCAGCAAAGATTAGTGCAGTAGAAGCAGCGTTCAATCAAGCGTTTCCAGATAGTGTATTTAACTTTATTGGTGTATCCGTTGATAGTGGCGTACCAGAGCAGCCGATGAGTTGCATAGATACGAAGCAAGGCGCTATAAATAGAGTTAATAATGCAAAAATACAACATCCTAATGCTGAGTATTATGTAGGCTTAGAAGCTGGTATAGAGGGAAATTCAACTTTTGCTTGGATGATTATTGATAATACTAAGCAAGTGGGAGAGTCTCGTTCATCAAGCTTGCCTCTTCCTCCTGCTGTGATTACAGCAGTAAATCAAGGAAAGGAGCTTGGTGATGTAATGGATGAACAATTTAATACTGATAATATTAAACAAAAAGGAGGGGCTATTGGTCTATTAACCAATAACCTACTAACAAGAAGTTCAGTCTATCAACAAGCGCTGATTCTTGCTCTTATTCCTTTTCTTCATCCTGAGCGCTTTTTTGAAGTAACGCCATAAGCCATTCTTTTTCATCTTGAGTATGGCTTTTTAATTCATTTGAGCCTCGAGTGATCGTTGCTACTCCCACCCCTAATAACTGGCTAATTTGTCTTTGGCTTAACTCCCCTTGTAGCAACTCATGACATATATTCACTCGGGCAATTAATGCTTCACGTTCATCAGGCGTCATCAACATGGTTAATAAAGATTGATGCTTATCTTGCTCTGCAGCATTCGCTATCAATGTCATCACCTGTGACCAATCTGAATATTTTGCTGAACCTGACATAAATTCCTCATTACACTAATAAAAAAGGGGACACTTAGGCCCCCTACTTTATGATCATTCAGAAATAATTAATACTCTAAATTCAGTTCTTTCTCTGATAAGAAACTGCCTTTTTCGCCTAACAAACTGCGATAGTAGGTTTCAAACATCAAAATATTTTGTACATAACCACGGGTTTCTTTAAATGGAATCGCTTCTATAAAAGCATAAGCGTCTAATTTTTCATCCGATACCGCTCTCCATCGTTTCACTCGATGAGGCCCTGCGTTATAACCGGCTAATGCAAAAATACGGTTACCATCATAATCATCTAACAATCCTTTCAGGTAATTTGAACCTATATGAATGTTTACATCGACATCATTAAGGCTATCTACCCCTTCATATTTGTCATAATCAATCTTCTTCGCCGTATACTTTGCCGTTGCTGGCATAATTTGCATTAAACCACGTGCACCAACTGGAGACTGTGCTTCTGCATATAAACCGCTTTCTTGTCTAGAAAGAGACATTAACGTAATTTTGTCTAATCCAAGTTCTTTACTGTAATGCCCAAACCACCACTGATGTGCAATAGGGAAACGTAAACTTAAATATCCCCACATTCTTCCTTTAATGGTCGCGAGTACCGTGAAGTGATGCCAACGATGCTGAGCCGCATAACTCGCAAGCTCTTTCACCTCCTTTTTAGATGCCCTATTAAGTAAATATTCCCACTCGCTTTTCGCTGTTGGGATCTCATCAATAGCTATCAGCTCTTTAATACGTGCAAGTTCGACCTTATATTTATCCTTTACTGGTTTAATATTTTTAGGCGCTACGTCCATTGGATACTGAATTGGCTCTCCTAAAATATTAGCAGCAGCGACACTATAAAAATTACGTTGCCCCAATAGTTTTCTTAATCGTTCATCAGCTTTAGTCTGCTCACCGTTTTCGCTGTCGATGCGAGCTATCCAGAATTGCCAACGTAATGACGCTTTACTTTCAGGACTTAAGTAACCAATCCATTTATCAACATCATTCCAATCAGCGGCCCGAATAGCAACACGGATCCTACGTTCAATAAACGAATCTTTAGGATGGTTTTCAAGTTGGGCATCTCGCCATTGTGCTAATTCATCTGAATTTGTCGACATAATACTACTGACAATTCGATGCGTAATCTTCACTTGTTCGTCTTTAGAATAGTTTTGTTTTTTTACAATAGCAGGTAACATATCAATCGCTTTTTCTGGATTAATACGCCCTTCTCTATCCATCGCGATCAGCGTTAATTTTTTAGTAAAATCAGAAGGTTTATTCTTGTTAGAAAAAGACAGTAATAAATCAGGATCATTAAATAACGTAACGATTTCTTTAGCTTGTGCTTTAGATTCATCTGACTTCAACATTTTTTCTAGGTATGGAAATAGCGTGTTATTGCGAGCCTTATACATAAGAAGCATACGTTCAATGATCAAGTCATCCGTTAACTTTCCTGCATCAGACCAAGCTTTAAATAAATCATCACACTCATAAGTAACAGAATTACCCGTAAGCCATAACTGCTCCGCTCCCTTCCAAGCTAACGCTTTATCACCAATCTCATTTTTAGCTTGATAGAAATAACACTTCAAATTGGTACTGCTTGGCTCTTGAGGAAAAAAATCCAAAAATTCAGACCAACGTTCATTCAAACCTAATACAACTAAATACTGATATGACAATGAATTTCCAATAGGAAGCGTTTGATTATTATGTATAAACAATCGAATATCATCAGGCGTCTTTGAGCTAAGATCCATCCGCAACTGACGATAATCTAAATATGGTGCAAGTGGGTAATCCTTTAAATTGGCTTTCACTACCTCATACTGATCAAATTTTTTATCCTTTAGCAACTCCTTTGCTTCTTGATACTCAATGCGTGATTCATCTATCGATAATGCTTCTACGGTGTGTACACTCAGCCCAATGCACAACGCAGCCATCATTCCTAACTTATGTTGTGTATATTTAATTGATTTTTTAAGCACCTAACCTTCCAACCTTTTTTTACAGACGTACTGATATGAGCGTAAATAAGCATCTCATTTCTTCCTTTCACTACTTATATTACCCTAGTAACTGCTAGAATGAGTGTTAAACTATGCATCATAAATAGTAAAATGATATTTCCGTTAACCTACTCTAATAAGTGATTATGGCTGAATACGTATATACAATGTCACGAGTGAGCAAAATTGTTCCTCCTAAAAGACAAATCCTCAAAGACATTTCTCTTAGCTTCTTCCCTGGTGCAAAAATTGGTGTTCTTGGCCTAAATGGTTCAGGTAAATCAACATTACTTCGCATCATGGCAGGTTTAGATACCGATATTGATGGTGAAGCTCGTCCACAAGCTGGATTGAATGTCGGCTACCTACCACAAGAGCCTGTACTTGATGAATCAAAAACAGTACGTGAAATCGTAGAAGAAGCGGTTTCTGATGTTGCAGGTGCACTAACTCGTTTAGATGCTGTTTATGCGGCTTACGCAGAAGAAGGTGCTGATTTTGATGCACTCGCGAAAGAGCAAGGTGAACTTGAAGCACTTATTCAAGCAAAAGATGGTCATAACCTTGAGAATGCATTAGAGCGTGCTGCGGATGCATTACGTCTTCCTGAGTGGGATGCAAAAATTGAATTCCTATCTGGTGGTGAGCGTCGTCGTGTTGCTATCTGTCGTCTTCTTTTAGAAAAACCAGATATGTTGCTTCTTGATGAACCTACCAACCACCTTGATGCTGAATCTGTTGCTTGGCTTGAGCACTTCCTTGTTGATTATTCAGGAACTGTTGTAGCGATTACCCACGACCGTTATTTCCTTGATAATGCAGCAGGTTGGATCCTTGAGCTTGACCGTGGTGAAGGCATTCCATGGGAAGGTAACTATACTTCTTGGCTTGAGCAAAAAGACGACCGTCTAAAACAAGAAGCATCAAAAGAGAACGCTCGTCAAAAAACGATTGAGAAAGAACTTGAATGGGTTCGTCAAAATCCTAAAGGTCGCCAAGCGAAATCTAAAGCGCGTATGGCTCGTTTTGAAGAACTGCAAAATACAGATCACCAAAAACGTAATGAAACAAACGAACTGTTCATTCCGCCAGGTGAGCGTTTAGGTGACAAAGTTCTTGAAGTGAACAACCTAACTAAATCGTTTGGTGATCGTGTTCTGATTGATGATTTATCATTCAGTATGCCAAAAGGGGCTATCGTAGGTATTATCGGTGCCAATGGTGCAGGTAAATCAACACTGTTCAAAATGTTAAGTGGTGCTGAAACACCTGACTCAGGCACAATTGAGTTAGGTGAAACGGTTAAACTCGCATCTGTTGACCAGTTCCGTGATTCTATGGACGACACTAAAACGGTTTTCCAAGAGATCTCTGAAGGCGCTGATATCATCAAGATCAATAACTTTGAAATCCCAGCGCGTGCATACTGCTCTCGTTTTAACTTCAAAGGCAATGATCAACAAAAAATCATTGGCGATCTGTCTGGTGGTGAACGCAACCGTGTTCACTTAGCGAAGCTGCTTAAAACAGGCGGTAACGTATTACTACTCGATGAACCTACCAATGACTTGGATGTTGAAACACTACGTGCACTAGAAGAAGCTCTACTTGAGTTCCCTGGTTGTGCAATGGTTATCTCGCATGACCGTTGGTTCCTAGACCGTATTGCAACTCACATTCTAGATTATCGTGATGAAGGTCAAGTGAACTTCTTCGAAGGTAACTATACTGAGTACAGTGATTGGATTAAGAAAACATTAGGCGCGCAAGCGGCTGAACCTCATCGTATTAAATACAAGCGTATGACTAAATAAGTAATAACGATTATTTGATACTTATCATAAGGGCCGCATTAAAGCGGCCTTTTTATTAGACTTACCGCAAACCAGATATCATACTTAGGGATTAAACTTATAATATAAGGATCATATTATGATTGAACGGCGTAAATTCTCACGTGTCGTGTACCAAGCAAACATCACTCTTCAACAAGATGATAAACAATGGAAAGGGACTTTAGTTGATTTATCCTTGCATGGACTACTTATCAATTTAGCAAATAGCGAAGAGATCAAAGAAAAAAACGAGATTAACGTACAATTCACACTAAATGAGAGTGATATTAATATTAGTGCTGAATGCAAACTAATAAATAAAACAGATAACACGCTAAGACTCTGTATAAGCCACATAGATATTGATAGTATTAGCCACCTTAAACGTCTAGTAGAACTCAATGTTGAAAATAGTGATTTATTATTACGCCAACTCTCTGAGTTAACCACCTTAACCTAAAGTAAATAAGTTTATTCCTATGCCAGATAAAATTCGAATTTCCGTTTCACATAACAAAGGAACGCGCTTTTTCGCTATTTCCCAAAAACGGAAAAATCTTGTTATTTTATCTTTGCTACTTGGGGTAGGTTCATTCTCTCTGAGTGGTTTTGGTCTTCACTATTTTTACCAAAAACAGCTAACTTCTGAATTGGCTATCGCTCAACTTCAAGTACAGAACAATGAACTTAATCAGTTAATTATTGAAAATAACAATAATAATCACGAATTAAATCAACAACTTGAAGCTAAGGAAAATGAGTTCTTAGTGATTAGTCAGAGAGTTGAGGATGTAGAATCCGTTCTTGGTCTTCAAGAGCTGTCAGAACACGAAAATTTATTAGCAGAAAAAACATTAGAACAACGTTTAGATGTCGCAGCCATTGACTCTGCGGTTCGTGCCACGATGTTCCGTTTAATCCCCAATGACACACCACTTGATTTTATTCGTAACTCTTCTAGTTTTGGAAAAAGAACAAATCCAATATCAGGTAAAAGACAACGTCATTTAGGGTTAGATCTAACTTGCAAGCGCGGCACGGAAATTTATGCCCCTGCCGATGGTGTCGTTGAACTGGCTCGAGCAAGCAAAAAAGGCTACGGTAATTTATTAAAAGTTCAGCATTCTTTTGGCTTCATGACCATGTATGCTCATTTACAAAAATTTAAAGTTCGTTCGGGTCAGTTTGTTAAGAAAGGAGAATTGATTGCAACTTGTGGCAATTCAGGCAACTCAACCGGCCCTCACCTACATTATGAAGTACGCTTCCTTGGGCGAGTTCTCAATCCACAATCATTTATTGATTGGACACCTGAAAAATTTGAAAGTCTGTTTGAAAAAGAGCGCAGCGTTAAGTGGACACCGCTGGTCGAAATTATTAACAACGTTGTGAAATTACAACTAAAACTTACTCAAAAACCCACAATTGAGCAAGTTGAAGCAATTAACACCGTAAAAACAGAGTTACAAACAGTAAAACAGTTAACCCAATAAAAGATTAATAGCATCAAACAAAAAAGGTGAGCAAGTGCTCACCTTTTTTATTGTTAATTAACTTCGTTCTCTATGAATAGAGTCATTCGCCTGTCTGAGTAAGCCTTTACTTTCAATTAAAAACTGCTCAGCATAATCACCAAACCAATGCTCAACTTCTTTAAAATTATCAATAAAACCTTCACGATTATGGTGTTCTAATAATGAGATTGCATCACCAAAACGCTGATGAAATCGTTTTATCATATCAATATTGTCTTCTGATGAAAGGATAATATCAGCGTATAAATTAGGATCTTGAGCAAACAAGCGGCCCACCATTAATAACTCTAAACGATAAATTGGTGAACTTAGATTAAGTAGCTGTTCAATGTCTGGGTTTTCTTTAGCAAGATGCTGCCCATAAGCAAAAGAAGTAAAGTGACGTAAAGCTTGAATTAACGTCATGCCATGATCATGCTCTGAGGCTGAGATATCACGAACAATCGCTCCCCAAATTTCAAACTGTTGTTTAAGCCAGCTGTAATCTTCTTTATTACGCCCATCGCACATTACAATAACTTGTTTGGCTAAACTAGGTACATCAGGTCCAAACATTGGATGTAAACCAACAACAGGGCCTTTATGGACCTCCATCATTGCTTGCAGTGGCTTTTTCTTTACTGATGTCAAATCACATAAAATACAGTCTTCAGACAATCCAGAGAGCTTATGAATAACATCAACGGTTAAGTTAATTGGAACAGTAACAACGACCATTCCTGCATCCTTTAAAATTAGCTCGGAGTTATCCCAATCTTTACTACCAAGAATACGAACCTCGTAACCAGATAAAGTAAACATTTTAGCAAATAAACCACCAAGTTGACCGTGGCCACCAACGATAACAATAGGTCTTAATTCTGGCTTTAAACATTTGAAACCTGAATCATTTTCACTGCTATAAGATTCACGCATTGTCCGGCGTAAGATATCTTCAATTAAGGATGGCGGGACCCCTTTATTTTCAGCTTCTTGTCGTCTTGATGCTAACATAGCAGCTTCTCGACTTGGATCGTAAATAGGCAATCCATGGGCACTTTTTACTTCACCGACTTGTTCAACCAAGTGCAGTCGCTGAGATAAAAGATCCAACATTTGTTTATCTACCGCATCAATTTGATCGCGTAAATGACTCAGTTCTACCGCCATCGCATTCTATCCTTTTAAACGCTCTTCCAATATTGGAGTTAAATCTTTGTGAGTATGGCGTAATAGTGCCTCAGTTGAATCCCAATTGATACAAGCATCGGTGATAGACACCCCATATTTCATCTCTGATAATGGAATATCAGAAGGTTGATTTCCTTCGTTTAAGTGGCTTTCAATCATTAAACCAATGATTGATGTATTGCCTTCTCGAATTTGATGGATCACATCTTCAGCAACCAATGGCTGACGACGATAATCCTTACGTGAATTTGCATGACTACAATCAATCATTAGTGCCGCATCAAGATTTGACTTAGCTAACTCTTCTTCACACTCTGTCACCGATACCGAGTCATAATTCGTTTGTTTACCACCACGAAGAATCACATGGCCATTAGGATTACCTTGAGTTGTTAATAATGCAACTTGACCTTCACTATTGATCCCCATAAAACGATGACTAGAAGCCGCTGCCTGCATAGCATTAATTGATGTTGATAAACTACCATCCGTGCCATTTTTGAAACCAACAGGAACTGATAAACCACTTGCCATCTCACGGTGTGTCTGAGATTCAGTAGTACGAGCACCAATCGCAGCCCAACTAAATGTATCACCAATATATTGTGGACTAATTGGGTCAAGCGCCTCTGTTGCTAATGGAATTTCCATTTCAGCCAAATCAACCAGAAGCCGTCTTGCTGAATGTAAGCCATAATCAATATCAAAAGAACCATCTAAATGAGGATCATTAATCAAGCCTTTCCAACCAACGGTTGTTCGTGGTTTTTCAAAGTAAACTCGCATAACAATATAAAGCTGATCTTTAAGATCTTCCGCGATCACCTTTAAACGTTTTGCATATTCTTTCGCGGCATCGATATCATGAATAGAGCAAGGACCACATACGATTAATAAACGGTGATCTTTTTTATGAATAATATTAGAAATGGTCTGGCGAGACTGTTGAATAAATTGGCGAGCATTATCGCTTAATGGAATTTTATTTTTTAGTTCTTGTGGTGTGATAAGTACTTTCTCATCACTAATATTAATATTGCTTAATTCACTTTTTTTCATACTCTACACCTGTAAACTTTTATTTCCATTAATAGTCTTTTTAGACAAGTATAAATAATTTAACATTTATGGAATAAAAATCAACCACTGTAATTAAATTAGTACAAATAAAACAACTCGTAATGTATTATTTACAGTCAAGTATGAGTATAAAAAAAAGGTGCGCTGATAACAGCGCACCTTCATAGCACATTTGAGAACGTTCTCGTGTGCGTTACTTTTTAGCCAGCTTCTCTTTGATACGAGCTGATTTACCAGAACGCTCACGTAGGTAGTACAACTTGGCACGACGTACTGCACCGCGACGTTTAACTTCGATGCTGTTTACAACTGGAGAGTGTGTTTGGAACGTACGCTCAACACCTTCACCGTTAGAAATCTTACGTACAGTGAACGCAGAGTGTAGACCACGGTTACGAATAGCGATTACTACGCCTTCGAATGCCTGTAGACGCTCACGGTCACCTTCTTTAACTTTAACCTGAACTACTACAGTGTCACCTGGAGAGAATTTAGGTAGGTCTTGTTTTAGTTGCTCATCTTCAAGAGCTTTAATAATGTTGCTCATTTTTGTATATCCTAGAATAAACTGATACTAAATTTACTTAATTACTTACTGTTCTGGCGTTCTTCACGAACAAACTCAGCCAGTAATAATTCCTGTTCGTCAGTCAGAGCTAGATTTCCCAGGAGCTCTGGTCTTCTTAGCCAAGTACGGCCTAACGATTGTTTCATTCGCCAACGAGCGATATCTTTATGGTTTCCAGATTTAAGTACACTAGGTACTTCCTTACCATCCAAAACCTCAGGTCTTGTATAGTGCGGACAATCTAATAAACCGTCTGCAAAAGAATCTTCTTCAGCGGACGCGAAATCACCTAATACACCCGGAACAAACCGAGATACAGAATCAATCAACGTCATAGCAGGGAGTTCCCCACCTGTAAGCACAAAATCCCCAATTGACCATTCTTCGTCAACTTCAGATTGTATTATGCGCTCATCTACTCCTTCGTATCGGCCACAAATCAGAATTAAATTCTCATTTGTTGCCAACTCCTCAACGCCTGCTTGATTCAGCGTTCTGCCTTGAGGTGAAAGGTAAATAACTTTCGTTTTGCCTGGTGCTGTTTGCCTGGCTGCGGTAATGGCATCGCGCAAAGGCTGTACCATCATTAACATACCAGGGCCACCACCATAAGGTCGGTCATCAACAGTGCGATGTTTATCATGAGTGAAATCTCTAGGATTCCATGTCTCAATAGATAAAAGACCTTTTTTAATTGCTTGGCTAGTTACCCCAAAATCGGTAACCGAACGGAACATTTCAGGAAATAGGCTAATAACCCCAACCCACATGTGCCCTCGCTTTACCTAGGGATTAGAACCCAGGATCCCAGTCAACTTCGATCCGTTGAGCTTCACGATCAATTAATTTGATCACTTGCTCATCAATAAAAGGAATCAATCGTTCCTTTTTACCAAAAGCATCTTTCAGGTTTGCTTTGACTACAAGAACATCGTTTGATCCGGTTTCAAAAATGTCGTCAACAACACCAAGACCGTAGCCTTGCGTTGTAACCACTTCCATACCAAACAATTCACGCCAGTAGAACTCATCTTCTGACAGCTCAGGTAGTACATCTGCTTTAACTGCAATTTCTAGGTTAGTATAAGTTTGAGCTTCTTCTCGAACCTCTAACCCTTCCAGTTTGCACACCAAACCTTTATGACGTTTCCAGCTTTCGACTGAAAACTCGACCCACTCACCTTTAACTTGGATAAGCCAAGGCTTGTAATCGAAAATGCTTTCAGGTTGATCTGTAAAGGAAACTACTTTCAACCATCCACGAATACCATAGGAAGCACCAAACTTACCTATAACAATAACTTCGTCTTGCTTACTCATAAATTCTTTACCTTTAACCAACTAATATTAAGCCGCTTTTTTAGCGTCTTTAACTAGCTTAGCTACACGATCAGAAAGACCAGCGCCTTGCTCAACCCAGTGACCAACACGATCAAGATCTAGGCGTAGACCTTCTTCTTGACCTTGTGCTGTAGGGTTAAAGAAACCTACTTTCTCAATGTAACGACCAGTTGATTTAAAACGGCTGTCCGCTACTACGATTTGATAAAATGGACGCTTCTTAGCGCCGTGACGTGCCAAACGAATGGTAACCATATCGTCCTCTTTTGCTTTGTATAAAAATTAAATTGGCCCAAAAAGATGAATTTTTGAGCCCTCGTGCCAAATTAAAGCCCCGGAATTTTACTCTTATAGAGTTTCAATGCAAGGGATTTAGTTACTTTTTCACCAATTATTTTTGTAATTGATGAAAAAATTGGAAAAAAAAAGTGCGCTAGGTTATGTTTTTCACTAAATTAGCTTGTCGCACTTAATTATATAACTTTTAGGATATCATCAGTTTAATGAGCGTTAGCGGCCAAGGCCACCCATCCCGCCCATTCCGCCCATCATTCCTTGCATATTACGCATCATGCCTTTCATTCCACCCTTCTGCATTTTTTTCATCATTTTCTGCATTTGAGTAAATTGTTTTAGCATACGGTTTACATCTTGCACTTGAACACCAGAACCTGCAGCAATACGCTTTTTACGTGATCCTTTGATGATTTCTGGACGTTCACGTTCTTTCATTGTCATGGAATTAATAATCGCTTCCATTTGATTGAACATCTTGTCATCAACTTTATCTTTTACATCACTTGGTAGTTGAGACATGCCTGGGAGCTTATTCATCATTCCCATCATGCCGCCCATGTTTTTCATTTGACCAAGCTGTTCGCGGAAATCTTCTAAATCAAAGCCTTTTTTCTCTTTGAATTTTTTAGCTAGTTTCTCTGCTTTCTCTTTATCAACGTTCTTTTCAAGATCTTCAATTAAAGAAAGAACATCACCCATACCCAAAATTCGAGAGGCAATTCGTTCTGGATGGAACGCTTCAAGTGCATCGGTTTTTTCACCTACACCTAAAAACTTAACTGGCTTACCTGTGATATGACGAACAGATAAAGCGGCACCACCACGAGCATCACCATCTATTTTAGTTAAAATAACACCGGTTAGTGGTAAAGCATCACCAAAGGCTTTAGCGGTATTCGCCGCATCTTGGCCTGTCATTGCATCAACAACAAACAGGGTTTCAATCGGATTCACATGAGAATGAAGCTGTTTGATTTCATCCATCATTTCAGTATCAACAGCTAGACGACCGGCTGTATCCACGATAACAACATCAAAAAACTTCAGTTTTGCATGCCCAATTGCAGCATCGACGATATCAATTGGCTTTTGATCTGCACTTGATGGGAAAAAGTCAACATCAACCTCTCCTGCTAACATTTCTAGCTGTTTGATCGCCGCAGGACGGTAAACATCGGCAGAAACAACAAGTACTTTTTTCTTATCACGCTCTTTTAATAATTTAGCAAGTTTACCTGTACTGGTTGTTTTACCTGCACCTTGTAAACCCGCCATTAAAATAACCGCTGGCGGCTGACACGCTAAATTTAAGGCTTCATTTGATGCCCCCATCACGGTTTGAAGTTCAGATTGAACAATCTTTATGAACTCTTGTCCTGGAGTTAAACTTTTTGAAACCTCAACACCAACCGCGCCTTCTTTTACACGCTTAATAAAATCACGAACTACAGGTAAAGCTACGTCGGCCTCTAATAGAGCCATGCGCACTTCACGCAGTGTTTCTTTTATATTGTCTTCTGTTAATCGACCTTTACCACTGATATTTTTCAGGGTTTTGGATAGTCTATCCGTTAAATTATCAAACATATTCCTGCGCCTACTTTGCGACCATTTCTCGATTATACCTAAATCTGAGACGTTATAATGAAAATTTTTTATCCTAACTGAATCACACCTACCGAGATTGCCCTCTAAAGGGTATAATCAAAATGTTGATAAACTAAATGATCAGTGAATTATGGATACGATTACAGCAATAAGTGCTGCACTTTTTTACTTTCTTGCTTTAGGGTTTGTGATCCCAGGCCTAGCTGGCCAAAATAAGATCCAAATAAATGTAGTACTGATTTGTGCTTCACTTGCTTTACTTCTGCACGCATGGCAATTAAAAGAATTGATCCTAAATAGCTTTGGGCAAAATTTAAGTATTCTAAATGTGGCTTCTCTTATTAGCTTTATTATATCGCTAGTAATGAGTGTTTCTATGCTCAAGTTTAGAGTGTGGTTTATTTTGCCCGTCGTTTATAGTTTCTCTGCAATTAACTTAATCGCAGCGACTTTTTTGCCAGGGGCGTTTATTACTCACTTAGAGTCTCATCCAAGTTTATTAATTCATATTTCTTTAGCACTGTTTGCCTATTCAACGTTAATGATCGCAACACTTTATGCCTTACAACTTGCTTGGCTCGATCATAAACTAAAAAGTAAAAAGTCATTAATGTTAAATCCAAACCTTCCACCATTAATGATGGTTGAACGTCAGCTTTTCAAGATCATTTTAGTGGGTTTATTGCTACTGACACTTACATTAATGACAGGCTTCACATATATTCAAGATATGTTTGCACAAGGTAAGGCTCACAAAGCAATCCTTTCCTTTATAGCTTGGGTTATTTATGCTGTATTAACTTGGGGTCATTACCAACGAGGTTGGCGCGGTCAGAAAGTATTATGGTTCAGTTTATCTGGTGCATTTTTACTGACTCTGGCTTACTTTGGCAGTCGTTTTGTTCAAGAGGTAATTTTAACTTAAATTGTGGTAATCGCTCACTTTTGGTATTCAAACTTGACAGACTGATTATCAGATAAGATAAATACCCTTTAGTTACCCTTTTAAAATAGAGGATCAAGACACTTGGACGACATATCAACCGGCGCCCTATTTACGTTATTAGCTATACTTATTGTTATCTCTGGTTACTTCTCAAGCTCTGAAACAGGCATGATGTCGTTAAACCGCTATCGTCTAAAGCACCTATCCAATCAAGGTCATAAAGGGGCAAAGCGCGTTGAAAAGTTACTGAGTCGTCCTGACCGCCTTATCGGCTTAATTCTTATCGGTAATAACCTTGTTAATATCCTTGCTTCTGCAATCGCTACTATTCTTGGTATGCGCCTTTATGGTGATTATGGTGTAGCTATTGCCACGGGTGTGTTAACTCTTGTCATTCTTGTTTTTGCTGAAGTCACTCCTAAAACCCTTGCGGCAATGTATCCTGAACGAGTCTCTTACAGCAGCAGTATTGTATTAAATGTTTTAATGAAGATACTTTCTCCTCTCGTTATTTTGGTTAATTTTATCACCAATGGTTTTCTTAAGCTGTTAGGCCTTGGGGCTGACCATAATGATAAAGACAACCTGAGTTCAGAAGAGCTTAGAACGGTTGTGCATGAGGCTGGAGGGTTAATTCCGCGTCGTCACCAAGATATGTTAATTTCCATTCTCGATTTAGAGCACGTAACCGTAAATGATATTATGGTGCCTCGCAGTGAGATCACCGGGATTGATATTAATGATGATTGGAAATCTATTTCACGCCAATTAACTCATTCTCCTCATGGACGTATTGTTCTATATCGTGATCAAATCGACGAAGTCGTTGGCATGTTACGCTTACGAGAATCTTATCGATTAATGCTTGAGAAAAATGAATTTACCAAGGAAACCTTATTGAGAGCAGCTGATGAGATATATTTCATCCCAGAAGCCACACCATTAAATACACAATTATTAAAATTCCAACGCAATAAGGAGCGTATAGGCTTAATTGTTGATGAATATGGCGATATCCAAGGTCTAATCACGTTAGAAGATATTTTGGAAGAGATTGTGGGTGAATTCACGACCTCAATGGCTCCAAGCCTAGCTGAAGAAATAACACCTCAGCCAGATGGTAGCTTTATGATTGAAGGCAGTGCCAATATCCGAGATATTAATAAAGGGTTAAAGTGGGATTTACCAACCGATGGACCAAGAACGTTAAATGGCTTAATTCTTGAACACCTAGAAGAAATACCTGAAGCTGAAATTAGTCTTGAAATTGACCAACACAATATGGAAATCGTAACAGTAGAAGAAAATAAAATTAATTTGGTGAAAGTCTTTCCAAGCCCTGAAGACAAATAATACATAAAAAAACCGCATTAGATAAAATTAAATGCGGGCTTTTTAGTTATTAATGTTAAAATTAATCAACCGATAATTCTTTTAGCATTGAATCTGGTAATGCTAATTCGTCGTTTCTATTTACTCGAATACCTGATGCTAAAATAGTACTCGCAATCGCTTTTGCTTCTTCTAATGAATGCATGGTGTAAGTGCCACACTGGTACTCATTCAATTCAGGTATCTTATTTTGTGCTTCTACTTTTAAAACATCTTCCATTGATGCTATCCAGGCATTAGCAACGGTTTGCTCGGCTGGTGTACCAATCAAGCTCATGTAAAAGCCTGTACGACATCCCATTGGCGAAATATCTATAATTTCAACCTCTGAACCATTTAGATGATTACGCATAAAGCCTGCGTATAAATGCTCTAAAGTATGAATGCCTTTTTCTGATAATATATCTTTGTTTGGTGCGGTAAAGCGTAAGTCAAACACAGTGATCGTATCACCTTTTGGAGTTTGCATTGTTTTTGCAACACGAACCGCTGGTGCTTCCATACGAGTATGATCTACAGTGAAACTATCTAATAGTGGCATATTCTAATCCTTTAATTTATGAAATGATGGCTTACCACCACCAACTACTTTGTCGTTCAAGTTCGGCTTTACATTGTTTTAATTGCCAGCCATACGTTTTTGCTTGAGATTCGACCTTACGAGCTATCTTAATCAATTGTGGTTTTCTTTGATAGCTTTTACGTTTATAACCACCACGACCTTCATGATAAGCCAGATATTGGTTATACGGGTCCCACTTTGAGATCCCTAATTGTTTTTGCGTACCATCAGTATACCAACCTATAAACATAATGGCGTCATCAAAGCTACTGCGAGATCCTCCACCGGTTGCTTCTTCATACTCTCCCCATACAGGGTCTTGAGCTTGCGCATAACCATAAGCGGAACTTGGGCGACTCCATGGGATAAACCCTAGCAATTGAGTTCTTGGTGGCCTTACCGTTGCTCTGAAGCTACTTTCTTGTTTCATAATGGCCATGGCTACATTTATTGGAGTTCCATATTCTTCAGTCATGTCTTTGGCGTCATCATACCAACCACTTTTCTCTCGAAAAATATCACATAAGTTGTCTTGTTTTGTTGGGGGAGCAGTCGCACATCCCGTTAATACTGAAAAAGTAACAGCAACAATGACTAATTTGTAATTCATAAACTCACTCAAAAAAAAGCACCGTTATTCATAGAATAACAGTGCTATAAGTTTCTATTAATAATTACTTCAAATAACTAAAGTAATTACTCAAATACTCAGAGAAAGAGAGCGTATCTTTCGCTTCAATGTCTTTCTGTGCTTGAATAGAACGCTCAACCTCAGCATCTAACTCTTCTTTAGTATAATAGCCATATTGATGATTAAGATGAGTTTCGCGGTGTTGAACCGCAAGATCACACCCTATTTTACCAATACCACCACCTTTTTTCGTATCTGCAAGTAAACGACCTGAGATGGTTAACTCTGGATCTTCAATCATTGCTATTAAACGTTGGTGAGTTTGTTGATATTCATCATCTCCATTCGCAGCGTCCATTTTTTTAGCGATAACCAGTAAATCATCAAATACTCGCTCAGCCCATGCTTTTTGAGTTAACCGTTCGCCTTGGCAACCAATCTTCAGTTCTAAGCCTGGTTTACGACCTTTTTCAATGATCTTATTCCAATTATCTTTCCAACATGCCATTTCACTGTCATTCATTGGCGCTGAATCTGTTAGTACTGCCCATGTTAAAAATAAGTCTAAGAAACGGACTTGGTCTTTATCAACCCCTACAGAGCTGAATGGGTTTACATCTAATGAGCGAACTTCTATGTATTCTACGCCATCTCTTTCTAATGCTTCTGATGGCCTTTCGCCATTTTTAGCAACACGCTTAGGGCGGATTGGGGCATACAGTTCATTTTCGATTTGCAGTACATTGGCATTCAATTGAATGTGCTTATCACCCTCTTTTAAACCAATTTTTGCAAATTCTTCTGATGGTGTCCGTATTGCTTTATTTAAACCATCAACGTACTCACTAACGCTGTTTAAACTGATTTTTAAATCACTTTGTGAATCATTGGTATAGCCAAGATCACTTAACCGTAAAGACGTTGCATAAGGAAGATAAAGCGTACTCCCTAATGTTTCAAACTCCATTGCCGTTTCACGGCCTTGAATAAATGAGCTACACAGTGCTGGAGACGCACCAAAGAAATACGGAATTAACCAACCAAAACGATAATAGTTACGGATCAAACCAAAGTAAGCATCTGATACTGACTCTTTTCTTTCATTTTCAGATTGCTTACCAAACAATTCATCCCAAAACTCTGTTGAGAATGAAAAGTTAAAATGCACGCCCGAGATCACCTGCATCACACTACCATATCGGCGTTTTAGCCCTTCACGGTATGTTGTTTTCAGCTGCCCTACATTTGATGAGCCATACTGCGCAAGCGTAATATCGTCGTCATGAGTAACAAAACATGGCATAGAGAGGGGCCAAAGCTTTTCTTCACCCATGTGTGAAACCGTATAATGGTGTACATCTTCAAGTTGTTGGATTACTGTATCGACGTCATTCGATACAGGTGTAATAAACTCTAGTAAAGACTCTGCAAAATCAGTGGTTATGTATTTATGCGTTAATGCTGAACCGACACCTACAGGATGTGGCTTCGACGAAAGTGAAGCGCCTAAAGTAAATCGTAGGGTCTCTCTTTCAATTCCTCGACCCGCTTTCTTAAAGGCCTTAGGATTGGAAGCGACTTTCTGTAATCGGTTGATAAATTCGGTCAAAATACAATCTCGCTATTGAGGTAAGTTCAACATCATAATGTTGATTTATATCCTGAGATACTAACAAATTTTAATGAGACTTGGATACGAAAAAAAACGGCGATATTTTTATATATTGCCGTCTTTCTAACAATCATTACTTATTAGGTGTTAGTAACTCTATTGGTAAACCTAATGTTTTTAGTTTAGGCATTAATGACTTTTCATCACCAACCACAATAATTTGATATTCCGTTGGATCAAACCATTTTGCAGCTAATGCATTCAGTTCATTACGCCCTAATGTCGCTATTAACTCATTTTGTTCATCAATGAAATCTTCATCCAAAGAATAGGTGAGAATTTTGCCAAGTAAATTTGCTTTTTGACTTGGGGTTTCATACTTCAGTGCATCTTGTTGACCAACTGCTAAGCGCATAAAGTTCAACTCATCCATTGTCATGCCATCCGTTTCAAATTTTTTCATTTCAGTAATGAATTCCTTGATCGATTCTAGCGTTACATCAGCTCGAACTTGGGCATAAAAAATCGACATTCCAATTTCTTTATTTCCCATTAAATAGCCACCAGCACCGTAGGTATACCCTTTATCTTCACGAAGGTTCTGATTAATTCGACTGTTAAAATTACCACCTAAGTTAAAGTTAGCTAATTGAGTCTGATACAGCTCCCCTGTCGCATCATATGGCATACCTTGGCGGACAAAGCGAATCACACTTTGGGGCGCGTTCGGTTTATCTACAAAATAAATCTTTTGTTTGCCTAATTTAGGTAATTTTTGTGGTGCTAATAGCTGAGGCGTCTTACCTTGCCAATCCGCTAAGAAAGAAAGTTTTGATACAAGATCTGATTTAGTTATATCACCAACAGAAACGACTTGAGTCCCAACAGGGGTGTAATTATCTTTATAGAACTGTTTTACATCTTCAATGGTTAAACTGTTGACTGAGTCTAGCGTGCCATCTGGAGAACGTTCAAAAATAGTCCCGCTAAACAAGACTTCACGAGTCGCCTGAGAAGCTAACCATGATGGTTTTTGATGATCGTAAACAAGCCCTTCCATTGCTTGTTTTTTCAATCGCTCAAAATCAGCCTCTTTGAAGGCTGGAGCAAATAACATGTCATTTACTATGGCTAATGTTTGATCAATATTTTTCGTCAGTGATGCTATTGAAATGGTTGTCGTATAACTGCCAGTATTAAAAGAGACTGAGCTGCCTAATTTATCCAATTCTTTTTGAATATCTTCAGCGGAACGCTCGATGGTTCCTTCTTCCATCATGGCTGCGGTTAACTCAGCTAACCCTTCCTTACCTCTTACCACATAGCGATTTCCAGCAGGTATTGCTATCTGTAATTGAATCGTTGGTGTCTCAATCGCTTCAGTGCCTAATATTTCAATATCGTTCTGTAATTTCGCACGATAAATATCCGGTGTTTTGGCCGTCACGGCTTTTGATGGTTGAGGCATAATAGAGCGATCAAAATCATCAACCGCTTTACGTACTTCTAAATCACCTTCACCAATTTTGTGATACTCAGGTAGATCTCTTTTTGGCGTAATAAAGTTTGGTTCTTTAACTTGAAGTTGTGTTTTTCCTTTTGGTACAACACTTAACGTCACCTTATATTTATCAGCAATATAATGATCAAAGGCTTGAGATACTTTTTCTGGCGTTACTGCTTTTAGTTCCGTTAATTGTTTTTCAAGTTGGTTAGGTTGACCATAGAATGTCTCATTTGAAGCAAGTTGAGATACTTTTCCTGATACCGATTGCAATCCAAATATCGCTCCAGCTTCGGCACTGCCTTGAACTTCAGCAAGGTCTTCTTTTGATACGCCCTCTTTATCAAATTTTTCAAGCACATCCATCACTTCAGTATAAGCTGTGGCTAAATTGTTATTGTCACCAGAGTCTGTCATCGCGTACACGTACAGAGTACATGATAACTCTGCACAATCATGAAAAGCGCCGGCATCAACTACTTTGCCAGTCTTCACTAACTCTTGGTAAAGTAAGCTTGTTTTACCACTACCAAGTAACGTTGCTAACATATCCAAGCTGGCTTCTGTGTCTTCACCACGATACGTCGTTGGCCAACCAATCATAACCATTGGTTGTTGAATGCGGTCTTCTAGTGTGATGTAACGGTTTTCTATTAACGTTACTGGTTGTTTAGGGGCATTTTCAACTTCAGGACCACGAGGGATTGAACCAAAGTATTTGTTTACCCACTCTAATGTTTGCTTGCTATCTAAATCACCACCGATAGTAATAACGGCATTGTTAGGCCCATACCAACGTAAAAAGAAGGCTTTTAAGTCGTTAACATCAACACGATCTAAATCCTCGACATACCCTATCGTTTGCCATGAATATGGATGACCTTGTGGGAATAACGCCTCTCCCATTCTTTCGTAAATTAAACCATATGGACGGTTATCATAATTCTGACCGCGCTCATTTTTCACTGTGCTGCGTTGGATCTCAAATTTCTTTTGGGAAACAGCATCAATCAAGAAGCCCATTCGATCAGATTCTAGCCATAGCATTTTTTCTAATTGATTCGCGGGTACGGTTTCAAAATAATTTGTTCTATCGCGATTAGTCGTGCCGTTTAACGTCCCACCTGCTTCAGTGATGATTTTAAAATGTTGTTGGTCGCCAACATTTTCGGAACCTTGAAACATCATATGCTCAAAGAAATGAGCGAAACCTGATTTACCGATCTCTTCTCGTGCAGAGCCTACATGATAAGTCACATCAACATGTACGAGAGGATCTGAATGATCAGGGCTAAGAATTACAGTTAGCCCGTTTTCTAATCTGTATTTCTGATAAGGAATTACTGTAGTGCCTTCTTTTGGTAGCACTTGCTCAACCAAAGTAACACCTTCTGGCAGGTCTGATTTTTTTGGGGCTTCAAACTCAGAATTACTGCACCCTGCGAGTGCTAAAATAATCGAGAGACCTAATAATTTTTTCATCTTAAATCCTATAATATTCCATTTACTGCAAACGATAGAAGAACGTATCGAACAGCCTTGCCAATTCCTATTAAAATCACACATGGCCAGAACTTCATTCTTAACCATCCGGCAGCTAAACAAAGGGGATCACCAATAACAGGTAACCAACTGAAAAATAACGTCCAATAGCCGTATTTTTTTATCGATTGAATGGCTTTATGACCGTGTTTTTGTGAAGAAGTTTTATCAGGGAGTAACAAACCAAGCCAATAATTTGTTATGCCTCCGAGCGTATTTCCCAATGTAGCTACAGCAATAACTGTCCACATAGAAAAACTGTCTAATTTTAATGTTGCAATTAAACTTGCCTCTGAGGCTCCTGGTAATAATGTGGCACTTAAAAATCCAGAGCTAAATAATACCCATAATGCTGAATCCGCATTAAACCAATCGAACATGGTGAAGAAATCCCGATAGCCCAGTAAATATAGTTAATAAGCATAAAATAAAAAAGGGTGCTACTGCACCCTTTTATTGTTAAGTTTTACTCAATATTAACCAACAAGCGCTAATAAGATACCAGCGGCAACCGCAGAGCCGAGTACACCAGCAACATTAGGTCCCATTGCATGCATCAATAAGAAGTTTTGGGGGTTAGCTTCAAGACCTACCTTATTAACCACTCGAGCAGCCATCGGCACAGCTGATACCCCAGCAGCACCAATTAATGGGTTTATGTCTTCTTTCGAATATTTATTTAATATCTTAGCCATAATTAAACCACCAGCAGTACCGACGCTGAAAGCAACCGCACCTAGCAATAAAATGCCTAACGTTTCAACGTTCAAAAAGGTTTCAGCTTCTAGCTTTGAACCAACACCGAGCCCTAAGAAGATGGTCACAACATTGATCAGTTCATTTTGAGCAGTACTAGATAAACGATCGACAACACCAGACTCTTTCATCAAATTACCTAAACAGAACATGCCAACTAACGGCGTTGCTGATGGTAAAAATAGAATCGTCATAAGAAGAACAGCTAGCGGGAAAATGATCTTCTCCGCTTTACCTACATGACGCAATTGGGCCATCTTAATTTTACGCTCTTCTGGTGTAGTTAGTGCCTTCATTATTGGAGGCTGAATGATTGGCACTAAGGCCATATAGCTGTATGCAGCAACAGCAACGGCACCCAATAAATCAGGGGATAATTTACTCGCTAAGAAGATAGCAGTTGGACCATCAGCACCACCAATAATAGCAATTGATGAAGCATCAGCTAATGTAAATTCCATGCCAGGAACAAAGTTAAGCAAAATCGCACCAAATAATGTTGCAAAAATACCCACTTGCGCAGCTGCGCCTAACCATAACGTTTTAGGGTTTGCGATGAGTGCCCCAAAATCCGTCATTGCACCCACCCCCATGAAGATCAAGAGTGGGAAGATTCCGGTTTCAATCCCAACGTAATAAACGTAGTAAAGTAAACCGCCGGGCTCTGTAAAGCCTGCGTTTGGAATGTTAGCCAATATTGCACCAAAACCAATTGGTAGCAGTAGTAATGGCTCAAATCCTTTTTTAATCGCTAAGAATAAAAGACCGCAACCTACTAAAATCATAATAAGTTGTTCAAACTTAAAATTAGCAATTGAGGTTTCATTCCATAATATTAATAAACCATCCATGTTTAACTTACCTTACGCTAGAGAAAGCAACGGTGTGCCAACAGCTACCGCATCGCCTTCCTTAGTTAAAATATCCTGCACTGTACCATTACGTGACGCTTTGATCTCAGTTTCCATTTTCATGGCTTCAAGAATGAGTAAAACCTCACCTTCCGCAACTTCTGTTCCAGGTTGAACGAGCACTTTAAAAATATTTCCAGCTAATGGAGCATCTACTGATTCAGCATCCACTGCTGATAACTGAGGAGATTGAACTGGTGCTGGTTGAGCGGATACTGGAGCTACCGAAGAAATAACGCCTTGAGGGCCAACTTCAACATTGTAAATTTGACCATCAACTTTAACGCTATATGCTTCAACTTTACCTTTTGCTGGCGTTACTTTCACGCCCTCTTCCACTCCTTCTTTTTCTGAGCCTGGTGCTGGTTCAAAAGCATCTGGATTATTGCGGTTATTTAAGAATTTAAGCCCAACTTGAGGGAATAAAGCATAAGTAAGAACATCATCAACTTGTTGCTCTGCAAGTTCGATATTCTCTTCTTTTGCTTTCGCTAGCAACTCATCTGTTAGGGTATGAAGTTCCGATTTCAATAGATCAGCTGGGCGACAAGTAATGGCTTCAGCACCGTCTAATACACGAGCTTGAAGTTCAGCATCGACAGCAGCAGGAGCTGAACCATATTCTCCTTTAAGAACCCCTGCGGTTTCTTTTGTAATGCTTTTATAGCGCTCACCGGTAAGCACATTAATCACGGCTTGAGTGCCTACAATTTGTGATGTTGGCGTCACTAAAGGAATGTAGCCAAGATCTTTACGCACTTTCGGGATCTCTAATAAAACTTCATCCATCTTATCAGCAGCACCCTGCTCTTTAAGTTGGCTTTCCATATTCGTTAGCATTCCACCGGGAACTTGTGCAATAAGGATGCGAGAATCGACTCCTTTTAACTGGCCTTCAAACTTGGCGTATTTTTTACGAACTTCTCGGAAGTAAGAAGCTATCGGCTCTAGTTGATCGAGTTTTAAATTCGTATCTCGCTCAGTGCCCTCTAACATAGCCACAACCGTTTCCGTTGGTGTATGACCGTAAGTCTGGCTCATTGAAGAAATTGCCGTATCGAGGATATCAATACCCGCTTCAACGGCTTTTACTGCTGTTGCTGCTGACAAACCGGTTGTTGCATGGCTATGTAATGCCAATGGCACATCACATGACGCTTTAATTCGTGTAATTAATTCTTCTGCTTCATAAGGTTTAAGTAAACCAGACATGTCTTTAATACAAAGAGAATGACACCCAAGATCTTCAAGACGTTTTGCTAGATCGACCCAAGTATCTGAATTATGCACAGGGCTGGTCGTGTAAGAAAGTGTACCTTGTGCATGAGCACCAACATCAATTGTCGCTTTAACGGCTGTTTGAAAGTTTCTCACATCATTCATTGCATCAAAAATACGGAATACATCCATACCATTACTATGAGCTCGCTCAACAAACTTTTCTACCACATCATCAGCATAGTGGCGATAACCCAATAGGTTTTGACCACGTAATAGCATTTGCATTGGCGTATTTGGCATTGCTGCTTTTAATAAGCGTAACCGCTCCCACGGATCTTCACCTAAGTAACGAATACAAGCATCAAATGTTGCTCCACCCCAGGTTTCTAATGACCAATAGCCAATTTTATCGAGCTGCTCAGCAATAGGCAGCATATCTTCAACACGCATACGCGTTGCGAAGAGTGATTGATGGGCGTCACGAAGTACCACATCAGTGATAGAAAGTGGTTTAGACATACTTACAAACTCCTTGTAATAATTTTCCTAAAACAGATTATTTATGCTTTTGAAGGTGTAACTTAACCGCAGCAGAAATTGCAGCAATCACTTGAGGCTGCACTGTTGTTTGATCGGGATCTGAATTTTTCTGGACAGCGAGTACCTGTTTGGGCGCTAGCTCCACAGGCAACAACTTAGACATGAGTTGAACTAGATAAACTAGAATAGTAAGGAATATAAATACAACCCCCATGCCTGTAAGCATTAAGGTTGCCGCTTCCAATAGTAAACTTCCAATGTCTGTCATCTTTTATTCCTTTTTGATGATAGTGACAATGTTATACCATTCTGAGTAAGTAGTTATTCAGATAATTGCGTAGGAAAAATCGATTAGAGCAAGGCATAAATTACAATAACTAGTCGTTCTAATTACAAAATTTATAACGCAGACATAATAGATTTTAACAAGCAAGAATGATCAAATACTTATGTAGATTGGTATTAAATGTGCTCTTTTATTCTAAAAAGAGTAAGTGATTATCTCGACCTCAACGAAATTGTCAAATCAGAAACAATCTAAATAAGTTCCAAAAAGAATAAAATGACAAGATATATCCATACACTGCCACTACTTCCCTAAACTTAAACTGATTACAATCAAATTACCTAACAATAACCTTTAAATCAATATATTTAATAAAACCATCAATTGATTAACTTAATTTCCTTCAGACATAAAAAAACCCGATCATTAAGATCAGGTTCTTTTAAAAGAATGGTGCGCCAGGGAGGATTCGAACCTCCGACCGCCTGGTTCGTAGCCAGGTACTCTATCCA
>NZ_WBVP01000026.1 GCF_008933155.1 Aliivibrio finisterrensis | reverse complement strand
TGAGCCCGACGAGCTACCAAGCTGCTCCATCCCGCGTCCGGATGCCATTGTTCAAAGTACAATAGAAACTTAAACCAATTTCAATTTTCGAGAAGCACTTCATTACGGTACTAAAAAGAAATTGGAGCGACACACGAGGCTCGAACTCGTGACCTCAACCTTGGCAAGGTTGCGCTCTACCAGCTGAGCTAGTGTCGCATACTGATATTCTGATAAGGAGTAGCTCCTCGTTCAGAGGCTGCGAATTATACGAGTAAAACGTGATGATGCAAGCGGATTTTGAAAAAAAACTAAAAAATCTTTAAAACCCGCCACTTTCGCTCAACAATTCATCAAAAGAACTAGATTGTGAAAATATGTTGACGGTAATACTTCAACTCAGCAATAGATTCTCTAATATCATCCAATGCTAAATGGGTTCCTGTTTTCTCAAAGCCATCAAGAACTTCAGGTTTCCAACGGCGAGTGAGCTCTTTAATCGTACTTACATCAACGTAGCGGTAATGAAAATACTCTTCAAGCTTAGGCATATGCTTATATAGGAAGCGGCGATCTTGGCCAATACTGTTACCGCAAATTGGGGAAATACCTTTTGGTACCCACTGTTCAAGAAAAGCAATCGTCTCTTCGATCGCTGCAGCTTCATTGTATTCACTTGCTTGTACACGAGCGACTAATCCACTGTTAGTGTGTGTATTTGTGCACCAGTCATCCATCTTAGCCAATTCTTCTTCTGACTGATGAATAGCAATAACCGGCCCTTCTGCTAAAATATTTAGCTGAGCATCAGTTACAATGGATGCGATTTCGATGATTTTATGAGTTTCAGGATCCAATCCTGTCATCTCCAAATCAACCCAAATCAGGTTTTGATCATTAATTGCCATAGAGAGCTGCCTATTTTGTAACTAAAAAGGGTATGATACTCGGGCCGATTTATCTTTCAACATAAAACTGAAAGCCAACCTACAAGTGAAATCATTTCGTGGCAAAAAAGACAAAGTTAACTAAAGGCCAAGTTCGCCGAGTACGTTCTAATCAAAATAAACGTATAGAAAAGATAAAGACCACCATTGAGTGGGATGAATCCTCATTAGAAGCAGCCAAAGAAGGGCTAGTCATTACTCGCTTTGGCCAACATGCGGATATCGAAGATCCAGAAAGCAAAGAAATACATCGTTGTAACTTACGTCGAGGTATTGAAAGCTTAGTGTCTGGTGATCGTGTTATTTGGCGTCCAGGTACAGAAGTACTTGCAGGTATATCTGGTGTTGTTGAAGCCGTTAAGCCACGCACATCAATACTCACTCGTCCAGATTATTATGACGGCATTAAACCCGTTGCAGCAAATGTTGACCAAATGGTCATTGTTTCTTCTATTCTTCCTGAGTTGTCATTAAACATTATTGACCGTTACCTTATTGCGTCAGAAACATTACATATAAAGCCGCTAATCGTACTAAACAAAGTCGATTTACTTTCTGAAAAAGAATTTACTGATGTTAAGCAACTTCTTAGTCTATATGAAGATATTGGCTATAAAGTAAAATACGTAAGTAAAGAATCAGGCTATGGCGTAGAAGAACTTGAAGCTGAGCTACGCGATCATATTAATATCTTTGTTGGTCAGTCAGGCGTTGGTAAATCAAGCTTAGTGAATGCATTAATGCCTGAACTTGAAATTATTGAAGGCGCGGTTTCTGAAAACTCAGGTCTTGGCCAACACACAACAACCGCAGCTCGTTTATATCATTTCCCTCATGGCGGCGATCTTATCGATTCTCCTGGGGTTCGTGAGTTTGGTTTATGGCACTTAGAAAAAGATGAGATAACAGCCTCTTTCGTTGAGTTCAAAGGCTTTATTGGTGGCTGTAAGTTTAGAGACTGTACGCATAAAGATGACCCAGGCTGTATTCTTCAAGAAGCGGTATCAAACGGTAAAATTTCCAAACTGCGCTTCGAAAGCTACCATCGAATTATTGAAAGTATGTCTGAGAACAAAGCCAATCGCCAATTCTCCCGCGGCAAAAAAGCCGATTAATAAACAAAGTAAAGATGTGGTAATATCCACATTAAGTAATAACTAGTAGGCAAATAACGTGTCAGATAATTTAAAAATTGGGTTACAGTATTTAACCCCAAAACATGCACTTACTCGTTTGGCTGGCAAATTAGCATCAGCAAAAATGGGTTGGTTAACAACAGCGGTAATTAAGTGGTTCATTAAACAATACAAAGTTGACATGAACGAAGCTAAAAACCCAGATCCTAAAGCGTACTCTACATTCAACAACTTCTTTGTTCGTGAATTAGAAGATGGCGCTCGCCCTATTAATGATTGTGTGAATGTAATTTCTCATCCAGCGGACGCGTGCGTAAGCCAATTTGGCCCGATTACTGACGGCCAATTAGTTCAAGCTAAAGGCCATGTATATTCAGCTCAAGAGCTACTTGGTGGTGATGAAGATCTGGCTGAAGAATTTATGGGTGGCGAATTCGCAACTCTGTATTTATCACCACGCGACTACCACCGTGTACACATGCCTTGCGATGCTACATTACGTAAGATGATTTATGTTCCTGGTGATCTTTTCTCAGTAAATCCATTAACAGCAGAAAACGTACCTAATTTATTTGCACGTAACGAACGTGTTGTCTGTATTTTTGATACTGAATTTGGGGCAATGGCTCAAGTTCTTGTTGGTGCAACTATCGTTGGTAGCATTGAAACAACATGGGCTGATACGGTAACACCACCTACAGGTCCTGCAGTTAAAACATGGCATTACCCACTTTCTGGCGATGATATGATTTGCTTTAAGAAAGGTGAAGAGATGGGGCGCTTTAAATTAGGCTCAACTGTTATTAACTTATTTGCACCTAACTCAATTAAGTTTGATCCATCAATGGAAAATGGCGTTCCAACTCGTATGGGTACTCCGTTTGCACATATTGCAAAATAAGTAATTTACTTAAAATAAAGCAAAAATAGCGAACCTTGTGTTCGCTATTTTTTTAAGTTCAGATAATCTAAAACTCATGACTAATAATAATCAATGGAATGATAATGGGATATGAATGGTTAGCGCTTGGTGCCGCTTGTTTATGGGCACTATCAAGTATGATATCTGTCGCTCCTGCTCGCCACCTTGGTGCATTCGCTTATAGCCGCTGGCGTATGGGCTGCGTAACAATAATGCTTTCCACGCTCGCTTGGTTTACTGGTGGGTGGCTCTCTATTGATTCTTCTCACCTTTATCCAATGATGCTTTCTGGTTTGATAGGCATTTTCATTGGAGATACGGCCTTATTTGCCTGCTTTAATCGCATGGGTCCAAGACAAGCTGGGTTACTCTTCTCATGCCACGCTCTCTTTTCAGCCATCCTTGGTTACTGGCTATTTAATGAAACCTTACAAGGTTGGGAGCTAGCTGGTGCTATTTCTGTTTTCTCTGGCGTCTCAATTGCTATTTTCTTTGGAAAAAAAGCAAATAATCAAGGGACATGGGATGAAGTCAAAGGCAATATTTGGATAGCCATATTTCTAGGACTACTTGCTGCTTTTTGCCAAGCGCTTGGTGGTGTTATTGCAAAACCGGTAATGCTAACCAGTGCTGATCCGATTGCCGCTTCAGCAATTCGAATGGCTTCTGCTTTTGGTGCTCATAGCTTATTAAGACTGACTAATTTACCTATATCACGACCAATTACGCCAATTAATGCACGTATTTTAGGTATTGTCGCATTGAATGGGTTTCTTGCTATGACTGTCGGTATGACCTTAATTTTATATGCTCTACAAAAAGGGAATGTAGGTATGGTTGCCCTGCTTTCTTCAACGACACCAATTATGATCTTACCTTTATTGTGGCTATACACAAAAAAAGCACCAAACCGTTTTGCTTGGTTAGGTGCTTTTTTAGCAGTCATAGGGACAGGATTAATCGTTAGCTAATTGAACGTAAAAATAACTAGGCTCTATCAAACGGAAAAGCCATCACTTGATCAATGTGCTTTTCTCCCATTGCGAGCATAATTAAGCGGTCAATACCTAGAGCAACACCAGCGCAATCAGGAAGACCTGCTTCTAGTGCCGCAATCAAATGATAGTCAATTGGTTGTTCAATTAAGCCCATTGATTTACGTTTCGCATTGTCTTCTTTAAAACGAGCAAGCTGTTCTTTGGCATTATCTAGCTCATGAAATCCATTCGCCAGTTCAATACCCTTAAAGTACACCTCGAAACGTTCAGCCACTCTCTGATCCGTAGGATTAATCTTAGCAAGTGCAGCTTGAGAGGCTGGGAAGTCATAAACAAAAGCAGGAACCTCTAAGCCTATTTTCTCTTCAACCCCCATGCTAAATAGCAGCTGCAGTAATGTATCTCTATCTTCTTCAATATCCGCAATATCTGATAAGCCTAGAGGAGCGGCAACCGCTCTTAATTCATCCATAGATGATTCTAAAGGGCAAATACCAAGCACTTTAATAAAGGCTTCCTGATATGTCATACGCTCTGAATCATGACACTTTAACACCAACATCAGAAGCTCATTCATTTCATCCATTAGCTGATGATGATCAAAGCTTGGGCGATACCATTCCAACATCGTAAATTCAGGGTTATGGAAACGCCCGGCTTCTTCATTACGAAATGCTTTATTAATTTGGTAAATCGCACCACTTCCAGCCGCTAATAATCGCTTCATATGAAATTCAGGGCTAGTCATAAAATACAAATGCGCGCCATCGGCATAGCCCGGTCCAACAAAATCAGTTTGAAAGGTATGAAGGTGCACATCTGTAACAGTGGCATGACTCATTGCAGGGGTATCTACTTCCATCACTTTTCGCTCAGAAAAGAACAAACGAATAGAAGTCATAATCTCAGCACGTTGCTGTAATTGCTCAATTGATGCACTTGGCATCCAATTTTGACTAGTCATAATCTTATACATTAGAAAAACTTATCCAAAATGATACCTGATAACCCACTTTAAGGTTACCTATTTTTTAACTTTATAAATACCCTTACCCATCAAGGGGATACGAGATCGATAAGAATTATTATCACTTATAAAGCAACAACTTAACTACAAATAGTAGCGAATATTAACAGCTTTAACTAGTTGACGGAGATCACATTATTTACAACAAACCACCCCATTAGTGGTACTTGCACGACAAAACTTTATCCATATCAATTTTTATTACAAAAGCTCACATAGAATAGGCATCAGAATTTTTAAGTTTTATTTGCTCTTTATTTGTCACACGAGCAGGCTAGATTCTCATAATTAATCATATTTAGGTGGTTAATTTAATTTTTTATCTTTTATCCCGGAGAATAACTGTGAAAACGATAACCACAGATATTGCAGTGATCGGCGCGGGCGGTGCAGGTCTACGTACTGCCATTGCAGCAGCAGAAGCGAACCCAGAGCTAGAAATTGCTCTAATCTCAAAAGTTTACCCAATGCGTTCGCACACTGTTGCCGCGGAAGGTGGGTCAGCAGCCGTGACCAAGGAAGAAGATACACTAGACAATCACTTCAACGATACTGTTGGCGGTGGTGATTGGCTGTGTGAACAGGATGTTGTTGAATACTTTGTAAAAAATGCATACCGCGAGATGACTCAATTAGAACAATGGGGTTGTCCTTGGAGCCGTAAAGAAAATGGCGAAGTAAACGTTCGTCGTTTTGGTGGTATGAAAGTTGAACGTACATGGTTTGCTGCCGATAAGACAGGCTTCCATATGCTTCACACCCTATTCCAAACTTCAATGAAATACCCTCAAATCAACCGTTTTGATGAGTACTTTGTTGTTGATATTTTAGTTGAAGATGGTCAAGTTCAAGGTCTGATTGCTATTCATATGGCTGAAGGCGAACTTATTTGTATTAAAGCAAAATCTGTTGTTCTTGCAACGGGTGGCGCAGGTCGTGTTTACCACTGTAATACCAATGGCGGTATCGTTACTGGTGATGGTATGGCTATGGCATTCCGTCACGGTGTTCCACTGCGTGATATGGAATTTGTTCAATACCACCCAACGGGCCTACCTGGCACAGGCATCCTGATGACTGAAGGTTGTCGTGGTGAAGGCGGTATCATCGTAAACAAAAATGGTTACCGTTACCTACAAGATTACGGCATGGGTCCTGAGACTCCTGTTGGTGAGCCTAAGAACAAGTACATGGAACTGGGTCCTCGTGACAAAGTTTCTCAAGCGTTCTGGCACGAACAACAAAAAGGCAACACTATCAAACACCCTCTTGGTGATGTAGTGCATTTGGATCTTCGTCACCTAGGTGAAGAGTACCTAAATGAACGTCTACCGTTTATCTGTGAGCTTTCAAAAGCCTACGTTAACGTTGATCCAGCAAAAGAGCCAATTCCAATTCGTCCTACTGTTCACTACACCATGGGTGGTATTGAAACGGATAAGAACAACGAAACAAACATCAAAGGTCTATTTGCTGTTGGTGAATGTTCTTCTGTTGGTCTTCACGGTGCAAACCGTCTAGGTTCAAACTCACTTGCTGAGTTAGTTGTATTTGGTCGCCTTGCAGGTGAAAAAGCCGCTGAGCGTGCTGCTGAATTCACAACTTGGAATGACGATGCTATCAAAGCACAAATTGAAGAAGTACAAGGCCGTATTGATGCATTACTAGCTCAAGAAGGCGATGAAAACTGGTCTGATATCCGTACGGAAATGGGCCATTCAATGGAAGCGGGTTGTGGTATCTATCGTAAAGAGCACGAGATGCAAGATACGATTGAGAAACTGGCTGAACTGAAGAAACGTTATAAAAACATCAGCATCAAAGATAAAGGTAAAGTGTTCAACACTGACCTATTATACGCTATCGAAGTAGGTTACGGCCTTGAAGTTGCTGAAACAATGGCTCACTCTGCGATTCTACGTAAAGAGTCTCGTGGTGCACACCAACGTCTAGATGAAGGTTGTACAGAACGTGATGATGTGAACTTCCTAAAACACTCATTAGCGTATTACAACAAAGATGCAGCGCCGACAATTAAATACAGCGATGTAACTATCACCAAATCTCAACCAAAAGCTCGCCTATACGGTGAAGCAGCAGAAAAAGCAGCAGCGGCAGAAGCTGAAGCAGCTAAGATCGCAGAGGAGCAAGCATAATGACAGCTGGTAAGAGAGTTCAAAAAGTAAGCATTATGCGTTACGACCCTATGGTAGATGAGAAACCTTATCTACAAGCGTTCGACGTACCTTGTGACGATACAACTTCTGTTCTTGATGCAATTGGTTACATCAAAGATAACCTAGACAAAAACCTATCTTACCGTTGGTCTTGTCGTATGGCGATCTGTGGCTCTTGTGGCATGATGGTAAACAACGTACCTAAGCTTGCTTGTAAAGCGTTCTTACGTGATTACCCAAATGGTTTAACACTAGAACCATTAGCAAACTTCCCTATCGAGAAAGACTTAATTGTTGATATGACGCCGTTCATCGAACGTTTAGAAGCAATCAAGCCTTATATTCTTGGTAACGACCGTACTCCAGATCAAGGTCCTAACACTCAGACTCCTGAGCAAATGGCAAAATACAAGCAGTTCGCTGGTTGTATCAACTGTGGTCTATGTTATGCAGCGTGTCCTCAATTCGGTCTAAACCCTGAATTCATCGGTCCTGCAGCACTAACACTGGCACACCGTTACAATCTTGATAGCCGTGATAACGGTTCTGCTGAGCGTATGAAGCTAATCAATGGCGACAACGGCGCATGGGGCTGTACGTTTGTAGGTTACTGTTCTGAAGTATGTCCAAAACACGTTGACCCTGCAGCAGCAGTTAACCAAGGTAAGATCGCATCGTCTCAAGACTTTGTTATCGCAATGCTTAAACCACAGGAGGCATAAGGATGAGCAACCGTAAACCTTACGTTCGCGAAATGACACGTACTTGGTGGAAAGATCACCCTTTCTACCGCTTCTACATGGTTCGTGAAGCAACAATTTTACCGCTAATTTTCTTTACTATCTGTCTGCTTGTTGGCTTAGCTAGTTTAGTAAAAGGTCCACTTGCTTGGGCTTCTTGGTTAGATTTCATGGCAAACCCTATTGTGGTTGCTCTGAACATTGTTGCTTTAGCGGGTAGCTTATTCCATGCTCAAACATTCTTTAGCATGATGCCGCAAGTAATGCCTATTCGTCTTGGTGGTAAAACACTGGATAAGAAAGTCGTTGTTCTTGCACAATGGGCAGCAGTTGCTGCAATCACACTACTTGTATTGGTTATCGTTTAAGGAGAATTATTGTGGTAAATCTTAATCCAAAGCGTTCTGACGAACCAGTATGGTGGGGCTTATTCGGTGCCGGTGGTACTTGGTTTGCAATGCTAACACCAGTAACTATCTTAGTTCTTGGTATTTTAGTTCCACTCGGTGTGATTGGTCCTGAATCAATGAACTACCTACGTGTTGCTGGTTTTGTTACTAGCATCATTGGTGCATTATTTGTTATCGGTTCTATCTCTATGCCTATGTGGCATGCGATGCACCGTTTACATCATGGTATGCACGACCTAAAATTCCACACAGGTACTGCAGGTAAGATTGCTTGTTACGCAACAGCGGCTCTATTTACAGTGCTTTCTGTTGTATTCATCTTTATGATCTAATCTAAAGCTGAAGCAATAAAAAAGGTTGGCTTCATGCCAACCTTGTTTGTATCTGCTATGTAATTCAACTATTTATCCAGAATGGTATAAATAAAAAAGGCCACCGAAGTGACCTTTTGTATAAAGCTAATCTTAATATAAATCGAAATTACTTAACACGACCTACATATTCGCCAGTACGCGTATCAACTTTAACTACTTCGCCGATAGCGATGAATAGTGGAACACGAACTACTGCACCAGTAGAAAGCGTTGCTGGTTTACCACCAGTACCTTGAGTATCACCTTTCAGACCTGGGTCTGTTTCAGTCACTTCAAGTTCAACAAAGTTTGGCGGTGTCACTGTAATTGGATTATCATTCCAAAGAGTCAGTGTACAAGTGTCGTTTTCTACTAACCATTTAGCAGCGTCACCTACTGATTTTACATCAGCAGCGATTTGCTCAAAGCTTACGCTGTTCATGAAGTGGTAAAATTCACCGTCGCTGTATAGGTAGTCTAGCTCTACGTCTACAACGTCTGCTAATTCAAAGCTTTCACCTGATTTAAATGTTTTTTCTAGTGTTTTACCAGAAAGCAATCTACGAAGTTTTACACGGTTGAATGCTTGACCTTTACCTGGCTTAACATATTCGTTCTCGATAATTGAGCATGGCTCATTATCTAGCATAAATTTCAAACCGCCTTTGAATTCATTGGTACTTACTGACGCCATGATTTCCTCTTAACATCGTTGAGTTATAAATAATGTCACACATAATAACCCGAAATGACGCTCCTGTTGAGCAAAACTGGCTCAAAGAACTAGCGAATGCGATCTCTGACCCTCATCAATTACTCTCAACACTAGGTATTGATAGCTCTTCATGGGAGAAAGGTCTAGAAGCGAAAAAGTTATTTGCGTTACGTGTGCCGACAAGTTTTGTCGATAGAATGGAATTTGGCAACCCTTTTGATCCTTTATTACGCCAAGTTTTGCCTTTAGATCAAGAATTCGAGGTACATGAAGGATATTCGAACGATCCTTTAGGGGAACAAGACAACGAACAACCAGGTTTACTGCATAAATACAAAAACCGAGTTCTATTGATTGTAAAGGGAGGTTGTGCAGTCAATTGTCGTTATTGCTTCCGCCGTCATTTCCCATATCAAGATAACAAAGGCAGTAAGGCCATTTGGCAAGAGTCAATCGATTACATTGCAAATCATCCTGAAGTAAATGAAGTCATCTTTTCTGGTGGTGATCCTTTAATGGCAAAAGATCATGAACTGACATGGTTAATTGAACATATTGAAGCGATTCCGCACATCAAGCGCCTTCGTATCCACTCTCGCTTACCGGTAGTAATACCAAACCGTATTACTGATACGCTGTGTCAGCTATTTAAACAAACACGCTTACAAATCATTCTAGTGACTCATATTAACCATGCTAACGAGATTAACGCTGAGTTAGTAAATAAAATGACTCAATTAAAGCAATCAAACGTCACACTATTAAATCAAAGTGTATTACTTAAAGATGTGAATGATACAACAAGGACATTAACTGATTTAAGTGAGGCGTTGTTTGATGCGGGTATTTTACCCTATTACCTTCATGTATTAGATAAGGTGCAAGGTGCTGCTCATTTCTTTGTTTCTGATAAAAAAGCAAAACAACTAATGGGGGAATTAATTGAAAATGTTTCTGGTTATCTTGTACCGACACTTGCCAGAGAAATTGGTGGTAGAAAGAGTAAAACACCTCTCGATTTATATTTAGAGTAATACCAATACTCTTCTCGAAGCATAAGTATGTAGACATAAAAAAACCGAAGCGATCGCTTCGGTTTTTTGTATCTAAAATTCAATTATAAATTAGAATAACTCTTCAGCTACTTTGTATAGCTCAATTTTTTCTGGACGACGCATGTTTTCAATTGCATCGATGATATCGTGATGAACTAGTTGCTCATTCTGAATACCAACACAACGGCCACCGTGACCATCAATCAACAATTTAACACCGAAGTTACCCATGCGAGACGCTAGGATACGGTCAAATGCGCCAGGCTGGCCGCCACGCTGAATGTGACCAAGAACGGTAGCACGAGTTTCACGACCCGTTTCAGCTTCGATCTCTTTTGCTAAACCATTAACATCAGTCATTAATTCAGTGATAGCGATGATTGCGTGCTTCTTACCTTTCGCAATACCATCTTGAATGTTCTGAATTAACGCGTCTTTGTTTAAGCCTGTTTCTGGAGTAATTACGTACTCACAACCACCAGCAATTGCAGCCATTAATGTTAAATCACCACAGTGACGGCCCATAACTTCTACAATAGAGATACGTTGGTGAGAAGAAGACGTATCACGTAAGCGGTCAATCGCATCAATAACTGTGTTTAACGCCGTTAGGTAACCAATAGTGTAGTCAGTACCCGCGATATCATTATCGATTGTGCCAGGCAGACCGATACATGGGTAACCCATCTCAGTTAGCTTCTTAGCGCCCATGTAAGAACCGTCACCACCGATAACAATTAATGCATCGATATCGTGTTTCTTAAGGTTCTCGATCGCTTTTTCACGAACAGCAACTTCTTTAAACTCAGGAAAACGTGCTGAACCTAAAAATGTACCGCCGCGGTTGATCATATCAGATACGCTATGGCGCTCTAATTTCTCGATACGATCTTCAACAAGACCTAAGTAGCCATCATGAATACCAAATACTTCTAGGCCTTCCGTCAATGCTGTACGAACAACACCACGAACTGCCGCATTCATACCCGGCGCATCGCCACCACTTGTTAAAACACCAATCTTCTTGACCATGGTTACCCTCTAATATGGTTGGGAATTTCAATTTCAATTTCTAATACAGCAAGTAAACTCCCTAATCTACTCACCATTAATAATCTGTAATTTTTTTTCTTATGTAAGAGTATTACCAGTTTACTGAAAAAGTTCGTTGATTCACATCAGAATCAATCACGACTGTTTCATTTTTCTGTTACGAAAAAACAATTATTGCTAATAATACTACGTACTCACTAACTAAACTGACTCTGCTCTCTCTCTGAGTCTAGCACAACTGAAAGTGGGTCTTGATGAATTATAATATCAGAATGTGGAAATACTGTTAAAAGCTCGTCTTCAACTTTATCCGCAATACGATGTGCTTCAACTAATGGCATATGATCTGGCAACTCTAAATGCAGTTGAATAAATCGGGTTGGGCCAGCTAAACGCGTTCGTAAATCATGAATGCCTTTAACCCCTTCGACTCGACAACACGCCTCTCTTATCTGATCCAACTCTTCTTGTGGCAGCTGTCTATCAAGTAATAGTTGAATCGCCTCATACGCCATTTTAAATGCGCTAATTAAAATATACACACCAATGACTAAGGCAAAAATAGCATCAGCTTGATGCCAACCATACCAACTTAATGCAAGTGCTAACATAATAGCGGCATTCATGAATAAATCGGTTTTGTAATGTAATGAATCCGCAGCAATAGCCTGGCTCCCCGTCTGTTTAACTACCCATTGCTGGAACATAACAAGGCCAAGAGTTAACACAATAGCAAACCCACTGACATACACCCCTAACTCAGGAGCAATAACATCTTGAGGGCGGAAAAAACGCTCAACCCCATTCAACAATAAGAAGCAAGCAGAACCAGAAATAAACATTGCCTGAGCTAACGCCGCTAGCGACTCCGCCTTACCATGCCCAAAACGGTGCTCTTCATCAGCAGGTTGTAATGCGTAACGGACGACTAAAAGGTTAGTGATAGATGCGCCCATATCAAGTAAAGAGTCAACTAACGAAGCCAATAAACTGACTGAACCCGTGACCCACCAAGTTCCTAATTTAAATAGCATTAAAATTGTCGCAACAATGGTTGCAAGCCATGCAGCCGTAGTCACTAAAGACGCGTATCGTTGAGTCATGTTTCATCCATCTACCTAAAAATCAAACTTTAGTATAAAGGGTTACGCTCAAGATAGTTATTCCATTTATTAATATATTTACAACAAAACAGGTCTAAATAAAAAACGGGCCTTTATTTATCATAAAGGCCCGTTTTCATTTTCTAGAGATAATTGCGTTTATTTAGCGCAATCAGCAATGTACTTATCTTGATTTGCTTTAAATTCTGCTTTTTGCTCTGGTGTTAGAATATTCATCATTTCATGACGTTTTTTCATCATTTCAACACGGCGATCGATTTGACGCTGTGACATTTTTTCAGCCAAATTACGTACTGCCTGCTCATCAAAATTATCCGCTAACATTAAGTTTTGCATCGCTTCATGATCGGCTTTCATTTCAGCCGTTGGCTGACGTTTTTGGCCTTTCTTCGCTTTCATTTCAGCTTTACGAGCGTCACGCATCTCATCAAATTTATCTTCTTGTGCATCAGTAAGATCTAAATCTTTAAACGCCTTCTTATTTGCTTTCATCATACACTTACCACCGTGCATGCCTTCACCGCCTTTCATTCCACCTTCGTGATGGCCACCACCAAAAGCAAATGCCGATGCAGAAGCAAAAGAAAGAGGAAGAACAACTGCGCCTAAAATCATTTTTTTCATCATGTTCATTGTGTTATCTCCGTTACAGAAAATGGGTTTCAATCAAAAATCAGCTTGTTGCTGCTTGGTATGGAGTAAGAATAGCTCAGCCAACGTAAATGAATGTATTTGCGAGTAAAGCAACGTAAAGGTTATTTTGAAGGTTGGTATTCCTTCATTTATTTGGCGATACTACACTCAGAAACTATTTATGCAGGTGAATAAAAATGGCAAAGATTTTATTAGTTGATGACGATATTGAGCTAACCTCGCTACTAAAAGACATCCTAAGTCTAGAAGGTTATCAAGTTACAGAAGCAAATAATGGCATTGAAGGCCTTGAAGCGATCACTAATGATTTGGACCTGATCCTACTTGATATCATGATGCCAAAAATGAATGGCATGGATATGCTTCGTAAATTACGAGAGACCAATGAAACTCCGGTATTAATGCTTACAGCAAAAGGAGAAGAAATTGATCGTGTGATTGGTTTAGAACTTGGCGCCGATGATTACCTACCAAAACCTTTTAGTGATAGAGAACTACTGGCTCGTATTCGCGCTATTTTACGTCGTACACAAAATAAAACCAAAGAAAGCAACAGCAGTAGCATTAAATATCAAGGCATTGAAATATTCATCGGTAAACAAGAAGCCTACAATCATGGTGAATTGCTGGACTTAACTGGAACTGAGTTTGGGCTGTTGTCTCAATTTATTCAAAAACCAGGAGAGATCATCTCTAAAGAAGAACTCAGCCTAGAAGTGCTTGGTAAACGCCTAGCACCCTTTGATCGCGCTATTGATATGCACGTTTCAAACCTACGTAAAAAATTACCACCACTCTCAGAAGGAAAGCCACGCATTAAAACCTTACGTGGTCGTGGCTATTTGTTTGTTGAGGAATAATTGGTGTTTAAAGTAAATACACGCTTCCCTCTTTTATCCAGCTTATATGGCCGTATCTTTGCCATATTTTGGTTTACATTATTATTGGTTCTGATCGGGGTTGTTATTGGCCCCAACTTTGATCCACGCTCTCGTCATAACATTGCCACCGAGCATCTTAGTAAAATGACGCAAATTGCTGCCTACATTACGGGGAAGTATTCTGAGCGTGATAATTTAAAAACCACACTGCGAGAAATAAGTCATAAAGCGCACGAGCATGATGAAGCGCTCGATCTCTTTTTTACCACACCAACGGGTGAAATTTTAGATAAACCTAAAGAGCTACGAGGAAGAAAAAAAGCGTTACTTAACTTTTTAACACTTTCTGATGATCCTGATCTGCCTCAACAAAAACTGTATGGCAGAACCATGATGGCGGGGCCTTTTGATATCGTCATCGCTCATGAAACCGTGTACATGTATGTGGGACGATATTGGAAAAAGCCCCCCCCATTTATTCTTAGAATATTAGATAAACCAGGGCAATTATTACTAGTGACCATGCTCGTTAGTACGCCTTTTTTACTTTGGCTTGCTTGGGCGTTAAGTCAACCTGCAAGACGTTTACAAAAAGCAGCAGAGCGGGTTGCTAAGGGGCAATTTGAAAAAGATGAGGCGTTAGAAAAAGGGCCAAGAGAATTTAGAAAAACAGGGCAAAGCTTTAATCAGATGGTTGGGTCACTCAACACCATGGTCTCAGGCCAGCAGCGCTTATTATCTGATATTTCTCATGAATTGCGCTCCCCCTTAACTCGTTTAAGAATGGCAACTGCCCTTGCCACTCGTAAGCAAGGTGAAAGCGCTGAGTTATCTCGTATTGATATGGAAGCGGATCGCTTAGAGCAGATGATTTCTGAGCTATTAGAACTCTCTCGAATACAAGTAAACAGCCATCAAGAACGAGAGAAAACTGATGCTTACTCATTATGGTTTGATATTTTAGAAGATGCTCAATTTGAGGCAGAACATTCAAATAAAATACTGACTTATTCTGATTTAAAAGAAACGCCTATTTTTGGTAACCCTAATCTATTAATGAGCGCGGTTGAAAACGTAATACGCAATGCTATTAAGTACGGTAATGATGTGGTCACTGTGAATATCAACGATAATGGCAACATTCTCACTATCACCGTTGATGACAATGGTGATGGTGTACCAAAAGATGAACTCAAGGATATCTTCAAACCCTTCTATCGAGTATCTACCGCTCGAGATCGAAGCAGTGGAGGAACAGGTCTTGGTTTGGCGATTACCGAAAGTGCCATTCACCAGCACAGCGGCACCATCATTGCGAGTAAAAGTCCCCTTGGTGGGCTTCGCATGACGATCACACTGCCGATAGAACAATAATGACTATAACAACATGGCTTATCTCAAAGTAAGTCATGTTGTTACGAGTGCACCCTACCCCGATACCTATCAATTAGATATACTGAGTTTACTTTCCGTTATTCAAGAGTTCACTATGTTTGATATTGCGTTGTACGAACCTGAAATCGCCCCAAATACGGGTAACATCATTCGCCTGTCAGCTAACTGTGGTGCAAACCTGCATTTAATTGAACCATTAGGATTCGATTTAGAAGAGAAAAAACTTCGCCGAGCAGGGTTAGATTATCATGAATTAACCCATGTAAAACGCCACAAAAATTACGCCGCCTTTCTTGATTATTTAGAAAATGAAAGTAAAGGTGAACACCGTATCTTTGCCTGCACCACTAAGACCACTGGTCATCACACAACCCCAAGCTACCAGAAAGGTGATGTGTTGTTATTCGGCCCAGAGACTCGTGGATTGCCCGCTGATTTAATTGATGGCTTACCAATGAAACAACGTGTTCGAATTCCTATGATGCCAGACAGCCGCAGTTTAAACTTATCAAACTCTGTTGCTATCATCGTATTTGAAGCGTGGCGTCAGATGGGATTTGAAGGCGGGTTATAATTTCTCGTTTCTCATAGTCCAAAGACAAAAATAGCCACTATTAAGTGGCTATTTTTATACGCATAAGGAATGGGATATATTAAATTCCATCACCAGACATAAACGTTTGTGATTTACCATTAAACTGTTGGTCCATATCGAGCGATGGCATTTCAGAGCTAGGGCGCCCAACAATTTTAGCAGGAACTCCGGCCACTGTTGTATGAGGAGGCACCGCCTGTAAAACAACAGAACATGAACCAATCTTAGCGCCAACACCCACTTCAATATTACCTAAAATCTTCGCACCAGCGCCAATCATAACGCCTTCACGGATCTTAGGGTGACGATCGCCAGACTCTTTGCCTGTACCGCCGAGTGTCACGTCTTGTAGGATAGATACATCATTTTCTACAACGGCGGTTTCACCAATAACGATACCTGTCGCATGGTCAAACATGATCCCTTTACCAATGGTCGCCGCAGGATGCACATCCACCTGACAAGCAACAGAAATTTCATTTTGCAGATACGTCGCTAATGCAACACGACCTTGCTTCCAAAGCCAGTTCGATACACGATACCCTTGTAGTGCGTGATAGCCTTTTAAATACAATAAAGGCATTGAGTACATAGAAACCGCAGGGTCTCGATTTACCGTAGCACAGATATCACAAGCGGCCGCATCGGTAAGAGAAGGGTCTGAAGCAAACGCCTCCTCTACCACTTCACGAACTGCCATCGCAGGCATAGAAGCTGTCGCTAATTTATTCGCAAGAATATAACTTAACGCTGCCGCAAGGTTTTCATGTTTTATGATGGTGGCATGATAAAAGCTTGCAAGCATGGGTTCTTGTTCTGACTGCTCACGCGCTTCTCGAACAATACATTCCCATACTTGGTGTTTTTTACATTCTTTCATTTTCATACCATCCTTGAATTACGATTCTGATTTCTTATCTCGCGCTAATAAATCCTGCGCAGCAACTCTTGCATCTTTTCCTTGATACAATACTTGATAAATTTGCTCAACTATAGGCATTTCAACACCCATACGATCAGCAAGTAGCCATACTTCTTTGGTATTGCGATACCCTTCAACCACTTGACCAATTTCTGCTTGAGCGCTATCTACATCACCGCCCTGACCTAAAGCCAAACCAAAACGACGGTTACGAGATTGGTTATCGGTACACGTTAACACTAAATCACCTAAGCCAGCCATCCCCATAAAGGTTTCAGCTTCTGCGCCTAAAGCCACGCCTAAACGAGTCATCTCAGCCAAACCACGGGTAATTAATGCAGTACGAGCATTAGCACCAAAGCCAATACCATCAGACATGCCCGCACCAATAGCGATTACGTTCTTCACCGCACCACCAAGCTGCATGCCAGTGAAATCATTGTTTGCGTATACTCGGAACGTTTTTGAACAGTGGATTTTTTCTTGTAAATCTTTAACAAACTCTTGGTCAGGAGACGCAACAGCAATCGCCGTTGGCATACCAGATGCAAGTTCTTTAGCAAAAGTAGGTCCAGAAAGCACAGCCAGTGAATGAGATTCACCTAACGCTTCTACTGCCACTTCTTTTAATAAACGACCTGTTTCAGGCTCTAGTCCTTTTGTCGCCCAACATATACGCGAATCATCACGTAAAAATGGTTTTACATTACCTAGTACCAAACCAAAAACATGACTTGGAACTACAACCAGTAAATCGCGACTTGCTTGCACTGATTTTTCAAGATCCGTAGACATGATTAATGACGGTGGGAAAGCAACACCCGGCAAAAACTCTTCATTAGCACGATCGGCTTCAAGGCGAGCCATATGTGATTCTTCATGACCCCATAAAATCACTTTTGCGCCATTACGAGCAAGAGAGATAGCAAGAGAAGTTCCGTATGAGCCAGCACCAAGTACGGTCATGGAAATATCAGAGTAATCGGTTTGTGTTGTCATTGTGACCATCCAAAACAAGTATCAAAGGATACTAGAGTAATAAAAGCAAAATGCACTTTTTATCAAAATTTAATTTCTATATTCAGTATAGAAACTATCTTAGATAAAAAAGTGCATTTATTCTCTACAAATTAATCAATAGCGCAAGGCTATTCATTATTAAGCTTCAGAAGGCGCTGCTGCGTTTTCTTGAGCTTGGTTTTGTAGGTAATTCATGAACAATGCGTCAAAGTTAACTGGTGCAAGGTTCAATTGTGGGAACGTACCTTTAACCACTAGGCTAGAGATCGTTTCACGAGCATATGGGAACAGAATGTTCGGGCAGAATGCACCTAGGCAATGTGCTAGTTGAGCTTCTTCCATTTGGCCAGCAGTAAAGATACCACCTTGTTGAACTTCACAAAGGAATGCAGTTTCTTCTTCGTTCTTAACCGTAACAGTTAAACGTAGAACGACTTCGTAAACACCTTCGCCTAGTTCACGGCTTTGAGTATCAAGGTCCAGTTTAACATCTGGATTCCACTCTTTTTGGAACATAGTTGGAGAGTTAGGTGCCTCAAAAGATACGTCTTTTAGGAAGATACGTTGAATTGCAAAGTTTTGTTGCTCTTGTTGTGCTGCTTCAGCCATGGGAAAGTCCTTTCTATATATGTATGTATGAATGCAGAATAACGCTGTGATATTACTCTGCATTCGTGATATCTAAAAAATGGGCCAGATATCACATCAAAATGAATCAGTTGCTTATGAAATGGGCAATTACTTTTTGCCTTTTACTAACGGTAGGTTAGCTTCATTCCAAGAGATTAGGCCATTCTTAAGCAATTTAACTTGCTCAAAACCTTCTTTATGCAGATCATTTGCTGATGCCTGAGCGGTTTGGCCTGTTTTACATACCACAATAATTGGGGTTGTTTTTGAGTTTTCAAGACCAGCTAGGTTACCGGCTTTAATATCACTTGGTAAAATGTGACGAGCACCCGTAATATGGCCTGATTTAAACTCATCTTTAGAGCGAATATCTAGCACAATCGCATCTTCGCGGTTCATCAGTGTTGTTGCTTCTGAAGGATCCACTTCTTGGTAGCCAGCGGTTTTCTGTTTTACTACGTTTTGAATCAACGCAACAACAATACCAATCCACACAACAGCTAAAATCATGTTATTGGTTACAAAATCGATGATTGACGTTTCCATATTCTTTATCTCTGATTTTTGGATAACCACATGCCATTAGACAATGTCAGTTACCATGGGCTCTAAAATGAAGTCGAAAGTATACCCTAGGGTTTGTTCAGAGACTAGCGAGGATAAAAAAACTGATAAGAACAACAAAAATGCTGTGATATTGGTTTTACAATTGAGACCAAATAAAAACTCTATCTAGTCAGAACTCACTCTATCTGAAATAATGCAGCGATGAACATATCCTTTTTTAATAAGCCTATTCCTAGTCGTAAATTTGTTACGACCGCGATCGTGTGCCTGACATTTGCACTTCCTCTTATCGCTCATGCGAATGACGCTGAATTAAAAGGAATGAAACAAGAAATATCTCGTCAGAGCTCAGTATTAAGTAAACAGAAGAAAGAGCTATCAAGTCTTCAATCTAGCCTTAAAAAGCACGAACTATCCATTGCTAACGCCTCCAAAAAAGCGCGCAATGCAGAGCGAGAACTCGCAGCGGTAAAACGCTCGATAACCGAATTAAAACAGCAACAATCAGAGCTTACTCAACAACAAATTGGACAAACTGAAGTATTAAAAGACTTACTCGTCAATTACTACTTAATAAGTCGTAATAATCAACTTTCTAATGTGCTCAGTGGCGATGACGTCACTAAAATCGATCGCATGACACAATACGCCCAACGTATTTCTGAAGCCCGAGTGGGTGCGATTTCTCAGTTAGAATTCACAACGATGCAATTGAAAGAGAAAGAAGTTTCTCTTCTTAAACAGCAACAACGACAAAGTGAGTTATTAGCTCAATACAAGCAAGAAAAAACCACACTGCAAACATCACAAAATAAACGTAAGAAAACCGTTTCCAGTATCAAAAAACGCATTTCAAATGAAAATGGTTATTTAAATGAACTGCAGCAAAATGAAAAACGCTTAAAAGTTGCCATCGCAAAAGCGAAAGCAAGTAACAATGTCCCTATGGATGGTATTGCTCGTCAAAAAGGGCGTTTACCTTGGCCTATTAGCAATGCCAAAACACTTCATAGTTTTGGAACAAAACAAACAGGGCTGCTCACTTGGAAAGGCATGGTACTAGCCAGTGAATACGGTACACCAGTAAAAGCCGTTGATTCTGGTAAGGTCGTTTTTGCTGATTGGTTACGAGGCTATGGCTTAATGGTTCTGATTGATCACGGTAAAGGTGATATGACCTTATATGGCTATAATCAAAGCTTAATGAAGAAGGAAGGCGATAAAGTACGCGCAGGTGAAACCATTGCCGTCGTTGGTGACAGTGGTGGACAAGATAGAGCTTCCCTGTACTTTGAAATTCGCCGTAACAGCAAAGCACAAAATCCTCGTTCTTGGTTAAAACGTTAGGGCTTAATTAATCAGTAAATTCAGATAGTAAAAAAGCCGCGTTCTCAATTTATATAGAAAGAGATCGCGGCTTTTTTAATTCAATTTATATATCGGGTGATTATTTTAGGGTTTTATTCGGATCGTCTTCTTTACGCTGAAACTCGCCTTCAAATACATCGCCTTGCTGATCGTTCTGATTTGTGCGATCAAATGGGTTACCTTGATTAAACGGACCGTTTTGATCAAAGCCACCACCAAACCCTGCATGAAAACCACCCTGTGACGCTCCCATGCCATTTACTTTTACACGGCTCATTAACTGTTTAGCTAAATACGCTCTCGGTGCTGGAAGCAATACCAGCATACCTAATGCATCAGTCATAAAACCAGGGACAAGCAATAACACACCAGCAACGGCAAGCATGACACCTTCTACTATTTGCTGTGCAGGTAATTCACCTTGTTGTAATTTTGATTGCACTGACATTAGAGTCTGAATGCCTTGGCTACGGACTAATGACGCACCAACAAAAGCGGTGATCAATACTAACCCAAGTGTTGGCCACATCCCTAACATGCCCCCGACTTGCACAAACAGCGCAATTTCAATAATGGGAACAAAAATAAACAATAATAATAAAATAGGAAACACAATATACCTCGATTAGATTTGATACGAACTTTCACTTTTCGCTTCATTTAGTGTAGCAGGCATTCTCTGCGAACCACTTTTTCTCTCTCTATTATGATAGATGCGGCACATCCCCTCATTTTTCAAGAAAATCTTCTGTAAAAGAGTGTAAACAGCCATCAAATTCATTAACTCGATTAGCAGTTATATAACCTATAAAGTAAATATATTAACAACTAGTGAGAGCGCAATCTCAATTTGAAATATTTTGCAAAAACTAGACTTAAAAAGTGATCAGCTTAACACTTTTACCACTAAAGAGGTGTATGATGACGTTAAAACAAGGCATCAGGTACGATATTGATCACCCTCTGACGAACGGACTCTACTCGCAGATATGATCACTTGGACAGAATCCAATAATTAAAATATAGAACCTTAAAGGCTTACTATGACTCAGATGCTTGATTTAGAAAAAACGAATACTGCAACTCGTATTGAAGAAGATTTGCTAGGTGAACGTCACGTTCCTTCAGAGGCTTACTACGGTATTCACACTCTTCGCGCTATGGAAAACTTCAACATTTCAAATGTAACTATTTCTGATGTTCCTGAGTTTGTTCGTGGCATGATCTACACTAAAAAAGCAGCCGCTTTAGCTAACAAAGAATTAGGTGCTATCCCTTCACAAGTTGGTGAATACATCATCAAAGCATGTGATTTAATTCTTGAAACTGGCAAGTGTATGGATCAATTCCCATCAGATGTTTACCAAGGCGGTGCTGGTACTTCAGTTAACATGAATGCTAACGAAGTTATTGCTAACGTTGCTCTTGAACTAATGGGTAAAGAGAAAGGCGAATACGATATCATTAACCCTAATGATCACGTTAACCGTTCTCAATCAACTAACTGTGCATACCCTACAGGTTTCCGTATTGCTGTATACAACAGCATGATGAAACTGATCGAAGCGATTGAATACCTAAAAGGTGCATTCGATCTTAAAGATCAAGAATTCCGTAACATTCTGAAGATGGGTCGTACTCAACTTCAAGATGCTGTTCCAATGACAGTTGGTCAAGAGTTCCACGCTTGGGGTGTTTTACTTCAGGAAGAAGTGAAAAACCTTAACTACACAGCGCAACTTCTTTTAGAAGTAAACATAGGTGCAACAGCAATCGGTACTGGCTTAAACGCAGCGACTGGTTACCAAGAAGCGGCAGTTCGTCATCTAGCAGAAGTAACAGGTCTACCATGTGTTGCTGCTGAAGACTTAATCGAAGCAACATCTGACTGTGGTGCTTACGTAATGATCCACGGTGCGCTAAAACGTACTGCGGTTAAAATGTCTAAAATTTGTAATGACTTACGTCTTCTTTCTTCTGGTCCTCGTGCTGGCCTTAATGAATTGAACTTACCTGAGCTTCAAGCGGGTTCTTCAATCATGCCAGCTAAAGTAAACCCAGTAATTCCAGAAGTTGTAAATCAAGTATGTTTCAAAGTAATTGGTAACGATACTACAGTGACTTTCGCTGCTGAAGCAGGTCAACTGCAATTAAACGTAATGGAACCTGTTATTGGCCAAGCACTGTTCGAATCTATCGACATCTTGAAAAATGCCTGTGTGAACCTACGTGACAAATGTATCGACGGCATTACTGTAAACAAAGAAGTATGTGAAGATCACGTATTTAACTCTATCGGTATCGTTACTTACCTAAACCCATTCATTGGCCACCACGAAGGTGACATTGTTGGTAAGATTTGTGCTGAAACAGGTAAAAACGTTCGTGATGTTGTTCTTGAGCGTGGCCTTCTAACAGAAGAGCAATTAGATGACATCTTCTCTGTAGAGAACCTGATGCACCCGCAATACAAAGCAAAACGTTACGATTAATCCGTAACACCTCAAATAGCGAGCTCACTGAAGCTCGCTTTTTTTATCTTCTCAATATTTTATTTATAAAAAGATAAGTAATCATTCATACTTTTATTGGTTTGCTGTATATAGCTGTGCAATAAAAATCTGAATAATTATTTTAAATTTAAACACTGGAGTTATCTATGATTGCTGTACAGCTTCTCGTCGTACTACTGTTCATCTATTTAGGGGCACGTATTGGCGGTATCGGTATCGGTTTTGCGGGTGGTGCGGGCGTACTTGTTCTTACCATGATCTTAGGACTAGACGCAGGTTCTATTCCTATCGACGTTATTTTAATCATCATGTCGGTAATTACTGCGATTGCTGCTATGCAAGTGGCTGGTGGTATGGATTGGTTGGTTGACCTAGCAGAAAAATTCTTACGTAAAAATCCAAAACGCATTACTTTCTACGCCCCTATCGTGACTTATTTCATGACGATGCTAGCAGGTACTGGTCACACTGCATTCTCTACACTTCCTGTTATTGCAGAAGTCGCGAAAGAACAGGGTGTTCGTCCTTCTCGCCCACTTTCTATCGCTGTTGTTGCTTCTCAAATTGCAATCACTGCGTCTCCAATCTCAGCGGCGGTTGTTTTCTTCTCTGGTATCCTTGAGCCTCTAGGTGTGGATTATCTAACGCTATTAGCAGTATGTATTCCATCAACGTTCCTAGCGTGTATGGTTGGTGCATTCGTTGCTAACTTCCTAGGCTGTGAGCTGAAAGATGATGTCGTTTATCAAGAACGTCTTGCAAAAGGCCTAATTAAGATGAATGGCGAAGGTAAGCGTGAAATTTTACCAACAGCAAAAGCATCTGTTTATATCTTCTGTGTTGCTATCGTTGCGGTTGTTGCTTATGCAACGATGATCAGTGGCAGTGTTGGCCTGATTGAACACCCGACCATTGGTCGTAACGAAGCTATCATGGCATTAATGCTAACCGCCGCTGCTGCTATTGTGACGTTCACTAAAATTGATGCGTCTAAAATTGCTAATGCTGCGACATTCAAATCAGGTATGAGTGCTTGTGTGTGTGTTCTTGGTGTTGCATGGCTTGGTGATACGTTTGTCTCTTCTCACATTGGTGAAATCAAAGAGTTCTCAGCTGAGATCCTTGCGCAATACCCGTGGATGCTAGCGATTGTTTTATTCTTTGCTTCAATGCTTCTTTACTCTCAAGGTGCAACAACAACGGCTCTAATGCCTGCTGCCCTTGCGATTGGTGTTGCTCCAATTACGGCAGTTGCGTCATTTGCTGCGGTAAGTGCACTGTTCGTTCTTCCAACTTACCCAACGCTACTTGCTGCGGTTGAAATGGATGACACAGGTTCAACACGTATTGGTAATCTTGTATTTAACCACCCATTCTTCATTCCGGGTGTTGCTACGATTACGACTTCAGTTGCACTAGGTTTTGTATTCGGTGGTATTATTCTTTAATAGGTGAATTGCAATAATATCCCTCAAAATGGCAGCTAATTTAGCTGCCATTTTTTTATTTCTAGCTTATGACGTAATCGGCACGACCAATATATCAATAGGAGAGTGGTGAATTAGCGGTCGAGAATAAGAAATGATTTTACTTAAGAAATCATGATGATGTCCGCAAATCAATAAATCGATTTCATTCGCTTTTACTACTTTATCAACTTTATGGCTAAGATCTCCCGTTCCCACCCAAAAGCTCTCAATTGGAAACTGAGTATACTGCTGAAAATCATTAAGCCACTTATTTGAAGGTTCATTTAATGGTTTACGCTCAGGCTCTGCTTCTATATCAATGAGCTCAGGATAAATCTCACCATGAGTACCATCAATATGAATAAAAGACACTTTGGAACCTAATAGCTCCGCCATAGAAACGGCTCTATCAATCAACACATGACTCTCTTCTGAAAGATCCAGCGCCACAAGAATATGTTTGTATTTCATCACCATGCCCTCTGGTTATTCATCCTAGTAATTTAATCTCAGGACAAGCATAGTTTCTGTTCAATAAAAAGAGTGTCGTAGGGATCTCGAAACCGTGACAAATAAAAAATAATTACGCACTTCTCCAAAGAGAAAGGAGCAGATCATTAATGCAATTGATACTATACTTGTCGAACTCTTGACCATTTCGATAGTCATAACCGTATCTATTTTAATAAAGACTTTCACATGACGAACTTACTCCGTTTTCGAGCTGCCCTTTTATCATTTTTTATTCTATTTACCTCCTTTGCCCCTCAAGCTGTCGCGTCTTTTGATCTGACTAAATTACAGGGTAAGCAAACCTCTTCTTTTGTGACCGTAAATGAAGCCTTCCCGTTTAATTTCATGCAGCAAGGAGATAGAGTTTATTTAGATTGGCAAGTGATGCCTGATTATTACCTATACCAACAACGTATTTCGGTAACGGCTAATGGCGCAAAGATTGCTGATTTAGTGATGGAAGAAGGCACGCCTTATAACGATGAATTTTTTGGTGATGTAAACATCTACACTGAACCACTTACGATCACAGTTCCTCTTATTTCGGTTAGTGATAATGCCGAGTTAACTGTTCGATACCAAGGTTGTGCGAAAGCCGGATTCTGTTATCCACCAGAGATCCGCAAAATTCCATTATCTGCATTAACAGGGCTAAGTTCATATCAAGATGAAACGGCAAATACGCATGTTGTAGCCAAAAATGATGACGCGCCAGTTGGCGTAGAAAAGAAAACATCACCAAATTCAGAGCAAAAAGAAGTATCTCAGACTCAACAGCAAGAGCTGGCTGACAACTTAGGTGATGCTTGGTGGACTCCATTTTTATTCTTAGCACTTGGCATTGGTCTTGCGTTTACGCCTTGTGTATTGCCTATGTACCCTATCTTAACGGGAATTGTTTTAGGTGGCGGTAAACTATCTCATAGCAAAGCCTTCAAGCTCTCTTTTGTTTACGTTCAAGGCATGGCGTTAACCTATACTTTACTTGGGTTAGTGGTTGCTTCGGCAGGTCTTCAATTCCAGGCGGCACTACAACACCCTTATGTCCTCATTGGCTTAAGCGTAATGTTTGTTCTGCTTGCCCTATCAATGTTTGGTGCTTACACCATTCAACTGCCAAGCAGCTTACAAACAAAATTAAATGACATCAGTAACCAGCAAAAAGGCGGGAACTTAGGTGGCGTATTTGCCATGGGTGCAATTTCAGGTTTAGTGTGTTCGCCATGTACGACCGCTCCTCTTTCGGGTGCATTACTTTATGTTGCCAAAAGTGGTGATTTACTAACGGGTGCTGTCGCTCTGTACGCTTTGGCTATTGGTATGGGGATCCCACTAATTCTAGCCGCTGTATTTGGTAATAAACTGCTACCAAAAGCCGGTGTATGGATGACGCATGTAAAAACACTGTTTGGTTTTATTTTACTTGCCGTTCCTGTGTTCTTATTAGAGCGAATCCTTCCACATAACGTAACTCCATTTGTTTGGTCTGCGTTAGGTGTTGCAGCATTTGGTTGGCTTTATCATGTTAAAGCAACCATGCCCCAATCTTGGAAAACGAGTGTCGCTGGGATCATCGCGATCTTAGGTATTGTTGGCTCAGCAATCCCTGTAATTGATGCTATTTCAGATAAAACACATACTGAAGTAAACACCACTACTCAAACTGTCACGTTTAAAAAAATCGCTAATTTAGAAGATTTGAATCGAGAACTTGAGGCAGCAAAAGCCCAAGGAAAACCAGTCATGCTCGACTTTTATGCTGACTGGTGTGTCGCGTGTAAAGAATTTGAAAAATACACCTTCCATAATGAAAAGGTAGAGCCGCTCTTAGGTCAATTTATCTTGTTGCAAGCCGATGTAACCAAAAACAGCCCAGAAGATATTGCCCTATTACAACAACTCAAAGTTCTTGGGTTACCAACCATCGATTTTTGGAATTCAAATGGCGATTATTTATCGAATGCTCGATTAACAGGATTTATGAAAGCAGAGCCATTTATGAACCATTTAAGTACAAACGTGACCAATGTTGAAGAATAATGTTTCTTTATTGAGCAAAATCATTGGTGATACACAGAAACTTATTTTATAATGCGAATTAATGATTTTTGATTCTACGACTTACGTTTTTTTGAGGTATACAAATGAGATTAATCCCGCTAAATCGCGCTGAACAAGTAGGTGCATGGTCTGCACAACACATCGTTAACCGTATTAATGCATTCAACCCAACAGCAGATCGTCCATTTGTTCTTGGTTTACCAACTGGCGGTACTCCATTAAACACGTATAAGAAACTTATTGAGCTTCATAAAGCTGGCGAAGTAAGCTTTAAGAACGTAGTAACATTCAACATGGATGAGTACATTGGCTTAGATGCTGATCACCCAGAATCTTACCGTACTTTCATGCACGAGAACTTCTTCAACCACATCGATATTCAAGCAGAAAACATCAACCTATTAGATGGTAATGCAGCAGATAACGAAGCTGAATGTCAACGTTACGAAGACAAGATCAAGTCTTACGGTCGCATCAACCTATTTATGGGTGGCGTGGGCAACGACGGTCACATCGCATTCAACGAGCCAGCATCATCTTTATCTTCTCGTACACGTATCAAAACGTTAACTGAAGATACGCGTATTGCTAACTCTCGCTTCTTCGGTGGCGACATGGACCTTGTTCCTAAGTACTCACTAACTATCGGTGTTGGTACTCTGCTTGATTCTGAAGAGATCATGATCCTAATCACAGGCCACAACAAAGGTCTTGCACTGCAAGCTGCTGTTGAAGGTTCTGTAAATCACATGTGGACTGTATCTGCACTTCAACTTCACCCTAAATCAGTAATCGTTTGTGATGAGCCGTCAACACAAGAACTGAAAGTGAAAACAGTAAAATACTTCCAACAGCTTGAAGCTAAAAACATGGAAGGCTTTTAATTTATAGTGAACATTCACTTTAAATTAAGCTAAAAAAAACCACCGATTAAAAACGGTGGTTTTTTTATGCATGAAACTTACTTGAACTTAAGCCTTTAATCTCTTAGGCAACTTAATCGATATCAGCACAGCCAATAACAGAAACCCAAACGATACCCACAAGCATGCAGCAAAGCCTGCAACTTGGAATACCCAGCCAGATAAAATGGTACCCACTAAACGTCCCATCGCATTGGCCATATAGTAGAAACCGACATCCATAGATACCCCATCACCTTTGGCATAACTCACAATTAAATAAGAGTGAAGTGATGAGTTAACAGCAAAAATACCACCGAAAATCAACAAGCCAATCACGATGACATATTCAGGTTGCCACCCCATCTGAACACTATAAGCAATAATCCCTGTCACCAAGGCTAATAAACTCACCCACCACATTGCAGCTCGGCCGTCAGGTACTTTCCCTTCCGCTTTACCGGTAATTTTAGGAGCAAAGCCTTGCACAAAACCATACGCAATCACCCATAACGCTAAAAAGCCACCGACCAATGAATGATCCCAGTTAAACACACTACCAAGGTAAATAGGTAAAGCGACAACAAACCATACATCTCGAGCCCCAAACAGAAATAGGCGAGCAGCCGAGAGCGTATTAATTTGTTCTGATTTTGAAAACAATTGTGTAAATTTAGGCTTTGATTTTGCTTTTCCCATGTCACCATCAAGTAAAAGTACGCTACCAATAAAGACCACAAACAGCACACTCGCCATTGCAATAACAGCAAACTGAAAACCAATTGTCGTTAGCAGTAAACCACCTAAAAAGAAACCTGCTCCTTTAAGGGCATTTTTAGATCCTGTTAATATGGCAACCCACTTATAAAGCGCTCCTTCTTGATCGCTTGGAACAAGGGTTTTTATCGCACTTTTGGCACTCATTTTATTCAGATCTTTAGCGATACCCGAGAATGCTTGAGCGGCCATCACCCAAGGTATGGTGAGCCAACTGCTTGGCAGGGCAAGCATCAATAACGCCCCAACCTGCATCAATAGACCAACGTTCATGGTTTTATTTAATCCAAGCCTTGCACCAAGCCAACCTCCAACTAAATTAGTCACCACACCAAAAAATTCATAAAACAAAAAGAGCGAAGCAATAGCTAATGTGCTGTATCCCAGATCATGAAAATAAAGCACCACTAACATGCGTAATGCACCATCAGTAATGGTGAAGTTCCAGTAGTTGAACGTCACTATCATATACTGGCGTACACTGTGGCTTAATTGTGAAAACATAAAAATCATCCGTTCAAATAAAAAAGCCCCAGAAGATAATCACTTTCTGAGGCCTTATCTAAAATTGATTATTTGCTAGCAATGGCATCAATGTATTCAATTTGCACAGGTTTTGTGAATGCGCCCGGACGTAGTGCTTGTACTTGTTGCTTAATCACGTCTAGATCCCAACCTAAATCCAATAACAAATGCCCAGCCAGCAAACCAGTTCGGCCAGACCCACCCATACAATGCATTGCTACCTTGCCATTATTTTCCAATACTTGTTGCAGCTCAGGAGTCGCTGATTTCCATTGTGCAGCAAACTCATCACCCGGGGCGCAATCATCTTCAATTGGTAAATAAAACCATTTCATGCCTAGGCGTTGTACTTCTTCACCAAGAGATCCTACGCCTTTTTCTGTTAATTCATTTTGGCTTAATGCTGTTGCTACTGCTTCAACACCTTGCGCTTTTAATTGCTCTAATGAGGCGATTAAATCGACCCCTTTTGTTCCCGGACACGGTGTCAAAATTAATGCGCCATGAGTGCCTGTAACCGGTAATTCCCAAATAGGATGTGTCATTTAAAATTCCTTAAACCAATGTCATTACTATTAAGCTAGACCAACGTTACGAACTAACTCAGCAGTACGCGTTGCGTAGCCCATTTCGTTATCATACCAAGCGTAAATTTTCACCATGCGCTTGCCCACAAGCATAGTAGATAGTGCATCTACAATCGTTGAGCGTTGGTCGCCTTTGTAATCAATCGATACGAGTGGGCGCTCCTCGTAACCTAAAATACCTTTTAGATCACCCTGTGCCGCATCCTTTAATAACTGATTTACTTCTTCAACCGTGGTATCTCTTTTTACTTCAAAGATAATGTCAGTCAGTGAGGCATTCGCTAAAGGAACGCGTACCGCATGACCATCAATTTTATTTTTAAGCTCAGGGAAGATTTCTACAATCGCTTTAGCAGAGCCCGTTGTTGTTGGGATCAAGCTCATGCCACACGCTCGAGCACGGCGAAGATCTTTATGAGGAGCATCTAAAATGGTTTGTGTGTTGGTCAAATCATGAATAGTGGTAAATGCTGCATTTTCGATACCTAACTCCTTGTTGATAACTTTAACAATTGGAGCGAGACAGTTGGTAGTACAAGATGCCGCAGTCACAATTTGGTGGACCGCTGGATCAAAAATATCATCATTCACACCAACCACAATATTCGCAACACCGTCTTCTTTAACTGGAGCAGACACAACTACACGCTTAACACCTTGTGCTAAGTATTTATCTAAAAATGAACGTGAACGATGCACGCCAGTTGCTTCAATAACAACATCACAACCAGACCAATCAACCGCATCGATCTCTTTTTCTTGCGTTGTTTTAAGCTTTTGGCCACCAATGATCATAGTGCTGCCATCGGTAGTCACTTCATGGTTCCAACGCCCCTGAATTGAGTCAAATTCAAGTAAATGTGCCAGTGTATGGGTATCACCCGCCACATCATTAATTTGTACAAACTCCAATTCAGGCCAATCAAATGCGGCTCTTAGTGCCAAACGTCCAATGCGGCCAAAACCGTTAATTCCTACTTTAATTGTCATCGTCTTAATCCTTAATTTAGCAACATACTTTCATTGCGTTTAATTTATCAGTGTCTTTTTGATACTCAGCCTGTAAACAATTGGATTGCTTCAAACCTACTATAATTTTGTTTAGCCAACCCGGTAAATCAGAGCTGACTTGGTAATACACCCATTGACCTTCACGGGTATCAACCAATACGCCGGATTGGCGTAGTTGAGCTAAATGACGAGAGATCTTTGGTTGACTCTCTTCTAGTGCTTCCGTTAATTGGTTTACACACAAGCGACCTTCACGAGCAATAAGCAATAAACAACGCATTCGTGTTTCATCTGATAGCATTTTGAAAAATTGATGAGGTAACATATTCAACCTTATATGTGGATATATGCATTTCCATATATAATAGGTTGAAAGACGCAAAGATCAAGGATAAAAGACAAACTGTCATAAAAGATTCACATTACAATCTATTACTTATTTGTAAAAGTGATTTTCATTTAAACCCTATTATCACTAATTAAGAAATAAATATAATAGCCGCATTGAAACTCAGCACACACTGTTGCGCTCTGTAATGAAGATTATTCTTTGGCTTATTTTCGAGTGAGTTAGCTCCTCTTTAAGCCAAAATATTGTGAGAAAAATGCTATGTCCCGAATCATTGTTGTAGGCGGTGGCGCTGCTGGCCTAGAGCTATCGACCTTATTAACTAAATCAACCCGTAAAGAAGATGAAATCATTCTGGTTGAGCCTGAAACACATCACTACTGGAAACCTCGTTTACACGAAATCGCAGCAGGTACTTTCGATAGTGATTTAGATTCAGTCTGTTATTTCACTCACGGGGCTCATCACGGTTACCAGCATTATCAAGGTGCGATGACGGGAATCGACCGTGAAAACCAAACGTTATTAGTGCGTCGTCCTGATGGTACAGAATCAGGCTTAAACTATGATTATCTTGTGGTTGCCATTGGTGCAATCAGTAATGACTTTAATACGCTAGGCGCTCAAGACCACTGCCTATTTTTAGATTCAGCAGGTCAAGCACGCCAAGCGTGGAATCAAATTAGCCAAATCTTACGTGAAGGCAAAAACAGCACAATAAACATTGTAGGAGCTGGCGCTACTGGTGTTGAGTTAGCGGCCGAATTAGCTCGAGTAAGTAAAAAATTAAAACGCTATAACGCTTCATCTTTAAGTATTAATTTAATTGAAGCGGCACATCGTGTATTACCTAATAGCCCACAAAAAATGTCTGATAAGGTATTAAAAGAGCTAGAAAAAAGTGGCGTAAATGTATTACTAGAAACTCGCATTAGTGAAGTAACCGCAAACGGTATGCGAACGGATGTTGATAAATTTCTTGGTGCTGATATCCAATTTTGGGCTGCGGGAGTAAAAGCACCGGATTGGCTAAATGGTATTGGGAACTTAAGCTACAACCGTATGAACCAAATTAACGTGAACCAAAATCTGAGCTCAACCGAAGATCCTCGTATCTTTGCTATTGGTGATTGCGCAGCTATTCCACAGCCAGATGGTTCTTTTGTTCCACCAAAAGCTCAAGCCGCTAACCGTGCAGCAGTTCATTTAGCTAAAAGCTTAGGTCGTTATTTACGTGGAAAAGAGTTAACGGATTTTATCTTCCAAGACAGTGGAATGGTGGTTGCTGTTGGTCATCACTTTGCCGTTGGTACTTTTGCTTCGGGGACACGCTTAGAAGGAAAATTAGTGTTACAAGGTCGATTAATTCGCCGTTTATACGACACAATTTTCCGCCTACACCAACGCACAGTGACAGGAATGTTTACGGTCTCTCGCTTAATGATCACTAAGCGCTTAAAGGCCTTCTTTAAACCAGCAGGAATTTAATTTCCATTTAAATTTACGCTTGTAAATGCATAAATAAAAACGACAGGCTACAAAGACTGTCGTTTTTTATTTCAAAAAAGAGTAATAAAGTTCAATGGGGTATAACATTTAATACTTGAAGGCTAAACTTTAATCTAAATATCTTTTTTAATAATAACCTTCTCTTCTATACTTTTTAGAGAGCTTCTATCACGGTCAATTTAGTTATGATTATTCCACAAATACGGATAACTGAAAATACAGTCCCAGAGGCTGAACTTGTCCAAATATGGTCAAAAGAAAAGCTACTTGAACTGGATAAGAATAATGCTTTATTCCACCCACATCGAATTGATTTTAGTGTTCTTCTTTTTGTTACATCTCAAACCGCCAAACATGAGGTTGATGGCAAAACAATCAACCTTAATAAAGGCGACATACTTCTGTTTGCTAAGCAATCCGTCCATAGATTCATACAAGAATCAGAGTGGGAAGGTATCGTTATTACTGTCAGTGATAACTATTGGTTTAATGATCTAAATACACAATCCATACTCTATATTGAATCACTTTTTTCACACTGCACACTCGTGAAACAGAATCACGTCTACGATCAACTTTTTAGCTTAATCACAAATCTGGCTACTCGAGTACCAATCCAAGAACCAGTAATCAAGCATTTACTTATCTCTTTATTGCTACTAATTTCAGAAAAGGTGCAAATACCTCAAGCAACTATTGGCAATGATCTCTACTCGTCTTTTTTAGATATGCTTAACTCTAAAAGAGAACTGCAAAATATTAATGAGATGGCTAAAGCACTTAAAGTGTCAATGTACCAACTGAGAAAAGCTTGTATTGTATGCTCAGGAAAACCACCAAAACAACTTATGAGTGAGCATATTCTTGTCGAAGCAATACGTTTATTAAAATACACCGAATTACCTATTCAACATATTTCTGAGCTGCTCGGTTTTGATGAACCATCGTACTTCTCCAAATTTATTAAAACAAAAACAGCCTTAACTCCAGCTAAAGTTCGTCAAAGTAAAACAAAGGCAGAGTATTACCAACAAGAATAAATGAACCGATATAATGCATGATGTTCCGCACAAATCTAAGAAATAGAGACACCCCATCCCTTTGATATAATTAACGTTTCACAAGGGCTTTGTTTTTTTATCATTTTTGTAAACATATTTACCTTTTTGTATTATCCATATTCACATAATATGCGGAAATATCTTAAACATTGAATTTACATAATGAACAAGCTAAGAATCAAATCCCTTTCTCATCGAATCGCACTCGGTATTGTGTGTGTTATTGCTCTAGCATGTTCTATTGCTGGTTGGCAGGCGTACCAAAACTTTTCATCTATCGCTCGTTCTGAGCTAGCTCAAGGAATGACCAGTATTGTGACCGAGCGTAGCTTAATCACGCAAGGATACTTTGAGCGATTCCAATCAAAAGTAGATGCATTCGCGAATGTGCCCGTACTAAAGAACTTTGCTGGTAACCGAACAACGACTGAAGATCCACAATCTAATTCAGACTTCCTTCAAGTTAATGCCTTTATTGAAGATATGAATCATCAAGACCCCCAGTTATATAGCCTTTTTTAT
>NZ_WBVP01000025.1 GCF_008933155.1 Aliivibrio finisterrensis | reverse complement strand
TGCATAACACGTTTACTACTATGCCATTATACTTAAAATTGATGCCTTAAAACGAGAAACACCCGGCAAACTGAGATTGCCGAGTGTAGTAAATCGTGTTGATGCATTTGTTATGTGTAAACAATTAAACTCACGTTAACTTTTTTTATGAGCCTGTTTTAATTGAATAAATTGTTGGGAAAAATCTTCCGCTAACTCTCGACTTTCAGTAATAGTTATACTTTCGTTATTATATTTTGCGTTATTAGTCCAATTATATGAACCATGTACGACCTTTTTTATATCAATCACGCAAAATTTGTTATGCATTAGTTTTTTACCCCATTGTGATAATGGAGCTACTTTATAATATTCAACACCTCTTGAACCGAAATCTAAGCCATACTTTGCAGTAGTTTCATCGTCATTAACAATAACTTGAATATTTAACCCTGCCTTATGTCGTTGAAGCAATTCATTTCCAATATCTTTATCGGTAAACCAAGCCATCGCAACCCAAATTGAAAATTTTGCATTTCTTATATTATTAATAATTTGTTCGTGAATCGCCTGAAAGTGAGCTTCTACATCAACTTTATCTTCCATCTCTGCACCAGAGACTTTGTAAACGCCCGAGCTATTTTTCTCTAACTGATATCCGTCATGCATTATTATTTTATTAATACAATCTGCGATTTCTTCATAATTTGAAGATCTTCGACTATCAACTAACCCTTCGATCATTGGTTTAAATTGAGCTGTACCATTTAATGCTTTTAACGTAGTAACTGCATAATCTTTACGGCTACCTCCATTAGGTAATCCACCATTACCATAGGAGTAGACATCTCGAACACCAAATAAATTAAAGAACTTAACCATTTCACTGCCACTTAAATACGGCGCAGGAGAATCATCACCAGTAACGAACGCTTTCAATGTCTCAATCGAAAAATCAGAAATTTCCATTTATACCCTTAAGCTAGAAAAAACACATAACGCCTGCATAACACGTTTGCTACGATACAGACCTAACTGAATTTTAGCGCCTTAATCACTGAAACTAAAGGCAAACTGACAACGCCGAGTGTAGCAAATCGTGTTGATGCATTTGTTATAACGCTTCACCATTGACTAACGACCAATGATTTGGCATTAACTCTCTCAACGACTTAAATACTAAAGCATTATCAGGTGTTGTTATCGCAGCTTGAACATTACCGCCCCAGTGCACTAATCGTTCTTGACAAATTCCACAAGGTGACAAAATTAGAAACTCACTATTTTCATCCTCTCGGCATATACAAAGAGAATGAGTCACTACTTCATTTAGTTTATGAGCCTCTAAATACGCCCCAACTTCCATACAAAGAGATAACCCGTCATTTTTCACATCAGGAGCGACGCTAGTTAAAATTTTACCTGATTCAGTACGTACCGCAGCAGCACCTCCCCAACCATTAGGATAGCGAGATTCAATAAGCTCTACAGCCGATTTATAAAGTAACTTACCTATATCATCCATAATATTTCATATCCCCTTTGCGTTATAACGCCTGCATAACACGTTTGCTACGATACAGACTTAGCTGAATTTTACTGCCTTAATCACTGAAACTAAAGACAAACTGACAACGCCGAATGTAGCAAATCGTGTTGATGCATTTGTTATGCGCGATCTCTAATTTTCAATTCTTTTTTAAAACTCGATTCCTGTATATACCAGAAAACTAATACAATAAACGGTGAAAATAAAATGATAAAAATGAAATTACTCATATTGTCATAGAAAAATGAACCAGGCCAAACATTGTCATCCATAATGAAAAAACCAATTACTCGTCCAATAAATATTGCTAACGACATAATTAAGCTTTGCACAACAACATATCTAAGCTGGCCTTTTTCCTTAATTTTAGCCCAACGATTAAATTGCTTTTGATTCATAGAACCTCCTAAAAATAAGAACCGTATTTAATATTACAGACTTAGCGCATAACGCTGGCATAACACGTTTATTACCATACAAACCAACCTGAATTAACCGCCTTAATCACAAAACCTAAGACAAACCCAGAACGCCGAATGTAATAAATCGTGTTGATGCGATTGTTGTGCGTGCTTACTTTCGGCTTGGCCAACTTGGTAAAGAACTGCCCTGCCAATATTTTCTAAGTCCTAATTTTAATTTACCAATGCCAATTAAGCGAACAAAATGTTCTTAAATTGCGAGATAAAGTGAATGGAAAACAGATACATTTTTTACGCCATTTGTACTGTTTGGTTTCAACAAGTTTGGAACTGAAAAACCAAATATATTAGCCACAATTGGGATTAAAAATGCTGAGAGTAAAACACTGATGCAAATTCAAATGAGGCATAAGCAAAGAACAATTGAAGCATAAAAATGCCTCTAAAACGCCTGAACTTAGGGAAATAAGGGCTAATTTGCCGAACCTGATAATACGAAAACTAAAAGGCAACAAAGAAGAAAGGAACGCTTACTAAGCCGAAACTACGAAAGCCGCGATCCTTTTGATGAACCGTGCAAAAAATTTCGGACTCAGTACGCACAACGCTGGCATAACACGTTTATTACTATGCAAACCAACCTGAATTAACCGCCTTAATCACAAAACCCAAGGCAAACCAAGAACGCCGAGTGTAATAAATCGTGTTGATGCGATTGTTGTGCGTGCTTACTTTCGGCTTGGCTAGCTTGGTAAAGAACTGCCCTGCCAAGATTTTCTAAGCTCTGATTCTAATTTACCGATAGCAATTAAGCGAACAAAATGTTCTTAAATTTCAAGATGAAGTAAATGGAAAACAGATACATTTTTTACACCATTTGAACGGCTTGGTTTCAGCTAGTTTGGAACTGATAAACCAAATATCCTAACCACAATTGGGATTGAAAATGCTGCGAACAAAACACTGATACAAACTAAAATGAGGCATAACCAAAGAACAATTGAAGCGTAAAATAGCCGCTGAAACGCCTGAACTTATGGAAATAATGGCTAATTTGCCGAACTTGATGATACGAAAACCAAAAGGCAACAAAGAAGAAATTCGCTTACTAAGCCGAAACTACGAAAGCCGCGATCCTTTTGATGAACCGTGCAAAAAATTTCGGACTCAGTACGCACAACGCCGCAATAACACGTGCGAAAGACCGACTTACAAAACCAATTATACTCCAAACCGCGAATGCCGAATGTAAATAGCATCGTGTTGATTGCTTTGTTATACGAGCCTTGCTTTCGCTCCAATTAACTTGGTAAAGAACTGATTTACCAAGATTTGCTGTAAATTGAGTTTAATTAGGCTGGCTCAATTAAGCGAGCAAAATATCCAATCAACAGCAATAACTGTGAAACGAAGCAATCCCTTTTTCTTACACCATTTGTACGATTTGGTTTCAGCCAGTTTGGAACTGATAAACCAAATATCCTAACCACAATTGGGATTGAAAATGTTGAGGGAAAAACACTGATGCAGGCTAAAATGAGGCATAACCAAAGAACAATTGAAGCGTAAACTAGCCGCTGAAACGCCTGAATTTAGGGCAATAATAGTTCAATGCCGAACCTGATGAAACGAACACCAAAAGGCAACAAAAAAAAGGAAAACCACCCTACTTTCACACCTAAAAAACTAATGGTTCAATCGCTGAACTGAACCAAAAAATGCATTCTCCGAGTTCGTATAACGCCTGCATAACACGTTTGCTACGATACAGACTTAACTAAATTTACCACTTAATACGGTAAACCCAAAGAAAACCTAGAATGCCGAATGTAGCAAATCGTGTTGATGCATTTGTTATGTTTAATTTGACTTGAAATGCTTAAAGTCTTCTTTTCTCAACAGCGTATTGCTAACAACTTTACGAGAAAGAAGATCTTTGCGAATAGCAGCAACAAACAAGCCAACAGCTTCCTCTTTTTCCACATCGCTGCGAGGCATTTGGCCATCTTTCACAGTATCTAAAAACGCATACGCCTTTTTAATAACGTCGTCAGGACAATAAAGCCAACATTGGTTAACCTCTCTGATAAATTGTGACTTTAGTTTTCGAGCCTCTTCTGGATCTGCACCCGAATAAAAACCTTGTAGGCATCTTAATAACTCTTTGTAAGACTCTTCTTTCCGCTGATATTGTTCCCAAACACGCTTTCGCCATTCATTTACAAACCACGCGATTACAGCCCCAAATAAGGGAGCAGCAAACTTCCAAAACTCTATTGATAACATGATATTTTCCATTAAACATAACGCCTGCATAACACGTTTGCTACGATACAGACTTAGCTGAATTTTAACGCCTTAATCACTGAAACTAAAGGCAAACTGACAACGCCGAATGTAGCAAATCGTGTTGATGCATTTGTTATGTTTTAGACAACATTCTTGGTTTACTTGGCAAAGAACAAAAATACTAATGATGATTTCCTAAACTAATTACAGTCTCGTTACTTAAAAACCGACACCTCTTGGCAAGTAACAGTAATGCCATTATTATACCTGCTAAGAGCAACTCAACGACCACCCTTAAGATTAAATTCGACAGGAATAAAATTTCTTTAAATCACTTCCTGTTAACTCTGGGTACAATGGTAAAAGCTCTTCTAGAGAAAAGAGCGTATTACCTAAGGGCTGATACATTGCTTCGATCAACGAACGATTCCCAGATATTAGTACATAAATAGCTGTAGACATACCGTATTCTTCGATATCTTGAAAAAGAAAACTCACGCTCTCTTTCTTCATATTGATAAACACCTCACCAGTATCAGCATCTACCCCATTGAAACTCCAATATCTAGATAGTTCATATATAGCTGTTGGCATAAAGAAAGCATCTAAGTATAAAGATGGTTCTGACTTCAACCTGTCGATAATAGCAAACTTGACTACTCGAGTCCTTGCAAAAGCATTCGAACCATCTTCGTAATCAAAATGGATGTCGAGATGTTTTTTTATCCAATTATCCCGCATCTCTCCCAGTTCGTTAAAATTTACAACCTGCTTTTTTTTATCGACAAAGCTATTGTATAAGTCCCCACACCCATCCATCTCGGAAGCGTCAATCGAAAGAGATAGAAAAAGAAGTAACCATATTTTAAATCTAATCATCTACTTATTAACCCCAATTGTTGGCGAAAGCCATAAAGAGTATGTTGAGATATTCCCAGCATTACTGAACACATAAGGAATTATGCCTAATTCCATTATCTTGCCAATAGTTTTGATAAATTTTACCAGTGATGTTCACAATAAGTGCCTCTAGCAGTGTTCGCAACATTTGACTTGGCGTTAATGAATGGACCTAATATTACCTTGTGGATTTGCAGAAAAGAACAAGGTTGAAAACCGTCGTGGGTAACAAGGTGAAAACAACGGATCTTAATTGAAAACATAACGCCTGCATAACACGTTTGCTACGATACAGACTTAGTTGAATTTTACTACCTTAACCACTGAAACTAAAGGCAAACTGACAACGCCGAATGTAGCAAATCGTGTTGATGCATTTGTTACACGATCTTTGTCAACACTTCCATTAACTTGGTAAAGAATTGATTTACCAAGATTTACTGTAAACTGAGTTTAATTAGACTGGCTCAATTTAGCGAGCAAAATATCACATCAACGACAAAAACTGCGAGATGAAACAATCCCTTTTTCTTACACCATTTGTACGATTTGGTTTCAGCCTGTTTTGAGCTAATAAACCAAATATCCTCACCACAATTGGGATTGAGAATACTACGAGGAAAACACTGATTCAGGATAAAATGAGGCAAAACCATGAACAATTGAAGCGTGAATTAGTTTCTGAAATCCATGAACTTTTGGCAATAATGGTCAATTGCCGAACCTGATGAAATGAAAGCTAAAAGGCAACAAAGAAAAAGGAAACCCACCCTACTTTCACACCTAAAAAACTAATGGCTCAATCGCTGAACTGAGCCAAAAAACTGCGATCTTAGAGTTCGTGTAACGCCTGCATAACACGTTTGCTACGATACAGACTAAACTGAATTTTACTGCCTTAATCACTGAAACTAAAGGCAAACCGACAACGCCGAATGTAGCAAATCGTGTTGATGCATTTGTTACACGATCTTTGTCAACGCTTCGCTTTAATTGGTAAAGAACTGATTTACCAAGATTTACTGTAAACTAAGTTTAATTAGACTGGCTCAATTTAGCGAGCAAAATATCATTTCAACGGCAATAACTGTGAAACGAAACAATCCCTTTTTCTTACGCCATTTGTACGATCTGGTTTCAGCAAGTTTTAAGCTGATAAACCAAATATCCTCGCCACAATTGGGATTGAAAATACTGAGAGCAAAGCACTGATGCAGAATAAAATGAGGCAAAACCATGAACAATTGAAGCGTGAAGTAGCTTCTGAAATCCATGAACTTTTGACAATAATGGTCAATTGCCGAACCTGATGAAATGAAAACTAAAAGGCAACAAAGAAGAAGAGAAACCACCCTACTTTCACATCTAGAAATCGAATGGTTCTATCGCCGAACTGAGCCAAAAAACTGCAATCTTTAGTTCGTGTAACGCCTGCATAACACGTTTGCTATCATGCAGATTAAGCCAAATTTACCACTTAACACGGTAAACTAAAAGAAACCTAGAATGCCGAATGTAGCAAATCGTGTTGATGCATTTGTTAGCTGCGTATTCAATCTTCACTTAATTTACTCAAAGCATAATCTCTAAGTACTTTTGCATTGTCTGCATAATCTTTATGGCCACATACTATCCCAGAGTATGTGATCTCAGGTGAAGAATAAAATGGATGAATATCATCTGCATAAGCCATGACCGTTCCTTTCCCACCGCAAATGTACCCATACGAATACTTTTTAACTGTTTGATGAAACGATAAAGGCTCCCACATATTTAAATCAAACGGTCTCCCTTCTGTTTGATATGATAATGTTTCAACATCATGATTAGCTCCAATCAAATGACCTAATTCATGTTCTAAAACATATTCAGCACTTCGAATATTAATAATAAAAAACTGAGAGTTAACTGAAGCATGAGTTGAGCCAGTGAAATCAAATGAAAATTCAGAAAATTTATCATCATAAATTACACCATAGTATCTTGTTGACTCTTTTGATGCTTGTTCAACTAACTTTGGATAATAGTATTCCAGTAGATTATGGGCTAAAACCGTAGATTCTACTTCCCGACCAAGTAGCTCATCTACATAAATGATACCCACACTCTTCCTTATCATCGGAATGCATGAATTAATTAAAGTTTTATTTGAAAAATTTAACCAACTCTTAATATAACCCTCAATAACAAATGGAGAATAATTATCTCTTACCGATTTTGATACAAAAAATGTAATCGGTGTTTCTAGTAACTTCCCCTGTTTACATATCGAAGATTGGAATTCTTCCTCCGCAAAAGTAGAAAAAGTTAAAATCGAACCTAATATGAATATTAACCTTACAATCATTTTTACCACTCCCTTTTAGCAGCTAACGCCGCAATAACACGTGCGAAAGACCGACTTACAAAACCAATTACACTCCAAACCGCGAATGCCGAATGTAAATAGCATCGTGTTGATTGCTTTGTTATACGAGCCTTGCTTTCGCTCCAATTAACTTGGTAAAGAACTGATTTACCAAGATTTGCTGTAAATTGAGTTTAATTAGACTGGCTCAATTAAGCGAGCAAAATATCCAATCAACGACAATAACTGTGAAACGAAACAATCCTTTTTTCTTACGCCATTTGTACGAATTGGTTTCAACAAGTTTGGAACTGATAAACCAAATATCCTAACCACAATTGGGATAGAAAATGCTAAGAGGAAAACACTGATGCAGTGTTAAAATGAGGCATAACCAAAGAACAATTGAAGTGTGGATTAGTTTCTGAAACGCCTGAATTTAGGGCAATAATAGTTCAATGCCGAACCTGATAAAATGGAAACCAAAAGGCAACAAAGAAAAAGGAAAACCACCCTACTATCACACCTAAAAAGCTAATGGTTCAATCGCTGAAGTGAACCAAAAAACTGCATTCTCAGAGTTCGTTTAACGCCGCAATAACACGTGCGAACGACCGACTTACCAAACCAATTATACTCTAAACCGCGAATGCCGAGTGTAATAGCATCGTGTTGATTGCTTTGTTATACGAGCCTTGCTTTCGCTCCAATTAACTTGGTAAAGAACTGATTTACCAAGACTTGCTGTAAACTGAGTTTAATTAGACTGGCTCAATTAAGCGAGCAAAATATCACTTCAACAGCAATAACTGTGAAACGAAACAATCCCTTTTTCTTACACCATTTGAACGATTTGGTTTCAGCCAGTTTGGAACTGATAAACCAAATATCCTAACCACAATTGGGATTGAAAATGCTGAGAGAAAAACACTGATGCAGGCCAAAATGAGGCATAACCAAAGAACAATTGAAGCGTGGATTAGTTTCTGAAACGCCTGAATTTGGGGCAATAATAGTTCAATGCCGAACCTGATAAAACGAACACCAAAAGGCAGCAAAGAAAAAGGAAAACCACCCTACTTTCCCTCCTAAAAAGCTAATGGTTCAATCGCTAAACTGAACCAAAAAACTGCATTCTCAGAGTTCGTATAACGCTGGCATAACACGTTTATTACCATGCAAACCAACCTGAATTTAACTGCCATAATCACAAAACTAAAGGCAAATCCAGAACGCCGAATGTAATAAATCGTGTTGATGCGATTGTTGTGCGTGCTTACTTTCGGCTTGGCTAGCTTGGTAAAGAACTGCCCTGCCAAGATTTTCTAAGTCCTGATTCTAATTTAGCGATAGTAATTAAGCGAACAAAATATCCTTAAATTGCGAGATGAAGTAAATGGAAAACCAATACACTTTTTACACCATTTGAACGACTTGGTTTCAGCGAGTTTGGAACGGATAAACTAAATATACTCGCCACAATTGGGATTGGAAATCCTGCGAGGAAAACACTGATGCTGACTAAAATGAGGCATAACCAAAGAACAATTGAAGCGTAAATTAGCTTCTGAAACGCCTGAACTTAGGAAAATAAGGGTTAATTTGCCGAACCTGATAATAACGGAAACCAAAAGGAAACAAAGAAGAAAGGAACACTTACTAAGCCGAAACTACGAAAGCCGCGATCCTATTGATGAACCGTGCAAAAAATTTCGGACTCAGTACGCACAACGCCTGCATAACACGTTTACTACTATGCAATTATACTTAATATTGACGCCTTAAAACGAGAAACACCCGACAACCTGAGACGCCGAGTGTAGTAAATCGTGTTGATGCATTTGTTATGCCTTTACCCACTCCGCGTGCAATACTGAAAAAACTACCGTGTCCCACCATTGGTTTTTAAAGAATCGATGCTCACGAAAATGAGCTTCTTTCTGCATACCTAGTGATTCACATAATTTAATTGCCGCTACATTTTTACTAATTGTTTCTGCGTACAGTCGGTGAACGTTTAATTCACGAAAACCAAAATCAGCTAATGCAATTGCAGCTTCTTGCATTAAACCTGAACCTTGGCACTTTCTCAACAAACCACAACCAATTGATGCCTGAAAATCAGATTCTAAGCGTAAACAAACCGTACCAATAAACTCTCCACTCTTTTTGTCCTCAATCGCTAATTGAAACGAATGTCGTGGACTTTCAACTGATTGTTCAATAAATAATTTTGTTAGTTCTTTATATTTATCGGGTTCACAATCTGACTCATTATAAAAACGTTGGTATTTGGTATCTTGAGACATAGCAACAAAGTGCGCTTCATCTTCAGGCATCATATCGCGTAAAATAAGATTATCCGTATCAATTCTAAACATTAACTTCCTTTTTTATTCGTAGGCATAACGCCTGCATAACACGTTTGCTACGATACAGACTTAGCTGAATTTTACTGCCTTAATCACTGAAACTAAAGGCAAACCGATAACGCCGAGTGTAGCAAATCGTGTTGATGCATTTGTTACACGATCTTTGTCAACGCTTCGCTTTAATTGGTAAAGAATTGATTTACCAAGATTTACTGTAAACTGAGTTTAATTAGACTGACTCAATTAAGCGAGCAAAATATCATTTCAACGGCAATAACTGTGAAACGAAACAATCCCTTTTTCTTACACCATTTGTACGATTTGGTTTCAGCCAGTTTGGAACGGATAAACCAAATATCCCAACAACAATTAGGATTGATAATGCTGAGAAGAAAACACTGATGCAGGATAAAATGAGGCAAAACCACGAACAATTGAAGCGTGAATTAGTTTCTGAAACCCATGAACTTTTGACAATAATGTTTAATTGCCGAACCTGATGAAATGAAAACTAAAAGGCAACAAAGAAAAAGGAAATCCACCCTACTTTCTCGCCTAAAAAACTAACGGCTCAATCGCTGAACTGAACCAAAAAACTGCTATCTTTAGTTCGTGTAACGCCGCAATAACACGTGCGAACGACTTACTTACCAAACCAATTATACTCTAAACCGCGAATGCCGAGTGTAATTAGCATCGTGTTGATTGCTTTGTTATACCCGTACTAAAATCGCCCTCAAAACTAGGAAGTAACCAATAATAAAATACTACCTAAGAATGCTGGGATTCCTGAGATAAACATAACCAAACCAAACTGATAATTCAGTCTTTTTTGTTCATGAAAATCAGACTCAAAATCATGATTAGAAACCATTTTCATTGTTTTATTTGAAGCTGGGTCTTGCGCCCAATTACAACTTTGGCTATTTCCATCCCAAGTTAATTTAGCTATTCCCCAGATAATAATCACGATAAAGAATAGAAAATCCATCAAACTTGTTGAGTTGAAAAAGGGGACATATTTGGAAAGAATGAATACGATTAAAACAGCTAATAGGTTAGTAATAACAACCACTTTCAACAGATTTAGCATAGATATTCTTCCTTAATTGACCTTTTAGGGTATAACGCCTGCATAACACGTTTGCTACGATACAGACCTAGCCGAATTTTAACGCCTTAATCACTGAAACTAAAGGCAAACTGACAACGCCGAGTGTAGCAAATCGTGTTGATGCATTTGTTATACCCGTTGTTGAATTTTCTCATTCATAGGAACGTCTAGCGACAACTCTCTAAGTCGTTTAATTGGGAAAGATAATAATTTTTCACCAAAGCCTTTCCTGTGGGAGTATTCGGCTTCGATATATGAACCTGGGCCATTAAAAATTTCTTCATACGTTCCATTTTCAAAAATTTTTATACCAATATAATAATCAGATACTTTCTTAAACGTTAACGAATCTTTAAAAGTAGCTTTAATTTGCACCCTTCGACCACAATCAGTTTCACCATCATAATCTTTTGCCATACCATCGTATAACGACAATGAATAATCTCTTTCTACAATGGTTTCACCAATATCCCCGACCAAACGCCCATCAATAGTAAATTCTTTTTTAGGTTGCGCCTTTTTTAAGGACTCAATACCAGAAAAGATATCTTTAAGTGCTAATTCAATAACTTCCGTTGTTGCCATAATTTCCTCCTGAGGGTATAACGCCTGCATAACACGTTTACTACTATACAATTATACTTAATATTGACGACCTAAAACGAGAAACACCCGACAACCTGAGATGCCGAGTGTAGTAAATCGTGTTGATGCAATTGTTATGTTCGTTTCAAACTGGACAGATTAATCTTTTTCAACATCTGATTTATTCGCAATCTTTTGAAGATTTTCGTGAATTTTGAATAATACTATTAATAGCTCACACCAAATTCTTGCACCTATTGCACCACCAAGGATGATGCCTAAACCACCAAGAAAATTTTTCTCGTAACCAGCAAACATTGTAGCTAAACCTGAAACAACCGCTGACGCTAATAATAACCAATAAACGACAGTTATTATCTTTGGTGTAAGCATTGAATCAAAAAAGAAGATATCTTTCATTTTACAATTTCCATATATAATTAAAAGTATAATAAGCTCAAGAGCTTAGCCGTAACCAACTGAACAATTACGGTTTAATTTATATTCGAATTAATAATGATTGGCTACAAATACTGTATTACTATGATTTAATAAATGAATTTTTTTGAAGTACGCCGCGATTTTACTTTAAAAAAGAAGAACATAACGCCTGCATAACACGTTTGCTACCATGCAGATTAAGCCTAAATTTACCACCTAATACGGTAAACTCAAAGAAACCTAGAATGCCGAATGTAGCAAATCGTGTTGATGCGATTGTTATGTGTGTTCTTATAAGCCAAATAATTCCCTCTCAAAGGGATCGCAGTAATACTAAAAAATAGATGACTCAAATAAACCAACTCACAGAAATATTATGAATATCTAGAGATTATTTAAAGATAACCTCAGAAAAATGTGGATTATCAATTAAAACTTCCAGTTTAGAGATACCATCCAATTCAACTAGAATTTCAGTTTCATTAGCATTGAGTTTGATACATTCATTCTTACTTTCATTACGTGATGTATCAAGAGCAACGCCTTTGATAGACTCGCCCACTTTCATCGTTAACCTAACTGGATATCGGTATAAGCAGACGATTTCAATATAATCATATTCATTGCAACTTATCATAAGACTTACCTCTGAAGATGGATAACCTACTTTAAGGCTGAATACTGGTTATTGCAATAATCTCAAAAAAACACATAACGCCTGCATAACACGTTTGCTACGATACAGACTAAACTGAATTTTACTGCCTTAATCACTAAAACTAAAGGCAAACTGACAACGCCGAGTGTAGCAAATCGTGTTGATGCATTTGTTACACGATCTTTGTCAACGCTTCCATTAACTTGGTAAAGAATTGATTTACCGAGATTTACTGTAAACTGAGTTTAATTAGACTGGCTCAATTAAGCGAGCAAAATATCATTTCAACGGCAATAACTGTGAAACGAAACAATCCCTTTTTCTTACGCCATTTGTACGACTGAGTTTCAGCCAGCTTGGAACTGATAAACCAAATATCCTAACCACAATTGGGGTTGAAAATGCTAAGAGGAAAACACTGATACAGAATAAAATGAGGCATAACCAAAGAACAATTGAAGCGTAAATTAGCCGCTGAAACGCCTGAATTTAGGACAATAATAGTTCAATGCCGAACTTGACGAAATGAAAACCAAAAGGCAACAAAAAAAAAGTAAAACCACCCTACTTTCACGCCTAAAAAACTAACGGCTCAATCGCTGAACTGAGCCAAAAAACTGCGATCTTAGAGTTCGTGTAACGCCTGCATAACACGTTTGCGACCATGCAGATTAAGCTCAAATTTACCACTTAATACAGTAAACTCAAAGAAACCTAGAATGCCGAATGTAGCAAATCGTGTTGATGCATTTGTTATGTAATTTATGCGATGGCAGTGCAAATTGGAAAACACAACCCAAGCTGATAATAAAACTTAGTTACTAATTTAAACCCAGTTTAATGAATTTATCTTTCAGGGCTATTAGAGAGGAGTCTAGATGTGACTCCAATTCATCCAAAGAAGAAAAGTTTGTCTTATTTTTGTCATTATAATTTTTCAAAATCTTTAGGATTTCGGCTTCATGCTCACACTTTTGCCTCTCTTTCGCATCATCTATAGACTTATCAAAGGTCGCTAAAGTTTCAGCAGCTAAATCAAAAAAATCACTAATCTTACTCATAACGTCACTCACTGAATATTCAAATTAACATCTACCATATCATAAATATCAAACTAACAGTTAACCCTCACAACTAATAAATGGTGCATCACCAGGTAAAAGCTACTTTAGGAAATTTAAATTCATTTTAAGGGTGATATGCCTAAAATTACATAACGCCTGCATAACACGTTTGCTACGATACAGACTTAGCTGAATTTTACTGCCTTAATCACTGAAACTAAAGGCAAACCGACAACGCCGAATGTAGCAAATCGTGTTGATGCATTTGTTATACCGCTACCTAACCTGTACCCATTTTTTCTTACTTTCGACTGAACGTTCAATTTTAATATCTTTAACTAAACTATTAATCGCCTTGGTAAACTCAGATCTAGGTAACTTCAATTTGTCTTGTAACGGAGCTAATTCAGTTGGTTGCTTCAGACTATTATAGATTTTATCTTCTGCTGATTTAGAAACAATAGACACTACGACATCAGGCTTAGTCCGAATAGCTTCACAGTTACCACCTAATAAATCACATTGAAACTTAAATGCTGAAATCAGATTCTCATCATTACTAAAAAGTTCGAACGTGATTAAATTAAGCTCTTTTCGACTAAGTGAGACTAACGTCCTCGATAGATACGCGATAATATGAAAATCAGCCTGATTTGCCCCTTCTGGATAGTCAGACAGGCATAAATATAATAATTTCTCACAGGTTTGCTTAATTGACTCAATCCTTGAAAATACAAGTACTTTATCAACAATTGAAGCTTTAATTTTTTCGAGTTCTTTCAAGCCAACATTTTCAGCATCGACAAATATTATTTTCACCTACTGCCTCCTAACTAATTATTTTTTATGACATTACGACAATAAGTATAAAGAAACAAATTATAAAAGAATGCGATTCAGCTTCCATTCAGAGATTTGCGGTATAACGCCGCAATAACACGTGCGAACGACTTAATTACCAAACCAATTATACTTCAAACCACGAATGCCGAGTGTAATTAGCATCGTGTTGATTGCTTTGTTATGTGATTTCTTCAATTATCGCACTGACTGTCATCTTTTGAATTGCTTCCCCATATGCTGGTTTACATATGACTAGAATTTGGGGATCCAACTCAATACCTCGATTTAAGGCTCTTTCAATTAAGGTGAAAATCCTATCAATGGAGCTGTTTACACAATGAAATATCACCATTTCATAGCGATAATTAACTCTGAGTTCCGAAAGTTTTTGCAGATCACTTACCAGTTCATCAAGAGATAATGGTGAAGTCACTTTAACTTCAATAGCAACCAACTGATGATCTGCATTCCCTGGAGAATGGAAAAGAAAATCTGGCATTCGCCTACTTTGAAGTGGCAAAATTTCCAGTACTTGAGCCTCTTCATCCGGTACGATTGATTTTACTAATTCAGAATGCAAAAACACATTCTCAATTTGACCATATTGCCTTTCATAAGCATACATCGCTACGCGTACAAAATGATAAAGCTCATAGCAATATACCCTTTCTGCATAACCAAAGTAACCATTACCAACTCGATCTATTGCATACTCAAGCCATTGTAGAAACAACCGTGAATTCATTTACTTACTCCAATCACATAACGCCTGCATAACACGTTTGCTACGATACAAACCTAGCTGAATTTAACGCCTTAATCACTGAAACTAAAGGCAAACTGACAACGCCGAGTGTAGCAAATCGTGTTGATGCATTTGTTAGGCGATTTTTTCGAACACCATTTCATAGCGCTGCTGACATAATTTAGACATATTAACATTCCCTCTTAAGTTCTTATACTTATCCATTACTTGCCCATTTGATAATAAGCTTTTTATATCTATTTGAGATTTACATCCTAAGTAAATACCTGTAATGCTATCTGGCTTAACTTTATAAAAATGGAATATTGATTTCATTTCTTTTTTTAGCGTTGACATCAATTCTTGCCTTTTAAAGCTACGTTCTAGATCTTTTTTAAAATCATTTGAGTGTTCATGGTAATTCGTTAATTTAAGTAACCTTGGATTAAAACTAGCTTTTTCAAATGAAAAACCAAAACCACTTAAAGTTAATCTTGTTTCTTCACTATCTGCTATACAAATAATGTCTGCGCTATTTAACTCACAAAGAAACCGATACTCTTTTTCATAACTCCAAGCCTCTGCTTTAGTAAAAGACAAATGAGCTTTTAAATCTAAAAATAACTCATAACCTGGAGTATTAAACACTTCATTATCAGGTTCTCTTTCAAGACGATATTTTACGCGGTCAAATAAATATTTATTATCATATATAGACTCAAGGAAGCCACGTTGTAACATTTTTTGTTCCGTGTTAAATTCAACGTCAAATGTAAATTCTATTACTGCTCCTTTGTGTTCATCTGCATAATGAGACCACATCAATAAATTAGATTTTGTTTCAGATAGAGATATTACCCCACTATCTGATGTTCTAAGATCAAAGAATCGAGCTACATCATTAAATAAATATGATCCCGTATACACTTTTGAAAATTCATCTAAAGTTATTAAATTTGGTTGCAATTCAAATGGATCATTTAAATCATGTGCCGGAGTACACCTGAGCATAGGATTCTCAAGGAAACTTTTTATATGTGGAGTATATTTATATAGCTTTACTTTCATTTTGCCTCCAAACTAGATCGCCTAACGCCTGCATAACACGTTTACTACGATACAGACCTAACTGAATTTTAACGCCTTAATCACTGAAACTAAAGGCAAACTGACAACGCCGAGTGTAGTAAATCGTGTTGATGCATTTGTTATATGCAAATCACCATTGACTAAGATCGAACCCAAGCATGAATGCAGCCTTATCTAAATTTCTAAACTCTTTTTGATTAAAATCAACTGTATCAAGCTCGGCCATATAACGAATAAACCAAGACGCTTTCTTATTCGCTAACATTTTCCTCTTTTCATTTGGGCTTTTATAAAGTTGAAGTAAGTCAACTGCAGGCTTTTCCATAACTCTTATACGAATTTTTCCATCGCTATTTTTTACATTGCCACCAAACGTTAATAATCCTTTACTGATAATTTGTAACTCTAGCTTCTCTTTGTCGGTTATGGTATTACAGAAATCTAACAATACTTGATTAATAAATGCTGCAACTCTTGAATCATAGATCGTAGTGTACTGAAACATAAAAGAATAAACTTTAGTCCACCCACTTGACCAAATTACTTTAAAGTTCGGTTCACTAAGATTATTATCATCTTCAAACCACTTTTTAGCTTTATTCAAGTAACATCTTAAGTCACCTTTCCGATGAAGCTTTAAAGCAGATAATATATTTGATTTTTGAACATCACCCCAATCAAAGATTTCAATACAAGTTATGAGTAGATCTTTGTCATCAGCTAAGCTTTTAGCATCAAGTATATTGATAGGTAAATCAATAGATACTTGATATTCACTTTCACCAATATAATTGTATTTACATCCAGCATCGTGGATCGAGTTGAATTCAGTCGTTAATTGATCGTTATAATTAATCCTGAAATTCCTATTTGATACTGAATTCAAATAAAAATAATTGAACCCTAATCTTTCTAGCTTATTTTTAAAGTCATTGTAATTAATACCGCATCCCCCCTTGCATATAACGCTTGCATAACACGTGCTAACGACCAACTTTACCAAACCAATTACACTTCAAACCAAAAACGCCGAATGTAATAAGCATCGTGTTGATGCGATTGTTGTGCGTGCTTACTTTCGGCTTGGCCAGCTTGGTAAAGAACTGCCCTGCCAAGATTTTCTAAGCCCTAATTTTAATTTACCGGTAGTAATTAAGCGAACAAAATGTTCTTAAATTGCGAGATAAAGTAAATGGAAAACAGATAAATTTCTTACGCCATTTGAACGGCTTGGTTTCAACAGATTTGGAACTGATAAACCAAATATCCTTTCCACAACTGGGATTGAAAATACTGAGAAGAAAACACTGATGCAAACTAAAATGAGGCATAACCAAAGAACAATTGAAGCATAAAATAGCTTCTGAAACGCCTGAACTTAGGGAAATAAGGGCTAATTTGCCGAACCTGATAATACGGAAACCAAAAGGCAACAAAGAAGAAATTCACACTTACTAAGCCGAAACTACGAAAGCCTCGATCCTTTTGATGAACCGTGCAAAAAATTTCGGACTCAGTACGCACAACATTTAATTATACCCATCACATTCGTAATCTCTACCGAATATATTCCACCACTACAATAACACTATATTCTACTTTAAAACCAACGACCTAACAGCCAAAACACCATAAAAGTCAAAAACAATATACGATAATGATTCGTATATCCCACTTTTCAATCTTACTCCATGTAATTGATTAAAATAACAATTCCAACAAAACTCTATGTACCTTACAAATATGCGAACCCACATTGCAGGTCAAATTCCAGTGACTACAATTCAATCATCATCAATTAACCAATAAAGTTACAATCATGGATATCCCACTAGATCTCAAACCCGATTCACAACGATTTACCGACCAAATACGAATATTCATTCGTACACGATCAATGGCCTACAATACTGAAAAACAATACATCTATTGGATAAGCTGTTTTATTAGGCATAATAATTACACCTCAAAAGAAGACATTAATGTCTTTGATATACCAGAATATCTTGAACACCTTGTTGTAAAACAAAACGTTTCACCCAACACTCAAAAAACGGCTCTTAACGCCCTAGTCTTCCTATGTCGTGAGTTTTTACAGCAATCAGTCGATAACTTGGATTTCAAGCGCTCCAAAAAGGCAACCAAACTACCTACCGTTTTCACTCATAGTGAAGCAATGGCTGTTATAAATGAGCTTAAACATCCAACAAAGCTTATTGCACAACTTATGTATGGCAGTGGTTTACGAATTAATGAAGCCCTACGATTAAGGGTTGATGACATTGACTTAATACATAAAACACTCACAGTACGAAGCGGGAAAGGGAATAAAGACAGAACCACTGTGCTACCAGAAAGCATTATTAAAGAGCTTAAAACACAATTAGCCTTTGTAAAACAGCAACACCAAATGGATGCTATAAATGGAGATGATGAAGTCTACCTTCCTTTTGCTATCGCCGAAAAGTACCCTCAACGAGCTAAAAGTTATGGGTGGCAATATGTATTTCCATCTAAACAAATCAGCAAAGATCCTCGTTCGGGTAAGCGACGACGTCACCATATATTAGATAGAAGCGTACAAAAGCAAGTAACAATCGCAATTAGAGCAGTAGAAATAGACAAAAAAGCCAGTTGTCACACATTTAGACACAGCTTTGCTACAAGAATTTTAGAGCGCGGAGGAGATTTAAGAACAATACAAGAATTATTGGGTCATTCTGATATCAAAACGACCCAAATTTATACACATGTTATTGGTTTACATTTTTCAGGAACTAAAAGCCCACTCGATTTTGATTAAATACATTTTTAAAATCTACATCTCATATTGGCGATGTTTTAGTGAGTAAAAAATAGCTTTTACTGCTTTCGCCAAAAAAATAACTGCGATAATAACCAACACTTTACTGATAATAAAATCAGGGGCTAAATATGAAATAATGGCAAAAAAAGCACCAATCAACGCCGATAACATCCAGTCTTTTTGCATGTTTACATTACCAACCGAGCCATTTCAATACCAGATCCTTTCACATTATCAATATTTTCAATAATAGCTGTATTAACAGATAAAATATCTATTTCAATCTGTTCAGATAACCACACCGATTTTGCATCTAATGTTGGTAAATCATCCCAATTACGATTAATCGCATTAGCTAAACGCACCGTTGCAGCTAATGGTGAATAAATATTATCGACTTTTGGTTCATACTGTTCAGAAATCGCAAATACCAATTCTTCAGAAAAGCTCCAGCTTTCCGCTAACTTTGCACCAAGAATGGCACTATCTGTACCAATTGTTGAGCGTTGCGCTGCTACTTTAGAACTGCCCGCTTCCATTTTTTCAAAAATAGTTGGAACTTGCTCAGACATTACCGTGTAGATCATCAAATCGCCGATGTTGTGTAACATACCCGCAGTAAAGGCTGCATTAGGGTTTACATCACAGCTTTGTGCTATTGCTTTACTCAGGATTGCTACTTCAAACGTCTCTTGCCAGAACGCTTCTAAATCGATGACTTCTACGTATGGGAAGGCACTAACTAAAGAAGAGGCAATGATTAACGTTTTTAATGGCTCAAGCCCAAGGCGGACAACCGCTTGGTCAACTGATGACACACTTTTACCACGAGAAAAATGTGCAGAGTTTGCCAAACGAATAACACGAGCACTAACCACTTGTTCCATTGAAATAGTACGAGCTAACTCTTGAAGTTCTACTTCTGGGTCATTCACAAGTTCCATCATCTCACGGATCACTTTAGGGATCTTTGGTAGCTCATGAGCATGACTTAAAATTTCATTTTGTTCCATTATTCTTCTCCACAACAGCCGCTACTTTTTCTTTTTCATCACAGCAACCGTAAAGCGGCTGGTACAAACTAAGCGTTCTCGTTGATCTTTAATTTCAATTAGCCAAACTTGCGTGGTTGCACCTAAGTGCACCGGTCTTGCTGTGGCATAAACAGTACCTTCTCGGACTGCTCGAATATGATTGGCGTTAATATCCAACCCCACACAATACTTTGTGTCATCGACACACCAATTAGCAGCAATAGATGCAACTGATTCAGCTAACGCGACAGAAGCCCCCCCATGTAGCATTCCTAACGGTTGATGCACCACGGCATTTACAGGCATCGATGCTGTAATAGAATCTGCATCGTAATGACAATATTCGATATTTAATGCTTCCATTAATGTATTACGAGATGTGGCGTTTAATATAGCCAAATCCATCGGACGCTTCCAAATACTCATAACTTAGCCTCTAGTGCATGTGCTTATTGTGTCTTGTGCTATTTTACACTCAACAATCCAGATCAAAAACACATTTTCACTTGTTGTCAGCTTTTAGTAGCTGATAAACTTCACAAAATTTTCCTCTTCTAACTACACAGGCTTGATATGTTAAATAAAAGCATGATAACAAACTTGATGTCACTACTCTTGTTAGTTATTGGTTACTGCATGCAACAAAATACATTGTACTATATTGGCTTATTTGCCTTCTCTGGTGCGCTTACTAACTGGCTTGCCATTCATATGTTGTTTGAGAGGGTTCCAGGTTTATACGGCTCTGGTGTTATTCCTGCGCGATTCGAAGAATTTAAAGCCAGTATTAAACGTTTAATGATGGAGCAATTTTTCACTAAAACTAACGTAGATAAGTTTTTATCAAAAGAAATGGCCTCGGCGACGAATATCAATCTTGAGCCTGTGATTGAAAAAATTGACCTATCTCCTGCGTTTGATTCTTTAGTTGAGGTGATCATGAATTCTCAATTTGGTGGCATGTTAGCAATGATGGGCGGCAGTGAAGCCATTCAACCTATGCGTGAACCTTTTATTGAAAAGATGAAAGTATCGATAACAGAGATCAGTCAACAAGAGCAGTTTAAGAACGCACTAAAAGACGAACTAGAAAGCCCAGCGATGATGGATGACATCCAAATTACGATTGAAGAGATCATTGATCAAAGATTAAATGAACTGACACCAAAATTAGTGAAAGAGATGGTGCAAGATATGATTAAAAAGCACCTTGGCTGGCTTGTGGTTTGGGGCGGCATCTTTGGTGGCGTGATTGGTTTACTCTCAACGCTTATCTAATCTTCCTTCATCGAATACAAAAATGCCAGCACGAATGCTGGCATTTTATTAGGTATTGTATAAAAACAGAGTACTTCTGTTAATTAATGAAGCGGAGCTTGTGTTTCGTTAAACTTGCCAAAATGCGCTTCTAACGCTTCAGGAGTTAGTTCTCCTGCTTCTTCAAGACGCTTTAGTTCTGCAACAATCGCTTTTTGCTCTTCGATTGAAGGCAATGCCACTTCAGGTTTATCCGATTCTTGCTGAATCATATCTTGCAGTTCTTTTTCAAAATCACTCATGATTATTTTCTCAATTCATATAAAACAATTGACGTTATTCTACAAGAAATCGCATAAAAAGGTAAACCTAAGCGAGCGCTTATACTTTAAAAGCACCAACTAATTGATCTAATCGTTGTGAAAGTGCATTCAGCTGCTGACTTGAATCCGCTAACTCTTGAGCAGTTGCTGTCGTTAACTCATTAATACCATTGATCTCTTCGATATTCTGGTTAATAGTGTACACCACTGTTGATTGCTCTTCTGTTGCCGTTGCTACTTGGGTATTCATGTCTGATATATCAGTGATACTTAACGCAATACCCGCTAATACTTCAGTGGCATTATCTGCCGATGACACTCCACGAGCCGTAACGGTATGACTTGCTTCCATTGCGTTTACTGCGTTTTGAGCTTCCGTTTGCAGCTGATCAATCATTTTCTGAATTTCATCAGTTGATTCTGAAGTACGACTTGCTAGCTGACGAACTTCATCGGCAACGACAGCAAATCCACGACCATGCTCACCAGCACGTGCAGCTTCAATGGCTGCATTCAATGCTAATAGGTTAGTTTGATCTGAAATACCACGGATAACATCTAGGATTGAACCAATGTCTTGTGTCGTTCCTGCAAGTTGTTCCACCACATGACTCACTTGAACCAAATCACCTTCAAGCTGGGTAATCGCATCACGAGATCCAATCACAGTTTGGCGGCCATCTTGCGTACTTACCTCTGCCTTACTTGCTGATTGTGCTGCGCTTGCGGCATTAGAGGCGATCTCATGAATCGTTGACCCCATTTGGTTAATAGCAGTTACTACTTGCAAAGTTTGATCGCGCTGCATTTCACTGTTATCACGTGTTGATGTTGCTTTGAGTGCAACATTTTCAGCAGTAGTATGTAAAACATGACCCGTTTCTACGACTTCGGATACGGTATTATGAATTTTCTCAACAAAGCTATTAAAGCCTTTTGATAAATCGGCTATTTCATCATTACCTTTGATTTCGATACGATGAGTTAGATCACCTTCACCTTCTCCTAATTCACTGAATCGACATGACAGATCATTAAGTTTATTGGTAATAGAACCTGCCCCCCAAATTGCCAGAGTAATAAATACGGCAATAATAACAACAATCCACATTACGATATCTTGAGTTGAGCTATGAAGACTTTCAAATACTTCATCGACAGGAACTTCAGTAACAATAAACCACTCCATTGAAGGAATGTAATGCGATGCAATGAAGATCTCTTGGCCATCTTTCATTATACGGCTTAAGTTGAAGTTTTGTTTGGTAAGTAAAACGGAAGCTTCTTGAGATCCAACCACATCACTAATAGATTGCTTACCCATGATGCTATTATTTTTATGGATCTTAATATCGCCATTACCATCCATTAAATAGACAAAACCGGTCTTCTCAATTCGAAAGCCATTCAGTAGCGATACCATGTCATCTAGCGATTTCGAGAGTCCCGCCATAGACACACCATTCAATTGCTGAAAGTTAACGAAAAGTTTAACCTCACCATTTTGCTCAGTGAATACATTCAGCATTCGCTCAGGGCCACCTTGAGTAAAACCAAAGAACCAAGCATCTTGTTGTTGTGTTAATTGACGTAAGAAACCGTCTTGGTTCCAATAATTAGCACTCTTACGGTTAGCTACCGAAGCGTCATTCAATTGATGTTGTTGCTTTAACTGATTAAGTTGAGCGATAAGAATGGTTTGATGTTCAGGAGAGATGGTTGGATCTGAAATAGCGTCGATGATGAAAGGGTTATTTGCCATCTGTTCAGCAGCAGAGGAGATCACCGCAACTTCTTTATCTACCTCACCACCAATTTGGTTAAGAATGGTTGGCAGTTCAAGAGTGGTTAACCGCTCATCTAATGTTTCGAATGCTTTTTTTTGGGCTACAATACCCACAAGTGTAGTTGAGGCAATAATCGCAATTACAATGCCGGCGACGAGTTTCTGTTTAATTGTTAGATTAATCATAATTTTTCCACAGCTAAAATAGACCGTTTATATAACGACTATTGTTCACATTCCTTTAATAAATAGTTACTATTTAATTTATTACCTAGATAGTTGAGTAATTCAAATTAAACTCTATCTTATTAAGGAACTAATGTGATTTATATTAGTCACAAAGAAATAATTACTACCTAATCCTGACATGGGTGATATATGACAGCGTTAAAAATTCAACAATTGCAAACTTATCTTGAATCTCAAGTGATTGGTCAACCTGCGCTTGTTAAGCAGTTATTAATAGCTTTACTTGCTGATGGTCACATTTTAGTTGAAGGCCCTCCAGGTCTAGCTAAGACACGTGCCGTGAAGATTCTGGCCGATTCTATTGAGGGGGATTTCCACCGCATTCAGTTCACCCCAGATCTATTGCCTTCAGATTTAACGGGGACGGATATTTACCGCCAAGAAACGGGAGAGTTTACTTTCCAACCTGGCCCTATTTTTAATTCATTGGTGTTAGCCGATGAAATCAACCGTGCACCAGCGAAAGTGCAAGCGGCAATGCTAGAAGCAATGGCTGAAAAACAAATCACGGCCGGTCGTAACACGTATCAATTACCAGATCTTTTCTTGGTGATGGCAACACAGAACCCGATTGAACAAGAAGGGACATACCCTCTACCAGAAGCACAACTTGACCGTTTTTTAATGCATTTGGATGTTGATTACCCGGGCTCAGAAGACGAATTAGCTATCCTGCGTTTAAACCGTGGTGAAGCCCTAGGAGAGCAAGCTGAGAAACCACAGCCTTTAGCACAAAGTGAAATATTTAAAGCGCGTAAAGAAGTACTGTCGATTTACATGGCGCCAGAAATTGAGCAATACATTATTCGTATTACCATGGCAACGCGTAAGCCTGAGCAATACTGCCAAGACTTAGCTAAGCAATTAGAGATGGGCGTGAGTCCCCGTGCGACGCTAGCGCTTGATCGCTGCGCTCGTGCACATGCATGGTTAGCTGGTCGTGATTTTGTTAGCCCTGAAGATGTGCAAGTAATGGCCTACCCTGTGTTACGCCATCGTCTGTTATTAAGCTTTCAAGCACAAGCTGAAGGGACGACTGCAAATAAAGTGGTTGAACGATTATTACAAATGGTTGCGGCGTCTTAACCCCGTAAAGTAATTATATGAAAAAAACTACTCTATCGCTGCCACCATACTGTAATGGCGTTACCTTGTCACTTAATGAGTTGATTCACTATAAGAATCATTCGTTACAGTGGCTGCCGCCGTCCCAATCTGTGTGGTCAAAAATGAATGGCAGCCACCAAAGCCGACAAAAAGGCCGCGGTATGGATTTCTCAGAAGTACGTCAATACCAACCGGGGGATGATATTCGCTCGATTGATTGGCGTGTTACTGCACGTACCGGAAAACCTCACACCAAGCTCTACAGTGAAGAGCGTGAACAACCAACCATGCTGTTTATTGATGTCAGCGACACGATGCGTTTCGGCTCTCAACTACTGTTTAAATCAGTACAAGCTGCGCATTTTGCCAGTTTATTAAGCTGGATAACCTTAGCAGCAAAAGATCGCGTCGGTGGGATCATCTTTGATGGATTATCGACCTTAGATTGCAAGCCCTCTTCTCGTCAGAAAAGTGTGCTGCAATTTATGCAATCCATCATTGAGCAGCATAATACCAACAGTGGCTCTGAGCCTTTGGATATCGCGCAACAAGCCAGTTCCTTTGCCAACGGATTAAGCCAGTTGCAGCGTTTATGCCCTAAAGGCAGTGAGATTGTGATCATCAGTGATTTTTATGCGCTAACCGATGAGTGTAAGGCTATCTTCAGTCAACTGAGCAAACACAACCGTTTGCAGTTTGTTATGATTAGCGATCCGCTTGAACAAGGCTCCACTGGCTTTAATGGCACAGAATATGTCTCTGATAACAAACGTTCTGCATGGTTAGACTTTTCGTCCTCATCGACCAAAAAAGCCTTAGAGCAACAAGCCAATCTTCACAAAGCGTATGTGCAAAACATGGCAATGCAATTAGGTATTCAACTGCACTGTTTATCCTCAGGTTTGCCGTTATTATCGCAACTGACATCGTCACAAGAGCCATCACACCAAGATAAAGGGGCCAAATAATGTCTTTATCTTCAACCCAACAAGCACCAGCAAGCAACGTATTGCCATTAGCAGATATTCATTTACCACAAGCACCCTCATGGGGGTTATCTCTCACAGGTTATGGCGCAATCGTCTGTGTGTTATTACTGGTTATCGCCGTAGTTTGGTTTATACGTCGTAAACGCCAACAAGGCACGCTTAAACGTTTGGCATTAAAGCAATTAGCACAACTAACACCTCAACAAACCAGTGACATTGCGCGTTTATTAAAACAATCGGCATTGAGTCACTTTCCTCGTGAGCGCATTGCGTCATTGCATGGGTTAGCGTGGTGGCATTTTGTTGAGCAGCAACTCCCCGTGAAAAAACAGGCCAATGTTCATTTCTCATCTCGTTCTGACATATTAGAACTAGCTTTATACGGACAACAAGCATTATCAGAAACCAATCAACAACGTTTCTATGATGATGTACGTTATTGGCTATCTCATGCTTTACCGGTAAAAAAAGTAATAGCAACAACGTCAACAAAAGGACATCAACATGCTTGAATTCGTTTGGTGGTGGGCATGGTTTTTATTACCTATTCCCTTCCTGTTTTACTTTTTTGTGCCTGAAAAAGATGTAGGTACTGCGATTCACCTTCCTCGTCTTCCAGAGCAAGGCGAATATAAGCAACCAAATAAACGCATTAACATTGGTTTATTGTCTGTGGCTTGGCTGTTATTGATTACGGCCTTAGCGCGTCCGGTATGGTATGGCGATCCGGTTGATATTCAGCCTGAACACCGTGACATGATGCTAGTGGTCGATTTATCTGGCTCAATGGCGGAAGAAGACATGAAAACCGAAAATGGGGATTTTGTGGATCGCTTAACGGCCGTTAAAAAAGTCGTGTCTGATTTCATAGATGAGCGTAAAGGCGATCGTCTTGGATTAGTGGTATTTGGCGATCACGCTTATCTACAAACCCCACTCACCTTTGATAGAAAAACCGTTGAAGAACAACTTGACCGTACCGTTCTTGGGTTAGTCGGGCAAATGACCGCAATGGGTGAAGGCTTAGGACTCGCGACAAAAACCTTTATCGAAAGCAATGCTCCGCAACGAACCATTATTTTATTAAGTGATGGTGGCAATACAGCCGGAGTACTAGAGCCATTAGAAGCAGCGCAACTTGCCAAAGACAACAATGCCAAGATTTATACGGTCGGTATTGGTGCGGGTGAAATGCAGGTTCGTGGTTTCTTTGGCAAACAAACCGTCAATACTGCGCGTGATTTGGATGAGAAAACACTGACTGAAATTGCAACCATGACGGGTGGACAATATTTCCGTGCACGTAATGCTGATGAGTTAGCACAGATCTACCAAACCATCGACCAACTAGAGCCCATAACTCAAGCAACACAAACCTGGCGACCACATGAAGAGTGGTTCCGCTATCCGTTAATGGGGTATCTCTTTTTCTTCTTTATTATTGTGGGAGTAAGAAAGCGTCATGGCTAATTTTACTTTTCTCTATCCATTGTGGTTTTTAGCTCTTATCCCTCTTGGGGTATTGGTGCTTATTCAACGTAAAAACAAAAACACCACAGGGTTGATTGCACCGCACATTGCCAAACAATTGGGAATGACTCAAAAGACACAAGGCAATGGCTTTACGCTTGGACTGGTTTTAGCATGGTTATGTGTGACTACCGCCCTCGCTGGTCCTAGTTTTGGTTATAAAGACTCGCCGAGTTTTCAGCTCTCAGGTGCTCGAGTACTGGTGATGGATATGTCTCGCTCAGTGTATGCGACCGACGTAAAACCAAATCGTTTAACTCAAGAGAAATACAAAGCGAAAGATTTACTGCCCTATTGGAAAGAAGGCATGACGGGTTTAGTCGCTTATGGTGCAGACAGCTATCTAGTCAGTCCGTTAACTGAAGATAGCCAAACGCTCAATAACTTAATTACTAACCTATCGCCAGAGATCATGCCTTATAAAGGTAAGGGCAGTAACTTGTTAGCCGCAGTTGATCAAAGTATTGAGATGATGAAAAAATCAGGCCATCAACAAGGTGATATTGTTGTTTTGACAGATGGAATATCAAACCAACAACTTGATAAAGTGATGAGTCGTGTCAAAGGCAGTAAATGGCGAATCAGTTTATTAGGCATAGGAACCAAAAATGGTGCGCCAATTGAATTGCCTTCTGGTCAGTTACTCACCGATGCTTCAGGTAAAACGGTTGTCGCGACACTGGATTCCGATCCACTAGTCACACTGGCACAAGCTACCAATGGTGTGGCTCAGCTTATTCAATCAGATAACAGTGATATTGAAACCATTGCACGCTTAACTAAAACACCTTTAGAGCAAGTGACACAAAACAGTGATAACCAGGTGAACAGTCGTGCCAATCATGGTTATTGGCTGCTTTTCCCATTGGTACTTTTCTCACTGCTTTGCTTTAGAAAAGGCATGTTCTTAGCATTATTTTTGGTGTTATTGCCTGTCGATAAATCCATGGCAAGTACTGAACTATCAACTACATTGCTTTCTGATGATTACACTGCACATCAACAATTTGAGCAAAAAGACTATCAAGCAGCAAGCGAGCAGTTCAAATCCAAACAATGGAAAGGGGCTGCTCAATATAAAGCTGGCGATTATAAAGGCGCGATTGAGAGCCTAACGGGTCTTGAAGATACTCAATCTCAATACAACCTTGCGAATGCCTTGGCGCAAAATGGTCAACTAGAAGAGGCGAAAGAGAAGTATGAGTCTTTACTAAAAACCGATCCTGATATGAAAGATGCAAAAACTAACTTAGATATCGTCAATAAAGCGCTAGAGCAAAAACAGCAACAGCAACAGCAACAGCAAGACGATAAGAATCAACAATCGGATAAAAATAAAGACGACAAGCAAGATCAAAAACAGGATAAACAAAACCAAGAGAATAAAGGCAGCAAAGACGGCTCTGAGCAATCTTCAGATTCAAAAGACTCACCATCTCAAGATTCACAGCAGAATCAGCAGAATCAGCAGAATCAGCAGAAAAATGAATCTCAATCTGATGATAAATCACAATCTGATAAACAAGATAAGTCAGAAGCTTCTTCTCAAGAGCAGCAACAAAAAGATCTAGCTAAAAAAGAACAAGAGAAGAAAGACAAAGAGCAAGCTGCACAAACTCGTGATGAGAAAGAGAAACAACCTAAATCGGACGAAGAAAAAGAGCAACAAGCTCAAATGCAATCACAACAAGCAAAAGCCGACAGTGACGCTATTAAAACCGATCCTCGTCTACAAAAATTAGAGCAATCAGGCGCAAAAGAAGATGAACTGCTGCGCGCCCTATTGTATCTGCAAGCAAAACAACAAGAAGCACCACAAGCTTCTGAGAATGAATGGTAGTTTAAATGAGTATAAGACACATCAGTCCCTACTCTACTGTAAAGAGTTCGACAATGAAGGCTTCTATGAAAAAGACAGCGCTAATTAAGAAAGTGATTTTATTTGCCACATTATGCGTTAGTGGTATCTCTGCAAGTTACGCTCAGGCGATTGCGACGGTGAGTAAAAACCAAATCACTGAAAACGAAGTGATTCAATTAATGGTCTCTGTCGATAAAAGTGCTGATCAAAGTAAATTTGACCCTAGCCAACTGGCGCCTGATTTTCGCAGTGGCCAAGTCAGTTTTGGTAGCTCACGCTCATTAGTGAATGGCGACTATAGCGTACAAAGCCAGTGGACGGTTTCTATTGCTCCAACAAAAATGGGCACGCTAACCATTCCGAGTATGAATGTCGCTGGTGAGCAAACTAACCCAATAACGATTCGTGTGACTAAAGATGCGACCGCCCCAAAAAGCAGTGACGTAATCAAAGTCAGTGGCTCGCTAACTAAAGATGAATTGTATGAAGGTGAGACCGCTCAATTTGATGCCAAGATTGCTATCTTTGCGGATATTCGTCGCTTAAAAGATCCAAATATCATTACTCCACAAGGGAGTGGTATTGAGTTCTCTCCTATTGGTGAAAGCAAACAATACCAAACAGTGATTGATGGACTGCAAGCAACTGTGGTTGAACAAGCGTTTAGTGTCAGTGCAAATCAGTCAGGGAAATTGTATTTTGATGGTTTGGCATTCACAGGTGGGTTAATTCAAACTGACCGTTATGGCCGTAGTACTAAATTAATCCCACTAAACATCAGCCCAAAACAATATCAGTTAACGGTATTAGCAAAGCCCGCTGATTTCACTGGAACTTGGTTACCGGCTACAGATTTAAAATTAGGGCAGCAATGGTTAATTGATGGTAAACCATTATCAAATACCACAGTAGAAGCAGGCACTGCTATTACTCGTCAAATAACCCTAATGATGGCAGATGTTCCACCAGAGAAACTACCAAAGCTTGATATTGATTATCCTAAATCGGTTCGCATGTACGATGAGAAACCCTTAATAGGTAAAGACAGTCAAGGCAATAGTGTGATGACCATCAAGCAAGTAATCATCCCTCATGCAGGTGGCACCGTTAAATTACCAGCAGTTTCGATTCAGTGGTGGAACAGCACTACACGAAAATCTGAGACAGCAACACTCGATTCACTGACGTTAACAGTAACACCAAGCACTCAAGTTAATGAGCAAAAGATCAATACCCAAACAAATGCTCAACCAGAAACCATAGGAAAACGTGAAGTTGATCATGGTTTTTGGCCATATACCACCCTTGCTTTTGCTCTTCTTTGGTTATTTACCGCGATTAGTTGGGCTGTTAGCCGCACAAAAGTAAAGACAATAAACACATCTACCAATCAAAAAAGTATAGTGATAGGTAATGGCAGTAAAGCGCTTATCTCTGCTTTAAAACAAAATAATACAATTCTTGCTCATCAGATCCTTGCAGACCACTATAAACAGTGGAATGAACAAGGTATTGACGTTGCTGTTATTAAAGAGCTAATCACTCAATTAAGCCAACAACAATATGCAAGAGATACGAGTAATAGCTCTACAAAACAAATGATTAGCAATATAGAAAAGAAATTATCATCGACAAATAGACCATCAAACACAACCCCTGAACTTGAAAGATTATAACGATTCTTAATTTCATTATTTTTGACTAATTTAAGGCGGAACAACACTTAGTTGCCCGCCTTTTTTTCACCTTCGACTATAAAGCTTTATTTACCCTTAATCTTTCGGTATCCCTTATCAGCTCTAACTTCTTTATTTATAGTGCAAATTAATCCATTGCCATAAGCTTTGCTTATTTGCGCAAACGATCTCCCTCAAATATTCACATAAAAATTCATGTATTCTCACACTATCTTTCATTTTCCATTGACATCTGAGTCAGAAAACACAATTATCAACCTATCAAATGTTCACTACCATCGCATTTGCTCATAGATTACCGTGATGGCAGCGAGACCGACTTTCAAAGAAGATGCTAAATAGCATGTGATCAGTAAGGGTAAGTAGTATGACAACTAAATTAGAACAACTTCGTAAACTAACAACAGTAGTAGCAGATACCGGTGATATTGAAGCAATCGCAAAATACACGCCAGAAGATGCAACCACTAACCCTTCTCTAATTCTTAAAGCAGCTCAAATCGCAGAATATGCGCCACTGATTGACGCCTCAATTGAATACGCAAAAGCTCAAAGCAACGACAAAGCACAACAAGTACAAGATACATGTGACATGCTTGCTGTTAGCATCGGTAAAGAAATCCTTAAAGTCGTACCTGGTCGTATCTCTACTGAAGTAGACGCTTGTCTTTCTTACGACACTGAAGGCAGCATTGCAAAAGCGCGCCAACTGATCAAAATGTACAACGATGCTGGCATCACTAACGATCGCATTCTTATTAAACTGGCTTCAACGTGGGAAGGTATCCGCGCTGCTGAAGTTTTAGAAAAAGAAGGCATCAACTGTAACCTAACGCTTCTATTCTCTTTCGCTCAAGCGCGTGCATGTGCTGAAGCTGGCGTGTTCTTAATCTCTCCTTTTGTTGGTCGCATCATGGACTGGTACAAAGCAAAAGAAGGTCGTGATTTTGAAGCATCTGAAGATCCAGGCGTTATCTCTGTTGCTGGTATCTACAACTACTACAAAGAACATGGCTACAACACGGTAGTAATGGGCGCAAGCTTCCGTAACATCGGTGAGATCCTTGAACTTGCGGGTTGTGATCGCTTAACAATTAGCCCTGACTTACTTCAACAGCTTGAAGAAGCAACTGGCGAAGTGGTTGAGAAACTGATTGATACTAACGGCAACAAAGAGCGTCCAACTGCAATGACTCACGCTGAGTTCTTATGGGATCACAACCAAGACCCAATGGCTGTTGAGAAACTGGCTGAAGGCATCCGTAACTTTGCGGTTGACCAAGGTAAGCTAGAAGACATGATCGCAGCTAAACTATAATTTCTAGAAACTAGAACGCTTCGCTACTATAAGGGCAAAAGCAATCACGTTATAAGTAACATTCTCAACGTGCGTATTCCATGCTCTTATAGTTTCTAGAAGCGAAGCGTCTATAGTTTCTAGCTCGCCACCATATTCAAATCGGGTTGAACCTTTCAGCCCTTCATTTTCAAATATTCGAGTTAATCATTATGAACCGTAAACATCTAGCTAATGCTATTCGTGCTCTAAGCATGGACGGTGTACAACAAGCAAACTCTGGTCACCCTGGCGCACCAATGGGTATGGCTGACATCGCTGAAGTTCTTTGGCGTTCACACCTAAACCATAACCCTGCTAATCCTGAATGGGCTGATCGCGACCGTTTTATCCTATCTAACGGCCACGGCTCTATGCTAATTTATTCTCTGCTTCACCTAGCAGGTTATGAGTTACCAATTGAAGAGCTTAGAAACTTCCGTCAACTGCATTCTAAAACACCAGGTCACCCTGAGTACGGTTATGCACCAGGCATCGAAACAACCACTGGTCCATTAGGCCAAGGCATCACGAATGCAGTTGGTATGGCGATGGCTGAAAAAGCATTAGCGGCACAATTCAATAAAGAAGGCCACGACATCGTTGACCACTATACTTATGCATTCATGGGTGATGGCTGTCTGATGGAAGGTATCTCTCACGAAGCCTGTTCTTTAGCAGGTACGCTAGGTCTTGGTAAGTTAGTTGCTTTCTGGGATGACAACGGTATCTCTATCGATGGTGAAGTTGAAGGTTGGTTCTCTGACGATACACCTAAACGTTTTGAAGCATACGGCTGGCACGTAATTCCTGCTATCGATGGTCACGATGCTGACGCAATCAATGCAGCAATCATCGCTGCAAAAGCCGATCCTCGCCCTACTCTGATTTGTACTAAAACTATCATCGGTTTTGGTTCTCCAAACAAACAAGGTACACACGACTGTCACGGTGCTCCACTAGGCGCTGAAGAAATTAAAGCAGCGAAAGCACAATTAGGTTGGGAGCACGGCGCATTTGAAATTCCGCAAGAAGTTTACGCAGAATGGGACGCGAAAGAAGCAGGCGCAACTAAGGAAGCGTCGTGGAACGAGAAATTTGCAGCTTATGAAGCAGCATACCCAGAGCTTGCAGCCGAGTTTACTCGCCGCGTAAACGGTGATTTACCAGCTGAATGGGAAGAAAAAGCATCAGCAATCATTGCTGATCTTCAAGCAAACCCTGCAAACATCGCATCACGTAAAGCCTCTCAAAATGCACTAGAAGCGTTTGGTGCTATGCTACCTGAATTTATGGGCGGCTCTGCTGACCTTGCACCTTCTAACCTAACTATGTGGTCTGGTTCTAAGTCGCTTGAAGCAACAGACTTCTCTGGTAACTACATTCACTACGGTGTTCGTGAATTCGGTATGACAGCTATCATGAACGGTATCGCACTACACGGTGGTTTCGTACCATACGGCGCAACGTTCCTAATGTTCATGGAGTACGCTCGTAACGCTATGCGTATGGCTGCTCTGATGAAAATTCAGAATATCCAAGTATACACACATGACTCTATTGGTCTTGGCGAAGATGGTCCGACTCACCAACCGGTTGAGCAGATCGCTTCTCTACGTCTAACACCAAACATGAGCACATGGCGTCCATGTGACCAAGTTGAATCTGCAGTTGCTTGGAAACTAGCAATTGAGCGTCGCGATGGTCCATCAGCACTAATCTTCTCTCGTCAAAATCTTGCACAACAAAATCGTGATGCACAGCAAGTAGCTAACATCGCTAAAGGTGGCTACATTCTTAAAGATTGTGAAGGCCAACCTGAACTAATCTTTATCGCTACAGGCTCTGAAGTTCAGCTTGCAGTTGAAGCGGCGGCTCAACTAACTTCTGAGGGCAAAGCGGTACGTGTTGTATCAATGCCAGCAACAGATGCATTTGATAAGCAAGACGAAGCTTACCGTGAATCAGTACTTCCATCAGCTGTAACAAAACGTGTTGCTATTGAAGCGGGTATTGCTGATTTCTGGTACAAGTATGTTGGTTTCGGTGGCAAAATTATTGGTATGACAACGTTTGGTGAATCAGCACCTGCTGAACAATTATTTGAAATGTTTGGTTTCACTACTGAAAATGCAGTGAAAACAGCAAAAGAGTTATTAGCTTAATAACTTTTACTTAAGTTCATGTAGCAGCCACGTAAAAAGCCAGCATAATCGCTGGCTTTTCTTCATCTGAAGGAATAAAAAACTAAAGAATCGTAATCACATCTTCAAATGCCTTACGAGTCTTAGGCAAAGAGGCGTTGTAATCTTCACTTGGGTGATGGTAACCAATCGCTAAAGCAACATGACATTCATACCCTCCTAATTCATCAGTAAATAGTTCACTCAACAATTGTGAATCAACACCTTCCATTGTCGTAGAATCAATATGTAACCGCGCTAACGTATGCAAAGCATTACCAAGCGCCAAATACGTTTGCGGTTTAGTCCATGCTTTATGTTGACCATTCTCATCACAATTTAATTCTACGAATTTAAATGAACCAAAAGCCGCTTCTTTTTGCTCTTCAGTTATACGTGTATCTGCAACCGCTTTATTTAAAACCGCATCATAGTCATCACGAGTATACGAAAGTTTATGTGCAAATAAAATCACATGAGAGCATGCCTTTATATGATGCTGATTAAACTGATGTATATTAGCAAAGGAATCATGCATGCGTTGTTTTGCTTCATCCGACGCTATTACCACAAACTTCCATGGCTGTGAGTTTATCGATGACGCCGATAATCGCAACGCCTCAAGTAAGACGGCAAGATCACCTGCTGATACTTTCTTGCTCGGATCGTATTTCTTAGTTGTATAGCGACGCTCTAGATCGCTAATGATCTCATGCTGCATATTCACTCTGCCTATTTTTAATTCAATTACCTAGCTATTGAGAATAAATTACTCATCGAGTTCATTCTGACATACTATGAAATACAAGTTAACCGCCCTATTAAAACCAGACCTAATAATTAATCAGCCATTGTTACTTTATTCCTACCATTTTCTTTAGATAAAAAAGACGCTGAATCTGCAAGCTTATACGCTTTAGAAAATGAAATATCAGATTCAACAACACCCCCTATTGATACTGTAACTGGTCGCTTTTTAATAAGTTTTGAATCAATCGCTACACTTATTTTTCTGCTTTTGCTTCTAATTGCTGATAGTTATACGACTTAAATGTAATCAAAAATTCTTCACCACCCCATCTGTATAAAGTGAGCCTTTATCTCAATTTAAAGAATCAAAAATAATTTAAGCAACAGAAGCATTCAAGAAGTAAATACACCTAACCAATACAACAATTACATAAATGGATGCCCATAAAAATTACTGCTTTAAATTATTGATTATTGACTATTTGTATTTTTATAAGAGGTAAGTTTACCTTCTGCTAAAGAAACTATGTTAAGGTTTAAGAGAATTAAGTTGAAAGGAGAAGGATTACCATGAAACCTGAATTTATATACAAGGTACCCGCAGAGCTAGGAACAGAAGGCCAAGCAACTGCAGAAAGAGAAGCAAAGACACTTTACTCTGAACTATTAGATAAAGGTGCGCGAAACATGACCGAAATTAAGGTAGAGCTAAGAGACTCTGACATTGTTTCAAGCTGGGTAATTGATGGCGAAAGATATTATAATAATTGAATTTCTATACCTATTTAAAATAAAAAGGCCGCTTATTTGTGGCCTTTTGTCCTTTTGTCCTTTTGTCCTTTTATATTATGCAGGGACCATAGCTAATGCTAATGCATTCAGTGCGTTTGGTTCCTTATCAATCGATTTTTTCAATTAACGTATTACCAATTATCTCATCCCACCAATGACTCAAAAGGTGTTTTTTATTAATACCAATAACTACTGATTCTTTACTATCTAACGTAACAACAATTACTTCAATTATAAGGTGAAGTGTTAATATCTGGTTAATGTACTTCAATCTACTGATTTATATCAATGTACAAATCAGTACAGTCAGGTTGCTATCAAAACCGAGACTGCTCGTAAACAAGATAGTCCGTATGGTTAGTGCAACCACTCAGCCTCAGAAAACGTAATATATCGAGTTATTATCACTGTACTGACGTCCAATCCATACTCGCCAACGGAATGGTGATCACGCCATAATTTGCGGTATATAGTATCAAATCTCCTTGAGCATTAAACGTAACACTGGCGATTGCTGTATAAGGCAATAACTTTTCATTACGCAAGTTATACCATCTTTTACCACTATCAAAGCTGACATAAATCGGATGCTCGGTAGTGTTGGGCTTGTAATAAAACTCATCTTCACCAACAAAGCTAAACCACTGGCCAAACAAACTTTTATCATTAATTTGCACCGCAACAGCAATATTAGGCTGTGCCGGGTTAAACAATATTTCACTTAACCAAGGTTTACCCTGTCTACTTGCCTCAATTGGTAAGAATTGATTCGATAGACTCCAAGTAAGTTGATCGATTGGTGATGACGCCTGAGAATCATAATCAAAGCGATACAGACCACTTCGTCCTGCGATGAACAATGCAAAATTTAGATCATTGGGTTGATTGCCAACGTCTGGAATAAAGCTGATGCCTTTCTTAACATCTCCATAATAGAGAATCGAACGGATAGCGTAGGTTCGACCATGATCCGTTTCGTACAAGCCAGTATTCGGCAATAGATTCCAAGTAGCACCAGCATCATAAGAGACTGACAGACTTATATCTTTTGCTGTTTGTTTCTCATGATATGCCACGATTTTTTGTGGTTCGCTAGGGTGCACATCCATCACTATGTACCAGTTTTCTCTTACGCTACAGTCATCATTCATGCACAAATGACTGAATGTTTGGCCATTATCTCTAGAAACAAGGTTACCAATGTAGATATAATTTTGTCGCCAAAAACTGCGGCCCGCAGCGTTAAAGTTAATGTTATTACTGTTATTTAGCGTATAGGATGGAGAAAGATTATCTCCATTTAGCATGATAGGTGTTATCGACACCGTATCTGCCGCTTTGTCATAGTCTAAACGGACAAGGTAAGCAACTTCAGTATATAGGATATAAGCTGTAAATCCCGTGCTGGTACTTCTTAATACCGACGCCTGCCCGCGAGCTTGTGAGGCATGACTATCAACGATAGGCGCAGATTTTATTTTTAAATCTGTTATTTCCTGGCGAGTGAGATCATTAATTACGCGATAACTTTGTCCACCATCAACACTGTATTTAAAGCCATACTCACCAAAAGCAATCAATTGATAATCACCATCAATACTGGCTTCCATCACCCATTTATTTTCTGAACTGATTTGATCGGTTGAAAATGTTGCCCCACTGTCTGTTGTAACTAAAATCGGCTTCTCTTTACTGATCGGTATCATTCGAAAACTGGTGGCATCAATAAAGCCAATCGAGACACCTTGGCAACCTGTCGTTGTATTTAACAAGTATTGGTAGTCACCATTTTGAATAGCAGCGTACTGAGGATCTTCATAAATAGCGGAGGACATTGTCATGCTCGTCACATAATCTTCCCCAGTAAGCTCAACTGTGGTGCGATCAGTATACTGCCATGTTAATCCATCATCCGTAGTGACAACAACCGAGGTGCGTGTTTCCCCCCCTCTAAGCATCACCCACATATCGGGATTATACGGATTATTGGCAATGCTACAGACCTCTTGATTTTGAGCGGTAACACCAGGTGTAGCACTGTAATTGTCACAATAAGGATTTGACGTTTGTAGATCGCAAATCATATCGCCATATTCACTAATACGCGCAACATGACGACCGCCATTACCTTCCTCATTAACGTCTTTTTTATCAAAAAACAGTCCATACCCTTCTTTGCTACCGTTTTTAAAACTGATGTCTGCATATTTTCGCTCGACATTACTCGCGTTAAAATAATTATTGAGCAGCTGTACTTCAGTGATCTCGCCACCTGCAATAGTAAGACGATAGCCTTCACCATCAGGGGTATCGGTACTCACGGTACCTGAAGCAGAGTAATAAGCACTCGGTTTTGCTATAACAAAGAGATATTGCTCACCAGTGATACTGTCATGAGTAAGTGTAAGAGTTCGAATAAATGTATTGCTATCAAAGCTTGTGGTAAGTGTCGAGGCATAATAATTAGTCACAGGCTGAAAACTGACACCAGCATCTTTTGATATATACAATCCATCGCGGTGAGTTGCCAAAAACACCCAATCTTTAAGCTCTTGAGTGTGACCCCACAAGATACTGTTATTACCTAGAGGCTCCTGGGAAAGTCCAGCATAAGGATGCGCAAGAATCCACGTCTCACCTTTATCATGGGAGGTATATGCACCGAATGGGTGGCGAGGACTCAATGTGTTTTCATCCACAATCAAATCACGATTAGAGAAAATAGCTGTCATATAATTTTCATCAAAATTAGAAAAAGCAGCGGCTGCGCTGGAAAAGCCAGCGGGGGTATAAACAGGCGTAAAATATGGCGAGCTATCTTTTTTTAGCAGCAGCGCACCACGCATGTTACTACCCATAGCATACATATTAGGATTTACTTTCGATGTTACTAAGTAATTGTTTCGTTGAACCCGTGTAACACCAAAATTGTCGCTATTGGCTTTTGCAAGTTGTGTGGGGAAACCATCAAAGTTTGCTTGGTCTTTATCTATATGAAAAGTAGCTATTGTCCCCGTATCACCAACATTCCCCACTACCGTTGTCGCACTAATATACGCACTGATTTGTTGTTTACTCACAAGCCTATGTCGTTGTATGAGATCTTGAATATGCATAGCCCCTAATGCAGCAATACTGGCTTGGTCACTCACACCTTCATCTAATAACAACATCTCAGTAATCGGATAACGATGGGAGAATAATAGAATAAGTTTTAATATATTTCTTTCAGCCAACAACGTATTGCTTTGTATAACTTCATTTAAATAACCGACATCTTCCTGTTCAATTTTATTGAAACCAGCGTCTTGATATGTGGATAGCTCAGGAGCAGGAGCACCGACCTCTTGTTTGTAATACGCCAGCAACTGTCCTATCGCTGCTTTGCGTTTTTTTATGTGTTCAACCTTTGGAGATGCATTCTGAAATGGCTGTTCAAACACCATATCTATCTCATCCGATGACGTG
>NZ_WBVP01000024.1 GCF_008933155.1 Aliivibrio finisterrensis | reverse complement strand
TAATGACTCACAAGAGGCAACGATTACCATTGACATCATCCCACAAAATGATGCGCCAACCGGGCAAGACTTTGCATTTGATGTGGATGAAGATTTGAGTCCTGCTGAACTCGCCTTCACGGAGTGGAACGCTATTTTTAACGATATTGACGGTGATAGCTTAGGCGGAATTACCATCACTCAGTTGGCTAGTTTAGGTGATCTGAAACTGAACAACATCACTATTACCTCCGTTCCTCAGCAGATAAGTGCGGCAGCGTTAAGTAATGGTGATTTCACTTTCACTTTCAATAACGATGAAAATGGTAGCCCTTACACCACCTTTACATTTACGGTCAATGATGGGATTGCTAACAGTGTGGAATATACGGCGACATTAAATATTCTAGCCGTCGATGATGCTCCAGTGATAACGGTCAATGTACCCGGTCAAGCTTTTGTAGAAAACGACAACGCTATGGTGGTTGACAGTAACCTCACTATTATTGATGTCGATGCATCCAATATGCAAAGTGCCACCGTCACGATACAAGGCGCAAGCAGCGCTGAGCAGTTAGCCATTCCATCATCTTCTCTACCAAATAATCTCACGCAAAACTATGATCAAGCCACGAACAGGCTTAACGTATCAGGTCAAGGTACGAGCGATGATTATCAAAGCGCGCTACGCGCACTCACTTACCAGCACACTGGCAGTGCGCTGGGCGTTAATAGTCGCGATATCACCTTCACTGTTACTGACAATACTGGACTCAATAGCACGACTAAAACAGTGAACCTGACTCTATTGGGCTTTTATGAGAACATTGCCGCCTTTGCAAATACCAATGACCCAAATCATGCCATATTTCAAACACCTATTCACGAGCACTATACTGGGGTTGGATTGCAGAAAAATACGAATGGCTATTTCGTCGACGGCAGCAATGACACAAGTAAGGTCAATACATTTTTACAAAATGAGTGGAATAACCTCAGTATTAATAATATCGCCACCCTCTCAGCGGCATTAAATGCACAACCTGATAACGATAAAGATGGTCAACCCGCCTACTTTGATGATGATGATACGCTATTCCATGTCAATAGCTCTTTTGTGCTACTACCTGATATAGACCAAACGCTACCAGTAGTAAGTTATGATTACCTTTTCTCCGCTAAGGTTCAGATCGTAGGCCAAGCGATGCGGGAAATCTTCTTCACCCTTGATCACAGTGGATCTAATTACGAATCACATATCTGGCCGAAAATGATTGCCGATGCAATAGAAGCTGAATTTAGCGGTGAAGGCGTTAATGCTTTCGATAGCAACAATGGGGCATCGTCACCAACCGTCTCTTCCACCTATCGAAATGTTATTTCCGGCGTACAGTGGATTGAACTCAGTGATATTGAGCAGTGGCAAGCCATTAATGCTTATCGTGTGGATAGCAACAATACGGTCACGGCTCCGGATGAAGCCGATTACAACATGATCAGTACGACTCAAATCGAAAGTAATCAATTGGATGAGCTTAATAATTTATTAAGAAACAACAATCCATTGGATTACGCCACTACCGTCGAGTTAATTAAAAGTTATGACATCATCTACGAGTATGCGTTAGCCACTAGCTCGCCTATTACCGCCACAAAACCCACGAAAAGTGACTACGGTAATATCGGCATCAACCAAAATTTGGATAATACCAACGCGTTTAACGACTGGCTAAACACAGCTCAACTTGTTAATACAGTCAACATTAACGCCATGATTGAAATCATCAACTTCAGTAACGGTATCCGCATTGGTGGGGTGACACCAGTACTATCCCAATACGCCGAAGCTGGCATTACTGGTACATCGTCCATTGCTCCGGCTCAGCTAACTGACATTGAGAAAGAGCTAGAAAGTTCATCACAAGAAACTTTGGCTGAAGTGCAAGCTATTTTCAACAAATACAACAGCTGGCAAGCATTAATCGATTACGCCAAGGGCGGCGGCTCGACGCCACAACCTTCAACCTATAGCGCTGTCGGTCTTACTAACTTAACGAGTAATGAAATCAGTCAGCTAAATAATTGGTTACGCGAAAAAACATTGGATACCGAGCAAAAAATCACTAGTGCTGTTAACATTGTGACGTATTTCTCAGGTAATGGTGCAAGTCCCCCTTCTGCATCAGATTATCAAAACATTGATATCAGCCAAGATGTCAGCTTAGTGCTCAGTGCGGTTAACGTTCTCACCATTACTACGTCAAATACGATTGCAGATCTCCAGACCCTCATTAATGACATTGATTTCGATAATGATGGCGTCACATTTGCCAGCGATTCAGACGATACCAACCCCTGGACAGACTATGACAGCGATGGCCTTAACGATAAAATGGAAACCGTTTTAACGGGATTTGACCCATTATTTGATAACACTAATACCATTTTAAATGATGGTAATGGCAACGGCATTGCTGATATTTGGGAACAGATGACCGATGTGTCTTCTTCTAATAGCAATAACCGAAATAAAGCAATTGGGTACTTCATTAACGGAGAACTAGCAAACAAAGCCAGTTCAGGTCCACGCACTATCAGCAATATTTCCACCAATCCAGTTTATAGTGAAAATTGGAGTTCAATTGCAGGTAATGCAACTTACGAGTTAGTCGCGTACCTCAACTTTAGTAACGAGGCAGGCACTCAGTATCTTGAAGACGGGATTTTTATTCAATCGGGAAATATGTCTCTACGCTTTGCATCTGAGGGGAAAAAGCAGTTTGCGATCCGCAGCGATGGAGCCGATGACCGTAATGAAACCACACAAACAGGTAGCGCTCACTTCTTTACTGCTACCGACAACCAATCGACTTTGTTCCCTAGTCGTCAATATTTCCACTTGGCATTGACATTCGATAGCGCTTCACAAACCTTTACCTTGTATATCAACGGTAGTGAAGTTGGCAGTGTACAAGACAGTAGCTTCACAGCCCTCAGTTCGGCTAACACCAAAATAGGTGTACATGTACAAGCAATGGTTAGTGGCATATTAACAAATTACATGGCTAATAATGTTATTAGCAGAAATATGGTTACTCATATTCAACATCACGACGCTATTTGGTCACCACAAACCATTCAATCACGAGCGGATAGCATTTTAATAGCCATTGAGGATATCAATCAAAATGGCATATGGGACACCTTTGATCTCGACGCGGACAGTGATGGTCTATTAGTTACAATCGATGATAATGATAACAATAGCTTCTCTGACAAAGATTCAGACGGGTTAAACGATCAATTTGAAACCGCTCTTAGTCTTGATTCTATTACCAATGACGATAGCAACCTGCTCACTGATGATAATGGCAGTCGTGTGGCGGTGCTTTGGGACCAAGTCAAAGTGAGCCCGAATGCCATGGCATCATGGATAAATCAAACGTGGTCGGCCGAGTCTTCAAACTTAAACCCTCGTGTTACCTTGACCCAACCTATCGCTGGGTATGATAACTATGTCTATCCAAATAGAGCGAAAACAGTTGATCTTTCCGTATTGCCAAGCGATCAAGCCAGTTACGAATTTATTGTTAAAATAACGAATGATAATTTCGCGGATCTTGTTTTGCTTGGTCACCATGACGCCACAGACACAATTAATGCGACCTCGTTGACGTTTGAAAACAGTAACTCAAACACATTAGGAGTGATACTCAACAATACAGGAGCGGTCAATCTTACTAACGTGATTGACGATGCTTCACCTTATGGCGATTTCGTGCATCTTGTTTATGTTTACGAGCAAAATGCGGACACTTATACGGTTTATGTCAATGGTCAACAGGCAACCACTGCGCAATCAACTCAACTCAGCGCCATTCGCAGTCCATCGACGCCAATAGGACTCTTTGCTAAGGATGCATCAGGTGACAGCAACATCACCCAACTTGATAGCATGGATGGCATTTATGCGTTCGCGGCTTATCCAACCGCACTCACTGAAAGTGATATCCAGACGCTTGCTAATACGGTAACCACAGTCACGCTCGATAGCGACAATGATGGTGTCTGGGACAGTTTTGACCTCAATAAACATATCCCAACGACAGCGGACATAACACTCAACACTCAAGAAGATAACAACTTAGTATTCACTGAAAATGATTTCGCTTTTTCAGATCAAGATAACGCTGATATAAGAACCTCTGTCACTATTGTGAGTCTACCAGATGCCAATCGTGGGCAATTATTCTTAGGCTCAAGTGCTGTCACAACAAATACAGTAATAAATGTGGCAAACATTGCCAATGGTGAGCTCATTTATCAGCTTGTGGCAGACAGTAATAATCAAGGGGAATTTGAGTTTAGTGTCAGTGATGGTCAAAATAATTCTATAACTGCTCGAATGACCATCACCATCACTCCAGAAAATGATGCGCCTGTGATCTCCGCCACCACGCCAACGCTAAACATTGATGAAGACACATCCTACATATATCAACCTCAAATCACCGATGTGGACAATACCGAGGCACAGTTAACCGTTACGTTAACAGGGCCGACTTGGCTAAACTGGGATGCTACTAATCAACAAGTTATTGGTACGCCAACCAATGCAGATGTCGGCGATCACACTATAAATTTAAACGTCACTGATGGTGATAAGAGTGATGATATACAATGGCTTTTAACCGTCGATAATACTAATGATGCGCCAACAGGCCAGAATGAAAGCATTACCATTAATGAAGACACCTCACCATTTACGTTTGCTGCGTCAGACTTCACGTTTAACGATGTCGACACTGGCGACTCACTTGAAAGCATTATTGTTACAAGCCTACCTAGTAAAGGTGAGCTTAAGTCCAACGGCTCATCGATAACAAGCCTTCCTTCTTCTTTTACGCTAGCTCAATTAAATAATGGTGAGTTGACATTCGTATTTGACGTGGATGAATTTGGCGCTAACTATTCTACTTTTGAATTTAAACTAAATGATGGTGAAGATGACAGTGCGGCATCCTACAAATTCACGGTTAATATTGATAATGTTGAGGACGATCTAAGCATCGACATTGTTCAAGTCAGCCCTATATTGGAAGATGATAACTCGGTTACAACGCCTTATACTTTTGCTACTTTCTCTATAGATGACAAAGGCGAAAATGACGCAAGAAACATTAGACTAACCAATAATAGTAATAGTCATTTCGTCCTTAGCGGTGACTCTCTTCAGTTGACACAAACGGGTATTAATACGATCAATAGTCAACAAACGTTGGATACCTTAACGCTCAGTGTCGATGATAGCGGTAGCGGTAAAACAATTGATAAAAACTGGGCTGTCAACATTACCAATGTCAATGATGGCCCTACAGCAAGTCCTAGAACCGTTGCCCTTAAAGAGGACGCTTCTCATGTGTTTAGTATTGGCAACTTTAGTTTTTCGGATGAGGAAAGCCCTAATTTAAGCGCTATTAAGATCACTCAACTTCCGGCTAATGGTGACTTAATACTCAACAATACAAAAATAACTCAGCTAGACCAAGAGGTGCTTTATAACGAGATTACTAATGGGCAATTGAGTTATCAACCTGTAGCAGACAGCTTCAGCTCTCAGGTATTTTCTTATCAAGTATCAGATGGTCAACAATGGTCAACAGATACGACCCTAACGTTAGACATTCAACCAGTCAACGATGAACCAGTGGCACTGGCCAGTGCCATAACCGTTGATGAAGACGTTCCTTTCACGATAAGTTATGCGAATTTTCAATTTAATGATATTGAGGGTGATGCGCTGACCAAGGTTACTATTACTCAACTACCCAATCAGGGACAACTCCAATTAGATGGCAACGCCATATCAGCGGGTGATGAAATTGCCGTTAGCGACATTAATGCCAATAAACTCACTTATCAAACCGCACTCAATGATGTAAATACCACTTCGTTGAATTTTAAAGTCTTTGACGGTACTGATTTCTCCCAAAATATTGAGACGATGACAATAACCGTCACTAATATTAACGATACTCCTGTTGCCGTTAATCATACCATTAATGTGACTGAAGACATCGAATATGCGTTTTCAACCGCTGTTATTGACCTTATGTTCACCGATGATGACAACAGTGACACTATGGAAAGTCTCATTATTGAAAGCATCCCTAATAATGGTGTAATAAAAGTCAATAATGGCAGTGGTGAAATATCAATCGATAATGCCCAGCTTCCTAAATCGATTTTACGTGGTGATATTAGCCAATTACGTTACTTAAACAACCTCAACAATACGACTCAAACCAGTTTTACTTTTAGCGTGAATGATGGAACCACCACTTCAGCAAATTCAAGTACACTCACCATCAACATTGGCCCTCAAGATGATGCACCTATTGCTGTTGACGGTCATATTGATGTTATTGAAGACACCACAAACTCTTCGTTCAGTTATCTCATCGTGCTAAGCAGCAATACCCCTACCGCAACCAGTGGGCAAATTCTCTATAGGGATCCGGACTACGATGATGACGTTAATGCGACTAGCTTATTCAACTTTACTGAAATATCATTAGAAACCTTACCCGCTCATGGCGAACTGAGCATTAATGGGGCATCTCAGCCACTGTCTATCAATGACACTGTATCAGAAAGTGATATCACGAACTTGATTTATACTCCTGGTAATAACCGAGAAGACAATACCCAGTTCACCTACAAACTAAAAAGTACCGACAAATTCTCACAAAATATCGCAACGATGGTGATAAACATTCAAGCGGTTAACGACTCACCGGATGCGCTCGCGAGTTCAATTCAAGTGGACGAAGATACCCTTTCGCCATTCACTCAGAGCCATTTTGGTTACACCGATCTTGAGAATAACGCCATGGCCAGCGTAGCACTCTATCAACCCGCCAGCGGCAATATCTATGTTGATACGAGTGGCAATTTCAATGGCACTGAAACGATCGTTAGCAGTTACCCCGTCACGATTGTAACCAATGACATTAACCAATATGCCTATAAAACAGATCAAAACCAAGATACTAATGACAGCATGTTGTTCACTGTCAATGATGGTAATAGTGACTCTTCTCAGGCGACGATGACAATTAACGTTAACCCTATCAATGACACTCCGACCATTGATGCGAATTTATCTATAACCATAAATGAGGACACACTCTATACCTTCCAAGCGAGCGATATTACTTATAGTGATCCTGAAAACGACGGGCTAGATAAAATTAAAATAACGGCATTACCTCGTGGCGAGCTGCGTTATAATAATTCGTTAGTGCAAGTCGGTAACGAAATAGACTTTACAGATATTGGTAATTTAACCTATCAAAGTAACTTGAATGATGATCAAGATACGACATTTGAATTCGAAATCATGGATGATGACTCGAGCAGTTACTCCGATGCAGCAACCATGACCATTGATGTTCAACCAGTCAATGACGCGCCGACGATCACTTTAACGCCAATCGTTGGAGGGGTCACCGAAAATAAGGTTAGCCGCCAAACGAACCTTCTGAGTTATCAAATTATCGATCCTGAAAACGATACGTTAACCGTTACTATCATCAACGACCCTAATAATTGGTTTACACTAGATTTAGTTAACCTCAGCGTGAACCCGACGTTGGCTGCAATTGCTGCCATTAATGATGACAATCAAAATCTTACTCAGCTCACTGTTGAATTAGAAGTCAATGACGGCAATCTTAGCACGAATCAGACAGCGACTATTGGCATTACGCGAACCGCTGATATGGACAACTGGTATAGTGTGATTACCTTTGCACCAATTCCTCCCGTCAACACCGTGTCGACAGTCAATTTGGCGCCTGCTAACTCTTCAGAAATCTATGGGCCTCCTCCAGCTAGTGCTGAGTATGATGTAAATTACCGCTATGTATCTAATTTACAACCAAATTCTTCTTACTTAAATCTATCTTTAACTCCAGATGGAACAAGCTCTATCACGGTCTTTGCTGAACAAGTCAGTCGATCTAACCCTGCTATCTATCGTACGTTAGAAAGTGACTTCGCTTTCTCAAGCGATCCGGTCAATCTGGTTCGTGTACTGACCCCATTATTGGACTTTGATAATCCATTAATGACCACGGACACTGTAGATTTATTGAATAAAGACAGTATCTTAACAGATATTGGTAACATAGAAGCTAATGAGCCAGTCGATATTACCTATCAATGGCAACAGCATGATGGTACGAGCTGGCAAGATTTCGGTCCAGAACTGAGTAATTACCAATCACTATCGGGACTTCAAGTTGGCAATAAATACCGTCTCCAAATCCAAGCACAAAATCAAAATACTGTTGCCACGAGTGAAAAATCCTCAGATGAATCGATCAGTGTCACTAATGCAACAACGAATTATGATATTAGCTTTGACAGCTTGGCGATTCCTCAACAAGGCATTGTCCAAAATATTCGTTCCCACTTGCGTGCATCAACTGGTCCAGCGCAATTTAGTGCACGTAACGTCATCTGGCAGCGCGTAAATCTTGATAATAGCCTTACACCATTAACCGCTAACTCTGATGGCAGCTATCTACCAACGCAATTGGATGTGGGTCTAGTATTACGTGTTACCGTCGAGTACCTAAATGGTAATACGCGCTTAATCTCAAGAACTATTATCACCTCACCTGTCGAAGCTCAAGCTAACTCTCAAGAGCTTACGACACTAGCTAACGATTTGAGTCTCTCTATCGCTCCAACATTATTGTCTACAGGTCAAGACGTTGCATTGCTAGACAGCGATATCGTTAAGATCACTGCGCAAAACGCGACCATTCAAACTGAATATCAATGGCAACACAGCGCAGATGGACAGACTTGGACACCGATTAACAGCAATGCCACTGAAGTGCGTTTTGTCACTACAACTAGTGAAGATAATCACTATTTGCGCTTACAAATAACCATGAACCTGATTAGTGACAATACCATCAGATTAAACCCACTTTATACCAATAAAACTGAAAAAATTCAGTCACATACAGGTTCGAAACTCGAAACTCTAGTTTTGGACTTTGATAGCATAAATAATACGCTGGTTCTTTCAGAACGCTCCATGATGTGGCTAGACAACTATCAAAAAGATATTTCAGCCACAAGTGCGCCAAGTTACCAATGGTATCGAATTCCAATGGAAGGTAGTTTTGCTAATAATGCCGAAGCGATCAATGGCGCAACCAATAGCAACTATTCATTAAATGCAAGCTCGGATTCTAACTTTGAGCATATGCTGGTTGTGACGGTAAATAACAACACAAGTCTTTATTCAACTCGAACTAGTGCATGGTTAAACAATAGTGATCCTACCGATACAACGGTGCGTGAACGTTATTACGATGTTGTCACCATCAATAATGGCACCACGCCACTGCAAGATGGACAAATAGTCACGGCTCTGCTATCTGGCAGCTCGCTAATCAAAGATACCATGCCACCAGGGCTCTCTTATCAGTGGCAAAGCCGACTAACGGGGTCGACTGGCACCTGGAGCGACATCGGGCAGGATAGCGCCTCTTATACGCTATCGAGCAGCGAGAGCGGGCAGGATATCCGTGTCTTAGCCGCACGCTCTGATGCAAGTGGTGCAGTATTACCTCAGCTGGTTTCTGCCGAGCGCAACGTCGCATCAACACCAAACCCATTACTGCCGTGGCAGATCAGCCTGACACAAGCCGCTGAATACGTTGTCGGTCAACCGATTTCAGCCACTCATCGCAGCACCACTGACAATGTCACCTACCAGTGGCATCAACTCTCAACGGCAGCAGATTGGACTACCGCAACGCTGATTAGCAATGCTGACGAAGCGGATTATATTCTGCGCACTGATGATATCGGCGGCTTTATCGGTGTTGTGGCGACTATTTCAGATAACAACGGTAATACTCTAAGCGCAAGACAGACTACACCATCGCCAATTAAAGCCAATAACTTTGGTTCTAACGACAGCTATTATCTTGCAGCAACGCTGTCCCCGAGCCCGATATATCAAGACAGCACCTTGTCATACGATCTGTCACTGTATAAAAACAGCCAGTTGGTTGATGACCCTCAGGGCAACGTGACATCTCAGTGGTATCTAATTGATGCACCTGAGCACACAAATAGCCCATCTTTGTGGCAACCACTCAGCAGCACAACTTTAACTAGTGCGGCGGATGGTAAATATGTCTTACTAAAACTTGAATATAATGAAGCGAACTTGACTACACCACTAGAGCTGGTGATCGTCAGTGATGACGCGGTACAAAGCCAGACGACGCCGAATGACTTCGAGACTTGGTACAGTGTCATTGAAATGACGCCGAGCAACCCAATCGATAAGAATTCTCGACCTTCACTTATTGCAGCTAATTCAAATGAAAATGTAGCTGAGAGTGACAATAGCTATAGCGTTGATTATCACTTCAGCCCAAGTGAAGCGCCTTCGAAACAATATAATGATTTAATCTCTTTGCTTGGCGATTACCCAGCAACAGACAGTTTGATAGTGTCAGCCACCCAATACAGAGGTAACGTCAGCAGAGAATTGAGCCCTCGCTCATTCACTTTCTCTTCCGATTTCGTCTACGATATTAGGCACATAATTCCGGTGCTGGATTATAATATTCCGCTGAATATAAGCGATAACATTACGTTACTGAACCAAGTGCAAGTCGAATCGCAAGTGAGTACGCTTGATGCATCAATCAGTGTTAATTATCAGTGGCAATCCAATGATGGTAATGGGTGGGTCGATGTGGGAGCCGCGTCTGCTGCTTATACCAACTTTACTTCCCCACTCACTGCAGGTGTTCAGTACCGTCTGAAACTCATCGCAACGGATGGAAATATAAGCAGCGAAAGCGTCTCAGATGTCACCACTGAGGTACAAAACAACAGCATTAGTTACAGTATTGAGTTTGATTCACTCGCTCAGCCTCAAGAAGGTATCGCCCAATCCGTTGGTGCTCGTTTACTTTCATCAGCACCACCGGCACTATTTACCGATCGTCAGGTAATATGGCAACGTGTAAACGCTGACAACAGCTTAACCATGTTAGCGACAACCGCAAACTATATTCCGACCGACAAAGATGTAAATAATGTATTACGTATTACAATTGAATATCATGATGCGAACGGTTTATTAATCAAACGCAGTGTTGATACCCAAACCGTATCCGCAAAAACAAGTTCAGCAGTATTAGATACATTAGCCAATTCGCTCACTCTGACCATCAGCCCGATCACATTAGCCACTCATTCGAAAGTGTCTCTGTTATCAACAACGGTTGCAGCGATTGATAACGGCATTGCTGCTAATGCGAACCTTGGGGTGAACTACCAATGGCAACGCAGTCAAGATGGATCGACATGGAGCGATAACGTCACAGCTGATAAAACAAGCCATATCACAACGAATACAGATAATGATCATTATTTACGTTTACAAATCACGTTAAACGATGGCTCTGCGGTACTTAATCCACGTTTCAGTAACCAGACAAATAAAGTCAAAACTAATACCGCTACCGCACTAGAAACCTTGGTACTTGATTATGACCCGAACTCAACAAGTTATCACTTATCAGAACGCTCAGCATTATGGCTCGATAAATACCTTTTAAGTAACAGCTTAACGATTCAAGACTATCAATGGTATCGTATGCCTGCCGGTGGTGATTTAATAAACAACGGCGAAGCCATTAATGCAGCAACTAGCGATAACTACGCCCTCGATCCGTCCAGTGATGTCGATTTTGAACATCAATTAGTCATATCTCTAAGTAATAATGTGGATGTGTATTCAGAGCGCACGGCTAAGTGGCAAAATAATAGTTTAGATCCAACTGAAACTAACCAGAGTGAACGTTATTACGATGTTGTCACCATCAATAATGGCACCACGCCACTGCAAGATGGACAAATAGTCACGGCTCTGCTATCTGGCAGCTCGCTAATCAAAGATACCATGCCACCAGGGCTCTCTTATCAGTGGCAAAGCCGACTAACGGGGTCGACTGGCACCTGGAGCAACATTGGGCAGGATAGCGCCTCTTATACGCTATCGAACAGCGAGAGCGGGCAGGATATCCGTGTCTTAGCCGCACGCTCTGATGCAAGTGGTGCAGTATTACCTCAGCTGGTTTCTACCGAGCGCAACGTCGCATCAACACCAAACCCATTACTGCCGTGGCAGATCAGCCTGACACAAGCCGCTGAATACATTGTCGGTCAACCGATTTCAGCCACTCATCGCAGCACCACTGACAATGTCACCTACCAGTGGCATCAACTCTCAACGGCAGCAGATTGGACTACCGCAACGCTGATTAGCAATGCTGACGAAGCGGATTATATTCTGCGCACTGATGATATCGGCGGCTTTATCGGTGTTGTGGCGACTATTTCAGATAACAACGGTAATACTCTAAGCGCAAGACAGACCACACCATCGCCAATTAAAGCCAATAACTTTGGTTCTAACGACAGCTATTATCTTGCAGCAACGCTGTCCCCGAGCCCGATATATCAAGACAGCACCTTGTCATACGATCTGTCACTGTATAAAAACAGCCAGTTGGTTGATGACCCTCAGGGCAACGTGACATCTCAGTGGTATCTAATTGATGCACCTGAGCACACAAATAGCCCATCTTTGTGGCAACCACTCAGCAGCACAACTTTAACTAGTGCGGCGGATGGTAAATATGTCTTACTAAAACTTGAATATAATGAAGCGAACTTGACTACACCACTAGAGCTGGTGATCGTCAGTGATGACGCGGTACAAAGCCAGACGACGCCGAATGACTTCGAGACTTGGTACAGTGTCATTGAAATGACGCCGAGCAACCCAATCGATAAGAATTCTCGACCTTCACTTATTGCAGCTAATTCAAATGAAAATGTAGCTGAGAGTGACAATAGCTATAGCGTTGATTATCACTTCAGCCCAAGTGAAGCGCCTTCGAAACAATATAATGATTTAATCTCTTTGCTTGGCGATTACCCAGCAACAGACAGTTTGATAGTGTCAGCCACCCAATACAGAGGTAACGTCAGCAGAGAATTGAGCCCTCGCTCATTCACTTTCTCTTCCGATTTCGTCTACGATATTAGGCACATAATTCCGGTGCTGGATTATAATATTCCGCTGAATATAAGCGATAACATTACGTTACTGAACCAAGTGCAAGTCGAATCGCAAGTGAGTACGCTTGATGCATCAATCAGTGTTAATTATCAGTGGCAATCCAATGATGGTAATGGGTGGGTCGATGTGGGAGCCGCGTCTGCTGCTTATACCAACTTTACTTCCCCACTCACTGCAGGTGTTCAGTACCGTCTGAAACTCATCGCAACGGATGGAAATATAAGCAGCGAAAGCGTCTCAGATGTCACCACTGAGGTACAAAACAACAGCATTAGTTACAGTATTGAGTTTGATTCACTCGCTCAGCCTCAAGAAGGTATAAGACAAACGCTGCGCGATAAATTAACGAGCAATACTCCACCGGCTCAGTTTACAGATCGTAATATTCGTTGGCAGCGCATCAACAACAATAACACGTTGACAGATCTTTCTGATAAAGAAAGCTTTATTCCAAGCATTGATGAGGTGGGTAACGCATTAAAAATCACCGTAGCTTACTATGGAGCAGGTAATTTACTTGCTCAACGTAGTATTCAAACCCAACCAGTGGCTGCAAAATCAGGCTCATCAACGCTTGATGACTTAGCTAATCGTCTGACATTATCCATTTCTCCAACGACATTAGCTCGTCAGGCATCGGTATCATTAAATGCAAATGATATTACCGCCATCATGAATGACACGAGCATAACAGCGAATTATCAATGGCAGCGTCGTAATGATATCAGCAACTGGAGCGCTATCACTACCAACGGAAATACGTTTAATTACACCACCGTGCAAAATGACGATAATCATTATTTACGCCTGCAATTAATACTTAGTACGACAGATAACAACGGCAATATCGTGCAATTGGCACCGCTTTACTCTAATCATACTCAACTTATCATTCCTAATGATAATGAGCCATTAGAAACATTAACACTGGATTTTGATAGCAACGCCAATACCTATACGCTCACAGATAGAGCGACTATGTGGCTTAATAAATACCAAGCTGACAATAACCTTACCTTAGATAATTACCAATGGTATCGTTTACCAATAGGTGGTGACATTGCCAATAATGGCGAGGCTATCAGTGGTGCAAATAGCTATAATTATCAGTTGGATAGCTCAAGCGATGTGAATTTTGAACATCAATTAGTGGTGACACTCGATAATGGTATTAGTGTCTATTCATCTCGTACGAAAGAGTGGAGCAATAATGGCATTGATCCAAATAAAACCAATGTAATGGACCGTTATTTCGATATTATCAGCATCACTGGCAACGCAACACCGACCTATATTGGCCAGTCATTAACTGCGGTATTCTCTGGTAGTTCTTTACAAAAAGATATAATGCCACCGAACGTAAAATATGAATGGCAAACTAGCCTAACCGGTGCAGATGGCAGTTGGGTTCCAGTAATAGGTAATGATTCTGCAAGCATTATTGCAATGAATACGGGCTATATTCGAGTAAAAGGTATTTGCTTGGATGATAATGGCGTCGCACACAAACCCGACCGATATTCAGACGCTCTAGAAGTTCAATCTGGTAGTAACCCGTTATTGCCTTGGCAAATTAATATCACACAATCAAGCGAATACATCGTAGGACAAGTTATTACAGCCTCTCATCGCACTTTAACAACTGAAAATGTGGAATATGAATGGTTTAGACTCGATAGCCCGACGGCTTGGAGTATGGCTTCTTCTAGTGGTGTGAAATCTGCCGATCACACTATCAGCGATGATGATGTTGGTTACTATATCGGTATCAAAGCGACGATAAGTGACTCGATAAACCAAGATGTCGTCGCCTTTGATGTCACTTCAAATCCGGTTCAAAAAACCAACAGTGGGAGTAACGATAGCTATACGTTAACAGCCAATTTAACTTCTACGCCACTCTATCAAGACAGTGCCCTATCTTATATATGGCAACTAGAAAAAAATGGCGATATTGTGGCTAATCCGTCAGGTACACTTAGTACCAGTTGGTATCTGATCGACGACCCGAGTCATCAATCTTCAGCGACGCTATGGCAACCAATCACTGGTAACAACTTAGCGAATGGTAGTGCTGGAAAATACTTACTGTTGTCAATCAGCTATGAAGATTCAAATGTACTTAAAAAACCTCTAACATTATCGGTCGTCAGTCAAGAAGCCATTAAAAATAGCACTCAACCTTCAGACTTTATTCTTTGGTATAGTGCGATTAAAATGGCCCCTCAAGATCCGATTGATTCAACATCAGTCCCGTATTTGATGGCAAAATCAAATAGCAACGAGACTCAAGCACCTGACCAAGGTAATACTTACACGGTGGAATACCGTTATAGTTCAAATACTCAGCCTAGCAATAGCCTCACTAGCTTGAGTGATTTATTCGACCTCTACCCTGATACAAAGTCTGTAACCGTATCGGTAAAACAAATATCACAAACCGATTCCACCATCTGGCGGACTTTTACAGAGAGCTTCTCATCAACTCAAAACCCTGCGTTCCTAGTTCGAGAGATCCAACCTGTAATACAGTTTGATGACCCATTAAATATGTCAGATACAATTGGTTTGAGTAATCCATCGGATGTATTCAATGAGGTTCAGGCATTACGAGACAACTATCCCGTTACGGTTAAATATCAATGGCAATATTTTGATCAATCGTCTTCCAATCAGTGGCAACCTGTCGGTCCTGAGCTTGACGATTACAATGATTTAATGTCGTTGACCAGTGGCTATCAATATCGTCTGTGTTTATTATCAGAAAATCTCGATACCAATACCAGCGCTAAAGTTGGCTCCAATGTGACATCTGTAGTACAAACGAACAGCCTCAATTTCGACATCGAGTTTGATAATTTGGCAGAGCCACAAGTGGGTATCAAACAAAGAATAGATACTCGTTTAATTTCATCTATGCCTCCAGCGTTATTTACCGAACGTAAAGTGTATTGGGATCGAATTGGTATCAATGGCTTAACGGATTTGGCCAATACTGATAGTTACACACCTCAACCCAACGATGAAGGCTATTCACTACGCATTACTGTCGAATATCATGATGATGCAGGGCTTATTGTAAAAAGTAGCATCGATACTAAGCCTGTGAGTGCGGCTTCAGGCTCTGATACTTTAGACGACTTAGCCAATACACTAACCCTCAACATCAGCCCTGTAACATTAAGCACTCAAGCAGAAGTGGCATTAAATATCACTGATATTGCTGCTATCGACCGTGCTATTGCAGCCAATAATATGACGGCAGAATATCAATGGCAGTACAGCCTTGATACTAATATTTGGAGCAATATCGTCGATGCAAATAGTGCTCGATATACAACAGACAACACAGATGAAAACCGCTATCTTCGTTTGCAATTGACATTAACTGATGGCAATTCTCAACTCAATCCGCTTGTGTCTAATCAAACCGAACAAGTGAAAAACAATACTACAGCCTCTCTAGAGACTTTAACACTCGCCTTTGATACAACAAACTTATCCTATGATCTGTCTGAGCGTGCAACGCTATGGCTCACTAAATATCAAGATGACAACGCGATTAGTATTCAAGGATATCAGTGGTATCGTATTCCCGCCGGTGGTGATTTAGCTAACAACGGGGAACCCATTAATGCTGCAACCAACGTTAACTACACCCTCGATCCTACTAGTGATGAGAATTTTGAACATCAACTGGTTGTGACACTTGATAACAGTGTGGTTATTTATTCTGAACGAACAGAGGCATGGAAAAATAATGGCGAAGATCCATCCGAAATCAATCAGGTCAATCGTTTCTTTGACAGCGTTAAGATAGTCGGCGGTAACACGCCTCTCAATAGTACCAATACGATTACTGCCGAACTGTATGGTAGTAGTTTACAAAAAGATCAACGACCTACAAACCTTAGCTACACTTGGCAAAGTCGTCTTACAGGTACGCAAGGAGATTGGAGTAATATTGGCTTGAATAATCCAAGCTATACACTAGCAAATAGTGATCAAGGCATGGATATTCGTGTACTGGTCGATAGCCAAGATAACAATGGTAATCCACTGCCACAGCTGATCGCACCAGCACGCAGCGTTGACAGCAGTAACAACCCACTCACACCATGGCAAGTCAATTTGACTCAAACAAGTGAATATATTGTTGGGCAGCCAATTACGGCTAGTCACCGAGATGTCGTTTTGGATGAGAATGTCACCTACCAGTGGCATAGAATGAGTACTGCTGATACAAGTAATGCTGTAGCGATTTCTAATGCTACGAAGGCAGATTATATTCTCTCCGAAGACGATATTGGTTACTTTATCGCTGTCACCGCCACAGTCTCCGATGCTACTGGGGCTCAAATTAGTGCACAAATGAGTATCACAAGTCCAGTCAAAGCAAGCAACAGTAACAGTTCTGATAGTTATTACCTATCAGCAACACTGTCTCCATCGATGCTATATCAAGATAGTCACTTAGAATATGACATGCAGTTATATAAAAACGGAGAGATTGTCGGCGCACCTTCTGGCGACATCACTGCTGAGTGGTATTTGGTTTCTTCATTGAGTGACAAAGATATATCGTCAAATTGGCAAGCCATGCCGAACACTATTTTAACCGACAACGCTGTTGGGAAATATGTTTTATTGTCAATAAATTACAACGAAGACAGCTTAACTAACCCACTATCTTTAGTTGTGCTAAGTAACACCGTTGTAAGCAGCGAGACAACGCCAACGACCTTCTCTGAGTGGTTCAGTACTATTGATATGTCTCCACGAGATCCAGTAGATACCACATCAACCGCCTTCCTTTCAGCTAAGGATGATCAAGAAACGTTGGCTCCAAATCTTGGTAACAGTTACACAGTAGATTACACATTCTACTCAGATAAAGCCCCAAGTGACGCAAGAAACAATTTATCTGATTTGTTAATTTCATATCCAAATACCAACTCAGTTAAGGTTAAGGCAAAACAGATCTCCCAAACAAACTCTGATGATACTCGAACATTTGAAGCAAGCTTTAACTACAACCCAGAGCCGGCTTTGTTTATTCGTAATATTATTCCTCATCTTTCGTTTGACCAACCTTTAACGCCAAACGATACCATTTCGCTCAGCAACCAAGCAGTAGTCGTTAACGATGTTGAAGCACTCATGCAAAACTACCCAGTTTCAGTTACGTATCAGTGGCAATTTAATGATGATAGTGGTTGGAAAAACTTAGGGAGTGAGAGTCAAAGTTACCAAGACCTTACTTCTGGGCTTACTGTAGGACATCATTACCGTCTGAGCATAAAGGCCACCAATAACGATAATAATCAGATACATGAGAGTCTTTCTGCGAGCACGCCTAAAGTACAAAATAGCATCATTAATTATGATATTTCTATCGCAGATATTGCTCAACCTCAAGTAGGTCTGGCTATCAGCTTAAAATCAAGTTTGCTCTCATCTGAACCGCCAGCAATGTTTACAGAACGTCAAATTATTTGGCAAAGAGTAGCACTTAATGGCACTGTCACTAACCTTATACAAGGTGACCGCTATATACCATCTTCTAATGACCTTGGTTCGATGCTCCGTATTGCAGTGATGTATTACGATAACGATACGCTGATTATCCAACGTACTATTGATACAGATATCGTCATCATTGCACCGCAATCAAATACATTGATTGACTTGTCTAATAAATTATCGCTCACTTTATCTGAGACAACCCTTTCAACCGGTATGCTTGTTTCGTTAACAGAAAGTGATCTGGCACAGCTTAATGCTCAAAGTTTGATAACAGCAAATTATCAGTGGCAGTCTAGTGTCGATGGTGAGTCTTGGGCTGATATTGACATGGCTAACATGGCCACCTATCAAGTTAGCACTGAAGATGTCGGCAAAAAACTTCGCTTGCAACTTATATTAAGCGAAGGCGTAGACGACCTCAGTCCTAATTATTCTGACTCGTCGAATGCCATTATCAATAATCCAAATACACTACCAACCGAAACATTAGCTATTCACTTCACTCCTGAAGATAACAGCTATGAGATCAGCAATACATCGAAACAATGGTTAGAGAATTATCTAGCACAGACATTCAGTAACGTAAGTGCTTATCAATGGTATCGTATTCCTGTTAATGGTTCATGGCAGAGCAATGGTATCGCTATTAATAGCGCTGTAGCCTCTCGCTATACGCTCAATGAAGATGACACAGACTTTACTCATCAATTACAAATTACGCTAGATAATGGCGCTCGCTTATTTAGTAGTATTACCGCTGTATGGTCTGGTAACAGTGACCAACAAGCAACCGACGAGCATGCCAATACCATGGATAGAGCGCGTTACTTTGATACTGTTTTAATCCAAGGAGGCGCAAGTACAGCAACAACAGATCAAACACTTAATACACAATTGGTCGGTAGTAAACTCTCATTCGATTTGTTACCTCCGGTAATCAATTATCAATGGCAACACAGTAGCGATGGTATTTCATGGGCAAATATCAGTGGGGAAATCAATGCGTACTACACCGTTCAAACTGCTGACCAATACTTACGTGTTATCGTTAATCGACAAGATGATTTTGGTGAATTAACACCAGATCTTTTCTCGAATGTCATTCAAATAGATGCCACTCAATCACCATGGGCGATCTCAATTCTGCCTTATGCTGTCCAGCCTATAATTGCAACTCAACTTAAGGTTGCACATCGTTCTGTTGATAATTCTGAAAAGGTATCTTATCAGTGGTATCGCTTGCCTAAGCTGGGTAAATGGGCGCTAGCACAACCTATTAATGGTGCGAACCAAGCCCAATATCACATCACAGCTGATGATCTTAATTACTACGTAGGCGTTGAAGCGACACTAAACAGTGATACTCAAACTCGTGTCGCGCGACAAGTATTATCCGATTTCGTATCACCACAAGACAATCAACTGGATAAACTTAAAGTGCATATCGAAATGCCAAACCCTATTTACCTAGATACGCCTCTAACGGCAGACATTACTTTTTCTCAAGATGGTGAGCTATTGTCATCGAGTGATTATGTGGTTAGCAAAACATGGTACGTGTTAGATGATCCTAATGACATACACAATTCAAATCGCTGGATTTCTACAGACAGCGGTGTAAGTGATAAATATGTGTTATTACATCTCGTCTACCAAGATGGTGATAGCTTAGTCAGTCAATATGCATTGAGTGAGGCAGCAGTCCAATCCGATACGAATAAAGCGTCAATGGAATCTTGGTATAGTAAACTCGTACTGGCCCCTAATAAGCCTGTAGTTCGAAGTTCTCGAACCGCACTTATTAGCTCATCACCACTCGAAAATAACGGACAAGAGTCAGGGCTATTTACACTTGAACTTCAATATCTTGACGCAAGTGATCCTAATAGAGTCTATTCATCACTCCAAGATTTAGTAACAAATGTAGCCTCACTTGGTTGGGTTCAGGTGAAAGCAGTGCAAACCAGCGTGATAGATGCTTCGATATATAGAGTGCTCTACAGTGACCGATACTATATGAGCCAGTTATTGACAGGAGAGCCTTTACCGCCTGTGGTTAACAAAAATAATGCCCCTATTGCGCTTGATGACAGTGTGAAAGTTGAACCATCAACAACAATTACACTTTCGCCACTAGACAATGATTACGACACTGATGAAGGCGATCAAATTACTCTTGTTAGTGCTAAGAGTAAATTTGGTAACATCGCGATAGTGGATAATAAAATACAATATACTTTACCAACTAATTTACCTGCCTCGTGGTATATCGAGTACGTAATTGCTGATCAGCATGGTTCAAGCAATAAAGGACTCATAAAGTTAGAATCAGATAGCCTTCAAACAGACAAGCCAGAGTTTGAAGAGCTCCCTAGTCTCGATTTAAAAGCAACCGGATTATTTAATCGTATAGAGATATTCTCTCCAAAAGCAACTGACATTAACGGTGTTCCGATCCCAGTTTCATTATATGATGGCACACTATTGCTTCGTTCTGGCTCTCATGTGATTTATTGGCAGGCTGTTGATGCAGCAAGGAACACAACTCAAATCGTTAGTCAGCAAGTTAATATTACCCCTTACGCCGAATTTATCCCGATGTCTACTACCTATGAAGGCACAACTGCTCAGATTAGAATTAAACTCAGTGGCTCAGCGCCAAGCTATCCGGTTACGATACCCGTTATAGTTAGCACCGAAAGTACGAGTGATAATAACGATCATTCTGTATCACTCTTAAATACCAATGACGTCGTTATCACATCGGGGACAGAAGGTATTCTTGAAATTGATATTTATGAAGACAACCTTAACGAAGGTGAAGAAACGTTGCACCTTAGTTTCGCAAGTAATGTTCATACCGGACCATTATCAGAAGCAGTCCTTACTATATCTGAAGATAAGCAGCCAATAACGCTAAATGCTAATTTTTATAACGCAGATAATAATATTGTATCTATAGCCACTCCGGCTTCACTATCTGACTTAAATATCATCATTAACAGCAATGTACCATTAGATGATGATAATAGCGTGATCATCGATTGGTACTATAGTGGGCCAAATATCTCAGAAGAAAGTGCGGGACAGACGAGCAATTATGAACCTCTCATCTTGCCAGAGCTTAAAGAGACAGGTCGTTACGACTTTACATTTACCGCATACCCGTTAGGCTTAGAACAACAACCTATCGTCGGCAAAACATCGCTACGGATAGTCGAAGAAGTCGAGCTAAGCCTAGACATGGATACAGATAACGATGGTCTAACTGATGCCGAAGAAGGATTTGCCGATTTCGATAACGACATGATACCGAATTATCTCGATCCTATTGATGATTGTGAACTACAAAGCAATGCTGTTAATACCAGTTTAAGTTTGATCTTTGAGTCAACACCAGGTGATTGCCTCATACTAGGCCAACTATCTAATAAAATTGACGCAAGCTCACCTTATATTAATGCAAGCACACTGTCTGGTATTATTCCTGATGACTCAACTAACCCTAATTATTCATCCGAAAATGTGTTCAACTTTACGGTTCGTAATCAAAACTCACAAAGCAGTATTGTAGTTATTCCGCTGTTAGAACCTTTGTCGTCAGGCAGCATTTTACGTAAATACACGGACCAAGAAGGCTGGTTTGACTTTGACGAAAGCGAAGATGGCAGTAATCTTAAGTACGCAAGAGGGGAACTTGGCAATTGTCCTCCTCCTCATTCTTCTCTTTATCAAGAAGAGATTGTAGTCGGTGGTTATTGTATTGAAATGACTATCAAAGATGGTGGGCGACACGATGGAGATAATAACCATGATGATAATATTGACGACCCAAGTTACGTTTACAGTTCTATTCCTAGCTTAAATATCGATCCTTTTGATTATGTTATTACTTATAATCCTGACAATATTCCTCTAAATTTCTCTGTAGATATTGATCTTTGTGACTATATCGCTGTGACTGATTGTGAATCACTTCAAGTCGTTAGCATCACATCTAAGTATGTAACGACTAACATTACTGCTAACAGTGGCACTCGTATTGATTTACAAATTCCGAGTTGGTATCGCTCTGCACAGGCATTAACGTTTACCGTCCAATTAGATGGTGCGGTTGGTACAGTTGATATGAATATTAATTATTCAGCAGAAATATCAGCAACACAGCCTGAATCTAGTGGTGCATCAGGTGGTAGTATAACAATATACTCAATATTACTATTAATGCTGTTGTGCATTCGATTAATTTCACCTCGAATTCGAATTCGAATTCGAATTCGTTTCTCGAGGTGATATTCACTTACAATGGATGAATAAGAATATCGACTTGACTAATGGTTACATTCCACCAAGGTTTGATTGATGGGTTGGAATAGAAAACTAATATATTTAGGCTGATTTAAGTTATGGTTTTTAATTACAACCCCCATTGTCCCCAGAGTGTAGGTATGGATTTTATGCTCTACTCCGATAATTGTAGCCTCATAACCAACCCGTTTTTGTATTAGGTTCTCCCAATATCGATAATGAGATATTACTTTCTCAATTGTAATATCATCAGTTGCCATCTCATGAGTAAAGTGCCATTTAATTCTTATGTGATAATCTCTTATACCCACCACTTTCATCATTTTCAGTAAGAATGCGACGACTTTTACATTATGCGTTCGAATTAAGTGACCTTTGGCTCCAACACAATAATGAAGTGTATTTGTTACCTGTTGGAAATCAATTTTGGCGTTAAGTAACGATCCTGACCCTATCGATTGATCAAACTGCTGAACAAAAAACGTGAGCTGTTTGTTTTGATATTGATTTAACTTAGTTATACCGCAGAACTCCGGAAGTGTACTTTTTGATCGTTTAGTATAAATTTCTTTGTGATCTTCTAATCTAAAAGCAATTCGACTTATAGCTCTTTCAGTTACTTTGGATAATTCAGCTGATTGATTTATAGAGTAACTATAAGATAATAATGAGATACATTTTAAAATATCAGCCATCTTCAAAGTATCCGACTTTACTTCTCCCTCTTCTTTATTGAGGATGAATTGAAGCGAACTTTCTAAATCTGGTCTACGCTTTCCAATTAATTCAACTGGTAGCGTATCGTGATAAAGCGCTAATGGATTACCTTTCCGTATCGGTCTCATACTTTCGTTATCGAGTTTAATTGTATAATCAATATTATGCTGTAGAAAATTCAGAGGAGATTCATTTCTCTTCATATTACGTAAATAAATATGAAGAGAAGTTAGGTGCACGTATGAACTGAATGTGGTTTCTATAGCAGAATGTCCAAGTAAACGTGACAAAAAAACGTTTTTTCGCGTGTAAGTCTGTATACCAAGGCGATGAAATAGTTGTGCTTTCCTCTGGAGTGAAAAAAATTATTCCATAGAGGCGCAAAAGCGTGGGTTGCTTTATATTACCACCCCCTTCCCCAAGTTTGGGGCGCTCGCACTTCGTGCCAGCTATTTTCGGCGCACCTTGTTTACAAAAAGCGCAAACAAAGTGCGTCAACCATCGGCACTAAACGGAGCAATCTATATTTTTTTAGTGACACTTTCGTTGTCACTAAAAGATAAATACGCCATAATTGTGACACTTTCATTTAGTAAGGTGTCACTATTAAAATGGTTTATGTCATGAATAGGTTTGAAATCCAGCGTTATATCGAGCAGCAATGCCACCCTGTGTCTATTTCCGACATTATTAGTGATCATCCAGATTTAATTCGTCGTACGCTTCAGCGCTGGCTTAACATACTGATTGAAGATAAACAGATAGAAGTCATTGGTGACGGTCGTTCTCGTAAATACATTGCGCGTATTGTTAGAGAAGTGGCTATCAATTCAACCGATAATGAGTATGATAGTTTTCCAAAATCGATCCCACTCTCACCAGATAGCCATGACATTCTTAATTATTTAGATAAGCCTATTTTTGAGCGTGAACCCGTTGGTTATGCTCGTGATTTTTTAAATGATTATACTCCAAATAAAACATACTACCTTTCTGAGCCTATTCGCCGTCAGTTACATCGCATGGGAAAAACCATCTATGCAACGCAACCTGCGGGCACGTATGGAAGAGACATCTACAACCGCTTATTAATCGACTTATCTTGGGCATCAAGCCACCTTGAGGGCAATACCTATAGTCGATTAGACACTGTTGAGTTAATTGAGCATGGCCAGTTTGCACAAGGAAAAGACATCATCGAGACACAGATGATTTTAAATCATAAATCAGCGATTGAATTGCTGATTGATAATGTCGATACCGTTGAGTTCAATCGTTTTACAATATTGAATTTGCACAGTGCGCTTTCAGAAAACTTATTATCCAACCCGTTTGATGAAGGACGAGTGCGTAGTCATGTTGTTGAAATCGGCGGGAGTGTCTATAAACCGATGTCATCTGAAGAGGTGCTCTCTATTCAACTAGAAGCGGTACTCAATAAAGCCAATCAAATCATCGATCCATTTGAACAATCATTTTTTATTATGGTGCATTTACCTTACCTGCAACCCTTTGCTGACATTAATAAACGCACTTCTCGTTTGGCTGCAAATATTCCGTTGCTTAAAGCCAACGTATGTCCTCTTACATTTTTAGATGTACCGGAAGAAGCCTACAGCAAAGCGGTACTTGGTGTGTACGAAATGAATAGAATTGAGCTGCTTCGTGATCTGTATTTATGGGCGTACGAGCGCTCAACAAAAGAATACCTAGCCGTTAAACAAGAGCTAGTAAAGCCAGATCAACAACGCTTGCAATATCGAGCAAAGATAAAGGAGATTGTTAAACAAGTCATACTGACGCCTGAATCTCAACCCCTTGATATCATTGAATCGTTTATTCGCAATGAAGAAGACACGGATAAGCAAAACATTATTGCCCTTGCATTAGAAGAGTTAAGACGAATCCACGAGGGAGTACTGGCTAGATACGGTCTAAGGCCGTCTCAGTTAGAAAAGTGGCGTCAATTGCATGGATAATGTGCAACATCCAAAGCAATAAGGCCAGTGTGCAAATCATTCCAGTTTGTTCTGGTTTACTTGCTGCCATTTCCCACGCTACACACGTAATGGATCTTGACAATAATCCATCAACGTCCGTACCCAAATATTCCGTCAAAACCCGCAATAACGCTGGGTTGGTATTTTTTAGAATATAGCGAGTGAAGTCCCCTTGCGCTCGAAGATAAGTGATTAATTTATATCGAGGTAAGGCCACCACAGCGGTAATGCCGTTCACTTAAGGGTGAACGGCATTCTTGTTTCTGGCATATCGTTTAGGTCTTGGTTTTACCATTACGACCTAGCGATCGAATTATTTCATATTGAGTATTTTTTTTAAGGGGAATAAGCCAGTGACGCTCTGAGCCTGTCATCTGCCATTTATGTAGTAATCCTAATGAATAGAACCCTTTATCGAACATAGTTACGCTATGGTCAGGCCCGAATTCAACTGAACTAGTTGAAGCTGCTTATTCTTTGAACTTAGATGAAATGAGATTACTCTTTTTAGCGATGAGTAAAATTGATAGCTTAAAATCAGAGCTTAAAGAAATTGAGATATTACCATCTGAATTTGTACGTCTTTTTAATGTTGATTCTAAGAATGTTTATCGTTCTTTACGAGTTGCCGTAAAAGGTATCGGAAGGAAACCATTAGTCTTACCTGTCGCTGACTCAAGTAGAGTAAGAGAATTGTTTTGGTTATCTTCTAATGAGTACGATAATGCAGATTACGGCACCTCAATAAAAATGACATTTAACCCAGAACTTGCACCATATCTAGTCGATATTAAATAAAATTTCACATCTATTAAATTTGAAGAAGCTGCGAAGTTAACGTCCCCGTTCTCATATCGTTTGTACCAATGGTTTAATGAAGCTAAGAATTTAAATTCTTCAAAAGAAAATGGAACTATAAAAGTGTCTTTAGATCTGGAATGGATGAAAAAGCAATCTGGATTAGAGGGTAAATATGAAAGATGGGATGTATTTAAAGCTAAAGTAATAAATCCAGCGGTTGAGCAAATTAATGCAAAAACAGATATTTCTGTTATCTGGAAACCAGTAAAAAATGGAAGAAAAGTAGATGCTATCCAGTTTAATTATGTTCTTGAAAAAGATGAATCATGCATGAAACCGCTTCGCCCTCGTCTTTTTCGTCGACCGAAAGTTCTGAAAGGCTCACATGAAGAAGGTGTTTGGATGCGTAAGAACTTAGCTTTACTTCTTGAGTATGAAGTACAGTTGAAGCAGTACGATAATAAAGAAAAATTAACGTTAGCTGATTTACGTAAAATTGCAGACTACGCATCTATTTGTGACAAAATTACAGAAGACCGTGTTAGAAATGAAATAGCATTACGAACTAAGAAGTTATAACTACTTAAAATCACCATCAAATTCAAGTTTTAGCTCTGAATTGGTACGTACCAATTACCCATGCACAAGAAGATAAATAGGGCGTGACGCAGTAACAAAAAGGCCGCCATTAGGCGACCTTTGCGATTCGTATTTCGGCTGTTATGTTCAATTAAAATAATTAGGGTCGTACATTGAAAAGCCTAACGTGATGCTGTCACGTTATTGTATTCGAAAGACTTACAGCGTGGAAGTCGCAACCGAGGGTTGTCTTATCTTAAGTGGATATCTTTTCGTGTGTTGGCTTCTGGAGTTAAGCCCTGTTGAACAGTGTTATGCCTTTGTACCAACTATAATCAACAACTAAAAGACCTATTTCATGTTTACTTTGGCAAAGTAAGTCAAAACAAGAGACTCTCAGCAAATCAAGGAGTTTCTATAACTGATTCACATACCACTCAAATTAAGGTATGCTGTACTTTAATTAATTTAGAGGAATCAAAATGAAAAGCACAGTAATTAAAATATGCCAAAAATGTAACACTCCCAAGACCCTTTCTGATTATCATAGAAATAGAACAAAAAAAGATGGGCACAATGGAATATGTAAATCTTGTCAATCTGATGTGGATTTCATAAGTAAAAAGTTGAGGTAATTAATAATGGATAAGCCTTCAGGGTTAAAGATTCGTAATTCTATTTTCAATATGGGTCAAATTGCTTCATGTGACATTTCTGAAGATACAATTTTTCTTTCACAAGACTTTCTTAGGAGTCAAAATGGAAAGCGGCATTATGTGATTGTAAGAGAAAAGGCTCAGCCATACACGGATTACAACTGTGTTGTACCCACAGAGGAGTTTAACAGGATAAAAAATGTACTTGAGCAATATTTTTTGTAAAAAGGCAATTTGATGCAGGGATGCTGAACCTTCGATTTAAATTACAGACACAAAAAAGCCGGTGACCTTGCGATCTCCGGCTTTTAGGAAGTATTCTAGTGCTCACTTAAGAACTGTACTAGCAATAACTTATTAGCGTAATCATTCTAGTACAGGTGGGCTAGGTTTGTCACTACCCACTGAATACCATTCAACGACAATAAATCATTCTTAAGTCAGCGCAGCACTTTCAGACGGTGTATTGATGACTCATTTGACCGACATACTTTACAGAGAACTTTTCAATAAGCTCCTACTAAAGTAATCACGAATTAGTGACGAGATGAAACGAGTTTTAGCTCATGGTATTGGAACTGCACCACAGTAGTTAGCCCCATGCGGTTTGGTCAGCCGAAGAAAATAGACGCTAATGGGCTTTGATAAGCCAATAGATGAGGTCGCAAAGCTCCTTGTTTATTCTTTCCATGAGCAACGTCTAAGATGACCTTATGCTTAAAATTCAGTTTCCACCCAAACCAAATGATGTTCTACCACTCAAAAATCGGTGTTCATTATTCCTATTATGTTAAATCCATAAGTTAGCCTATAAAAACCATGCTTTCGCAGCCTTAGAAGCTCACAGTGCCGCTTTTTAGGTGTAAACCACACCGATATACCCCTAAACACGGTTGAAACTTTATGACGCTTTCTGGGCAATTTACAGGGCAATAAAATCTCGCCCCCGTTCACTCAATAATCACCATGTAACGTATGTTTCTACCCTTTTCTTAGATCTGCTTATGCGACAAACTACTCTTTGCGTGACTCTGTTAGTTCAACAATGTATAATTATCGAACAATGCCAATACTTCCTCTTTCTTTATATTCTCGATTTAATTTATCAAAAATATAAACAAATGTAGCTCGCTGAACTTTAAACGCTCGATTACTTTTTAAGTAAAGTAATACGAAGAAGATAAAATTCAGACAGATATTCACTGTGTAAATGAACAGAACGAAGCTGCAATCAGCTTGCTAAATAGAGATTGCATTTACAAAATCTAGCTGCGAACTAGTCATCTAAAAGAAAAAGATGCTTCAGCACTTTGCGACTTGCGCTCGTAATTTAACTTCAGCAAAGCTATATGAAGATAATCTAATTTTCAAATAGCAAACAAATCGAAACAAAATCACTGCAACTTGTGAGCATCATGCACACATTAGATCTAAGTCGTTTTTCTTAAATAGATATAAATAAGCTAATTTAGTTTGCATTCAAACGCTCTAGTGCGTTGTTATTCTTAAATCAAATTCTGCTTTATTTCATTCTATTTAACTAAACTAACAGTCTTCTTTTGCTTTGATCTTTAAGTCGTCTAATTTAATAAAAAATTAGACGGACTTAAAGAAATTCCACATAACTACTTTTAATCTAAACTTAAGCTCTGCTTTTGTGCTGATTTCAAGAAGTTTCTGGTCGAAATGAATGTTTAGGACTCCGCAGCATCGCAAAATGTGCGATGTCACACGCCAACGGATGAGACATAGTAAAACTCGCAACAATCGCCTGGATGCAATAAGCCTTTAAAGCGAACGGAAGTGCAACCAAAAATGCACGTAATCTCTTAACAACACGTCAATGACGCGCAGCGAGTGCAAAAATGAACAGAAACATGAATGCTAGAAATTTCGGATTACGCTCAAGCAATATGAGTAGAGCGTTAGTAACGGCATATCAAATGAAGGAGAACGGAGACAATTCAAAGAATCAATGCAAGACAGCTCTTAACGATTTCGCAAAACATTTAAAAGAAGACCAGGGCATCAACGATCTTAAAAAAGTTGAGAAATCTCACGTTCTTAGTTATGCAAACGAGCTGAATAATAAATTTGAAAATGACCAAATAAGTGCATCTTCTGCTCAGAACTACTTAAGCAAAGTAAATGTCGCTTTAGAAAACGCTCGTTTAGATCGTGATTGTAGAGTTGACGGAGTTAGAGAAGCCGGCTTACCGAAACGCACAGGCATTGCAACATACGATCATAGCGTTGATAAAGAGTCACATGAAACAGCACTATCTCAAGTTCCAGATCGACTCTCAGTTCAATTAGAACTACAAAGGGAGTTAGGTTTACGATTTAAAGAATCGTCTTTAATTGATGCAAAAAACACATTAGATCATGCAGTAAAAAATGGGATCATCAGAGTAGAAAATGGAACAAAAGGCGGAAAGTTAAGAGAGTTCAAGGTTAGTAGTGATAAGCAACTTACAGCTCTTAAGAATGCAGCAGCGATACAGTGTAACGACAGAAGTCTGATACCAAGTGATATGAAATGGAGTCAGTATCAATCTCAATGCTACCGTGAGATACAACAAACTAATATTAAATTTCATGGCGAAAGACACAATTATGCAAACGATAGATATGAAAAAATTTCAGGAGTAAAAAGCCCTGTTCGATCACAAGAAAAACACGGTAAATCACATCTTCAATATATCGCAAATGAGAAAAATATCACGTTAGCTGATGCCAAAATTCTAGATCACAATACTAGATTACAGATATCTAACGAACTTGGACACGAGCGCGTATCGATCACAAATAATTATCTTGGATAGCACTATGCATAATCAATTACAGTTTCAGATAAGACAAATAATGAGTTCATACACAAGTAAGGGTAAAAAATCAGCTTACAAAAAAAAACAAATGACTCGTTTAGTTGCGATCTTAGATGAAATTATGACAAAAGAAGGAGAACCGAGACTATCAGCAATTGGAAAAGCTCAGATCATTAGGTACTGGAAACGAACAACGAATGAAAGTGATAAAACAAGAAGAGAAAAGTATTCAATTTTGAATAAATTTTTCTTGTTATATAACGTAAAAGTGACAGTACCAGAGCCAAGAAATTGTGACATCTCACTCAAAACTGAAGATTTAAATTAACTTAAATTAGTAAATAAAATCAAATTAAACGAAGTTTATTTGTTTTGTTTTGTTTTGTTTTGTTTTGTTTTGTTTTGTTTTGTTTTGTTTTGTTTCTTGTTTCTATTTTAAGCGACTTAAAATATTGATATTTATATGTTTTAAAGCTTAAAACCCACCAAATTAACGGTTAAAACCCACCAAAATTACGGTTGAATAACTTTGGTTTCACCTTTATTGTTTACACCTATTTTTTAATTTGGTGTAAGTTGTGTCGTTAACAATTGTGCCCGAATTCAACTGCGAAGTGCGACACTCGCCAATATCAAGCAGCCAATACCATTTCTTTAAAGACAATCGCTGGTTGCTTGAAGTCTAAACACTTTTTCGGTCGATAATTTATTCGTGATACAGCGAATTCAATATCACTATCTGTGACCGTTGTTAAGTCGGTTCCTTTCTTTACATATTGTCTTAAAAGTCCGTTAGCATTTTCATTCGCTCCACGCTCCCAAGAACTATAAGGGTGGGCAAAGTACACATCAGCTTCTAACGCCTTTGCGATGGTTTCATGACCTGCAAACTCTCTCCCGTTATCTGCCGTGATGGTATGAACATGCTCCTTATAAGGCATGAGCAGTTCTATGGTGGCTTTAGTGACATCATCTGCTGACTTCGATGGTACTTTCTTGACTACGTAAAATCGTGTTTTACGCTCTAAAATTGTCACCATAGCGCCAGTACCATGTTTGCCTAATACCGTGTCAATTTCCCAATCACCCAATCGCTCCTTACTGTCAACGATGCTAGGCCTATCATCGATAGATACAGCATTCTTGATCGCTGGTGCTTTCTCTTTTCTACCGCGGCGATACCGCTTATGACCTTGTCTTAAGTGGCGATATAACTTGCCTCCCAATCGTTTATCCTGCGCAACAAATCGGTAGATCCATTCATGGCTAACAGTGGCACCGATTTTAGTTAACACACTGGAAACCTGCTCGGGACTCCAATCCGCTTCTAAAAGGAGGCGGATAAAATCAACCCGCTCCTGAGGTATTCTGTATTTACGCGCTGATGTGCGTTTTTTGATTGATAATACCTGAGCTTCGTTTGGGCAATAATGACTGCCTTTGCTGCCGCGTTTAAGCTCTCGATATACCGTAGAGCGATGGCACTGAACGGTTTTAGCTATTTCAGAAACCGAAATTCCCCGTTCCAAAAGAGCAGAAATCTGGTATTTTCTGCCCTCGGTCAACTGCTGATAATTCATGATAGTACTGCTTGTTTCTTTGGCGAGAAGAGCATACCACTTTCAGCAGTTGGCTTCCTCTTCTACACCTTTCCATGAATGTCGCACTTATTATCTGAAATCAGGGCATTACAGAAAATACGCTAGCTTTATTTATATGGTTCTATAATTATGTATAAATTACACGCTTAATTTATACATAAGTACCTACAAAGAGGTCATGACTCCAACCTGTTGACTAAAGATAATACTCACGCTAAATAAACGTTCCAATAACCTTGTCGTTCATTTCTTCACTTTTAGAAAACCCGATTGTTTTATGCACTAATTACTTGATAGATAGGTTATCTCTTTTTCTGCTATTCTAAAATATTAGTCTAATAGTCGCCTTACTTTGCTGATCCATAGTACCTCCGATTAAAAAGGTACTATGGCAAAGCATGCTTAATATTGATATGTGTGGTTAGTTAAGCGCTTACGAGAAAACAAGGCTCGCTGTGTAAGATTATGATGTGTTGCCCCTTTTGATGAAAAGCCAGTGAACAGTAAATCACTTCATAACTTTGCTTATCCAACGGCAGATGCAACACAACTGACTTCCGTAGCTACCTCGCTTGCTAAAACATTATTTCAGCCAGGTGTTAATTATTACAAAGTAGGCGTTGATTTGCTGGACTTGAGCAATGGGAAGCATGAGCAATTTGATATGCTGAACCTTACCCCAAATAATACGGAATTAATGATGCTAGAACTTACACCAGAAAGATTTATTGAGGCTGCGTGGGATATCAATATAGGTATTCTCTCTGCTGAAAAAGAATGTTTAAGATCTGATTTTATTGCAAGAGCGACAACTTTAGCTCAAGCTGAAGGGATCAATGTATTGTATTTAGATTTTTCACGGTATGAGTCAATTGAAGAAGTGCTTGCCAGCTCTGAGAATGACGCTTTCTTTGAAGCTATTCGCTCTATCTCAAAGCCGACATTATTATGGTTCGATAATTGCGATATGTTAGCCCCACTGGACTGCAGTTTTACCTATCACTTACGATCCATTTTAACTACTAGAGTAGATGGATTGGTTCAATCTATGTTTATCGCAAACTACGATTCTTTACAGTTATTATTCAGAAATAGAAGAGCGGCCTTTTATCGTAGTTCAATGCATATAACCGATTGGAAACGTTAGTAATACCCTAAAACAACCCCCATTGTCCCCAGAAATATAATTATTGATTTTATACAATAGGTTCCTTGATTAATGGTGTGATTTTTTCAATCTGGTTTAGCTAGGAACGAGTATCGGCACATCGCCAATAAATGATTTCATCAATGTACTCATAGATTTTCAGTACATGCTGATGATAAAAAATAGGTTCGTGATGGGCACAACGGTTTCTGAAGTTTCGGATCAAAGTTGAACGCTCTCTCAGCTCTTGCCTTAGTTCTTCAGCTGTTTCATATGGGGAGTGGGGAAATGCCTTTTCGAGAAAGTTTCTATGCTTCCAAAGACGCACATCTTGTTTCTTAGTCAGTAGATGTTCAAACCAATAAAACTTTAATTCAGGGATAACTTGATTTGCATCTCGGTAATGTTTTTGCTTTTTAACCGTAGATTCTAACTCTGCTTTTTCATAACGTTTCAAAGTGTAGTTGAATTGAGGATCAACTGGCCAATCTTTACCATATCGATTTTCAATCGCCTCACTCACCAGGTTACGTAAAAACACTTCAAAAACATGAAGGGGAAGTAAGTAATGGCTTGATACCGTTGCATTCCATTCATATAGTTTTAGTGCCAATTGTTCATCTTCATTACCGGTATGTTTCTTACTGGCATACAGATAAGTACTAAATCGAGAAGTCGAAAGCGTGTTTATGATCTTGGTATTATCCATCTAGCAATCTCTACAACCGTTGAATTTGACGCCCGAATCAAAAAGGCTTACTATTATAAATGAGAGCTTCGGCACATCACTGCTTTGCAGACTACCGAAGACAAAAGTTAAGGGAAAAGCCACGTCTTTTATACGTGGCTTTTTTCGTTTTAGCTATCTGCAATAACGATTTCCGCGTAGTGTTCTTTTTCACAAACCTAAGTAATATCATAACTAGGTCTTTCGCAATATAGAAAGAGAGAACTATCAATCGACAATGCTTTTAAATATCATTTGTAGTAAATACCTATATAGAACTTGTCGTGGGGTTATGATATCGGGCAGTTTTTTAGATTGAGGAGGTTTAACGATATCAAGCCATACCCATTGTTTATTTAAAGTGTGGCGATAGAAAAACTGTAAGCCATTGCGGTCGAGTTTAACGGTGCTCCACGAGTGAGTGCTAATTAAACTGGCGAAGAAGTTTTTTAAATCAGTCGTGCTTAATGTATCGGGAGAGCGGTCAAAGAACTTGCTAATCCGGCGTACCGCTCGAGAATAGGCATCAATGGTAGCAGGTCGTTTACCTTGCAGAGTTAAGTTGGTAAGGTGTAATTCATACAGGCGATGATATCGCTCTAGTTCAGTTGGGCTCATGGTATTTGCTCCTGTTATCCGCCATCGAAATGATGGAGGTACAGAGAGTATGGACGATACAGGTTTTACTCTGCCGCGAAGCGGCTTCGTTCAACAAGCAATTTAAGAGTGATTCCCAACGCTTGGCATTTTCGGTGCTAATCGTTGGGTTGTATCATAAATATAATATTGGAACAGTTCCTCAAAAATATGGCGAAATTCAGCGTTAATTTTTGCTAGAGACTCTGCCATTTAAGCCTCTATCGTATATGGGGCTCTGTCGCATCTATATTGCAATTTTTCTAAAAATGAGCTCTCAAAGCTCAATGTTTATCATTTTGTATCCTTATTTATGAATTTTTCTGGTTTCCATACCCAAAAGATGTGATCCTCCAGCTGTTCGTTATTACGTTTCTTACAAATTAAGCTACCGTGATATTGACGACTATTTACTGAACGAGGACAGATTATTGGGGATGATTCGTTGCCAGTATGGGAGCGCTTTTACGCGCTCGCTGCATAATCGTGCCTGGAATTCGGCACGTTGTACTTAAGAAAAACGTTGCGACAGAGCCCAACATGTTGAGATCTGCCATCGCGTTAATCGGACTGATTAACGCGATTAAATATTACAAGTTATTGATTATCAGTGAATAATCATGTCTTTCTTTTAGCGCTCGGTATAAGCGCTTAGAAAAATAATTGAGGTGAAAGGCTTTCACACTGAATAAATGAGGGACCTTTTTTATCGCGGTTCTTGCTGATTGGGTGGAGGATAAATCGAGAGATAATGAACGAAAATAATAGCGGATCTCGCTCAGTTCTTTCTTTGAACTCGACTCTAATCTTGACAATAATCCATCAACGTCCGTCCCCCAATACTCCGTCAAAACCCGCAATAACGCTGGATTGGTATTTTTTAGCATATAGCGAGTGAAGTACCCTTGCGCTCGAAGATAAGTGATTAATTTCTGTCGAGGTAAGGCCACAACATCATGGTATTTATTGTTGCTGATGCCCTTTCGAGTGCGGGCCGTTCTGGCTGTTTTCTTTGTGCTACCCATTGCTTTTGCGTGTTGATAGATCTGATCGTAAGCCAGGTTAGTATTCGAATAATGGCGCTGTAAAAAATGGTGCAACGAAGAATGCTGATTAATAAGCGCAGACACGCCTCCTAACTCGTCAACGATGTAGTCGATGAGCGCGTTTGGCGCCATGGCCAAAAATTGAGCATATTCGGGCTTTTGGTACACAGAGCAGGCCTCAAGTGTCGGGAATGGCCCAATATCTTCGCCAAATTCTTGTGTTAATAAAGTAATGACGTCGTTAAAAAAGTGGGCTTCGGGTTGATTGCTATTGATAAAAAACACCTCAAAATCTTCATTGTCGCGGTAGGCAATGGCTTTTTTGAGATTACGACGGTGGTAAGCGACGGAAGCGGAGTCTCTTTTCTCATGATCATTTCGAGCGACTTCAATGCCGAACAACGGGGTATTGGCTTCATCGTGGATCACAAAATCAATCGAATACGGCTTCTTTTTACCGAGCGCATTAGAGGCATAGTCGTAAGTAAAAGTGAAGTGTAATTGAGTTAATAAGCGATAAACCAGCACCTCTGGGAATGACTGAAGCGTGACAGTGTCACTCACTACGTACCGTTGAGTCCGCAAATAGGTAGGATACGCTGCCATTATTGCATTCTGAATGTGTCGGTGTTGATGCTTATCGAGCGCAATGATCGTTTTTGCCAGGGTGTCATTTTGTCGTTTCATCTCTCCAAAACAGCGGTAGTCAGCGGCTAACTCAACGAACTCACTCTCACTTAAGTCACTGTACTTAAAGGTAAAAAGGTGACGCTCCGGATCTACTGTTGAGGGGTAATGAATGGAAAGAAAGTGGGTTAGCGGTCGCGCTAGTGCAATTTTAAATTCTGCGTGTTGAGCACGACGGTTGAACTGCTTTTGTGTGAAATCGTGCTCTGGAAAGACGTGTTGAAGTAACGCAGATGCAGACAACTTACCACCACAAAAAATGGATCTTATGGCGGTGTCATCAATAATATCGGTCGTGAGTGAATCGCAAGTGCGCGAAATGCACTCAGCAAGTGTGGGTAGTTTGATCATGTGACCTCCTGATAGGTAATATTCTCACCACCAAAAGGTACTAATCTTTGGGTGGCGAGCTAAATAAGGTTAGTACTACCGTTATCAGGAACGGCCGACGCAAGGTCGCCTTACTCAGCTCACCATTGTTTGGGTGTGCAAGAGCACATAGCAGACATTTCTGCCTGCTATTCCTGATAATAGAGGGGTACTAATCCCACATTCTGGATGTGCCAGAATGCGTTAATAATAATGGCGACCACGAAAAGAGTCAAGTTTTTCATGTATGGATGAACAGTGTCACGATTTTCTATTGCGTTCCCGTTAGTATAAAAAATAGTGTGATATAATTACACTTATATCACACAACCTGAGTAGGGACGTCGTCATGGCAAATACCATCCACCTTCCGCTAATTAAGCAGTCAGAGGTGACCCTGTCACACTTGAAGAAACACGATGAAATCCATCAACAGTGGGCACAACAGCAACAACACCTCAGTCGCTTTAAACTCAACTTTCCCGATCTGAGTCACAGCTTCGATCCCGACTGGCCAGAGTTGCCTAACAGCTTGCTTCATCTGGCTGACTTTGAAGAAAACCGAGGGGGGTTGAGTACTAACACCTTAAAAATGCTGGCCTTTGTGGTGAGAAAATGGGATGAGCATTGCAAAGATCTCTCGGTGTACAGTTTTCCTATTCATGCCCCGGTATTGTTAGCCTGGTTCAAATCAATGAAGTTAGATCAGGAAAACAAAATAAACACCTTAAAACAATACCGAGCGCAATTAAGCCTATTTCATAAGATCATGAATGCAACGGACAGCACCAAACTGCCTGTCGTTGCTCATTTTTTTAGTTCATTAGCCAAAGATGAAATGGAATTGACCGGAACTCAAACCATAGAATTACAAGCCAAACCCTTTCATAAGCACCATCTCACTTGCTTAATGGACATATGGGGTAACGAGAAAATAGCGATTCAATACCGAGATCTGACAGTATTAACCCTCGCTTACGGCACCTTATTGCGTGAAGGAGAAATAGGGAAAATACGTAAAAAACACATTAAGATCTTAGATTGTGGCGATATAAATATCGAACGTGTCACCTCAAAAACGACTATCAGCCCAGAGCCAAAGCGATTAACCGGTCGGTTTTCAGCCATTGTAAAACGCTATCTTTACGTGTATTGCCAGGGGCTTAGTGAAGAGGAGTTCATTTTTTGTTGGTTAACCGTAAAAGGAGATCGACCCGCAGGTTACCGCCAGACGCCCATGTCAGGAATGACGATTGATCGCATTTACCAACGTGCGCATAAACTCCTGCTCGACAGAGGTGACGTTGTCACTAGTGGCGGAGCGCATCGAAAAGTGTGGAGTGGACACTCTAGTCGAGTCGGTGCATTACAGGACGGTTATAAAGCGGGTTTAAGTTTAACGCAACTGATCCAACTAGGGGATTGGAAGAGTAACGAGATGGTATTGAGATACTTGCGCGGTTTAAGCAATGATAATAGTCCAAATTTATTGCTTCAAGATTAATCATCGAGGATGTTCGTATAAATTTTTATCCATTCTAATATTTCAATTAATTCGTAATTTTGTTTTACGACTAAAAGATCTGGGCTGCACGTTGATGTGATTTTCAATCCATTATCTGATTTTATTTTCAACGTGAAAATTATCAATATTTAAGTTATTGATATTATAGGAAATGAAAGGACTTAGATTCCGGATAACTTCTTTATAGGTACTTAATGTTGTATTACGTGCGTCAGAACACTTTTTTATGTTAATAAGGCTTAGTGAACACTTACTAAGCTAAAGATATTAGCCTTCAGCATAGTAAGTATTGATATTTAAGGTTTTTTTAACCTACTCTTTATTCCAAACACCTTATACCATCTCAGCTTCTGTCTATTCTACGTTCTCGCCATGCCATTATTACGCTTAGCCATAGCAACCATAATACCCAGCAATCTAATGCTCCTCCTCTGACCTGTTTGTAAGAGTTCAGCTCAACGCTCGATTGTGACGGAGAATTGTTGAGTACAACTGGGACATTGACTACCCCTTGGCCATCAGTGATGGTCAAGTTTAGCAACACACTGTCGACCCATGATGGTAGTATCACTGTGATTTCATGATCTGTGATTTGAACTTCACCACCATACTCAACGCTGCTGTTTATCACCGATAAATCTTGGCAATTCGTTGAAATGTAGTCACAAAGATTAAACTGCAATTTGATCCTAGTTTCATCGTGAAATGGCAACCTAGTGGCATCTACCGTAAAGCCGGGGATCACTAAATTATTTTGCGGGTAGGCCATATAACCCGGATCATCCACTTGCCCGTTATGCTCTTTATCATCATCGTGTCTGCCACCATCTTTAATGGTCACTTCTAGACAATACGCCCCAATGATTGGCGTTTCAACATAGTCATCTGATCCTGGCGGCGGACAGAACCCAAGCTCACCTAAAGCGTATCGTAAATTATCGTACGTGTCACTTTCATCAAAAGTAAACCATCCTTCACGCTCGGTGTATTTCCGATAAATACTGTTTTCAGTCAATGGTTTTATTAGCGGCAGAACAATCGTAACACTGTCGCCAAACACCTCTGTAATGGTGAAGTTATTGACATCATTCTCTGTGTATATCTCTATATTTTCATTATCAGGTGGTAATAACTCATCACCATTATCTGTCGTGCTTGAGTGTAGATCATGACTGACATATGGACTGTAAGTACCTACCTTCTCCGATAACTTGCCAAGTTGTATGCAACTGCCCGGTGATGATTGCAGCACAAATCCGCCTCCTTGGGCTTTTTCGTTGTCAATAATTTGCAGTTCACACGCATGGATAGCATCAAGATAATCTGGGATTAAGTCTTGGTCACTATCGGTAAAACCTTCTAGTTTATCCGGGATCCCGTCCATATCAGAGTCTTGCTGCGCACTCAAATTACTGGTTTTCATAACTCGTAATGTGGTTTGACCTGTCAGTGGTGCCAAACTACTACCTAAGACCTGCGCTTCATAACTGAAGTGATAACGCCCAGGCTCAAGGCTTTCACCTAATTCGATCTGACCTTCATCGACCGTTTCGCCTAATCTCACTTTAGAATCATCACGTTGTATATACCAGGTAAAAGCTACTTGCATCGATTCTTGGGGCTTGAAGATCTCTGCTTTCAACGCAAGTTTATTAGTAAATTCTGGGTACGTGAGTGAGCGAATCTTCCCTTGTGAATCCACAATATTAGCCTTGATAGACGGCATGGGTTCAGTTTCCAATATGGCTAGAGATAACTTCTCGAATGGGCCTTGGTTAACCTCCTCTCCAAAAATCAACGTTAAGGTTTCATCGCCTTCGCTCACCTCATCGCCAACAACCGTAAACCAAGTTTCACCGTTAAGGCCAGAGTTAATGGTGATGATGTGTTCAGCATCGAGTGAATGATCACTTAAGTCACTGCTGCTTTGGCTAGCGTCAATGATCACGGGAATAGAAACAGGATAAACTGGTGATGGGCCACTGAGGTGTACTTTGATCTTCGCCTGTCCACCTTCATAAACTTGTTCCCTTTGCTCAAAATCCACAAGTGGGAACACTCGGTATAGCTGACCGACGGTCTGCGTGGCTTGAGTGATTGGATCAGTAGCTTGCCAATAGACAACATGATTACCAGCCCTTAAGCGAGGAGTATCATCTTGCAACGATACCGGCACTGGATTACCCAGTACATCGCGGGCCGTGGGTGATAAACCCGTGATACTGGTAAACAATCCCGTGGCTTGAATATCTTGTGGCGTTACATCATCAAAAACAGGTTTAGTGATATTGATGTTATTGGCCAATAGTAGCAGTTGATCCGTTTGCGTTTCTCCGTTCTCGTTGACCCACTCATATTCTAGATACATTTGCTGGGGCATCTCATTGGACGCTTGGTAGAGCAAAGTATTATCCACAATAGAGGTATTACCAATAGAGGTATGGGTACTCAATAACGTCCCGCCATTGCTAAGAGTTATCGGGATAAATCGGACTAACTCATTATTATCAATAGTGTAAGTATCATTACTTATTATCTCTACCCCAACAATGTCTTTATCATCCAAAGTGTCTGGTAAGCCATCCCCGTCAATATCGATGGAATGGTTAATGTCTTCAGGGAAGGAATCGATATGATTGTCAACCCCATCCCCATCCATATCCTTATCCCACTCATTGGCAATGCCGTCACCATCAATATCGTCATTACTACTCAATAAAATAGCGTCACTGATCTGAATATATTTCACCGTGGTTTGTCCGATTTCACTATACTCTAATTCGAGGATCAGATAGCGCCCTGCTTGATTTTGCATCCGGTTGGACGATAAACTTTCCCACGTCTCTGGCGCATCGCGTTGGGTAGGAGTGTCCACTAGATACCAGTTTGCGATGATGTTGCCGCTGTTACCACTATCTATTGCGCCGTTTCGCAGAAGCTGTGCCTGGAATTGTGGCACG
>NZ_WBVP01000023.1 GCF_008933155.1 Aliivibrio finisterrensis | reverse complement strand
CAATATGCTGAATAGACACTGCGGAGTGGTAGTTCAGTTGGTTAGAATACCGGCCTGTCACGCCGGGGGTCGCGGGTTCGAGTCCCGTCCACTCCGCCACTATATTAAGAAGCCCTAATCGAAAGATTAGGGCTTTTTTACGTCTGAATAAAAGTAAAATAATGTTGAATAGACACTGCGAAATAGGCAGTTTGGCTGATTAAGCTTTTTATCTCCTTCTTCATCCTGTATTCTTTTTATCTCAATATTTAAGGATGATTTTATGCGCTTCAAGCCTCTCCTGTTTTCTTCTATTTTTTTATATCTATCTTCTTCAGTCGCATTAGCTATTGAAACTCGTCCTAAAATTGGATTGGTGCTTGCTGGCGGTGGAGCAAAGGGGGCTGCACATATTGGGGTACTTAAAGCACTAGAAGAAATGAAAATCCCCATTGATTATATTACTGGTACCAGTATGGGGGCTTATATTGGGGGGTTATATGCATCAGGGCTAAGTGCGGATGAAATCGAAGTCTTTATTGATTCTATTGATTGGAATAGCGGATTTGTAGATAAAGTTGAACGAAGTGAAAGACAAATTAGAGATAAGGAATATGAAGACCGTTATCAAATCGGGACAGATATTGGTTTCTCATTCACAGAATTAAAAGCACCAAAAGGCTTTGTTCAGGGCCAGAATATGGCCAAAATACTGAGAACAACCTCTGGAAATGTTCCTTATTTAGAGTCATTTGACGATCTTCCTATCCCATTCAGAGCTGTTGCTACAGATATAGAAAAGCTAGAGCCTGTAATATTAGATCATGGCAATTTAGCAGAAGCAATGATGGCAAGTATGTCAGTTCCTGGAGCGCTTCCACCTGTTGAATATGAAGGGCGCTTGCTGGTTGACGGCGGTAGTGTCAATAATATGCCTGTTGATATAGCAAGGGAGATGGGGGCAGATATTATTATCGCTGTGGATATAGGTTCTGATTACTTAGAGGCAAAAGATATCTCTAGTTATTTATCTGTAATGGGCCAATTAACAAATTACATTGTAAAAAATAGTACCCTTCAGCAAGAAAAATTATTAGATGAAAAAGATATATTACTTTCTCCCCATGTAGGAAAAATGGAAACTGCTGAATTCGGTCGAATGCCTTTTGCTTATGATAAGGGATATGACATTGCTTATGAAAAACATAAAGTATTAGATAAATTAGTTATATCAGAGAAGGCTTATCAAGCTTATAGCGATAATAAACATAAAAAAACAGAACAACTTATACGTGGTAATTCGTTACCAATAAATAAACTGCAATTAGAGAATAAAAGTTTATATACAGAAAAAATGTTGTTAGACCGTCTTAATATTAAAGAAGGTCAAACATATACCGCTGATGAATTAGAAGCACATATAAGAGATTTATATGTTATTGATAGATTTGAACGAGTTGACTATTACTATAAAGAAGCAAGAGAAGGAAATCATGATCTTGTTGTTGAAGTGAAGGAAAAAAGTTGGGGTCCAAACTATTTAGATTTTCGCTTTGCTCTTGAAGATGACTTTGATAATCAGAGTAAATATTCACTAGGAATGTCGATTAATTTTACTGATATTCAGTTAACGGGCTTTAGAGATAATCGTTCAGAATTGAGAGTTAATTTTGAGTTGGGAACCGATAAGTTAATCTCTGCTGAGTTATATACCCCATTTTTAATCAACCAACTTTTATTTACATCATTTAAGTCGACTTATAATGTAGAGCAGAAAAAATTCTCTTTATCAGGTAATGAATTAAGTTCAATTGATAACGATTTTCCCTTGGAGTATAGCGATTTAGTTCTTGAAGCTGCATTTGGTCTACAGGGGCGTTTATGGAGTGATTTTAGAGTTGGTGGGCGATACACTAAAGGTGATGTTTCTTTTAGTAGTGTCTCAAGTATTGGTGCAAGTTATACTCGAGAAGGTGTTTTTGCTCAGTATCGTCTTGATACATTAGATAACTATACTTTCCCAACTAAAGGTTTCTACGTTCGTTCAGAGTATCTATATTCTCATGATAATGTAGATGACAGTGTTATTGATATTGATGGGACAAAAGATTCAGTCATAGAGTTTACTGTGAACACAAGGGCTGCTTGGACTTATTCTCGTCATACTTTCGTCGGTAATTTTGAGTATGGCATTGTTGAAAATAAAAAGGGAGACTTGCAATTGGAGCCTAAGTCACTCGGTGGTTTTTTACGTTTATCAGGTACACCAAAAGACAGTTTAACAGGACAAAATTTAGTATTTACTAGTCTCGTATATCGGTATCGTTTAATGGATAACGATTTTGGATTATTTCAATCACCTATATATTTAGGTGCCTCAGTCGAAAATGGAGGGCTATGGAATGAAGAGCACTTTAGTGATGCACCAATTTACACTGCGGGCTCTATTTTTGCAGGAATAGACTCACCAATAGGCCCAATTATTTTGGCTTATGGTCGTACAGAACAAAATCATGAATCTGTATATTTAAGTATTGGTGCAACTTTATAATGTTTAAAAGTGCGCCATAAGTCGTATGTTGTTTGATGTGGTGAGATTTTAATTTTGAGTTAAATTTGATATCATCTCGCCACATTTTTAGTCTATTCCGATACATATTCTCTTGTTTTATTGAGATTTATAACAGAATTAAAAAGTTAATGGATATAAACTGAATTGTTTCCAAGGATGTTTACTCATTAAGAGTAGACCAGAAAGTGAGGAATTAAGTCGTGCTTGAAGCTTATCGTAAACACGTCGAAGAGCGTGCTTCAGAAGGTGTGGTCCCAAGACCATTAGATGCTGAGCAAGTAGCAGCATTAGTTGAATTAGTAAAAAATCCACCGCAAGGTGAAGAAGAATTTATTCTTAATTTGCTAGAAAATCGCATTCCACCGGGTGTTGATGAAGCAGCTTATGTAAAAGCGGGCTTCTTAACTGCAATCACAAAAGGTGAAGTGGCGTCTCCATTAGTTAGCAAAGCAAAAGCGACTGAACTGCTTGGTACTATGCAAGGTGGCTACAACATCGAATCTCTAGTCTCTCTGCTAGATGATGCTGAGCTTGCTCCAATCGCTGTTAAAGCATTGTCTCATACTCTACTGATGTTCGACGCATTCTACGATGTAGAAGAGAAAGCGAAAGCAGGTAATGCTTCAGCACAACAAGTACTTCAATCTTGGGCTGATGCTGAATGGTTTACTGCTAAAAATAAAGTAGCAGAAAAAATTACTGTTAAAGTATTTAAAGTCACTGGTGAAACCAACACCGATGATTTATCTCCAGCGCCTGATGCGTGGTCACGTCCTGATATTCCAGTACACGCAAAAGCGATGCTGAAGATGGAACGTGATGGCATTACTCCTGATGAACAGGGCAGTGTTGGTCCAATTACTCAAATTGAAGAAATGCAAAAAGAGGGTATCCCACTGGCTTATGTTGGTGATGTTGTTGGTACGGGTTCTTCACGTAAATCGGCAACAAACTCAGTACTTTGGTTTATGGGTGAGGATATCCCATTTGTACCAAACAAGCGTACAGGCGGTGTTTGTCTTGGTGGTAAAATTGCACCAATCTTCTACAACACAATGGAAGATTCAGGCGCACTACCCATTGAACTGAACGTACAAGACATGAACATGGGCGATATCATTGATATCTACCCGTATGAAGGTGTGGTACATAAAAACGGTTCTGTGATTTCAAACTTTGAGCTAAGCAAAGTACTTCTTGATGAAGTGCGTGCTGGTGGCCGTATTCCACTGATCATCGGTCGTGGCTTAACAAGTCGCGCTCGTGACGCTCTAGGCTTAGCTGAAACGGATCTGTTTGCTAAACCAATCGATCCATCGGCATCTGATAAAGGCTACACGCTAGCTCAGAAGATGGTTGGTAAAGCATGTGGCGTTGAAGGTGTGCGTGCTGGTCAGTACTGTGAGCCTAAAATGACGACGGTAGGCTCGCAAGATACTACTGGTCCTATGACGCGTGATGAGCTTAAAGATCTGGCGTGTCTTGGTTTCTCAGCAGACCTAGTAATGCAGTCTTTCTGTCATACATCGGCATACCCTAAGCCGGTTGATGTAAATACTCACCATACGCTACCTGATTTCATCATGAATCGTGCGGGTGTTTCACTGCGTCCGGGTGATGGTGTTATCCACTCATGGCTAAACCGTATGCTTCTGCCTGATACTGTAGGTACAGGTGGTGATTCGCATACTCGTTTCCCTCTCGGTATTTCATTCCCTGCTGGTTCTGGCTTAGTAGCATTTGCTGCAGCAACAGGTGTTATGCCTCTTGATATGCCTGAATCTATTTTGGTTCGTTTTAAAGGTGAAATGCAGCCAGGTATCACGCTACGTGACCTGGTACATGCAATTCCTCTTTACGGTATCAAGCAAGGCCTACTGACCGTTGAGAAAGCAGGTAAGATTAACGAATTCTCTGGTCGAGTACTAGAAATTGAAGGTGTTGAACACTTATCTGTTGAGCAAGCATTTGAGCTTTCTGATGCATCGGCTGAGCGTTCTGCTGCAGGTTGTACCGTTAAGCTTTCTGAAGAGTCTATCTCTGAGTACTTGAACTCAAACATCGTTATGCTTAAGTGGATGATCGCTGAAGGCTACGGTGATGTTCGTACGATAGAGCGCCGTATCACTGCAATGGAAGAGTGGCTAGCGAACCCTGAGTTGCTATCTGCTGATTCAGATGCGGAATACGCGCACGTTATTGAGATTGATCTTGCTGACATCGATCAACCAATCCTATGTGCACCAAATGATCCAGATGATGCTCGTCTTCTTTCTGATGTTCAAGGCACTGAGATTCAAGAGGTGTTCATCGGTTCTTGTATGACAAACATTGGTCACTTCCGTGCTGCAGGTAAGATGTTAGAAGAGTTTAACGGCTCACTAAATACTCGCCTATGGGTGGCTCCGCCAACGAAGATGGATAAAGACCAACTGACAGAAGAAGGCTACTACGGTATCTTCGGTCGTGCTGGGGTTCGTATTGAAACTCCGGGTTGTTCACTGTGTATGGGTAACCAAGCTCGTGTTGCTGACAAGTCGACAGTAATGTCTACGTCTACTCGTAACTTCCCGAACCGTTTAGGTACTGGTGCGAATGTTTATCTGGCTTCTGCTGAGCTTTCTGCTGTTGGCGCGATTCTAGGTCGTATTCCAACAAAAGAAGAGTACTTAGAGTACGCTGAGAAGATCAATGCAACCGCTGCCGATACATACCGTTACCTGAACTTCCATAAAATGGGGCAGTATACAGAAAAAGCAGATACGGTTATCTTCCAAGAACCCGCTTAATCTTTGTTTATAAATGAAAAAAGCAGCCAAATCGGCTGCTTTTTTATTGCGTTTAATCTTAAGCTAATTATTTTTAATGTTCATAGAGTAAATAGCTGCGACATTTCTTGCGGTGTTTTCAACATTAATTGCGGCTTCTTTTAGTGCCGTTTCTAATGATACAGAGCGAGGAACAACACTGAATACTGCATCAATACCGTAATCATGAACAACAGCGCAATCATCAGATAAGCAACCAGCAATACCAATAACAGGTAAATCAAACTTTTTCGCTGTTCTTGCTACACCAATAGGGGTTTTGCCATGAATGGTTTGGCTATCGATACGTCCTTCACCTGTAATCACTAAATCTGCTTTAGCCAGCACATCACTTAAATTAACCGCGTCCATTACGATTTCGATACCAGGTCGAAGCGTGGCATCAAATAAACCAAGTAACGCAGCACCAAGGCCACCTGCAGCACCTGCGCCTTCTGTATTTTTTACGTCTTTATTCAATTGTGAGTTCATCACATCAGCATAATGATTTAGGTTTGAATCTAATGTTTTGACCATTTCTGGTGTCGCCCCTTTTTGTGGGCCAAAAACATAAGAAGCACCTTTAAGACCGCATAGTGGATTATCAACATCGCATGCGACTTCAAGAGTAATGTCATTAAGACGAGGATCTTTATTTGAAGTATCGATCGTTGCAAGGTGCTCTAATGAACCGCCACCAAAAGCAAGGTCATTACCATCTTTATCCAGAAGTTTGATACCAAGAGCTTGAGCCATACCAATGCCGCCATCGTTAGTTGCACTGCCACCAATTCCGACAATAATGTGTTTTACACCTTTATCGAGAGCCGCTTTAATTAACTCGCCAGTACCATAGGTTGTGGTGTGTAGAGGGTTACGTAAACTTGGCTCAACAAGGTGTAAGCCTGATGCAGCAGCCATTTCTATAATTGCGGTTTGGCCATCACCAAGTAACCCATAGAAACCTGTTACTTTCTCAGCAAGGGGTGCTGTAATCGTATGTTCAATGATAGAGCCACCAGTAGCGTCAATGAGTGATTGAACTGTACCTTCACCCCCATCAGCCATCGGTAATTTAATATATTCTGCGTAAGGTAATACTTGTTTAAATCCAGCTTCAATTGCCGTAGCGACTTCCATCGCCGTTAAACTTTCTTTGTATGAGTCAGGAGCAATAACAATTTTCATTGGGCGCTCAACGATTTGTTTTGCGATTACCGTGTTTAATTGCATGGTTGGATCTCTTTCATCATGGAGTAAGGGGCTTAACTATAAAAATACTAGGGATAGGATTATACTTAAGGAAAATAGCTTAGCATTATCTTTGATTAAAAGCGTGTGAGCTAATACCAGTTAATCGTAAGGGTTTCCGATGGATTACGAATTTAAAAAAAATACACTCGATGGCACTTATCATGCAAACTTTTCTATGGGGCATGAAGCCATGGGACGTTGGTTGGTGGAAGATGTCGCAAAAGATACCGAACTATTGGCGGAGCTGTATCAGCAAATAGCAGCAGTAAAAAATACTCAAGACGAATGGAAACGCTCAGGTCAGGTAATGACTCTAATTCTTACCGATCAAGAAGTTATCGTGCAAGAAAATGCTTTATTTGAAAATTCAGAAGAAGAATTTGAAGAAGATATTCATATGTATGACGATGAATGTATTTCTGTATGCGGATTAGAAGATTTTGAAACCATGCTCAAAAGCTGGGAGGCGTTTATTCGACGCTTCTGATCTGAGTCATTTATTGCTCAATACTAGGGAAAGGCTGCACTTATTTAGTGCAGCCTTTTTTCGTTTTTTTGAAGAAGATTAATTAACACATTGAATTTTTTATGTTTTTAAAGTTGGCACACGAATTGGATTGTTAATTATAAGTTACAAATAATTCAAGGACTGAAGCATGAAAATAATCAATGCCATTATAAAGCCATTTAAATTAGACGATGTTCGTGAGGCTCTCGCAGAAGCAGGCGTCGATGGAATGACAGTATCGGAAGTGAAAGGGTTCGGACGTCAGAAGGGACATACTGAATTGTATCGAGGTGCAGAGTATCAAGTTGACTTTCTACCTAAAGTAAAACTTGAAATAGCAGTTCAAGCAGAGCATGTAGACAATATTATTGAAGCGATTACAAAAGCAGCACATACAGGAAAAATTGGTGACGGAAAGATTTTCGTTTATGACCTTCAGCAAGCAGTACGTATTCGTACTGGTGAAACTGATACAGAAGCACTTTAAGGATAGAGGACAATATTATGGAACTTTCAACAACAGTATCAGAACTTCGTTATGCCCTAGATACCTTTTTCTTCTTAATGTCAGGTGCTTTGGTTATGTGGATGGCAGCAGGTTTTGCCATGTTAGAGGCCGGTTTAGTTCGCTCAAAAAATACCACAGAAATTTTAACTAAGAACTTATGCTTGTATGCGATTGCTTGTACAACTTATTTAGTTGTCGGTTATAACATCATGTATGTCGATAATGCAGCGGGTGGGATCATGCCCTCTATTGGTGCTTTAATTGGTACTCAATCAGAAGGGGCTGATCATTCATTAGAATCGGACTTCTTTTTCCAAGTGGTTTTCGTTGCTACAGCAATGTCAGTAGTATCTGGTGCCGTGGCTGAGCGTATGAAACTTTGGTCTTTTCTTGTATTCTCTGCCATTTTAACGGCCTTTATTTATCCAATGGAAGGGTATTGGACATGGGGTGGTGGCTTCTTATCTGAAGCAGGATTTAGTGATTTTGCTGGCTCTGGTATTGTTCATATGGCAGGGGCTTCAGCCGCATTAGCTGGTGTACTATTACTTGGTGCACGTAAAGGTAAGTACGGTAAGAAAGGTCAAATTTATCCAATTCCTGGTTCTAACATGCCACTGGCAACATTAGGTACCTTCATCTTATGGTTTGGTTGGTTCGGATTTAACGGCGGTTCTCAATTAATGATTTCAGACTTTGAGAATGCAACAGCAGTTGGCCAAATCTTTTTGAATACCAATGCAGCAGCAGCAGCTGGTGCCATCACAGCGTTATTCGTATGTAAAACTACGTGGGGCAAGGCCGATTTAACCATGGTGTTAAATGGTGCATTAGCTGGGCTTGTAGCGATTACCGCAGATCCTTTATCCCCGTCTCCATTGGCTGCTGTGAGTGTCGGTGCTGCTGCTGGTGCATTGGTTGTCTTTAGTATTGTTGGGTTTGATAAAATTAAGATTGATGATCCAGTGGGGGCCATTTCAGTTCATGGTGTATGTGGCTTATTTGGTTTGATGATAGTTCCACTAAATAATGCAGATGCAACGTTTGGCGCTCAACTGTTTGGAGCTGTCGTTATCTTTGCTTGGGTATTTGGTGCAAGTCTTGTGGTTTGGGCAATATTAAAAGCAACCATGGGGATCCGAGTAACAGAAGATGAAGAGCTTGAAGGGATGGATGTTCACGATTGTGGAATAGATGCTTATCCAGAGTTTGTTAGTGTGAAATAAATAGCATTATTAATATTTATTTACAAACTATGAAGCCCCAACATGAATTATGTTGGGGCTTTTTTTGTAAATAATGCGCGAGATCATTGCCATTTAGGAATTGCTTTGTATAATATCGATATTGATAAGTATTCTTATTACCATTTGTAACTAGAGAGTTTTTAAAGGAATATCATGAAAAAGTTATTATCAGTTTCTGCACTAATCGCAGGTATGTTTGCACCAAGTGTTATGGCTGCTGAAGAAGTTAATGTTTACTCTTACCGCCAGCCTTTCTTGGTTGAACCAATGTTTAAAGAGTTTACCAAAGAGACTGGTATTAAAGTTAACGTGAAATTTGCTAAAAAAGGCTTGGCAGAAAAACTAGCTCAAGAAGGTGAATTAAGTCCTGCTGATGTTATCTTAACGACGGATATTAGCCGTCTTGCTGAACTAACAAATAAAAATCTAGTACAACCAGTAGATAGCAAAACGATTAATGCTAACGTTCCTGCTCAATACCGTGATTCAGACGATGAGTGGTTCGCATTAACTTTACGTGCTCGTAACGTATATTCATCGCGTGACCGTGTTGGTAAATTAGGTGCTGATTTTGATTACGTTGACTTAGCAAACCCAGAGTGGAAAGGTAAAATTTGTACTCGTAGCGGTAAGCACCCTTACAATGTTTCTCTTGTATCATCAATGATCGCTCATCATGGTGAAGCAGAAACAAAAACATGGTTAGAAGGTGTAAAAGATAACTTAGCTCGTAAACCACAAGGTAATGATCGTGCTCAAGTTAAAGCGATTAAAGAAGGTCTTTGTGATCTTGCTTTAGGTAATAGTTACTACCTAGGTAAAATGGTTAACGATCCTAAACAAGTTGCATGGGCTGAATCGGTATACATTAACTTCCCAAATCAAAATACTGATGGTACTCATGTTAATGTGAGTGGTATGGCGATGGCTAAATATGCACCAAATAAAGACAATGCATTAAAACTAATGGAATTCTTAACAGGTGATGTTGCACAAGGTATGTATGCTGAAGTCAACTATGAATACCCAGTAAAACCTGGTGTTAAGCCTTCTGAATTAGTGGCCTCGTGGGGGAGCTTTAAGGCAGATACACTATCTTTAGATACGATTGCAGATAACCACACTAAAGCAATTAAACTTTTAGATGAAGTTAAGTTTGATCTTTAATTTGATATTTACTATCGGTGAGGTAACAATACCTCACCATTTAAAAAAGAGCCTTGCAGTTTAGGCAATGAAAGATAAATTATTATTCTGGAAAACCAGTAGTTGGGGTTTATCTCTACTACTGGTTTTACCGATCTTAGCGATCCTATATACCGCACTAGGTAATACCGATGATATCTTTACTCATCTGTTTAATACCGTGTTGCCTACCTATACATTAAATACGGTGTTATTAGTATTTGGTGCGATGTTTTTTTCCTTAATTTTAGGTGTACCTTCTGCATGGTTTATGGCCATGTGTCGTGTACCTTCTTCTTCAATATTACAATGGGCATTGGTGCTTCCTTTAGCAATGCCTGCCTATATTGTTGGTTATATCTACACCGATTGGCTTGATTTTGCAGGACCTATCCAAGTATTGCTTCGAGATATTACTGGGTGGCAATCCTACGGGGATTATTGGTTCCCTGATATTCGTACCTTAACCGGTGCTATTCTTGTTATGTCTTTGGTGCTCTATCCCTATGTATATTTACTTGCTCGTGCTGCATTTATGGAACAAAACATCAGTTTGTTGCAATCAGCTCGTTTATTAAAGTGTACACCTTGGGAAAGCTTTAAACGTATATCGTTACCTCTAGCAAGACCTTCGATTGCGGTTGCTTTATCTTTAGTTGCGATGGAAGCGTTAGGGGACTTTGGTACGGTTAGCTATTTTGCAGTAAATACGCTAACGACGGCAGTCTATGATACGTGGCTAGGCTATTCGAATTTGAATGCCGCTGCGAAAGTGTCTGCATTTATGCTGATGGGAATCCTTTTACTTATCAGTGGTGAGCGATATAGCCGTCGTAAACAAAAAATGTTCCAAGAGAAGTTTAATACGACGGAAGAATTCCAATATGACCTTCATGGCTGGAAAAAATGGGGTGCATTCATTTGGTGCTGGGGACTAGTCTCGATTGCTTTTATTTTTCCATTATTGCAGCTAATTAGTTATTCTTTTCATTACTTTGAAGAGAGTTGGACAGCAGAGTTTCAAGAGTATGCGCTAAATAGTCTATACGTATCTTCTATTGCTGCCATTATCGCTGTAATTATTGCTTTGGTGGTGAATTTTTTACACCGTTTACAACCAAATAATAAATGGAGTGTAATGCCAATGCGTTTGGCATCTCTTGGCTATGCAGTTCCAGGAACCGTACTTGCTATTGGGGTAATGTTGCCAATGATAACTTTAGACCATTTAGTGAATGATATTTCAAAACAACTGGGTTTTGGGATGGTTGGATTAATTTTCTCAGGCTCAATCTTTGCGTTAATTTTTGCATCTGTGACTCGCTTTTCAGCGGTTGCGATTGGTTCGATTGAAAGTAATTTAAATAAACTCCCACCGTCATTAGATATGGCATCGCGCACTTTAGGTTGTGGAACGTGGTCTATGTTACGTCGAGTTCATTTTCCATTAATTCGTCGTGGTTGCTTGATTGCTGGGTTATTAGTCTTTATTGAAACCATGAAAGAGTTAAATGCGGCCTTATTATTACGCCCATTTAACTTTGAAACACTAGCCACTTATGTATTTAATTTTGCTTCTGATGAGCAATTAGAGATTGCAGCAATGCCTGCGGTATTATTAGTATTGGTTGGATTGATCCCATTGATCATTGTTAACCGTTCTTTGGAGCAACAGCATTAATGAATTCTGCATTATCTATATCTAATTTAACCTGTCGCTATCATGATCAGGATATTTTATCTCAGCTCTCTTTAGGCGTTGAATCGGGTGAAATTGTTTGTTTGCTAGGAGCGAGTGGCTGCGGAAAAACCACTCTTCTAAAAGCGATTGCAGGTCTTTTGCCTTTATCTGAAGGTGAAATGAACATTAATGGTAAGGTGATTACTGACAGTGATACTTGGTTACCGCCAGAACAGCGAAATATAGGTATGATCTTTCAAGATTATGCATTGTTTCCCCATCTTACGGTAAATGAAAATATCGGTTTTGGCTTAAAGAGCTGGGAAAAGCAGCGAGCGATAGAAAAAGTTGAATCTATGCTTCATCTTGTGCATTTAAGTGGCTTTGGAGATCGTTATCCTCACCAATTATCAGGTGGTCAACAGCAGCGTGTTGCGATAGCAAGAGCACTAGCCAGTGAGCCAGACCTTCTGCTATTGGATGAACCATTCTCTAATATTGATACTCAAGTACGTCATGATTTAATTAAAGAAATCCGCCGTATTTTTAAAGCTCAAGGTGTAACTGCAATTTTCGTGACTCACAGCCGTGAAGAGGCCTTTGCTTTCTCTGATAAATTAGCGGTAATGAATCATGGTGTGATAGAGCAGTTTGGCAGTGCGAATGATTTATACTATTCACCAAACAGTCGCTTTGTTGCTGATTTCTTAGGTGGTGGCTCGTACGTATCAGGCATGATTGATCAAAATGGCAATATTGAAACTGACGTTGGCTTTATTTCTTGTGGTCGCAGTTCTGATGATCTTAATAAAAAAGCAGACGTGTTGCTTCGTCCACAGAATATAACCTTGTATCGAGATAATGCGGGAGAGGCGGTAGTGCAAGAGCTGCAATTCATGGGAGATACTTGTCGTTATATTGTTGAGCTTAATGGCACTCAACTGATTGGTGTTTCTAATGACGGATTATCGAATGGGGAGAAAGTGAGAGTGGATATTAAACCTCATTGCCCAATTGTATTTCTTCAAGAAAATAATTAAACCTTGAGATAAAAAGAACCCAGCTAATCGACTCAAGTATTAGCTGGGTTAAGTCTTTAGAGGCGTATTTTTATTTAAAATACGCGGGAAACTAAAGAGAAAGGAAAGCTTTCATTTGATTCAGTACTTTTTCTGCTGTCAATTGATCTTCCATTTCAGCAAAAATACGTAGTAATGGTTCTGTTCCTGAGAAACGAGCAATCACCCAACCGCCATTTTTAAAATAGACTTTAGCGCCATCTTCATAGCTCACTTTTTCTATTTCGTATTCAAATTCTGGTAGTTGTTTTTCAATATAAATTTTATTGTAGAGCGCTTCTTTACCGCTCGCTTTGAATGTACAGTCACCTTCGGCTGTGTAGGCATAACCATATTTAGCATAAATTTCATCAAGCATTTCAGATAGTTTCTTTCCTGTTACACTGATCATTTCAACTAATAAACTTGAAGCAAATACACCATCTTTACCTTTAATGTGGCCGCGAATAGTTAAGCCACCCGAGCTTTCTCCACCAAGTAAAGAGTCATCCGCTTCCATTTGTGAACTGATATGCTTAAAGCCTACCGGAACCTCAAAGCTCTTTTCACCGTGATCCGCGGCAACTTTATCCAGTAAGTGCGTGGTTGCGATATTGCGCACAACAGAGCCTTTCCAGCCTTTGTACTCAAGTAGGTAATAATAAAGTAGTAATAGCACTTCATTTGGATGAATAAAGTTGCCTTTCTCATCAATGATACCTAAACGATCAGCATCACCATCGGTGCCAATACCAATGTCATAAGCATCATGAGCAACCAAGTGCTTTAAACGATATAATGTTGCTGCGTTAGGCGATGGCATTAGACCACCAAACGAAGGGTTTTCACCGTCATTGATAACATCAACATCACAACGAGCACTGATTAATACTGTTTGTAGAGCATTTTTTGCCACGCCAAACATAGGATCGATCAGTACACGTAAATTGGCTTTTTTAATGGCCTCCATATCGATAAAATTAACGATAGAATCAACAAAGGCATTCATTGGATTAATAATTTCAATGCAGCCATCATTTAACGCCTCTTCAAAATCAAGGCAACTGACATCTTGCTGAGTTAAATGAGCGATTTGTTGCTCAATCTTTTGGGTAATTATTTCATCGGCGTCGCGTCCGCCTTCAATGAAGACTTTAACGCCGTTGTAATCAGCAGGGTTGTGAGAGGCTGTAATGCACGCCGAGTAAATACATCCCATCTCTTTTGCTTGAAACATAACAATCGGGGTTGGAACGAATCGGTCAATAAAGCTGACTTTAATACCGTTTGCCGCGACGACTTCAGCAAACCATTTACCTGCTTTATCTGAAAGAAAGCGGCGGTCATAACCGATAACAAAGCCTTTTTCTTGCGCTTGTTCATTGATCATAATATTCGATAACGCTTGAGCGACAAGACGTACATTATCTTTAGTGAATTCTTCACCAATGAAAGCACGCCATCCGCCAGTACCAAATTGAATCATTGTAAATTCCTTTTAGAGTAAGGAGCTTGCAATAAGCTCCTTACTTTTATCATTTAAATTAAGCGTCCATTAAACGTACTTAACCCATGATTACGATAACGTCGTTCACACTGCCTTCTGCTTGAACAGGGACTGCACCATTAACTTCTTTGCCATTAATCGTGATTGATTGAACGCCTTTACTTACTGAGTTAGGGTTCTTAACTTGAATGTTGTATGTCGCACCACGCCATTGACGAGTCACTGAGAACTCAGGCCAATCAGTTGGAATACAAGGATCAATCGTTAAGCCTTCAAAGCCAGCACGAACACCAAGAATAAAATTAGTTACCGCGAAGTAAGCCCAACCAGAAGTACCTGTTAACCAAGGGTGGTTAGCACGGCCATGATCTTGATGATCTTTACCCATAATAAACTGTACGTATGAGTATGGTTCTGCAACACGCTTTTCAATCATGTCATTTTGGTTATATGGATTTAGTGCATCATAGAATTTCATTGCACGGTCACCACGACCTAATTTTGCTTCGGCTACCCAAGCCCATGGGTTTGGATGAGAGAAGATCGCGCCATTCTCTTTTACACCTTGGTAAACACGAGTCACAAAACCAATGTCATCATTTGGTGTTGAGAATGAAGGTGAATTTAGGTGTAAGCCGTATTCAGAGAATAAGTTCTCATCAACTGCATCCATCGCTTTCTCACCGCGCTCTTGAGATACTGCACCAGATAAAACCGCTAAGGTGTTTGATTCAAGGTGAACTCGACCTTCAGTTTGTTGAGCTGTACCAATTTTGTCGCCATCCTTGGTTAGGCCACGAATGTACCAACCACCTTCTTCATCCCAAAGGTGAGTTTCACACGCTTCGCGTACGTTCGCTGCCATTTCAGAGTATTTAGCTATGTCTGCATCATTGTTACGGAATTTAGCTAAATCTAAGAATTCTTCTAATGCCCAGAAATGTAAGAATGAAACCATTGATGATTCGCCACCACCTAAGTTCAGACAGTCATTCCAGTCAGCACGCAACCCTTTACAAATACCAGTACGGCCAACGTATTCTGCAGAGAAATCTAACGCCGCTTTCATGTGTTCATAAACGGTTGCGTTACCACCATCAGCGTATGGGATCACTTCGTCAAAGAAAGAGTGTTCACCGGTTTCCATTACATATTTAATGATCGTCGGAACGATCCATAAATGGTCATCAGAACAGGTATCTTCAATGCCGTGGATCTTATCGTCATCCGATGGAGTAGGAACCACTGTTGGTGATTTTGATGGAACAACGTCTGCTTTTTCAGGATCGAACCAGTCAGGATCAAATAAGTGCAGACCGTAACCGGCTTTTACTTGGCCACGTAATAAATCTACGATACGTTTGCGAGTCATTTTTGGGTTAGCGTGAGGTACAGAGATCGCATCTTGAGCGGTATCACGGTAACCAAGACCAGTACGTCCACCCACTTCGATGAATGAAGCAAAACGAGACCAAACCACACAAGTTTCAGCTTGATACAGTGTCCACGTGTTGATCATTGTATCCAAACCTTCGTTTGGTGATTTAACTTGGAATTTATCGCAACGCTCGCTCCAGTGATCTTTGATCTCTTGGAAAGCAGCATCAACATTAGCAACATCTTGGTATTTTTGACGTAGACGTTCGCCGTTGCCTTTACCTAGACCAAGAACGTAAGCAAAGCGTACTTCTTCACCCGGTTGAATAGTAAATTGCTTATGAAGAGAACCACAATGGTTGTAACAGGTTTGTGCTGAGTTAGAGCATTGACCTTTTTCAACTGCAATTGGGTTTGCTTCATCACGGTATGCGCCTAAGAAGCTATCACGTTGGCCATCATATGAATCAGGATCAAACGTAGATGCTAAGTAGTAGAAACCTTCAAAATCATTGGTGTTGTAGTAAAGATCGTATTCAATCACGCCTTCATTGTAAGAGGTACCTGCAGAGTACAATGACATTTGGTGGTTTTGGTTATCTGATTGGATATGGCTGAATGAGAATTCAACAAAAGAGAATGCAGAGATAACACGAGGCTTATCGCTGGTATTCTTAATAACCACATCCCACACTTCAGCGTCTTCACCTTTTGGAACAAATAAGGTTTTAGTCGCTTCAATACCGTTGTAATCACATTTGAACTTAGAGTAAGACAGGCCGTGACGAACTTCGTAGCTTGCTTCATCTAAGCTTTTTGCTACAGGTTGCCATGAGATTGACCAATAATCACCAGTTTCATCATCACGTAAGTAAACATAGTGTCCAGGGCGATCAAATGTGCCGTTTGGACGGAATTTAGTAACACGGTTGTACTCTGGAGAGTTATAGAAAGAGTAACCGCCAGCATTGTGAGAAATAACCGTACAGAATTTCTCTGTGCCTAAATAGTTAGTCCATGGTGCTGGTACGTCAGGGCGAGTGATTACATATTCACGGTTATCGTTATCAAAAAAGCCGTATTTCATTGTTTTATCCTTAACTAAAATACTAATAATTGGGTGACTTATGGTTGACGGAAATTAATACCCTGACGTGTTAGGGTTGGTAATCGTCCATTTAACCTTGATAAAAAGTCTGTCCAGTTTCTGTGTTGTTTTTGTGTCCACATACCTTCAGACATTGCTAAAAGGCGTGGGAAAATCATGTAGTCCATACGCTCTTGGTTATTGATGATTTCACACCAAAGCGCGCATTGAATGCCAAGAATTCGTTTACGAATAGGGTCGTTATCAGCAAGTTCTGCTAATGGTTCATAGTTATATGCATCTTCAAGAGGAAGTACATTAGCCCAATCAACCCCCGGTTCTTCAGGAGCATAATCTTGAGCCATATCTAGATAAGTCGTTTGTCCTGGTTGAAGTACCACATCAAAGCCTTGTTTAGCGCAATTAAGTGCCGCTTCTTCGCTTAACCAAGAGTAAATCACTGTGTCTTTACTGACTTTATTGCCATGTTGAGCTTCTTCCCATCCAAGCATTCTTTTACCAAGCTGTTTCAATTTTGTTTCAGCGTGACGAAGTAAGTGGCCTTGAAGCTCTACGGGATCGCTATATCCTTGTTGGTTCATTAGTTCTTGGCATTTTGAGCTGTCTGTCCAAACGCCTTTTGGAACTTCATCAGCACCGATATGAATATATGGAGCAGGGAAAAGTGCAGCGACTTCTTCAAGTACCGTATCAATAAAGGTGTAAGTTCCTTCTAATGCAGGAGAAAGTACATTGTCTGTGTAATGTTGGATACTACGATAATTTGAGTGATCGTCGGTATCAACTAATAAATGAGGTAGTGCTTTAATAGCAGCGCGACAATGCCCTGGGATATCAATTTCAGGGATCACGGTAATACCACGAACTTCAGCGTAAGCGATCACCTCTTTAATTTCTTCTTGTGAGTAAAAGCCACCATGAGAGCGAGCAACATGCGTATATTGCGGTTCTAATAGGTGGTTAGGCCCACGCCAAGCACCAACTTGAGTTAATTCTGGAAATGCTTTGATCTCAACGCGCCATCCTTCGTCATCAGTGAGGTGCCAATGGAAAACATTGAATTTGTATTGAGCTAATTGATTGATTAAACGCTTTACTCGTTCAAGTGGATGGAAGTGTCTTGCGCAATCTAGCATCATGCCACGGTAGTGAAAGCGTGGCTGATCTTTAATTTTTACACATGCTACTAACTGTGTTTCTTCATTAATTAATTGTAATAACGTAGCACAAGCATGAGCAAAGCCTTCAGTTGAACCTGCATGAAGAGTGACTTTATCTTCTGTCACTGAGACTTGGTAAGCCCCTCTATCAAGAGTTGGGTTCGCAATAAATTGGATCTTCCCACTCTCACTAATAGGATGACTTTTTGATGTAATTATCTCTAGCTCTTCACTTAACCATGTTGCAGGCCCTTCTGCTAAATGAGTTTGAATTTCTAGTGAAACGCCATTTAAATTAAATAATCCATCAAGACGTTGCACTGATTCTGGTTTTGGAATTAATGATAATTCAGCGGGAGCCACTCTTGGTATTTGAGTTCGTTTAGTATGTGGTGATGCTAATACTATTGGAGAGATTGAAACCTCTAAAAATTGAGGTTTTTCGCTATCGGCAATGAATATCGCTGCATCATCAAGACCATCAGAAATAAAACGAAAAGGGGCAGTACCAATACTGAATTCAATGTAGTAATGGTTGTTTGCTTTTAGTACTTGGTTAACATTTGGAATGAGTTTGCAGAAACTACCCACCTGTTCCAAAGTGCCTTGAGTATTGCTATTTGGTGCAATAAAGCGATCAATCGTAAAATGAAATTGCCAATGATGAAGATCCACATCGCTTAAATTATGCAATGTTAAGCCAAAGCGACTTAAATTATCTTTTTCAGATAAGACTACGAGGTCTACACGATAATCCATCATCTTTTATCCTTATGAATGCTAGAACAAATTATGTTCTGTTTTTCCTGCCATCATGATGCCACCTTCAATAGCATCACATTGTGGCTGTACTAAATATTGGCGAATAGCAGGGGATAACCACTCAACAATGTGCTCACCAATACTTCCCATAAGCGCAATCTTTGTTGCGCCTCTCTTATTTAAAGCCGTTAAAAACATTTCGATATCACTGGCTGTTTGTTGTAACAGCTCAATAGCAAGATCATCCCCTTTTAACGCAAGAGCGAAGATAGCTGGAGAGAACTGTCCGTAATCGCATGGGCGAGCCGTTTTAGACCAATCAACGATGCTATCGATATCATGATTAAAATGCGCTAATACATGCTCGGTTAGAGCTGTCATAGGTTTTATACCATCAGAAGCCAAAAGCGTATTTTGAATTAAATGAAGGCCCATAATTGCGCCACCACCTTGGTCTGATATTGGAAACTCTCGACCGCCAACAACATGCTGTTGACCATCTTGGATGTAGATACCACAAGAGCCAGTTCCAGCTATCATGATTGCTCCATTTTTGCCTTTATGGGCACCTAAACATGCGCCGTAAGCATCTGTGTTTAATGTCATTGAGGCAAAAGGGTGTTTTAATTGCATAAATTTATGCCAAGCTGATTTTTGCTCTGCACCAGCAAGAGCAAGGCCAACGTGCATTGTGGCAAAATCATTTTGTGATAATTTACTTTGTGCTGCCGCTTGGGTAATCGCAGTAATGATTGAATCCATTGCAACTTCAATTCCTAATAAGATATTGGCACTGCCGCTTTTAGCTTCACCTAATAAATCACCTTGTGCATTGCGAATTCGAGCGCGACAAGAAGTACCACCACCATCAATTCCAACATATAAATAGCTCATGACTATTCTCCTAGTTTCGCTTGGTAAGATGATTGAGTCATAATTGCTAATAAATACCATGCGCCGTGAGGGATCCATTGTTCACCCCAACGCCAGTTTTGTAGCATATCTTCACCGTGTGGTGCAGGATTGAAAGCGATATCTTCTTCATCATCAAAACCACCAGTAATGCCATTACAAACACCACCTTTAGCATTAAAAAAACCAAGATGAGGAAGGTAATCAGGGTTGTTATGACCATGGCCATCTAACATACACATATCATAAGGATTTAATCCTAATACCCAGTTCAAATTATGCTGAGCAAAGATCTCTAATTTCTGTTTAATATCAGTACAAGTAATATGAGGTAGGACTAAATAACTCATGCTCGCTAACGAACTTAGGCGAGCATTCTCTCCTTGCCACCAGTAGCCAGATTCATTGTCATGAGCGACAAAAAAGGCACTGCGTTTTTCACCCTTAACCGGCTTAACGTATTGTCTTGGATAACCAAATGGATTGAATGTTTCTGAAGAGATAGTTAATTCAAATTCAACAGCTTTGTTGATAATTAATTGAGTATGAGCTTTACGGCTATTGTCAGTTTCTATTTCTAAGTATTGAGATAGTGCAATCGCAGGAAGACCCGCTTCTGCTGCATGGAAATAAGGACGTTCGCCATTTTGAGTTGCAGACCAAAAGTTGCTTTGCTGCTCATCACTTTGTTGGCGAGCCGATAATCTTTCTGCCCATGAACGAGCTTCCAGTAAAAAGGCATTATCTTGAGTTGTTTTGAACAGCTCGATAACAGCAAGAAGAGCACAATATTCATCAATAATATTTTCTTCGCCATTATTTAAATAATTAAGGTTATGTTCTTTTAGGTGCCAATAACCTTTTACCGCTGCGTCTAAATAGTTTTCACTAGTAAATTCACCATCAATATCTAAGCGAGCAGCAGCAGCAAGAGCCGCAATTGCGATGCCTCCACCTTGACGGAAACCTGCTTGGTAATCATCAGATTTAAGACCCTCTTGAGTTGCGTAAGCACAGATATCACGTTGATTGATATCTTTACTCCATTTATCAAATACGGTCATGTAAAAGAAACCTGTCGGATTTTGCATTCGAACTAAAAAGTCAGCACCAAACAATGCCTCTTCCGTAAGACGGGTGCGAGAGAATGCAGCAAAACTCGATAGGTTTTGAGTTAATTCAAGCCCTTTCAGCATATTCCAAACAACCATTGGAATTTGTTGAGGGTTTAAGTAATTAGCGTAAGAAAGGTGACTGAAGTATTTACTTACATCACCAGACGCGTCGTACCAACCACCATGAACATCGACGGTTTCATTACTGTTTAATATAGGAGCTTTCTTATCTTGTTTATCAAAAATCCCACCACAACGTTGCGATTTAAAGTAGTGCATAACATCAGAGAATGTATGACTCATTAATAGGTTTGATTTGATAATAAAAGGATGAGAAATCGCCCCTTCGATTACAAGAATGAACTCTCCCTGTTCTGAGAATTCATTAAATGAAATCTCAGCAAAGTAACCTTGATGCCAATGAGCAACTTGGTTTGATGAAGAAATAGAAAAACGGTGTTTTACCTCTTGTGTTTGAGTACAAACAATTTGACCAGAGATTGGCTGCGCTAGGGCAGTGGTAGCCAATAATACCGCTGATTTCGGTCCGTTTGTTTCATATCCAATATGGTTAGTTAACAGTTGCATCTATTTCTCCAAAATACCAATTACTGCTGTTCGATATTACTAATGAAATTAATTTTCGTATAAGTAACAACGAACAAAATGGTTGTCTGACAGTTTTGTTACGCCAGGCATACGTTCTTTACATTTTTCTGTTACGTGAGTACAACGGCCAGCAAATGGGCAACCTGCTGATTCTGGAGTCCAAAGAGGGATCTCCCCTTTATTTCCCTTCAACTTGGTGTGGATCGATTTGCTTGGATCGGGTACTGCAGAAACTAACAGCTGTGTATATGGGTGTTGAGGATCGTGAATGATCTCATCTGTATCGCCCCATTCAACCATGTGCCCAACGTACATTACCGCGAGATCTTCTGCGATATAACGAGCGGTTGCGATATCGTGTGTGATGTAAAGTAGAGACATTTCTTTCTCAAACTTCATCTCTTCCATTAGGTTAAGAACACCTGCACGGATAGAAACATCAAGCATTGATGTAGGCTCATCAGCAAGAACAACTTCAGCACCTACTGCAATATTTCGAGCAAGGTTGACACGTTGACGTTGGCCACCTGAAAGCTGGTGCGGGAATTTAGCCGCGGTTTCTTTTGGTGGGATCAAGCCAACTTGCTCTAGAAGATCATAAACACGATCTTCAAGTTCTTTTTGATTGCCAGATGTGACTTTCTTATGAATAAGAAGTGGTCGAGCAATATGATGGAAAATATTATGGGTTGGGTTTAAAGAACCAAATGGGTCTTGCCATACCATTTGTACGCCTTCACGATATTTCATTAGATCATTTTTCTTAACGATATCTTGAATATCACGGCCTTTGTATTCAATAACGCCGTCTGTTGGTGCGTACATTTTTGCGATCATTTTTGCAGTGGTGGATTTACCAGAACCAGATTCACCTACAACAGAAAGACCACGACTTTTGTACATTTTGAATGATACGTCGTTGATTGCTCGCATCATTGGGTTTTTAAGTGCGTTACTGCTTACAGGGAAATCTTTAACTAGATTTTTGCCTTCAATCAGTAGTTCGCCAAATGCTTTGCTCATAATTTACTCCAGAAAATCCGTTTTATGCTTTTGCTTGTGCAATTGTCTCACCGTAAAGGTGGCAATTTGACAAGTGACCAGGCTCAATCTGACGAAGCTGCGTAGGAATCGTACGACATGCTTCGTGTACACGATCACAACGAGACTGGAAGCGACAACCTTGCGGAATCTCTAATAAATTAAGAGGGTTTCCAGGGATACCTGTTAATTTGGTTTTTGGTCCCGTTAGTGGTGGGAATGAACTACCCAGGCCTTTTGTATATGGGTGGTAAGGAGAGGTTAAGATCTCTTTTGAAGAAGCAACCTCGATCAATTCACCTGAGTACATGATCCCAATGCGATCTGAGAACTCAACCATTAGTGATAAATCATGCGTAATGAATAGAATAGAGAAACCAAACTCTTCTTTTAGCGCATAAATTTTCTGTAAAATCTCACGTTGAACCACAACATCTAGTGCCGTTGTTGGTTCGTCCATGATGATCATTTTAGGGTTTAGTGCTAATGCAATTGCAATAACCAAACGTTGACGCATACCACCAGAGAATTGGTGAGGATAATCACTTAAACGACTCGGATGAATATCAACAATTTCCAATAAACCTTGAGCGCGAGTAATTGCTTGCTCACGAGTCATTGTGGTATGGCGCATGATCACATCACAAAACTGCTCTTCCATCGGAAGTACTGGGTTTAATGCGTTCATGGCACTTTGGAACACCATTGACATTTCACTCCAACGGAAAGCCTGCATTTTTGGATCGCTATATTTTAAGATGTCTTGACCGTCAAATATAACCTCACCACCGGTGATGAATGCAGGCGGCTTATGTAGGCGCATTAAAGAGAATGCAATAGTTGATTTACCACAGCCAGATTCGCCTGCTAGACCAAAGACTTCACCTTTACCGATGTCAAAACTCACATTGTTTACAGCACGCACATCACCTGATTCAGTAATGTAATCCACACATAGATTGCGGATAGAAATTTGTGGGTCAGTCATATTAATCTTCCCTGTTCCAATTTAATTCTGGTTTACCTAAATCTGGTTTACGTTCGTTAGTGTCTTGAGCTGCTAGTTTTTTCCAGCGCTTCATGCCTTTATGAGAACGTAGTTGTGGGTTTGCAATCTCATCAACCGCAAAGTTCAGCATTGCAAGACCGATAGCTAGAATTGTCAGAGCCATACAAGGGCCGATCAATTCCCACCATGCGCCAATTAAGATAGATGATGAGGTTTGTACGTTATACAGCATGATGCCCCAACTGATTGTACTTGGGTCACCAAGACCTAAGAACGAGATTGTTGCTTCCATCATGATTGCGTACATCACTGAACCGATGAAACTAGCACCAACGATTGAGATAAGGTTTGGAAGAATCTCAACAAAGATGATACGCCATGATGACTCACCTAATACTTCGGCAGCTCTTACAAATTCTTTTTCGCGCAACGCTAAGGTTTGGGAACGAATAACACGAGCACCCCAGGCCCAGGAGGTACACCCTATAATGAGGGCGATGGTCATAGGCCCTGCTTCACCAATAAAGGCAGCAAGTACGAATAGGAGAGGGTATTGAGGTATTACCAGCATGACATTCATTGCAGCTGTCAGTATATCATCAACCTTGCCACCAAAGTAACCTGCTGAGATACCAATAATAGTTGCTAAGAAACATACAACCAAACCGGCACCAAAACCTACCGCTAGTGATACGCGCGCACCATGAGCAAGTTGAGACCAAACGTCACGACCCATGCGTGTTGTACCCATTACGTGGTCTGCATTTTTAGACATTAGTAATGTACGACGGTCTGTTGCAAGGTTTTCTGATACCCATCCGTCAGGGTTATTTTGAGCCGCATTAACAACAAAGCTTGGGTATTCGTGTGGTTTACCCGTTCGTTTATCTGGAGCGTGGTCGCTCAGGAATGGTGCGAACACAGCAATAAAGATAAACGTAAATAGAATACCTAAACCAAATAGAGATTTAGAGTTACCAGAAAGTAGTTTAATTAAGCCTTTCATTATTATTTACCTCCCTTGCGTAGGCGAGGGTCTAGAACAACATATAACAAGTCAGCAAGAAGGTTAAAGAACAACATAAAGAGTGTCATGATAAGAAGCTGACCTTGTAGAACTTGGTAGTCACGAGATGTAATAGCGTTAAACAGTACCGTACCAAGACCCGGGTAGTTAAAGATAATTTCAACGATTAACTGCCCACCAATTGCCATACCTAGTGACATTGATAAAGCGGTGACGCTTGGGAGCATTGCGTTTCGTGCTGCATAGTTAAATACAACTCGGTTTTCACTTAATCCCTTACCTTTTGCCATAGTGATGTAATCTTCACCTAAAAGATTAATCATATTGTTACGCATGTTAATTAAGAAACCGCCGATTTGAACGATTGATGCACAAAATAGTGGGAGCAATGCATGGTAAGCCACATCTTTTATGAATTCCCAACTTGTCCAGTCTGGAATTACGCCTGGAGTATAGGCGTAACCTGTGGGGAACCATTTTAAGCCGACTGCAAAAATAAACATAGCAAGCATTGCAATAACAACCTGCGGTACTGCTTGAATAACTAGCATCCCAGGAGAAATGAATGTGTCATAAGCACTGCCGCGTTTCCAAGCGGCAAAAATACCTAATATTGAACCCAGAGAGAAAGATATCATAACGGCAGTACCCGCTAAGAAAAGAGACCAACCAAATGCACCACCTAATAGTGTGTTTACACTTAGAGGATAGAACTTGATAGAGGTGCCTAGCTCCCAAGTTAGAATGTTTTTGATGTAGATAAAGTATTGTTGATACATAGGCCCATCAACAAAACCAAGCAGTTGTTTCATCGCCTCAATACGCTCAGGAGTTACCTGAGTTGTGGCATTCGCAAACATCATGACAACTGGATCACCAGGCATTGCTCGCGGAATAATGAAGTTAATCGTTGCAGCAACGACCAACGCAATAAAATAGAACGATAAACGTCTTAGAAAAAATCCCATAACTCACACCTTACTCATCCAGATATTGTTTGCCTGAACTGGAAATCAGGACATAAAAACCCCTGACGACAAGCGCCATTCCTTTAGCTAGTAGGGAAAAGGGGGGGAATAGGCGGTACACAAGGTGTGTACCGCAAAGATAGTTACATATTACTTAACAGGTTTTAGGTCAAGAACGTGTAGAAGACGCTCAGGGATACCTGCCCAGATATTTGGACGGCCCTTAGGATTCTTCTCATTCCACCAACCAGTAAAGCTCTTAGTGTTGTATTGGTACATGTACGCACCAGACATTACTGGAATTGTTACTTGGTTTTCAGCAATGATTTTCTGAATGCCATGAGCGATTTCTAGTTGCTCATCACGATCAGCTGTTTTGTAGAAGCTATCAAGCAGTGCATCTAGTTTCGCATCTTTAAAGAAAGTCATTGCGAAACGAGGCATACCATCACCACCTTGTAGTGCTGAGTTGTAAGCACTGTTCCAGTATAGGTGTGGGTCTGCACCGTGGAAGTAGTTTGTGTAAGCTAGATCATAAGTTCCATCTAACATTGCTTGGTTATAAACCGCAAACTCTGGAGTTCGAGCTTTTGCTTTAATACCAACTTCATCCAGTTGCTCAACAGCAAGTTGTACCGTGTTATTGAAGTCAGTCCAACCATTTGGTGATTGTACTAGAAGCTCAAATGACTTACCTGATGGCGTTTCAACAAAACCATCACCGTTGATGTCTTTAAAGCCTGCTTTTGCTAGTAGCTTTTGAGCACCTTCAACACTGTATGTATTGAATTTCTTGTATTTATTGTGAACTGCTTCATCAGACCATGCTTCAAAAGCGTAGCCTAGACCAGATGCAAAATCATTCACCGTACCGCCACCGTAGAATGCGATATCAATGATTGTTTGACGGTCAAGAGCCATACCCATCGCGCGACGGAATTCAACGTTTGTTAACGCTTCATTTTTAGCTGCATCAGGGTTTTTGAAGTTAACCATGAACGCTTGAGTACCTGCTGCTGGGTACCAGTATTTGTGGTTAGGACTTGCTGAAGCGTAAGTACGATCAATATCTGGAACGAAAGAAGATGTCCAGTCTAGTTCTGAGTTAACAATTTTGCCCAATAATTGGTCGTTGTTCGCAATTTGAGGAACACGTAAACAGTCAACATCTAGGTTGTCGTTATCCCAGTAATTCGGGTTACGACATTGAATGTAAAGTTGTGGTGTAAAAGTATCGATCTCAGTAAATGGACCTGTACCTACAGGGTTTTCGTTGGTAAATGTTGTAGGATCTTTTACTTTAGACCAAACGTGTTCAGCAACGATTGGAACTAATGAAATTTCATAAGGTACGTTCGAGTTAGCTTCTGCTAAAGTAAACTTAACCTGGTATTCATTTACGCGTTCAGCTTTTGTTACCCACTTATTGATACCACGTTGATCAAGCTCAGGCTTGTTCTTTAGTAGATCATATGAATATACAACATCATCCGCTGTAAATTTCTCACCATCAGACCATTTAACGCCTTTACGAATGTCAAAAGTAACACTCATAAGGTCATCAGACATACGGAAATCTTCAGCAAGACGCATAACAGGTTTGTTACCGTGCATCTCATTAAAGATAACTAATGGTTCGTATACAAAATCTGTTGTTGTACGAAGATTAGTTGCTAAGTATGGGTTAAAGTTTTGAACCATTGTAGGGTAGAAATCTGGTACTACTGTTAGCTCACTACGAGCAGCAGCGTCTGTCGCTGTAAAACCCGTTGTTGCTGCTAATACAGCAGCAGCTAGTGTAGTTTTTTTAATATTGGCAAGCATAGCTGTTCCTTACTCTTTGCTTTAGTTTCACGATATATACGTCTTTATCAATTTGATAAACACACATTAAAGACCTACCTCAAATCCATTTTTCCAAATTGCCTTTAAATGTTTTTTGAGTGGCCTGTAGGCCTTGGGCATGTATAGAAAAGCGCTTTTGCATGAAAACGTCAATTTAGATTACCGTTAAAAACGGCAAAATAATTAAATTTAACGTTAAAAACGTTACTTTTAACAATCTTGTTCGTTATTTGAGCTAATTCCATAATGTGATGCTACCCATGTATATGCTGTACTATAAAGTGAAGTGTTAGTGCTTACTCACCTTTTATCTCTTTCTAGTTGTGGTTTGTAACTATAACTTGGTAGATAGTGATAGGGGTCACTAGTGATCTTGAACGTTAATTTTATCGCTAAAATTATCACATTAAATTTGTTGTGATTCGCTTCTCATAATTATGACAAACTGATTAAATCTAGGGTGTTAAGTACTGATATTCGTAAATTTAGCGGTATTAAGAATAGATTTTGGAAGTCTTATTTCGCCATGATAATTTTTAAAGATAAAAAAAACCTACAAATAATTGTAGGTTTTTATTGAGGGAAAAATAGAATAATTTAGGCTGATGCAATGAGTATTTTAAGTTTGTCTTTAATTCTAACGAGTTTTTCTCGTTGGGTATTGTGCTGTTCACAATGCGTTAAAATATACTCTAGAGTGCTTATTACCGTGCGCCACCTTGGTGTTTTAGGTAATGTTTCAACGCGTAAATACTTATCGAGAGTTCGTGTTTGTAATGTGCTTCTATCAAGGTAAACTCGCCATAATCCACTCTCTTCGGCTAAAGAGTATTTAGTTTGCCCTGTTGACTCTTCCCAATAATGCAGCCCTGAAGTCATACCATCGACAATTAACTCACGCATAATGGTGCCTTTATCATCTTTATTTTCATTAGCCTTTGTAACCAATTGAGCAATATCACCACTAAGCAAAGAAAGGGAATCTAATTTCTGTTTATCTCCGTCAAACGCAAAGGCAGAAAGTGCTTCAACAGCGCTTTCTAAATCATGAATTCTCTGCTCACTGGCTTCATGTTTATGACTTACGATGAGCATTAATGATAAACCAGACTCTGCTGGTAGATGCAAAAGGTCTGCATTAATTTGCTCTATTCCACCATCAATATAAACATCAATATTACCTCTGTGATTTTGCTTACTTTCAATTAAGCTTCGTTTGGCAATCAGTTCATCAATAGAGTAGCGAGTTAGTTGCTCTTCTGTTCTTTGGAATAGCTTAGCTGCTGCGTGATTAACATATTGAATGTTGCCATCTTTTTTAGCGCAAATAATAGCCTCATGAGCATGATTTAATTGCTCTAAAATATGTGTTTGTGTTTCTAGTAAGCTGGCTTCTACTTTTTCTCTATGACGTATTTCTTGTAGTAATCGGCTGTTTTCATTAATAAATCCTTCAGTTTTACTTGCCTGAATATGCGCTTTAATTCTGGCGGCTAATTCTTGTTTATTAAAGGGTTTACTTAAATAGTCGTTAGCACCAGATTCAAATCCTCTCACACGATCTTGAGTTTGATTTAGTGCAGTGAGCATGATGATTGGTAGTTGTGAATGATTGTATTCTTGTCTTAATGACTGACACACCTCATAACCACTCATACCTGGCATCATTACATCTAATAATAATAATTCTGGCTTTTCTTCTTTTAGTACTTGCAGGGTTTCAGGTCCGTCATTTGCTGTTTTAACGCGATAGCCCTCAAGTTTTAAAAAGCTACTTAATACTTGAAGATTTACAGGTTCATCATCGGCAACTAAAAGTAAGGGACCATCAGGATTTTCAGAGATTTCTTCCTCTAATTCATCCAGATTGTATTCTAACTTCTCAGGTGTTTGATAATGAGCTATGTCTTCTTTAGTAAGCAATTTATGATGCTGTATTTGCTCTTTTGTTGCTAAAGGAATCGTAAAGCTAAAAGTAGCCCCAACCATTGGTTGACTGCTTACATAGAGAGAGCCGCCCATGAGTTCAATGAGTTGGCGGCTAATTGATAAACCGAGTCCAGAGCCTTGGCGGTAGCGATTTGAGTCATGTCCTGCTTGAATCAATGGCTCAAAAATATGCTCTAATTCATCGGCGGGGATACCATGCCCAGTATCGACAACTTGCACTCTTAAACATTGGTCAACGACGCTAGCTGAAATTACAATTTTACCTTCTGAGGTATACTTAATGGCATTGCCAATTAAATTGTAGAGAACTTGCTCAAGACGCTGTTCATCGGCATATACAGAAGGTAATGATTTATCTACTTGGTTAATGATACGAATAGGTTTATTGCCAAGTAAGTGTTGTGATAATTCGAGGACTAGACTTGTTGCTGCAGATAGATCTGCTACATGGCGGTTAATATCCAGATTACCATGACGCATTTTATGGTAGTCCAACAGATCGTTAACTAAATTAGTTAGCCTTTGACCGCTGTTAATGATTATCTCTAATTGGTGTCGATGAGAAGCTGATATTGGACCATTTGCACCAGTGTAGAGCGCTTCAGCAATACCAACCATGCCATGTAATGGCGTTCTTAACTCGTGAGATGTGGTTGCGAGAAACTCATCCTTCAACTTATCTGTAGCTTCCAGTTCTTTATTTTTATTTTGAATAAGAGCAAGGTTAGCTTCTAACTCTTCGTTCTGCGCCTTTATTAGTTGAATCTTTTCTCTAATTGAACGTTGCATACGAGCAAAACTGACGGCCAGACGACCGATCTCATCTTTTCTGTCAGTGCTGATCATATCTTGGTCTAGATCCCCGGCAGAAACACGCTCTGCAGCCCAAGTGAGGCGTAAAAGAGGCGCGGTAATCGAATTAGATAGGAAATGTGAAGCGATAACAACACTGACAATTGCAATAATCATAGCAACAATAAAAATCTGCTCTAATTGCTGAATACGTGCAAATGCTTCTTTTTCAGGCAACTCAATAGATAGCCCCCAAGTATGGTTATCAATAGTAATAGGAGTAAACGCAGCCAATACATTTTTATCTTTTTTATCAATAAAGCTGCCAACACTAGTTTTCCCTGAAAGTGCTGCAATTATATTTTTAGATAAATTTTTCTTTGTATCATTATTGTTAATACGAGAGTAAGAGTCTTCACCAACAAAGTAGGTTTTTATCGAACTATTTTCTTTATTAACTAACAGGTTAGATAAACCAGTATTTGGAAGTTTAAAAAGAACGAAACTATGCAAGTAGCCTTGTTGCACGATAGGTGCGGCGAACCAGGAGATGTTCTCATTATTGATGTAAGAGAAATCAGAGAAGATAATCGGAATGTTTTCTTTATTCTTCGTTTCTTTCATCATATCTCGTACTTGGCTATAGGTTTTTTCTAGAGCCGTATTTTTATATTTACCTGTGAGTAAATTGGTGCCGTAGTTATCTTCTTTTTTTGTGGAATAAACAACATTACCGTCAATATCAACAAGAAGAATATCAGTAAAGTCAGAGCGTTTTAGTAGTTCTTGGTATGCCCAGTGATAACGCTTATGCAAAAGACGATAGCGCTCACTACCAATATAAGAATTAGATTCTGGTAAAATACTGGTGCGGATCTTATTCCCCGATCCTTCTATATATCGTTGCTGAGCGTTTTCTCTGGCGCTTTCTATAGAGCTACCTAAATGAGGAAAAGCACTGACGAGACCGTAGAATCGACCACCACTCGCATTGGCAAGTTCAGAGCGTGCAAAGCCCAATACTTCAGACTTTTTTGCTTTGAAATAGTCCGTTATTTGTTGTTCTTTATTGTCCCTTAACGAAACTAGGTGGGCAGTACTTTGAGTTGCTAAATCTTGACTGTGAGAGTGAAGGAAGAAAATAGCAATAATTGACAATGGCGTAATACTTAACGCAAGAAAGGCAATCATTAACGTATTTTGAAGACGTTTAAAGTGTTGTTTTTTTTCCATATTTAAGCCTGGTTTACACTGTGATCCATTCAGCGGAATTGACACAATTAACGTGTCAGTAGTTATTGTTATGATGAATATTAACGAGAAGTTCTGCTGCTCTTATACGTAAATTACGTTAAAAATCAAGCAGCAGAAGAGTAAAGTGCGGCGGGGTGCTAGATTATTTTTGTGCGGCGTAAATTTTAAATTTGTTATTTTTTGCTAGGGTTAAGCATTCCCCAAAAGCTTTTTCAATAATAGGTGGATATTGTAAGAAACTATTCGCAACTAAAATCAATTGGCCTTCATGAGTTAGGTTTTGTGGTGCTTTTTCTAGTAGCTCTTCTGTCGAAGAGTAGTGTGTCTTTAAACCTGCATGAAAGGGGGGATTACTGACAATAAATTGGTAATTCTCTTTAGTATCAGAATACACATCACTCGCAAATACTTTACCATCAAGGTTATTTGCTTTTAGTGTTTCAATTGATGAGGCAATCGCAAGCGCACTGATATCTACCATATCTAAATGAATTTTAGGGTTTAATGTTTTCATTACAGAGCCTAAAACGCCTGCGCCACAACCAAAATCAAGTACATGGCCACGTAAAATAGGTAGTGTTTGCAATAAAAGCTCAGAGCCTTTATCAAATTCACCATGGCTAAATACGCCTGGTAAGCTTCTTACTTCAATTGTGTGTTCTTCAAATTGAACTTGATACTCTTTAAACCACGATTGTAGGTTAAAAGCGGGTACTGATTCTGTACATTGACCCCAATAAAAGCTGCAGCGACGAGCAGAATCAAATTTATTTATTGGTCCAAAATCAGCAAACATTTTTTCAATGCTTTTTACGCCACTTCTATTTTCACCAACAACAACAATTTCAGTTCCTTTACCTAATTTAGCTAATAGCATCATTAGTAGATATTCAGCTTCAGCTTTTGCTTTTGGCCAATAAAGTAGGAGCATATCGGCATTGGTATTTTCAGTTAACTCAGAACCAAAATGGCAGTCAATACTGTCATTGTTTTCAAACTGTTTATAGTAGCCATAGTTAGTCGTAAAAATTGATGTTGAAGCACAATGTTTGGCTAACTCCAGTGGGAAGTCATCAATAAGTTCACCAGCAATGAGAACGTTTTTGCCTTCAAAATAAGCAAGTTGACGTTGAGTGATTTGACTTGGAGCTGAGTAAGACATAGTGGCCTCGAAAAAATACAAAAACTGACGAGATTGTCGCACAAAGCAAAGGGAAGAAAAAGAAAAGTAAGAGGCTGTTTATAAGAGTAAATAAATACAGCCTCTATTTATACCAATCTACATAAGTATTTGATCATTCTTGCTTGTTAAAATCGATTATATCAGCGTTATAAATTTTGTAATTAGATCCACTAGTTACTGTAATTTATGCCTTGCTCTAATCGATTTTTCCTAAGCAATTATCTGAACAACTACTTATCCAGAATGGTATTAATGGTTCTTAAGGGGTTAATTTTTATCCTGCTGGTCTAAAAAATATTTAAATTCAGTCTCATACATATTAAATAACACCAATGTTAGAGCGAAAATAATAGGGCCATAAATTAAGCCGATTAAACCATATAAGTGGATTCCGCCTAATAAAGAAAAGAAAATAAGTAATGTATTCATTCCTGAATTACCTTGCATTAATAATGGTCGTACGATGTTGTCAATTGAACCTACCACTGCAACCCCCCAAACCGTTAAGAACAATGCCCATTCCCATTGATTTGTTAGTAGTAAATAAATCGCCGCTGGAACCCAAATCAGTGCGGTGCCGACCACTGGAATGAATGAAGCAAAGCCCATCATAGTTCCCCAGAATAAACCCGGAAACCCAGCTAACCACATAGCAAAGCCGCCAGCTAAACCTTGAGCGATGGCTGTCAAGAACGAGCCTAGTACGGCTGATTTTGATACCGCTTCAATTTCATCAAGTAAACGATCTTCTTGGCTTCTTGAAAGGGGGAGAACGTGTCGAAATGCTGAGATAATCTTATCTTGATCGCGTAATAAGAAAAAAAGCACAAAGAGCATTAAAAAGAAGTTCATTAATACATTGGTGATATCCCCAAGGATCTGGGCGCTAACACCAACGACTCTAGTACCAACCTGAGAGGCTAATTGAGCTACTTTTTGGGTTATTTCAGCAGGATCAATAGCATCAAAAGGTAAGTGCTTATTAAAAAAGGCTAATATTTGAGAAACTAAAGGATGCTCAAATAACGCTTGAACGCCACCTTCGGTAACCCAATGATAAGCTTCTTTAGAAAAAGTAGCCCCTTGCTGTACGATAGCAACAAAAACAAAAAACAAAGGAATAGCAATAATAAAAGTGAGAGCCATGCAGGATAAGATAGCGGCACTGTTTGGGCTGTTAGACAGTTTCTGACTGATTTTATTGTGCAATGGCGCAAATAAAAGAGACATAATAAAAGCGAGAATGATAGGGCTTAGGTATGGTTGTATTAATAAAAAACATGCGTAACTGGCAGCAAGTAAAGCTGCGATTAAAACCCAATGACTGGAATTTAGTTTATTGAAATGAGACACATTATTCCCTTATGATGCGGTTAGCTATTTATAAATACTGACAGTGAGTTAAGTTATATAGGTACTTGGTTAGCTTAGCAAGAATAATGGAGAGTAACGATGGGCTGTTGTGATAAAGAGACGTGCAGTCGTAATAAAAAAATAAAATTACCAGTTATTCCTGTAATTATGATTGGACTAATAGGTATGGTGGTGTATTTCTGGCAATAAAATGGCCTTCTCAATACTGAGTCGACCATTCATTCATTATCGTTGTAGATTTATTTTGCTTCCGAAGCCATTGTTGCAAAACAACGGTCAGCGGCTTCTAGTGTTGCTTCGATTTCTTTTGGTCCATGAGCTAGAGAAGTAAACCCTGCTTCAAATGCGGAAGGTGCAAGATAAACACCATGCGATAGCATTAGGTTAAAGAAACGTTTGAAGCTTTCAATATCACATTTAGTGACGTCTTCATAAGTAGTAATAGTTTCTTGATCAGTAAAAAAGAAACCAAACATACCGCCAACGTAATTAACTACCATTGGGATACCGTGCTTATTTGCCAGCTCTTTTAAGCCTAGCGCTAATTGTTTTGTTGTAGTAGCAAGGCGTTTTTCATTGCCTTCTTCTGTTAGTACTTTTAAGCAAGCAAAACCAGCCGCCATTGCGACAGGGTTACCTGAAAGCGTACCTGCTTGGTAAACAGGACCCGTAGGGGCAATGTATTGCATCACCTCTTTACGGCCACCAAATGCACCAACAGGCATACCGCCACCAATTACTTTACCCAGCGTTGTTAGGTCTGGTTTGATGTTGTAGAAACCTTGAGCACAGTTTTCAGCTACGCGGAAGCCTGTCATTACCTCATCAAAGATTAATAGCGCGCCTTCTTCATCACAAATTTGACGAAGACCTTCATGGAAGCCCTCAACAGGAGGGATGCAGTTCATATTGCCTGCGACAGGCTCTACGATAATACAAGCTATCTCACCCTTGTTTGCCGCAAATAACTCACGAACCGAGTCTAAATTATTAAATGTTGCAGTTAGCGTGTATTTAGCAAAATCAGCAGGTACACCAGGAGAGCTTGGTTGACCAAGTGTTAACGCACCAGAACCGGCTTTAACCAGTAGACTATCGGCATGTCCATGGTAACAACCTTCAAATTTCATAATTTTATCGCGGCCAGTGTAACCACGAGCAAGACGAATGGCGCTCATTGTTGCTTCTGTACCAGAGCTAACCATGCGAACTTGTTCCATTGATGGAACTAATTCAGAAACGAGTTCAGCCATGTTAATCTCAGTTTCTGTTGGAGCACCAAAACTTAAACCACGTTGTGCTGCAGAAATTACAGCTTCACGAATGGCAGCATGGTTGTGACCAAGGATCATTGGTCCCCAAGAGCCAACATAGTCAATATAAGCTTTGCCATCGGCATCAAAAATTAATGGGCCATCGGCACGCTCAATAAAGATTGGTGAGCCACCAACGCCAGCAAAAGCACGAACAGGTGAATTTACGCCACCAGGAATTTTATCTTGAGCTTTTGCGAATAGTTCAGCTGATTTGGTCATTACTTATATCCTCATAGTAATCAATTGGACCAGTTGCGCGCTATTGTACCTAAAAATACTTGAGTTGATCGTATTAATCCCCATCTAATAGTAAAATAGTGACAGGAAATGCGATCCCGATATTAAGTGGTAAAGCATTAGATATAATTGAATACTTGAATGAAACAGTCAGGTATTAGATAATCAGCAATAAAATAGAATTGGAAACCAATCCTGAGAGGTTTAAATGAGTGATGTATCTGTGCCGTTAACGTTTTCTGATGTTGCCGCAGCAAAAGTAAAAACGCTAATTGCAGAAGAAGAAAACCCAAATCTAAAACTACGTGTATACATTACTGGTGGTGGTTGTAGTGGTTTCCAATACGGATTTACGTTTGATGAAGAAGTGAACGACGGTGATATGACCTTAGTTAATGATGGCGTAACCTTGGTTGTTGACCCGATGAGTTTACAATACTTGATTGGTGGTGTTGTTGATTATACTGAAGGGCTTGAAGGTTCTCGTTTCTTCATTGATAACCCGAACGCAACAACAACCTGTGGTTGCGGTGCTTCGTTCAGTGTATAACAACTGATAAAGAAGGTAAGTTCGAGGTTTCTCGCTTACCTTTTTTTATAAATTCAAGTTATCAAAGGCTACTTAATTCTACAGTAAATCAGGATATATTACTGTTTACCTACCTCTAAAGCACTAAGGATTGTTGCTATGGGTAAATTCGCATCTCGTTTTTCTTCATATATTATCCATCGCCCTTGGATTATTTCTTCTTTTTTATTTTTGAGCTTATTTCTCTGGATAATAAGCGGCCCTTCTCATGCAGATAACGCAGAGATAAAAGAAGATAATCAGTCTTTGAGCGTTCCTCTTGCAAATGTCATTGTTGAAAAATTTCAGTCTATTCCCACCCATAAAACCATTTCTTTATATGGCAGAACTGCGCCTGATCGTAAAACGATATTAGGTGCACAAGTTGGTGCTCAAATTGAGGATATCTTAGTTCGAAAGGGCATTAGAGTAAAAAAAGATCAGCCAATTGCTCATTTAGATATGGCAGATCTTGACTTACGTTTAAGCCAAGCCAAAGCCATATATTCGGTACGAATGAAAGAGTTTAAAGCAGCAAAAGAACTTCGTCGAAAAGGATTACAAGGCGAAGTTGCTTTTAGTCAAGCTGAAGCATCTTTAGCTGCGGCCAGAGCGAGCGTAAGAAATGCTGAACTTATTTTAAAGAACACAACGATTACCGCGCCATTTGATGGCATTGTAGAACACCTTTTTGTTGAGGTTGGTGACTTTGTGAGTCGTGGTGATCCTGTTGCAAAAGTTGTGGTGTTAGATCCTTTAGTCATCGAAGTTAATGTGAGTGAAAGGCATATTGGGCAGATTGAAAAAGGGCAGAAAGCAGAAGTCTTCTTTATTAACGGTTTATCAATTGAAGGGGATGTTCGTTATATATCTAGCGTATCATCACCGTCGACCAATACTTTTTCTGTTGAAGTTGAAATACCAAATGCTGGCGCAGAGATTTCTGCAGGCATGAGTTCTGAAGTAGAAATAAATCTCGATCTTCAACCGGCGCTAAAAGTGTCACCAGCTATGTTGGCATTAAATGAAGCTGGAGACTTAGGGGTCAAAACGGTTATTCAAAGTGAAGGGCACGCAGACAGTGATCAACAAGTAAAATTTGTGCCGGTCCAATTAGTAAAAGCAGAAGATGATGGGATTTGGTTAACAGGGCTTGGTGCTGAAGTCGATATTATTACCGTTGGTCAAGGGTTTGTCCGTGATGGTGACTTTATTCACGCAAAACGTAAATAGGGACATTGTATGTTAGCCATTATTAACGCAGCTCTGAGTCGCTCTCGAACTATGCTACTGCTACTGGTATTGTTACTTGTAGCAGGTATATCGACTTATATTATTATCCCAAAAGAGTCTAATCCGGATATTACGATCCCAATCATTTATGTATCAATGAGCCATCAAGGTATTTCCCCTGAAGATTCTGAACGCTTATTGGTTCGCCCGATGGAGCAAGAGTTACGCTCTATTGAAGGGATCAAAGAAATGACAGCGGTCGCGGGGGAAGGCCATGGTTCGGTAACATTAGAGTTTAATGTTGGAACGGATTTAGATAAAGCCCTTACCGATGTAAGAGATGCGGTTGATCTGGTAAAACCGGACTTACCAGAAGAGAGTGATGAGCCAACCGTACATGAAGTTACTCTAGCAGCAGAACAAGCCGTATTATCCGTAGTGCTATATGGAACGGTACCTGAGCGAACCGCAGTGCAAATTGCACGAAAATTACAAGATAAGCTCGAAAGTTATAAGCAAATATTAGAAGTTGATATTGCAGGAGATCGAGAAGATGTTGTCGAAATCATAGTAGACCCTCTTTTATTAGAAAGTTATGGTCTAGATCAAGCCGCTATTTATAATTTGATAGCGTTGAACAACCGAGTGGTTGCCGCTGGGTTTGTTGATACCGGTTATGGACGATTTTCAGTTAAAGTCCCTTCTGTTTTTGATTCATTAAAAGATGTCCTTGAATTACCTATTAAAGTTGATGGTAAGCAAGTGGTGACTTTTGGCGATATTGCAACGGTTCGAAAAGCGTTTAGAGACCCTAATAGTTACGCTCGACTAAATGGTGAAAAGGCCATTGTCCTCGATATCAAAAAACGCTCTGGCGAAAACATAATTGAAACAGTTGAGATAGTAAAAACAGTTTTAGCCGGTGCTCAAGCGCTTGACTCATGGCCAAACAATTTATTGGTAAAATACACGTGGGATGAGTCAAAAGACGTTAAGATCATGCTTAACGATCTGCAAAATAATATTTTATCAGCCATTTTATTAGTAGTGATTGTCATCATTGCTATTCTAGGAGCAAGAACGGCCCTTCTGGTTGGGATCTCAATTCCTGGTTCGTTCCTAACTGGCCTATTAATGTTAGCGCTGTCTGGGTTAACCATTAATATTGTCGTGCTATTTTCGCTTATTATGGCGGTAGGAATGCTTGTTGATGGCGCAATTGTGGTTACTGAATATGCCGATCGACGAATGCAGGAAGGTGCGAACCGTCTTGATGCCTATCGAGAAGCTGCACAACGAATGGCGTGGCCGATCACCGCATCTACCGCAACCACCTTAGCTGCTTTTGCCCCTTTGTTATTTTGGCCTGATATTACAGGCGAATTTATGAAGTACTTGCCTCTCACATTAATTGCTACACTGAGTGCATCTCTTGTTATGGCACTTTTATTTGTCCCGGTTTTGGGGAGTTTATTTGGTAAACCTCAACAAGTCTTACCAAAGAAGAGGGAAAAACTGTATGCGTTAAGTCAGGGGGATTTTAGTCAAGCTGAAGGGATAACAAAACTCTATTTTCATACATTATCAATGGCACTTAAGCACCCATTTAAAATTCTGTTGTTAGCAATAATATTAGCAATAGGGATTGGGTTTACTTATGCGAAAGCTGGTTTGGGTGTTGTCTTTTTCCCTGATGTTGATCCTCCATTCTTAACGGTCAAAGTGCGCTCTCATGGTGATCTTTCTATTAATGAGAAAGATAAATTAATGGTTGAAGTGCAAGACCAAATACTGGGAATGGAAGAATTAGACAGTATTTATACGCGAACCGGTGGCGATGATGAAATTGGACAAATTCAAATAACCCCAGTGGATTGGCAATATCGCAGACCAGTGAAAGAGATCATCAATGATTTAAGGACTCAAACAAAGGACATTGCAGGTATTGAATTGGAGTTTAGTACACCGAATGCCGGCCCTCCGAGTGAGCATGATTTAGTTATTGAACTCAGTGCAAGAAGCGGTGAGTTGCTTAATCAATCAGTAATGCGAGTAAGAGAGTGGATTGATGCGAATCCAGCCTTTACGAATGTTAGTGATACTTCAAATAAACAAGGTATTGATTGGAAAATTGATATTCGTCGAGATGATGCCGCACGCTTTGGTGCGGATGCGACACTGGTTGGTAATACTGTACAATTTGTGACGAATGGACTCAAAATAGGGGATTACCTGCCAGATGATAATGATGAACAAGTTGATATTCTTGTTCGTTTTCCTGAAGAGCATCGAGATATCGGACGTTTTGATGAGTTAAGGGTAAAAACCGCTAATGGATTAGTTCCTATCACTAATTTTGCACGAATTATCCCTACTCACAAACAAGATACGATTCATCGAATTGATGGGCATCGAGTGCTAACGGTAAAAGCCGATATGAGTGATGGTTATAATTTGAGTATTGAATTGCCAAAAATTGAATCAGCATTAAGCGCTTTAAATTTACCTGATGGGGTTGAGTTTAAACTGAGAGGCCAAAACGAAGAGCAGAATAATTCAGCCGCATTTCTTCAAAATGCTTTTGTTGTTGCTTTAGCGGTGATGGCGATCATTTTGGTAACTCAATTTAATAGTTTTTATCAAGCTTTCCTTATTTTAAGTGCTGTTTTATTTTCAACGGTTGGTGTCTTTGCAGGTTTGCTTATCTTCCAACGTCCTTTTGGCATCATTATGTCGGGGATAGGAGTCATCTCTTTGGCTGGGATTGTTGTTAATAATAATATTGTACTTATTGATACCTACAATACATTGCGTAAAGAAGGGCTTGAGAAAGTTGATGCAATATTACAAACAGGGGTTCAGCGTTTACGACCTGTGTTATTAACCACAGTAACGACGATTTTAGGTTTGATGCCAATGGTATTGGAAATGAATATCGATCTGGTAAGTCAAAAAGTAGAGTTTGGTGCTCCTAGTACTCAGTGGTGGTCACAATTAGCAACCGCTGTGGCTGGGGGATTAGCCTTTGCTACGGTATTAACTCTCGTATTAACACCTTGTTTATTGATGCTAGGTCGAGATAAAAAACACTCAAGTTAAGGATAAAAATAATGCCCTATGTTGTCACTGATTAACGACATGATAGGGCATTATCTTATTTTCGTTTATTCGTGGGTTAGCACAGGGTGATTACCCACAATAAACTGACTGTATTGTTCGAGTTGTTTTAAACGCTCTTTTGCTACCACTTCAAACTCTTTTTTATCATTGCCTGTTAATGATTTTGATTGTGGTAACGAGACCGTTCTTGCGTCTTTATGAACTCCGTTAACTAAGAATTCATAATGTAAGTGAGGGCCTGTAACTCGTCCTGTACCACCTAGGGTACCAACCGTATCTCCTTGCTTTACTCGTTGTCCCGCTTTGACATAACGCTTAGTCATATGTAAATACTTAGTAATGTAGGTATTACTATGGCGAATAAAGACATAATTACCATTGAATTGATTGTAACCTGACTTATCAACCACACCATCACCTGCTGCCCAAATAGGGGTACCAACAGGTGCGACATAATCAGTGCCTCTATGTGCTTTTCTTTGCCCTGTTACTGGGTGCAAGCGACGAGGGTTAAAGTTAGAGCTTACATAACGGAAGTTAATTGGAGAGCGTAAAAAAGCCTTTTTCATTGCTCGGCCATTTGGCTCATAGAAATTGCCATTTTTATCATTACGAATAGCAGTAAAGGTATCTCCGCGATTGGTAAAAGAAGCCGCAATAATATTTCCTTTACCTGCGTATTCACCTTCAACATAACGCTCTTCATAAAGAACGTTAAAACTGTCGCCTTCACGAATGTCTAGAGCAAAATCAATATCCCAACCAAAAATGCCTGCTAATTCCATTATTTGGTTTGCATTTAAACCTGCGCTAATTGAAGCATTCCAAAAATTAGAGGTAATTGTCGCTTTGGTATAATTAAGTTGGGTTTCGATGTCTTGTTTTTCAAATAAACCAATGTATTGGTCACCTACTTTACTGATCCTATAGGTTTCAAATTTACTAATAGGACGGATAAGTTGGATAATTTCTTGGTTTTTATTGAAGCCAAACTTTAATTTATCACCAGGACGGAGGCGGGTTAATTGTTGCTCAATTTCTTTATCGCTGCTGGTTAGATTATAAAGTTGGCGAGCAGTTAGTCCTGCTCGACTGAATAATACAGAAGCACTTTCACCTGACTTAACCGTATAATTCTCCCAAGAGAGTTGCTTATTTGGGGAGGTTTGTTCATGCGAAATAAGTGATTCTTGACGAATTTCAATGGGGTATGTTTGTCCGACCGCTAATTTATAAAAGCCTGAGTCAGGGGCGACCGAGTCTGGAATTGTCGCTACAGCAACAATTATCCCAGCGCTACAAATACCAATAAGAATACGATGGATAACAGGAATGCGAGTTAATTTAGATAATATCATTCGACTAATTAGGTAAAGAATTCATAGAAATAACAACATAGGAGTTTAGCTTGTTTTTGAGTTAACTGCTATGTGACGAAGTTATCGTTTTGTCACCTTTTAATAAAAAAAAGTTCCATTAATTAAAAATAAACAAAAAAGCCAACTCAATAATGTGAACAGAGTTGGCTTAATACTTTATTTATTGACCGCAAAAGTCGGTAAAGATAGATGCCAGCGAATAGCGGCTAATCGAATGACCAATGTTGTTGCTACGCCAAAGAGCATGGCTGTTGAGCTTTGAATATTAAACTCAAGAACTGAGGTATGAACTATACCTCCGATAATACAAGCAGTGGCATACACTTCACTTCTTAATACCATTGGTACTTCGCGAGCAAGAACATCACGAATAATGCCTCCTCCGCAGCCAGTTATTACCCCCATAATCACGGCAACCATTGGGTCTGCGTTATAGCTTAGGGCCTTTTCAACACCAATTCCGACAAATACAGCTAGTCCAATGGCATCAGATACAGGAAGAACATACCAAGGAAGACGTTTTGGTTTTCTGATGATTAACATGGTTAAAATGCAAGTAACAAAAATGACTAATAAATAGTTAGTATCAGTAATCCAGAAAACAGGGGTAGCGCCAAGCGCCATATCTCGAATGGTTCCTCCGCCAATAGCGGTAACGCTAGCGAGAACAGTGACACCAAAAGGGTCCATTTTTAATCGTCCCGCTAATAAAACGCCTGAAATAGCAAAGATGGCGGTACCAAACATATCAATTATATAGATTAACATCTTGTCCTCTATGACTTACTGCATGATGTCGTTGAAATAAAAGTTATAACCCATGTTTGATTATAACCATTAGAGTGCTTTGAAGGATTAACCAAATAGCAATTCTCCAGCTTAAGAAACGATGTATTTGCGCTAAATGAAGAGCTGACGGCGCAATTTTCCCTCCCAGCTTTGGGCGGCTAATTTTCTTGCCTTGATAAATAACAGGACCGCCAAGAGAAAGCTCAAATTTTTTACCAATAATGATAAGTAGCCACGCATTATTTGTGTTTGCCCAACTCTTACGTTGAAGATTTAAGGTGTGGAGCGTGTTTTGAAGGTGTTTACCAACAAGACATAATAAGCTAAACAGTTTTAAAGGAATAAAATCAAGAAAAGCTTGTATGGTTAATGCCGGAATGCCAAATGGTCGGAATGAATCTCTTGATGGAGACCAAGCTCTTGCTAACTCTAAAGATAAGCGGTAAATAAACGCACCAATACCACCAGCAATCGCATACCAAAATAAAACGCCAATGACGGTTCTTGCGTAGCCTAAAATTATCGTTTCTGCACTGGCTTTGCCCAAACCTAACAGAGATAAAGGCTCAACATCTCGATTAACCCAAGGTTGTAGAGCAGCCTTTGCTTCTTCTTTGTTGTTTTGATTAATTGATTGAATTGTATCTTTACAGAGTTTTTCAACGCCTCGCCATTCTAGTGAAATAAGAAGTAGTCCCAAATTAAATAGAGGAAGGTTCCAAACTATGGGTTGAGCTGCGATACAGACAATAAAAGCAGGGATGACCATTAAGGCCCAAGCGAGAGAGCCAGAAAGAAAACGTTGTTGATAAGATCGAGTATTATTTACTTTGTTCGCTAATAACTCTGCGAATTTTCGCCAAATAGTCATGGGGTGGGCATGAACTGGGATCGGTAAAAGCAAATGAAATAATAACGCTCCCCATAAAACCAGTAGAGAATAATCAGCAATGAGTAAAGAGAATTTTTCAAGCATATATGTTTACTATATAAAAGAGAGAAAATTGAGCTAGCGTTTGGCTAGCTCAATTTAAGATGCTATTTATTTAATAGAGCAACCATTTTGGTCACCATCTCAGATGAGCTTTGTGCGGCAAGAGGTAAAAACTCTTCAAAACTCATTGGAGACTCTTTATCTGCAACATCTGAAATTGCACGAACAACAACAAATGGAACTTCAAACTGATGACATGTTTGAGCTATTGCTGAAGCTTCCATTTCAACAGCAATAACTGACGGGAAGTGAGTACGGATAAACGTCTGGCGTTCAGGTGTGCATACAAAAGCGTCACCAGTGCAGATTAAGCCACGAACAGCGTGTTTATTTTCCATTTGTGTCAATGCTTGCTCTGCTACAGACATTAATTTTTCGTCAGCTTTAAAAGCGGCTGGCTGTTGCGCCATTTGGCCCATTTCGTAGCCAAAAGCTGTTACGTCTGCATCATGGTGGCGTACTTCTGTTGAAATTACGACATCGCCAAGATTTAGTGATGAATCAAACCCACCCGCTGAACCCGTATTTAATACAAGATCTACATTATGATCTGAAATAAGTAATGTTGTCCCTACTGCTGCTGCAACTTTACCAATACCAGATTGCAGTAATACAACGTCTGTTCCAGCTAAGGTACCAGTATGGAAAGTACATCCTGCTTTTATCGTGGTTGTTAGACCTTCAATTTGTTCTTTTAGAATGGCAACTTCTTGTTCCATTGCACCGATAATGCCGATTTTCATGTGTATATCTCAATAAAGTTTGAATAGATGATAATTGTAACATAGCTATTTAAGTGTGAGGAGATAAGACTGATTGAGGAAATAATCAATAAAATAGCCTTTTTAGTATGGTATTTACCCTATATGGTTAATTGTTGTTCTAACGGTATTTTTTTTAATAAAAAGGCTTGCACGAAAATCTGAATTGCCTATACTGCGCATCCACTGACACGGAGCGAGTGATTCAAATCACAGTATGCCTTGTTAGTTTGCTCTTTAAAAATTTGAAACCTATTAATCTGTGTGGGCACTTGTGAGTTGATAATCATTAGTTTGTTTTCACTTTTCGAAGTGATGAT
>NZ_WBVP01000022.1 GCF_008933155.1 Aliivibrio finisterrensis | reverse complement strand
AGAAGGTGTTGAAATGGTAATGCCTGGTGACAACGTTCAAATGACGGTTGAGCTAATTGCTCCAATCGCAATGGACGAAGGTTTACGCTTCGCAATCCGTGAAGGTGGCCGTACAGTTGGTGCTGGTGTTGTTGCTAAAATCTTTGCTTAAGATTTGACTAAATACTAGTAAAAAGGGCATCATTTGATGCCCTTTTTCTGCGTTGTATTGTGTGTTGTTTTGCATTTTTAGAAAATACACAGTACAGCGCAGATGAATCAACGAAATTGTTGGTTTATGGAATGAAGATACTAGGCTATATTAAGTCTGGTTAACAATTTCTATCAAGTGATAGAAGTAAATTATGGTTATGTCACAGGTTGGTTTATGAAAACAAATACTGAGACAACAGAAACTTCAGGCGCAGCTGATACAGTAAAATGGTTACTTGTTTTAGTTCTATTATCTGCTGCTGTTGTTGGTAATTACTTACTAGCTGATTTATCTGTTGTTATTCGAGCTGCCGGTGTGGTTGCATTAATTGCTGCTGCTGGTGGTATTGCTGCTTTCACAGCAAAAGGTCAAACTGCAATTGCATTTGCTCGTGAATCAAGAATGGAAGTTAGAAAGGTTATTTGGCCTACACGCCAAGAAACAACACAAACAACTTTCATTGTTCTAGCTGTATGTATCGTAATGGCTCTGATTTTATGGGGTATTGATGGTATTATGGTCAGACTAATTGGCTTAATCACAGGTGTTTGAGGATAAGTGATCATGAGTGAAGCTCCAAAGAAACGTTGGTATGTAGTTCAAGCCTTTTCAGGTTTTGAAGGTCGTGTATCTCAATCGCTACGCGAACATATTAAAATGCATAACATGGAAGAGTTATTTGGTGAAGTACTAGTACCAACTGAAGAAGTGGTAGAAATGCGTGCTGGCCAACGTCGTAAAAGCGAACGTAAATTTTTCCCTGGTTACGTTTTAGTGCAAATGATCATGAATGATGAATCATGGCACTTAGTACGTAGTATTCCACGTGTAATGGGGTTCATTGGTGGTACTTCGGATCGCCCTGCGCCAATTACAGACAAAGAAGCTGATGCCATCTTAAATCGTCTTGAGCAAGCGAGCGAAGCTCCTCGTCCTAAGACATTATTTGAAGCTGGTGAAGTGGTACGTGTTACGGAAGGCCCATTTGCTGACTTTAATGGTACTGTTGAAGAAGTAGACTACGAGAAGAGTCGAATCAAAGTTTCTGTTTCTATTTTTGGTCGTGCAACTCCTGTTGAACTTGAGTTTAGCCAAGTAGAAAAAAACTGATCGAAAAATCAGCAAAGCTATTGTAAAGCGCGCGAATTATTACTATAATCTCGCGCGTTTTTGTTAACGGGGAGCTAATCCAGTTGGATGGCGTTTGAACCCAAAATTAGGAAATATTATGGCTAAGAAAGTTGAAGCTTATATCAAACTGCAAGTTGCAGCAGGTATGGCGAACCCAAGTCCACCAGTTGGTCCTGCTCTAGGTCAACACGGTGTGAACATCATGGAATTCTGTAAAGCGTTTAACGCAAGAACAGAATCTGTTGAGAAAGGTCTACCGATCCCAGTTGTTATCTCTGTATACAACGACCGTTCTTTCACATTTGTAACTAAGACTCCACCAGCAGCAGTTCTTCTTAAGAAAGCTGCAGGCGTTAAGTCTGGTTCAGGTCGTCCAAACACTGAGAAAGTTGGTACTGTTACTGACGCTCAGTTACAAGAGATCGCAGAAACTAAAGCTGCGGACATGACTGGTGCTGACATTGAAGCTATGAAGCGTTCAATTGCTGGTACTGCTCGTTCAATGGGTCTAGTGGTAGAGGGTTAATAGAATGGCTAAACTTACTAAGCGTATGCGTAATATCCGCGAAAAAGTGGAAGTTACTAAAGACTACGAAATCAATGAAGCTGTTGCTCTTCTAAAAGAACTAGCTACTGCTAAATTCAATGAAAGCGTTGACGTTGCTGTTAACCTTGGCATTGATGCACGTAAATCAGACCAAAACGTACGTGGTGCAACTGTACTACCTCACGGTACTGGTCGTGACATCCGTGTTGCTGTGTTTACTCAAGGTGCAAACGCAGAAGCAGCTAAAGAAGCTGGCGCTGATCTAGTAGGCATGGAAGATCTTGCTGAGCTAGTTAAGAAAGGCGAAATGAACTTTGACGTTGTTGTTGCTTCTCCTGATGCAATGCGCGTTGTTGGTCAACTAGGTACTATCCTAGGTCCTCGCGGTCTTATGCCAAACCCTAAAGTTGGTACTGTAACTCCTAACGTTGCTGAAGCAGTTAAAAATGCTAAAGCTGGTCAGGTTCGTTACCGTAACGACAAAAACGGCATCATCCATACTACTATCGGTAAAGTGGATTTTGATGCTGCTCAACTTAAAGAGAACCTAGAAGCTCTTTTAGTTGCACTTAAGAAAGCAAAACCAACTTCAGCGAAAGGTACTTTCCTGAAGAAGGTAAGCATCTCAACTACAATGGGTGCTGGTGTATCTCTAGATCAAGCGACTTTAGATACTGCTACAAACTAATTTGCAAAAGTGTAGAATTAATGTATAATTCTGCGCTTATCAAATTTATGGTTGGGGCTGTTTAATTTTATATTAAATAGTCTCCGTCCAAGACCGTAGGTGCTCGCAAGAGCTTAATAAAGCCTGCGTAGACGGTGCCCGAACTAAAAGCTAGTTTTTTAAATTGGTTTTCTGGGAATGCATCGTAATTACTCTCCTACAATTTTGTAGTGAGTGGTGTAATCACAACCAGAGGTTAATCCAAATGGCTTTAAATCTTCAAGACAAAAAAGCAATTGTTGCTGAAGTCAACGAAGCAGCCAGTGGTGCACTTTCTGCAGTTGTAGCTGATTCTCGTGGCGTTGCTGTTGGCGCGATGACTTCTCTACGTAAACAAGCGCGTGAAGCGGGTGTTTACATGAGAGTTGTTCGTAACACTTTAGCACGTCGTGCAGTAGAAGGTACTCAGTACGAGTGTCTACAAGACACATTTACTGGTCCATCTCTACTTGCATTCTCTAATGAGCACCCAGGTGCTGCAGCACGTCTTTTTAAAGACTTTGCTAAAGAGAATAAAGACTTCGAGATCAAAGCTGCTGCATTTGAAGGCGTAGTTACTGATGCTGATGTACTAGCGACACTACCAACTTACGACGAAGCTATCGCACGCCTAATGATGTGCATGAAAGAAGCTTCTGCTGCTAAATTGGTACGTACTATCGCTGCTGTTCGTGATCAAAAAGAAGAAGCTGCGGCATAAGCCCTGCTTTATTTGATTACAAAATAAATTATTGTTGACTTAAAAGAGAATTGTTATGTCTATTACTAACGAGCAAATCCTAGACGCAGTTGCAGAAATGTCTGTAATGCAAGTTGTTGAGCTTATCGAAGCTATGGAAGAAAAATTTGGTGTTTCTGCTGCTGCTGCAGTAGTTGCAGGTGGCGCAGCTGCGGGCGACGCTGCTGAAGAGCAAACTGAATTTGACGTTATCCTAACTTCTGCTGGCGCAAACAAAGTACAAGTTATCAAAGCTGTACGTGGCGCAACTGGCCTAGGTCTTAAAGAAGCTAAAGGTCTTGTAGACTCAGCTCCAGCACCTCTAAAAGAAGGCGTTGACAAAGCTGAAGCTGAAGCTCTTAAAGCTCAGTTAGAAGAAGCTGGTGCTTCTGTTGAAATCAAGTAATTATTACTTAGTTTCATAGCCTAACGGCTAATGGCTGGTGGTTTATTAACCACCGGCCTTTTTGCGCTGTAGGGTGTAGGGTAATTTCACACTGTTTAAAGTCCCTATATCCGAGCAAAAAACATAATTTCAATCAGAGATTATGTCCTACAGAAAACAGTGTTATTAGTCACTGTCCCAACCTTTCGAAGGCGGACGGTTCGGGTCACTTATCAGCGAGCTGAGGAACCCCATGGTTTACTCTTATACAGAGAAAAAGCGCATCCGTAAGGATTTTGGTAAGCGTCCACAAGTGTTGGACATACCATACTTGCTATCGATCCAGCTTGATTCTTTTACTAAGTTTATCGAGCAAGATCCTGAAGGGCAATACGGTCTTGAGGCTGCTTTCCGTTCTGTTTTTCCAATTCAGAGCTATAATGGCAACTCTAAGCTAGAATACGTTAGCTACAATCTCCGTGAACCAGAGTTTGACGTAAAAGAATGTCAAATTCGCGGTGTTACATATTCTGCACCACTACGTGTGAAATTACGTCTAGTTGTGTACGATAAAGACGCACCTGCAGGCACGGTAAAAGACATTAAAGAACAAGAAGTCTACATGGGCGAAATTCCGCTTATGACAGACAATGGTACTTTTGTAATCAATGGTACTGAAAGGGTTATCGTATCCCAGCTGCACCGCAGCCCAGGTGTCTTCTTCGACAGCGATAAGGGTAAAACCCATTCATCTGGTAAAGTTCTTTATAACGCACGTGTAATTCCTTACCGTGGTTCATGGTTAGATTTCGAATTTGATCCTAAGGATAACTTATTCGTACGTATCGACCGTCGTCGTAAATTACCAGCAACGATCATCTTACGTGCACTTCGCAAGACAACTGAAGAAATCTTAGATCTATTCTTCGATAAAGTTGTATTTGAAGTGAAAGATCAAACGCTAATGATGGAATTACTTCCTGAGCGTTTACGTGGTGAGACTGCAACATTTGATATTGAGTCGGACGGCAAAGTTTATGTTGAAGCCGGTCGTCGTATTACTGCGCGTCATATTCGTCAATTGACGAAAGACGAAGTAAATTATATCGAAGTACCAGTAGATTATATCGTAGGTAAAGTGGCTTCTCACGATTATGTGAATGAAGACACTGGTGAGATCATTGTTGCCGCTAACCAAGAGTTTAGCTTAGAAGATCTTGCTAATTTATCTCAAGCTGGCCATAAAAAGATCGAAGTATTATTTACGAATGATCTTGATCATGGTGCATATATTTCTGACACATTACGTGCAGATTCAACGGTTGACCGTTTATCGGCTCTTGTTGAAATCTACAGAATGATGCGCCCTGGCGAGCCACCAACAAAAGAAGCTGCTGAAGCATTATTTGAAAGCCTATTCTTCTCTGAAGATCGCTATGACCTATCGACTGTTGGTCGTATGAAGTTTAATAGCTCAATTGGCCGTGATAATGACGAAGGCGTTGGCATTCTTGATGAGACAGATATCATCGAGGTTATGCGTAAACTGATCGATATTCGTAACGGTAAAGGCGAGGTTGATGATATCGATCACCTTGGTAACCGTCGTATTCGTTCTGTTGGCGAAATGGCAGAAAACCAATTCCGTGTTGGTCTAGTTCGTGTAGAACGTGCTGTTCGTGAGCGTTTAAGTCTTGGTGACCTTGATGCAATTATGCCTCAAGATCTTATCAATGCTAAACCGATTTCAGCTGCAGTTAAAGAATTCTTTGGCTCTTCACAGCTATCTCAGTTTATGGACCAAAACAACCCATTGTCAGAAGTTACGCATAAGCGTCGTATTTCTGCTTTAGGTCCTGGCGGTCTAACTCGTGAGCGTGCTGGTTTCGAAGTTCGTGATGTACACGCGACTCACTACGGTCGCCTATGTCCAATCGAAACACCTGAAGGTCCAAACATCGGTCTAATTAACTCATTGTCAGCATTTGCACAATGTAACGAGTATGGTTTCCTAGAAACTCCATACCGTCGTGTTGTTGATGGTGTTGTTACTGAAGATGTTGATTACCTATCTGCTATCGAGGAAGGTACTTTTGTTATTGCACAGGCGAACGCCGTGTTAACAGAAGAAGGTACTTTTGCTGATGAATTAATCATCGCTCGTCAGAAAGGTGAATCTGGACTGCACCCACGTGAACACATCCAATATATGGATGTCGCGACAAACCAAGTTGTATCTGTAGCTGCATCGCTTATCCCGTTCCTAGAACACGATGATGCGAACCGTGCCCTAATGGGTGCGAACATGCAACGTCAAGCGGTTCCTACACTAAGAGCTGATAAGCCTTTAGTTGGTACTGGTATTGAACGTAATGTAGCTGTTGACTCAGGTGTAACTGCTGTTGCTAAACGTGGCGGTATGGTTCAGTCAGTAGATGCTTCTCGTATCGTTATTAAAGTGAACGAAGAAGAATTAGTACCTGGCGAAGCTGGTATCGATATCTACAACTTAACTAAATACACTCGTTCTAACCAAAATACGTGTATCAACCAACGTCCTACAGTACTTCCTGGTGAACCTGTAACTCGTGGTGATGTACTTGCTGATGGTCCTTCAACGGATCTTGGTGAGCTTGCACTTGGTCAGAACATGCGTATCGCGTTCATGCCTTGGAATGGTTATAACTTCGAGGATTCAATCCTTGTATCTGAGCGTGTAGTTCAGGAAGACCGTTTCACGACAATCCATATTCAAGAACTATCTTGTGTGGCTCGTGATACTAAACTTGGTTCAGAAGAGATCACTGCAGATATCCCTAACGTAGGTGAAGCTGCACTGTCTAAACTTGATGAATCAGGTATTGTTTACATTGGTGCTGAAGTTAAGGGTGGTGACATCCTAGTTGGTAAAGTAACGCCTAAAGGTGAAACTCAACTGACTCCTGAGGAGAAGCTACTACGAGCTATCTTCGGTGAAAAAGCATCTGATGTTAAAGATTCTTCTCTACGTGTACCAAACTCTGTTTCAGGTACTATCATTGATGTACAAGTATTTACTCGTGATGGTGTTGAAAAAGACAAACGTGCTCTAGAAATCGAACAAATGCAGCTTAAAGAAGCTAAGAAAGACATCACTGAAGAGTTCCAGATTCTTGAAGGTGGCTTATTAGCACGTGTTCGCACACTTCTACTTGCTGCAGGTACTTCTGAAGTTAAGCTTGATGCGATGGATCGTAAGCAGTGGTTAGAAATCACTCTTGATGATGAATCACAACAAAATCAACTTGAGCAGCTTGCTGAGCAATATGATGAGCTTAAAGCAGAGTTCGATAAGAAATTCGAAACTAAACGTCGTAAGATCACTCAAGGTGATGATCTTGCACCGGGCGTACTGAAAATCGTTAAAGTTTACCTAGCGGTAAAACGTCGTATTCAGCCTGGTGATAAGATGGCGGGTCGTCATGGTAACAAGGGTGTAATCTCTAAGATCAACCCTGTTGAAGACATGCCTTATGATGAAAAAGGTCAGCCAGTAGATATCGTACTGAACCCACTGGGTGTACCTTCTCGTATGAACATCGGTCAAATCCTTGAAGTTCATATGGGTCTTGCTGCGAAAGGCGTTGGTGATAAGATCAACCAAATGCTTAAAGAGCAACAAGAACTACATAAGTTCCGTAACTTCTTACAAAAAGTATACGATCTTGGTGAAACTCGCCAAGAAGTAGACATCGCTGCATTGTCTGATGACGAAGTTCGTACATTAATTAAGAACTTACGCGGTGGTTTACCAATCGCAACACCAATCTTTGATGGTGCTCCAGAAGCATCAATTAAAGAGCTATTAAAACTTGTTGATCTGCCTGAATCTGGCCAGTTGAAACTGTTTGATGGTCGTACTGGTGATGCGTTTGAGCGTCCTGTAACTGTTGGTTACATGTACATGCTAAAACTAAACCACTTAGTTGATGACAAGATGCACGCACGTTCTACCGGCTCTTACAGCCTTGTAACTCAGCAACCACTTGGTGGTAAAGCTCAGTTTGGTGGTCAGCGTTTCGGTGAGATGGAAGTATGGGCACTTGAAGCATATGGTGCCGCTTATACTCTACAAGAAATGCTAACCGTTAAGTCGGATGACGTGAACGGTCGTACTAAGATGTATAAGAACATCGTAGATGGCGATCATCGTATGGAACCAGGTATGCCAGAATCATTCAACGTATTGTTGAAAGAGATCCGCTCACTTGGTATCAATATCGAGTTAGAAGACGAAGAATAATCTCATTGAGATTGTCCGGTAGAATATAAGGCGCTCGCCGAGCGCCTTTTTTCTCCTTACAGGAGCCGAATGTGAAAGACTTATTAAAGTTTCTGAAAGCACAACATAAGACTGAAGAATTTGATGCAATCAAAATCGGTCTTGCTTCACCTGACCAAATTCGTTCATGGTCTTTTGGTGAAGTTAAAAAGCCAGAAACAATCAACTATCGTACCTTTAAGCCAGAACGTGACGGTCTTTTCTGTGCACGTATCTTTGGCCCAGTTAAAGACTACGAATGCTTATGTGGTAAATACAAACGCCTTAAGCACCGTGGTGTTATCTGTGAAAAATGTGGCGTAGAAGTAACGCAAACTAAAGTTCGTCGTGACCGTATGGGCCACATCGAATTAGCGTCTCCAGTTGCGCACATCTGGTTCCTGAAGTCACTGCCGTCTCGTATTGGTTTGTTAATGGACATTCCGCTACGTGATATTGAGCGTGTACTTTACTTTGAATCATATGTGGTTACTGAGCCAGGTATGACTGATCTAGAGCGCAGCCAACTTCTTTCAGAAGAAGAGTACCTTGATAAGCTAGAAGAATTCGGTGACGAATTCATCGCTAAGATGGGTGCTGAAGCAATTAAAGATTTACTTGCTTCTATGGATATGCACGCTGAGATTGAAAATATGCGTGAAGAGTTAGAAACTACTAACTCTGAAACAAAACGTAAAAAATTGACTAAGCGTCTGAAACTAGTAGAAGCGTTTGTTCAATCTGGTAACAACCCAGAATGGATGATCCTTACTGTACTACCAGTTCTTCCGCCAGATCTTCGTCCTCTAGTTCCACTAGATGGCGGTCGTTTTGCTACGTCTGATCTAAATGACTTATACCGTCGTGTGATTAACCGTAACAACCGTTTGAAGCGTCTTTTAGACCTAGCTGCACCAGACATCATCGTACGTAATGAAAAACGTATGCTGCAAGAGTCTGTTGATGCGCTGCTTGATAACGGTCGTCGTGGTCGTGCGATCACAGGTTCTAATAAGCGTCCTCTGAAATCTCTTGCTGATATGATCAAGGGTAAGCAAGGTCGTTTCCGTCAGAACTTGCTTGGTAAACGTGTAGACTACTCTGGTCGTTCTGTAATTACAGTAGGTCCAACACTTCGTCTACATCAGTGTGGTCTTCCTAAGAAGATGGCACTTGAACTATTTAAACCATTTATCTATAGCAAATTAGAAGGCCGTGGTCTTGCTACGACAATTAAAGCTGCTAAGAAAATGGTAGAGCGTGAAGAAGCGATCGTTTGGGATATCCTAGATGACGTAATTCGTGAACACCCAGTATTGCTTAACCGTGCACCAACACTTCACCGTCTTGGTATTCAAGCGTTTGAACCAGTACTAATCGAAGGTAAAGCGATTCAGCTTCACCCACTAGTGTGTGCGGCATATAACGCCGACTTCGATGGTGACCAGATGGCGGTACACGTACCTCTAACTCTGGAAGCTCAATTAGAAGCACGTACCCTTATGATGTCGACAAACAACATTCTGTCGCCAGCATCAGGTGACCCAATCATCGTACCTTCTCAGGACGTTGTATTAGGTCTGTACTACATGACACGTGAAAAAATTAACGCGAAAGGCGAAGGCATGTACCTTGAAGGTTTTGCTGAAGCTGAAAAAGCATACCGTACAGGTGTTGCTGAGCTACATGCTCGCGTTAAAGTTCGTATCACTGAAGTTATTCGTGATGAGAACGGTATTGAGACTCGTGAAACTAAACTGGTTGATACGACTGTTGGTCGTGCAATGCTATGGCAGATCGTTCCAGAAGGTCTTCCTTACAGCATCATTAACCAGAAGTTAGGTAAGAAGCAAATCTCTAACCTACTAAACGAAGCGTACCGTACTCTTGGCCTTAAAGACACAGTAGTGTTTGCTGACCAAATCATGTATACAGGTTTTGCATACGCAGCATTATCAGGTGCGTCTGTTGGTATCGATGATATGGTTATTCCTGATGCTAAGTACACGAAAGTTGCTGATGCAGAAGAAGAAGTTAAGCAAATTCAAGAACAGTACCAATCTGGTCTTGTAACTGCGGGCGAACGTTACAACAAAGTTATCGATATCTGGGCAGCAACAAACGAACAAGTTGCTAAAGAGATGATGGATAACCTGTCTTCAGAAACAGTGCTTAACCGCGATGGTGAAGAAGAGCAACAAGAATCGTTTAACAGCGTTTACATGATGGCCGACTCCGGTGCTCGTGGTTCTGCAGCTCAGATTCGTCAGCTAGCAGGTATGCGTGGTCTGATGGCTAAACCAGATGGTTCAATCATCGAAACACCGATCACGGCGAACTTCCGTGAAGGTCTAAACGTAAACCAATACTTCATCTCAACGCACGGTGCGCGTAAAGGTCTTGCCGATACAGCACTTAAAACAGCGAACTCAGGTTACCTGACTCGTCGTTTAGTAGACGTTGCTCAAGATGTAGTTGTTCACTTAGATGACTGTGGTACATACGAAGGTGTGACCATGATCCCTCTAATTGAAGGCGGTGATGTTAAAGAACCTCTACACGAGCGTGTTCTAGGTCGTGTGGTTGCTGAAGATGTATTGAAACCTGGTACAGATGAGATCCTTCTTCCACGTAACACGCTTCTTGATGAGAAGCAGTGTCAAATCGTTGAAGATAACTCAGTTGACCAAATTAAAGTACGTTCAGTAGTAAGCTGTGAAGCTGACTTCGGTTGTTGTGCAAACTGTTACGGTCGTGACTTGGCTCGTGGCCATATGGTAAACCAAGGTGAGGCAGTAGGTGTTATTGCTGCTCAATCAATCGGTGAACCAGGTACACAGCTAACGATGCGTACGTTCCACATCGGTGGTGCGGCATCTACGGCAGCAGCAGACAACAGCATTCAAGTTAAAACGACTGGTTCGATTAAACTTCATAATGCTAAGCACGTAACGAATGGCGAAGGTAACTTAGTTATTACTTCTCGTGCTTCTGAATTAACCGTTATTGATGAGCATGGCCGTACGAAAGAGAGCTATAAGCTTTCTTACGGTACTATTCTTTCTAAGAAAGATGGCGATGCGGTGGTTCAAGGCGATAAGATCGCTTCTTGGGACCCGCATACAATGCCAATCATCACAGAAGTACAAGGTCAGGTTCAATTCGTGGACATGATTGATGGTGTTACGATCACAACTCAAACTGATGAGTTAACTGGTCTATCTTCAATTGTAATCCTTGATGCGGCTGAACGAGCTTCTGCTGGTAAAGACATGCGTCCAACAGTGAAACTTGTTGATGCGAATGGTCGTGATATCATGATCCCTGGCACTGAAATGCCAGCACAATACTTCCTACCTGGTAAGGCGATTGTTAACCTTGCAGATGGCGGTAACGTAGGTATCGGTGAAACACTAGCTCGTATTCCTCAAGCGTCAAGTGGTACTAAAGATATTACCGGTGGTCTTCCACGCGTTGCGGACTTATTTGAAGCTCGTAAACCTAAAGAGCCAGCAATTCTTGCTGAGCACGCAGGTATTGTTGCGTTTGGTAAAGAAACTAAAGGTAAAGTACGCTTATTGATCACTCGTGACGATAACGGCGAAGTTTATGAAGAAATGATTCATAAGCACCGTCAACTTAACATCTTTGATGGTGATAAAGTTGAACGTGGTGACGTTATCTCTGATGGTCCAGAAACTCCACATGATATCCTACGTTTACGTGGTATCCATGCAGTTACTGAATACATCACTAACGAAGTTCAAGAAGTTTACCGCTTACAAGGCGTTAAGATTAATGATAAGCACATTGAAACTATCGTTCGTCAAATGCTACGTAAGTGTACGATTACACATTCTGGTGACTCTACTTTCCTTGAAGGTGAGCAACTAGAATTCGCTAACGTAACGATTGCAAACCGTCTGCTTGAAGCAGAAGGCAAACAACCAGCACGTTTCGGTCGTGATCTACTAGGTATTACTAAAGCGTCTCTTGCTACTGAGTCGTTCATCTCTGCTGCATCGTTCCAAGAAACGACGCGCGTACTTACTGAAGCTGCGGTTTCTGGTAAGCGTGATGAACTACGTGGTCTGAAAGAAAACGTAATCGTTGGTCGTCTAATTCCAGCGGGTACAGGTTTCGCATACCACCAAGAACGTCAAAAGCAAAAAACAGCAGAGCAAGCAGCTCCATCTGCTGAGCAAGCGACGGACAACTTAGCAGCTCTATTAAATGCAGGTTTCTCTTCTGAAGAGTAATTGATTTAATAAGCGCAAATAAAAAACCCTGCAGAGATGCAGGGTTTTTTTTGGTTCATTATAACTTCCCGGGGAAAGTTGCTTTTATCTTCATAAGAAATAGTTCATATCTCTGTAACTATACTCTATCCTTTAATTAGCTTACTTTTGTTATTAATCGCTTCACAATAATATAATGAGGCATACTTTTAACTTCGAGAAAAACTGATAAAAAAGTTGTGTTGCCATGTTGTTTTCAATTCCACGAATTTGCGATAAGCTATTAAATAACTTTAAGTGCTCTATTTTTGCCATTTATGCGCCGGGTGGGTGACTTAAACTGCTGGCAATCAGCTCGATTAATCCATCCTCTAGCTCAAACCTCATTTCAATAATCTCACCTATTTTTGAAAAATCTTTATCAAAATCAGTCAATAAAAGCGCTTCGTCTTCTTTTGAGTATTTATCTGTAAAGTTTAGGATCGGATCGGTGGTTTTAGTGATATTAGCGTAAATTTGACTCATATCTTCCGTAGGAGAAAAACCTGTTGCATCCCATTTCGCCATTACCATGTTGTAAATTTTAAAATGACCTTCTGAAATATAATCAATCAAATGCTGAGTAAAAGATTGAATTGACGAGAAAGTAGGGAGGGATGGAGTCGATGAATCGAAAGGGGGTAAGCCTGCTAATTTACAGAACTCAACCAATAGATCTTGTCGAGTCGAAAGCCAGTGATCAATAACATCGTTATTACCACCCCACTGCTCTTGGAATTTATTTAGTTTAGTCAGCATAACGATATCCTTGTAGTTGCAAGCAATAAACCAAAGTTCTTATATATACTCTCATTACTATATTCATTAAGATTGCCAGTAAATATTAAAGGCTGCAAGAGGGTTGTGATAAAGATGTTAAACCAACATACAAAAGTCTACTGGTGTGTCGTCAATGATTCTACTATTTGGCTAGAGACAGATGGTCTCCCTTACGGCAGTGCAAGTGATTTTAAATTGCCTTTTGAGCAAGCCGTATGTATAGGAAAACACAATGGTTATCCTGTTATGTGGTTAAATGATGAGTCAGTTGAGCAAACACTTTCTTATATGAATTTAAGAGACTTATTAGAATATAAAGAAACTGAGTTTTTATTATTCAGTAAAGCGATTCAATATGGATTTATGGCTCGAGAATTCCGTTTTTGCCCTCAATGTGGTGGCCGTACTCAACTGAACCTTAATCAAATCGCCATGCAGTGCAATGAATGTCGCAAGTTGCATTACCCTAGAATTTTTCCGTCTATTATTGTAGCGGTTCGTAGAGAAAATTCGATTTTACTTGCTCAACATCAAAGGCATAAAGGTGGGTTATTTACGGTTTTAGCGGGTTTTGTTGAGGTCGGTGAAACGCTTGAAATGGCGGTAGAGCGTGAAGTATTTGAAGAAACAGGCATTAAAATTACCAATGTCCGATATTTTGGTAGTCAGCCTTGGGCTTTTCCTTCAAGCCTTATGGTTGGGTACTTGGCAGATTATGAGTCAGGTGAAATCAACGTCGATAGAAATGAGCTAGTGAAAGCCGGATGGTATTGCCAAGATCAATTGCCAGAGCTCGCCCCTAAAGGCACTATTGCACGAACGCTCATAGAAGCAACGTTAGATACCATAAATAAAAAAGCACCCAATCAAGATACTGGGTGTAAGTAAGGTGTTGTTATGCTGTCAATTAAATATGATTGTTAATTTAATGTTATTCTTTTACTAGCAAAGCAATTTCTATCATGAGGTTAACTATTGCACAATTTGCATCATAAACAAGATTAATTAAATATGATCTCGATAGCAAAGGTGGGCTTTTGTTCGCGCCATTGAGTGATACAATAGCAGGAGCTAATATAAGGAAAGATCATGACAGAATTAAAAAATGACCGCTATTTACGTGCGTTATTAAAACAACCAGTAGATTACACACCAGTTTGGATGATGCGCCAAGCAGGTCGATACCTTCCAGAGTACAAGGCGACACGAGCAGAAGCGGGTGATTTCATGTCTCTGTGTAAAAATGCAGAGCTTGCTTCTGAAGTGACGCTTCAGCCTCTACGTCGTTTTCCTCTAGATGCTGCGATTCTATTTTCAGATATTCTGACTATTCCTGATGCTATGGGGTTAGGACTCTACTTTGAAACAGGCGAAGGTCCTAAGTTTGAGCGTCCAATTACTTGTAAAGCTGACGTAACTAAAATTGGCCTTCCAGATCCTGAAGGTGAGCTGCAATATGTAATGAATGCAGTACGTCAGATCCGTAAAGATCTAAAAGGTGAAGTACCATTAATTGGTTTTTCTGGTAGCCCTTGGACACTAGCGACATACATGGTTGAAGGTGGAAGCTCAAAAGCTTTCACTAAGATCAAAAAAATGATGTATGCAGAACCAGCAACATTACACCTATTACTAGATAAATTAGCAGATACGGTTATTGAGTACCTAAACGCGCAAATTAAAGCCGGTGCACAATCTGTGATGGTATTTGATACATGGGGGGGCGTATTAACTCCTCGTGATTACAACGAATTCTCTTTGCAATATATGCATAAGATTGTTGATGGCTTAATTCGTGAAAACGAAGGTCGCCGAGTACCAGTAACGCTATTCACTAAGAATGGTGGCATGTGGTTAGAATCAATTGCAGCAACAGGCTGTGATGCGGTTGGCCTTGATTGGACAATTAATATTGCAGATGCAAAAGCTCGTATTGGTGATAAAGTTGCTCTACAAGGTAATATGGACCCATCAATCCTTTATGCACAACCTGAACGTATCCGTCAAGAAGTAGGTACGATTCTAGAAGGGTTTGGTAACGAAGGTACAGGTCACGTATTTAACTTGGGTCACGGTATCCATTTAGATGTTCCGCCAGAAAATGCTGGAGTGTTTGTGGAAGCGGTGCATGATTTATCTAAACCGTACCATAAATAAAATCTTAGTTTAAGATTCTAGATAGAAAGGAGACTCATTGTAGTCTCCTTTTTTATTGGAATAGATCTATACTTAAATGTTCATATTATTAATTATCGGTATTGAGAGTTTTTTATGTTTAAGAAATTGAGTACGTTATTAAAAAAAGTCATGCATGAAGCGAGTGACGGTAGTGCTGGTGAAGTCGCTTCGATGCATTTAGCAATGGCGTCTTTATTATGTGAAGTATCAGGTGCCGATCACCAGAATGATGAAAGAGAAGATAACGCAAAATTACAGCTATTAAGTAAATTATTTGATATTAACGACGAACAAGCAAAGAGTTTATTGCTTGAAGCTACGGCTAAAAGTAAGGCCTCAACGTCTTTATATGAGTTTACAACTAAGTTGAGAGCATTGATGCCAAACGAGCGTTACGATCTAATCGAAGCCATGTGGACGGTAGCGTATGCCGATGGTGTGATTGAGCCAATGGAAGAGGCGGTAATTCGTCAGGTATCCGATTTGATTTATCTTGATCATCTTGAGTTTATTCGAGCAAAGCTTGCCGCAGCACCACAAGCATAATGCAGTGAAGCCTGATATATCACAGGCTTTTATTTTACTTTTAATAACCTTTGTCAAAATCTACAAGATTCTTTAAAGAAAAGCCATCACGCCAAAGTAAGTAGTTTTCAGAGAACTGTTCAAAAACTTGTTCAGGGAAGCTAAGCGCTGCAATATGCGGTGTTATCGTCATATTTGGGTGATGCCAGTAAGGGCACTCCTGCGATAATGGCTCATTGATAAATACATCAAGAAAAGCATGAGAGAGAGAACCATTTTCTAGCGCCTGTAATAACCCCAAATTATCAATAACCTCACCACGACCAACATTAAACAGCAATCCACCATTACAATCACTTAATGTGTTCGCATTTAACAAAGCATTAGTTTGCTCTGTGTTAGGTAAAGTACTGACAATTACATTCGCTTGTTTAAATGCCTCATTAATCTCTGAAATATGGAATACTTTTTCAAAAGGTGATTCTTTTGGTGGAATACCTGAGCGGTTAATCCCATGAACTATAAATCCCAATGCTTTTGCTGAATTTGCAAGGTAGCAACCAATGGAGCCAGTTCCCAAGATCACCATCACTTTATCAGTTAATGAAGAGTAGTGATGGGGTACCCACTGCTTTTGTTTTTGTTGTTTAGCATATAAAGAAAAGTGGCGAAAATATTGAATGCAATAACCTAAAACATATTCAGAGATTTGTTGCCCAAAGATCCCTTTAACATTGGTGAGAGAATAGTTTTGTCGTAAGCTCGGTTTTATGAGGGCGTCGATTCCAGCAAAGGTAGACTGAAGCCACTCAACAGATTTAAATTGATTAAGTAAACCAGAAATGAGTGGTGGATCGGCAAGGATAATATTGGCTTTTCTAAGATCATGACAAATTTCAAGATCAGGAAGATCCGATAGCTCAAAAAGTGAGAGGTATTTCTCTTTTTCTTTTGAAATGATAAGTAATTTGTTCATAACCTTCCTTTTGTCATTCGTGGTTATCAAGTACACTTAAAGCGTCATTTTTTTATAGTGTAGAATCGTATATGTTACGCAATCCTATCCAAGTTCGTTTAGAAAAGTTTGAACCATGGCAACAAATTACTTTTATGGCTTCTTTATGTGAGCGTATGTACCCAAATTACGTACATTACTGTGAAGCAACCGGCTTTGCTGAGCCTCAAACCTATCGTGTTATACTAGATAGTATTTGGGAATTATTGACCGTTAAAAATGCCAAGATTAATTTTGAACGTCAATTAGAAAAGCTAGAAGAAATGATCCCTGAGTTAGATGATGATTCAATTTACCTGACTTACCCAGCAATTGATGCTTGTGTTGCGTTATCGACTTTTTTACACGGTATCTTAGATCGTGATGTATTAAAAGAAGCCATGTTTAAGATTAGCCAGCTATCAGTAATGACAGTTGCTCAGCTGGTTGAAGCGCAAACGGGCGAAGAAGTGACAGATGAAAATCAAAAAGACATTGATGTGATTTGTGAAGAATGGGATGTCCAGTGGGCAATTTTCCGACCACTTCGTGAAGCAGAAGAGCGTGATATTGATTTAATTAAAGACTTACGCCAAGAACTAAGAGACGAGAATGTAAGTAATATCGGTCTAGAGCTAGATTACTAACTTTCTGACGTTACAAAAAAAACCGATGAATATTCATCGGTTTTTTAATTTAAAGGGGCTTGCTAACACCTTTAACTATTCTTTCTCTTCTTCTACATCGGTATTATCGATAACACCGTGCTTGTTTTTCCAGTTAGTCCAACGCTGTTGAGCTAGTTGCTGCATATCTGTAGTTTTATCTGCTTCATCAATGATCTCTTCACCAACCATATATTCAAAGATATCTTCTAAAGTAAGTAGGCCTTGTACTGTGCCGTATTCATCAATCACGAGCGCTAACTGTGCTCTGTGCTTCATTAAGTGTTCAAATGCTTTTGGTAGTGTTGAAGTACTGATAACGACTTGAATTGGGCGCATAACAGAACCAAGAAGGCGTTTTCCTTGGCCTTTATGCATTGCAGAGAATAATTCTAAGCGATGGATAAAGCCAACAATGTTATCGCTGTCTTCACTGTAAACTAATGGACGTGAAAATGGGGTTTCTGCGCAATCTTTTATAAAGTCTTCCACCGTCATTTCAGCATTGACTCGGAATAGCACTGTTCTTGGTGTCATTACTTGAGTCACTGGTACATCTCTAATATTTAGAATATTAGTTAAGATTTTTGACTCGCCTTCTGCAAATTCACCATTCTCTTTTGCAAGCGTGGCCATCGCAGCAATTTCATCTCGTAATTTTGGCGCTTGATGTCCGCGAGCTAAGCGTTTAGTCAATTGCTCTGACGCCCAAACAACAGGGCTTAATAACAGCACCATCCAATGCAGCATTCTTGCAGCCATTGGCGCGAGTTGGCGCCAGTAGGTTGCACCGATAGTTTTCGGTACAATTTCAGAAAATAATAGGATTGCGAACGTTAAGAACGCGGAGAAAACACCTAGCCACTCACTACCAAAAACGATAGACGCTTGAGCACCAGAAGCTGCAGCCCCCGCAGTATGGGCAATAGTATTTAGGGTTAAAATTGACGCTAAAGGGCGATCTACATTGTTTTTTAATTGCGTTAATCTTTCGGCTGCAGGGTGGTTCTCTTGACGCATTTGAGCCAAATAGCTTGGACTGATACTAAGTAAAATAGCCTCAAGCACAGAACAAATGAAGGATACGCTAATAGAAATGGCAATATAGATGGATAAAATAAACATTATTAATCTCAAAAAAGTAAGCAAGCCCTTATAAAATGGGTGCTGATAGGTCAAAAAGCAATGCCTCACAAATGAAAAATAGTGATAATTTGTGAGACGTTACTCAGTTTGTGTCTAAAGAACGCGCATTCTGTAGCAAGAAGTGTGACAAACCTTTGCCAGGTGGGGGCTTTATGCATTAGAGTGAACAGGATTTCAAAAAATAGAAGGGAAACCCTAATGAATAAAACCCAGTTAATTGATGCTATTGCTGAAAAAGCAGACCTATCAAAAGCACAAGCAAAAGCAGCACTTGAAGCGACTCTAGAAGGCGTAACTGGCGCACTTAAAGATGGCGAACAGGTTCAACTTATCGGCTTTGGTACTTTTAAAGTTAATCATCGTGCAGCACGCACTGGTCGCAACCCTAAGACTGGTGACGAGATTCAAATCAAAGCTGCGAATGTTCCTGCATTTGTTGCTGGTAAAGCACTGAAAGAATCAGTGAACTAAGATATACTTTGCCGAGTTAACCCTTAACTCGGCATTTTTATGAAACGCATTCTCTCTACTTTACTTTTCTCTGCATTTCTTTTTGGCTGTTCATCAAGCCCATCAGTTGAACAACGAATCAAATCAGTCACCTTAACCGGTGGTCAAATCCAAGGTGATGCAACCAGTTACTATTGGTATACACGTCGAAACCAACAGTCTCTGAGTGCGTCAGATTACGTTACTATGGGCGATTATGGTTGGTATAAAACAACTTATCGCTGGGACAAGAACGTATTAGTCGAAGCCGTTCGTGAAGGTGAGATGTTAGATAATACTGACAGCAGCCTCATCCCTTATATGATGCACGTTCGTTATAATGGCAATGGAGAGGCCGTGTATCAACGCTATCGTAAAGATAGTCGTATATTTCCATTAATGCCAAATCAACTCGCTCAATTTCAAGAACAATCTAAATATTTAATCACAAATGTAGAAAATTTTGATAAGGAAGGCATCGCTTTATATCAAGGTGAGTGGGATGGTGAAACATTTTACTCTTGTAATGGTAAGCAATACGATCAATTAGAATTTAATCAAATCTTACCGAATTTTGTCGTCGCACGATTATCCGGCTTAGACAGCTTTATCTCATTTTTAGGTGAAGAGAAAAATCGCGATAAAAAAGTATTAAAAATGTCTGAATTATTGTTGTTAACCGATGATAGCTACACTTGTGTAGAGCGACCGGAATTAATTGAAGAGTAATACTAATTCAATTAATTATCTGATCATTATTGCGTAGGAAAATAGATCATCTGATCAGTTACATTAGTATAAATTTATTCTTTATCTACATTGATATAAAAAGGCGCTGTGATAGCGCCTTTTTTGTTTTCTGGAGCTGTTATTTGTAGGTTAAGTGATTACTTACCTTCTAATTCACGCGCAATGGCACGATAACCAATGTCATTGCGATGAAACATTCCATTCCAGCTAACTTGTTTTGTTAGCTCGTAAGCACGTTGCTGAGCTTCTAAGACTGTATTTCCTAATGCTGTTGCACAAAGTACGCGGCCGCCATTTGTCACAACGTCGCCTGCTTCGTTATTTGTGGTACCTGCGTGAAAGATCTTTTGTCCTTCAACTTCGCTTGCTGGTAGTGAAATAACGTCACCTTTCGCGTAGTCAGCAGGGTAACCGCCAGCCGCAAGAACAACACCGATAGAAGCGCGTGGATCCCACTTAGATTCTGCCTCGTCCAGTTTTTCGTCAATAGCCATTAGACAAAGTTCAACAAGATCCGATTCCATACGCATCATAATAGGTTGCGTTTCAGGGTCACCAAAGCGACAGTTGTATTCGATGACTTTTGGCGTGCCATCAGCATCAATCATCAAACCAGCATATAAAAATCCAGTGTAAGGAGCGCCTTCAGCATCCATTCCACGAACCGTAGGATAGATAACTTCTTCTAGAATACGATTATGGATTTCAGGAGTAACAACAGGAGCAGGAGAGTACGCGCCCATCCCTCCGGTATTAGGGCCAGTGTCTTTATCGCCTACACGTTTGTGATCTTGACTAGTTGCCATTGGTAGAACACTTGCGCCATCAACCATAACGATAAAGCTTGCTTCTTCACCTTCTAAAAACTCTTCAATAACGACACGGCTGCCAGCTTCGCCAAATGCGTTGCCCGCTAGCATATCTTTAATCGCGTCTTCTGCTTCTTCTAGTGTCATTGCAACGATAACGCCTTTACCGGCAGCAAGGCCATCGGCTTTAACGACAATCGGTGCGCCTTGTTCACGCACGTAAGCTAATGCAGGTTCAATTTCAGTAAAGTTTGCATAAGAGCCTGTTGGGATATCATGACGAGCTAAAAAGTCCTTAGTAAACGCTTTAGAGCCTTCTAGTTGTGCCGCTGCTTTTGTAGGGCCAAAGATAGGTAATCCTGCGTCACGGAATGCATCAACAACGCCGATAACTAATGGTGCTTCAGGGCCAACGATTGTTAGCTCAATTGCTTTCTCTTTTGCAAAGGCAACAAGAGCTGTTATGTCTTCAACATCAATCGCTACGTTTTCTAGTTTTGGTTCAAGCGCTGTTCCTGCATTACCTGGAGCGATAAATACCGTTTCAACGTTTGGATTTTGTGCTGCTTTCCAACCTAAAGCATGCTCTCTACCGCCGGCACCAATAATCAATACATTCATGTTTTAAAATCCTTATAGCTGCTTCAGAGCCTTTATTTCTGTGTCAAACATGCTCACTTATGGTCATAAGCTCCGCGTGTTTTCCTTGAACTAAAGTCACTGATTTGCTCTACGTATTTCAAATATCGGAATATTTAAAAAAACAAAATAATAAGTTTTGCTCAAAGTAGTTGGTGCTTACGCGATTCAACTATTCGAGGTCTCTTTAAATCAGTGGGAGCGCTAACAAGGCGACAAGCGAGCTTATCCCTATGAGAATAGCTCGCTATGTGATTAGGGTAAGCGAGCGTAGTCAACGCAGTTACCGCCCCAATGATGACAAGAGAACTAGTGGCGGAAGTGACGCATACCGGTAAAGATCATCGCCATACCATGTTCATCGGCAGCGGCAATAACTTCATCATCACGCATAGATCCACCCGGTTGGATAACACATTTGATGCCTGCTTCTGCTGCCGCGTCGATACCATCACGGAATGGGAAGAATGCATCTGATGCCATTGCACAGCCTTCAACAACCAAACCTTCATCAGCGGCTTTAATACCAGCGATTTTCGCAGAGTAAACGCGGCTCATTTGGCCTGCGCCAACACCGATAGTCATGTCACCTTTAGAGTAAACAATCGCGTTAGATTTAACGTATTTAGCTACTTTCCAGCAGAACAGTGCATCTTTTAACTCTTCAGCCGTTGGCTGACGTTTAGAAACCACTTTAAGCTGATCTTCAGAAACCATGCCTTGGTCGCGATCTTGAACTAGCAAACCGCCGTTAACGCGTTTCACGTCAAAGCCAGTTGTTTTAGACGTCCACTCACCACATTCAAGTAGGCGAAGGTTTTTCTTAGCCGCTACGATTTCTACTGCTTCAGCAGAAACAGAAGGAGCGATGATAACTTCAACGAATTGACGCTCAGTGATCGCTGTTGCTGTTGCTGCGTCTAACTCACGGTTGAATGCGATGATACCGCCAAATGCAGACGTTGGATCTGTTTTGAATGCGCGGTCATAAGCTTCAAGAATATTGTTACCTAGGGCAACACCGCATGGGTTAGCGTGCTTAACAATCACACATGCTGGCTCATCGAACTCTTTTACACACTCAAGTGCCGCGTCAGTGTCAGCGATGTTGTTGTAAGACAGGGCTTTACCTTGGATTTGGCGAGCAGTAGACACTGATGCTTCTTCAGGATTGGCTTCAACGTAGAATGCCGCTGCTTGGTGGCTGTTCTCACCGTAGCGCATGTCTTGTTTTTTCTCGAACTGTTGATTGAACGTGCGTGGGAATTTGCTCTCTTCATCACCTTCCTTGTTCTCTCCATAAGAAGGAACCATAGTACCGAAGTAGTTAGCAATCATGCCATCATAAGAAGCGGTGTGCTCGAAGGCTGCGATAGCTAAATCAAAGCGAGTTGCTTGAGTAAGAGATTTCTCGTTAGCGTCCATTTCAGTAATAACGCGATCGTAGTCGTGCGCGTTTACAACGATGGTAACGTCGTTGTGGTTTTTCGCTGCAGAACGAACCATTGTTGGGCCACCGATATCGATGTTCTCAACAGCGTCAGCAAGGGTGCAACCTTCTTTTGCTACGGTTTCTGCAAATGGGTATAGGTTAACAACAACCATATCGATAGGGTTGATGCCATACTGTTCCATAATGCCGTCATCTTGGCCACGACGACCAAGTACACCACCATGAACTTTAGGATGAAGAGTTTTAACGCGGCCATCCATCATTTCTGGGAAGCCTGTGTAATCAGATACTTCAGTTACTGAGATGCCTTTTTCAGCAAGCAGGCGAGCGGTACCACCAGTAGATAGGATATCTACTCCGCGCTCAGTCAGTGCTTGAGCAAATTCTACAATACCAGTTTTATCAGATACGCTAATTAGCGCGCGACGGATCGGACGTGCGTTATTCATGACTACTTTCTTCCTTTAGAATTAAGTTAGGATTTTTGCCAAAAATGAACTTGTTCTGCTCTATTTCTTGTTTAAGGAGAAGCAGATATTGGCCAGTTTTGGGAAACACCCTAATTGAAAAGAGTAAAGTATTAAGTGTTGTATTAACGTAATGGTGCATATTCTAACTAAACTTAAACAAAAAAGCTCGCGCAATCGATTGCATATATAGAAAAAGATGTCATTTTTATTAAAAAACGATACAAATAAAGCGCATAAAGAGAGGGAAAAGACGAAATGAAAATGTATTTGATTGGAGAGTTGGCAAAACGATGTAATGTAACTAACGACACATTACGCTTTTATGAGAAAAATGGGTTACTTATACCATCAGGCAGAAGCAGTAGTGGGTATCGTCTTTATAATGATGATAATCTTGCTCAAATTCGTTTTATTTTAAAAGCTAAGCAGTTGGGCTTAACGTTAGATGAAATACAAGAGTTACTCGACATTAGATTGGAAGCAACAAAGCACAGTTGCGCTGAGGTAAAAGCGATTACTCAAACTAAACTAAATACAATAGATAAAAAGATTGAGCAACTCACTGAAATTAGAACCGCGTTAAAGCGAATTAATGATGCTTGTTGTGGTCATGTTGACGAAGATGCCTCTCATTGCTCTATTCTTTCTGCCTTAGCTGAGTTAGAAGAGAAAAAAGCATAAATTATTGTGCCTGTTTACTCAAGATGTTGATAAAATGGTCGATAATTAGTGGAAAGAATACGAGCGACAATTAGGTGAGAGCCAATTAATGGAAAAACAATACGTAATGAAATTGCTTTCCGCTCTGAAAGTTATCGATAAAAAAATCAGTGAGCAAGGGAAGGCAGTAATGGAGCTTGATGCTCGTATTAAGCGTATTGAAGCTCAGAATGCCAAGATCGCTAAAATGATTGATGGTGTTGGTGCTCAAGGTTCGAATACCGCGGGAGCCGCAGCTGATTTAAGTGAACTTGATGAGCGTTTAAAAGGCATTGAAGAAAAAACAGCAAAAGCCGTTGAGCTTATTCGCTCAGGAGCTGGTGCTGGTGGTGGCAAGAAACGAGCTTGGCCGCCATAGTAGGTAAGAGATTTAAAAGCCGATATTACAGAAATGTAGTATCGGTTTTTTTATATCTGTTGATCAAAGAAAGAGATGAATGCCGTTATCTTAGATATAAAAAAAGCAGCGTTAATTGCTTAACACTGCTTTAAATTTTCGAAATAAGGCGTGACTAGTTCATGCCATATTTTTTAAGTTTTTTACGAAGCGTACCACGGTTGATACCCATCATGTTTGCTGCTTTAGTTTGGTTGCCGCGAGTATGCTGCATGATCATGTCTAGTAGAGGTTGCTCTACTTCAGCTAATACTAATTCATATAAGTCGTTAACTTCTTGACCATTTAGTTGGCCTAAGTAGTTTTTCAGCGAAGCCTTAACAGAATCACGTAGTGGTTTCTGAGTAATTTGGTCTTGTGCTGTAACTGTTGTAACTGTTAATGCTTCTGAAGTCATAGATTGATCGAACATATTCTGTTTAGCTCTTCTTTTATTATGATGCAACGTGGTCGAAATAGCTTTCAAGTTGATGGAGTTGCTGTGAAGCGTCCTCTATCGCGTTAAAGCTGCGGCGGAAATCGGTTGCTTGCTCATGCTCTTTTAAGTACCAACCCACATGCTTACGAGCAATGCGAGGGCCTAAAAATTCACCATAAAACTGGTGAAGCGCATGGACATGACCAAGTAAAGTGGTCTTCACTTCTTCAATTGGAAGAGGTGGCATGATTTCGCCCGTTTCTAAATAATGTTGGATTTCTTTAAAAATCCATGGCCTACCTTGTGCAGGACGGCCGATCATTAAAGCGTCAGCGCCTGTATACTCAAGCACAAAACGAGCCTTTTCCGGTGAGTCGATATCACCGTTCGCTATAACCGGAATAGAAATCGCTTCTTTTACCGCTTTAATGTTGTCGTATTCAGCTTCACCTTTGTACATACAAGCTCTGGTTCGCCCATGAAGCGCTAAAGCTTGGATGCCACATTGCTCCGCCATTTTTGCAACCTGAACACAGTTTCGGTTGTCTGGATCCCAGCCTGTACGCGTTTTCAGAGTTACCGGAACGTCAACGGCATTTACAACGGCTAATAAGATCTCTTCAATCAAATCAGGTCGCTGTAATAATGCGGAACCAGCAAGTTTCTTATTCACCTTCTTAGCAGGGCACCCCATATTGATATCGATGATTTGAGCACCGGTTTCAACACAGTGTTGCGCAGCTTCCGCCATCAACTGTGGGTCTGCCCCCGCAATTTGTACCGAGCGAATACCAGATTCACCTTCATGTACCATGCGATTTTGGGACTTAGATGTTTTCCATAGTTTTGGGTTAGAAGACATCATTTCGCTCACAGCCATGCCTGCGCCATAGCGCATACATAACTCACGAAAAGGCCTATCGGTTACACCAGCCATAGGAGCAACGATAAGATTGTTCTTTAATGTATATTTACCTATCTGCAAAACATCCACACACGTTTGTGTCAGCAAGGGCGCGCATTTTACGCATTTTTTGCTCGCCTGAAAAGACCAAATTTTGAGCATTTACAAATAGTTTATGCAATTTGTTTATATTTCAGTCAATTAGACGGTTTTATGCCTCAAATTTAGTATTGAGGCATTGAAGTTTTTTTAGGAAGAGTAGGTCTGAGGGACGATTACTTCTTAATTCCTGAGATTCTGCACCATTCTTGCTGCTCGGCAATAGCATCAAGGGTGAAGTTATCTGCGTAGTATGAAGCAACATCATTTGCTTGAGTATCCAAGACACCAGACATAGCTAGCACGCCACCAGGAGCAACGTGAGCGGTAATAATACTTGAAAGTTCACGAAGTGGGGCTGCAAGAATATTAGCGACAACGACGTCTGCAACAAGGTTTTCTGGCTGATCTTGAGGTAAGAATAATTCAAGTTGATCGGCTACGCCATTACGAGCGGCATTGTCTTTTGATGCGGTGATCGCTTGAGGATCAATGTCGATCCCAACGACTTTTGCAGCACCTAGTTTGATCGCTGCGATCGCTAAGATGCCAGAACCGCAGCCAAAGTCGATAACGGTTTTGCCTTTAAGGTCAATACTTTCTAGCCATTCAAGACAAAGTGCTGTGGTTGCATGCGTGCCTGTACCAAACGCAAGGCCAGGATCAAGCATAACATTAACCGCATCTGGCTCAGGGATTTCACGCCAGCTTGGGCAAATCCATAAGCGCTCACCAAACTTCATTGGGTGGAAGTTATCCATCCATTCACGTTCCCAGTCTTTGTCTTCAAGTTGTTCAACTTTATAAGCAAAGTTATCATCAAGTACCGTGCTTGCTTTTAATTGTGCAATCACTAAATCCATGTCGGTTTCTGCATCATAAAGAGCAACAATATCCGTTTCGCCCCATAAACGAGTCTCTCCTGGAAGAGGTTCAAAGATAGGGACATCTTTTGCATCTAAAAACGTTACCGAAAGAGCACCCGTCTCTTCCATTAGCATGTCACTGATTTGTTCAGCATTTTCAGATGTTGCATTTAGTTTTACTTGAATCCAAGGCATGGGGATCACTTTGTTTAGTTGAAAATATCGGCGAATTTTACCATAGAAAAAGGCCGTGAGTGTAATCACTCGCGGCCTTTATTTACTTCTTTAACTTAAGATGAAAAATTGCGTTCTATTGAAGGCCTAATTTTTTCTCAAGGTAATGGATGTTTGCACCGCCGTGTTGGAAGTTCTCATCATTCATAATATCTAGGTGTAAAGAGATATTTGTATTGATGCCTTCCACAATCATTTCGCTTAATGCGTTTTTCATACGAGCGATAGCAACATCACGATTTTCACCGTAAGTGATTAACTTACCGATCATTGAATCGTAATGTGGTGGTACTGTGTAGCCTGTATAAATGTGAGATTCCCAACGAACGCCCATACCACCTGGTGCATGGAAACGCTCAATTTTACCCGGTGAAGGTAGGAAACGAACAGGATCTTCAGCATTGATACGACACTCAATTGAGTGACCACGTAGTTTAATGTCTTCTTGAGTAAACGAAAGAGGTTGGCCTGCGGCAATACGCAGTTGCTCTTTGATTAAGTCGATACCCGTTACCATTTCAGTAATTGTGTGCTCAACTTGAATACGTGTGTTCATCTCAATGAAGTAGAACTCACCGTTTTCGTATAAGAATTCAAATGTACCCGCACCGCGGTAAGCAATATCGATACACGCACGTGTACAACGCTCACCGATGTATTTACGCATTTCTTCGGTAATACCTGGTGCTGGTGCTTCTTCAACTACTTTCTGGTGACGACGCTGCATAGAGCAGTCACGCTCACCAAGGTGAATCGCATTACCTTGACCATCGGCAATTACTTGAACTTCGATGTGGCGAGGGTTTTCAAGGAATTTTTCCATGTAAACCGTACCGTCACCAAAACAAGCTGTTGCTTCAGCACGAGTCATTGCGATTGCTTCGATTAGATCTTTTTCTGCACGAACAACACGCATACCACGACCACCGCCACCACTAGAGGCTTTGATGATTACAGGGTAGCCAATGCGTTTTGCAAATGATTTGTTTTTCGCTTCGTCATTATCTAGCGGGCCATCAGAACCAGGTACACAAGGAACACCAGCTTTTTTCATTGATGTAATCGCTGATACTTTGTCGCCCATCATGCGGATAGTTTCCGCTTTAGGACCAACAAAGATAAAGCCAGAACGCTCAACTTGCTCTGCGAAGTCAGCATTTTCAGCTAAGAAGCCGTAACCAGGATGAACAGCAACAGCGCCTGTCACTTCTGCCGCACTAATAATGCGAGGAATGTTTAAGTAGCTGTCGGCACTGCGTGCAGGACCAATACAAATGGTTTCATCAGCAAGCAATACATGCTTTAAATCACGGTCAGCAGTAGAGTGAACTGCAACCGTTTTAATACCAAGCTCTTTACATGCTCGCAAGATACGTAGTGCAATTTCACCACGGTTTGCGATAACTAATTTATCTAACATAGTGACCTCTATTATGCGATCACAACAAGTGGTTGATCGAATTCAACCGGGTTACCGTCTTCAACTAAAATAGCAGTAACAGTACCAGACTTGTCCGCTTCAATTTGGTTCATCATTTTCATTGCTTCAACGATACAAAGTGTATCGCCAGCAGTAACTTGTTGACCAACTTTAACAAATGGTTTTGCGTCTGGGCTTGAAGCGCCGTAGAACGTACCAACCATTGGAGAACAAACTTTATGACCAGCAACTTCTGCTGGAGCTTCAGCGATAGGTGCTGTAGCAACAGGAGCTGCTTCTGCTACAGGAGCAGCTACAGGTGCCGCAACTTGTTGTACTGGTGCTAGTTGAGCTTGAGGTGCTACAGCACGGCTGATGCGTACTGACTCTTCACCTTCAGAAATTTCAAGTTCTGCAATGCCAGACTCTTCAACTAGTTCAATCAGTTTTTTAATTTTGCGGATATCCATTGTGTAATCTCTTCTGTTTATATTCAGTGATCAATTTGAACGCAGACGTTTTGCTGCTGCATTCAAAGCAAATTCGTAGCCATCAGCGCCTAAACCACAAATCACACCAACCGCTTTATCTGAAAGATAAGAGTGGTGTCGAAAAGGTTCGCGTGCATGGACATTTGATAAATGTACTTCAATAAAAGGAATATCAACCCCAAGCAGTGCATCGCGTAAAGCGACACTAGTATGCGTAAACGCAGCTGGGTTGATGATAATGAAATCAATACGTTGATAAGCATTATGAATTGCTTCTATCAGCTCATATTCACGATTTGACTGTAAATGCTCTAATTCAATATTCAATGCGTTAGCTTGAATAGTTAAAGTATTAACAATCTGTTCTAAGTTTTGACTGCCATAATGGGCCGGTTCACGAAGACCTAATAGATTTAGGTTCGGACCATTGAGAACTAAAATTCGCGATTGAGTCGACATTGTGATGCTAAATTCCTTGTTCTTACTATTGAAGTAAAAAAAGCATAATTTATATATTCGATTTGATGAGTTTTTGCAAATATTACACTGCTAATGCTCATAAAAAGCAATTATAGACAATATCACAGCAAATCGCAGCAAAATACTGGTCTTATCAGCTCTAAGTTCTCACTTTATGAGAAGAGAATAAAACATATTTTAATTCAAATATGATAATAAGAAGCAAAGAGGGCCGTTAAGTTCCGTTATTTTACTTGTTAGTTAACAAATACTTTCAACTTTGTTGAACAATTATACAGTTTTAAATTTTGTTTACTTAGCACGTTATCAGTAAAGAAATAACATATCTGTAAATTTGAGCAGGGCGTCACATGAAATAAGCCACCATTGCGAACAATAGTGGCTTATTGAGATAAAAATTAGATTGTATTGAATGGTTCTAGGCGATTTTTCTTTGCTCTTCAATCAGTTTATCAACCACGCTTGGGTCAGCAAGAGTTGAAGTATCTCCTAGATTTGAAGTATCACCAGTGGCAATTTTACGAAGAATACGACGCATGATTTTTCCTGAACGTGTTTTTGGTAATGAGTCGGTCCAGTGTAGAAAATCAGGTGTAGCGATAGGACCTATTTCTTTTTTAACCCAATCTTTTACTTCTTTATGCAGCTCTGCACTTGGTATTTCACCTGAATTTAGCGTGATGTAGGCATAAATGGCTTGCCCTTTAATATCATGAGGAACGCCAACAATCGCGGCTTCTGCTATTTTATCAAAAGCGACTAAGGCTGATTCTACTTCAGCTGTCCCCATGCGGTGACCTGAGACATTTAATACATCATCAACACGGCCTGTGATCCAATAATATCCATCGTGATCACGTCGAGCGCCATCGCTGGTAAAGTACATACCTTTAAAGGTTGAGAAGTAAGTTTGTTCAAAACGGTCATGATCACCGTAGATGGTGCGCATTTGCCCCGGCCAAGAATCAGTAATAACTAAATTACCATCGGCAGCACCTTCAATGAGGTTACCCATGTTATCAACCAGCGCAGGTTGAACGCCAAAGAATGGACGAGTTGCTGAACCTGGTTTTAATGCGGTTGCACCAGGTAGTGGAGATATTAATATTCCACCGGTCTCAGTTTGCCACCACGTATCAACGATTGGACAGCGAGCATCACCAATAGTGTTGTAATACCACTCCCATGCTTCAGGGTTTATAGGTTCACCTACCGACCCCATCACTCGAAGAGAGCTTCTTGATGTGCCTTCTATCGCTTCTTTACCGTGAGCCATTAATGCTCTGATTGCAGTAGGTGCAGTATAAAGAATATTTACGTTGTGTTTATCTACCACTTCACTCATGCGGCTCGTGCTTGGATAGTTAGGTACGCCTTCAAATAAAATGGTTTTTGCCCCATTCGCTAATGGACCATAAATCAGATAAGTGTGCCCTGTGATCCAACCAACATCTGCAGTACACCAGAAAACTTCGCCTTCTTGATAATCAAAAATATATTTGAAGGTCATTGCTGCATAAACAAGATAGCCGCCAGTGGTATGCAATACGCCTTTTGGTTTTCCTGTTGAGCCAGAAGTATAAAGAATAAATAGAGGGTCTTCTGCATTCATCGCTTCAGGTTCACAATGTGAAGAAGCAATCGCGGTTGCTTCATGCCACCAAACATCACGACCTTCAGTCCATTCAATGTCATTACCTGTACGTTGGAACACAACAACTTTTTCAATCGTGGTAACTGCTGGGTTATTTAAAGCAGCATCCACGTTATTTTTTAGTGGAACCGTGCGTCCGCCACGAACGCCTTCATCTGCCGTGATCACGACTTTTGCATCGGAATCAACAATTCGTCCTGCTAGTGCTTCAGGGGAGAAACCGCCAAAAACAACGGTATGGACCGCGCCGATACGGGTACAAGCAAGCATTGCGACTGCGGCTTCTGCCACCATCGGCATATAAATACAAACCACATCGCCTTTACGAACGCCTTGGCTTTTAAGCGCGTTTGAAAATTTACCAACTTGCTCATGGAGTTCGTTGAAGGTAATTGAGGCGTCATCTTGTGGATCATCACCCTCCCAAATAATCGCGACTTCATTACCGCGAGTAGCTAAGTGACGGTCAATACAGTTTACCGAGACATTTAATTCGCCATCTTCAAACCATTTAATATCGACATGGCCAGTATCAAAAGAGGTGTTTTTCACTTTTGTATAAGGAGTCATCCAATCAAGGATCTGTCCATGCTCACGCCAAAAACCTTCAGGGTTAATAACGGACTGCTGGTACATTTCACGATATTTTTCATCATCTGCGTGGGCATTGTTAGCGATGTCTTGATTGACAGGGTATACGTGAATGTCACTCATGTTGATTCTCCTTGTGAATACAGCAAATATCCAATTTATGACTGGATTTCATTGCAGCACCATCATTGGCTCTGCTTTTTTATTGATTGGGTTGATATTACTTTCGGTTAGAAATAGGTTTTCAACAATTAGACTTTAGTCAGAGAAAGAAGGGTTTACTGAATTTTCAGCGTGACGAGAATAGTTTTTTGAGAGGCAGATCAGTAATAGTGTGTCAGTTATTGTTACGACCTAGCCTTATTGTAGGCAGATCTGGAAAATCCCCATGAGTTAAGCGTACATAAATTAATGCGGCGGCAATGGCGTCTTCTAATGCATCATGGCGTTTGGCCTGCGGTAGGTCTAAATGTCTAGAAATAGCGTCAATGCTTAGGTCGTAATAAGCGTTTGGTAGTAGTCGTTCTAATTTATGATGATAGAGATGACATACTTCAACTAATGAATTAGGTAAAGGATGATTGAAGTGACGCAAACAGGCTCGGTCTAAAATCTTTTTGTCATAGTGAATGTGGTAACCCACAATTGGGCGACAACCAATAAATTGAATCAGTTGATTAAGCGCCTCTTTTTCTGATAATCCACTGGTGAGGTCGTGATGTCGCAGCTGATGAATCTTAATCGAATCAGAGTTTAAATTGTGTGGTGGTGCTAGCTTTAAGTGAATGGTTTGGCTGGTTAATACTCGATTGTTTTTAATCTTAATAGCAGCAATAGAAACCAGTTCAGCATGATTAGGAGCAAGGCTGGTGGTTTCGCAATCAATCGAGACTAATTCATCACCAGAGTAGGATGAAAATAAAGAATAATGAGAGTGGTCTTTTAATTTATATCGCCACCATAATCGCTGTAGGGCATTCATCGTTTAATCCCTTATTTGATAATGGTAGCCAAGCCATTCTTTAAATTTTTTCACTACGTGCAAACTATGGCGAAGTAAATCTCTTTCCGTTCTATCGAGGTGTTCAATGTCAATGTAATTAGACTCTCTATTTTGGCTGTTTTTTAACTGATGACGAAGTCGCCATTTAAAAAATAATTTTAATGCTTCGGTTAAGTTATCTGCGGTTGAGTGCTCTAAAACTTTGCGTGAGTTTAATTCTTCAATACGTTGAAAGGTATTGTTTTTTTTGATTCCTTGTTCCAAAGAGAGTGCGCGTATGCCATGAACAATGGGAAAAATACCTCCTTGTTTAATATCAATCCCTTCTTTTTTATTTTTGACGTTGCCAAACAGAGTTAACGGTACTGTAAATTGCAGTGCTGGGCGAGTAAAAATGCTTAAGGCAAGTTCGTTATCTTTTAACTGATGACTTATGCTCTGCTTTAATGGCGTCAGTAAATCTCGATTACCAGCAATGGCTTGCGCATCAGAAAATATGGCTAAGTTCATCATATTCTCACCATTATGCTCTGTGCACATTCGTTCAATATAACGCAGCCACTCTTGCTCTGTTTTGACCCAGTGAGGGTTACTGGCCATGACATTTCCTTTGCATAAAGGGTAGCCAAGTTGCAGTAATGTCTGGGTAAATTGTGTCATCAGTTCGCCAACTTGATGCCATTCCAATCCGTTTTTAATGATTAAAGCGTTATCTTGATCGGTTTTTAAAATTTGTTCCCTACGCCCTTCTGATCCCATAACCAGTAAACAGCAATGCTCATGAAGGCTTTTTGGAATCGTTAACGTAAACGCCTTTTCAATGATCTGTTCATTAACGGTAGATATTAGCTCCATAATAAATCGTGTACGAATGCCATTATTTATTAAAGTATTAATGAGTTGGGTTTGACTATTGGCTGCTATTGCTAGCTCTTCAATGCTTTGTGAGCGGGCTATGCGTAGAGTTAATACATGAGAATGAGTAGAAAAAAGACTCAATACCTGTGTCATATCGAGCATACCAATTAATTTGTTCTCCTCTAACACCGCAACTCTTTTTACGTGGTGGCGAGTCATTAGGGTCATGGCATTAAAAAGGTAGTCGTGTTTTTGTATCGATACGATAGGGTAGGTCGCAATTGGACCTACAGGGTGATTCGGCTCGTGATTATTGAGGACTAATGCGTGTAATAAGTCGGTGCGGGTTATGATCCCGATCGGCAATGAGTCTTTATTCCCTTTATGTCTTGGGTCGCATTGGTTTAGTTCTACAAAAAGGGCATCAATATTATGTTCTTTAAGTAAATGTGTGACCTGTTTTAATGACGCATTCCAATCGACAGAAATGGCGGTTTGAATCGTATCATCATCAATTTTTGTCAGAATAAATTCGGCTAAATTTTGTTGTTGATTTGCTTGAGTGAGAAGCGCTTTACGTTTCGCTAAACTGCCATTGAAATAAGCAGAGAAATCAGCATTTTCGTGATAAATGGAAAGAAACACTTCGGTAGGAATAAGGTGACATAACGTATCTTCAAGGGCGTGATAGCAATGCTTTACTGAGCCGTCGAGTTGGGATCGGACATCAAAAATATCATCATGGGTATAATGAGTATAGATCTCTCCACTGTCGTTAGATCGCTCTTCAACTACGCCTTTGATAATAATGTATAAGCTTTCTGAGGATTGTCCTGGATGTAAAATAATGTCATTTTCACGAAAGTAGACAATGTCGACATGACGTGTTAATTGCTCTTTCTGGTTTGCTGTGAGGGTATTAAATGGAGCAATTGAGAAATTGAGTTCACTTGGCATAGCTCCACCCTTTAATTGACGATTTCCCTTATTCTCGCTAGATATGCAATAAGAATGAAGACGACTTTAGTCTAGAGTTTTCATAAAGAGTGTGAAAATTGAAGGTGAAGTCACATTTTAAAAGGTGCAGTTTTTTTCAATTCGTTTTTCCCTTTTTATAAACCCATACAATGCCATAATGAGCCTCTCTTTTTATTCCCTTTGGACATTGTCATGTTTCGCGTTTCACCTTTTGCTTGGATCTCTCAATACTTTGGTGGGTTCTTTTTTGCCTATGGTGTTTATTTACCATTTTGGGCATTGTGGTTTGAAGAACAAGGCGTATCTGCTGGAGATATTGGTGTATTAATTGGTCTCGGGTTTGCGACGCGTTGTGTGGCTAACTTGGTGATCACTCCACGTTTGCATAGAGTGGAATATTTACTTCCCGCGTTACGAATTCTTACTCTCGCCTCATTAATCGCCCTTGGTTTGTTTTTAATTAATGGAGGGAGTTTCTGGTGGATGGCATTTGTCACCGTGCTCTTTAATTTATCCTGTGGGCCAGCCGTTCCATTATCTGATGCGATGACAAACTATTACGCAAAGAATAATTTATTAGATTATGGACGTACTCGCTTGTGGGGATCAGTGAGTTTCATTGCTGGCTCTACAGTTGTTGGGTATTTAGTCTCAGGGTTCGGTACTGACATGATCGTGTATACCGCGATTGCTGGGATATTAGCGGCACTTTTTTTAGTGATGCGAAATCCAAACCCAATGCCCGTCTCGGTGTCTGAAGAAGATCAAACTCGTCCACCATTACTTGCACTATTAACCGAAACGCCAGTATTAAAGTTCATTATTTTAGTCTCGCTAATTCAAGGTAGCCACGCAGCATATTACAGTTTTAGTTCTATCTACTGGAAAGAGTCGGGCTATCAAGAAAGTACGATTGGTTACTTGTGGAGTCTTGGTGTGGTTGCTGAAGTCATGGTATTTGCGTTTAGTAAGCGACTGTTTGCAGGGTGGAAGGTATCAACACTATTTAAAGTAACTGCTGCTGGGGTGATGGTTCGTTGGGGGCTAACGGCAGCAACGACAGAACTGTTTGCGTTAGTGTTAGTTCAAGCCTTACACGGGGTGACATTTGCAATGGCTCATTTGGCAGCAATCCAATACATTCAACGCTTCCCTCAAAATAAGATGATCCCTTTGCAAGCATTATACAATGCGATTCCGTTAGGGGCATTCATTGCGCTAATGACGACATTAAGTGGTTGGGGATATGAAGTGTGGGGTGCCAATATTTTCTGGTTAATGGCAGCAATGGGCTCTTTTGCTTTACTGATTAAATTGGATAAAGTGACCGATAAATAGGCTTTAATCACATTTGTAGGCTTGAGTAAAAAACAAGCGACAATTATAACGCTAGAATGGTGTTACAGAGTATTTGTACCCTTCTAGCGTTTTTTATGGCACTAGAGTGGTATCCACAAGGATGAGTGATGACACAAGGATGGATTGTTGTGCCAGTGTCGCTGGCGTATTTAGGATTATTATTTTTAATTGCCTGGTATGGCGATAGACAAAAAGGGTGGCTAGCGCAATACCGCCCGTGGATTTATAGCCTCTCTATTGCGGTTTACTGTACCTCATGGACCTTTTATGGCACCGTAGGCCAAGCCACTAATAACCCGTGGTCTTTCCTTCCTATTTATCTTGCTCCTATTTTTGTGTTTGTATTTGCATGGCGATTTCTTGCCAGAATTATCTTGATTGCCAAGCGAGAACACATTACCTCGATAGCTGATTTTATTGCTGCACGATATGGAAAATCTCAAGGATTAGCTGGGGTGATCACGATTATCGCTGTTGTTGGGATACTGCCTTATATTGCGTTGCAATTGAGGGGGATCACCATGGGGCTTGATCTTGTTGCGCCTAACTTAGCTTTGGATTCAGGCTATCGAGATGGGCATATCTCTTGGTTTGTTGGCGGCGCTCTTGCTGTATTCACAATTCTTTTTGGTACTCGTCATATTGATACGACAGAGCATCATCGTGGTTTGATGATGGCTGTTGCCTTTGAGTCTATAGTGAAATTAGTCGCCTTTCTTGCGGTTGGCGGTTTCATTCTTTATTTGACTTATTCTGATGCTAATATTGATTTAATTTCTATTGCCAAAGAAACCTACCAATCCCCCAATCTTATTACCCTTTTATTCCATACGATCTTAACAATGGCGGCGATAATTTGTTTACCGCGCCAGTTTCACACCACGGTTGTAGAGAATGAGCAGGCGCAAGACTTACGAATGGCGCGTTGGGTGTTTCCACTCTATCTGATATTAATTGGTCTGTTTGTGCTACCTATCTCTTGGGCTGGACAAGCTCTACTCTCTGGAGGTCTTAGTGATAGTTTTGTGATCAGTGTGCCGTTGTCGGTCGGTGCTGAGAATATGGCATTACTGGCTTTTGTTGGCGGAACGTCAGCTGCCAGTGGCATGGTTATCGTATCTACCATTGCGCTTGCGATTATGGTATCGAATGATTTAGTTTTGCCTCTGTTATTACGTCGAGTAAAAACCACAGGACGATCGTTCGGACATTTTTCTAAATTATTAGTAACGATTAGACGCGTGCTTATTCTATTACTGCTATTAGCGGCTTGGGGGTTTTACCAAGCACTTGATTCGATTGATTCATTGTCGGTCATCGGTTTATTAGCTTTTGCCGCCATTGCTCAATTTGCACCGGCGTTAATTGGTGGATTGTATTGGCGAAATGCCAACAAAAAAGGCGTGTATGCAGGGTTAATTATAGGATTTTTAATTTGGGTTGTTACTCTGATGAGTCAAACTCAAATGTTAGCAGGCAGTGCTGAAAATAACGTTTTATTATGGTTAATCACCCCGCCTGAATGGCTACAGATTCTAGAGGTTAAAACCTCAGATTGGGGAATGATGCTCAGTTTAGGCCTTAACACCCTATTATTTATTTTTGTTTCATCAATCACTCGGGCATCATTAAGTGAGCGCTTACAAGCGGCTTCATTTGTTGGCGCTCCTTTACCAGAAAATGAAGATGTCAGTGTTTATCAAACTCGCGTTACTGTCGGTGAATTAGAAATGTTGGCTTCACGGTTTGTTGGTCGTCGCCGAGCTCAAAAAGCCTTTCGCCAATTCTCTCAACAACATGATGAATCCTTATTGCCGCAACAACAGGCGAGCTCTGCGTTAATTCGCCATACCGAGCGTGTACTCGCGGGAGTATTTGGCGCTTCTTCTTCTCGTTTGGTTCTTACTTCAGCATTACAAGGCAGAAATATGCAATTGGAAGAGGTAGCAACCATCGTTGATGAAGCCTCTGAGTTATATGATTTTAGCCGCGGTTTATTGCAAGGGGCGATTGAGCACATTAGCCAAGGGATCGCCGTGGTTGATAAGCAGATGAAATTAGTTGCATGGAATCAACGTTATTTAGAGTTATTTACTTTTCCTTCAGGGTTAATTCAAGTGGGTAGACCGATAGCTGATGTGATCCGTCACAATGCAGAGCAAGGTTTGTGTGGACCGGGTGATCCTGAAATACACGTTCAACGACGAGTCGAGCATTTAGAGCGAGGAACTCGTCATGTATCTTCTCGTATTCGCCCTGATGGTCAAGTTATTGAAGTGCAAGGTAACCCGATGCCCAGTGGTGGATTTGTGATGAGTTTTACGGATATCACTGTATTTAGGCAGGCAGAAAAAGCGCTAAAAGAGACCAATGAGACCCTCGAGTCACGAGTTCACGAGCGAACCAAAGAGTTAGAAAAATTAAATCAGCGATTGGTTGGAGCAACCCAAAGTGCCGAATTGGCTTCTCAATCGAAAAGTCGTTTACTTGCGGCCGTTAGCCATGACTTAATGCAGCCTTTAAATGCAGCACGTTTATTTGCCTCTTCATTAAGTGAGGTTGCCCAAGAAGTAGAAACAAAAAAAATATCAGGCCATATTGAAAGTGCGTTAGGTGCTGCTGAAGATCTGATTGGGGATTTACTCGATATTTCTCGCTTAGAAGCCGGTAAGTTAGAAACGCATGTTCAAAGTTTTTCATTAAACAGTCTGTTTTCTAATTTGGAAGCGGAGTTTGGTGCGTTAGCCAAGCTGCAAGATATTGATTTTAAGGTTATTCATTCAAATGTAGTGGTGGAATCCGATCCCAAACTCTTACGCCGAGTTGTGCAAAACTTTTTAACCAATGCGTTTCGATATAATCCTCAAGGTAAAGTAGTACTCGGAGCAAGAAGGGTACAAGGTAAAATACGTTTGGATGTATGGGATAGCGGCATTGGTATTCCTGAAGAAAAACAACAAGCCATTTTTGATGAGTTTACTCGTGTTGATCAAAACCGAGCTGACCAAGGTTTAGGTTTGGGACTGGCTATTGCTCGTGGTATTTCTCATGCGCTTGGTCATACGATTTCATTGCGTTCATGGCTTAATCAAGGCTCGGTATTTTCAGTCACACTTAATAGAGGGGTACTGCTTGAGAGTAATTCGCCTAGGATAGAGCAAAAGCCTGAATTACCATTGAGTTTAGTTCGCGTGTTATGCGTGGATAATGAACCAGATATTCTTATTGGTATGGAGTCATTGATATCTCGTTGGGGCTGTGAAGTAAAAACCGCCACCGATTTAATGAGTAGCCTGCGTTGTCTAGAAGAGGGTTGGGTACCAGATGTGATTTTCTCTGATTATCGATTGGATAACGACAGAACAGGACTTGAGGTATTACAACAATGCCGTTTACGTTTAGGGAATGCATTTGAAGGGGTGATGATCAGTGCGGATAAAACCGATGATTTATTGGAAAGTATTAAAACGAATGGATTTGGGTTTATTGCAAAACCGGTTAAACCTTTAAAGTTAAGAGCCGTGTTGAATCGTCATGTTAGAAAGTAATCATGAATTAATAAGCGCGATTGTATTGATATAAATAGATAAAAGTTAAATGAAATAAAATAAAAGGGAGTTAGCATTCACTAACTCCCTTTGCTTAGTCAATATCTGACGTTATTTATATACAATTAATGATCGTGTGCTTCGCCTGCACCTCTAGGAAAACGAATTGATTCCACAAGGTCCTGCACATCTTTAGGCACTTCTGCTGTCACTTTGTTTACTGCAATTGAAACAATGAAGTTGACACACATACCTAGTGTACCAATCCCTTCTGGGCTAATACCAAACCACCAGTTATCAGGTGTGCTTGCAGCAGGGTTAATGAACTTAAAGTAAACAATATAAGCCGTGGTAAAGGTAACACCAGAAATCATACCGGCAATCGCGCCTTCCTTATTCATCTTCTTATAGAAAATACCCAAGATAATCGCAGGGAAGAAGGACGCTGCTGCTAAGCCGAAGGAGAAGGCAACCACCTGTGCTACAAAGCCCGGAGGGTTTATTCCTAAGTAACCTGCACCGATAATAGCAACCACGGCAGCCAATCTAGCGGCGAGCAGTTCTTGTTTATCGGTCATGTTAGGCTTAAAGCCTTTCTTCAATAAATCATGAGAGATAGACGTCGAGATTACCAGTAGTAGGCCGGCAGCCGTTGATAATGCAGCGGCTAAGCCACCCGCAGCTAATAGTGCCACAACCCAGTTTGGTAAACTTGCTAGTTCAGGTGACGCCAGTACGATGATATCTCGGTTGATGTCCATTTCATTACGTTCATCACCAGAGTAAAACATTTTGCCATCGCCATTTTTATCATCCCAACCAACAAGGCCTGTGTCTTCCCAGTTTTTATACCAGCTTGGTGCATCAGCCGCAGCAACCCCTTGGCTATCTGGACCATTAATCGTTTCAATCATATTTACACGAGCAAACGCGGCTACCGCAGGTGCTGTAGTGTATAAGAATGAGATAAACAGTAACGCCCAGCCCGCAGAGATACGTGCATCTTTAACACGAGGTACCGTGAAGAAGCGGATAATTACATGAGGAAGTCCAGCCGTACCCACCATTAGCGCCGCACAGATAAAGAAGACATCAACCATGCTCTTAGATCCATCAGTGTAAGGAGTAAACCCCAGTTCAGTCGTTAATCCATCCAACTTATCTAATAAGTAGACTTCAGAGCCAGTAACGGTTGATCCCATACCAATTTGAGGGAATACGTTACCTGTCATCATAATTGAGGTGAAAACCGCAGGAACAAGGAAGGCGAAAATGAGGACACAGAATTGAGCAACCTGCGTATAAGTGATGCCTTTCATGCCACCCAGTACCGCATAGAAAAATACGATACCCATACCAATAATGATACCGATATTAATATCAACCTCTAGGAATCGTGAGAACACCACGCCAACACCACGCATTTGTCCTGCCACATAAGTGAAGGAAACAAAAATGGCACAGAACACGGCAACCATACGAGCGGTTCGAGAGTAGTAACGTTCACCGATAAAATCTGGCACGGTGAATTTACCAAATTTACGTAGATAAGGCGCAAGACAAAGCGCTAATAGTACATAGCCACCGGTCCAACCCATAAGATACACAGCACCATCATAACCAACAAAGGAGATGATACCGGCCATTGAAATGAATGACGCCGCAGACATCCAATCCGCCGCGGTTGCCATGCCATTAGCAACAGGGTGAACCCCGCCACCTGCCACGTAGAATTCACTGGTTGATCCGGCGCGAGCCCAAATTGCAATTCCGATATAGAGAGCAAAAGTGATACCGACTAATATAAACGTCCAAGTTTGGATACCCATGATAATTCCTCTTAATCTTCTTGTACGTTGTATTTTTTATCTAGCGCATTCATGCGAGCAACATAGATAAAGATCAGTGCGACAAAAGTATAGATAGACCCTTGTTGTGCAAACCAGAACCCCAATTTGAATCCAGCAAATTGAACGGTATTAAGTGCGTCAACAAATAATATCCCTGCGCCGTATGAGACTAAAAACCAGATCGCAAGCAGTCCACCCATGATCCCTAGATTTTCCTTCCAATAGGCTTGTGCTTGTTCTTTTGTTTCGAACGCCATAGCCAGCTCCTTTTTTATGTTAATAATATGTAACCAAAAAGAGATTAGCAGTGAGAAGAGAAGAAAGCAGTGCAACTTTAGTCGAGCAGATAAAGAAAAACGCCCAAAATATGAGCGTTTTATGTGAGGTGACTACAGAAATTGGTGTGTTAATTTTATGTTAATTAATACCAAGGTCTAAGGTATATTCATAACTAAAAATAGAAGTCTTTAATACCAAGCAGTAAATTGTTAACGGCAACAGCGGCTAAGATTAATCCCATAACGCGGCTAATAATCGCGGCACCAACGTTGCCAATTATCTTATGGATAAACGTTGCACCAAGTAATAAACATAACGTAATGACGAGAACGACAATCATGACTGCTGCTGTAATTGACTGATCTAAAAAAGAATAGCGAGAATTATCGGTTAACATCACAATGGCCATCATAGCGCCGGGTGAGGCGATTGATGGGATAGCTAAAGGATAAACCGCTAAATCTGCTAGATCTGAATGACTTAGTTCCTCGCTCATCTTCTGTTCTTGATCTGGCTTGCTCTCACCAAAAATCATAGTAAGAGCAAAGATTAATAAGACTAACCCGCCAGCAACCTGAAAGGCAGGTAAAGGAATTTGCATTGCTTCTAAGAGAAGTTGACCAATAACAAGGAAAAATAAAAGTACAGCCGTCGCGATCGCTACCGCTTTAAGAGCTACGACTTTACGTTGTTTAGCGGTTAGGTGTTGAGTTTGTGAAAGATAGACAGGAACGGATCCTATAGGGTCAATGACAGCCCAAAGAACAACAAATTGAGTGATGAGGATACTTATCATGGGTTCTCCCAGAGGTTAGGTTACGCAGAGGGATTAAAATAATGAATGGGCAACCTAACTTATTTTAACGGTTAGAGTGTTATATCAAGGTTAACTTTCCGTTTGTTGCAATAAAATAACCGCTTGAGTGCGATTTTTAACGCTCAATTTTCTAAATATTGCCGTCATGTGCGCTTTTATCGTGGCTTCTGATACTTCTAAATCATAAGCGATTTGTTTATTAAGTAAGCCATCGGATAGCATACCAAGCACTTTGTATTGTTGAGGAGTTAGTGCCGCAATTTTCGTCGCGAGATCATCGCACGCTGCAGAATTTTTTATTGACCCTTCAGGGAAATAGGAATCACCAGCAAGAATTTGATTTAAGGCTGCAATGAGTGATTTCATATCGCTAGATTTAGGAATAAAGCCAAAAGCACCATGACTTTTGACTTGAGATACAATACTAGGCTCTTCACTGGCAGATACAACAACAATAGGCAGGTCTGGATATTGAGATCGAAGTTGTATTAATCCAGACATTCCATTACTGCCGGGCATTTTTAAATCCAATAGAAGCAAATCTGGATCGGAGTCTTTTTGTAATACCGTCAATAACCCTTCAAGCGAATCCGCTTCTATTAAATTAGCACCACTGATTGCCATGTGAATGGATTGAAAAAGCGCATTGCGAAATAAGGGGTGATCGTCCGCGATGATAATGGTGTAGTTGTCGTCCATGGCTACAAAATTCCTTATAAGTGATTAAATAAAATTAACATCCCCTTCGGTTTTGAGCAATTTTTAGTCGCTAAAGTCTGCGCTGTCTCTCTAACTCATCTCTTATTTTAAATAAACGGGCATTTTTGATGAGATCTTAATATTTAAAACGAATTAATTTCTTGCTATAGACAATCAAATGAAACGAAACTAAAATCCTTTCAAATCGAAACTTACTGGGTTTGTTATGTCAAAAAGAAACACGAAACAACGCCGTCATATGATCCTTTCTCTACTAACAGAACAAGGTGAAGTTAGCGTCGAATATCTTTCTGATTTATTTGATATCTCTGAAGTAACTATTAGGAAAGACCTAACAGAATTAGAAAAGAATGGTTTACTAATGCGTAAGTATGGCGGAGCGGTTTTAATGCCATCAAATATTATACAAGAAGGCAGTTGTGAAGAGGTTTCGAATCGAAAGTTATCTATCGCAACTGCTGCGGTGGATCTGATTAAGGATCATAACAGGATCATTATTGATAGTGGCAGCACAACGGCGGCATTAATTAATCAATTATCGAAACGAAATGGCTTAGTGGTAATGACCAACTCATTACCTGTTGCTAATGCACTGCAAGAAATTGAAAACGAACCAACGTTATTGATGACAGGTGGAACATGGGACAGTCACTCTGAGTCCTTTCAAGGTCAAGTGGCCGAATCAGTATTACGCTCCTATGATTTTGATCAGTTATTCATTGGTGCTGATGGAATTGATTTGGAACGGGGAACAACCACATTTAATGAATTAGTGGGGTTAAGCCGCGTGATGTCTGAAGTGGCTCGTGAAGTTATTTTAATGGTGGAATCTGAAAAAATTGGCCGAAAAATTCCTAACGTTGAATTGCCATGGGGCAGCATTGATGTGTTGATCACCAATAATGATTTAAGCCAAGAACAACAACAAAAAATTGAATCACATAATGTACGAGTTATCAGAGCTCAGTGATTTAATTTATATGACACCGTTGATATTTTTTGCTGCCAATCAACGGTTATTTATAACCTAAGAAGCAATAAGAGGCTTCTTAAAACCTAGAATTTAAAATTAGAATAATTGGAGTATTGCCATGTGTGGGATCGTAGGTGCAGTTGCACAAAGAGATGTAGCGGAGATTTTAGTTGAAGGATTACGTCGTTTAGAATATCGCGGCTACGATTCTGCAGGAGTTGCGGTTGTTGATAGCGAGTCTAACCTAACTCGTGTACGCCGTCTTGGTAAAGTTCAAGAGTTAGCAGACGCAGTCGATCAACAACATGTCATTGGCGGTACTGGTATCGCTCACACTCGTTGGGCGACACATGGTGAGCCTTCTGAAGCAAACGCACACCCACACATGTCTGGCGATATTGCCGTTGTACACAATGGCATTATCGAAAACCATGAAGCACTGCGCACTCTGCTGCAAGAGCGTGGCTATGTGTTTACTTCACAAACTGATACCGAAGTGATTGCTCATCTTGTTGAATGGGAACTTCGCACGTCAGCTTCTTTGGTTGAAGCTCTGCAAAAAACAGCAAAACAATTAGACGGTGCATACGGCACAGTGGCGGTTGATCGTAAAGATCCTAGTCGTATCGTTGTTGCTCGTTCTGGTAGTCCAATCGTTATCGGTTTTGGTGTGGGCGAGAACTTCTTAGCCTCTGATCAGCTGGCATTATTGAATGTGACTCGTCGCTTTATGTATCTTGAAGAAGGTGATGTTGCAGAGATTACTCGTCGTGATGTGGTGGTTTTCGATGCCCGCGATGAACGAGTGGAACGTGAAGTAATAGAATCAAACGCTGAGCACGATGCGGGTGATAAAGGGCAATATCGTCACTTTATGCAAAAGGAAGTGTTTGAACAGCCTAAAGCGCTTATCAACACAATGGAAGGGCGTATTACTCATGATTCAGTGGTAACTGAGAGTATTGGTGTTAACGCGGTTGAGATTTTAAATAAAGTTGAACACGTACAAATTATTGCTTGTGGTACCTCTTACAATGCAGGCATGACAGCTCGTTATTGGTTTGAATCATTGGCGGGTGTGAGTTGTGATGTGGAAATTGCTTCTGAGTTTCGTTACCGTAAATTTGTGAGTCGTCCAAATAGTTTATTAATTACCTTATCTCAATCTGGTGAAACGGCAGATACGTTAGCAGCACTTCGTTTAGCTAAAGAACGTGGCTACATGGGCGCAATGACAGTATGTAACGTAGCAGGCTCTTCTCTGGTTCGTGAGTCAGATTTTGCCTTTATGACACGAGCAGGAACTGAAATTGGTGTAGCGTCAACCAAAGCATTTACGACTCAGCTTGCTGCATTGCTTATGTTGGTAACAGCATTAGGTAAACAACAAAATCGTATTTCAAAAGAGAAAGAGAAAGAGATAGTTGAAGCTTTGCATGCATTGCCAGCTCAAATTGAACAAGCGTTATCGTTTGATAAAGAGATTGAAGAGCTAGCACCTGACTTTGCAGACAAGCAACACACGCTATTTTTAGGCCGTGGTGAGTTTTACCCAATTGCGGTTGAAGCGTCTTTGAAGCTTAAAGAAATTTCATATATTCATGCTGAAGCGTATGCGGCAGGTGAGTTAAAGCATGGCCCATTAGCGCTTATTGATGCAGAAATGCCAGTAGTGGTGGTTGCACCAACCAATGATTTATTAGAGAAACTAAAATCAAACGTAGAAGAAGTCCGTGCTCGTGGTGGTTTACTTTATGTATTTGCTGATGAACAAGCAGGTTTTGAAGCGGATGAAAGCATGAAGATCATTACCATGCCTCATGTGAGTGATATTACTGCGCCAATTTACTACACCATCCCGATGCAGTTACTTTCGTACCATGTTGCCTTAATTAAAGGGACGGATGTTGATCAGCCTCGTAACTTAGCGAAAGCGGTAACGGTAGAGTAAGTAAATTAACGCCGTGTTGTTAGCACGGCGTTTTAAAGGATTATTTAGGTAAGTTATTGGGTTTTGAATCGTGATAGTAATGTATTCAAATCGTCACTTTTACTATGAAGCTCTTTCGCTTCGATTGTGATGCCAGCAATGCTTTCATCAGCTGATAGTGATAATTGATTAACTTGGGTGACATTACGTTCAATTTCTTTTACCGCTTCGGCTTGCTCCGAAGTCGCACATGCAACTTGTTCTGCTTGCATTGAAACGGTTTCAAATGATTGCATTAAAATTAATAGAGCTTGGGTGATCTGTTCCATTTTATCGGAAGTTTGATCTGCGCTTTTTCGATTTGTTGCCATGTCATTTGCAACACTTTGTGTATTACTCTGAATACCTTCAATAATTTGCTGAATATTGTGGGTCGATTGCTGCGTTTTACTTGCTAAACTTCGTACTTCATCAGCAACAACTGCAAATCCACGTCCAAGCTCACCAGCGCGAGCTGCTTCAATGGCTGCGTTCAGCGCCAAAAGGTTAGTCTGATCTGCTATTTCTTGGATTACACGCAATACATCCCCAATCTGTTTTGCATCTACAAGAAGAGCATTTACGCCAGATTCAGAATGAATGAGTGCTGTGTTTAACGTTTGTACTTGCGCATTTGCTCCCTCAGTAAGGGATCGGGCATGCTCAACGTTATTTTTCGCTTCCGAAACATGCTGGCGAGTCATCTCTGCATTTTGTGCAATGTCTTTGACTACATGATCCATTTCTGTCGTTGCTGTCGCAATAACGGCTAGTTCAGAGCGTTGTTCTTCCATATCACGAGAGGCTTTTAATAATGCATTACTCACGCTATGTGTTGTTACAGCAACATCGGTAGACACTAATTTTGATTCATTGATGATATCTTTAATTTTAGCGTTATAACCATTAAACCCATGCGCTAATTGCCCAAGTTCATCGTTAGAGGTAATAGCTAACTGACGCGTTAGATCCCCTTCGCCTTGAGAAAGAGCAACCAGTTCATTAGCAATAGTATTAACATTACGTAGCGAGCGGTTAATGACGAACATAACGGTCATACCCACAATAATGATTACTAAGAAAGAGCCGAGTAATACATTACGCATTAAATTGGATAATTGGTTATCAAGTTGCGATTGAGGAACCAATATAGCTAGATGCCATGATAAGTTGGGATGGGCGACTGAAATATCATGTACAACGGCATAATAAGGCTGCTCTTTTAATGTCAGATTAAGTAAAGCATCAGTTGCTACATTTGAATTATTCAGTTGAGCTATGCCTGGGTTTTCTTGATCTAATAATTGAAGTGTCAGTTCTTTTGAGTCTTTTTCTTTCATATCAGAAAAAAGAATCACTTTACCTTCATCATCAAAAACAAGTAATTCAGCACCATCACCATAGTTAGTTTTACTTAGTAATAGCTTTTGTAAGGCTTCTAGCTTGATATCAGCACCAGCAATATAAGCAAGTTTATTATCTTGATAAACTGGCATATAGATAGAACCGTTCATTTGACCTGAGCGAATATCAATTACGGTTGCAGCCCAAGCCTTGCCTTCATTTACGGAGCGCTTCCACCAAGGACGTGACTTTAAATCGGTTGAGGGATCATAGTAACGGCCTGATTTATCGAAATATTCACCAGTTGTGCCTACCGCATAAAAAA
>NZ_WBVP01000021.1 GCF_008933155.1 Aliivibrio finisterrensis | reverse complement strand
TCTGTTCTAGCGATGGTGTCATGACTTGGTACACCGTTTTCAAACTCTCTGAAGTTACGTAACCATTCCAAGTTACACTCACCGAAGGCTTCTATTTCTTTCTATCCTTTACTTTAGAAAGGTATAAGTTCACACATTCATGATGATTAGTATTTTTTGGGGTATCCAGACACGCTACCGCCCGCAGGTGATCGCGCATCCCTGGCGCATGAAATTCATAGATGTGTGTTTTGCAGAAACTATATGCCTTGCTAACTAAAACGCTTCGCTCTAAAAACAATAAAATCAAAAGTATAAAGAACCAAATAAACGACTCTGGCTCTTATAGTAGCGAAGCGATCTAGTCTCTAGTCTCTAGTCTCTAGTCTCTAGTCTCTAGTCTCTAGCGTTATTTTGCGCTGCATTTTATCTCATTTTTCGACATAAAAGAAGGAGGAAGCAGGTAAAAACAGGTAGAAGGAAAGATTCTTTGATCTAGCTCCTACCTTAATCCTTAATCCTTAATCCTTCTTTATTCTTCCTTTCTAAACGCAAATCTAACCAGCACAACCGCAACCCCTAACATTCCACCTAGCAAGGTCGCTAACACACAAATTAAGGCACGTTTTGGTCCGGCTTTCTCTTCTGGGATAACCGCTGGGTCTATGGTTTTAAACGCAAACTCCGCTTCAACCTCTGCCAGCATTAGGTTTTTGGTTTGATCTTCAATTAGCTGATAAAACACTGAGCGCATGTCTGAGATATCGGTTTTTTGTAATTGCTGCTCTAAATAACCGATATTTCGTTTGGTTTCAGTAAGGGATTTGTCTTTCATCCATAGATTTAAATCCGCCACTAACCACTCTACCCATTGCTGAGCAACAATTGGTGAATAGTGAGTGACTGATAAGGTCACTAAACCTGAATCTTTCGAATCAGCAGTGCTAAACACAGTCTTAAAGGCTTTGTGTGCTTGCCAATCTGTTGGTACTGGTGACTCACCAGGCTTTACTTCTCGTACCCATTGCTTGGTTTCTGTATTGTATAACTCTGGGTCTATAACTAATTCGCCAGAGCCTTCATTCCACTCTGTGCTTGCCAGTAATGGCACTAATAAATCATGCTTGGTTATAAAGGCATTAATAAATTGTCGAGATTGTAGGGTAGCTAATGACATCGCTTTGCTATCAGTGCCACCGCCGCCAATATTAATACCCGCTAATGAAGCTAAGCCACCCAGTTGCCCTGCCATTGCAGCAAGGCCACCGCCGCCACTGCTCTCACCCGCAGGTGCCAATACAACTTCCGCTTTATAAGTATTAGGTTGTGACAAAGCAAATAGCACGCCGCCAACGGCGAAAATAAACGTGGTTGCTATGATTATCCATTTGCCTTTCCACAGTGCGCCAAAGAGCTCACGCAAGTCGATCTCGTCGTCGTCGGGCATTGCCTGTGGAAACGCTAAATGTTGAGGGTGTTGAACTTGTTGTTTTTCATTCATGCTAGAAACTAGAAACTAGAGGCTAGAGACTATAAAAGCTTGGTTTATTTGGCTTTTCGAGTCTTTATGCTCTTTGTTTTCCTTATGTGTGAGAGTTAGAAAAATACTAGAAACTAGAGGCTAGACCGCTTCGCTTCTATAAGATCAAAAGCTGATTAATCGTATCATTTGCCTTTGATTTTCAATTTATTTTTGTCATTTTGAATGATGGTAGCTAAAACTTTCGCTATTTCTCTTGCTTCGCTAAGCATTCGAAAACCTTCTTTCTTATGTATATTACTGGTTTCTATTGCTATAAGAAGCTGAGTAATCACTTCACCACAAGAGCCTTTTGCATAGTAATAAAAACGAATTTTTTCCTTCAACGTTTCTCGCTCTTCTCCCTCTGCTATATTTGAAGGGATTGATAATGAAGAACGAAAAATTTGATCTTTTAATGCGTAATTTTTATTACTTTCAAACTCCTCCATAATGTCACAACATAATCGAGAAGAACGTTTCCATACATTCAAATTTTCAAATAGCATACCTAACTCGCTTTTATAGTCTCTAGTCTCTAGTCTCTAGTCTCTAGTTACACTATAAAAGGAGCCAAGAAGCGATGACACCTCGATATCTTGAAGATCATCGCATTTTGCTAGTTTTTAAAACTAGTCCTTAACCGCACTCCACGCTACGCCGATTTGATACAAGATCTGCGTTGCTGAGGTTAACGTACTTAGGCCATCTAGGTAATCCGTGTCTAGCGGTACGATGATGGTATCGCCAGGGGCTAGTGGCTTGTCGCTGCGGCTGAACCAGTATGAGTTATTTGGGATCATCACTGAGCCATCTGCACGTACTACATAAATACGGTCGGTATCGGCTTGTTTTTTGGTACCACCCGCGGCTTCTATGTACTCTTCCACTGTCATGTTTGGTTCAAACAATTGGTTTGAGGCAAACTGAACTTCACCCATAATGCTGATCACCGGGTTTCTTGCTGGAATGTACAGCTTATCGCCTTTTTCTAGCATTAAGTTGGCAATTTTATCCCCTTCGATCGCTCTTGGGATAGAAATAACCATGCGGCCCATGGCTTCGGTTTTTGATAAATCATCCGCAATTAACATCGCATCTGCAGGTGGTGTGGTATATTGCGCGCTTGAGTTTTGGCGACGCAGGGCTAAATTACCAATCTCTTGCTTTAGTTGCATGTTTAAGATTTTTAAACGCTCTGCTTCTAGGCGTTTTAATCGTTCGCGACTAAAGACTGAGCCATCCGCATACGCATATTCTGTTAGCCCACCGGCACGTTCAATCACCTCTTGCAACCTTTCACCACGAATAAATGAGTACGTGCCAGGGAAAACAACTTCACCTTGCAGCTCAATGGTGTAGCCTTCTTGCCAATTTGGTTTGGTTTTCACAATTAAGCGATCTTGCTCTGTAAGCGTAAAGTTTTTTTCACCGTCAGCTGATAGCGCGTCTCTTAATGAGATTTTTCTCTGCTCGGTAATCAGCTCACTGCCGTTTACCTCACGAACTGTCCATTCGGCACTGTCTAGATACGCTTCTTCTGTTAAGCCACCCGCGGCCGATATCACTTGTTTAATCGTGCCTGTTTTTGATAACGGGTAGATACCTGGGTATTTAACGGCACCGCTGATCTCAATTAATCGCGCTGGGTTATCAAGTGTTGCTTGTGATTTTAAACGGGCAATAATTGGTGTTAACAGTTTTTCGCGGCTTTGTTGTCTTAACTGCTCACTTTTAGATACCGTCTCACCGTCATCCGTTTTTAACTTGGTTGCTGATTCTGTTTTGATTAATGCCCCTGTCGATGCATCTACTGTCTCAACATTACGTTGCTGTAACGGCTCACCATTTACGTTAGTGCCCATCGGTAAGCTTGTATTAGTAGAGCCTTGAGCAAGTTGCGATTCTGCTTGCTTCTTTTCTTCCTCTTTACGCTTTTGCTCTCTTTCATCGGCGTAAGATCCAAACCAATACTCTAGATCTAACCCGCTATTGAACACAAAGATTTGGTCACTTTCTTGCAGGCTCAAGTTTTCTTTTGAATTAGGGTTTGCGATGGCTTCGCCTAGGTTAAATTGCAGCACTTCAATATCACGCTGTTTATTGATTTCACGTACAATTAACGCGTAGTTTAAATCGGCACTTTGTTTTAAATCGGTACGAACAGAAGAGACAATATCGCTCACCTTCATGCCTTTTTTAAAGTTGTAGGCGCCTTGTCTTGCTACTTCACCACGCAGTGCTACGGCATTATTTAATGACTCTGCCGCTTTAGATACCACCACTTTATCACCATCTTTAATGATGAAGTTTTTACCCTTTGATGTGCTCATGTCTACGGTGAATTGCTCGTAGCCATTTGATCCCATGCGCGTAATATTTACTTTAGATAGGAAAGCATTTGGCTGTAAGCCACCACCAAAAGAAAGTAAACGAGAAAGCGTGGTTTTGCCTTTTAATTCATAAATTGCAGGACGTTTTACCGCACCATCGAGCTCAACGCTTGAGTTTTTGGTTGGGATATACAGGGTATCGCCACTTAGCAATCGAACATCACTGCGTGAATCGCCTTTTAGCAGTAAGTCATACACATCAAAGCGCTCAACCACTTTGCCTTTACGCTTAAGTTCGACATGACGTAGGCTGCCAGATTCTTTAATGCCACCACTGGCAATCAATGCTTGGGTCACGGTCGTTAGGCCATTGACGTTATAAGCGCCCGGTTGTGTGGCTTCACCCACCACATACACTTGCATAGTTCGCATTGCGCCCATTGAGACCAGTACATCTACCCCTAACATTTTCTGTTTGATGATGTTGGTTAAATGGGTTTGCATATCTGCAAAAGTTTGGCCTGAAACGGCAATAGGACCAAACTCAGGGAAGTTTAAACGGCCTTTTCTATCAATAACTAGGTTTAACTCTTCGCTGCTTTTACCATAAATTTGAATGGCTACTTCGTCACCCGGTGCCATAACATAATCATTAGGTACTGGCAGGTTATCAACAGGCGTTAAGGTATCGACTTGCCCTGCAAACATCTCATAACCAAAAGGTTGTAATTTACCTTCTTCTTCTTCTGCCAACTTTTTCATTTGCTCGTCATACGACACTTCTTTTGGCGCATTCGCTCTGATTGGGTCTTGAGGAACCGTGTTCGTTGAGCGGCCTTTGGATGAGCTAGCTCCGGTTAATACACTGATATCCACCCCATATTGGCGAGCGAGTTGCTCTTGCTGGGATTTTGGTAATTTTTGAAATTGAGCAATTTGATCAGCGCTTGGTGTAAAGGCTATTGCACTGGTGCTTATCATGGCAAATAAGCTAGCGGTAAGTGTTTTTTTCATCATTGATATTCAATACGCTTGTTAAAATCAGTTAAAAGAGAAAGTTTTAAAAAATAAAGAGTTTAAAAAATAAAGAGTTAAAATCTAAATTCGTAACCTAACGATGCATTGATTTGGTCATCGCTAGTGGTGGTGTTCATTTGTGTGTAACCAAGCCCTAAATGCACCATGCCTGAGGCGGCCGGTAATCGGTAATTGGCTTGGGTCGTATTACTTTGGCTATGGTGGCGACTCTGGGTATCGTTCCATTCTGATTGCTGATAACTCAGGCTTACATTATGGTCATTACTCATCTGCACATACAGTGCAACAGAATAGCTATTATCCATATCATAAGTCGAGTTAGCGTTAAATAATGCCTTATGCTCTGAGGTGCTTTGTTGAGATTCAAGCACTAAGCGTACCGTTTGTCCTTCAATATTCACACTGCCACTCCAGCCTAATAGCAAGGCTCCTAGCTCTGTGGTGTCCTCGGTTGAGGCAAGCTCGGCATACACGCTGTGATACACCTTGGTTTGGCTCTCATCACCGTAATTAGAGACGTTAATTGATGGTAAGGTTAACTTAGCATCAACGGCAGCTTGCTTAATGTTGTCGTCTGAACGGCTACTGTTAGTATTATCAAACCAGACTTGATACGTTAACCCATATTCAAAAAATGAAAAGGGTTTAGATACAAAGCGTGTCGCATTGTGGTAATTAAATTCTGCGTCATCGGGTTTTGCTACCAAGGTTTCAATGTTCCAGACACCAAATAGCTTATTTTGTCCAATATAGCTGACACTGATATCCGGTGCGGCTTTGGCGTAAGACCCAAGAATTAGGTTATGCTGCCACCCTTGACCCCACCATCTGTCTAACGTTCCGATAGAGAATAACCAAGCGCCTAAATTAAGTGATAGATAGGAGTCGTCCCAGCGGATCTCCTCTTCACCTTGATAACTTGAATAGCCAGTCGTCACACGAAACGCATAGCTAGTATCAAGGTATTCATAGCTGGCAGACGCGCCCCACTTATCTTTACTAAATTGGCCGAAGCCCGTTGACGGCGCCTCTTCATTACTGGCGACAAATTTAGTTGAGCTTTGGCCGCGATTCAGCTTGGCGGAGTTCATACTGTAGCGCACTTCTCTTTGCGCTAACGCCACAGACACATCATGTGATACTTCATTGTTGGTAATGTCATCGCCAAACAATGACCAGCGCAATGGGTATTGATTGGTGGGAGACGATATTACGCCAGAATCAGACAGTATGACTAATGAGGAGCGTAAAAAAGGATCGTTCGCTTCTAACCAAGGTGATGCCACGGCAGAAGGGGTTACCAATAGCGACGACAAGCAACACGCTAAGGCCGTAGCGATTGGCGTGAGTCTTATTTTTTTATTGGCGCAATGAGACATTACTGTGTGCATAAATAAATTGTTACCAAGTCGTTTTTTAAAAGGCGAACATTAAAAGGCGAACATTATATCAGCAATATAAAAAATGATACATATAACACATGGCATTTATTTAAGCGTATTTTTTGTTGTGAATATAAATACCAACAGGTATACTTTTTGGGTACGCGGGATTTGCGTATACATCGATGTAATACTTTTTATACTAAAAATTGTATAAAAAGACTTTTATTTAAAGGAAATTTCCATGAAAAAGACTGCTATCGCTCTTATGCTAGCTATGACTGCTGGTTCTGCATTTGCAGCCGCTGAAGCAACAACTGCTACTTCAACTACAGGTTCTGCTGCTGGTACTGCTGGCGCTTCAACTGCTGCTGCTGGCGCGGCTACTACTACTGCTATCGCTGTAGGTGCTGTTGCAGCTGTTGCTGTTGTTGCTGTTGCTGATTCAGGTTCTGATACGGCGACTTCAACGTCTACATCTGTTACTAAATAAGCCACAATAAGCTGAAAACAAAGCCATCAACCCTGTGTTGATGGCTTTTTTTATATTTTTAATAAATTACCGAAAGTAGAATTCATGAAAAATATTATTCTATATTTACTTACCTTTGGCTGCTTTTTATTAACTGGCTGCTCACAAAAAATTCAAGATGTACAGTCGACGTTTAATGAGGCTGTATTTGGTATGAGTGATGTTGAACTTTCTGCCGAGCATATTAATGAGCTGCCTTATGCTAGCGCTTTTGTTAAAATCAATGACAGTCACAACATATTTATGGTACTTGCTTTAGCGGAAAGTAACCCGATAACGGGTGCCACTCAGCTTAAGTGGCTCTCCTCTGATAATGCGATGATCGTCACTGAGAATGGCCGTATTATAAAAACACTTGCCCTACCTAATTATAATTTGATCGCATTAAACTCTACTGAATTGCCTCCATTGAGCCAACAACTTACCGCACCACAACAATGGCAAGCGACTTATGATTGGATGCCAGATTATCGATATAATTATCAAGCAAGTATCGATGTTTTGCCTGGTGAAAAAAGTACCTTAACGTCTCTGATTTGGACAAAGGAAGTAACATACCTCGAGGAGTTCGTTTCTTTTTCTACCTTAAACTTACAGTTTACCAATCAATACTGGTTAGATAATACTGGTGAGGTTGTAAAAACTCGTCAATTTATTGGTCCTAACATGGCCACAATTGAAATGACTTTTCTTAAACCTTTTCGTTCTTAATTAGGAGTGACAATGCGTATTTTTGGTTTTCTCTTTTTATCACTCTGCTCTTTCTTTTCTTATGCTAGTGACTCAGCACTCTCTATTACATTAGTTAAAAACAGCGTAATTTTATCTTTTCCTCAAGCCACTCGATTAGACTCTGTACTGTTAGAATCACTTAATTATAGTAATCTCTATGCTTACCCTTTAGGTCTCATTCTTAGTGATGATGAGAAAAAAAATACGGTTATTCAACAGCAAGAGAAACTGTCACAACAGCTAACTAAACTCGGTGACTACTCTCCCTTGCTTTCATGGGCTGAGGCACCTTACAAACTCAACTCAACCTTACTCATTAATCAATTGGCTCAGCTCTCTTTTGTTCCTCGTCTCTTTATTCCATTGGATATCGATGAAATTAGAATAAAAAAAGAACATAACCCCCTACTGAGCGGGCAGTTCTCACTATTTGTGCCAGAGCGACCAACAACCATCACCGTTCTCGGATTAACGTTATCTCCTAAACCACAAACTCTGCCATATATAGAGAATGGAAGTATAAAAGATTATCTCCATAACGTTGAGGTCAGTTCTCAAGCCAATACGTCTCAGGTTTATGTGATTCAACCTGATGGTGTCGTACAAATAGCGAGTAATAATCAATGGCAGAAAAATACGGTTTCAATTGCGCCCGGAGCCACGATTTTTATTGGATTTAATGAGTTACCAGATTCATTGTCATCAATTCACCAAGATATCATTCAACTTTTACGTAATAAGGTAAATTAATCATGCCGTATCCTAAATTTGCCTTATCTTTAATTGCAAGTGCGATTACTGCTACTTTTTCGACTTTTGCCTTGGCTGAAGAAAGTAGTGAATATATTGAACCAATAACCTTTACCCCTTCTCAAACTGATTTTGGTGGCGTTGGTTTAATGCAAATGCCTTCAGGGCGTAATGCTGAAGAGGGAACATTTAGTTTTAATACTAGCTTCAATAATGAATATCACTTTTATAACCTCTCATTGCAATTGATGCCGTGGCTTGAAACGACTATTCGCTATACTTTAGTTCAAGACTCTCTTTATAACCCTGATGAAAATTTCAGTGGCGATACCGTTTATACTGATAAAGGCATCGATTTCAAGGTTCGTCTATTAGAGGAGAGTGACTGGCTACCTGAAACCTCTATCGGTGTGCGTGATTTTGGCGGTACTGGTTTATTTGATGGTGAGTTTGTTGCGGCAACCAAGCGTTTTGGCAATCTTGATGTCACGCTTGGTATGGGCTGGGGCTACCTTGGACAAAGTGGCAATATTACTAATCCATTTTGTAAAGCATCAGATAAATTTTGCTCGCGTGAGTCTGGCTATAAAGGCAATGGCGGCAGTGTCGATTTTGAGCGTTGGTTTAAAGGCCCCGCGGCGATTTATGGTGGTTTAGAATATCAAACGCCTTACCAACCACTACGCTTAAAAATAGAATATGACGCGAACGATTATAGCCAAGATAAACCAGTACAAGATCCTCAAAATAACCATGATATGACTCAGCACACCCCATGGAACTTTGGTGTTTTATATGGTTTAGGTGATTGGGGAGATATGCGTTTAAGTTATGAACGAGGGGATACTCTCACCTTTGGCTTTACGTTAACCACCAACTTTAACACAATGAAAGCTAATTGGCGCGATACCCCTGAAACCGTATATCAAGCACCATCAGTTAATCATGTGGATGAAATAAACTGGAATTATATCGAACAAGAATTAGATAATAATGCCGGTTATTCTAACAGTAAATTTTATGTGAAAGACAATGAAATAACGATCGTTGCTGGGCAAGAAAAATACCGTAATAAAGACATTGCTCATCAAGAAGCGGCAGCAATTTTAGCAAGTAATACTCCTGAACATATTCAAACTTATCGTATTATTGAAGAAAACAATTCTTTACTCACCACTGAGACAGTGATTGATGCTGAACGTTATAAAGACGCAGCGCAGTTTAATTATGTGGGTGCTAAAATTACTGATGCAACAGTCACTCAAGATATCTCTGATCTTGATTCAATCAATGATGATAATTTAAAGCATGACTCATTTGAGCGTTGGGACGTGAGTATTTCTCCTTCTTTACGTCAATCCATTGGTGGCGCTGAAGGTTTTTATCTTTATGAAATAGGCATCAAAGCAGGATCCTCTTATTGGCTTACTGATAACCTGCAAGCTTCTGGGTCATTATATTTAAACCTTATTGATAACTATGATAAATTTAATTATATCGCTCCACCAGATGCTACCGAGGTTCCTCGTGTTCGTACCATGTTTAGAGCTTATGCCACTGAAAGCCCTTTAAGAATGGAGCGCTTACAACTTACTTGGTTTGATGAATATGCCGAAGGTCTATATGGGCAGACTTATGGTGGTTATTTAGAGAGTATGTTTGGGGGCGTTGGTACTGAGATATTATACCGCCCGATAAATAGCCGCTGGGCTGTTGGCCTTGATTATACGTACATTCAACAACGCTCTCCTGATGATTGGTTTAATTTCTATCAAGATGACCGTCAATACAGCGAAGCCGATGGACGTTATTACAATGTTCGCTCTCAAGGAACAACTGGCCACTTAACCGGATATTATATGCCTCAATGGTCATTTTTAAAGAGTACGCTATTAAAGGTAAGTTATGGTGAGTTTTTGGCAGGCGATAAAGGCTATCGTTTAGATTTTTCTAAACAGTTTGATTCAGGTGTTATTGTTGGCGCTTATGCAAGTATGACTGATTTATCTGCAGAGGAATTTGGTGAAGGCAGTTATACCAAAGGGTTTTACCTCTCTATTCCTTACGACATCATGACGGTTAAACCAAGTAAAAATAGAGCGTACTTTGATTGGCAACCTTTGACTCGCGATGGCGGTCAGATGCTGTCGAAGGAAAATACGTTGTTTGGCTTAACAGATGCAAGACAGCCGTGGTATACGAAGAAAGGGCTTTAGGACTATACGCTGCGCTGACTAGAACGCTTCGCTTCTATAAGATCTTAAGGTAAGAGCAGGGTTGAGGTTTCAGGTTTAAGAGCGGACGCGGTTGGCTTAATGTATTATAAAAGAGCGCAGTGAATACTGCGCTCTTTTTGCAATATATTACTTAGTGAATATATTGTAATTATTTTTTATCAATAGCTCTTCATGAGCCAAGCCTAAAGCTGGTGGTAATAACATTTCAACTCTACCCGCTGTTGAGCTAAAGTTTTTGGTTTTTCCAAATACAGTGAAGATATCAGTTATCTCTTTATTATCTTGATCTGAAGAGATAAAAGATGTGTTTACTGGAGTTGTATGATCTGGGTATCGAGATGTAATTACTTGTGGAATCGTTACGATAGGCCCTTTAGCATAAACAGAATGATTCATTGTAAAGACCCCCTCTTGCAAAGTATAATCTACTAATGCTCCTTGAATTGTCTCACTAGTAACATCAGTGAAATCAAATTCACATACTCCACTGATACAAGTCAAAATCAATGGGTCTGAACTTAAACTTACATTATGTAAATCAACATCGCTTAATCCATTAGTGACAATGTTATTACTTAAAGTATCCCAACCATTAATCATAGTATGATATTGAGCAGAGTACGAATATTCGCTACCAAATGGGGTTGATACTTCATAAGTATTATTCTGGTTCTCATTATTCCAAGAAAACCAATCAAATGAATGTTCATTGAATAATGACTTAACCGTCAACTTATCAAATGTAGTCGTGATTGCATTAGATGAAGGATAAACATCAATTCTTGATAAACCATCTATTGTCAATAATGTTTGATTATTCGATACGCTTGCAGGTGTATCAGTCGCCAATGTCTTACTTTCAACGTATTTATAATGAGTAATATTGTCTAATGCTCCATTTTGGTCATTCGTATAACCAGATAATAGAACAGGTTCACTAGGCGATATCACCGTTAGATTATTAATTGTTGGTGCTGAGTTAGGCGTGCTTTTCCCATCAAAATAATCTTCAGCGCTTACTGCTGAAATACCATCGTTTGGTGTATATTCTATCGTTACTTTCTTTTTATTACTGTCAATTTTTAGTGCATTTTTTGTATAACAGTTTGAATTAGCACCTTGGTTAGTATTAACCTTAATAAACGCATCGGTCAGCATCTCTTTTTGTACGCTTAGTACATATGCGACTGATCCTGTTAAATTATCAGTTTCAACAACTGATACATAACCACCATCAGGGATTTGATCTTCTGATAGAACTAATTGCCCTGAAGGTGATATATCACTCTGGTCTAAATATACCTGATGATTACCATTAATATCTGAAATGGTAATTTTTACATCTGTAGCCTCTACTGCGTAAGTGTTTTTAATCACTCCATTCACTTCTGTTGTACTAAATACTGTCGCCAATGATGAATTACAACCACTAGGTAACGTATCTACCATCTGTAAAAACTGCCAAGTATATTTAGTTGGTGCTGGAGTGCCACCACCGCCACCGCTGCTTCCGCCGCCGCATGCTGTTAAAAGTAAAGTACTGAAAAGCCCGATTGGGAGCATCTTATTCATCGTAAATCGTATCCGTTGTTAGCAAAATTATCCTGCTCAAATAATGCACAATTCGTGCCAGTAATACTGACGTAATTTTGACATTCTTTCGTATAAAAACGAGTACTCCTGCTCTTACTTTAAGATCTTATAGGAGCGAAGCGGTCTAGTCTCTCGTTTCTAGTTCCTAATTAACAACCCCCTCTAACTCCCCCTTGTATTGACTGTATCGATCTCATAGCAGTAGCTGATAAAGGGGGAGAACAAGAGCTAAAGCAAGCGCACCCTGCGTCTGCCTTAATCCCGCTCTTATCTTAAGCTCTTATAGAAGCGAAGCGGTCTAGTCTCTCGTTTCTAGTTCCTAGTTTTTACACGTCGACTTATAATCTGCAAGCGTCAAAAGACCTCGAAGAATAAACCCATGATAACGTGCTTCAACAAGTTGATACTCTAACTCTGGCGCAAACAAAAAAGTGACATCCTCTGCGCCTGTTTGCTCTACTGGGATAACCTCTAGCTCTCCCCATTTTTCAAATGTCTTAATTTGCTTTTGGTGCACTTGGTATTGATAAGGCTCAATGCCATCAGAAGCTTGACGATTTAACCGAAACGCTTGTTTACCTTGCAGTAGATTTTGACGAATTTGAATCGATAACGTATCTACATCCCTTAATGGAATATCTTTAGAAATATAGGTCGATTCTTTGCCGTCAATATCTACGTCTGATTGATGTCCACCGTCAGTAAAGGTGACTTTCATATCTCTTGAACGAAACCCGGATACTTTTTGATGAAACTTGTCGGTTATCCATTCATGATCTAAGTCTGACCAAGATACTTCAGCACTTTGTGAATAAGCGGTACCAATGCCTAGAATACTGGCTTTACTGTTTGAAACAATGCTCGCCTTTTTACCTTGCCACGCTTCTACTCGCTTCATTTTTCCGGTGTGGATACCACTTAAATAAATATCGTAACTTGAGGTAATTGTGCACGACGATAATTCATTGGCGGCGGCAGATTGCCCCCCAATACTCATCACTAAAATGAGATAAATAAGACGTAACCGCATTAAAATACTTCGTTTACATTGAGGTAGAAATTGGTTTCATTTTGACCGACACCAATATCCGCACGCAAATTGATGTTGTCTTTAATTCGGAATCGGAAGCCCGTGCCGTAAGATGTCATTAACTCATCACTTAACTCACTCACGCTTGGTGCGACACTGCCAACCGCCCCCCAAAAAACCATGCCATAACGTTGGAAAATTGGCAGTCGGTATTCTGCTTGCCCCATCATCATTTGATCGTCTCGGTATCTGCCTTTAATGTAGCCTCTCATCGCACTTGAACCACCAAGATCGGGCATGACATTCCAAGGGACATCACCTTGAGTGAAGTGGCCTTGAATTTGCCACGCGATTAACCCTGGCAAACCGTTTAAATCGATATAATTGGCAACTTCTAAGTCATACGTTGAAAAAGAATCTGTTTTATCATTATGGTATAAGCCAGCATCAAGCTGAAGTAACCAGCCTTTGGTGGCGTTAAGGCGATAATCTCTAGAGTCATATACGCTAGTGACAATAACCCCCGAGCTAAGGTTATCTGGTAAGTGTTGGTTTGATTGATAAGAGTGACCAGTGGCAACCTGCTCTAAATTTTCGGCTTTGGCGTACGTTAAGTCTGCACCAATACCAATAAAATAGTTATTAGCAACCTCTGTCATCCAACGAGGTTTAAAACTGTATACTTGCTCGTCAAACTCATGATGGTTACTGTCTTGATTTCCTTGTGCTATTCCTTTGCCATAATACACTGCGGCTTCATTATGCAGCTCTAATTCAAGTAATAGCCTCTGTTTTCCTTGATTAAAAAAGCTCATGTTCTCGATTGAGACGCCATAAGATTTGTTCATTGAAACAAAAGAGTTAACCACTAATGAGGAAGGCTGCTCTTCAACGGCTGCATTTTCTGTTTTATATAAACCAACCATCAGCAAACCGACACCAAATTTTTTCTCTGGCGTGTAATAGGCGGTAGGAAGGTAGCTCATATCGATGGCTTTACTGTCATCAAAACCTCCATCGGCACCAAAGACATCTAATAGGTTATCAACCCAAGTTGGTTCCATGTCTTTTGGCGTTTCAAATAAAGGCTCAACTTCTGCGAATGCTGGGCTTGAGGTGAGTAAGAGTGTGCTAAGTATTATGCGTTTCATTTAAGTCATTCTGTTATGAGTTGTGGTGTGGATATACGCTACGCTAACTAGAGACTAGAGACTAGAGACTAGAGACTAGAACGCTTCGCTTCTATAAGGGCAAGAGAAGAAGCTAACTCTAAAGGAGAACAGCCTTTGATCTTCCTGAAACCTGAAACCTGCAACCTGAAACCTGCTTTTTCACTTTTGATCTTATCGTCTCTAGTTAGCGCAGCGTATAGTTTCTAGTGTTCTTTAATTACTTGCAGAAACTCTGCTCTGATAATGCGCTTCCAATTCCAATATCTGCACTCGCCCCTGCTCTGTCGCTATTGGTCTTACGACATTTAGCATTTGTAGCATGCCTTGATAAATACTGTTCTCAGTAATTTCTTTATCAGAAAGCAGTGCCGTTTGGTAATTGATCCAACAAGAAGCAACGATATGCAGCGTTTTAGTCAGGGATTTTAGTTCATCATCTTTAAGGGCTATTAAACCTGAATCACGAAAGCCATTCATGATGGCAATTAAGTTATCATTTAACGCTGCCTGTGCTTTTACGTATTTTAATTTTAAGGCCTCATCTCGGCTTAAAATATCGGGTAAATTGGCGTAAAAGAAGCGGTAGTTCCACATCAATTCAAAAATCGAATCTAAGTAGCTCAGCATGATTTGCACACTAGGCATAGTCGATTGTTCTTCTTTTGCCATCGGCTTAAAACGCACCTTCAACTCTTGGGCGTAATTATCGAAAATACCATTAATGATCTCTTCTTTATTACGAAAGTGGTAATAAAGATTGCCTGGGCTGATCTCAAGGTGTGCAGCGATGTGATTGGTGGTGATATTGCGTTCACCATTTTGGTTGAAGAGGGTTAAGGCACCGTGAATGATCCTATCTTTTGTTTTCATGTTCTTTCCGCGCCAATTAAATTCAAATATTTTAAAATTGTAACTGAAAAAGGTAGATGAAACTAGAAACGATACGCTTCGCTAACTAGAGACTATAAGATCAAAAGCCCACGCTTCACTTTTTTCTCTTATCTTTTTGAATGATTATTCCGATAACTTTTGCTATTTCTCGCGTTTCTTTAACTAAAAGGAGTGCTGGTTCTTTTGGCACACTAGAGGTTTCAATTGCTATCAATAGTTGCGTAAGTAACTCTCCACATGAGCCTTTAGCATAATAGTAAAATCGAATCTTCTCCTTAATCGTTTCTCTTTCTTCACCTTCAGATATGTTTGAAGGCACAGATAGTGATGAACGTAAAATCTGATCTTTTAGGGCAAAATTTCTATTCCCTTCAAATAACTCAATTACATCACAGGCCAATCGAGCAGAACGCTGCCATATCTTCAACTTTTCAAATAACACACTATTACTCCTTTCATATTATGTAAGTAAATAAACCTCATCTATATGCATACCTTCTCTTATAGTCTCTAGTCAGCGCAGCGTATAGTTTCTAGCCCCTCTAGACATCTCTAGTTATGTAAAATACATAGATAAACTATCAGCTATAAACACTCCCGCACTTATAGTCTCTAGCTAGCGCAGCGTATAGTTTCTAGTCTCCAAAACCCTCTCAAACTCCTCGCGTACGTTATCCTCCCCATGCACCACAACAACCTCTTTCCTCCCCTCCTCAATCCCATCCACAAACTTAATCAAATCTGCTTGATCGGCGTGGGCTGAATAACCTGACATGGTATGAATTTGAGCATTAACCTCTATTGGTTGATTATCTATCCACACTCTTGATTTTTGGTTTTGCAGATCTCGACCTAAAGTGCCATGGGCTTGGTAGCCTGCGAGGATGATATCGGTGCGTTTGTCTGGCAGTAAGGCTTCTAAATAGTTCATGACTCGGCCTCCGGCGCACATGCCACTGGCAGCGACAATGATGCAGGGCTCGGCGGTACTTTTTAGACGATTGACGATTTGCATGTGTTCTTTGTGGCTTTCGATAGTGATGCATTGTTCAAAATTAAGAGGATGACGTTGGTTGTTTATTTTGGTCTTCGCTTCTTTACTCCACAGCTTTTTGAAGCGGCGGTATTGTTTGGTGACTTTGTTGGCTAACGGGGAATCTAATATGATTGGAATTTTTGAATCAATGTTGTTGTGATGGATTAAGTGCTCTATATCAAACAATAGCTCTTGGGTTCTGCCAACCGAGAATGCGGGGATGATGATTGCGCCACCATCTTTTAATGAACGCTCGATTATTTCTTGTAAGCGTTTTGCTCTGGTTTCTACGTTGTCGTGGAGTTTGTTACCGTAGGTGCTTTCTATTACTAATAAGTCGGCACGTTTTGGTGAAATAGGATCGGGTAATAGTGGCGTATTTGATGGGCCGAGATCACCTGAGAATACGACGATTTCATTGTTGGGGAGCTTAATTTCGACATAGGCAGAGCCGAGGATATGGCCTGCGGGTTGGAACCTTAAGAGCAGGTTTAGGGGTTCAGAACGCTTCGCTTTCAGGACAGAGCGAGAAGATTTAGAGCAAGAGCGGGAAGAAAGCGCGATTCGGTGCCATTGGTTGTATGGGATGGGTTTTATTTGTTTTCTTATTAATTCTAATACTCTTTCTCTTTGGCCTTTGTTTAGGCCGAGCTGCAGTTTTAAGCCATCATCGAGCATTAATGGGACTAGCTCGGCGGTAGCTGGTGTGCAGTATATGGGTTGCTTGAAGCCTTTTGCTAATAACCACGGTAAACGACCAATGTGATCTATGTGGGTATGGGTAAGAATGAGCGCGTTGAGGTGGGAGATGGGAAATTCGATATCGAGTTTTTTGTCATTGCCATGCTTGTCTTTGGCGTCTTTGCCTTGAAATAATCCGCAGTCGATTAATATACCGTGTTTATTATCTTTGTTATTAATGCGGAGTTCGTGGCAAGAGCCGGTGACGCCGAGTTTTCCGCCGTGGTGTTGGAGGGTGGTTTCGAAGTTGGGGGTTTTGGTTGAGTTTTTTGGGGGTGTAGGCATGATAACTCCATTTTAAATAAACTATACGCTTTGCTAACTATATTCACTGCGTGACTAGAAACTATAAAAGCCAGTAATACTGATTAATCAAATACATCACTAACTCGTATATTCTACCCTTAACTTTTATAGCTCAATTTCAAGTTATCAAGCATTCGATACTTAATCAATCTGCTTCATTCATTGTACTTACAACTTGTTTTTCGGTTCATATCTCATGAATCACTTACAACAATATGATCTTATAGTTTCTAGTTAGCGAAGCGTATAGTCTCTAGTGGTGACCACTCACTAATACCTTGTCGCAAAATTACCGCTGCCTTTTGCTCCTTTCTTTGCTACAATCTCACCAATTATCTTAATAAATCGTGGTATCAAAATGATCATTGTAACTGGCGGCGCTGGCATGATTGGCAGCAACATTGTTAAGGCGTTAAACGACAACGGCATTAACGACATTTTAGTGGTTGATAACCTAAAAGATGGCAAAAAATTCAAGAATTTAGTTGATCTTGATATCACCGATTACATGGATAAAGAAGATTTCATTACGCAAATCATGGCGGGTGATGACTTTGGTACAATTGATGCTATTTTCCACGAAGGTGCGTGCTCTGCTACTACTGAGTGGGATGGCAAATACATCATGATGAACAACTATGAGTACTCTAAAGAAGTGCTTCATTTTTGTATCGAGCGTGAAATTCCATTCTTATATGCATCATCTGCTGCGACTTATGGCGATACTGATACATTTGTTGAAGAGCGTGAGTATGAAGGCGCACTAAATGTATACGGTTACTCTAAACAGCAGTTTGATAACTACGTTCGTCGCCTGTGGGCCGATGCTGAAGCGCACGGTGAAACGGTTTCTCAAATTACCGGTTTCCGTTATTTCAATGTCTATGGTCCTCGTGAGCAACATAAAGGCTCAATGGCTTCGGTTGCTTTCCACTTAAACAACCAAATGAATGCCGGTGAAGATCCTAAACTGTTTGAACGCAGCGATGAGTTTAAGCGTGATTTCGTTTATGTGGGTGATGTGGCTGCAGTTAATCTTTGGTTCTTAGAAAATGGCGTATCGGGTATTTATAACTGTGGTACTGGCCGCGCTGAACCTTTCCGCGCGGTTGCTGATGCGGTAATTAAGCACCACGGTAAAGGTGAAGTTCAAAGCATTCCGTTCCCTGAGCATCTAAAAGGCGCTTACCAAGAATTTACCCAAGCCGATTTAACTAAACTGCGTGCTGCTGGCTGTGATGTTGAGTTTAAGTCAGTTGCTGATGGTGTTGCTGAGTATATGGCGATTGTGAATAAGTAAAAGCTCTGAGAAGTAAAAGCTATACGCTTCGCTAACTAGAGACTAGACCGCTTTGCTTCTATAAGAGCTAGGTTTCAGGTTTCAGGAAGAGCGTAAATCAAGTTCAAGAGCGCAACAATGGCTCTTGAACTTATAGTCTCTAGTCTCTAGTCTCTAGTCTCTAGCAAGATCTTCGCTGATGGATATTATTGGTATTACATGAAAATTTTAATTATTGGCCCATCATGGGTTGGCGATATGGTGATGTCTCAATCACTGTATATCACGCTTAAACAACTACATCCTGATGCTATTATTGATGTGATGGCTCCGGCGTGGTGTAAGCCTATTTTGGATCGTATGCCAGAGGTCAACCAAGCTATTGAAATGCCGCTTGGCCACGGTGATATTGACCTACTGGGTCGCCGCCGTTTAGGTAAGCAACTTAAAGCCAATAATTATACCCATGCTTATATCTGCCCTAACTCAGCTAAATCTGCTTTGATCCCTTGGTTTGCTGATATTCCAAAACGTATCGGTTGGAAAGGCGAAATGCGCTATGGCCTGCTAAACGATTTACGCCCAAACAAAAAATCTTTCCAGTACATGGTCGAGCGCTATGTGGCATTGGCTTATCCAAAATCAGAAATGATTGATTCAAGCTCATTAGGTGGGCTAGATACTTTGCCTCGGCCTCAGCTTACGATTGATACTGATGTTCAACAAACCACCCTGACTAAGTTTTCTTTATCTACTGATAAACCGGTACTTGGTTTATGCCCTGGTGCGGAATTTGGCCCGGCAAAACAGTGGCCTGTTGAGCATTACGCTGCTGTTGCTAATGAAATGATTAACCAAGGCCATCAAGTATGGTTATTTGGCTCTGCTAAAGATAAAGAAACCACTGAAACGATTAAATCTTTGGTTGATTTAGATAACCAAACATCCGTATTTAATCTTGCAGGCGATACCAGTTTAATTGAAGCGGTTGATTTATTAGCGGCTTGTACAACAGTGGTGAGTAATGATTCTGGTTTAATGCACATTGCGGCGGCTGTTGGTTGTCATGTTGTAGGTGTATATGGTTCAACATCACCGAAATACACGCCGCCATTGGCTGAAAAAGTCGATATTGTGAGTACGGATATTGAGTGTCGTCCTTGTTTTAAACGTGAGTGTGAATTTAAGCATTTGAAGTGTCTGACCGATCTTGATCCACAACTAGTGCTGGATAAAATTAGTTCTAAAAGCCACTCGAATGAATCTGTCATTCAGGTTTCTTCATGCTAATTCGTTTAGTTTATACCTTACTATTAACACTTCTCTCTCCTGTTTTATTGTTTGGTTTATACAAGAAAAAACCAAATAAACCTCAGTTTGGTGACCGCTGGAAAGAGCATTTTGGCTTTACACCTGCATTAAAAAAAAGTGACCAGCCACTTTGGATCCATGCCGTTTCCGTTGGGGAAGCCATTGCCGCTACGCCATTAATCAAAGCATTAAAACAGCAGAACCCTGAACAGCTAATCCTAGTAACAACCACAACAAGTACGGGTGCTGAGCAGATTGCTAAACTGGGTGATTTAGTTGAACACCGCTATATGCCAATTGATTTCCCATTTGCTGTGAACGGTTTTTTAAAAACGGTTAACCCAAGTAAATTACTGATTATTGAAACGGAATTGTGGCCAAATATCTTACATGCTGCTGGCAAAGCTAATATTCCTATTTATGTAGTCAATGCTCGTTTATCTGAAAAATCTTGCCAAGGCTACGCCAAAGTTCAACCTATTTTTACCGAGCTAAGTAAGCACTTAACAAAAGTACTGTGCCAAACTCAAGCCGATGCAGATCGCTTTGCGCGTTTAGGTATTAATAAAGAAAAATTATGCGTCACTGGCTCTATCAAGTTTGATATTCAGATCTCTGATGAGATAAAACAGCAAGGCCAAGAGTTACGTCAGCTATTAGGCAATGACCGCCCTATTTGGATTGCAGCCAGTACCCATAAAGGCGAAGATGAGCAAGTTCTTGATGCACATAAAGAGGTGTTAATAACACACCCTAACGCACTGTTAATTTTAGTTCCTCGCCATCCTGAGCGTTTTGATACTGTATTTGAATTAAGTAAAAACTCTGGATTTAAGTGTGTAAGACGCACTTCTAACAAAACGGTTACCGCTCAAACTCAGGTTTACCTTGGTGATACCATGGGTGAAATGCTTGTGCTGATGGGCGCTGCTGATGCCTGCTTTATTGGCGGAAGTCTATTAGGTGATAAAGTGGGTGGGCATAATGTCTTAGAGCCTGCGGCGCTAGGTGTTCCTGTTATTATAGGGCCGAGTTATTTTAATTTTAAAGATATTGTGGAACTTCTTCAAACCGAACAGTTAATTAAAATAATATCAGAAATAAATAAATTAGAAGAGCAAATTATTCAAAGTTTTCGTTCAATAAATAATGAACAAAAAATAAAAATCGAAAAAGTAATCAATTCAAACATTGGAGCTATATCAATAACTTTGTTAGAAGTGAAAGGAAATATAAATGAATGATTTTTTAATGCTAAGATTACGCCGTAAAGCAATAAAAAGGTATATTAAGTTAACAACTCCTAGAAGTGAATGGTTTAAAGCAGATTACTGGCCTGATTTGAAAAAACAGGATGATAACTGGTTCTTTAAAAATATAAAGTTAAATATTCGAAAATTATCGTCAATTAACACAAATAATAAAATAGTTAATATTATTGGTTCAGGCCCTAGTGTTAACGATCTTGATTTAAAAAAACTAAAATCAGGCAAGAATGTTTTCTTAAATGGTGCCGTTAGCTTAGCTTATGAAAATAAACTACCTATTTACGCTCATGTAATAATGGATTCTAATTTTATTTATAATCGTTTTGATTTACTAAAAAAAAATAATTACCGTATTAAATATATTTTAGGGTTAGGTGCAATATGTGCAATAGCAGAACGTGATATAAATATTCTTTTAGATAATGATATTTACCTTTTCTATGTAGACCCACTTACAAACAGCCGCCAATTTTCAAACTCTATAAATGATCATGTCATTGATGGTGGGACCGTGATGTCTATTGCTATTCAAGTATTTTTAAACAGTAACCCTTCGATCGTTTACTTATTAGGATTAGATATATCGAATGCTCACCTCCCTCGGTTTTATGAGCATTATCATAATATGCAAAAAAGTGGGTTACAAAAAGATTTTGAATATAAAATCTTACCTTTTATGAAATCAGCAAGTGCTCAATATCATCAAAACAATGTAGAACTTTACAACTGCTCTCCTGTTTCAAAATTACCTTTTGATATAATTCCATATAGTGATCATTATGAAAAATAATAAAGCGATTTTTATCATTCCTAACTTACAAGGGAATGGAGCAGAGAGATTTGTATTAAGTATATATAATGGTTTAAGTAAACTAAAAGGCGTTGAGTGTCATATTATCTGTTTTGAAGAATGTATTGAATATAATCTACCAGAAGACATTAATTTACATATAGTCTCACCACCTAAAATAAAGGGGTTTAGATCATTTATTAAGAGGAAGTTACAAGCTAAATTTATCGAAAATTATATCATTGCAGAAATTGGAATTCCTGACATTATACTATCTAACTTAACTAGTGCTGATAAGTTAACTAAATATTTCACATTACCTAAGGTTTATCATGTAATACATAGCACAACATCAATCGAACATTTAAAAAGTAGAATCGGTTTTAAACGTTTTCTAGCAAAGAAAAAAATAGAAAGTATCTACTCAAAGCATGATCGTATTTGCGTATCAGAAGGTGCAGCTGAAGATTTAAATAACAACTTCACATTACCTGGCATAAATCATGTTATATATAACCCAGTAAATGTTGAAGAAATAAGAATTCTAAGCCAATCAACCATATCTCAATTTGAAAATATGAAGTACTTTGTTCACATAGGTAAGTTCAATGACGCAAAACGCCACGATAGGCTGATCAAAGCGTATAAATTAGCTAATGTAGATGAACATTTAATACTTCTAGGTAAGGGACCTAAAGAACAACAAGCCCGAAAGTTGGTTAATGAATTAGGCCTTTCCGATAAAGTTATTTTTGCAGGTCATCAACAAAACCCCTACCCAACGCTCACTGCTTCTCAAGGTCTAATTCTCTCATCAGATTACGAAGGCTTACCAACCGTTATACTTGAGGCCCTATCTGTTGGTGTTCCCGTTATTTCTACCGATTGTAATAGCGGGCCTCGTGAAATTTTACCAAAATCATCACTATCTAGGCTTAATCCTAATAGCTTAGCTAAAAAGATTAGTGAGTTATCTAGGGAAACCGAAAAGTTTAAGTGTAAACTAGATGATAAATTTCGAATAGAAACAGTAGTAAAAGAGTACTATAAATTATTAAAATAATTTAATAGTTGACATTATAACTCTAAACTAAATGATTTAAATCACCAATCAGATCTTGAGAGGTGATTTAGTTTAAATTATTTTAAAAATCTAGTAGGGTATTGAACAATCACATTATCAACTCTAGGATCTCTAATTAAGTAGTCACGCAAAAGTTATTGTGAATTTTTCGCCGTAATAATTTAATATGTTTTTGATGTTAACACTGAGGTCTTCAAACGTTTTGAACGCTTCACATGGTAACCATTCATATTTTACTTTCTTCCACAATATCTCAATGATATTGAGCTCTGGAGAGTACGGTGGTAAATAGCAAACGAGCACATCACTCATCAACCACTCCTGTTTTTTTTATTTAAATTTTACTGACCTATGAAAAGAGGCATTATCTAAGATAATAAAGCATGGTTTATCGTTTTTTCGTGCGTTGATAAAGTGCTCAAATACATCAATTACTATATCGGTAGTTACTCTTCCTACCGTTGTTTGAAAACTCAATTTACCTTGTCTACTTAAGAAGCCAAGAACATTGAGCCGTTTGCTGTGTGAATGAGCAGGCCTTAGCGACTGAACACCGATAGGTCCCCAACAATAAGGAATATTAGATTTCTGACTAAAGCCTGACTCATCAAAATAAAAGAGTTCACATTTATCCGTACGTTCCATTTCAATCAATGAATTCAATATATTACTGAAATTATTGAATTTCACATCGTCACGCTTTAACTTTAATGAGTGTCGGGCTCTTTTGTAACTGTAATCACTTTTTTTATATTTCGTTTAATAGTGTCTAAGCTGGATTTTTACCTGTTTCGTCTTCAAGTATTGCTTGTGCTCGTTTAAGTTGATGTGGTTCTTCATCAACCAATGACTTCAAACGATATACTTCTGCTTCTGTGTAAATAGGTTTTCTACCTATACGAACAGCATCATACAATCCGATCATTCCACAGGCTTCCCAATGGTCGTTCCATGACGATATGGTCTCAAATTTAGCGTCTAAAATATCAGTTAACGCTAAAATAGAGTAGCCTTTATCACTGAGAATAATCGCATATGCTCGTATTCTTACTCTATTTTTTGGATGATTAGCAATCGCTTCTTTTAGGGTTATTTTTCATGGTCTGTTAAAGGATTAACTGCTTTCATTATGATATAGACACTGGCGTAAAATACTCATTTTAATACCATATTATCATATGGTAAAGGCGAAAATCGGACTCTCGAAAACTTATTATTAACTACTTAACATCCATCTCTCAACCCAAAGCTCAAGTCTATTCGTATTCCTTTGCTGCTTTAGACAATAATAGATTATATCCAGTTGCTACCATATTCTCAGGAACATCTTTTGTAATTACAGCATTAGCTCCAATAATAGCTCCCTTACCTATAGTGACTTTTCCTAGAATTTTAGCTCCTGCACATAAAATTACATTTTCTTCAATTATTTGCTCACATCCATTATTAAAAGAACCGCCTATAGTTACCCCTTGCAAGATAATTACATTATCTTTAATTATAGCCTTATCTCCAATAACAATTCCTACAGGGTGTGTAAACCTCACCATTGAAGAAATTTGAGATTGTACACTTATGTCAACATTGTACTTATAATATATTTTATTTTTCCACATCTTAGATAGATAGAACATACGATTATTTCGAAACCAATACATTATATCAATATCTATTGGTAATAACTTCTCAGGCGCTCTCTTAGTTAAATATCGCACAACCTTCCTCAAGCTAATCATGTTCTAAACCTTATTTTTAAAATATCTACGTACTTTTTGTCTAAAACTAAAAATTAAAAATGGATTAACTCCTCGTTTGAAGAATTGAATATAACTTTCCTTTTTTGATATAAATTCCCCATGAAAAAGGTCATTTAAAATAAGAACATACCGTTCTCTCTTCATAAAAAGAACTATAAACTTATCATTCCCTACCTCTTTACAATCTAAAATATTAGCTGATAACTCAGTAAGTTCGCGATTAAACATTACCCTCCATGAGTCTATATATTCTTTTCTAGATCTTGTATTTAAGGTACTAATTCCAACATTATATCTATAACTAATTAATGGCTCCATTATTTTGATTGCTCTTCCTTTTAATAAACTTCTTAGAATAAAAATCCGATCTTCACTAATAACATCTTTTGCTATTGGTTTAAAATCATTAAATAACGAAGAATCTATAGCCGCTGTACATCCTGCAGGAATGATCCTTCTGTTTACTATATGTTTAATATTATGCTGAAAGTTTTCTTTTATATCTCTACCTGAAACAAAAGTGGAATCTTCATTTATTTTATCAAACTGAGAAAGAACCAGATTTACATCTTTGTTATTTTTCCATTCATTATATTGCTTATTTAACCTCTCTAGTTTAGATATATCATCCCCAGCTTGAACAACAATCAAAGTTTCATTAAACATATCAGAAAGTTTATTAAGCTGTGAAGATAACCCAACATTAATATCATTTAATACGATTTCAACATTTAACCCATTAGGTTTCTTACTAATTGTTTCATGAATAATGTCAATTGTATTATCTGATGAACAGTCATCAAAAATATAAAGCACTTTAGGCCAAATCGTTTGATTGTATATTGAAGTAATAGATTCCTCAATATATCCTTCTTGATTATATGTAAAGATAGCGACTACAAGGTCATTGAATATTTTTTTCATCTTATTTAACCTTATAATTATTAATAACTTCAATTGCTACCTTAATATCATTAAAAGAAATTAATGAACTAATAGGCAAACTCAGCACTTCTTCATGCAACTCTTCACTAACAACAAAGCTTTCATCATTCCACTCAGAATAAGCTTCTTGCTTGTGCGGAGGCGTAGGATAATGAATCAATGTCTGAACACCATTATCGCTCAAATACTGTTGCAACTCTTGACGATATTTAGTCTTAATAACAAATAAATGCCAAACATGGCCTTCTACAGTAGTCACTTCAGGCAATTCGATTAAAGGGTTTTTAATACCGTCTAAATATTGTTTTGCTACCGCTTGTCTTGCTTTTGTTTCACGATCTAAATGCTTTAACTTAACACGTAACATCGCTGCTTGAATTTCATCTAAACGGCTATTCACGCCTTTATATTTATTCTTGTATTTTTCATGTGAGCCATAGTTACGTAAAGCACTAAGAGCCTCTAACAATTCTTCATCATTAGTCGTAACTGCACCTGCATCACCTAATGCACCTAGGTTTTTTCCTGGATAGAAACTGAATGCACCCGCATCACCCCAAGTTCCTGCTTTTTTTCCATCAATCATTGCGCCATGTGATTGAGCGCAATCTTCTAATACCAATAAATCATGCTTCTTAGCTAGTTGCATAATTTCTTTCATTGGTGAGATTTGACCATACAAATGCACTGGTAAAATCACTTTTGTTTTTTCTGTTATAGCTGATTCAATTCCGTCAGCCGTTAGGTTGAAGGTATTTATATCTGGCTCAACAAGCACGGGCGTTAAGTTATTTTCTGAAATAGCTAGGATTGAGGCAATGTAAGTATTTGAAGGGACGATAACTTCATCACCATCGTTTAGCTTACCAAGCTCTTTCCATGCTCTCAGTGTTAATATTAAAGCATCTAAACCATTAGCAACCCCAACACAATATGTTGAGCCACAATACTCAGCAAATTCTTGCTCAAATGCTTTCAGTTCATTACCCATAATGTACCAACCAGAATCAATGACTCGTGAACAAGCCTCTTTTAACTCTTGGTGATATTGACGGTTTATTTCTTTTAAATCTAAAAATGGGATCATTTCATTTACTCTATATAACGAATAATTTTAGCCGGATTACCTACAACAACAGCATTGTTAGGGACATCTTTTGTGACAACAGAACCTGCGCCTATCATTGCATTTTCACCAATAACAATTGAGGGCAAAATCGTCGCATTAGCTCCGATTGAAGCTCCTTTTTTTATAATTGTTTTTGGAAATGTTTCCGGATATTGTTTTGACCGGGGATATTTATCGTTTGCAAAAGTAACGCATGGCCCTACAAATACATTATCTTCAATATGAATTCCATCCCAAAGATAAACACCTGACTTTATAGTGACATTATTACCAAGAAAAACATCATTCTCAATTAGGCTGTGAGCGCAAATATTACAATTACTACCAATAACAGCACCTTCCAAAATTACAGAAAATTGCCACACCTTAGTATCTAAACCTATCTTAATACTTTGTACATCCGCTAATTTATGAATCATAATACAGCCTTTTTAAACTCATCATAGTCACGAATATAATCCGCTTCATCATAGTAATCACTAGCTAAAACGACCAAAACACAATCTTCTGAAAAACCATGCATTTCACGCCATTTGTTATTATCAATGTACAAACCAACACTTGGAGAATCTAACACAATTGATTCTCTGCATTTTCCATTATCTAAAATAAAACGACAACTTCCTTTTACACAAATAGCAATTTGTTGAAGATTTTTATGAGCATGAAAACCACGAGCGACACCTTGCTCTGTACCAAAAATGTAATAAACACGTTTGATATCAAAAGGAATATTTTTGTTTTCTTCAAGTGAGATCAAACTACCACGATCATCACCTAATAAATCAAACTCAATTGTCTTTATTAAACTCATTGTTCACCTTCGCACAAATCCAATAAATATTGACCATAGCTATTTTTCTTAAGTGACTGCGCTAAAGAAATAACTTCTTTTTTAGTTAACCAGCCATTGTTCAATGCTATTTCTTCTAAACAAGCTATTTTGTATCCTTGACGATTTTCTATCGTCGCAACAAATTGACCTGCTTCTAATAAGCTTTCATAAGTACCTGTATCTAACCACGCAAAACCTCGACCTAACAACTCAACATTTAATTGATTTTTTTCAAGGTACGCCTGATTAATACTGGTTATTTCTAACTCACCACGCTCAGAAGGTTCAATCGATTTTGCAATCTCTGCAACTTGGTTATCATAAAAATACAAACCAGTAACGGCATAGTTTGATTTTGGTTTTAATGGTTTTTCTTCTATTGATAATGCTTTCATTTTATCATCAAAATCAACTACGCCAAAACGCTCGGGATCTTTAACTTTATAACCAAATACTGTAGCGCCAGACTCTCTTTTAGATGCATCAATCAACATAGGAGAGAAGCCTTGACCATAAAAAATATTATCACCAAGCACTAAACAAACAGAGTCTTCACCAATAAACTCTTCACCGATAATAAAAGCTTGTGCTAATCCATCAGGACTAGGCTGAATAGCGTATTCAATTTCTACACCAAATTGACTTCCATTGCCTAATAAACGTTTAAAACTCTCATTATCTTCAGGGGTTGTGATAATTAATATTTCACGAATACCTGATAGCATTAAAACAGACAGTGGATAATAAATCATTGGCTTATCATAAACAGGTAATAATTGCTTAGATACGCCCATGGTTATTGGATAAAGGCGAGTTCCGGAACCACCTGCAAGAATAATTCCTTTCATTATTTGTCTTCCTTGTTTACTGCCGGTTCACTTGATACGCCTAAGCGTTCGCCCGCATAAGACCCATCAAGAACGCGAGACCACCATTGTTTATTATCTAAATACCATTGAACGGTTTTGCGGATCCCTGACTCAAAACTCTCTTCTGGTTTCCAACCTAATTCACGCTCAATTTTTGAAGCATCAATAGCATAACGAACATCATGACCAGGGCGATCGGTGACATAAGTAATTAGATCAAGGTATTGGGTAACACCTTTTGGCTTATTTGGTATTAACTCTTCGAGTAATGAACAGATGGTTTTAACTACTTCAATATTCGCTTTTTCGTTATGACCGCCAATATTGTAAGTTTCCCCTACCTCACCCTCAGTAACAACTTTATACAAAGCACGCGCATGGTCTTCAACAAATAGCCAATCACGAATTTGCATTCCATTGCCATAAACAGGTAAAGACTTACCTTCTAAGGCATTTAAAATCATTAATGGGATCAGCTTTTCAGGGAAATGATATGGTCCATAGTTATTTGAACAATTAGTAATAACTGTTGGTAGGCCATAAGTACGTTGCCATGCACGAACTAAATGGTCTGAAGAAGCTTTAGATGCGGAATAAGGGCTTGATGGCTCATAAGAGGTTGTTTCGGTAAACAAGTCATCTGTACCTTCTAAATCACCATACACTTCATCCGTTGAAATATGGTGGAAACGAAAGGCTTGTTTTTTACCATCAGCTAACGAATTCCAATAGGCACGCGTTGCTTCAAGCAAGGTATAAGTACCAACAATATTAGTTTCAATGAACGCAGCAGGACCATCTATTGAGCGATCTACATGTGACTCCGCAGCTAGGTGCATGACTGCATCAGGTTGATATTCAGAAAAAATACGGTCAAGCTCAGTACGGTTACAGATATCAACGTGTTCAAATGAATAGCGATCTGATGCTTCAACCTGACTCAAAGACTCTAGATTTCCTGCGTAGGTAAGAGAATCAACATTGATGACAGAGTTTGATGTATTGCTGATAATGTGGCGAATAACTGCTGAGCCAATAAAACCTGCGCCGCCGGTGACTAAAATATTCATATTTATCCTTTAATCTAAAATCTACTTACTAAATCGACTAATCTGCTCTAACGCTTCTTGAAGATGCTGAAAGTTTAATTCAGCATTTTTCATTGGGCGGTTAGTCTTATCTAACAATTGATATTGTCCTGTTGCACCAACTTCTAAAATCGACTCTTTATCTATAATAGCGTAGCCACTGTAGTTAGAAGACATAATCCAATTACGATCAACATGCTTACCTAGTAAATCTTCACCCACAGAGTAATCTTTAATATTGTTCGTTATTCCTAAATAGTTCTTCATCAAGGTTGGAACCACATCTTGGTGGCTAGTTAAGTCATCTGCCGTCCAATCTAACGCTTTACCATTTATCTTTGGCCCAAATATAGCAAACGGAACCTTCACCTGAGCGTCAGTAAAGTTACTATTATGACCCCAGAAATTCATGCGGTTATCATTCATTTCTTGACCGTGATCACCCGTAATAATTACTAACGTATTTTCTAGATCACCAGTTTCTTTCAGTTTATCCAATACTTGTTTTGCTACGCTATCAACAAAGCTAACGCTGGTTTTATAGCGATTAAAGAACAAGGTTGGATCACTGTCATTATTCAACTCTAAATAATTAATCTCATCTAGCATTGGCTCATAACGATGTGCATAATTTTTAGGGAAATCATACCCATGCGGTGCATCATAGAATAGGAATGAGAATGCAGGTTTAGAGGTATCACGCTTGCTGTACCACTCTAACCAATCTTTGGTTAAGTCTTTATCTAACGCTGATGGTGAGTTGCCTTCTGATTTTATACGTAAGTTGGGGATATTTTTAAATACCGTTTGATTAAACTCTGGTTTCTCAAGTTGAGCGGCGGTAAAAATACCCATTTCATAATTAAGCTCTTGCAGGCGGTCAATCAACACGGGTGATTTTTGATTAGCTAAGAAGCCATGCCAGTACGTACCTGGAATACCATAAAATAAACCAAAAATACCCGTACGCGTGGCATTACCCGTTGCGATGTGATTATTAAATATTACTCCCTCTTGTGCGTACTCCCACATATTTGGGGTATTTTCAGCATTAAAGGTGTCTGCTCGCCATGAATCTACCGCTAAAATCATGATATTAAGTGGTTTTTCAACCGCTTCTTTTTGCAGTGGTACAAGTGGATAATTTAAGTCACTCTTACGATTTATCTTCATTGCTTTTTGTTGAGCAATCGCCTCTTCATTTACCCATCCGTATTTTTTCATCATGCTTGTTGATGTTGCAGGATAAAAAACAGGTAAGTAACGCTTCACTGTCGTCACTGGCTGGTAGGCATTCGCTGCAGCCCAAATATGAATACCGTGTGTAGCGAGTAATGCCAAAAAAGTGATAATTGCAAATTTACGACCTAATTTATGCTGAGTTACTGCTGCTGGCTTTTCTAACCAAGAGATCAATAAATATTGACCAACAACCAGAGCTATCACTCCACTAATAACCGTTATCCATGTAATTAACGGGAAGCTCACCACTTGACCCGATAGGACTAACTCTAATACGACTGCATTAATGTGGAATCGATATTGGGCAAAAACTAAGGTATCAATAAATAATGTTGCAATACCAAGTGAAGCAATAATCGCTTGTAGTACATGCCTAATTTTATTGTTTGGAATAAGAAGTGTTGGAAGTGCGACCAAACCTATTAACCCAGCCAGCAATACCATTTGACTAAAGGTGCCTGCGGTAATGAAACTAAAACCCAGTATGTCCGTTGGGATCTCTGGCAGGAAAGCAAAATAACGAGTAGCAATGGCCATCGCAATAAGACTGTTGATTAAAATAAACCAACCGTGGCTATGAAGCTTTTGTTTAAATGTCAATGTATTCAAAATAATGAATCCAGCTGTAATGGGTGAATAAAAATGGGTTAAATTGAGCTGTAGCCCGAAATTAAGTGTTGCCACTCATCTTCCGACCATTTTATCTGTCTTTTGTTTACTTCTTTATGAAAAGAGCGACTCAAACGAGATAAGTTACTTTCTTTCCAATCGCTACCATCTTGTTGGTAGCATTTATCAAAATCGATTATCCAAACGTTATCTAAATCATCAATCAAAATATTATGAATATTTAAGTCGGTATGATTTACTTGTGCGGCATGCATCTTACCAATCTCAGTCCCTATTTTTTGATATATTTCTTTAGAGAGTGATTCTTCTTGTAAAATAGCCACTAAATCTCGTGCATTTGGAATCTTTTCGCTCAATAAATCCGCTTGGTAACAAAAGATGCGTTTTACGGTTCTTGCTGCTATTGGTTTTGGTACGTTAACGCCTGCTTCGATTAATGTATTCAATAATTGAAATTCTTGGTAGCTACGTGTGCTTTCCCAACCAGTAAAAATGTAGTGATCTTTGATTAGCTTTCCAAACAAGCCACCACGACGATAGTGGCGCAATGCTGCATCCATCTTATCTAATGCAATAAACCACGTGGTTCCGCGCCCTTGGGCTGACCCGATGATTTTATTTTGTTGTTGCCAATACTCGGGTTCACAACATTGTTCTGGTGGGTCATTAAGGACTGAGTCGTCGTACCAAATGGTTTGATTTGTTGTTTGGATTTTTTGCATGTTACAGGTACTCCAATATTAAACATTAGAGACTATACGCTGCGCTAACTAGATCGCTTCGCTTCTAGAAACTATAAGAGCAAAAGCTAAATGCCTCTAAACTCTGCAAGCACAGCGATCTTAATTCTGTTCTTATAGTCTCTAGTTAGCGCAGCGTATAGTTTCTAGCTAGCAACCCCTCCCAGCCTCCCCTTATATCAACATTTATAGCCAAGCGACTATATCGATAAAGGGGAGGAGCTAAAAACAAGCTCCTCTGAACTCTGCAAGCGTAGCGACCTGAACCCTGCTCTTATAGTCTCTAGTTAGCGCAGCGTATAGTCTCTCGTCTCTCGTCTCTTTCTCGCTCTTTGCCATTTTACATTTATGAGCGTTAATAGCATAATTCTACCTCATTCTTTCTGGGTAAACATCTCTATGGCTTTATTCACTTCTGCCCCTGACTCACTCTGTATATTACGCTTATCTGCTATTGGTGATGTGTGCCATGCTATTGCTGCAGTTCAAGCAATTCAAAAAGAGTGGCCGACAACCAAAATCACTTGGATTGTGGGAAAAATAGAAGCGCAATTAATTCATGATTTACCTGGTATTACGGTGATCCCGTTTGATAAAAAAATGGGATTAAAAGGGATGAAAGCAATATGGTCACAACTGAATAACCAACGTTTTGATGCGTTAGTTCATATGCAGCTTGCGCTACGTGCTAGTGTGTTAACGCTTGGTATAAAAGCTAAATATAAAGTCGGTTTTAATCGCAAGCGCGCGAAAGAAGGCCAATGGCTTTTTACCAATCGCAAAATTGAAGATACGGCCTCAGCACATGTTCTAGATAGCTTCTACTCTTTTGTTGAATATCTTGGTGTGCCTAAAAGTGAACCAACATGGAATATCCCTTTATCTGAAGCGGATATGGCGTTTGTTGATGAGCATATCCCAACGGAAACACCGTATGTGGTGATCTCCCCTGCGGCAAGTAAGGATGAGCGTAACTGGCTAACCGAACGCTACGCTCACTTGGCTGGTTGGCTACATGAGCAAGGTTATCATGTGGTGCTATGTGGCTCGCCAAGCGATCGTGAACGTCTATTGGGAGAGAGCATTGCGTCACTCTCTCAAACTGCTCTTATTAATTTGATTGGTAAAACGTCATTAAAACAATTAACCGCTGTATTAAATAAAGCGGCGGTGGTTATCGCCCCTGATTCAGGGCCCGCACACATCGCGACGACGCAAGGCACCCCTGTGATTGGGTTATATGGTCACAGCAACCCTAAACGTACGGGCCCATACAACAGCTTACCTTATGTGGTGAGTGTGTATGAACAACATGTTACCCAACAACAAAATAAACCCATTGAAGAGTTAAAATGGAGTACGCGTGTTAAAGGCGATCATATTATGCAAGATATTACTCTTGATATGATTACTAACTCATTTCAGCAACTAGCAAGTACTTTCAATAGTACTGAAAAAGGGAATAAATAATGACAACATCATCTCCAACCTTAGCGGTTGCGCTTATTGTTAAAAATGAAGCAAAACATTTAAAAGCCTGTCTTGATACCGTTGCAGGGTGGGTTGATGAAATTGTGATAATGGACTCAGGTAGTACTGATTCGACTGAAACCATTGCTCGTGAATTTACTGATAAATTTTTCATAAATAAAGAGTGGCCAGGGTTTGGTAAACAGCGTCAATTAGCACAACAGCACGTGACTACCGATTATGTATTATGGCTTGATGCCGATGAGAGAGTCACTCCAGAGTTAAAAATTGAAATTTTAGCTGCCGTGAAAGCAAACAAAGCAAACACCGCCTATAAAATAAACCGCTCAAGCTCTGCATTTGGAAAATTTATTAAGCACTCTGGTTGGTCTCCTGATTGGGTTGTTCGTTTATATAAAACCAATGAAACACAATATAGCGACTCTCTTGTACATGAAAGTGTCGTTATTCCAAACCACATTCAAATCAACGCTTTAACTGGCCGTTTATTGCATTTCACATACGATGCCTTGCAGCAATATAATGCAAAAAATGTCATGTATATAAAATCTTGGGTCGACCAACGCGAAGGAAAAAAGAAAGGCTCACTCAGTGGTGCTTTTCTTCATGGCTTCTTTTGCTTTATCCGTATGTATATTTTAAAGCGTGGTTTTTTGGATGGCAGACATGGCCTATTACTTGCCACATTAAGCGCAAGTGTGACATTTAATCGTTATGCTGATCTCTGGCTGCGAGATTACAATAAATCAAACAAGGAATAATGATGAAAATTTATCACGTTAACCTTGCTCGTGGTTTTAGTGGCGGAGAACAACAAACCCTTGCACTCATCCAACAACATCTAAAAGAGAAGCAAAATATCGCAGTCATTGCTTTAACTAACAGCCCTTTTTATGATGCGGTATCTGATTTAGGTTGTGAAGTCATTACGATTCGACATTATCTACTAGGCCACACGATTTCTCTTCCAAAAGACGCGGTTTTGCATGTTCATGAGGGACATGCTATCTATTGGGCGGCACTTCAACATAAAGTCAGTCAAACGCCTTATATAATTACTCGACGTTTAGACAACCCTATTAAGAAAAAATGGCTCACTACTTTTGCGTATTCAAATGCAGCGGCCATTGTTGGGATCAGCACTTGTGTTTCTGAGGTAGTGCGACAACGCCTTCCGCAACAACATATTGTGACGATTCCTGATTCACCGGTTACTTATCCGATCAATCACTCTGAAGTCGCCAATATTAGGGCGCGATTTAAGGGTAAATTTTTGGTGATACAAGCCGGTAATATGATCCCTCATAAAGGGTTTGATGTCACCGTTAACGCCGCAATGCGACTGAAAGATCCTCGTGTTCATATCTGTTTATTGGGGGATGGGAAACAACGCGGTGAACTCGAAAAGCAAGCTTCTGAATTAACTAATATTTCGTTTATGGGTCGCCAACATAATATGGGTGACTGGTTTGCTGCTGCAGATTTGTTGATCCACCCTTCTTATACTGAAGGGCTCGGGTCTGTGATTTTAGAAGGCATGAGTACAGGGCTTCCTGCTATAGGTTCGCGTGCAGGAGGGATCCCTGACATTATCGAACATGAAAAATCAGGGCTACTTATCGAGCCGGGTAATTCTGTAGAACTGGCCGAAAACATTGAAAAAATAGCTAATAATGCCACGCTAAAAGAGCACTTAATTGAAGGTGGGTGTGAAAAATTAACCGCCTTTATGATTGAGCATACTGCGGCTCTGTATTTCAAGGTTTACCAACGAGCTTTACAACATGACTAGATTAACGCTTTATCCTGGCACTTTTGATCCAATCACTAATGGACATTTAGATTTAATTAAACGCTCTGCGGCCATGTTTGAACACATTATTGTGGCGGTGGCGGCCAGTCCGAGTAAAAAGACTTTATTTACGCTCGATGAGCGCGTTCAATTGGTGCAAGACGTGACTCAGGATCTGCCAAACGTTTCTGTTGAGGGTTTCTCTGGACTAATGGTGGATTTTGCAAAAGAAAAAGAGGCGAACTTACTGGTTCGAGGCTTAAGAACCACCATGGATTTTGAGTACGAATTTGGCTTAACCAGTATGTATCGTAAGCTAATGCCGGAGTTAGAGAGTGTATTTCTTACGCCTTCTGAAGAGTATGCTTTTCTCTCTTCGACCATTGTTCGCGAAGTGGCATTACATGGGGGAAGTGTGGAAGCCTTTGTTCCTTCTGTGGTAAATCAAGCATTAATACATAAAGTAAAGTCACCAGTTTAATACCAATAAAAAGGCCACTCAAAATAAGTGGCCTATGATTACAATTAATGAGCGCCTTTTACTTGACTATTGATGTATAAGGTTTGCAATGTGTGGTAATCATTACCTAAAAGCTTACCGTTATTTGGAATCGATTCAGGGGTTATCGCCACCTCTGATGCCCATGGATATAATCGATCTGGCTGGTTATTTATATATATCCCCTGCTCTATCAACGTCATTTCTGGGTTATAACCAAATCGGTTTGTGTCTGTTGTGCTCAACATATTCTCTCCACCTAAGCTGTAATACGTCGCTTCTGACAAGCTGAATGCATACAAGGTTGGGAAGATATCTTTGTGTGACCCTACGCGTTTTTCATCATAAAGATATGGCACTTGCTGTTGTATTTTTTCAGGCACATACAGATAAAATGGCACAGCATGAATAATAGGAAGATCATTAGGATAAGCCATAGTAAACCCTCTTAAACGATGATCACCTGTTGCCGCTATTAATGTTGAGTCTCCTAGTGGTGACTGTTTTATATCCATAATAAATTCACCGAGTGCGTTATTGGCGTATTGATACGTTTCCAACAATCGCATCGCTTCCTCTTCGCCTTTTTGCATACGTCCTAATAATTGCTCACTCACTTTTAGTGGCTTTACGTCATAATTTTTTGGCACTTCATAAGGCGTGTGATTGGTTATCGTTAAGATGTAAATCATCAGCGGTTGCGTGGCTTCATTGAGCTCTTTTTCGGCTAGTTTGAAGGCATATTCATCTGAAAGCCCCCACTCACCACGAAACGCTTCCGCTTCAGGAAAGGCTTTTAATATGGCATTTTCATCTAAGATCTCATCAAAACCTTGTGCAGGTAAGTAGTTTGCTACATTACGCCACATACCATTGGTTGCGGTTATAAAAATCGTTTTATATCCTGCGGCTTTATAAGGACGCGCGGCCGCTGCAGCTACCTCTACTTTTTGAGCTGAAGAGTGACTGATAGTAGGAACATTACTTTGCCCTAGCATATTAACTAATGAGTTGATCGTTGCCGAAGTTTCAGCTAAAAATCGCTTAAAGACAAAGTCCGATTCAAATGCAGGTCGTAATTCACCTAATAAATCATTCTCAGGGTAATTATCTTCAACCAACACATTGGTGCCCATGCCTTCCATTAATGCCATCACGACATGAGGCTTATTATTGGCTAAATAGGCATTTTTAGGCGTGATAAATTGACCATCAGCATTGCCTACCACTTTATTAAATTGCGCCTCTAGTTCAGATTGGCTGACTGAGTGAAATTGACTCTGTTTTTTATAATCACTTTTTGCCCATTCTAACGCAATAATGCCATTTGGAGTGATGCTGTTCAGCACTTTATAATCGGAGACTTGTGCGTGATAACGTTTTAATGGATGAGAGCCTAAGGTACCTCTAGCAAAGAAAAAGATCGTCAATATCATTACGATAATAGACACCGTTGTCATGCCTTTATGCTGTGGTTTCCATGCCCATTCCTGCATTTTTTTCACCGCTGTACGTACTAATATGGCGAAAACAAACGCCACAACGACACTGCTAATAAACGAGGTAAAAATAGGGTAATCGGCCCATGCGTTGGCTAGTACGGCTTGAGTATCATCATCCGCTAATCCAAATACAAAGACATCAATATAGTTTCCGTAAGTCAGGTAATAATAGTAATTACCAATAGAAAAACTGGTGACAATAAAAAAGATAAGCCCTGCGTACCATGGGATCACTGTTGAAAAGGTACGATAAAGGCGAGGAAATGCGGCAACAGCTAAACCAATTAAGAACAGCGGAGCAAAACCGATTGCTGCAATTTTTAAATCAAAGCGTAAACCGGTAAATAAAGCACGCCATAGATCGCCCCCTCGGTGTACTAATTCTGTCATGTCGCCAATATTAGCAAGGAAGACTAATCGACCTACAGACATTATGACTGTGGCAATAAAAACAGATAACCAAATGGCTCGACTGAGTTGTTTGAAATTTTGCTGGAAGTTCATAATTTCTCTATTTTGTTTTAGGTAATGGTTGGCACTTATCACACCAAAATGTATTTCGTTGTCCTATTTTCTCTTCTTGAATGAGAGATTTACAAATTAGGCACAGTTTATTGGCTCTGCCATACACATGCAATTCTTGTGCAAAGTAACCTGGTTTACCATCAACTTGATTAAAGTCTTTTAAGGTGGTCCCACCTTGCTTAATTGCGGTTTCCAGTACGTTTTTAATTTTACTAACCAGTGTTTTTATTTGCTTTGGTTTTAATGAACCAACGGGTGTTTTAGGGTGTATTTTTGCCATAAATAGGGATTCACTGGCGTAGATGTTGCCCACTCCCACGACTACAGCGTTGTTCATAATAAACTGTTTTACGACGGTTTTTTTATTCTCTGCTTTTTCTGCTAAATATTCCACATTAAATGAATCTGTAAGTGGCTCTGGACCAAGTTTAGCAAGCACGTCATGTTGCACGCCGACTTCTGAATATAACCAAGCACCAAACTTACGTGGGTCGTTATAACGAAGGAGTTTGCCATTATCTAATACAAGATCCACATGATCGTGTTTTGCTGAAGGGATCGCTTCATCGAGTATCCGTAAACTACCTGACATCCCAAGGTGAATAATGGCAGTGCCTTCTGGAGTGTCTATCATTAAGTATTTAGCACGACGACGAATGGATTGAATTCTTTGCCCTACGAGTTTTTGTAGCTCTTGTGGGATAGGCCAGCGGAGTTTCTCTGTTCTGACGGTGATCGCTTTGATGGTTTGGCCTTGTAAGTGCGGTGTTATTCCTAATCGGCTGGTTTCGACTTCTGGTAGTTCTGGCATTTTTGATCCTTTGTAAAATAAGGTTTCAGATTTCAGGTTTCAGGTTTCAGGAAGATCAAAAGCGAGTCCCCCTGAATCCTGCAAGCGCAGCGTCCTGAAACCTAAAACATTACCACGCCAGTCACACATGCTCTTATAAGCTTCTAGTTAGCGAAGCGTATAGTCTCTAGTTATTTACTAACTACCCCTCCCAACCTTCTCTTATATTGACTTTATCAGCCAAGTAACTATACCGATAAAGGGGAGGATCCCTAAAGGCGAAGCCTCCTGCTTATCTCTGCTTTGACTTATTTATAGCTTTCTAACTGCTTATAATAACCCTCACGATAAGCCATGCTGCCCCATAACGCGTTAGCATTCGCTCGTTTGATTATCGCTGCATCTACATCGCTTTTTATTAAATGATCATTTTTAAAATCATACTTATAGGTTTGAGTCGGTTGCTCTGGTAAGAACACAACCACTTGATTGTCTTCTGTCATCCATGCGAATGTCTTATCTCGCTGCATCATCACTCGTTGCTTTTCTTTTGGAATTTCACGAGTTAAATCATGGCCGATCATTGGTGTTTTTGCGCTAATACCTGCCAATGACAATAGCGTCGGAGCAAGATCTAACTGGCTGACTAAGCGGTTGTCTTTTTGCGCCTCAATGCCGTCACCAAAGATAATCGCAGGGATACGGAAGTGATCAACTGGAATCACTTGGTTGCCCCATGTTCTTGCATCATGGTCAGCGACAACAACAAAGACAGTATCTTTCCAGTAATTCGATTTCTTCGCTTTTTCTATAAACTGACCTAACGCGTAATCAGCATATTTAACGGCGTTTTCTACCGTTTGTTTTGGCTCGTTATATTGCTCAATCGTATTATCTGGGTACTCAAATGGACTGTGGTTTGATGAGCTAAACACTAGGCTAAAGAATGGCTTGCCTTCTTTTTCTAGCTGGGTGAACTGCTTATCTGCATGATCATACAAATCTTCATCTGATGCGCCCCAAGAACCAACGAATTTTGGATTGTCAAACGTCGGTAGATCTTGCATGTCAGTAAAGCCGTTCCCTAAGAAGAACGATTTCATGTTATCAAAATGACTTTCCCCTCCATAAACAAATTGGGTGTGATAACCCTTTTTTTGCAGTAAATCAGCAATAGTAAAGAAACCCGTTTGACTCTTACCTAACTTAACCGTTGAACGTGCAGGGGTTGGAGAGAAACCACTAGTCACCGCTTCAATACCACGCACGGAACGCGTACCTGATGCGTATAAACGAGTGAATGCCCATCCTTCATTAATGGCTTTATCTAGGTTTGGTGAAAGATCAAGGCCGCCTAATTCACTGACGTATCGTGCACCGTGACTTTCTAGCAGCAAGATAACAATGTTCTTTTGTTTACCTTGATTTGCCGCTTCATGATAAGCCATTGATGGTTGAGTTTCAGATACAAAATCTTCTGACGCTACATTCATGCTGTTTCTAACTTCAGAGATGATCTCTTTTCTATCCATACGAGGATAAAACTTAGCCGCATCGGCCTCTGCGTCCATCTGCTTATAGGCAAACAGAACAGAATAAGAAGAGTTAAGCACTAAATCATTCACTAATGGATCCGTTGAGAAGGCAACTAGCGCAGGGTTCATCGGACGATGACCAAAAGATGAACGAGCCCCCATGATACCAAGTGCCACAACAATAAGTGCTAGCACTGGACGCCAATACCATTTCGGATACGTTAGGCTAGACACCATATAACGGCTTGCTTTCCAACCTAAAACAACACTCAGAATACTAACAACGGTACCAAGGAATAATTCAAGTTTATAACCACCCCAGAGCATGCTCATGACTTCTTTAGGGTAAATTAAGTATTCAATGAATAAGCGGTTAGGACGTAAATCGTATTCTAGAATAAATGGGGCGGTTGCGGCTTCCATATAAACAAGAAGCCAAATACCAAAGGTGATCCATACTCTTAAAATGGCATGCCACACTTTTCCTACTACGGTATCGCTCGATACAAGCGCAGAAAGCAGTCCTGGTAAAATAAATAGGTAGCAAAGAGACGATATATCAATGCGTAAACCACTAATGGCTACGTCTAAGAATCCATCGGTATCGGCAACACGATCCCATTGCCATACAACTAATAGCTGCCTAGAAATGGTTAAAATCGCTAAACAGACAGTAAATGCGGCTATGATAGGATACAGAACCCCTAGCCTAGATTTTATATTATTCATTTATTCTCACTTTAAAATTGAGTTTAAACACACGTAGTTTCTGTGTTCGTTATTTGTCACACGCACTTAAATCGAAACGATTAATGCTATGTTGATAAAGGGGAGGAGCTAGAAGTAACTGCCTCTAAACTCTACAAGCACAGCTATCTGAACTCTAATGTTGCTCTCCTTAATCCTTCAGGACGAAGTCCGCCCTTAAGCGAAGCCCTCTCAAGCTCTTCTATCTAAACAAATACCCTTCTTCCGCACTAACAGCAATCCATTCCCCCTGCCAGTTCTGCATCATCCAGAAATTCGGGGCTTGGTAAATGGTTACACGCTGTGGTTCTTCTTGATTTTCTAGCCATACTTCTACTGTGCTTGGTGCAGGTAATTTGGTTTTGAGTACTTTCAATGATTCTTCATTTAGTACGGTGCCTTCAAGAGTAAACCAACGTTCAATCAATTGACTATCTGTTTTTGACGTATCGGAAGCAAGATCATAATCTGCAAAGTGCATTTTTTGGATGGCGTTAACACCTTCAAATAAAGGCTGTACGCCTGTTATCGTTTCTACTTGTTGTTCTGGTTCAAGTAAGTAGGTTTTGATTAGCTGAGGGGCTTGTAGTATGCCAATAAAGAGTAATACAAAGATGATCAACATGTTGTTGTATTTGCGGCGTGATGGTCTTTTCATTTTAAATCCTTTTTTAAAAGCAGAGTTCAGATCGTTCGCAAGCTCCCTTCAGGGTTCAGAGGTGATCGTTGTAATTTTAGCGTATTATATTTGAAACTAGAGGCTATACGCTTCGCTAACTAGATCGCTTCGCTCCTATAAAAGCAAAAAGCGAAGGATTCAGGTCTCAGGTTTCAGGAAAGGCAAAAGCGAGCATACCTGAAACCTGCAAGCGCAGCGCCCTGAAACCTAGAACTCAAAACACCTACCATACTCGCTTTTATAGTATCTAGTTAGTACTGCGTATAGTTGCTAGTTCTTTACTAGCAACACCTCCCAGCCCCTTATATTTACTTTATCAGCCAAGTAACTATGCCGATAAAGGGGAGGAGCTAGAAGCAAGCACTCCTGAAACCTGCAAGCGAAGCGTCCTGAACCCTGCTTTTACTGCTCTTCCGCGCAAAAAAAAACCCAGCAACAAGGCTGGGTTTTCAATATTATCAAAGTTGCAATCAGTAATCGAATTACTTGATTTTAGCTTCTTTGTAAAGAACGTGCTGACGTACAACAGGATCAAATTTTTTGATCTCCATTTTGCCAGGCATGTTACGTTTGTTCTTATCTGTTGTGTAGAAGTGACCAGTGTTAGCAGTTGATACTAACTTGATTTTCTCACGTGCGCCTTTAGCCATTTTTCAGATTCCTCTTAAACGTTCTCGCCACGAGCACGCATATCTGCAAGAACGGTATCAATACCTTTCTTATCAATGATACGCATACCTTTAGCGGTAAGACGAAGTTTAACGAAGCGTTTTTCGCTTTCTACCCAGAAACGATGAGTTTGTAGGTTCGGCAGAAAACGACGCTTGGTGGCATTTTTTGCGTGTGAGCGGTTGTTACCAACTGCAGGACGCTTACCAGTTACTTGGCATACTCGGGACATTGCTGTCTTCTCCAAATCGTTTCAGCTCGATATCACCTTGGTGGCAAAAAACCACTAGATATTTCAAATGAAATAACTAATTCAAGGCTATCAAAGGTCGCGCATTATACTAACTGAATGCGCATTGCTCAAGACCCAAAGGGATCCTTTTTACTGTTTTTTGTGTTTTTTTTATTCAATCGGTAAAAAAAACACTCAAATCCAGCCCCTTTCGGCAAAAGAGACTATTTCTCCATCACCGATCACAAAATGATCAAGGACTCGGATATCTACCAATTCTACCGCATCTGAAATACGTTTTGTAATTCTTCTGTCGGCTTGACTTGGCTCGGCGACGCCGGAAGGGTGATTATGCGCTAAAATGATGGCGGCTGCATTATAATCTATCGATCTTTTTACAACTTCTCTCGGATATACCGCTGCCGCGTCGATTGTTCCTTCAAATAACACCTCCCCTTTTAGCACTCGATGTTGATTATCTAAGAACAAAACATAAAACGCTTCTCTGTGTCTGTCTCTTAACATTTTCGTGAGATAACGTTTTGTATGTTCAGGGCTGGTGAGTGCGTCTTCTTTTTCCATAGTTTCAAATAAATAGCGCTCCGTCATCTCCACAACGGCTTGCAGTTGAGCAAACTTTGCCGTGCCCAACCCTTTATGGCTGCAAAACTCCCCTTCATTGGAACTGAGTAGCCTTCTTAACGACCCAAACTCTTTTAATAGTTTATCTGCCAACTCGATTGCATTCATCCCCCGAATGCCGGTGCGAAGAAAAATCGCCAGTAGCTCAGCATCGGTTAATGACTTTGGCCCTAGAGCGAGTAATTTCTCTCTTGGGCGAGATTCCTCTGGTAGATTCATTAAAGACATAAATAACTCGTTGGGTGAATACTATTTATACAGCCTACGCACAATAAATAATGACTGCCCTTTTGATTGAGCGCCCTTCGACTTGGTTCAAAGCTTGATTGCAATTATGTTTTTGCTCATTTACTTACTTGAAGAGATTGAAGTGCATCACTCTGAAAAAAAATTATGCTATGGTTAGCGCATTACGATGAATCTCTTATTAAGGTTATTAGTGTCATGGCATCTCTTTCAGGAAAACGCATTCTTCTTGGTATCAGCGGCGGCATTGCAGCGTATAAATGTGCCGAGCTAACTCGTCGGCTTATTGAGCGAGGCGCAGAAGTACGTGTTGTCATGACAACGGCGGCTAAAGAGTTTATTACCCCATTAACCATGCAAGCGGTCTCTGGCCACCCAGTCGCCGACAGTTTATTGGACCCTGCGGCTGAAGCATCAATGGGACACATTGAGTTAGCTAAATGGGCTGACATCGTATTACTTGCTCCAGCTACGGCAGATTTAATCGCTCGCATGGCGGCGGGAATGGGTAATGATTTATTAAGCACATTAGTATTAGCGACCAATTCTCCGATTGCGGTGTCTCCTGCGATGAACCAACAAATGTACGCTAATATCGCCACACAAGAGAACATTGCGACATTAACTCGTCGTGGTATGCGTATTTGGGGACCGGCAGCGGGCCAACAAGCGTGTGGTGATGTGGGTATGGGTCGGATGCTTGAGCCGATGGAGTTAGTTCATTTATGTGAAGACTTCTTTCAAAAGGATGAAGATAAGCCGCTTTATGGCCACTCTCTGTTAATTACTGCAGGGCCGACTCGTGAAGCGCTTGACCCGGTTCGCTATATTTCAAACCACAGCTCAGGAAAAATGGGGTTTGCGATTGCACAAGCTGCTGCGCAATTAGGTGCCGATGTGACGTTAGTAAGCGGCCCTGTGAACCTTGCGACACCCGATAACGTGAAGCGCATTAATATTGAAAGTGCCGAGCAAATGCATACAGCGGTAATGAATAATGCGGCGTCTCACTCTATTTTTGTTGCCTGTGCTGCAGTGGCTGATTTCAGACCACGTCAAATGGCGACGCAAAAAATGAAGAAAACTGCCGATGAAGATGGCATGACTCTCTCCATGGTGAAAAATCCTGATATCGTGGCTTCTGTGGCTGCTATGATTGAGCAACGCCCATTTACGGTTGGCTTTGCAGCAGAAACACAAGATGTAGAGAAGCATGCTCGTGGTAAATTAGAGCGTAAAAATCTAGATATGATCTGCGCGAACGATGTCTCAATTCAAGGACAAGGCTTTAATAGTAATGACAATGCCCTCCATCTATATTGGAAAGGTGGCGATAAAGCTTTACCGTTGAGCTCGAAGTCAGAGTTGGGTAAGACGATTATGTTGGAGATAGTTGAGAGACTATAAAAGCAGAATTCAGGACACTTAGGTTTCAGGGTTCAAGAAAAGCACTAGAAACTATACGCTACGCTAACTAGAAACTATAGAAGCAAGAGCCAGTGCCCCTGAAAACTGAAACCTGTTTTGCTCTTATAGGAGCGAAGCGGTCTAGTTTCTAGTTTCTAGTTTCTAGTTTCTAGTTTCAGAACCATCAAATAAAAAAGACAAAGGAACCACAATGACGACAACAAAAAAAACAAATCGTCGTGATGAAATATTACAAGCGCTAGCAGAAATGCTGGAATCTAACGAAGGTGCTTCACGCATTACTACCGCGAAACTTGCCAAACAAGTGGGTGTCTCTGAAGCAGCGTTATATCGCCACTTTCCAAGCAAAGCAAAAATGTTTGAAGGCTTGATTGAGTTTATTGAAGAGTCTTTATTTTCTCGTATTAATCGAATTATTGAAGATGAAAAAGATACCTTAAAACGCATTGAACTATTATTAAAACTGCTGCTGGCCTTTGCAGAGCGTAATCCGGGGTTAACTCGTATTATGACGGGTCACGCGTTGATGTTTGAAAATGAGCGCCTTCGTGAGCGTATCAGTCAGTTATTTGAACGTATTGAACTGCAGTTTAAGCAGACCCTTCGTGAGCGTATGCTACGTGAAGGTAAAGCGTTTCCTGTTGATGAAGCCATTTTGGCAGCACAGCTTGTTGGGCAAGTGGAAGGCAGTTTCTGTCGCTTTGTGCGCTCTGATTTTAAATACCAACCGACCGCTAATTTTAATGAATATTGGGCGCTGCTTAGTGCTCAAATCCGATAGCTTGATTTAAATAGGTTTACGATGTCAAAGTACCCAGCTCCGCAATTTTCTACCGCCCTGCTTCACCCTAAATATTGGGGTGTTTGGTTTGGGTTTGGTTTATTGTTCGCTACTGTTACTCTTCTTCCTTACAAGGCAACCAATAAACTTGGTCGAGCGATTGGATTATTAGGTTTAAAGTTAGGTAAATCCCGAACTCATGTGGCACGCCGAAATTTAGAACTCGCTTTCCCAGAAATGGCATCGTCAGAGCGTGAAGCCATTGTTATTGAGAATTTTAAAAACTCAGGATTAGCCATTTTTGAAACGGCAATCGCATGGGTCTGGCCAAATTGGCGTATTGAAAAGCATTTTAGTTTTGAGAATAAACAACATATGCTTGATCTTGAAGCACAAGGACGAGGCGTACTTGTTGTCTGTGTACACGCATTAAACCTTGAGTTAACTGCACGTGCCTTCTCTCTATTTGCACCGGGTTATGGTGTTTATCGTCCGCATACTAACCCTGCGTATGATTTCATTCAATATTGGGGCCGTACTCGCTTTGGTCATCATATGGTGGACAGAAAAGACGTAAAAGGCATGCTGCGTATATTACGAAAAGGCGAGCGTTTATGGTATTTGCCTGATCACGATTACAACCGTAAAAACTCCGTATTTGTGCCTTTCTTTGCAGTACCTGATGCTTGTACCACCGTCGGCTCTGACATTTTGATCAGCGCAAGTAAATGTGCTGTCGTTACGGCTTCTGGATTTAGGACTTACAATAATTATCACCTACAAATTGATAATGACATTAGTGAGCAGTTTCCGAAGAAAGATCCCGTTGGCGTCGCAACAGTAATGAACCAAGCAATAGAACGTGTCATTTTACGCTGTATTCCACAATGGATGTGGCTACATAAGCGTTTTAAAACCATGGAAGATCCAAGCATTAAGAAAGGCATTCGCTACGATTAGCAGCAAATATGCATGCCTTTCAAGGAAGATAGATGAAAACCAATTTAATTACCCGTGAGGGATTCAATAAGCTACAAGATGAACTCACGTTTCTATGGAAGGAAGAGCGCCCAGAAGTCACTAAAAAGGTGACTTGGGCGGCGAGTTTAGGTGATCGCAGTGAAAACGCGGATTATCAATACAACAAAAAACGCCTGCGTGAAATAGACCGCCGTGTGCGCTATTTGCGTAAGCGTTTAGACCAAGTAAAAGTGGTCGATTATTCCCCTCAACAAGATGGCAAAATCTTTTTCGGTGCGTTCGTTGAAATTGAAAACGAACAAGGCGATACCCTCTCTTTTCGCATTGTCGGCCCAGATGAAATTTTTGGCCGTCACGATTACATCTCGATTGATTCCCCTATGGCGCGTGCGCTGATCAAAAAGGAAGTCGATGAAGAAGCGATTGTGAAGACGCCTGAAGGGGATAAAGAGTGGTTTGTGAATTCGATTAGGTACTAGGAGCAGGACGCAACAAGTTGCTGAAGGGCGCTTCGCTTAAGGGCGGACTTCGTCCTTAAGGATTCAGGAAGAGCGAAATAGTGATCGTTGAAATTACAGCGACCAAAGAAGGTTCTCCCCCCTTTATCTCTAAGGTTATGAAAGTGGCATTGTTAATATAAGGGGGAGTTAGAGGGGGTTGGTGACACCATACTCTAGTGATTAAGATAAACTAAACATTATCACTAGCAACCCCTCCTAGCCTCCCCTTAGATAGACATTTGCTACCAATCAGCATTTATGAACAAGGGGAGGAACTGTATTGTGATCGCTTGAACTACCACGACCTCCTCTGAACCCTGCAAGGGAGCTTGCGACCGATCTGAACCCTGCTCTTTGCTTCTATCCAATAATTTTTAATTAAAAAAGAATCAAAATGATAATAAATATAATTGCTAAAGAACTTAACGTTCGCCCTCAACAAGTTGCAGCAGCCGTTCAATTGATTGACGAAGGCAGCACCATCCCATTTATTGCGCGTTACCGTAAAGAAGTAACTGAAGGTTTGGACGATACTCAACTTCGTACCCTTGATACGCGTTTAACTTACCTACGTGAATTAGATGATCGTCGTCAGTCAATTTTAAAATCGATCAAAGAACAAGACAAACTGACGCCTGAATTAGAGCGTGAGATTTTAGATGCCGACAGTAAAACACGCCTTGAAGATCTCTATTTACCTTTCAAACGCAAGCGTCGCACGAAAGGCCAAATCGCGATTGAAGCCGGTATTGAACCACTAGCAGACTTACTGTGGACACAACCTGAAAATACCCCAGAAGATGCTGCTCAATCGTACCTTGATGCCGATAACGGATTTGCTGATACCAAATCCGTATTGGATGGTGCTCGTGCCATCTTGATGGAGCGTATTGCTGAAGACGCTAACTTACTTGAAAAAGTACGTAACTACTTAACCACAAATGCGGAATTAAGCTCTAAAATGGTCGATGGCCAAGAGCACGCTGGTGAGAAGTTTAAAGATTACTTTGAGCATAATGAGAAGCTAACCCGTGTCCCTTCTCACCGTGCGCTTGCGATGCTTCGTGGTCGTAACGAAGGCTTCTTACAGCTTTCAATTAACGCAGATCCGAATCAAGAAGAAGGCGTTCGTGGTTCTTACTGTGAAATCATCATCGCTAATCATTATGGCATTACCCTAGGTTCTCAACCTGCAGATTTGTGGCGTAAGCAAGTGATCAGCTGGGCATGGCGCATTAAGATTTTAATGCACATGGAAACCGAGTTAATGGGCGCATTAAAAGAGCGTTCTGAAAACGAAGCGATCGATGTTTTTGCCACTAACCTTAAAGACTTATTAATGGCTGCACCTGCTGGCCTTAAAACAACATTAGGTTTAGATCCGGGTTTACGTACTGGTACCAAAGTCGCCGTTGTAGATGCAACAGGTAAGGTATTAGCAACAGATACTATCTACCCTAACCAACCTCACAACCAAATTGCGAAGTCTGCACACACAATTGAAACATTAATTAAAAAACACAACGTGGATTTGATTGCAATTGGTAATGGTACGGCTTCACGCGAAACCGATGCGTTTGTTGGTAATCTGCTTAAAGACGCTGGTCTATCAACGGCAAAAATCATCGTAAGTGAAGCGGGGGCATCGGTGTATTCGGCTTCTGAATTGGCAGCAAAAGAGTTCCCAGATTTAGATGTATCGATCCGTGGCGCAGTCTCTATCGCTCGTCGCTTGCAAGATCCACTGGCAGAGCTCGTAAAAATTGACCCGAAAGCGATTGGTGTTGGCCAATATCAACACGATGTTAGCCAAAGCCAATTAGCGAAAAAGTTAGATGCGGTAATTGAAGACTGTGTAAACGCCGTAGGTGTCGATGTAAATACCGCTTCTTCTGCATTATTAACGCGAGTTGCTGGTTTATCGACGACAATCGCGCAAAACATCGTAGATTACCGCGATGAAAATGGTCGCTTTGAAAACCGTACCACACTGAAAAAAGTAGCTCGTTTAGGGCCTAAAGCGTTTGAACAATGTGCTGGTTTCTTACGTGTAATGAACGGTAAAAACCCACTGGATGCCTCAGCCGTTCACCCTGAAGCTTACCCTGTTGTGAAATCCATTGCTGAGAAAAACGGTAAAGCGATTGATGCGATTATTGGCAACACTGAGTTCTTACGCTCGGTAGCTGCTAACGATTACATTAGTGCGGATTTTGGTTTACCAACGGTAACGGACATTATTTCTGAGCTTGATAAGCCGGGCCGAGATCCTCGTCCTGAGTTCAAAACAGCAACCTTTGCTGATGGCGTAAATACGGTGTCGGATCTTGAGCTAGGCATGGTTCTAGAAGGTGTGGTGTCTAACGTGGCGAACTTTGGTGCCTTTGTTGATATCGGTGTTCACCAAGATGGTTTGGTTCATATCTCTGCTCTGAGCGATACCTTTGTTTCTGATCCGCGTGAAGTGGTTAAAGCGGGTGATATCGTGAAAGTGAAGGTGATGGAAATCGATGTGCAACGTAAGCGTATCGCCCTTTCTATGCGCTTGAATGATCAGCCTGGGGAAGATAACCGCCCTCAGCGTCAATCAAATAAACCACAGCAACGTAATGAACGTTCTCATTCACCAAGACCGTCCTCTTCTACAAGACAACAGCGTCAAAGCAATGATGTTGGTAATGCAGCAATGGGTGGTGCATTTGCAGCGGCGTTTGCGAAGGCGAAGAAGTAGCAATATGGAAAGCGAAGCTAGCAACTATACGCTTCGCTGACTAGAGACTATAAGATCGTGTATAGCTGGCGTGGTGATAACTTAGGTTTCAGGACGCTACGCTTGCAGGTTTCAGGTATACTCGCTTTTGAACTTCCTGAAGCCGGAGACCTGAAACCTCGCTTTTGCTTTTATAGAAGCGTAGCGATCTAGTTAGCGCAGCGTATAGTCTCTAGCCTCAAAGCACTGCCAATATATCCGACGGGTTATTCGGCACTACCGCTTTATCATAATGAAAACTGATCACACTGCGTCTGCGCACCATTCTTCCCATCTCAGCCAGTTTCTCTAGTAGCTCTTTAGGTAAATTGAAACGCATGGTGTACCCCGTGCCCTCACCTTGCGCATACGTATCTAACGACAACAATCGAGCGAGTTTTGCTAGATCATCGTCTACATCATACAAAGTGCCAATGTGAGGTTTTTTTTCTGTTTTCTCTTCAAGTACATCATAACCAGGGTGTTCTGACGGTTCCCACGCATCCCGTTTATGTTGTTTATCGTCGCCTTTAATCGCTTTTTCAGACGTCGTCTCACTCATCTTTGTCGTTGCCACAACAGGCTTTTTAACACGATTTTCACGTGCTACTTGTTCTGTTGGCAAGTTAACAGAAGGTGCAATAAGCGGCACGCTAATACTGTTAGTTGAAAAGTTCATAAAACGTTTCCTTATCGAAAAACTAGGCGTAATAAACTAAGACAAAACCGCTATTGTTGCTGTAAAAAATAGCGCAGCTCAGCGATAAACTCATCACTGTGCGAAATAAATGGCGCGTGTGAGGCTTGCTCAAATACCACCTTACTTGAATGAGGGAGCAAGGTATCCATATCTTGAGCAACTTTAATGGGCACTAAACCATCTAAACGGCCGTACATTCGACATACTGGCATCGTTAATTGAGATAGACACTCTCTTAGATCTATATCGGCCAAAATCGCCAAACCTGTAGCTAAAGCCGCTTGATTTGGTGATGGTCTTGAAAACACCGCACGTTTTACCTGTTTTATGTCTTGTTTAGCGTTTGGACTTCCCATTGCTTGCAATGCCATAAAGCGCTCAACCGTTAGGGTAAAGTCATCTTTAAGCTGCTCTGTAAACTGAGATAACACCACAGGTTTAATTCCTCTCCATCCTTTTCCAGCAGAGAATCGTGGTGAGCTTGCTACGGTAATTAATTGACTTACTCGATCGGGTGCCGTTAACGCCGCTTGGGTTGCGATTAAACCACCAAGAGACCACCCAAGCCACGCGGCTTTTGCTGGTGCTTGATCTAATACTTGTGCCACCATCTCATCAAAATCAGCACTGCCAAGCTCGGTACTGTGTCCATAACCTGATAAATCTACGGAGTGAACTCGATATTGCGAGCGCAGTTTCTCTACCGTAGGTTGCCACACTGCTCCGTTCATTCCCCATCCGTGAATGAGAACCAGATCGGAACCTTCGCCTTCCGTTTGCCAATAAAGAGAGCTTGTCATCTACACTGCCTATTCGTGTTCAAAAATAAGGAGGGCTAAGTGTTCATCAGGTTACTGCGAAGGTCAATGCAAAAATTAGGTACGAGCCATTGCGACTATTGCCGTTTAGCTATGCCTGCTTCAGAAACGATTTGGTGTCAAAAGTGTATTGCCTTAATTCCTAAGGTTCGGCGTTGTCGACAATGTGGCTTGCAAACCGAACATGAAACAAAGGTGTGCGGTGAGTGCTTAACCCATCCACCACAGTGGGACCGCTTGTTTTGTGTTAGTGATTATACGGAGCCTTTACGTGAGTACGTTGGTCGTCTTAAATATGCTCAACATTTTTGGTTAGCTCAAGATTTAGGAGTATTGCTGAGTAAACAGATCTCGGACCCCGCTCCGCTTATTCTTCCTGTTCCTCTCCATTGGAAGCGTTTTTGGTGGCGTTCATATAACCAAAGTGACCATCTTGGTTGGACTCTTGCACAACAGTTTAATGTAAACGACATGACTTCTCGCTGTGACAACAAGATATTAAAGCGCATTAAGGCAACTCGGCCTCAACAAGGACTCTCAAGATCGTTTCGACAAACCAACCTACTTGGTGCGTTTAAAGTGGCTAAACCGATTACTGAAAAGCATGTCGCTATTGTTGATGATGTGGTAACAACAGGAGCGACGATTGATCTTTTGTGTGTTCAGTTGAGAAAAGCGGGGGTTGAGAGAATTGATGTTTATACGATTTGTCGAACAGGGCGGAGTTAGGGACTAGACGCTGCGCTAACTAGAGACGATAGAAGCCTGTATGACTGATGTGGTGATATTTTAGGTTTCAGGACGCTTTGCTTGCAGGATTCAGGGGTGCTCGCTTTTGATCTTCCTGAAACCTGAGTCCTGAACCCTCGTTTTGCTCTTATAGAAGCGAAGCGATCTAGTTAGCGCAGCGTATAGCTTCTAGTTTCAAACGCTGTTAGTACAACGACAAAGAATGGTTCTCCCCCTTTATCGCTATAACCATGAGATCGATATAGTGAACACAAGGGGGAGTCAGAGGGGGGTTGGTTATGCTGTCTTTTATATTAACAATTACTGCCAAGTAACATTCTCGAACAAGGAGAGGAACTGCATTGTGATTATAGATATCACAACGATCTCCTTGAACCCTGCTCTTGCCCTTCCTGAAACCTGAGACCTGAATCCTCGTTTTTTGCTCTTCCTCGATTCTCGCCTCTTCTTTCACCCTGCTCTTAAAAATTTTAGCAAACGATTGCTTTTCGTTTAATTATCTATAGAATACCGTCCCAATTGATTAACCACTCATTTTAATCAACCAACCCCAATAGAGATAGGTTCTGATTAACAGCAATCACAGATTGACGCCTACTCACTTCAAACTCCCATTCAGCGAGCTTTGAAGACAACGTTATACTATTAGGAATATCGGCCATGACCGTTAAAAACAACACCACAAAACCATCTGAACTGATTTATCAATTAGATGAGCGTCCACCGCTACCGCACACTTTATTTGCTGCACTTCAGCATTTATTGGCGATGTTTGTCGCGATTATTACCCCATCTCTGATCATCTGTCAGACGCTTGGTGTTCCAGCTGCAGAAACCAATACCATCATTAGTATGTCTCTGTTCGCTTCTGGTATTTCTTCTTTTATTCAAATTAAAACCTTTGGCCCAATTGGCTCTGGTCTTCTTTCTGTTCAAGGTACGAGCTTCAACTTCTTAGGCCCAATCATTGGTGCAGGTCTGGCGCTTAAAGCGGGTGGTGCTGATGTTCCGACCATGATGGCTGCGATTTTCGGCACTATCTTAGTGGCTTCGACTGCTGAAATTTTCCTTTCTCGTGTTCTTGAGTACGCACAAAAAATTATAACGCCATTAGTGTCTGGTATCGTTGTGACATTAATTGGTTTAACACTTATTCAAGTCGGCCTAGTTTCTATGGGGGGCGGTTACTCTGCAATGGGTGAAGGTACATTTGGTAGCCTTGATAAATTGGCTCTTGCTGGCACTGTTTTACTTATTATTGTGGTATTAAATCGTGCAACTAACCCTTACCTACGTATGGCCTCTATCGTAATTGCGATGGCTGTTGGTACTTTAGCTGCATGGGCAATGGGTATGCTTAATACCAATATGGCTCACGATGCTGAACTTATCGCGCTGCCTATTCCAATGCAATATGGCTTAGGCTTTGATTGGTCTCTGTTTATCCCTCTGGTTCTGATCTTCTTAATTACCGCACTAGAAGCGATTGGCGATATTACCGCAACGTCTGAAGTATCAGGCCAGCCAGTAAAAGGACCGGTATACATCAAACGTATTAAAGGTGGCGTATTAGCTGATGGCCTTAACTCTGCCATTGCTGCCGTGTTTAACAGTTTTCCTAACTCAACCTTCAGCCAAAACAACGGCGTGATTTTATTAACGGGCGTTGCAAGCCGTTACGTTGGTTATTTTATTGCTGGTATGTTGGTTATTCTTGGACTATTCCCTGGTGTTGCAAGCATGGTGCAAATCATTCCTGAACCGGTACTTGGTGGCGCAACGATTGTGATGTTCGGTACGATTGCCGCTGCGGGTGTGCGTATTATCTCTCGTGTTGAGCTAGACCGTCGTGCAATCCTAATCATGGCAATGTCTTTCTCTATGGGGCTTGGTTTAGCTCAAAAGCCTGAGATCCTTCAGTTCATGCCTGAGATGATTAAGAATATTTTCTCATCAGGTGTAACCGCTGGTGGTGTGACGGCGATTCTTCTGAATATTATTCTTCCAAGTAATGAAGTGCTAAAGGAAGAGAAGGAAAAGCAGGATGCAACAAGTTGCTAAAGGACACTTCGCTTAAGGGCGGACTTCGTCCTTAAGAAAAAACAGAAAGGCCGCAGATGATGATCGTCTGCGGCCTTTTTTATGTTTGAGGAGAAATAACTAGAGGCTATACGCTGCGCTAACTATAAACTATAAAAGCGAGTATGGCTGATGTGATGAGTTTTAGGTTTCAGGACGCTGCGCTTGCAGGTTTCAGGTGTACTCGCTTTTGAGTTTCCTGAAACCTGAGACCTGAACCCTCGCTTTTGCTCTTATAGGAGCGAAGCGGTCTAGTTAGCGCAGCGTATAGCCTCTAGTTCTTTTCCTGAAACCTGAACTTGCTTTTGCTCTTCCTCGCCACTGCTCTACCCCAGCGGCAACTCTACCTGAACTTTCAAGCCACCTTCACGACGGTTCGACAAACTTACCGCACCTTGGTGTTGACCAACAATTCGCTTAACAATCGCCAAACCTAAGCCGGTTCCTTCGCTGCCTCGCGCCGTATCACCGCGAGTAAATGGTTCAAATACCGATTCTAATTGGGATTCATCAATACCCGAGCCATTATCTTCAATAATAATCCATGCTGTTTTGTGATCAGCAGAGACACGAGTAGACACTGAAATCCAATCACCACCATAACGAATCGCATTAACTACCAAGTTAGTCACTACTCGTTTAATGGCTATCGCATTACCGTGAAGAGATTTAGGTATCTCAACTAGATTGGTTTTAATCTCACGCTCATAGCCCCCTTCAGCCAAAATCACTTCATTAACGATAGTGTTGATATCGACATCAATAAAATCTTGTCTTGCTACTGGCTTAAGATAATCCATAAACTGACCGATGATTTCATTACACTCCTCTGTGTCTTTAATCATACTTTCAGCTAAGTAATCATCTTGAGGTGACATCATTTCGGTTGCTAAACGAATGCGTGTTAATGGAGTACGAATATCATGGCTCACCCCAGCCATTAATAATGCTCTGTCTTGCTCTAGCTGCTGGATCCCTTTTGACATTTGGTTAAAAGCACGAGTTACCGCTTGAATTTCTGATGCACCCTTTTCTGGTAATGGTTCTGGGATCTCTCCTTTACCAACTTTACGTGCGGCGGTTTGCAGAGCCATTAATGGCCGATTTTGAATTTTAATAAATGCCCATCCACCCAATATCACTAATAAGGCGATAAATAGGCTGTTTCTGAATAACGGTGCAAAGTCTTCTTCTTGTAACTCGGAAAGCGGTATTCGCATATAAAAATCAGCCATCGCTTCTGTTTTCATCCAGAGAACATAGCTATCCGCCCCTAGTATCAAACGCACTTCTGTTGGTGAGTCTAACTCCTGGGTCATCTCTTCACTTAAAAATGTAACTGGGCTCGCCTGATAATACTCTCTCATTTCAGGATCATGTTCATCATGAATGCTTACGCCTAGTTGTTCTAATAACTGACGACGTAAAGGCTGACCTAGCTGTACATTTTTACCATCTTCAAGTGTGACATCTTCCGCCAACATTAAACGAACTTCATAAGCTAAAATGCGGTTGAATTGCTGCAAACTAGGTAAGAGTGCATAGTTGAATACGGCAAGGTAAGAAAATACCTGACTGGCGATTAGGAGTGAAGCGAGAAGTAAAAGTGTTCTGGCGAAGGTACTTTTCATGGGAGTTCTCTGTGGTTGCTAATTTGAAGAGGGCTAGAGACTATACGCTGCGCTAATTAGAAACGATAACAGCGAGTATGGTTGGTGTAGTAAATTCTAGGTTTCAGGGCGCTTCGCTTGCAGGTTTCAGGAAGAGCAAGAGCTGAGTTCGGTTTCTTTTTGCTCTTCCTGAACCCTGAACCCTGAGACCTCGCTTTTTGCTCTTATAGGAGCGAAGCGGTCTAGGTAGCGCTAGCGTATAGTATCTAGTTTCGAACACTGTTGTTACAGCGACAAAGAATGGTTCTCCCCCTTTATCGCTATAACGATGAGATCGACATAGTCAATACAAGGGGAGGAACTGTATTTTTGACGCTTCAATGACAACGATCACC
>NZ_WBVP01000020.1 GCF_008933155.1 Aliivibrio finisterrensis | reverse complement strand
AATTTTTATTTTTGGTGAAGGGTCTACCACAAGCTTAGGGGCTTTGGTTTGAGTCTCAGGTTGTGCGTTATAAGCAGCTCGTAGGGCGTTAATCGACTGAGCCAGTTCAGTTTTAAATTCGATAATCGTTAAAGAGAGCGCAATGGCTTTCTCAAACAACGCATGAAGTAATTGAACTTGCTCAACATTTCGACGATAAGCGGTTTTACGTTCACGAGTAAGTAGGGAGAATTTTAGTTCGTTAGGATAACCACTTTCACGGAGTGAAAGTGGAGTAGCGATACGAGTATAGTACACGCTATTTGGAAGTCTTAATAAGTACATCTGTGCCACCTTTCTGTGCAAGGTGATTTTCGATAGTACAGATACAAAAAAACCGCTGTAAAAAAAGCGGTTTAATCTTTTAATTTGGTGGAGGGATAGGGATTTGAATGCTACACCTATCAACTAAAAGTGCTGTAATTACAATGGGTTATCTATTTTTCTCAAAAATCGATTTAACCGTATGTCTGGTACATATTAATAGCGACAAAATGGTTAACCGTCAAGGAAATCCGATTATTTATCTGATGTTTGTGTTTTTATGGGTCAATTAAGGAAAATTCAGATTGTTTGTATTATATGTTTGGGAAACCATCGGTCAATGTTAGGTAAGTTTGTTTGTTAGTAATGTTTGTTCGGAACAAACATTACTAACAAACAAATGTTCTAATCTATGTCCCGAAACCTGCCATTTCACATATTGGTTATATCGTGCCTTAAATTTAGAGTATAGGTATACTAATCAGATTCGTATAATTAAATTTTATGTTTAAGAGGATAAAATGGAAGATTTAAGTCTTGTTGAAAAGAATTTTTGGGTAATAAAAAAGTGGCTTGAAGCTCTGTTATCAGTGGTTGCTAATTCAAAACTGTTAACTTTCATTACCGTAACGGTTATAACAGTATCTCTTGCATTTTCATCACAGTTTGTATCTTTATACCTTGTAAATAAAGTAGCTAATAGTAACTCAGAGAATTATGCAAATGTGAGTGAACAACAAGAAAAAATACATAATCAGTATGTTTTGGATTTGATTGATGCATGTATGGCTTCACACGAACTTGATCCTACGAATACTGAGAAATATTGCTTAAAAGCAAAAGAAAATTACTTCTATACAGCTCAGTTGGATAGCAATTTAAAAGATAGTTATGAACAAGTTGTGTCTGACGAACTGTTTTTGGTTATGAAAGCCGATATTAGTTATTTAATTAATAAGCAGTCTGTGGGAGATCTTCAAAGAAGATATCCAAGAGAGGATTTTCCTGAAATTTCATTTGTATTTTCAACTTGGTTCTCTATCTTTGCGTGCGTGATATCTACTCTCATAGGGTATTCGTTATATCGATTTATTAAAAGTCGTAGTTGTACAAGTGTAGAATAAACATACAAATTCTTCAGCACGATTTACTACATTCGGTATATCAGGTTGTCGAGTGTTTCTCGTTTTAAGGCGTCAAAATTAAGTATAATTGCTTGGTAAGTACTAACTGAAAAGTTATCAATATTTAAGTGATTGATATTATATGAAATGATAGGGCTTAAATTCCCGATAACTTCTTTTTAGGTACTTAGTACGTGTTATGCAGGAGTTAAAAATTGCAAAGGACAATATGAAATACAATTTTGAAAAAGATGTCCTTGATTGGAGTGTAAATACAATTACTCGTTTAGGGCATAGAGCTAAAGCAGAGAATGACCCTCTTCCATCTTTAGCTCAAGTGTTTACTATTACGAGACATTTGATTACTCCTACATCAAGAAACGTCAAAGTAGCGAAAGGTTTTGTTTGCCCAAAAGATTATATTGAAGGGTATAACCAAATTATCTCTGAGATTAAGAAAGGTAAAGATTTGTCTCCCCGTGGAAGTAGGCAACAAAATAATGTCGATGTACATGTGGATGGAATGCTTATTGACTGGGGAGTTCATCATTTACACTTAGGGACACAATTTATTGAGAAAGGTAAAAATAAAGGGTTGATAAAAGGAAATAAAGAAATTCTCTTTGTATTTTTTACTTATGATTGCGCATATATAATTGGCGTTTATGACCATCGTTCATGGGTTCGTGAAGATGTGTTATTAACGGTAAAAAATAATTGGCCTAATTTAATTGAGCCGTATCGTATAAATAGAGCTATTGACCTTTCTAGAGATGTGACTGAATCAGATAGACAGTTATTACGTAGCAACAATATTAACTCACCAGTTAAAATAAATAGGTCTATATATTTCGGACCTGGAGGTGGTATTAGCAGTGGAGGCTTAGGGATAAATGAAATTGAAAGTGCAAATATAGTTTTACGGGCTATTAATGATTTAAATAAATGGTTTAATGAGAATACACCTGAGCTTAAAAACCAATTATCGAAATATTATCATGATATTGGAAATGTTACGTTTATCTTTGAGGTTAGTAAATATATATTATCACGGACGTTTACGGTAAAAAGTAAAGATGGGATTCTCCGAGTCCACATCCCATCTACAGATAAACCAGCGTCGTTAATCCATGGCTCTATAGCAAATGTAATTGAACCAGATGAAAACAAATATGCATTTGATTCTTCAATTTTGGATCAATTGGTTTTGGAGGTTTGTCACCAATCATAAGGCGTAGTATCGCACTCCAAATATTACCTTCAGTATCACTTTTTAAAGCAGCCAAAAATGTGGATGAATGGTTACTACCATTATTTGAGTGTATCAGCCACAAATCTTGGTCAGGAATAGTTGAGGGAATTGATTGAGCTTGCAAATCTATAATGAAAAATGCCAAAAAGTAACAAAAATAAAATCCAGATAAAACATTATGTTGGAAGGGGTTCGTGCAAATATTAATGCTTAATGCTTAATGCTTAATGCTTAATGCTTAATGCTCAGTCTATGATTGTTACTTAACTGACAGATTGAATGAAGCTAGTTTAAGTATTACGAAATTAATTTTAGGTTTTTCTTAAATAAGCTTAAATCTATTTTTGATTTAATATTAGCTCTATGGTATTCGACTGTTTTAATAGCTAGATTTAATTCTATTGCAATCTCTTTAGAAGAGAACCCAAAGGCAAGCCAATCAGCTATTACACATTCTCTTTTTGTCAGTTTGTGCCTCTCTTGATAAAACTCAATTAAGGACCCACTGCGAGTTAATGCAGTATTGATGGTTTCTAGTAAAATATGGTTATCAATTGGTTTTTCTAAAAAATCGATAGCCCCTTTTTTTATAGCTTCGACCACAATATGGACTTGGCTATGACCCGTTAAAAAAATAATTGGCCAATGAGGCATTATTTCATCTAGTTTATTTTGCAGTTCTAATCCACTCATTTCTGGCATGCGTAGATCGAGTATAATACATGCAGGTTCATAAGTTACTTTAATGCTTTCTAAAAATGCCGTTGCAGAGGAAAATCCTTTGCAATTTAGGTTATTAATAAGAAATAATCGTGTCATTGCTTTTAATAATAGTGGGTCGTCATCAATAAAATATACGGTCATGATAATGTGTTAACTGTAGGTAAATATAGTTGGAATGTTGCACCTGTTTTATGGTGTGTTTTTTCTTTGTGTATTAAATTTATTTTTCCACCAAAGCCTTCTAACATTGTTCGACAAACCGATAAGCCTAATCCAAAGCCATCTTTTTTTGTGGTAAATAAGCTATCAAAAATACGGTCAGCGACAACATTGTCAATATCTTTACCATCATTAGTTATATTTATCTCTACATATCCATGACTTGTTCGAGCTGAAATTTCAACATAAGTAGCATCTGCTTGAATAGCGTTTTTAATTAAATTAATGAAGACTTGCATCATGCAAAGGCGGTCGGCTTTTATGGTTACGTTAAAGAGACTATCGATACCTTTGAATTGAACTTGATTATTCGTATATGCTTCACTCAATAAACGTAGAGCGTCATTAACGCAACTTGATAATATTATTTCCTCAATATAAAGAGCTTCCTTTGCAAGTGTACCTTTGTAAATTCGATGGTGAATTTGCACCGCTTTACTTAAAGCAAATTCGACATCTTGATTAAGTTCTAGTAGTAAGCTTCGACTAACATCCTTTCCTTTTTTTAGCAGGTCGATAGATAGCTGACTAGTGGTTAATGCGGCTTGTAGAGGTGAGGCAACTTCGTGTGCAATGGTTGAGCCTAGTTCACTTAATGATGACTTTTGCGCCAAGTTTGCCAACATCATTTCACTATTACGTAAACGCTCATTTGATATTTTTTGATTATCGTAATAAGTCCCGAGTAACAGAGCAATAAATGCAATAACTGCAAATAACGTTTGTATCTCAGTTACTGTATATATTGTTGTTTCAGTGTAGATGAAAATAAATGCAACGAATAAGTTAACAATAAATGCGGTAGTTATCCCTGATTTTAGACCATACTTGGCTGAGATTAATGTGACAGGAAGAAGAAGCAAATAGTGATACGTAGCAAGCTCAGGCTTTAAAGTTACTAAGATAAAAAGCCCTGCACTAAGTGAAATAGCAAGAAAACAATGCACTAGTATTAAAGAGTGCACGCTACGTTTTAGGAGTAGAAATTGCATCCTTACATTCCGATTATAAGCAGTATACTCTAGCCAAAAAGCGAGGAGAGTAAACATTAATAACCCCGTGAAATCACCGATAAAAAAGGATATAAAGAGTTTATGAATATTTTGCCAGTTGATAAATCCATAATGATAAAAGAGAGCAGATGCAAGCATACTAGAAATTAATGTTGAGACTAGACACGTGATGATAAAAGACCAAAGTGTTTTTACGTGAATAATACAGAATATTTTAGAACCTAATAACCATTTTAATACGATACCAGACAAGCCATAAGTTAAGGTTTGACGTAAAATATGTAACCAATTGAACGATGTTAACTCCCAAGGAGGAACATCAAAAAAACTAGCTAAAGTGGCACAAATATAAATAAGCGGCAATACCTTCAAACCTTGAACAAAACTAATGGCTAATATAAAGGCAGGAGCAGGAAAAAAGGTACTTAACGCAGAGGCATGTGGATCTACTAAAAATAGTAGAGAAAATTGATATAGCAAGATAAATGTAATGATATAGCGTAAGCCATAAAGAAAAGAAGTGCTATTCACTAGGATCTACTTATTTATTTTAATAAATACTGCCCGTAGGCTGATAATGCGGCGCAAACTATAACCATTTATAGTTATCGTTACAATTATTTTTTCTGAAATACCATTACGATAATGCAATTGTTTAAGATGCAATCAAGTTATTCGCAAATAGTGCTTTTCGGTTTGAATTATAATCAAACCTAGTAATTTTTACTGATCCGCACTCTGTCTATTTCGAGTACATTCCCCTTTTCATTTAGATAATTAAAACGCGAGAATCTGTATGACACGCTCGAAATTAACAGTATGTATGTTTTTAGTAGCCGCTCTGTTAACTGGCTGTAATGAATCAAATAAATCTAATAATTCAAATTCTGACACTCATTTTCTTAAAGCTATCGATGGCTATTTAGTTGATGCTGAAGTTTACATTGATCGTAATGGGAACGGCATACCAGAGGATGATGAGAAATTAAAGCAATTAACAAATGAGTCTGGTGTTATTGGCATACCAGTTAAAGATAGAGATTTTGATATTATTGTTGAAGCAATTGTAGGTAAAACACGTGATAGTGACAAAGGCGGTACGATAGATCAAAGCTTTAGGCTTGTAGCTAATGGTAGTGGATCAGTAATTACGCCATTTACTACTATTGCAAAGGCACAAAACAAAACACTTCAAGAATTAGCCACAGAGCTCGGTTATGATGTTGAAGTATTAAGTCAAGATTACATCGCACTAAAGGCCTCTAACCCAGAAGCTAAAAAAGTGCATCTTTTTGCTCGTAGTGTGGTAGGTGAATTAAATAAAGATTTGGGAAGCGATATTTTTGATAAACAAATTAAAACGATTAAGGACGAGATTGATACCTTGGTAAATAAAGATGAAGATCTTGATAGTTTAAATATTTACTTATCTGATACAGGTCTAGCGTCAACAGTGCCAATGCAACCAACACTGAATGAATTTTTAGATAATACTAAATATACATCGATGAGTTTTAATGATTTTTGGAGAACGCGAGATGGTGAGCTAGCAAATTGGCAGTTTGATATCAAGAAAAATACGGTTTCTATTGAGGGTAACTTATTTGAATTAATGTTTGATAAATTTAATCCGAATTCTTTTTTTATGACATTTCCAGATAATGGAGAGGGCTGTGAGGTTGCTTATACCGCAGGAATTTGTCGTTCTGAAATGCAAGATGACTTTATTTTTATAGATAATAAGTTTGCCTTAGCTACATCTATTGATGGTGATCTTCAAATGTACTTGAAACCAAGTTCAACGGAGTTGATTACTAACCAATTGTTAGGGGTTGATAGTTTTCCTTTAACTGGTATGAATATCAAGGAAAATAGTTATCATCATCTTGATGATAAATCAAATAATTGGAACTCAAATCCTGTTCTTAGTGAGATTAGCAAAGGAAGTATTACTCTTTCTAATATTGAAAATGGCTTGATTACTATGAATGATAAGGAATATGTTATTTTACGTGGTAACGGGCAGGTCTATATTATGAAGCGAGTTAGTGATAATCACCCGTCATTGTTATTTCGTAGTAAGGAATTGGCTGATTTTATTCTAGATAAATGGAAAAATCATACGTTAGAGCAACCTCAATAAAGCGACCTGATTTGTTATGATATTTATATTAGGATAAGTGTTTAAAGTTAGGTATGTTTTGTTTGGAGCAAACATTACTAATAAATGGATTGTAGTGGCATAGTAAATTATGCTGCCTACTTAGAGTTCTAGGCATAAACTAGTAAGCCTCTTTGCAGAACTTGAATTTAAGCTCAATCTCACACTAACTAATTTTGGGGCAAAAGCGAGTTAGAAAACGCTATCTGCCCACCTTCGTGGGCTGGGAGTCAAGAGGCACTCCTCTTGCCCGCAGATATCGTGCATCTTTTGCGTAGCAAAAGTGTGACGATAGCGCAGCGGGTTGCATTGTCGTCACACTTTCAGTGAACGCCTATTTCGAGGTTGTCCCCAATATCATTTATGCACTTAAGCTGATATCTATGTCGTCTAAACGAAATAGATTTACGGCCTCTACAAGCTGCTCTGGCTCCAGTCGTTTACCATATCTACCGTAGGTCATGTTTTGATGTTTATGGCCTACAATTTCAGAAACCACATGCTCTTCGACATTCGCTCGTTTTAACTCATCAATAAAGGTATGACGGAATGAATAGGCGGTAGCTCGTTGTCCCGCTTTAAAGCCCACGTCATTAAGAATATTGCCGAAGGTCTTTCTATAATCCTTTGACCAATCATTATCTGCACCGCGAGGCTTTACATTAAAGAGCTGTGTCTCTTTTGCTCGCTCGCGAGCTTTCACAAAGGCTAAGAAGCCCATATCTAACAATGTTTGATGAATGGGCACGGTTCGATTGGATAACTGGTTTTTCAGCTTCTGAGCGTCACCAGAGTCCGAGAACTGGATGCAAGGTAGTTCGCCTTGCTTGATATCCCGAACTTGAAGCTGACAAGCTTCTGACGGCCTGCAACCTTGATAAAGCATCAATAAGGTTATCCATTTAAAATCCGTGTTTTGTTTGCGATAAGCGTCGTTTGAGAATAATTTCTGTAAATCCTCAGTTTTCCAACGTTGTCGTTGCTCTTGAGCACTCTTTGCATTTTTAGAGGATGTTTTGACGACAGCAAATGGATTAGCCGTAATAAGCTCATGAGCTAAACACCAATTAAAAAACTGTCTATTTGCCGCAATGTAGTCTTTTAAAGTTTTGCTGCTTAATTTTCGTTTGAGTAATCGGTCTCGATAGTGCATTGCAATACTATTGGTGGGCTTATCTGTATTTAATTCTTTTAGATAGCCTAAAAAATCATTACATCGTTGCTCTAACTGATTAAGGGTGAGTTGTGTGACACCTTCTAATTGCTTAGATTGAATAAATTCAGTGAGCGTATTTGTAGTAATACCAGGTGAGGGGGTAGTGGCGATTTTTATTTTTGGTGAAGGGTCTACCACAAGCTTAGGGGCTTTGGTTTGAGTCTCAGGTTGTGCGTTATAAGCCGCTCGTAGGGCGTTAATCGACTGAGCCAGTTCAGTTTTAAATTCGATAATCGTTAAAGAGAGCGCAATGGCTTTCTCAAACAACGCATGAAGTAATTGAACTTGCTCAACATTTCGACGATAAGCGGTTTTACGCTCACGAGTAAGTAGGGAGAATTTTAGTTCGTTAGGATAACCACTTTCACGGAGTGAAAGTGGAGTAGCGATACGAGTATAGTACACGCTATTTGGAAGTCTTAATAAGTACATCTGTGCCACCTTTCTGTGCAAGGCGATTTTCGATAGTACAGATATAAAAAAACCGCTGTAAAAACAGCGGTTTAATCTTTTAATTTGGTGGAGGGATAGGGATTTGAACCCTAGAACCGCTATTAACGGTTGCCGGTTTTCAAGACCGGTGCTTTCGACCACTCAGCCATCCCTCCAATGCCGCGTATAATAGGGGGAATGGCTTTCCTTGTAAACCCCTATTTTTATTTAAATAGACTGTTTGGCTTTTTATTGCTCTGATTGGTCCGTTTCTATACATTTTATCCAAATTTAAATTGTTCGATATAGATAAAAAAACATCAATAAAACATTTAGATACATTTGATAAACAAAAAAATATCGTATGCATATCAAGTGCTTTTATATAAAATTTATTTTCTATTTGATCTTTTGTTAACGATTTACTCTACTTGTGTTTTAAAACTGTTTATCTTCATTTCAATTGTTGGTCGTTTGGATCTTTTATGTATAAAAAGCATAAAAGACTACTTTTAAATGGAAATTGAAATGAATAAAAAATTACTTGCTCTGGCTGTTATCGCAGCGTCTTCAAATGCAGTTGCTGTTGAGTTATACAATGAAGATGGCACTACTTTTGATATTGGCGGTCACGTATCGGTTGCTTTAGAAGGTTCTGATGAAGGTGATACTGGTTTAACTGCAGTTTCTCCACGTTTAAACTTTAATGCGACGCATGACTTGGGTAATGGCTTTGTTGCTGATGCAAAAGGTGAGTGGGCACTTAATTACTTAGATGGTGGCGAGAACGCATTTACCACTCGTTTAGGCTACATTGGTGTAACGCACAATGACTTTGGTCGCATGGTTGCTGGTACACAATGGGCACCTTATTACAGTGTTGCAGGTGTTGCTGATATGCCAATCGCCTTTGCCAATGACTTTATCTATGAAGATCACGGTAATTTAGGTACGGGTCGTGCAGAAGAGATGCTGAGCTACGGCAAAATGTTTGAGTTTGGTGATGCGGGTAAGTTAGGCGTTGCTGCGGGCTGGCAGGGTCGTAAATCTGATACGATCTCAAATGATTGGGATGCAAAAGTTGAAAATGACTATGGTAACCGTGCACAAATCGCATTGAACTACAGTGTTGCTGGCTTCTCTGCAAACTACGCGTATAACACGGGTGATGTAACTTATGGCTCGGTAGGTACTAAATCAGAAACCTCAGAATCTCACGTGATCAGTGGTACTTACGGTAGCTATGGTTCTGGTTTATACGTTGCAGGTGTATATGCAATGAATGAAAACATGAATAGCGATGTGAATGGCAATCTTATCGAAGACGGCTCAGCATACGAAGCGTTGTTTGCTTACGCATTAGATAACAGTTTAAACCTAAGTGTGAACTATGAATCTGTGGTTGATAATGACGCAAGTAAAACGGTTTATAGCACTTCGGCAATTCAAGCAGAATACAATTTCACTAAGAAGTTCGTTGGCTTTACTGGTTACCAATTTGATTTAGGTAACGACTACAATAATAAAGAAGATAATAAGTGGATGCTAGGTGCACGTTACTACCTATAATCGACATTAGTTATTAATCTTTAACTTTCCTATGATAATCCAGCGTATCGCAAAGTACGCTGGATTTTTTGCATCTAAAGAGATAAGAAAAGGAAAATGACGCTTACTTCTAATAGGGATAATGGCAAGGATTTGCTACAATCGGCGAAAATTATCGTATTTAAAGGTTCATCATGTCATTTGCGTCATTAGGGTTAACGGAACAGTTACTGAATACCGTTGCAGAATTGGGTTTTAAAGAGGCAACACCAATTCAAGAACAAGCGATTCCTCTCGTATTACAAGGACATGATGTACTTGCCGGAGCGCAAACAGGAACAGGCAAAACCGCCGCTTTTGGTTTACCGCTTATTCAGCGATTAATTGAAAATCCGATTAATCGTACTCAGAACTCAAAAGTGATTGGCAGCTTAATCTTAACGCCAACGCGTGAATTAGCACAGCAAGTATTCGATAGCTTAGTCAGTTATACCAAAGGTACCAATATTAAAGTGGTGGTTGCTTATGGTGGCACGAGCATTAATGTTCAGAAAGACAATTTAGTCGGTGGCGCTGATATTTTAGTTGCAACGCCTGGGCGTCTATTGGATCTTTTTCATATTAATACCATTACCTTAAATCAAGCGGGATATTTAGTCTTAGATGAAGCCGATCGAATGCTAGACATGGGCTTTATTCCTGATATTAAAAAGATCTTACGTAAAATGCCTGCTGAGCATCAAACCTTATTCTTCTCTGCGACATTTAGCAAAAAAGTAAGAGAGATTGCTTACTATATGTTGCATAAACCAAAAGAAGTGCAAGTGACACCGACAAATAGTACTGCTGATACAGTTGAACAGATGGTTTACCCTGTTGATAAACACCGTAAAAGTGAGCTACTTGCCTATTTAATTGGTTCTCGTAACTGGCAACAGGTACTTGTATTTACTAAAACGAAGCAAGGATCGGATGAATTAGTTAAAGAGCTGAAAAAAGACGGTATAAAAGCAGTATCTATTAATGGTGATAAAAGCCAAGGTGCGCGTTTACGTGCGTTAGAAGAGTTTAAAACGGGTAAAGTTAGAGCATTAATTGCTACAGATATTGCTGCTCGTGGTTTGGATATTGAGCAATTAGAGTGCGTGATTAACTACGAATTGCCATTTAAAGCGGAAGATTATGTTCACCGTATTGGTCGAACAGGCCGAGCGGGTTGTACAGGTAAAGCCATCTCACTAATGAGCAGTAATGAAGAGTATTTATTACAAGCCATTGAAGCATTACTTGATACTCGTTTACCTCAAGAGTGGTTAAAAGGTTATGAGCCTGATCCAAATGCACCAGTAAAAGAAGAGGGTGCAAGACAAAGTCGTGGTCGCTCAGCAGATAAGAGAAAAATGAAAGCGAAGATGAAAATTCATTCGAATCGCGGTAAGAACAAGCGTTAATAAACCGTTCTTATTAGTCATGAATGATAAATGCCAGCGTGAAGATAAATAAGTCTTCACTCTGGCATTTTTATTATACAAAGCCAACAAGCAATAAAAGATAGATGCCTCTTTTATCATATTGTCTGTTACTCCATAGCTTGAATTGTATTATTTCTATTTATAGTTATAAAATTTATCTTAATTTTTGCGATCTTGTCCATAGTTTACTCTGTATTTATCAAATCTTAGACTTGACTTATTCATATGTAAAATAGTGTAAAATTAAGTTGAATGTCTAAGTTTGAGGCGTATCATGCCGAAAAAAGCTGAAGCCACTTTTGGATTCTTTCCCTTCAGTATTGGAGTCTTTATGCCGCAAAGAGCACTTTCTGTACTTTGCTTATTGTTTTTATCTTATTCCTCTTCTTTATTTGCAGAATCTTTTACCTTACCTATTTGGAAAGAAGAAGCGGAAGCGCGTGGTTATGATTTACCTGAAGCATTTGGTCTTAACGTTAGTTACATGAAGCAAACTCAAGATATATCTGTAGACAGTGTTGGGTTTGAGGGTACATATCCCATAGATTTGGGTTGGTTTGGTAAGCATAATGTGCCTTTAGGGGATGTCGTTCAAATAGAGCCTGTAGGTACAGGAAAACAAATGAGTGAAGTGCTGACATTACGTGGTGATGTTTGGCTGTTTCCTTTCTTAAATTTATACGGGATTGTAGGTACTCTTAATGGTTACTCAGAAACGACGATCAAAGTAAAACCATTAAAGTCGGATGCATTATCAAGAAATATGCCGTTTAGACTAGAGCTTGATGGTACTTTATATGGCGCTGGTATTGTACTCGCTGGCGGTTACAAAGATGTATTTGCATTGGTTGATGCTAGTTATACAGAAACAGAATTGAATGTTATTGATGGCACAATTAGCTCGATTGTTGTCTCACCTCGAATTGGTTATGACTTTACGCGTTTTGGTGCTCCGTTGCGTCTGTGGATTGGTGCTATGTATCAAGATGTTGAGCAATCATTGTCAGGTAATTTAACTGATATCGGTTTAACGGGCAGCTTAGGAAATCTTGTTGGTGCTGTTGATGACGGCCGTTTTAATGTTGAACAACATTTAGTTGCGCCATGGAACCCTTTAATTGGTATGCAATATAAAATACATGACCGTTTGTACCTTTTAGGTGAAGCTGGACTTGGTGATCGCAAAAGCCTTTTCTTAACCGTTGATATGCGATTTTAGATCATGAAGTTATTGAATATATCAACAGCAGTTTTGCTAAGTTGCTGTGCAATATCGATCTCTGCGAAAGAACAACAAAGTTGGGTTGATACTTTCCTTGAAGAGTTAGGTTCATCAGAAGATATTGATGTGAGTAAAGGGGTTGACTGGGCTGTGCTTCCGGGACCTTTTGCTAATCCTGAGCAAGGCTTTGGTATCGGAGTTGCTGCTGTAGGTCTTTATTCACCACTTGAAGACAAAGACAGTGCACCATTATCTACGGTTAGCATTACAGGGTATGGTTCAACATCTGGGTCTTATGGAATTGGCATTAATAACCGAACGTATTTTGAAAATGATGATTTACGTTTGTTGATTCAAGCAAAAGCAAGTCATACCCCTGAATACTATTGGGGCGTAGGTAAACAAGCTGCTGAAATATACAGTAATAAGACTCTTGTTAAAGCTCAAATACTAGGCTTTACGCCAAAAGTAGCTTATCAATTTTTACCAAATACCTATGTACTTTTTGGTGCTGATATGGAGAGCTATCGTAAGCTTTCGTCAGATACTGATACATTAAATCAAAGCGAACTGGAAGATGCATTTTTAAGTGCAGCAACGTTAAGTGTTGAATATGACAACCGCGATTTTGAACTTAATGCGTATAAAGGAATGCTATTTAGTATTAACTGGAATGCTTATCGTACTGAATTTGGTTCCGATTTTGATTTTGATGAGATAACTGTGAATTATCGTCAATATTATAAAATGACGTCTGATACCGTTCTTGCTTGGGAAATATACGCGCAAGATATTCAAGGAGATGCTCCTTGGTTTGCGCTATCAGCTCTAGGTAGTGATAAGAGAATGCGAGGGTACTACTCTGGGCAATACAGAGATAATAGTCAGCTCTCTTCCCAACTTGAGGTTCGTCATCAATTTAATCAACGTCATGGAATGGTTGCATGGGTCGGCGGAGGAAATATCGCTGACAGTTATCAGGGGTTACTTGATAGTAAATGGCTTCCTACTTACGGGATAGGTTACCGATTTGCGTTTAAACCAAGGGTTAACGTGAGATTGGATTATGGTCTAGGGAAAAATAGCCAAGCTGTCTACTTTCAAATAAATGAAGCGTTCTAGAAGGATTCAATATGAAAAATAAAATAGCGTCCATTGTTATTAGCAGTCTTTTATATGGTGCGTCTTTTTCTTCGTTTGCAGAAGCGCCTGTTGGCGTTAGGCCCTGTTGTGCATTTGGAACCAATTTACAAACTGAAGTGGGAGGGATCCCTGTTCCTTTTGTATCCGTTGAGAATGTATTAAATATTGATGATCTTGGTGACCATATTTATAACGATGGCAGTCAAGGCATTGCAAGCAGCTTGATGGGTTTTGGTGATGAAAGTAATGGCATTTTTTATTCAGAGAAAGGCGGATTTTTAGATTCTGCTCATATTCGGGATACTGCCGATTTTACTTATTATCTCTACGGAGAGTTTTATGCTCATTTAGGTACGGATCACAAAGTTACATTGTCACCTGAGCTAAAAAATCGTGTTGTTCAGTTACATGCTAGTTCTGACGTTTACACAGAAACTGAACGCCAAAAAATGAGCATTGAATTAGCAGCGCTAACGGCTTATCGATTCGCTCAGTGGCATGAAATAGCTCAATGGTTTGGAATGGAATCGGTAGGTGGCTTTAAAGAATATGCTTCTGCTTTTTCGCCAGAAGATCTGTATTCAAATATGCTTGGTGCATTATTGGCGAGCGACGTTATTACTGCTAAACCTAAACTAAGCAAAGATGATTTTTCTTTAGCGATGACTAAAGCGATTAAAGCAAAGTTTATTGAGCTAGATGTAGGTACAAAAGAAGAGTCCAAAGCACAAATTAAAAAGATGGATGGCAAATGGTGGGACAGCAGTAAGCGTTTACCAAATAAATGGGTAGTGATCCATAGAGAGTACTATTTAGGAACAGAGCTTAAGCCTAATGGAATTGAGAATGGTGTAGAAGAAAGTGTATCAACGAAGCATGAAGCCTTAGTGACTTTTAAGTTAATGCCAAACAAAAATGACATCGCTTTTTCGGCATTGCCTGAATCATTAAAAAGTAAGCCTTATTGGACTCCGATTGATTTCCAACAAATTGCAGATTTTGCGAAAGCTCATGATGATAAAGAGCGAGTATTAAAAAATAAGTAATACCAATTCCAATAATTTTCAGACAATAAAAAGCCTCGAATAGGGACTTTATAAATAAAGTATTATTCGAGGCTTTTTTAATGTTTTACGAATTACGCTTTTGCTTTACCTGTTTTTGGCACAGTACCAAACTTTTCAGTACTGAAGCCTTTAATTAAACTAACGCACATCATTAGTAGAATAAACGTAAATGGTAGAGCGGTAGAAACCGTACCAGCTTGTAGTGCTTGCATTGCTTCTGTACCACCAACCCATAGTAATACTGCAGCAATAGAACCTTGAACGGTTGCCCAGAATATACGCTGAGGAACAGGAGCGTCGACTTTACCACCAGCAGTGATACTGTCGATAACCAATGATCCTGAATCTGATGACGTTACAAAGAACACCATGATAAGTACGATAGAAATAACAGACAGTGCTGTGCTCATTGGCAGTGCATCATACATGTTAAACAGTGCCATCGTAATGTCTTCTAAGCCATTAGCACCAAGCTCACCAACTTTGTTCTTAACTTGTTCAATCGCAATACCACCAAACGCAGACATCCATAATGCCGTTGCTAATGTTGGAATAATCATTACAGAGATTAAGAACTGACGAACAGTACGACCTTTAGAAACACGAGCAATGAACATACCTACGAATGGTGACCAGGAAATCCACCAAGCCCAGTAGAATACTGTCCAACCGTGCATCCAAGTTTCATCTTCACGGCCGTGTGGGTTACTTAGAGGAATAATATTCTCAATATATCCCGTTACCGTTAATGGTAATGTGCTCATTACATCAGAGAAACCGATGAAAATAATGAAGAACAATAAAGCAACAGCAACTAGCATGTTTACGTTACTTAGTAGTTTTACACCGCCATCGATACCGCGAATAACAGAGATCATTGCAAGCATAGTAACGAAAATGATCACGCCTATTTGCATATTAACGCCACCATCGGTACCAAATACATGATTGATGCCGCCTGCTGCTTGTTGAGCACCAAGACCAAGAGAGGTAGCAAGACCAAATAGCGTTGCAAGTACCGTCATGATATCAATAATATGACCAAACCAACCCCATGTTCTATCACCTAAAATAGGATAGAAAACAGAACGCATAGATAGCGGTAAGCCCTTGTTATAGGTAAAGAAAGCTAATGATAAAGCGACTAGGCCGTATATTGCCCAAGGGTGAATACCCCAGTGATACATGGTTCCGCCCAGAGCCAGCTTTTTAGCTTCTTCGGTAAATGGTTCAACATCTAGAGGTGTACCATACCAGTCAGTGAAGTAAGCAAGAGGCTCAGCGACACCATAGAACATTAAACCAATACCCATACCAGCAGCAAACAGCATTGCCATCCATGAGATTGTAGAGTGTTCAGGTTTTGCATTATCGCCACCAATTCGAATTTTACCGAAAGGCGATACGATTAACCCTAAGCAGAAAACAAGGAAAATGTTGCTAGACCACATAAATAAACCATCAAAATTATCGATGATTTGTAACTTTATGCCGTCAAGAAGGGATTTGGCTTCTGCTGGATCCATAATTAGAAGCACAGTAAGAAATAAAATTATAGCACCAGCACTAATACCAAAAACTTGGTTATGTATATCAAAACCCCATTTTTGAATATTGTCTTGTCCAACTTCATAATCAGTACTGTCAATACTGTACTTATCGGTAGTATTCATGTGTCCTCACATAATATTCGTAACAGCTCCCATTGGAGTCTGTCAAACAGCTGCAACATTCATGTAACAGCTTTTTTCGCGAGGAATAATATCAGACTTAAGATTTTAATAAAATATATTTGTAGCGATGCCGATATAAATAAAAGTGTCTTAAAACATAAGCTTAAGACACTTTTGTTCTATATGATTAATTAATGGTCAAGGTATAGGTAGTTTTGCCACGATTTCATACGGATTAGTACTTTTCTCATGATGGAAACATGTTCAAAACTATCAGAGTAAACAGATATCTCCGCATTAGAACCTGCTGGAAGGTGAAATTCAGAAACATCGTCAGTTAATTTTAACTTAACTAAAGCGCGACCATTTGTTCTGATTGCGTTCGTACCTAATAAAGCACCGGAAGCTTGAATTTGACCTTCACCAATGGCTGGAATAACTTCGACCACTTCACCTTGAAATACGCGACCAGGAATTGCTCTAAATAAAAACTCGGCTTTAAAGCCTTTTTGTAAACGTTGAAGAGAGTTCTGACGGAATGCACCAACAAAAAAGTCATCTTCTGTATGGACAAAAGTCATTACAGGCCGCAAAGGAAGAGGGACAGCCATCATACCCGGGCGAAGGGCCATTTGAGTGACATAACCATCCGTTGGAGCTCTTACAATGGTTTCATCCAAATTGAATTGCGCTTGTTCTAATTCTGCACGCGTACGAGCAACCGTTGTATTCTCTCCGTTTATCTCAGACTCTAACGCAAGTTTTGCTTGTTGCTCTTGAGCTTGAACGGATTCTACCGTTGCCTCTGCTGCTTTATAGTTTTGCTTTCTTGTATCAAGTTGTTGAGCTGTAAATGCCCCTTTCTTATAGCCTTTTTCGTAACGTTTAAATTCACGATACGCTTTGTCTTTTTCAGCGATGGCTTTAATTGTCTTGGCTTGCGCTGATTTATAGATAGATTCCAGCTGTAAAGCCGCTTGCTCTGCTTCGTTTAATGCAGCTTGCTTTCGGATAACTTCTGCTTGAAATGGGATATCATCAATTTTAAATAATACATCACCGGCAGCAACAGGCTGGTTAGGAACCACATTAACCTCAGTTACCTTACCTTTAACGCTTGGTACGATTGGTGTTGTTACATAAAATTGACTGCCAAATTGCGTGAAAGGGTGGTTGTAGTTCATCAGTAAAACTAGCGTACCAACGAGCACAACGCCACCTAGACCCGCAGTAGGAACTGTCCATTTATTTAGTGGGATCTTAAATATTTTGAAGATGGCAATACATAACGCGGTATACGTAAGAATAAGCAATAAATCCATTATATTTGCTCCTCTTTAGATGGTTGGCTAGGTGATGATTTTTCCTGATTCACTTCTAGCTGTGATAGTTTTTCAGTTAATAGTTCAACTTGGTCATTAAGATGATTAACACGAGTTTGAAGTTCTAATTGGTTATTTTCGATTTTATGGAAGCCCCAGCCACGATCTTCACGCCATAAGGTTGACCAAATCCATAAGAATGGCCACAACACATGAAGCGTAAATAAACTGACCCAGCCTGCAATATGTATTGCATCTGAATGAGGATGGTTACGTTTATGGGCAATTTCATACGGAATGTCATGAATGACGATAATCCCATAGAAAATAACCAAGGCAACAAACACTAATAACCCAAGAGCAAAATAATCTAAAAACATAAACGTATCCTTGTTTATAATTAAGTCGTTAACAAATTATATATTTTTTAGTAACTTGAGTGTGACACTGCTAGATTGAATACGCAAGTAGGGATGCTGTTTTGATAGGAAAAAGCCGACATAAATCTATATCGGCTATTTAAGAAAGGCTCATGACTTGTTACAAGCTAACGCAGTTACGGCCACCATCTTTTGCACGATATAGCGCATTATCAGATGCTTTTATTACTTCTTGAGGTTTACGATATTCTGTATTATCAGCGACACCAATACTAATCGTAACATTCACCACTTTCGTTTTGTTTGCTTTGCCACGTTTTTCTTGTCCTTCCTTTTTATCTTTAGGACGAGTTGAAGTATCGCGAATGATAAGGTCATAATCAGCAATGTCCTCACGTAATTCTTCAAGGTATTCTAGGCTCTGCTCTGCGGTTTTACCTTTAAATAATACGGTAAATTCTTCCCCGCCATAACGATATACTTTTGCGTTACCACCTGTTTGGGCCATGATACTGGCAACTAATTTGAGAACATCATCTCCAGTGTCATGTCCATAGGTATCATTAAATTTTTTGAAGTGGTCAACATCAAGCATTGCTATTGTATAGCGACGACCTAAATGTTTCATCTCTGATTCTAATGCACGACGACCAGGAATGCCGGTTAATTGGTCAATAAAGGCCAGTTCATGGCTTGCAGAGATGATATATAAGAGCAGAAGTAAACCAGCAATAGAAAACATGGTGCCTGAAATAAACTCGACACTGAACAGAGCAAAAGTTAGAGAAGAATAGAGTAAACAAGTATAAGACGCTAAATCTGTACTATTATTGCGTGTAAGAACAAAAATAGCAGAAAGCCCACACATGACTAAACTGTAAAGCACAATAATAATTGGAAGAGGAGAAACTTCAGGGATGTTAAGTAAATAGGTTTCCCACATTTCACTCATGTCATTGTCGGCAAAGTGCGCCACAATGATCCAACACCAAAAGAACATAAATAGTAAAATGCCTAAATAACCAGCCCCATATTTTGAGAAAATCCGGCGTTCAGGAAAAATAAACGTCGCCATCATGCATATAGGAAGTAAAAATGCGGTTAGAGTAAATTCAATACGAGTGGTTCCTTGCGATAAAGGAACTTGAAGACGCTCTTGAATTACCCAATAGGCAATAGCCATGCTGATGGCGATCATACCGACTCGACCTTGGTTGAAAGGCTGGCTTAAAAGTAGCACAATAAACAACACAATATATGGCAGTATGTATGAAAAACCTTTGTTTTCAGAGGATAGCTGAATAATACCATCCATGCCTGTAATCACTGAAACAACGATGATTATAGGTAATAGTAATTTAAATAGCGGATGACTCAGAAGGCTAAAAGACATTGTTTTTTAACTAATCCTAACTAATTCTAAAAAAAGAGAGAGATGTCACTAAATTGATAGGACAGGTATGATTCTACCAATAAGATAACTCTATTCATATACTTACATCGCGACTTAGTGCATTTAATAACAATAAGGTATCTATATGGAATCAAATATTCATAACTATATGGAAATTCTTGTTGGAAAACGCTTTATCGAGCTAGATTTCCATCAGTTATATACCCTTGACCAAATAACAGACATGAAATGTATTGCTTTGAATCAGCTTCCAACACTCTATATTCGTTATAGCTTAGATATGTTAGCGGCAACACCTCAAAAAAAATTAGTACGATATAATGAAATGGTTGCTGCTGCTGTTGAAAATGCAGAAAAGATGGTGGCAAATGATCGTAGAGAGCGTAATACAGACTTTGAAAATATTGTGCGTTATGTCCCTAAAGATCGATTTGAATTAGAAGATGAAGAAGAACCGTTTTCTGGTGAGCTTAAATTAGATTAAAAAAAATCCCATACAGTAGAACTGATATGGGATTTATTTATCTTTGAACTGAAATTAAGCGTCAGTTGACTCGACAGCGTCTTCCATTTCTAAAGCAGGGAAGGCCTGTAATGGTTTTGCTACCATGTTACGAGTATCTTCTTTTACTTCCGCTAAAGTCACCTGAAGTTGATCACCAAGTTTGAAGGTTTCATGTTTATCGATTGAAATAGTGCCTTGGTCGGCATTACATTCGATACGCTCTTTGTTATCGACAATTAATGAACCAGGGATGAAAGCAGCAGCGCCATTTTCAATTAAGCGTACGCGCATACCTGCACGATTAATATCAAAAATCTCAGCAGTAAATTCCGTGCCTTTTTCGACTTCTGAAGCTAACGTTCTACAGTATAGCCAATCACTTACGTTTCTTTCTGCCATACGGTGATAACGACGGCTTAATGCCAGCTCTTCACCTACAATATCATCTGGGCGTTGTACAGGTTCTTTACCAAGGATATGTGCTTTCAACATACGATGGTTGATCATGTCACTGTATTTACGGATAGGAGAAGTCCAAGTTGCGTAAATGTCTAGACCCATTGCGTAATGTGGCAGCGGTTCGTTACCTGTTTCACTGTACGTTTGATATTTGCGAATACGAGCATCAAGATATGACGTTGGTTGATTACCTAATAAGCGACGTAGTTCACTGAAGCCTTCAAGTGTTGCAATATGCTCTTCTGTGAATTCTACATCATCTAATTGATTTACAATTTCGATCACGTCTTTCAATTTATCTGATTTAATACCAGCGTGAGAGTTAAATACCCCCATGTTAAACGTATTACGTAATGTCTTACCTGCGCAGATATTTGCCGTTACCATAGCCTCTTCAACAAGCTTATTTGCTGTACGGCGCATATCTGCATGAATAGCAACGACGTCATTTTCTTCGTCTAATTCGAAACGATAATCAGGACGATCAGGGAAGATTACGGCATGAGTTTGACGCCACGTTGTACGCGCTTGTGCAAATTCGTGAAGTTCAGTAACTACTTGTGCGATCGTTTCAGTTGGTTGCCATTTCTCACATGAACCTGTTTCTAAGAAATTAGATACATTGTCATAAGCTAAACGAGCGTGAGATTTAATAGTCGCAGCAAAGAAGTTGATAGACTCTTCATTAATAGTGCCATTTGCATCTACGTGTACGGTGCAGCAAAGGGCTGGGCGCTCTTCGTTTTCGATAAGTGAACATAATTGATCGCTTAAATCACGAGGTAGCATTGGAATGTTACGGCCTGGTAGATAGATAGTATAGCCACGTTTACGCGCAACTTTATCCATGCTGTCATCTGGTGTGATGTAGGCGGTTGGATCGGCGATAGCAATGGTTAATTCAAAAGAACCGTCAGCTTGCTTTTTAATGTATAGCGCATCGTCCATGTCTTTGGTTGATTCACCATCGATAGTGACGAATGGTGTTTCTGTCATGTCTAAACGAACTAAATCGGCATCGTCTTTGATTTCCCAGTTTTCAATGCCTTCAGGCTCTGAATTTGGCAAGTCATTTTGAGCAAGTGTTACCCACCACGGTGCAATCTTGTCATCGCTATCAGTAATTTTATGCGTAACTTCACATAAGAAGCTTTGATCACCTTTTAACGGGTGCTGTGTTAGCTCGGCAATAACCCAATCACCTTCTTTTAAGGTTTCTGGATTTACGCCTTTACGCGCTTTAGCTTTTATTGCATTTTTTAGGCTAGGATGATCAGGCATTACCTGTAGACGTTTTTTAAACATCTGGATTCGGCCGATAAATCGAGTGATTGATTGCTCAATAAGTTGATCTGGTTCTGCTTGTTCTTTATCGTTTTCAGTACGGATCAAAGCCACTACTTTGTCGCCATGCATTACTTTTTTCATTTGTGCTGGCGGAATAAAGATACTTTTTTTCTTATCGTCGGATTCTAAGAAACCAAAACCACGGTCGGTTGCTTTTACTGTCCCTTCTTTTTTAGGGATGTTTTCTTGTATCTGCTGCTTTAATTGAGCAAGTAGTGGGTTATCTTGAAACATAAGCCTTCATACGTATAATTAAGAGAAATAACGACGTAACTTTACTATTGCCCTGTATTGATTACTACAAAACTCCGCTTAAATATGTAAAAAAGAGTATTTAGCGTACAAAAAGCTATCGAAACTAAGAAAATAGAGCTAAATTTGTGAACTTGCTCAATTTTTTCTGGTAATTCTTGCCGTATTAAGGCATTATCCGCGCCCTGTGTTAATCACTTATCTATTCTTCTGTTGTATTAGGTGATTTACTGTCCTGTCCCGAGTGCTTGTGTGTGTGTATGGAACTTGCTGAGCAAATGGGACCGTTTTTATATATTTAATTATTGGGATCCCAATGTCAGAAACTATTACTGAATTCCGCCAATTGGCTTTAGACGAAACTATCTTATCTGCACTTGACGAAATGGGCTTTGTTGCTCCAACGCCAATCCAAGCAGAATCAATTCCTCTTTTGTTAGCTGGTCGTGACGCACTTGGTAAAGCACAAACAGGTACTGGTAAAACAGCTGCTTTCTCTTTGCCACTACTAAACAAAATCAACCTTAAGCAACATAACCCACAAGCAATCATCATGGCACCAACGCGTGAGCTTGCTATTCAGGTTGCTGCTGAAGTTAAAAACCTTGGTCGTAACATCAAGGGTCTTAAAGTATTAGAGATCTACGGTGGTGCTTCTATCGTTGATCAAATGCGTGCTCTAAGCCGCGGTGCTCATATCATCGTTGGTACTCCGGGCCGTGTTAAAGATTTACTAAACCGTGACCGTCTAAACCTAGGCGAAGTTCATACGTTCATCCTAGATGAAGCGGATGAAATGCTTAAAATGGGTTTTGTTGATGATGTAACTTGGATTCTTGAAAAAGCACCAGATACAGCTCAACGTATCCTGTTCTCTGCAACTATGCCTCCAATGGTTAAAACAATTGTTGACCGTTACCTACGTGATCCTGCGCGTGTTGATGTTGCTGGTACTAACCACACTGTTGATAAAGTAACGCAAAACTTCTGGATCGTTAAGGGTGTTGAAAAAGACGAAGCAATGTCTCGTCTTCTTGAAACGGAAGAAACTGATGCGTCAATCGTATTCGTTCGTACTCGTCAAGATACAGAGCGTCTAGCTGATTGGTTAAGTGCTCGTGGCTTTAAAGCTGCTGCTCTTCACGGTGATATTCCTCAGTCTCTACGTGAGCGTACTGTTGACCACATCAAAAACGGTGTTATCGATATTCTAGTTGCAACTGACGTTGTTGCACGTGGTCTTGATGTTCCACGTATTACACACGTATTTAACTACGATATCCCATTTGATGTTGAATCTTACATCCACCGTATCGGTCGTACTGGTCGTGCTGGACGTAAAGGTAAAGCGATTCTTTTAGTTCGCACAAACCAAATTCGTATGCTACGTACGATTGAGCGTGTAACTAAATCTACAATGGTAGAGATTGAACTTCCACATCGTGATCAAGTTGCAGAAGCTCGTCTAGCGGTTCTTGGTGCTGAATTAGCAGCAGAAAAAGAATTCGTTGCACTAGAAGCGTTCTCTGACTTAATCACTAAATTACAAGAAACATTAGAAGTTGACGCAGCGACAATCGCAGCAATGCTTCTTAAGCGTCAGCAAGGTAAGCGTCCTTTATTCTACAAAGGTCCAGATCCAATGATCGCTGCAATGGAGCGTGCGAAAAACCGTCGTCCTGAGCGTGGTGATCGCGGTGACCGTCCTGAGCGTGGTGGCCGTGGTGATCGTCCTGAGCGCGGTGAGCGTCGTCAATACAATAACGATGACTTCGATACGTACCAACTAGAAGTAGGTCGTGAGCAAGGCGTTCAAGTTAAAGACATCGTTGGTGCTCTAGCTAACGAATTAGGCTTTACTAAAGGCGCTATCGGTGCAATTAAACTTGCTCCGGGTCACACTTACGTACAGCTACCTAAGAAAATGTCTGCAGATGTTGCAAGCAAACTTAAGCAACTACGTATTCGTCAAAATGAAGTGAAAGCGGTTGTTGTTGAAGGTGTGGACCTAACAATTGATCGTCGTCCTCGTACTGGCGGTGGCCGTGATGAGAACCGTGGTGGCAACAGCAACGGCAACAGCCGTGGTGGTTACCGTGGTAATCGTGAAGGTGGTAACCGTGAAGGTGGCCGTGGTGGCGAACGTCGTTTTGACCGCAACAAAGGTGGCGATCACCGTGGCAGTCACCGTGGCGAAAGAGCTCCAGGTGCAAGCCGTGCTCCACGTAAACCTCGCAACGAAGATTAATCAATAATTTATTGATAATAAAAACCGAGCTCAAGTAGCTCGGTTTTTTTATGTCTATTATTTTAGTGGGTATAATACCAATCATAGTAAGTCACTGTTGATCCTAGCTGGTTAAATACAGTGCAGAAAAACCATTAACCTAAATATAAATAACAGCGATTTAAAATAGTTGTTCTCGTTTTTATAAAAGAGTGGTATTTTTCGAAATTAGTAACGCTTAATAAGGTTACTGGACGTGACTAATTTTTGTTAATGGAAAACAAAATGGATAATCAAATTCGATTACGCGCTTTAGAGCAAACGGATCTTCGCTTCATTCATCAATTAAATAATAACCGTTCTATTATGTCTTACTGGTTTGAAGAACCGTACGAGTCGTACTATGAACTAGAAGATTTGTTTCGAAAGCATATTCATGACAGTAATGAACGCCGCTTCATTGCTGAAAACGAAGAGCAGCAATCTATAGGGTTAGTTGAACTAGTTGAAATAAACTCTATTCACCGTAATGCTGAATTTCAAATCATTATTGCACCAGACTTTCAAGGTTGTGGTTATGCAAGAAGTTTAATTAATAAAGCATTAAACTATGCATTTACCATTTTAAACCTTCATAAAGTTTATCTTCATGTTGCGGTTAATAATGATAAAGCAATTTACTTGTATGAGGCGTGCGGCTTTGTAGAGGAAGGACACTTAATCAAAGAAATTTTTGTAAATGGTCAATACTGCGATGTTAAACGAATGTACCTTTTGCAAGATGATTATCTAAGCCAAAAAAAATAATGCTAAATTTATGAGAATGCGCATTGCTGCTTTTTCTTATTCTTATACAAAAGGGAGCTGGTAATCAGCTCCCTTTTTTTAGCCATAAAGCGTTGTTATATTTTTTATTGTGCTTCTAAGCAACAACGGCTTCAATTTCTTCTTCATGAGATTTTACTACTTCCATTCGTTCACCGTAGATTGAACGTAATTGAGCAATAACATGACCACGAGTGACAATACCAACGAATTTATTATCGTCAATAACAGGCAAGATACGAGGTTTAGCGATGCGCATATCACGAGCACGGTCATTAACTGATAGAGTGCTGTAGCTTGTTACATAGCCCATATCTGTTGTTGGGTATAATGTTGCTTTATCAATTGCGTAAAATTCAGCTAATTGAAGTAGAGTATCTTTAGGTGAAATACTAGTGATATCCGTCTTCATTAAATCAGCAACAGTGCGCCCTTGTTCTGGTAAGTAATCTTCACACCATAATTCTACTAATACATCGTGTTCAGAAAAGAAACCAACAACTTCATTATGACTGTTAATAACGATTGCACCAGAAAGATGACGATCTAATAGGTTGTCTAATGCAATTTCAACAGGCATTTCAGGGCGAAGTACGTAAGCGTTAATATCCATAAATTGATTTACTGTTTTGTTCGCGTTCATATTAGTGATTTCCTTTGTGTCTGAATCGGTAAAAAGTGGAGTAATTTGTGAATCAGGTACAGCATTAAGTTGTGGACGACTAAAAATGGCCCAATAACCTAGGCCAACTAAGCCAGCACCGCCGACAATATTTCCAAGAGTTACCGGAATTAAATTGGCAGTAATAAAGTTAATAATATTTAAATCAGCGTATTGCTCAGGTGACGCACCAACGGATAACCAAAACTCAGGTGGAGCTAATTGTTGAATCGCAATACCTAATGGAACCATGAACATATTGGCAACACAGTGCTCAAAACCACTACTAACAAACATCGCAACAGGTAAAATAACCATGACAGCTTTAGTTAACATGTTCGTTGAGCAAAACGTCATCCAAACGGCTAAACAGACCAACAAATTACATAAAACACCTAAAGCAAAAGCTTCTAATGGTTGGTGATGTAACTTATGTTGAGCAATGTTTAGGGCGTTTAACCCCCATTGACCACCATCGTTTTGATACATTCCCGCAGAAACAACTAAAGCAAGCAGTAAGGTTGCACCGATAAAATTACCGATGTAAACCTTTCCCCATATTCCTAGCATTTTTCCAAAGCTAATTTGTTTGTTTGCAACCGCAATGGCTGAAAGAACAGAGCTGGTAAAAAGCTCTCCGCCACCAATGACAACCAGTATTAATCCCAAGCTAAATGCTAAACCGCCAGCAAATCGACTAATTCCCCAGCCCGTTTGTGAGTTCCCTGTTGTGACTGTGATATAGAAAATGAAAGCAATACCGATAAATACACCAGCCATAATTGCTAAGCCAATCACCATGCTGGTTGGCTTCTTTGATTTAGCAAGGGCGTAATAAGCCGCTTGGTCCATCATTTCACTGGGATTAAATTGTCCAGAAGTATTTGGACTGAGGTTAGTGCTCATTTGTCCTCCTTAAGTTATTGTGATTATTAATAAGCTCAAACGTTGTGTTCGTTCCTGTTCTGCTTGAGCCCATTTAGATTATGAGTAAATGCACGGAAGGTAAAATTGATTGTTTTTAAGTTCTATATCAGTTTTCTTGATGGGGATGAAATGGTATGATTGTTTTAAAATAAATTCTTATAAAAGAGATAGTTATGCGTTACTCATTAAAGCAGTTGGCCGTTTTTGATGCGGTAGCAACAACAGGAAGTGTTAGCCAGGCTGCTGAAATGTTGTCGTTAACTCAATCGGCAACCAGTATGTCCTTGTCGCAATTAGAAAAAATGCTAGGTCGCTCGTTATTTGAACGTAACGGTAAGCGAATGGCGTTAACCCATTGGGGTGTATGGCTTCGACCTAAAGCGAAAAAACTGATCCATGACGCACAACAGATAGAATTAGGCTTTTATGATCAGCATTTAATCAGTGGTGAACTGTCTCTAGGGGCGAGTCAAACGGCAGCGGAGCATTTGGTTCCAAACCTTATCAGTAATATTGATAATGATTTCCCAGAAATACGTATCTCTTTAGGGGTAAAAAATACCTCAGGGATCATTAATGGCGTGTTAGATTACAAATATGAACTGGGTATTATAGAAGGCCGCTGTGATGATAATCGAATTCATCAGGAAGTATTCTGTAAAGACCATTTGATTATTGTTGCTGCGGCACATCATCCTTTTGCAAAGCACGAAACCGTGAGTCTAGCCCAGTTAGAGCAAGCGAAATGGGTATTACGTGAGCATGGTGCAGGGACACGAACTATTTTTGATAGTGCCATCCACGATAAAATTCCTGACTTAGATGTTTGGCGTGAGTATGAACATGTACCTGTATTGCGAACATTAGTTGCAAATGGTCAATATTTGAGCTGCTTACCTTACTTAGATGTTGTTAAGTATATTGAGCGTGGTGAGCTGGTAGCCTTGAATGTACCTGAATTAAACATGGAGCGTACACTCTCATTTATTTGGCGTGCTAGTATGGATCAGAACCCTATTAGTAGCTGTATTCGCCGTGAAGGGATCCGAATGATTAAAGACCACCATATAATTCGATAGGTATCTAATAAATCAACTTCTTACTTTGTCTGTTATTTGCTATTCTCATGTAGATAATCATGACTTATACACACATTTAGGGATAAAAAGAGATGCCAGCTTTATCAGTTTTATTGATGGACAGCTTCAATTACTTCAAAAAGCATTTTATTGCTTTCTGTATTCTTGTTCTACCATTTGCACTCATTACAAATGGGATCGCATTGAGTTTTAACGAAGAAGATGGTTCAGGCCAATTTTTACTTTATATGCTGTTTATTCTGACGATCTATCCTTTCTATAAAGGGGCGATACTTTACTATATCGCTTACTCTTTTGATGGTCGTCGTGTCCCATTTAGTCAGTTGTATCAGATCCCTGCCAAAACGTGGTTTTCGTTTGTATTGATGAATATCATTTTAGGGCTTGCTATTTTAACTGGTTTTATTGCGCTTATTTTACCTGGTCTTTACTTAATGGCTCGTTTCTCGTTTACAGAAATTTATTGTGTGCTGTATAAAGAGAAAACAATGGATGCGATTAAACTAGGTTGGCATGATACAAAAGACAATTATTGGATCCTCTTTAAAGGCTTGGTAATTATCTTTGGTTTTACAACGGGTTTAATGTGGACGCTAGAATATGGCTTAGGCCTATTAGGTTTACAGTCACCAGTGCTGTCGTTCGTGTTTTCGATAGCAGAAGTTGTGTTGTCTATGATGAATACTATCTTCATTTTTAGAGTATTCACGGTAAATACAAACAGATTGGAAGAGATTCAACAAATTAATTAGAAGTGCAGAGCAAACAGCGGATGCATGAGCTCAGATCAGAGAAACAATTCAACAAATTAACGGTATAGATATTCATATTGCCACAGCTGCAGAGGAGCAAAGCCATGTGGCTGAAGAAATTAATGGCGAAACAGTTAGTTTTAAAGACTTGTCGATATTGCTTCATGAAGCGACGCAAGGTGCAGGCGTAGCAATAGCTGATCAAGTGGCATTAGTTGAAAGCCAAGAAAAAATCATGAATAGATTTACGGTATAAAAATTTATATAGTTTATTACTATTATCAGAAAAATTGATACCAAAGCTCAAACTAGTAAAGCTCAGAGGTGACTCTGAGCTTTTTTATTTGTCTGTTTGTTTTCGACTAAACTGCTGTGTTATCGCGTTCCCAATAAGCAAATAGACGTGATAATGTAAAACAAAGAATAAAGTAGCAAAAAGCGACTACTATCCAAACTTCAAAAATCATACCGCTTGAATTCGCAATTTCAGTTCCAACAAACGTTAGCTCTTGAATTGATATTAATGAAATGATCGATGAATCTTTCACTAACGAAATGCATTGACCAGCAAGAGGAGGGGTGATCACTTTAAATACTTGAGGTGCAATAATATAGCGGTAGCGATGCCAAGTGGATAAGCCTAAACTTTTGGCTGCTTCATGTTGACCGCGTGGGATTGTATCTAAACCAGAGCGCACAACTTCACCAATATAAGCGGCAGAAATCATTCCGATACAAAGTACGCCTGAAGCTAAATTTTCCCATAAATTGGCAGAGCCAAATAGAAACGATTGAAGCGCGTTAATGTTCCCATTGTGATCCCTAAGCAAAGATTCTAATCCAAGTAATGGCACTAATTGATTTGCAATAAAGAAATAGAAAATGAAAATGAATACTAATGGCGGAATATTACGAATTAGCTGGATGTAACTGTTTGATAAAGATCTAATGACAGCAAGGGATGATCGGCGTCCTAAACCCAGTAGGACACCAAATAGTAAAGCAAAGAGCATTCCCCAAAATGTGAGGCGTAGTGTTGAGAATACACCATCGAAGAAATAGGGCAATGAGCCATCAGGCTTACGCGTAAACAGCAAATCAAAAGCGCGAGACCACTGCCAATGATAAGCGAGTGTGCCGCTTTCTTTTGTAAATAACCAAAATACAACGCTAGCAATAATGGCCAGTAATATCCAATCTAAACGATTTAGTTTTAAAGAAATGCTTTGCTGCATGGTAATCAGTTCGCTGTTTGTGTTTGCCAATCTAGGCTGGTAAACCAATAATCGTAACGCTCTTGTAGCCAACCATCAGCTGTTCGTGCTTCAATCCACGCATCAAAATAGGCTTTTTTATCCTCTTCACCAAGACGAACAGCAAACGCTTCATTACCTTGCGATAAACGTTCTTTAAAAGGTAAATATAAGATATCAGCGTATTTGATAGAATCAAATTCAGGCTTTGGTGTGGAAGCCGCTACCGCATGAGCATTGCCATTTAATACTTCTTGGAAAGCTTGTGCTTCATCATCAAATTGAAGCACTTTTGCTTTAGGGAAGTTTTCTTTAATTGCCGCAACCGTAATTGAGCCACGACGTGCTGCAAATTTAACACGACGAGAATTAAACTGTTCACGCGTAAAGCCGTCAGTTAGTTGTTTGTTCGCTGCAACTTGAACGCCAGAGTGCGAGTAAGGAACAGTAAATAAAACACTTTTTGAACGCTCGTCAGTAATAGTTAAGCCACCAATGATGACATCGAATTTCCCTGAAATAAGAGAGGGGATGATCCCATCCCAAGCGGTTGGAATAAATTCAATTTTTAAGCCTGAGTCTTTTGCTAAACGTTTTGCAACATCGACTTCAAAGCCAATAAGTTCGCCCTGTTTATCTCGCATAGCCCAAGGTACAAAAGTACTTAAACCAACTTTAAGAGTTCCTCTTTCTTGAATTTTATCAAGATTAGGTGTGCTGTCTGATGACGATGCTGAAAATACTGAGCTACTAAATAGTAAGCTTAGGCTGAGTAATGATGTGAATAGTTGCTTCATGCGAGTGGTTCTCCATTAATATGCATTGTGCATGCGGTGTTCTAACCAAGCTGATAGCCCAGAAAGTGTTAATGTAATAATGAGATAGATAGCGGCGACAGTAAACCAAATTTCAAAAGGCATTGCCGTATCGGAGACGATATTTCGTCCCTCGGTTGTTAAGTCAAAAATAGCCATCACACTGACTATAGAAGAGTTTTTGACTAAAGAAACTAATTCATTCGTTAATGAAGGCAATGTTTTTCTTACCACTTGGGGTAATATGACATAACGATAGCTATTGAATGAAGATAGCCCTAACGTTTTACAGGCTTCAAATTGTCCTTTTGGTAAATTGACTAACCCTGAACGTAAAATCTCAGCGGTATAGGCTCCTTGGAATAGAGCCAAAGCAAGTACAGCGGTTGTGAATCTATCTAAATCTAGAAATGGCCCAAAAACAAAATAGAGTAGGTAGATTTGCACAAGTAAAGGCGTATTACGTATTAGTTCGATATATAAGGTGGCGATACTTCGACCTACGATTGAATTCGAAAGGCGTAATAAAGCGGTTATTAATGCGATGACTAAAGTGGCAATGGCGCTAATGGCTGAAATGTGCAAAGTGACGAGTAGGCCTTCAATAAGCTCTGCTGGGAACCATTCGCCATCTTCATAAAAAAACAGAAAATCAGGTACGCGATCCCATTGCCATTGGTAGTTCATGGCTTGAGCACCGCTATTTAAAATCCAGTAAAGTGCGGCAGCTAATAAACTGATTTGCAATAAAGCAGAGAGCACTGGTGAAAAAATGGTTTTTAAACGAAGCATATTAGTAACTTAAGATTTGGTTTAAAAATTGTTGAGTACGTTGGTGTTGTGGGTTGTCAAAGAACTGCTCAGGCTCAGCAATTTCAAGGATTTCGCCTTCATCCATAAATACCACACGGTCTGCTACTTTCTTAGCAAAGCCCATTTCATGCGTGACACACACCATGGTCATTCCCTCTTTAGCCAGATCTGACATAACGTCTAATACTTCGCTGATCATTTCAGGATCAAGTGCAGATGTCGGTTCATCAAACAGAAGGATTTGAGGCTCCATACACAGAGATCGAGCGATCGCGACTCGTTGTTGTTGTCCACCAGAAAGCTGAGAAGGGTATTTATCTGCTTGTTCTGCAATATTCACACGTTCTAAATAGATTAAAGCACGTTCAATGGCCGCTTTCTTTGATAATTTTAATGTTTTAATTGGTGCCAACGTTAGGTTTTCTAATACCGTTAAGTGAGGGAATAGATTAAAGTGTTGGAATACCATACCCACTTGGCCATTCATTAGTTGTTTTGATGAGATCGGTTGCTCAAAGAGTGACAGAGTACCACTTTGAATGGACTCTAAGGCATTGATGCAACGAATAAGAGTGGATTTTCCTGAGCCAGAGGGACCACAGATAACGACCTTTTCCCCTTCATTGATAGAAAGGGTAATCTTTTTTAATGCATGAAATTGTCCGTAGTACTTATCTACGGTCTTAAATTCAATGATATTGGCTTTATTTGTATTTTTATTAGTCACAATTCATCCTAGCATTTGAGAACTAAACTTACTGTAACATATTCATAAAGCTAAAGAAGTGATTCTTAATAGAGTGATTGATTTTTAATCAAAATATGAAGTTATACCTGCTAAATGTTAAAAATCAGCCGAGAGCAAATTTATATTAAATTAACCATTGCACAACAGTTAAAGACACGTTACGTTAACAGTATGGAGAATAAAGATGCAGTATATAAACAATAAACTGCATAAATAAATGGAAGAGAAGCAATGTATCAAACTGATGATGTACGAATTAATAAAGTAAAAGAACTATTACCGCCTGTAGCTATTTTAGAAAAATTCCCTGCGACTGAGATTGCGGCGAAAACCGTATTTCAATCTCGCGAAGCTATCCATAATATTTTACAAGGTGATGATGATCGTCTTCTTGTTATTATTGGCCCGTGTTCAATTCATGATACTGAAGCGGCTTTAGAGTACGGTGCAAAACTTAAAACATTACGTGATGAGTTAGGTGATCGTCTTGAAGTTGTTATGCGTGTCTATTTTGAAAAACCACGTACAACAGTCGGTTGGAAAGGGTTAATCAATGACCCGTACATGGATGATTCATTTAAGTTAAATGATGGTCTACGTATGGGACGTAAGTTGCTGCTTGATCTTACTGATATGGGGTTACCTACTGCTGGTGAATTCTTAGATATGATCACCCCACAATACATGGGTGACTTAATCAGCTGGGGTGCTATCGGAGCACGTACAACTGAGTCGCAAGTTCACCGTGAGCTATCTTCAGGTCTTTCTTGTCCTGTTGGTTTTAAGAATGGTACTGATGGCAACATTAAAATTGCCACTGATGCAATCCGCTCGGCAGGTTCTTCTCACCATTTCTTATCAGTAACTAAATATGGTCACTCTGCAATTATTGAAACGGCCGGTAACCCTGATTGTCATATTATCCTTCGTGGTGGTAAAGAGCCAAACTACAGCGCAGCTCATGTTAAGCCAGTGAAAGAGCAACTAGCCGCTTCAGGTTTACCTGAAAAAGTGATGATTGATTTTAGTCATGCTAATAGTTCAAAAGATTTTAAACGTCAGATGGTCGTTGCTGATGATGTTTGTGGTCAAATTTCTGGTGGTGAAGACGCGGTATTTGGTGTCATGATTGAAAGTCACCTTGTCGAAGGTCGTCAAGATTTAGTTTGTGGAAAAGCCGAAACTTATGGGCAATCAATTACTGATGCATGCATCGGTTGGGATGATACAGAAACCGTACTTCGCCAATTAGCTGATGCGGTAACTGCTCGTAGAAATAAGTAAGTTATCTGAATTTAAGTTATTTAGAATAATGAAGCGCCAGCCACTTTCATGACTGGCGTTTTTTATACTAAAAAATGAGTCACCCTTGACCTTTTGCCATGGTTACCGTTCTTTTTAAAGTCCAGCGTAATAACAATGGAATGATATCAACACCTTGTTCTTCGCTATATTGGACAATCGCTAAGGCTAAATCAGGTTTCGCATATTTTTTTAATGTTTTAATAATAATTTTTTTCGGTGGGATCGGCTGACCCTTTGAAATATTAGAAAGTTCTCTAAATAAATCCTCAAAACCATTATAATAAAGATAATGCTCGATGTCTTTACGCGGTAATTCAGTGAGTCGATGTCGTTCATGCTCATTACCTAATTGATTTTTAACTACAAACGCATACTTCTTACCAGCGGCATCACCATCGGTTACAACGTGCCATTCAATATGAAGCGCTTTTGCTACTTTAATTAATGACTTTAATCCTGATTGTGCAAATTCAATGATCTGTACGCCTTCAGCAGCTAAGTTATATCCTAGAAGGCGAGCCATCTCATTAAATAGCCATACCTCAGTTTCCCCCTCAACCAGTAACCAGCAACGCGCAAATAAGGCATTAGAACGTTGAAAGCGAATATGAAACGTAATACGTCGTAAATCATCACGAGATAAGCTGGTTGGAGAGATAGAATAGCTTGAAGTAGAGTCTGATTCTCTGACTAATCTACGTATAGAGCATAAAGGAACGGCGCTCAATAATTCACTGCTATTTGTGGTCAATATCTTTTGCATGGGAATATGATTAAGTAGGGACCAAGCTTGAATTAACTGTGTTGGGTGTAACCGTCCTTCTGGATCTTCGATGATCATAAGAGGGCGAGCTGATTTTTTTAGTGTATTAGGTCCCTTTGCTCTTAGATAAGTATTTAACAGTCCAAGTAGAAGGAGCTTAGTTTGTTTATTTTTGTTTTGATTAATAAACTGGGTTAGTGAAACGCCTTCTGTTTTTTGACCAAAAAAGAGATCATCATGAATTTTGTGTTGCTCGTTTCTTTTATGTCCTTTAAATGCAAAGTAATGTTCCACTAAAGACTGCATAGAATGCAAGGCGCTTTTAATTTCGCCACTATTTACTTGGCCCGGAGCGGTGATAAGTCGACGACAGGTATTATTTATTCGTCGTTCAATTCGGTCATTAGAAAGGGTATCAAGCGTATCGTCAGATTGCAGGCGACGAGAATCTCGAATACGAATGACGGGATGAAGGCGTATTAACTCAGCCACTAGACTTTCAATTTTATGATAACGTAAAACATTGCCTTCATTATCGAGAAACGAACTTGATGAGCTAATCTTTCCCTCATTATTCGTTGCGCTAATGCGATAATAAATTCGTTGAGCATGGTCATTGTGGTTAGATTGCCATAAACTAGACAACTTTCTGTAACGACCTGCTTTATGTTCGTTGTTTTCTGTGGTTTTCCAGCTAATAATAATTTGAATATGCTGGTCTTGGGTGTAAGAGATAGAATGATCTTGATGGAAATCTTTTAACGTAAACTGATGAAGCTCTCCAGACACAGGCAAGGCGATAGATAGGGCATCAAGTAACGATGACTTTCCCCATGTATTTTCGCCAATCAAGGTTGTCAATTGTTCAAAAGAAAGAGATAAGCGTTTGATGCCTCTAAATCCTGAAACTTCGATTCGTTCTAAGAGCATAGCACTTCCTTATCAGAGACTTATATAAATAACTATATAGCAACTGAATCGATGAAAGCACAATGGCAGTCACATTTATCAATTATACTGATAGATGAGTGACCAAGTATTGAAATATTACCAATTAACGCATTGTTTATAAAAATGGTTTACCGTGAACTGATTGCTTAAATTGAAATACGGTTCTAGATAGGATATGAAATCAATGAAAAATCAAAAGGATCATGTTTTAAGAGTGATGCATATTAATGATACACACTCTTATTTTGATGAATCAGTGATCGCATTACACAGTGATGTTGGTGAGAAATATTATATTAAATGTGGTGGTTTTGCGCGAATATCTCACCAAGTCTCACTCCTTACCGAGGAAGCAAAAGCAAAAGGGGGGAATACCGTTTTTTTCCATGCTGGCGATTGTTTTCAAGGGACCTTATATTTCTCTTTATATAAGGGAAAGGCAAATGCTGATTTACTAAATCAACTCCCTTTAGATGGTATGGTTCTTGGTAATCATGAGTTTGATTTAGGTAATGAATTAGTCAGTGACTTTATTGCCAATACCCATTTTCCCATTCTTATGGGGAATTGGAATTTAAGTCAAGAAGATCAAACTAAGGGACATCAATTAAAACAACAAGAACGAATATTAGATTTTAATCCAACACTCGGCATTGCAAACTACTTGATTAAAAAAGTAGGAAATTTGGATGTCGCGGTATTTGGTTTAACCATAGATCAAATGGACGTATTAGCAAGCCCAGATCCAGATACACCATTTATGAATGCTATTAAAACAGCACAGAACACCGTGGACTATTTAGCCGTTCAAGGCATAACTAATGTTATCATTGTTAGTCACCTTGGTTATGAGGGGGATAAACAACTAGCAAAAGTGGTCAATGGTATTGATTTGATCATTGGCGGGCATAGCCATGTGTTGCAGGGTGATTTTTCAAATATCGGTTTAGAAGCTCGTGATAATTACGGTGAGCTTTTTAATGACACACATATTGTTCAGGCTGGATGCCATGCACTTGCACTTGGCTATTGTGATTTAGAATACTCTGAAGATGGTGAGTTATTGAGTTTTAATGGTCGTAATATTTTACTTTTGGATAATATGACCTACAAAGACAAAGCATGCACCCAAAAAATGGATGAACCTCATTTATCAAAGACACTAGCATTGATTAATTCATTCGACCTAGCAGAGGTCTGTGAAAAAGATCTTAAGATAGAAAGATTATTAATCGATAAATACCGTGGTGAGGTTGATCGACTTTCTCAAAAAGTGATTGGTCACTGTACGGAAGACTTATCACACCGTCGGATCCCTGATGATAAAGGCCAAAGTGATATTGCTCCATGGGTTGTAGAGTCTTTTTATTCAAAGGCTCATCAATTGGATAATCGGGTTCAATTCGCAATGCATAATGCAGGCGGAGTGCGTTCTGGCTTAAGTCAAGGTGATATCACCTATTCTGATATTGCCGGAAAAGTTTTGCCTTTTGCCATACCAATTGTCATCTATAGTATCAAAGGGCGGCATCTTAAAGCGGCAATTGAAGGAGCTATAGACAATGCTACGGATAACGGGATTATTGGCAGTGGTTCAGGTAGTTTTCCTTATGTATCACAGATGCGTTATTGTTATGAAGCAAGTAAGCCAAGTGGCCAACGTATTACTGAGTTCAGTATTTATCACCAAGATATTGGTTGGGCACCTATCCTTGATGAACAGGTATATTTCGGAACATCAACCGCTTATACCATTAAAGGTAAAGAAGGTTATGCACCTTTACTCAATAAAGAATGTGAGTGTATAACAACGACCTTTTCAATGGCCGATTGTTTTATCGATTATTTATCACATTACCCTAATTTGGCGAAACCAACAGCTTGTTTGAATCAGTATCACAAAAATAAACGAGTACTTGTTTAATTGGCATGAGCTTTGCAATTAATTCAAATGAGATGAGTAAATTTGAATTAAGTGAATAGGTTTTTGTATGGATGGTGATTTATCCGATAAACTTTTGGTCGTAGCGTGGTTTTCTGCCTGGGCCGTTATTGCCTACTTTGTCCAATTCTCTGGATAATAATGAGGTCCTCTAACTTAAGAGGGCCTTATTACATTAGGCTAATAGAGCTAATGCAGCCGAGGTTTGTTTTAATTAACAATTTAGAAACATATAAAATAATATATTCATCTCTAACTGCTTAATCTTCTTATTTAGCGACTAACTATTCAAATTTATTGTGCATTGTGATTTTATATGCATTTATTTTGCTTGCCTTTAAATGTAATTTTTACATTAGAAAAACTAATGTTAGTTTAGAGAAAAAGTCATTTTTTGAGCAGTGAAATTAGTCTTAAAATCCACTCATCTAATCGAAAATAACTTTTAAGTGAGGCAATCATGGCACAAGCAGCAATGAACGTTAATACCATCGCTACTTCTTCTTTGGATAAGAAGGCCTACTCAGTAAATATCAAAGGATTGATTGCTCATTTTGTTGATGTCTTATTTGGCAAAGGCCAAACAACATCGACACATTACACTGCAGAATTATCGGAACACTTACAAAAAGATCTTGGTCTATATCGTTAAGTATTTCATTAATAAATAAAGCCAGCATGAATGCTGGCTTTTTAGTTTTTGGTTAATATTCTTTTTAGTAAATACAAACTCTATTTTTTCCTGAGCGCTTAGCTTGGTATAATGCTTTGTCAGCTCGTAGGAAGGTTGTATTTATATCTTCATTATGCTGGCATACCGTCATACCTATGCTTACAGTAACAAGCCTGTCTTGCAAGGTCTCGTGCCAATCAAAATTAGAAATGCTTAAGCGGCAGCGATCCGCTATTTCTTTACCATATTGTTGATCATTTGAAGCAACAATGATGATAAACTCTTCACCACCGTATCGTAAGGCATAATTATTAGAGCCTGATGATTCTTCAATGATTCGTGCAACCAACTTAAGTACAACGTCACCAGTAAGGTGAGAGTATTCATCATTGATAGATTTAAAATTATCGATATCAATGACAAGAAGTTGATAGGTTGCTAATTTAGGCTTAATTTCGTTAGCAAAGGTTGATTTATACCAGCGATGATTAAATAGTTTAGTTAAACTGTCGTGGAATACATCTTTTTGTAATTTAGCTACTGTATCTTTTTGTTCATCTGATACTTTTTTGAGCTTTATATTTTCAGATTCAGATATATTTAAGCGCAGTTGCAGCTCTAAGCGAGTTAAGCGACGTAAAGCATGCCCGCCAAGTTCATTGATAGGGAAGTGTTTAACTATAGCAACAGTAAGCTGATGTGCTTCTTTTTCGCATTTAAGCGCTGCTGAAAAGTTATGACAACTTGCAAGTGCATCACTTTTTACATCCAATAATTGACGGATATAATAACCTTGCGAATATTTTTTAGTTCGCTTTAACTGATGAGTGATTAGAACATCGGCTAACTCTCCACGTTGCAATTGAATAAGGCAATAGGATGCCTCAATAGAAAAGAGTTTGTTCAACCATGGAAACGAATCTAGGTTAATATTTTCTTTACGAAATACAATTAATGCATCTAATGCTGTTTGAGGTTTATTTTGTAATCGAAGTAATTTAGCTGAATACAATTGCACCTGCATCATTAGTTGGAGATCGTCAGATACATACTTAATAACATGACATTCATTTAATAATTGCTTTGCTTTTGATAATCTATTTAGGTCTAATAAACAAGCTACAATATATAGCCGATAACGTAATGAAAGGTTATTACTTTGTATGGTTTTACTTAAAGATTCTATTTTTTGATAGTAACGTAATGCTTTTAAATGGTCGCCATATATAGAGCATAAATTACCTATCCCTAAAATCGATTGAATATAAAATTCATTATCTCCAAAATCAACAGCAAGTTTAGAAAGAGAATATAAGTTCTCTAAAGCAGATTGGTATTCTCCAATATCAGTATATCTATAACTGAGAGAAGAGTAGATTTGTAATATTAGGTCAATATTATCGGGTAGAGATAAAAGTAATAAAGCCCGCTGTAAATGCTGTATGCTTTTTTGTGTTTGATTGAATTCAACTTCAAATTCAGAGCACATCAGTAGAGCATATGCTTTTTCAGTATTAGACTCGGCAAATTCATCAACAACATAGTGCCAGAGCATTAATGACTGCTGAGAGTTAAGTGCCATTAAGTCTATTCCTTTGGATGAAATGCGAGTTAATAGATTATCCACTATATGATCTCCATTTGCATTTGGGATAATGTTGCGTGATGATTTAATTCATACAAACTAAAATGTGTAACTGATGGTATTGAAACATTCAGTGAGTAACGGGACCAAGGGTAAGTTGAAAGTAATGTTGATATTGAATGCGCGATCTCTTGAGACTTATTTTTATTTTCGTTGATAAGAATAGCTATCTCAGTGTCATTTAAACGAGTAATACTATCGCCTTGTTTGCAATAATGGTGACCTAATAACATAAGGTTATTAATTTTATCTTCAGAAGGGTCGGTTATCATAATTAAATGATATTCATCAGATAATACATTTGTGAGTATTGATTTAAGGTGAGCATACCATTTTTTTCGTGGTAATAAATAGGTAAGCGATGACATTGAGTTGAATTTTAACTGCATTTCGATGCGCTGAATTAAGTTCTTTGCTCGAATATCCAACCGCTCTTTTGAAGTGCTAGTTTTATCACGGCCTAAAGAGCTTGACTGTTCTTGAATTAATGCAATTTCATATTGACGATAGCGCTTGTAAGAATATAGAGCGAGCTCAAAATTTTGAGTCAGTTCAGCGATCCTAGATTGTTCAAGGCAAATTTGAGAGCGCAGTTCCCCTTTGTCAAACTGCTGGGCGATGACTTCTGCGCCAGTTAATAACTGATAAGCTAAGGTGAAATGAGATTGAGCTGAAGCGATCCGAGCTAAACTAATGGCAGAGTGAGCTTTCATCCATATAAGATCATGCTGAATCGCAAGTTGATTGGCTAAACTACAACATTTTTGTGCCGAATCAAGATCGTCTAGACCGAGAAAAGCAAGGCCTCGAAAGTCGTAGATTTCAGCTTTCCAAGTTAAATTAGAATTATCTGTTAGCAACTTCTCTGCTTTGAATAAAATCGGCAGCATTGCTTGGTAATCACATAATAAGTAACTATCCCAAGCTTGTAGAATATAAGCCTTGGCTTCTAAATGAGGCATACGATAATAGTTGCCTCGCTGTGCAGCAATATTGTGGGTAGAATTTGCTTGTTCAAGACAGTTTGTCATACGCCAGACATTACCAAGGCCTATTAAGGCTTCGATCTCAATTTCATGATTGCCAATAAGAGAAGATTGCTCTAATGCTTTTATCCAGTATTGTTGTGCAGAGAAAAGTTTTGCTTGTCCCCACGAATGTAAGGCTAAAGTATGCAAAATTAAAGGAAGTAAATTATCATTTTCAAGTTCTTGTTGAAGCTGCAAGACTTCTTTTGCAGACTTAAAGCCAGTCTGATAATCCATTAAATGCCAATGAGCAATAGAAATAATTAATTTTGAGTATGCTACTCCATATTTAAAATGATTTTTTTCTGAGAGGTCTAGCAGGTACTTGGCTTCTTTCAGTGTATTTGAGGCATCGTCTCCGACGATTAATTCTAGTGCTTTTAGGTTAGAAATGATCTTATTTTTAGATTCTTTCACAGCTATCCTTCCTTATTCATTCAATCAATATATCTACTAATCTATTGAAGTCACGAACTATTTTCTGGATATGCGATCCAGTTAAAAAGGAAGGAAAGAGGTTTTCTTATTCATTTTCAGCAAGGTTTAACAATGCCATTGCGCAACTAACACTGGTAGCAAGCACATCAATAACCCCAGTTCTTAATGCACCCATAATAGAGAGTGCTTTACGGCTTTCACTGGCCATGGCAATAACATTCGAGATCTGACGGAGATCTTCCATTTCAAGTCCAATCACTCGACCACGCATTAAGGTATCTGCGTTTGAGCCATCTAACTTAAAGAAATCAAAACCGCCTATATCACCGACAATGCCATCATTAAGGCGTGCTTCAACAAATTCTTTTGGAGTAAAGAAGCCTAGTTTAACCATATGGCTGTTCTCGTCCATATCACCAATACCCACTAAAGCAAATTCGGCTTTACGTGCTTGATTTAATGTCTCTTTAATTGTGGTGTGTTCCATAAAAGCAGAGCGTAAGCTTGGGTCATTTACGTAAGCGGGTGCATAAAGGGTCTCACTGCTGCCGCCGTATTTTTTGGCTAAGCGACGGCAGATATGATCGGCATTAATAATATCACCACTACGATGCGTGCCCCCAATAGCAGAAACAAACCGTGCATTACGATGAGAAACGATACCTGAGTGATCAGCAACTGCTGCCACATTTTGGCCTTGACCAACAGCGACCGCCATATCATCTTGTAAATTATTGTTTAAATATGAACTGACCAAAGCAGCTACTTGCTTACGTTGTTCATTAGTATTAGGTTGATCTAACGAAATAAGCGCACGTTTTAGATTGAATCTCTCAACCAATTTTTGTTCTAGCTGTGCACTGTAGACAGGATGAAATTTTACCGTAATTTCGACTATACCTTCTTCTCGAGCTTTTCTTAGCATGCGACCTACTTTAGCGCGAGATAAACCAAATTTTTTCGATATCTCTTCCTGCGTTGCTCCTTCTTGGTAATAAAGAATCGAAATTTCAGTTAGCATATCTGTGTTTTCAGTTTGATCTTGTGAAGGCAATAAGGTCATGCAAATGGTCCTAACTTAATAATTCAGCAAGGGTGATTGGTTTAGATATCAACCCAAGCTTTTGTGCTGGCGTAGTGCCAAGTTTATCCTGATGACAGAGATTATGCCACGCTCTGAAAATATCGAGTAGTGGAAGAAGGCTAGCAGGACGTAATTTACGTCTTGGTTCATTCACTAGCGAAGTAAATTGAGTATAAAAACGATCTTGATATTCCGCAGCAGTGCTAGCCGATGCGCGTTTTAGCCAATAAACTTCATTATTCTCTGCCCCATTTAAGTGGCAAATACCTTTATGTAAACCATTAAATTCAGTAAAAGCCCAACGGTCTCTCCACCAACCAACTAGGTGGATATCAATTTTTTCGCCAGTCTGTTCTAGTGGGAATTGAGCGTCTTGGGTTACATATAATAAATCAATGCTGTTTTCAGTAATTCGCTTTAAAAATACTGACATTGCAGCCGAACGCAACATTGGTTCCTGAGGCATATATATTTCAATAGATTCACAATGAGCAAAGGCTTGTTGGATCTCTAAAAAATGAGCATAGGAGGTATACGGAGGTCTAATTAATGCCCCTTTAGATGGATAATTTAGAGACACGTAGTTTCCCAGAGGGTCTTCTACATTTGCTCTTGCTAGTATTTCTTGATACTTCGCATCAACACGCTTAAAAATAGATTGCTCCATCACTGAGCTTTGAGAGTTAGCTTCTCCAATAAAAGCGGTTGGTAAAAATTGTGCATTATCCTGAAAAGGGTCATGGTCAGATTGTGTTCCAGGTGTATCACATTCTGAGTAATTAATATGTTGTGCAATAACATAACCTGAATTCATTTCAGCACTGGCATACCAAAATACGCCATTGTTACTTATTGGTTGTAATGAGGTCGCGTTTGAAGCGAGTTGAATTTCGGTTCTGTCGTGCTGTAATCGAGCATCAAACAGAGACATATGACGACGGCAGCGATTCGCTATTTGATTAATATGATCGTAAAAGGTTTTAGGGTTTATATCCAATCGACGGCAAATTTCACGTACGGAATATCCAGTAAATAAAAAACCTAAAATCTTTTGCTGAATAGGGCTTTTTTGGTTTTCTCCTGACCATTTATCCACAAAGGTAGATGCACAGGCTTTACAACGGTAGCGTTGACGATCGCCACTGTAACCAAAGGCATGATAAAGCTCTCGATGCGTTAGTACATCAAGACCAAAATGATCGCAATTTGAATTATTACAGGAAGGCAAAGAGTGTGATTGAACCGTATGCTGACGAGCCAGTTCATTCAATACTTCATTATTATTGATTAAGGGAGGAAAAGCGCCACATTTCCGACAAACTAATGCCGGTCGCTTAGGGTTAGTACGTTGAACTAAATAATGTTGTTCATCGCTATCACCAAAATTGTCACACGCCAATGTTTTACAAAAATTGAGTTGTAACCCTTTAGCAGCCAACGGCAGTTTTTCGGCCGGCACTAGACACCCCTTATAGGTAGAGAGCGCCAGAGTTTATCTGGCGCAGCATAATTACAGTTTGATTGCTGTTTCTAGCGCAACGGTCATCATGTCATTGAATGATTTTTGACGATCTTCAGAACTTAGTTTCTCACCACGCTTGATATGATCAGAAACGGTTAGGATAGTCAGTGCTTTAGCACCTAAGTCAGCGGCTACACCATAAATGCCAGCCGCTTCCATATCAACACCTAAAATGCCTAATTTTTCCATTTTGTCGAACAGATCAGCTTCTGGTGAGTAGAAAAGATCAGCAGAGAAAACATTACCAACTTTAACTGGTACATCTAATTCACGAGCTTGGCCTACCGCTGTTTCTAAAAGGCCAAAGTCAGCGATTGCTGCGAAATCGTGATTGTTAAAGCGGATACGGTTTACTTTAGAATCAGTTGATGCCCCCATACCTATAACAACGTCCATTAACTTAACGTCATCATGTACTGCGCCACAGCTACCAACACGAATTACGTTTTTCACGCCAAATTCTGCGATAAGCTCATGAACATAGATACAGCATGATGGGATACCCATGCCGTGCCCCATTACAGATACTTTTTTACCTTTGTATGTACCTGTGTAACCAAACATATTACGTACATCGCATACTTGCTTTACGTCTTCTAAGAAGTTTTCAGCAATGAATTTTGCACGAAGTGGGTCACCGGGCATGAGAACAGTTTCAGCGAAATCACCAGCTTGAGCATTAATGTGTGGGGTTGCCATAATAAGGTCTCCGGATGAAAATTAAAAAAAAATCGGTATAACTAAAATTGTTGAACTATCTTGTTCGATATGTGGCTATTTTAGGCCTATATTTTATAGTGTCATGAGATTGTGGTCACATTTTCTTATAGATTCGATATTAATTTCACTATTGATAACTAAATGTGTTGAAAGTGAAGGGGCAATCGCAACCTTTTACTAGTTTGAGCTTTAATAAACAGATTAAGTTTTTTTATTTCAGCTCCTCAAATAGATTGAACTTGATGGTGGGTAGGAGGATGATGCAGAAAAGCGCATTTTTTGTGTCGAAATAATGTTAGTGAGATAAGTTAGATGAAAGTAGAGAATAGACAATACGCAGTGATTGGCTTAGGCCGCTTTGGATTAACTGTGTGTGAAGAATTACATCAATATGGATCTCAAGTATTAGCAATTGATATCAATGAAGAACGGGTAAAAAAAACAACTGATTTTGTGTCTACGGCCGTTGTGGCCAATTGTGCTAATGAAGAAACAATTGCTGAATTAAAGCTTGATGAGTATGACATGGTCATGGTTGCGATTGGTTCTGATATTAACGCCAGTATTTTAACAACCTTGGTGCTTAAAGAGGCAGGGGTTAAAACAGTTTGGGTAAAAGCAAATGATAAATTTCATGCCAAAATACTCACTAAAATTGGTGCCGATCATATTATCCTTCCTGAGCGAGATATGGGGATAAGAGTTGCAAGAAAAATGTTAGATCGCCGTGTGTTTGAATTCCATCAATTAGGCAGTGGGCTAGCAATTACTGAAATTGTCATTGGAGGGCAAAACATGGGTAAGACTTTAGACCAGCTTGATTTCTTTCAAATGTCAGACGTAAAGATCTTAGCGCTTAAGCGTGGTCCAGAGATTGAAAGTGCTCCAGAACAAAGTAAAATGTTAGAGATCGGCGATATTTTAATTATCGTCGGTCCTGAAGATAAATTAGTAAAACAGTTAATAAATTTATGAGTTATATACCTAAGCGAGGCTTATTTGCGATAAACAATAATTCAAAAGCGAAAGAGTGGTCTGAACCGAGGATTATAGTTTTTTCGTTTTTGGCTATTCTATTACCCTCGGCTATACTGCTGACATTACCTGTATTTTCTGTTTCAGGTTTAAGTTTCGTAGATGCATTATTTACAGCGACATCGGCGATAAGTGTAACCGGGTTAGGGGTGATTGATGCTGGTACGCACTTGACTATCAGTGGTAAGATTTTACTTATGTTTTTGATGCAGATTGGCGGGCTGGGGCAAATGACATTATCAGCCGTTCTTTTGTATGTATTTGGTTTGCGTTTGAGCTTACGTCAACAAGCATTAGCTAAAGAAGCATTAGGCCAAGAGAAAAAAGTAAACTTAAGTAAGTTGATAAAAAGTATTATTTTCTTTGCATTAATTGCTGAGCTTATAGGTATGATAATCCTCTCTTTTCGCTGGGTACCTGACCTTGGTTTAGCGAAAGGCTTGTTTTATGCAGCCTTTCACTCTATATCAGCATTTAATAACGCAGGGTTTTCTTTATTCTCAGATAGCTTAATAGGGTATGTTGGTGATCCCCTTGTTATATTTACGCTGTCGTTTTTGTTTATTGGAGGGGGACTTGGTTTTACCGTTATTGTTGATTTAGTTAAAAATAGCTCAAGAGGGTTTAGTCGTTTACAACTACACACAAAAATAATGGTCATTGTAACACCAGCCATATTATTGATTGGCACTCTATTTTTCTACGTGCTTGAATATAATAATCCGAGCACGTTAGCATCATTATCTGCAGTCGATAAATGGTTAGCGGCTTTTTTTCAATCGGCTAGCGCGCGAACTGCTGGCTTTAACAGTGTAGATTTAACACATTTAACCCAACCTGCGTTGTTAATCATGATCATACTCATGCTTATTGGTGCAGGTTCAACATCTACCGGCGGCGGTTTAAAAGTATCGACGATTACCGTTGCTGCTGCTGCTACATGGACATTTTTACGCCAAAAAAAACACGTAGTTATGTTTAAAAGAACCATTGGCTGGCCAATCGTAACGAAATCATTGGCTATTATTGTGGTTAGTGGGTCGATATTGTCTATTGCGATGTTTAGCTTAATGCTTACTGAACAGGCTGGTTTTGACAAAGTCATGTTTGAGGTGATTTCTGCTTTTGCTACAGTAGGCTTAACAGCCGGTTTGACGGCGGAACTGTCAGAAATAGGAAAGTTTATTATGGTTATTGTGATGATCATTGGTCGAATTGGGCCATTAACTTTAGCCTATATGTTGGCCAGACCAAAAAAATCGTGCGTAAAATATCCTGAAGACACGGTACTAACTGGTTAAGTTAAGAAAAACAGTATTAAAAGAGGGCATCTATGAAAATGAATGCCCTCTTTCATTTAAAAAAGATAACTTATGATGTCATCAGCCCAAAGAAAGTAGAACAACATTAACATCACTACAAAAATAGCCCATGCAATAGTGGTATTTTTCATTCTTGGACTTTTTCCAGTTAAGTTAGCAACACCAGTAACCATTGGGGAAATTAAATTTATCCCTTTTATTCGATAAAATACTATTGTGGCAATATGTAAACCAATTAACCCAAGCAGTATTTCGAATGCTTGGTGGTGTATTGAGGTTAATAACTTGCTAGTTTCATAACTAACTAAAGATGCTAACGGTCCTTCCGATATAATATCATCGATACTGAATAAGCCTGTTGTTAACTGAAGAGCTAATAAAAATATAAGGCATAATACCATGTAACCACCAGCAGGATTGTGTCCAACCGATTGTGAAAATTTTCCTGATTTCATATCAGCAAGGTAATTGATGGCTTTTTTTGGCGACGTAACAAAGTGAGAGAATTTTGCCGTGTCACTGCCAACAATGCCCCATAAAATCCTTGTACAAAGTAATGACATCAATATGTATGCAAAAGTAAAATGCCATTCCATTAATCCTTCTTCGGCAGTATACCAAAGTGAACCAATCAAAATAACTTGGCTCCAATGATAAACGCGGACAAAATTATCCCAAACTTTCATGTTTATCCCTCAATAACTCAGTGATAATTATTTTGCTTTGTAATCAGAATGGCAAGCTTTACAGTTTTTAACCACTTTACCAAATGCTTTACGGATAGCCGCTTTGTCGCCTTTATCGGCAATACTTGCTAGAGAGGAGGTGTCTTTTTGGAACTGAGTTAAACGAGCTTTAAAATCAGGAAAGTTGGTCCACACTTTAGGCAGTGCGTTGGTTTTACTTTTATCTGACCCTTCTACATAAAAAGCTTCAAGTGGCATCAGAGAAAGTTCAGACAGTTGATTTGCACGTTTAGCAAAAATAGCATCGTTCCAATCTGTTTTTCCTTTGAGCATTTCTCCCATTTCACTCACGTTACCAGCAATCATGGTAAAGGCGGCTTGGCGGTATTTAATCGCTTTATCTGCTTCGTTAAAAGTGTGAGCTAAAACAGACGTTGAAGCCAAAAGAGTTGAAGCGATAACCAGTGCTTTCAGTGTTTTCATAATTGAAACTTCCTTGGTTTGTAATTATTTTGAACCACTATTATATGAAATGATAAACAAAAGAAGTAGTTGGCTATCACAATATTTACACATTCTTTACACTTTCATCGGGAAATGAAGTAAATCGTTAAGATTATTTGATAGCTGCAACAAAAAGCAAAATGCGTATAATAGCCATGTTATTTTTTAAGTAGGCTTGTCAGTTTTTATGCGAATTTTAAATATTACAACGCATCCAGATCTAGAACATTTAGATAATCAGAAAATTCTTCAACGTAACGCGACTCGTGCCATTGTATTGAAGGGGGAGGATATTCTTCTTTTATATACTGAGCGTTATCATGATTACTCGTTACCTGGTGGTGGTATTGATGACGGGGAAGATGTCATTGCGGGTTTGGTTCGAGAAATAGAAGAAGAAACGGGTGCCAAAAATATTTCAAACATTGAACCCTTTGGTATTTATGAAGAGTTTCGTCCTTGGTATAAGCACGAATGTAATGTTTTACACATGATTTCATATTGTTATACCTGCGATGCGGATAAAGAGCTTGGTGAGACGAACTATGAAAGCTATGAAATCCGAAATGGCATGAAACCCGTTTGGATTAATATCCATGAAGCGATTGCGCATAATGAAGATATTATTATGAACAGTGATAAGAAAGGGATGAGCATTGAACGTGAAACTTTCTTATTGCATTTAATTGTCAAAGAGCGCTTACATGTTCAATAAAGAGCAGATCTTAAAACTAACTCAAATGAAAATGCCTTTTGGTAAGTATGCGGGTCGTATGCTTATTGACTTGCCTGAAGAATACCTTTTGTGGTTTGAGCGCAAAGATGGTTTTCCTAACGGAGAGTTAGGTGAGCTAATGGCATTGTGTTTAGCGATGAAAATAGAAGGGTTAGATGAGGTCATTCGACCATTAAAATACCAATAATCGCGCATTAATGAAAACAAAGCATGAGGGTTAAGTTCATGCTTTGTTTATTTGCTATTTGAATTGAGATTCACCAGTTTTAGCGCGTTGAAAATCTTCTTGTAATCCATTTGATGTTTCGTTTTGTAAATAGTTTAGTGCAGCGCAAAAACTACTTGTCTCACCGTATACTTCACGTGCACGATCAATATGACGCTCTGCAGTACGTCTTACCTGAGGGCTATTTTGAGAGTTACTGTATTGTACTTGTTTATCAAATACTTCTTTAACGTATTTTTGCTGACAAATATCTTCATTTTCAGGGGTTGCTACAATATTAGCAACAGAACTAAATGAAATGAATGTAAGTAATAAGGCGTAGAATTGGCGCTTTATCATACTGGCATAAACCTTACTTTAATAATGTTTATCGATTCTACTTTTACAGTATGTGGAGTGCAATACTGGAGAGGAAATAAATTACCTTTAATTGGGGTGCCGTCCTGTAAGGGTGGTCAATTGATAAGGCTGCTAATATAACGGCAGTATCTAATACTATTATTCACCCATTATGTTGAATTTAAGACCTCCATCACTGTAACTCCGTGGGTTGCCTTTTACTATAAAAAAAGACTATGGAGAATACGATGATTAATAAAACAACAATAGCACCACAAGGTCCAGAATTCTCTGAACTTGTTCAGGGTTACTGGCGACTTGGTGATTGGGGTATGACGCCACAACAACGGTTAACTTTCTTAAAGCAACACATTGATTTGGGTATTACAACCGTTGATCACGCCGATATCTATGGCGGTTACCAATGTGAACATTTGTTTGGCGAAGCTTTATCTTTAGAACCTTCTGTACGTGATCAAATAGAGATTATCACTAAGTGTGATATTAACTTATGTACTTCAGATTTTCCAAATAGAAAAATTAATCATTACGATACCTCAAAAGAACATATTGTTAACTCAGTAAATAATTCACTTTCTCGCCTTAATATTTCTGAAATTGATGTACTTTTGATCCACCGTTTAGATGTATTAATGGATGCAGATGAAGTAGCTGATACGTTTAATCAACTCCAGAAAGAGGGTAAGGTTAAACATTTTGGTGTGTCTAATTTCACGCCAAGCCATTTTGATTTATTGCAATCACGCCTGGATAAACCATTAGTGACTAATCAAGTTGAAATCAACCCGCTTAATTTTGAAGTGGCGCATGATGGTACGCTTGACCAATTACAGATGAATCGTATTAAGCCTATGGCATGGTCATGTTTGGCGGGAGGAGAGCTTTTCTCTGGTCAGTCAGAGCAAGCGATTCGTGTCCGAAATGTACTTGAAGAGTTAAGAGAAGAAGTTGGAGCGAAAAGTATTGACCAAGTGATTTATGCTTGGGTGCGTAAGTTACCGTCAAAGCCCCTACCTATTATTGGTTCTGGTAAAATTGAACGTGTGCAAGCGGCTGTTGATGCAATGGATATAAATTTAACTCGTGAACAATGGTATCGCGTATGGGTTGAGTCAAAAGGCCACGGTGTGCCATAGAAACAGCCTCTAGATTCAATTGGATACAAAAATGGGATGCCAATTAGCATCCCATTTTTATTTAATTAAATAGATTTTAATTATTTAACTAGCCATTCGATTGCTTCACCAGCGCGAATTGGCACAACAAAGTCATCACCAAACGTCATTGTTTCAGGAGCGATCCACGCTTCTTTTACAAGAGTAATCGAGTCAGTGTTGCGAGGAAGGTTGTAAAAATCAGGACCGTTGAAGCTTGCAAATGCCTCAAGGTTTTCTAATTTACCTTCGTTCTCAAATACTTCAGCATACAATTCAATTGAGGCATGCGCGGTATAAGAGCCAGCACAGCCGCACGCCGCTTCTTTTTTGTCTTTCGCGTGTGGTGCAGAGTCAGTACCAATAAAGAATTTAGGGTTACCGCTTGTTGCGGCTTCAACTAAAGCTTGCTGATGCGTACTACGCTTTAAAATTGGTAAGCAGTAGAAGTGAGGCTTAATACCACCCACCAACATGTGGTTGCGGTTGAACAATAAATGGTGAGCTGTAATTGTTGCTGCTACGTTAGGGCCTGCATTTTTAACAAAGTCTGCCGCATCTTTTGTTGTGATGTGCTCAAGAACAATTTTTAGCTCAGGGAAATCATTAACGATAGGCGCAAGAACAGTATCAAGAAAGGTTTTTTCACGGTCAAAAATATCAACGTCGTGTGTTGTTACTTCTCCATGAATAAGTAAAAGCATACCTTCTTCTTGCATGGTTTTTAATACAGGGTAAACCTTGCTAACGTCACTTACCCCAGAATCTGAATTGGTTGTTGCGCCAGCTGGATAAAGTTTAGCGGCAACAATATGGCCTGTTGCTTTCGCTTTGCGGATCTCATCTGATGTGGTCTTCTCAGTTAAGTATAAAGACATAATTGGAGCAAAAGTATCAGATGAGTTTACTGCTTGAATGCGGTCACGGTAGCTAAGCGCTTGCTCAGTCGTTGTTACTGGTGGAACTAGGTTTGGCATAATTAATGCGCGGCCATTATAACGGCCAGAATCACGTACAGTGTCAGTTAATACATCACCATCACGTAAGTGTAAATGCCAATCATCAGGACGAGTAATTGTTAAAGTTGTCATTTGCTGCTCCCACCAGAAAAAGAAATAAGAGCCTAAGAATTATCGAGTTAATCGTTTGCTTAGGCGAAAGGATTCTAAAGCAAAATGAATAAAACAAATAGGATAAAGTAGAAATTAGTAACAAATTTGACTTAAAAGGTAAAAGAAAAGAGAATGTGCTCGGTATTTATACAGATAAAAGAGAACGAGACGCTATGAAAAAGAATAGAAAAGAAGGGATGCCAGCTTCTGAACATGAGCATGGCAGAGGCACGATTAGAGATAATGCTTTAAAAGCCGTTGTTACAAGTCAATTATTTACAACAAGGGTAATGAAAGCCAAAAAAGGGAAGGGCAGCTTTGCTCGTAAAGAAAAATATAAAGGGTTTAAAGAGCCCTATTCAAAAGCAGCATAAGTTTTTGAATAGGTTTTTTGTGATCTAGCTTCGGTTTTTATTGTTATTTGAACAAATATCCACCGTTTAACTTATTGAAATGAAAAAAGAACTTTACCTCAGCGCTCAGTGTGGCATTATCTATCCCGTTCCAACGATGTGCGTACATCGTATAATGGCTATTACCTCAGCCTTCCAAGCTGATGATGCGGGTTCGATTCCCGCTGTACGCTCCAATCTCTTTTTATCCTCCTCAAGAGATTGTTCCTGTTTTAAAATTCAATTTTATTGAAAAATAGGCACTTAGTGGCGTGCTTTTTCGTATCTGGCGTTTTGTAATAGTGATAATTTCATCTTATTTTTAACCGCCTTTCTTGGTGAAAACCATAAATTTTTCAAATATTTAACTCTAGGTCACTTAATTGTTATTTTTTTCAATCTATACTGATGAGAATTATAACAAAATAAGAGGTCGCCTTATGTCAACTTTACCTCTCACGCATAAGCAAGTGTATCGTTCTGCAAGTCTTGATGAAAATACTTGTAAATCAACAAAATATATTACACCCATTGATGAAATTGTAGGGCAAGACAGAGCGCAACAAGCCGTTGAGTTTGCGATGTCTATTCCCGATCGAGGCTATAATATTTACGCTGTCGGTCAAAATGGCCTTGGTAAACGCACCATGGTATTACGCTATCTTAAACGTCATAACCCAGCGGGTAATGGAGTATATGATTGGTGTTATGTTACTAATTTTGATGATACTCGAACCCCTAAAGTACTCAAATTACCGATTGGAACGGGGTTAAGTTTTAAAAAAGAAATTGAAAAGATAACCTTAAAATTGGTAAAAGCGATCCCATTAGCTTTTGATAATGAACTTTATTATACCAGAACGGGTACATTAAAGAATCAATTGGTTGATAAACAAGAATCTTTGCTTGGTACATTAACCAAAGAAGCAAAAAGCAAAGGGATTAGCCTTGCAGTAACTGCACAAGGTGATTATCAATTTATCGCAATGAACGGTGAGGAACTTCATACCGAAGAAACGTTTGATGCGTTAGATAGGCAAGAGCAGCGTCAGCTTGAGTCTATTATTGATGAGTTAGAAATTAAATTACGAAGCCTTGTTCGTCAATTGACAGAGTGGGAAGACAAATATTCCGATAAGATTGAAAAGCTCAATGAAGATGTTGTTTCTCAAGTATTAACGGTTAACTTTGAAGCAATTAAAAGTAAATATAATGAATCAAAAATCATTACCCAACATCTTAAAGAGATGGAAAAAGACATATTAGAAAATTTTGATGTGTTCCTTCAAGAAGGCAAAGAAGAGGCTGAGTTAGCGTATGCATCGCTAGAGAAAAAATTACCAAGAAGATATCAGATTAATTTACTTGTTAGCCAAAAAGATGAACAGTTTCCACTCATTGTAGAAGAGAGCCCGAGCTATCATAATTTGTTTGGCTATATCGAAAATGCAACATTTAAAGGAACGGTCTTTACGGATTATTCTTTAATTCGAGCTGGGAGTCTCCATAAAGCAAATGGGGGGGTATTGCTTATGGATGCAGTGAAAGTGCTTGAGAGACCGTATGTTTGGGATGGGTTAAAACGAGCCTTACGTTCTCAAAATTTGAATCTGAGTTCACTTGAAAAAGAAGTAACACTTTCAGGTACGGTTTCTTTAGAGCCAGAGCCTATTCAGCTTAATGTAAAAATAATTTTATTTGGTGATTATCAAACTTACCAATTACTTCAGCATTATGATTCAGAATTTAGTGAATTGTTTAAAGTGACTGCGGACTTTGAAGACGATATGCCAAGAACTGAGGCTTCGGAGTTTCATTATGCTCAGTTTATTTCAAGTATTGTCCATGATGGCAAAATGCTGCAATGTGATAAAAAGGCAATAGAACGAATTATAGAATACAGTTCTCGTCAAGCAGGGGATCAGAATCGACTTTCGCTACATTCTGCTGATATTTCAAATTTATTAAAAGAAACCAACTATATAGCGAAGACAGCTAATTCAAATATGATCCGTTTAAAACATGTAGAACAAGCATTAGCGAATAAAGAACATCGAGTGAATCGAGTACAAGACGGGGTAATGCAAAGCTTTATTAATGGTACAACTTTAATGGAAACGGATGGAGGAGTTGTTGGGCAGATCAATGCATTATCTGTATTATCGACATCAAATCATCAATTCGGTATGCCAAATAGAATCACGGCAACAACCTCTTTTGGTAAAGGTGAAGTGTTTGATATTGAAAGAAAAGTAGAGCTTGGAGGCAGTATCCACTCAAAAGGCGTGTTTATTCTTACTGCTTATTTATCTTCGTTATTTGGCAATGAAAAAAGAATTCCATTAAAGACATGCTTGGCATTTGAGCAATCTTATGGAGGAGTTGATGGCGACAGTGCATCAATGGCTGAGTTTTGTTCTATTATCTCCGCTTTTTCTGAAAAACCAATTCGTCAAGATATTGCAATTACAGGTTCTATGAATCAGTTTGGTGAAGCACAGCCAATTGGTGGAGTGAATGAAAAAATTGAGGGTTTTTATCAAGTTTGCAAAATCAAAGGATTACAGCCTAATCAAGGTGTGATTATTCCTCAATCTAATATTCAAAATTTAATGTTAAATAGTGAAGTGACACAAGCGATAGAAAAAGGAACTTTTACAATTTGGGCTGTGAAGCACGTAAGTGAATCGATTGAATTACTGATGGGGTCTCCTATTGAATTAGAAAGCGGTGAGGGGATATATAACGTAATACGTTCTAAGCTAACTCCTTAAATAAAATAAAGGGAGAAAGGCATAAGATCATTTTTATGCCTTTTTTTATATTGTTATAAGTGAATTGAATTAATAATTAAAACGATGATATAATAAAAACATATAACAATTTAATAAAAAGCGCTTTCTTCAAGTCTTTTTATTTAGTGTGATTTGTTTATTCCAATGTGTTCAGAGGCTTTACTATGTACCATCCCTTATCTCCCCGATTGGATTACAGTACTTTTCTTGTCGTACGTGGCAAAAAGACATATATCGAAGAAAATTTGTTATTAAGAGTTAAGCCAGTAGATATAGCGGGGACTGAATATTGGATCCCGATTGGAATAAATTGGAATGATGGGCAATCAACTAAACGTCGTCGCATGGAATTTGCACAAGTTCGATTCGCTCGTAAAGGACAACCTTATTATAGTAAAGCTTATTACGCTGATTTTGATAATGAAGAAGATGACGTAGATGCACGTTCAGAGGCGATTATTGAAGCGGCGTGGTCAATTGCTGAACTTGTTGAGCAAGATGAATATGAAACAGCAGACGCGGCTCGTAAGGTAAAAACGTTTACTGCTAAATCTGCATTTAAAGGTCTACATCCAAATATTCAATTAAAATTGTCAATGGTTAATGGTACGCCTTACGTTAATAGCCATTTTGAACGACATGAAAGCAAATCATGCTACCGCTCACATAATTTTTCTCGCAGTTTATATAACGTTAATTTTGATGATCTTGGTGCATTCCTTGCGGAATTAAATGCAATAGGTGAGGTATTAGATACTTACTTAAAAACAAAAGATGCAGATATTAAAAGCTTTATACCAAGTAAAACATTAACAACAACACCATTATCTAAATTTGAAATGCGTGAAATTTGTGATCAATTAATTCAGAAAGCAATGGATGGTTGCCAAGCTGAATTTAAAGATACTTGGTTTGAATTCAAAAGAAAACCAAAGCAAATACTCATGATTGAAGCGGAAGATAAGTCTAATTTCGTGGTAAAGAAAGAATTTGTGAAAACTGGTTCTACTATTCATTTACACAAATTTATAGCTTGTACGCATCCTACGCATGTATTGCGAAAAGTCGCTTTAATGAAGGCTAATTATAATTGGGCTAATTATAAAAATGAACGTAAAGCTGAATCGGCAAAGGGTAAGTATTTTAAAGCTCCTCACCCCTCATCTGGCGTTATTGGTGTCGTTGTTAAAGTAGCAGAAGATGAAACTATTTATAAAGGTATTGTTGGACAAACACCGCGAAGCAGCTATAAATTTAAAATATTTTCAACGAAAACAATGAGTGATAAAAACGCGTTTATTGCAGCAAAACAAGCCTACCTTGAAGCGATGGGTGAGACCGAATGGTCTGAGTATAAATTGACAAAAGAATTTTCAATTTATAAAGCAAAGTAAACGACTTCTCTTACTTATTAGGTAACTAAGAGAAGCCTGTCGTTGTTATGCTTTATTAGTGAATATACTAAGATCTAGCTTTAGTGGTAAACCTAACCACACAGCAGAGCTAGTGTGATCAAGATATTCATCTTCAGTTAACGGATGGACTAACACCGATAATTGATTTCTATTTTCTTCTAGCCATACCACTACTTCATCATAATGATGATGCTTGAAAGAAACTTGTCGACTCCAAACTGGGTGAGGTCCGACAGGTTTTTGATTCACTTTTCCTAATTGGTATCCAAATTTTTCATGCAACTGTTTTGTTAAACTAACAGCAAAATCGATACTTGTTTGATCGAAATAAACGTGAACATGATAGCCATTGATGTCTGATTCGTGCATACTATCTTCTTTAATAGGAAATATAAAAAAGGCCAATCCGAAGTTTAGCCTTATTATAGTTAATTTTAAATGAGAATGATTATTCCCAATCTAGAATAACTTTACCTGACATACCAGATCGCATCATATCGAAGCCTGCTTGGAAGTCGTCAATTTTGTAGTGATGAGTAATAATCGGGGTTAGGTCTAAACCTGATTGAATCAAACTTGCCATTTTGTACCACGTTTCAAACATTTCTCGACCATAGATGCCTTTAATTACCAAGCCTTTAAAGATTACTTGGTTCCAATCTACCGCCATGTCTGATGGTGGAATACCTAGAAGAGATATTTTGCCGCCATGGTTCATGTTAGTTAGCATGCTATTGAATGCTGATGGAACTCCAGACATTTCTAAGCCAACATCAAAGCCTTCTGTCATGCCAAGATCTGACATTACATCTTCAAGCTTTTCGTTCATCACGTTAACAGCGCGAGTAACGCCCATTTTTTTAGCAAGATCTAAGCGGTATTCATTTACGTCAGTAATAACTACGTGACGAGCGCCTACGTGTTTAGCAACAGCCGCAGCCATGATACCAATTGGACCTGCACCTGTGATTAGAACGTCTTCACCAACTAAGTCAAACGATAGGGCAGTATGAACCGCGTTACCGAATGGGTCAAAGATAGATGCTAGGTCATCAGAAATTCCAGCAGGGATCTTAAATGCATTGAATGCAGGGATAACTAAGAATTCAGAGAATGCACCAGTGCGGTTAACACCTACTCCTGTTGTATTACGGCACAAGTGCGTGCGGCCGCCACGACAGTTACGACAGTGACCACAAGTGATGTGACCTTCGCCAGAAACACGGTCGCCAATCTCAAAACCACGAACTTCTTGGCCAATACCAACCACTTCACCTACGTATTCATGGCCTACAACCATAGGAACAGGAATGGTTTTTTGTGACCAGTCATCCCAGTTGTAGATATGTACATCAGTACCACAAATTGCAGTTTTCTTAATACGGATAAGAAGATCGTTATGACCCATTTCAGGTTTTTCAACCTCGGTCATCCAAATGCCTTCTTCAGGTTTTAGTTTTGATAGTGCTTTAATTTTCATTATTTGATGATCTCCATGTCTTTACCTACAGCGATAAAGGCATCAATTGCGCGATCTAGTTGCTCACGAGAATGAGCAGCAGACATTTGTGTACGAATACGAGCTTGGCCTTTAGGCACGACTGGGAAAGAGAAAGCAACAACATAGATGCCTTTTTCTAACGCACGCTCTGCGAATTCAGCAGCTAGTTTTGCATCGCCTAGCATAATTGGGATAATGGCGTGGTCAGCACCACCCATTGTGAAACCAGCAGCTTCCATACGAGTACGGAAATGAGCAGAGTTTTCCCATAGGCTTGTACGTAAATCACCTGACTCAGCCAGTAAATCAAGAACACGAATAGAGGCAGAAACAATCGCAGGGGCAACAGAGTTCGAGAATAGGTACGGACGAGAACGTTGACGTAACCAATCAATCACTTCTTTTTTGCCTGAAGTATAACCGCCTGATGCGCCACCCATTGCTTTACCTAGCGTACCAGTAATGATATCTATGCGGTCAATAACGTCATGATGCTCATGAGTACCAGCACCGTTTTCGCCCATAAAGCCAACAGCGTGAGAGTCATCGACCATAACAAGTGCTTCGTACTTATCAGCTAAATCACAGATAGCAGGAAGATTTGCAACTACGCCGTCCATTGAGAACACACCATCTGTAACGATAAGAGTATGACGAGCGCCAGCTTCTTTCGCTGCAATTAATTGTGCTTCTAACTCAGCCATGTTGTTGTTTGCGTAACGGAAACGCATTGCTTTACAAAGGCGGACACCATCAATGATTGATGCGTGGTTTAAAGCATCAGAGATGATTGCATCTTCTGCGCCTAAAATTGTTTCAAATAAACCTGCATTAGCATCAAAACATGATGTGTAAAGAATGGTGTCTTCTTTACCTAAGAAAGTAGATAGTTTCTCTTCCAGTACTTTATGTGAGTCTTGAGTGCCGCAGATAAAACGAACTGATGCCATACCAAAGCCGTGCTCATCCATACCATTTTTTGCAGCTTCAATTAGAGCAGGGTGGTTAGCTAAACCTAAGTAATTGTTTGCACAGAAATTTAGAACTTCTTGACCAGTAGAAATAGAAACAGATGCTTTTTGAGCTGAAGTAATAATACGCTCTGATTTATATAAACCTTCGTTTTTTACTTCTTCAATTTGGTTTTGTATTTGTGTGTAGAATGCAGAAGACATTGTGTTCCCTTCTTTTAGTTATGATAAATAGATTCTAATTCAAATCAATTACGACTATTATCCCTAAAAATGGAAAAGCATTAGTGAATCATGGTCACAAATAAACTTATTACTCTATTACCAGACTTAGCAACATATATAGTAGTTGTTAATGAAGGTAGTTTTACTGCTGCTGCTAAGAAGTTAGGAGTAACTCCTTCTGCATTGAGTAAATTAATTACTCGATTAGAAAATGCGTTATCAGTTAAACTCTTTGAGCGTACAACCCGCAGTTTATTGATTACTGAATCGGGTAAAAAAATATATCAGCAATCCGTCATTATGGTAGAAGCTGCACAGCAAGCGATTGATATCTCTAGTTCTGAACATATCGTTCCATCTGGAAGTTTAACGGTAGCAGCACCAAAGGCATTTTTAACTATTGTGCTTCAACCGCTCGTTACGCCTTTTTTGACTAAGTACCCTAAAATCCAACTTAAGCTAAGAGCGTCAGATGGCGATATTGATATGATAGCTCAAGGCATTGATGTGGTTTTTCGCTTAACTGACAAGCCGACCGAAGGACTGATCATGAAAGAGATCGGTAAAGTTAACCTTAGCTTATGTGCGAGTCCTTCTTATATAGAGAAGAGAGGATTGCCAACCAACCCACACGATCTTATTCATCATGACTGTTTGTATTTAGGTGAAACGACAACGGATCATATCTGGGAATTTGTTAAAGCTGAAGAAAGTCATGTTATCGCTGTTACTGGGCGCTATGCTGTCAATCATTCACAAATGAGATTAAATGGCGTTAAAGATGGCTTTGGGGTCGGTATTTTCCCTGATTTTGTGATTAAAGATGCATTGGAAAATAAAGATGTTGTCCCTGTACTTTCTGATTGGAAAATCAAAGGGAATTACCATGGCGTAATAGCCATGCAATATGCTCAGAATAAATATATGCCTTCGCGTTTAAAAGTGTTTACTGAATTTGTAAAAGAGAACTTAATGAAAGGGCAGACTAAATGATGGAGAAACTCGAGTTACGCTTACTAAGAGGCTTACCTGGAAGTGGTAAATCAACGTTAGCGCAAACGTTGGGATTAGTGCATCTTGAAGCGGATCAGTTTTTTGTTAATGAGGAAGGTTTATATTGTTTTGACGGTACTTTATTAAGTTCAGCTCATCAATGGTGTCAGTCGCAGTGTGAATTTAATTTATATCATGGAAAAAGCGTGGTGGTCGCGAATACTTTTGTGAAACAATGGGAAATGGATGCATATAGAAAGATAGCTAAGAAGTATAATGCCGAATTACATATAGAAGTGTGTAAAGGACAATTTAAAAGTATTCATAATGTCCCTGAGAGTGTAATAAAGAGAATGAGGAAAGAGTGGGAACAATAAAAGTGGTCTTAATTGAGGTTCTTGATTGTTTTTTAATCATTCGGTTTTTTATGTTTAAAAAGGCCTTGCAACTCGTTATTAAAGGTCTATAATCCGCTCCCGTTGTCACAATGAACCATTCTAATAATGGGTATGTACAGCAAGAAGTGAAACATTGACGCGAACGGAGTCTTCAAAAGTTGCTTGCAACTTACTTTTAGTAATTTAAATGACACTTCAAGCAAAACATGGCGAAAGCTGAGTTTTGAGCTCTTTAATAATTAGACCTTAGCAATCTGTGTGGACACTTATGGATTGATAGTCAAAATAGCTTAACTTATTTTAAGTGAGCAACTATCAATGAACTGAGTGACTACACAAATTTACTTTTATGTAAGAATCAGTATTAATCATTGAGTCGATATTCTTTCTTCTCCTATTTATATAGAGTAGTAAGAACATCAAAAAACTTTAATTGAAGAGTTTGATCATGGCTCAGATTGAACGCTGGCGGCAGGCCTAACACATGCAAGTCGAGCGGTAACAGAAATTAGCTTGCTAATTTGCTGACGAGCGGCGGACGGGTGAGTAATGCCTGGGAATATGCCTTAGTGTGGGGGATAACTATTGGAAACGATAGCTAATACCGCATAATGTCTTCGGACCAAAGAGGGGGACCTTCGGGCCTCTCGCGCTAAGATTAGCCCAGGTGAGATTAGCTT
>NZ_WBVP01000002.1 GCF_008933155.1 Aliivibrio finisterrensis | reverse complement strand
TAAAAAATCAGGCCTACTCATTACTGAATAGGCCTGATTATTATCTAAGTAATACTGATAATGATAGTGAGGTAATTACTTCACTTTATCCCATGCCATTGACCAATCAGAGCCAACGCCAGGTGCAAAACTTGTCGCGGTTTCAGTCCATTGAACACAGTAACCAGAATAAGGGAATGGCTTACATTGGTAGATAGCACCATCTTCAGCCAGTACTTTGGTGCCTGCTGTGTAGTTTTTTACGTTCTCAGGGAACACGAAATCATAATCACCTGCTGGTGGCGGTGTTTGCTCTTCCATCAAATGGAAATCAGATGTGGTTTGCTCAATTAACTCACCCTCTGTATTTTTGATACGCGAAACAAGCATATGATGACCTTTCTCTGATTTAGATAATGTCATTAATACTGGCTTAACATCACCATCTTTTAGATCAACAACCGCGTTCGATAACGCTTCTTTTGCATGGTTGTAAACCGTTAGCTCTACATTCATATCACCCACAGCGTATAAGCTAAGATCTAACTCTGTCGCCGTATCACCAATGGTATACATAGACGCTAGGCCTTGAATATCTAAGTCATAGCTTGGCTCTGGTGTTTCAATTTGGTAGCCAATCTCAACACTCTTTAGACCGCTGCCTGCTTTTAAATATACAGGGTTAGAACCAAAGGCTGGGACAAACTCACCTTTCTCATTTAGCTGACCCGCTGCAATATTAGCTTGCTCTTGGTTAATCTTAGTCGCTAATGCATGCGTCCAGTTATTTGCTTGACCTTGAGTTGCATTTTCAATCGTCACGCTTGTCGACAAACGGCTGTTTTCGCCAGAAGCATCGAACACGCGAGTAAAGACACGGTCCCCCACATTAAGATCACGCGTAGGGTTAATTTGACCACCTTGAGTCCAAGTTGGGTCAACCACACCACCGTCACCTTCAAATTTCACATCAATAACGTTATAGAATGCCGCAGCCGTATCGCCCACATCCCAAACAGCTAAAATCACTTGGTAACCTTCACGCTCTGGAACCACACACTCATGAGAGAATGTTTGTGGGTATAGCGGCGGTTTTTCCATGTTGTATTCAAGTTCACAGAACGGCGTCAAATCAAAAGAGTCACGCGTTAATACAGCGTTTTGATTCCAGTTCTGTTTTGTCATGTAGTACTTCCACGTTCTTGTTACGTGGTTAGCCGTAAACGTCCATTCAAACGTTTGTGCGCCAGCAGTCATTGGACGCTTAACCCAGCGATCAGACGTTTGTTCGTTTAACTCAGAGAACTGAACTAAACCTGCACCTGCGATTTGACCATCTGCAGGGCCGTTTTCAGGAAAACCTTCTGGGCCTTCAACACTCTGAGGCTCCCACTGCACAGAGCCACAGTTGGTATTTTTTTCTTGAGTATCAGAGGTTGGGAATTTACATAAAGCAGCACGAGAGCCAGCGATGCCACCGTTTGTTTCAGACACATAACCGTGGGCAGACACACCAACACTAGTAGCCATTAGCGATAATGCTAATATTGTTTTTGTTGAGCAGTTGTTCATTATTTTTCCTTTAAAATTATAATTTTATTAGCACACAGAGTGAAGGTGTACGTGCTATTTTCTCGAATGGTTTATCGATACCATTGTGCGCGCAGGAATGTAGTGGAAAATAAACATCTAAACGAGAAATATAACGCTTTACTGGAAGTCAAATCACGAAATAAAAAGCGGATACAAATTTGCTTACAATTGGTTCATATCGCCATTCATAAACCCATTTTATTTACGGTATAAAACCAACCATATTATAAAAAACAATATTAAAAAACGCAGCTAAAAAAGCGAAAACAAAAATAACAATTAACATAAAAACAACAACTTCATGCTCAATTCTGTTTAAAAGGTGAGCGCTCACATAATTATGAAATCGTCCAAATGATCAAAACGACACTCTTGATAACCTTTTATTTACTGAGGTTAATATTCTGTAACAATAGTGCTTAGAAAAATCAATAACTACAAAGTTAAGTCTGAAATTCATCGTTAGAATGGAGCTCATCATGTACAAAAATGAAATAGACAAAAACGAACATATTCCATTACCCACCAACACCAAGGAATGGTTCTTAAGTAAAAACAGTTTTATTATTCTCGCCGATATTGTTCTTTTTGCTCTGCTATACAAATTTTTACCCTTTGAGCAAAACGTCGTTCTCGGTTTAAGTATCTTAGCCTTTGTTGCTATTTTATGGTTAACCGAAGCCTTACACGTTAGTGTTACCGCCTTATTGGTTCCCATTTTAGCCGTGGGCTTTGAGATTTTTGATACCACCAAAGCACTGAGTAATTTTGCAAACCCAATCATCTTCTTATTTTTGGGAGGGTTTGCACTAGCCGCCGCGTTACACAGACAAGAGCTTGATAAAGTCATTGCAGATAAAGTATTAATCTTAGCCAATGGCAAAATGAGCACCGCAGTCTATATGCTATTTGGTGTTACCGCAGGTTTATCCATGTGGATCAGCAACACAGCAACCACCGCCATGATGTTACCGTTAGTATTGGGCGTACTTAGTAAAGTCAACGCGAAAACAGGCCACAATACCTATGTCTTTGTGCTACTTGGTATCGCTTATTGTGCCAGTATTGGCGGGATCTCAACCATTGTTGGTAGCCCACCAAATGCCATTGCAGCAGCAGAAGTTGGGTTAAGTTTTACAGAGTGGATGTCGTTTGGTGTACCAATAACCCTCATTCTTTTACCTGTCACTGTTGGCCTGTTATATGTAATGCTAAAACCCAACCTTAACGAGCTGTTTGAGCTGAACCACGAGCCTGTTACTTGGGATAAAGGCAAAGTCGTTACCTTAATGATCTTTGGTCTCACCGTTACACTATGGATTTTCAGTAAACCCATTAATGCCATGTTAGGTGGGTTTTCTAAATTTGATACCTTAGTGGCGCTAATGGCCATTGTGCTGCTTGGTTTTGCTCGTGTAGTACAGTGGAAAGACATTGAAAAAACCACCGATTGGGGCGTACTGCTGCTGTTTGGTGGTGGTATCTGTCTAAGTAATATCCTAAAAGCAACAGGCACAAGTAGCTTCTTAGCATACAGCCTGAGTGATATTTTATCGCAAGCAGGGATTATATTTACCATTTTAACGGTTGCCGCTTTCGTTGTGTTTTTAACCGAATTTGCCAGTAACACCGCCAGTGCGGCGCTGCTTATTCCGGTATTTGCCAGTGTCGCCGAAGCATTAGGGATCTCCCCTGTGGTGCTTTCAGCTATGATTGCTATCTCAGCCTCTTGTGCCTTTATGTTGCCAGTTGCAACACCACCCAATGCAATTGTGTTTGGCTCAGGCCACATCAAACAATCTGAGATGATGCGCGTCGGTATTTATCTAAACCTAGTGTGTATTGTTATCTTAACGGCGTTTGCTTCCATCTTCTGGGCATAAAACGCTATATAAAAAAATACGGCCTCTGTAATTACAGGGGCCGTATCATATCGCTAAATATCAATTGATGATGCAGAGCTAAACTTAACGCCAAAACTCATCATTAGGATCACTCTCTTCACACCATACCGCATCTCGGCGCGCCGCCAAATACCACTGTAAACCATCGAACAAAGCAAAGGCCGTAGGCCCACCTAAATGCTCGAACGCATCAAAAAACGCATCTTCTTGCTCAATTAAACTCTCTAATGTGGTGCATGAATGGGTAATCGCCCACTCAATTGCCTCTGGCTGAGCCGTCGCTTCATTCATAACAACAGTAACAAGAGGAAGAACAACACTTGATTTCTCAGCCTCATTTAACGCACGAAGATCGTCCTTATCTTGCTCTTGGTTTTTTATCTCATCAACAATGGCCAAACGCTCTTTATAAGACACATTGCGGTTTAACTCAGCAATACGCAGCGCATAAGCAAAACGCTCAGAGCCCACTATCTCGATCAACGTCTCAAGCAATACCAAGTCCAACGACATCGCTTTTACATGGTACTCAATACACGCCTGAATACTTAAATAACGCACCCCATTAAATTCATAACCACAGCTTTCGTCATAGCCATCTAAAGGCTCGCCATCTACCGCTAAATCCCACCCGGTGTATTCAACACGTTCTTTGGCAATTTCATACATAGGCCATGCACTTTTACCAAAGCCTTCAAGTATTGCTCCATGAAACTCAGACGCCTCTAACTCTTCTTTGGTCCACTGCAAACCAATGCCCAGATGCTTAGCGTACTTGTTCATTAATGCGTGCTTGATTTGATCACGGAACGACCAGATAGATTCAGATACCCCAGCTGATGGCAACGCCAAGCACTCTTTACATGCTGGTAGCTCAATAGGTTGATGGGTTATTTGACGAACTTGATGCGACGATTTAGGAAAAGAGAGGAGATCGAACGAAGGCTCACCACAAAACCAACAGGTGTGTCTGAGGTTAAAAGGAATATCGATAAGTGAATAGTGAGACATTAGGGCTTCCGTTCTAAAAAAGAAAACCCTAGTTTAACTGATACTGCGTATTAAGAAATTACTCTTTTTCTCTTAATATGCGAATTGTGTCTATTACCATAGGAATGATAACTACAGCTAAACCTGCAATTAAAAACCCCATAAATATCATGAATGAACTCTGCCCACTCAAATTAAGCATTCTACTACCCTTTCTATTTAATTAAGCCATTTTATACCAGTCTACATAAGTATTTGATCATTCTTGCTTGTTAAAATCGATTATACCTGCGTTATAAACTTTGATATTAGATCAACTAGTTACTGCAATTTATGCCTTGCTCTAATCGATTTTTCCTACGCAATTATCTGAACAACGACTTATCTAGAATGGTATTACCTAGCCCAGTAATACTATGTTGTATTTTTTCTGGGTTATTATTCTTTTTAAAGTATTGACTCTACCTTATTTATAAACGGCATTATGCTGTATCACTTTTCAAAATTAAATATTTTGCTTACAAATAATCGAACACAGATCGCAAACTCAACTATTATTTTAACCTACTGATATTTACCACAATAAAAACAAAGGAAGAACTCTTAAAAATAAGATAATTACACGTATTATTTCCCTTCAATTAATACTCATTCGCAACTTTTTGTGACCAGACTATCTTGATGAAAGAAAACACCTATTCTATCACTCCCGATAGAATGCAATAAGGATGTTAAGTGATATTCATATTAAGTACGCGACACATTGAAACCACCCCCTCCCTAAAGCGCCATACCAACGAGCCCGGCGATGCTCATTATTTGATCTTGCCTGATGATGCTCAAACTCCCGACATTAACAGCCATCAATATTCACAAGCAGAGTGGATAACCAAGCTAACCCAAAACGCCACCAATGGACACCACCCAAGTGAACACCCACTTGCAGACTTTAAAACTGGCAATATTTTGTTCTTTGCACATGGTTACAACAACAGCCAAGAAGAAGTCATTGCACGCCATAAATTGTTAGATACTCACCTAAAAAAACACGGATTCACAGGCACCATTGTGAGTTTTGATTGGCCCTGCGCTACTTATACGCTTAACTACCTTGAAGACAGAATGGACGCCTACCAAAGCGCACTGAAATTGGTAACGGCTGGTATTACCCCACTGGCGATAAATCAACTTAAAGAGCACCAAAATCAATGTGATATTGATGTGCATTTACTGGGTCACTCGACAGGGGCTTATGTGATAAGAGAGGCCTTTTACCAAGCCAGTAAAAACCGAAGCCTACAGCGCATTCACTGGAACGTAAGCCAAGTGTGCTTTATAGGTGGAGACATTGCCAGACAATCACTCAGCCATGATGATAACAAATCAAAACCTTTGTTTGCCCAAGCCAGTCGCATAACCAATTACCAAAGCCCTTTTGATAACGCCTTAAAAATATCAAACATAAAACGAGCAGGTCTAGCCCCACGTTGCGGACGCGTTGGCCTACCCGATGATGCCCCAAGCCATGTGGTTAACGTGCATTGTGGCGACCATTGGCAAGCGTTAATACAACCGAATGAAGATAAGCACATAGGTAACTGGACACACTCTTGGCACTTTCACTGCACACATTTTGCCGAAGATTTAGCCCACACCCTACAAGGTGATATTGATAGATTAGCCATACCAACAAGAGAGCGAGTAGATGGAGAGCTAAGATTAACAGTAAAAAAGACAGGTATACCCAAAAAGGAAAGACGTAGGATTAAAGAGTGGGAGTGAACACAATAAATAGCTAATTATTTCATTACAAAAGAAAAGCTTGGTATGATTTGGTCTTCAATATTGAATGGACTCGCTCATGGATCAGATCATATTTCAAACGCTCGTCAAACAAATAAAAATAGGTAAACACCTACCTGATGCCATTTACCTTCATCGAGATACCTTTTCAGAGTTACCGCAACCATTATCTCAATTCATTCCTGCGGTAGCCAACGCCTTAAATATACAAGATGAAAACTGGCACCTTGTTAAGCTTTTTAAAAAAGACTTTCGCTTATCATTATTGAGCTACCCTGATTTTTATCAAGATGCATACCCGTCACTCAAGCAAAGTGTCAATGTTGATTTAAGTAAACTCACTCACAAAATAACTGACTATACCCAATCAGAAAACCCACCGATCCTACATCGAAAAGAAACAATGATCCTCCCTGACTCACCTTATATTGAAGAATTCAAAGCCATTACGGCTGAAGGTGAAGCTGCAGGCTTATATGAGAATACTCGAATTATTGGATTTAAACGCTCATGGGAAAACCTCATTAACCAAAAAGGTTATGATCTTGTTGATGGACGTTTATTTAGAAGCTCAACCTTTTTGCCTCAAAAGGAATCTGCCGGAATAGACAGACATAAAACGGCGATTGTTCGTCATGAGCTTTCAGCGCCTATGAAAACATTAGTAAAGCATGGTTACTTAGAAGGTAATTTCTCTATCTTCGATTATGGCTGTGGCCGCGGTGATGATTTGCGAGAATTAGAAGCTCACGGATTAGACGCTATAGGGTGGGACCCAAACTTTCAGCCAGACAATGAAAAAGTAAATTCAGACATTGTTAACTTGGGTTTTGTGCTTAACGTGATAGAAGATCAAGATGAGCGTTTAGACGCACTACTAAGTGCATGGGATCTCACTCAAAAGTTCTTAATTGTGTCGGTAATGCTTGCCAATGATAACTACATTACACAGTTTACCCCTTACAAAGATGGGGTGATCACCTCTCGCAATACGTTTCAAAAATATTATGCTCAATCAGAAATAAAAAGCTATATTGAACGCAGCCTTCAAGAAGAGGCGATTCCAGTATCACCAGGGATCTTCTATATATTTAAAGATAAACTCGAAGAGCAAGAATACCTACAGCGTAAATACCAAAGGCACCATCAATGGAAGCAGTTAACCTCACCACAACCTGTTGAGTCAAAAGACAAAGCCAAATTATTGATAACCCAAAATCAAGCGCTGTTTGAACAATTTTGGCAGGTTTGTTTAGAATTAGGCCGAGTTCCGGCTAATGATGAATTTAGTGAATCTAACACGATCCGAGATCTTATCGGGTCACACAAAAAGACCTTCTCATTATTAGAAGAAATGTTTGATACCGAAGAGTTTAAACAAGCAGAAAAGAACCGAAAAGAAGACTTATTGCTTTATTTTGCTATGAGCTTATTTGAAAAAAGAAAACCATACACACAACAGCCTGAAGGCTTAAAAAGAGACATTAAAGCACTCTTTGGTGAATATAAAACAGCACAACACCTTGCTACTGAACTGCTGTTTGCCATTTCAGATACTGAGCTAGTAGAAAAACAATGTGAAAAAGCGCATGCAAGCTTACCTGTATCTGTGCTTAACCAAGGCCACTCACTTATCTTACATAAGCAATGGATTAATGACTTACCGTTATTACTCAGAACCTACACTGGCGCTGCGCTGCAAATGTATGGTGAACTTAATGAAGACGTTGATTTAATCAAAATTCATATCACATCAGGAAAGCTCACATTAACGAGCTATGATAATTTTGAGCAATCCGTTCCTTATTTAGTGGAACGAACAAAAATTAAAATGGCCGACCAAGACATCGACTTTTTTGATTACGTAGAAGAAAAACGCAGGCCACCGTTACTCAATAAACACCTATATATGAGTAAAGATGCAGAGAACTACGAAAAGCAATTAAGCTTTGATAAAAGACTAGCAAAATTAATGCTGTATGATTATCAAAAAGAAACCATACTGCATCGTTTTGAGTTGGAGGAACAACTTAATACAGTTGGAACTATGATCAAGGGATACCGATTACAAAAAACGAAAAAAACATAACCTATTAATATACTTAACAATAAAATGAATGACAACTATTATAATAAACACGCACAAGAGTTTTGTGAGAATACCTTCCACATTAATATGTCTGATCTATATCAACATTTTACTCCAAATCTTCACTCTGGAGCTAAAATTCTTGATGCTGGCTGCGGTTCCGGCAGAGATACGCTCTACTTCTTACAGCAAAATTTTTCTGTTGATGCATTTGACGCGAGTGAAGAACTCGTAGCCTTAGCAGAAAAACATACTCAACACCCCATTAATCATGATACGTTTTTATCGTTTCAGTCATTACCCAACAACTATGATGGCATTTGGGCATGCGCATCTTTATTACACGTTCCATTCAATGAGCTTTATTTAACGTTCAAACAGTTAATTAAATATCTAAAAGAAGGCGGGGTGATATATTGTTCATTCAAATACGCTACAGACAAAGTTGAAACAGAAATCAACCAACGTAAATTTACCAACATGAATGAAGTCCTATTCCAACAAGTAATCAAATGCCTTCCTCTTGTAATCGATAAATTATGGATAACTGAAGATTTAAGGGTTAATCGAATGAATGAAAAGTGGTTTAATGTCGTCCTAAAAAAGGTATCCTGAATGAATCTTCCCTTAGATCCTAATCTGAGCATTTCAGCACTTAGTCAAATTTTCCAAGCAACAACTAACTCATATAAACCTCTATTCTTTCTTGCGTTATTAGAAGAAATCAAAACACAAAAAACAAATGTTCTAACACTAGAAATCATTACCAAAAAGATGCTCGTATTGGCTAGCTATCCTTGTTGTTACTTCAAGCTAAATTTCGGTAAACAAGACCAAGTACTATCTCACTTAACCTCTGTTGGTATAACAAACATCGATTTATCGTTACTATCACACAAAACGATCACCAACATTGAAAACACTATCCATCAAAATTATTCAAATTCATCTGCTTACGAACTATTAAAATATGTTCCATTTAGACTTCTATCGCCTTTTTTTACTCAAGAATTAAAAGGATTAGCTGATGGGCAAAAAAATGCAAAAACAAAGCAATTAGCAGAACAGTATTTTAATAACACTAAACCACTATATAAAATACAAGAGCACACCATTGAACTACACCCAGATTGGCATGAGTACTTAATGAATAATTTATCTATCGTACAAGCATGGACTGAACTTAATTGGTTGCACTACTTACAAAAAAAGAACCCAAATACACCTGCTATTTGTAATAAATTATACCCACCACTAAAACGGGAAAGCCTAACAACACAGCGTAAGTTTTGGGATGCATTCTTAACTAAGAATCAAACAACATGTATTTTTACAAATCAAACTTTAACTGTCGATAATTATGAACTCGACCACTACATCCCATGGAGCTATGTTGGTCATAATCAACATTGGAATCTGATTCCAATACTAAATACAGCTAACAGCTCAAAAAGTAATAATATTCCAGATAAAAAATACATTACCTTTTTCACCACGGTTCATAAACATGCTATTGATTTTTTAAATTCATTACCAACGAAACAACAAGCACAGTTTATTGAAGACTTTATGCTTGGGTTGCAATGTACTGAGCAGGATATAGCTCAAAATGACAGCATAATTCAAAGTAAACAGACTAAAGCAATAGAGTCCTTAACTGATATGGCAGATCTTCAAGGCTTTGGTGATTCATGGGTTTACTCAGTTAAAACTAACTAATGGCAATCTCATCACTAAAAAGGTAGAATACTGCTCTTATTTTTGACATACCGATGTAATAACTCTTGAAATAGAGAACAGAACTAACATACCAATACCGTGGTATGTCAAAAAATAACAAACCAGAGTTGATCATTTTAACAAATTAAACTACGTTTACGTTATTAATTTAACAAACCACCTTCTAAGGATTACATAATGAACAATCAAGAATCTGGTTACTGCTATTCTTTTCCTGCAGTAAAAGGCATGCAAGCAGGCAGACCTTTTTACATAGCAACTTGCCCTTTACGTATTATTCCAAAGATTTTTAGTTATAACGAAGATGATGTACCGCCAGAGCTTCGTGCTCAGCGTACTTTAAATAAAACTAGAATCCCTGAAATGGTACGTTACCTTCTTGAGAATCCTAAAGAGTATGTCTTCTCAGCTTTGACAGCTTCTGTGGGTGTTGATATTTCATTTAAAGATCACGAAGGCGCACCTAACTTAGGAGTCCTTAATATTCCGATGGATGCACAGATCTTAATTAATGATGGTCAGCACAGACGTAAAGCCATTGAAGAAGCATTAAGAGAAAATCCAGACCTTGGTCAAGATAATATTGCAGTTCTCTTCTTTATTGATGAAGGATTAGATCGAAGCCAACAAATGTTTGCCGATCTTAATAAATACGCAGTAAAACCGAGCCCATCACTAGGTACATTATATGACCATCGTGATGAAAGCTCAGAACTTGCAAGGTTATTAGCAAACTCAGTTCAACCATTTATTGGTTTAACTGAAATGGAGAAATCCAATATTTCACCTAAGTCTAATAAATTATTCACGCTAAGTAGTATCAAACAATCTACTCGTGCTCTTTTAAGTAAAGGAGCAAAAGATGGCTTTAACGATGAAGAAAAAGAGTTAGCTTCTGAATATTGGCAAGAAGTAACAAGGCACATAAAAGATTGGCAACTGGTACTTAGAAAAGAAGTATCTCCGGCTCAACTTCGACAAGAATTTATCCATGCCCACGGTCTTGGATTGCATGCACTTGGGCTATTAGGTAAGCACCTACTTTGCCAAGAACCTGATAATTGGAAAGAAAAGCTTTCTTTATTATCTGAGGTTGATTGGAGAAAAACAAATAAAGACTGGTTAGAACGTAGTATGAATCACGGTAAGTTGAGCAAATCGACAATCAATATTCAGCTAACCACAAACGCATTAAAAATGAAGTTAGGTTTAACGCTAACTCCTGAAGAACAAACGCTAGAGAAGCAATTATCATGATAGATGACCTCCAACTAACGGAAGACCTTGCCGAAGAGTATCAAGAGTTTATTAACTCTGAAGATTTCGCAAACCATAAATTAAGCCACTATGTAGCGGATGTTCAACGCGTCTATTGTGCAGATAATAGACCTTGGGTAATCGGCTACAGTGGAGGTAAAGATTCCTCTGCAATCATGTCACTAATTTATCTTGCTCTTCTTGGACTTAAAGAAGAAGACAGAACAAAACAAGTGTTTGTTGTAACTTCAGATACTCTAGTTGAAACACCAGTTGTCGTTAACCACATCAATGACTCACTAGCCGCAATTCAAGCAGGTGCAGAACGTGATGGTTTGCCAATTACTTGTCATAAAGTAGTTCCTGAAGACGATCAAACATTTTGGTCAAGCTTATTAGGCAAAGGCTACCCTGCACCAACTCGTTCTTTCCGTTGGTGTACAGAAAGAATGAAGATTAACCCTGTAAGTGATTTCATAAAATCTAAAGTATCTCAATTTGATGAAGTGATTGTTGTCCTTGGATCTCGCAGCCAAGAAAGTGCTTCTCGTGCTCAAGTTATTGCTAAGCATAAGATTGACGGCTCACGTTTAGCTCGTCACACAACATTAGCGAATGCCTTCATCTTTACTCCTATTGATACTTGGGGTGTTGATGACGTTTGGAAAATCTTACGTTTATGTCACCTTGTAACTAAAGAGACTCCTTATGGCATAAAAAACATTTGGAGCAATGATTACGATTTAGAATGGGAAAATCCATGGGGTGGAAAAAACTTAACACTATGGAATCTATATAAAGATTCATCAGGCCAAGGCGAATGCCCAATGGTAATTGATGAAACAACCCCTTCTTGTGGTAATTCACGTTTCGGTTGTTGGACTTGTACCGTTGTTACTCGTGACCGTGCAATGGAAAGCCTTATTCAAAATGGCGAAGAGTGGATGTCTCCACTATTAGAGTTTAGAAATAAACTGGCAGTAACCACAGATCCCGCAGTAAAAGATGAATATCGAAACTATAAGCGCCGTACTGGTAAAGTGAGCTACCAATATGCAAAAGAAGGCGAAGATATCGCGCTAGAGCGTAAGCACGTTCCTGGACCATATTGGATGAAATATCGTCAACAATGGTTACGTGAATTACTAGAGCTTGATAAAAGATATAAATCTGAAGATCGTGGCATTGAACTGATCACAGAAAAGGAATTACATGCGATTCGTCAAGAATGGATTAAAGATCCAAATGAACCTGATTGGAATGATTCTTTACCAATCATCTTCAAAGAAGTTTATGGTTATGATCTTGATTGGGTATATGACGACAGTGCAAGTTTTGGTAAAGATGACGCACAGCTAATCACAGAGCTATGTGAAGGCTTTGATGTAACTCCTGAAATGATCATGAAACTTATTGAACTTGAAGTATCAATGGATGGGTTAAGTCGCCGCAGCGGTATCGCCAATAAAGTCAGCTCAATTTTGAAAAAGGATTGGGGAAGCCTAGAAGAGATCAAAAGTAAGCATTCTGATCTACAAAGTAAGGCTGAGTACGATGTTCATCAACAAGAAATCGATAAATATAACGATGAATTACAACTTCTTGACGCTCAATTGAATAAAGAATTTTAGGCCTAAACTATGCTTATTACTAAATTAACATTAAATAATTTTCGAGTATTCCGCGGAGTGCATGAAATTGACTTACAACCAGAATCCGCAGAATTAAATGTGGCAGGCGAAGAAGTTAGAGATGCAAAACCAATCATCCTATTTGGTGGTTTAAATGGTGCAGGTAAAACCTCTATTCTTACTGCAGTTCGATTAGCTTTATATGGTCGCCAAGCTTTTAGCAAAAATTTGACTAACGGCGAATATATTGAAGCAATTACAGACTTAATCCATAAAGGTGTTGGTCATGGTGGTATGCAAGATAATGCTTCTATCGCATTAGCCTTCACTTACAGCCATAACGGTAAAGAAAGCACTTATAAAGTCACTCGTAGTTGGAAAAAAGACAAAAAAGATAACCTATCACTAGAGCGTGATGGCGTTATTATGTCTGAGCTAAACTATGAACAATGCCAAGGGTTCTTAAATGAATTAATCCCTACTGGTATTGCTGATCTCTTTTTCTTTGATGGTGAAAAAATTGCCGATCTTGCTGAAGACGAATCTGGTAAAGTATTAAAAACCGCGGTACGACGCTTATTAGGTTTAGATGTAATCACTAAACTCAAAAGTGACTTAATTATTTACTTAAAAAAGAACGATGCACAAGTGCTTCCACAAACGATTCGAGATGAAATGAATTCGTTTGAAAAAGCACGTATCGAACACGAAAGAAAATCAGAAAAACTACGCTATGACGCAGATATTGTTGCCGCTCAAATAGAGTCAACCACAGTAGAAATTCAACGCTGTGAATCGACTCTATCTCAAAGCGGTGGCGCATGGGCGAAGACACGTGAATCTGAAACTCTAAAAGTTGATCACCTTTTAAAAGAAAAATCAGAATTAGAGAAACAGTTACGTACTGAGCTTGAAGGCTCACTGCCTTTTGCTTTCGCACCTAACACAATGAAAGCTCTAATGAAGCAAATAGAAGCAGAAAAAGCTACTAAACAAAAGCAAAGCTTTGGTAGTGAGCTTAATACTTTCTTGGATTCATTACGTCAAGATTTAAGCCTACGCTTAACTAACTCTGCCGTTGCAATGGAAACTATTAATGACTCATTGCAAGAGTTCATGAATAGAAAACAAAATGCAGAGTTAATATTTGATATATCAGAGCGTGAAGCAAAATTGATTGAGTTTCAAACACAACACCAAGCTTCTGATTCCTTCAAACGTTTCGATACAGCAAGATCTAGACTAAGCACGGTTGAATACGAACTTGATAACGCATCAGCTAATGTTGCAAGAGCTCCTGAACAAGAACAAGTACAAAAATTGTTTACAGAAGTTCGTGAGTTGGATAAGCAAAAAGAAACGCTTATTCGTAAATATCGTGAACTACTAGAAAGTGCAAAACTGGAACTTCGCAATGCGCTAGAAGCTGCGCGTAAGGTTCAAAAACTGCATGATAAAAACAAAGATGCATCAAACCAAGGCTCAGGTGTTAACAATGCACAAAATGCATTAATTCTGTTAGATAAGTTTGCAGAGCAGTTAACTCATGCTCGTGTAAAACAGCTTGAAAAAGAATTTGTTGCCTCTTATACAAACCTTGCACGTAAAGATGATTTACACATATCAGCTGTAATTAACCCTCAAACTTTTGATGTTAATCTGGTTGACGAACATGGTATTAAAATCAACCGTAAAGCCATGTCAGCTGGCGAAAAACAGATATACGCTATCTCTATACTAGAAGCATTAGGTCGCACTTCTGGTCGTAAGCTACCGATTATTATCGATACTCCATTGGGACGTTTAGATTCACACCATAGAGATAAATTGGTTGAAAACTACTTCCCAAATGCCAGTCATCAAGTGGTTATTTTATCGACGGATACTGAGATTGATAAAAATTACATAAATATGATCCAAGATGATATCGCCCGTACTTATGAAATTAGCTTTGATGGTTTAACAAAATCATCAAAAGTAAAAGCAGGTTATTTTTGGAAAGATAAACTTCAGGAGGCTCAGTAATGTTACCTAACCGTATGAACTTAACACGCACGACTGAAGAGCAACTTAAAAAGCTAAAAGGCTATACAGGAATTACCCCTAACGTATCCGCTCGTCTTGCGTTTTTTAGATCTGTAGAAAGTAAGTTTAGATATAACGGCCAAGAAGCAAAGCTTGATGGCTCGTTAGTATTAGATAAGTTTACTTGGCTTGGTGAAACTAGTGATGTTACTGAGTTAGTACTGAAAATGTACTATCCAGAGCTAGATCCTAAACAGCACCAACAAGCTTGGGCTGCTCATGTTGAAGATGGGATAGCCTCAATTAGGAATCATAAAAACATAGCATGCTTTATAACTGCTATGTAGAACAGCTAATCAAACAGATATACTAATAAGTACTAGTTAGTATATCTGTTCAACTAAAAAGAATCAGAAACTAGCGAAGTCATTTATACCAAAGCTTACTATTAGAATCGTAAATTACACCTTCACTTATCAATTTCCCTGTTACAGTATACTCAAGTTCTAAGCCCGTTATCTCCTCAATTTTCAAATTAATTTCATTAATAGACATCGGCCTAGTCATATCATCAATAAGCTTTCTAACAGCTTGGGAAATATTAAAGCGCCTTGTATCTTCCCCCCATTCAGCTAGCCCAAGAAACATTCCATAATCTAAATAAAATCGAGAATCCCTTTTCGCTAAATTTAGTATGGTGTAACCATTCGGAGAGTTAATACCAAGGGTAGTCTCAACTTCTGAAACATGTATACCAATTTTCTGCTCACTCAAGTGTGCAAAAAGATTATCTAACAAACGCTTATGACTATCTTTAGAGCCAGGTACATCACGATCTATCAGCCCCCAATAATCAGGCCCCATCAGAATCATTCGCGAAGATCCTTGTATCTGTAAGTGTTCGTGTACACCACGAATGTGTTCTAGTCTTCTCTTTATTTCCTTTCCTTTTAGAGGCCCCTTTGCATCTTCAAGAATTTTAGTAAAAGCATCTGCCATATCAACTCTATCTTTTGATGTTTGATTGGAGTCACTCCGAGCCCATACATTCTTATTAAGGTAAGTAAGTTTTGAAGAGTCTTCTAAAATAATGTTCAATATATAGAGGTCAAGCTTACCAGTTAGAGAAGGAAACTTAGTAAACAGATTATTTAAAATTTCAGTTATATGCCATTGTTTAAAAAGTTCATTTTTTAATAAAAGATTTTCACATACCTTTTTTACCTCATCACAGATATCATCCGATAAAGTATTGAAATGCTTTAAACCGTAAGTGCCCCTGCCAAATAGCCGCCCTCCAGCTCGAGTTGCCGAATTATGTGCAAGCCTAGCATCTATTTCCTGTCCAAAGATTTTTGAAGCTCTTTTCGCAATTTCAGTAAAATGCAGCGGAGCCTCTGCTTGCTGCAAAACAGCTAAAATAGCAGACTCTCGACTTTTTCCAATCGCTATTAACTTCGAATCGTTTTCAGTTCCATTAAAAATCATTATGCTTTCAAAGTGTTCAAACAACAAAAAGTATAATTCAGTACAATTATTTTCGGTAACTGCAGATTTCAGTGTTGTTTTGATCTCACTTAATGTCCAAGTTCCTTCTTTAGATTTTTCAATTAAATTAATTCTTGTTTGATTAATCAAATTATCCCAAGCTTCTTGTTTTATTCTACCAACAATATTTGCACCATTTATATTGACAATAGATAACTTTCCTTCTGTAAAAGTCTCAATAATGGCTGCAAGGTGTTTAAATTTTCCGATATACCCAGTAAACCAATCATCTTCCGTTTCCAATAACTCCGTATACAAAGGCTCAGACCTATCGGTGAGTAGCTTATCGATTTTAAGATAGATGCAATCATCCCAATATTCGGTTTCAATAATTTTAGCGACATGTTTTTTTTGTATTTGTCGAATTCGCTCTCGTGAGACTCCAAATTTAGTCCCCACTTCCTCTAAGGTTAGAATGGATCCATGGAAGCCCATTCTGAGTTCAATGATTTCTTTTTCTCGATCTTTCAATAAGCTCAATGACTGAGTGAAATGATCTTTTAAGGGAATAGATGACGCAAGATTATATTTAAAATCAGCACCACTACGATCCTTTAAGCGAGTAAATGATGTAAGATCAGATTTAAAATCAGAATTACTATCTATTGCTCCTGTATTTATAGGCTGATGATCTTGAAGCTGTTTTGAATTATCACAAGAAAGGTAAGCATCGAGTTTACGCTGCATAATACTGATATGTTCTAATAAAAGACTATTCAAATCCCCAGCAGATTTTCGACCAAAATTTGCCCAAGAAAGCATAGTAGTATCAGTAATACCTTTTAAGTCATTTAAAGAAATAAAATTGTTAGCTTGAAATACATTAAATAATCTAACAGGTAAATTAAGTTCTTCAAGCGGCTTGTCTAATATACTAAATGGTAATATCTCTATTAAGGACATTAACTCTCGATTAGATCTTTTGGTCTTTAGTTGATTAAATCTCGCAATTTCAGAGATCTCTTTTAACAAAGGTGGTAGTTTGGTATAGCGTTGAATATAACTTACATCGTCATATACACCATGACTATAAAGGTCATCAAATAGTTTAATATCGTTATCCTGAATCAATTTAACCCAACCAGAAACTACACCAGTAAATGCTTCTATAGAATAGTATTTATTTTCTGTTGTTTTTCCAAATAATCGACTTCCATTTGTAGAAGTTAGGCAATATTTTTCAAGTTCATTTTCTAATACAGTAACTGGTTTATTAACTGAAAATGATGCTAAATTATTTTCTACTATATATGCAAAAATAGACTCTTTTGACTCTGCGGATTTCGTCTCATTTAAATAATTTAGAGCTACGGAATGTAGGGTCGACACACCCTCTTCTACAACAGAAGATAGTTCAGATGCCTTGCTCGAATAGTCATGTACAAGGTAACCAAAGCCGTCTAACATTAAATAAATAGGCATTTTATTGTTTGATAACGTCACTTCTGCGATGCTATTACAAGTACTATGATAATTACCTGGGAGTGCCCATTTGGCAGCAGCTGTTGATAACACTTTGCCCTTAAAAGCTAACAACTTATCAGAGTCGACTATATTTGGTCTGACGAAACCAACATGTATTAACCCTATGTATGATTCACTTTCATTTAATGCCTTCCAGGTATCATGAATGCTAATTAAATCACGGTAAACACTTATGTGAGGTGCTTCAAGTTCATGATAAAGAGAAAAGTATATTTTTAATGACGCCATCAATTGCTACCTTATTCAGCTAAAAAATATTCTTCAAACGGAATTTCACCTGTTTGATCATACGTGTTATACATTTCTTTAATGCCATGTTCGGCGAGACACTCAATAAATGAGTAAATAGCAATAGAGTCAGAATTTAAGCCTGAATTTTCTACTACGGTAAATAAAACTTTATCAGGATCTAAATCAGAAACACGTAGAAAAGAGTTAACACTAGCGGTTAACTTTGAAGGTACCGTTTCATTTTTAATGCCTAATGCAACAGCCAATCGGTACAAGTCGTAGCGTACTAATTTTTCCCCTTCTTCACCAGCTTGGGGGTTTAGTTCCTCTAATAACTCATCAATCTTCTCTACGGTGACTTCTGTCAGTCCGATTCTATTAGGTTCTGTAATCATAATTAATGGCTCCGAATGATACGTGATTGGGTTGATGAAATTCGTTCAATGGCATATCGAACACCAATACGCTCTTTAAAATCTTCGATCTCTTTATTCGGGTCAATCTCACCTTCATGCACTAATAACACAACTTGGTCAGCCATTTTAGGCAAATACTTAAGTACATTAGCTCGATGCTTAGGATCTAAACGCCCAAGTGGTGTATCCATAATTATCGGACCTGATTTTCTAGCAGTACGATTTAAGCCATCAATGAGTGACAAAGCAACAATTTGCTCAGCTCCCGCACTACGCTCTTTAAGTGCTCGACCTTGATGATCTAATATTGTTAACCCATAATTTTGATTAATTTCTAACCCTGAATACGTCACTTCAGTCGTTAACTGACTAAATGCATTGGCCGCATATTTTTCAACTTGTAATCGAGCCGAATCTCGTAATTCATCTATACCTGCACTAAACACACTCTCAAGACTTTGGTACAAATCTACTTTTACTGAGCTCAATGAATTAGTACCTTGTGTACTTTTTGAAATGACATTGGATATTTGAGTTTGGTCTTTCTTTATTTTTTCTAGACTTTTCTCTACGCTAGCAATATCCATTTCAATGTTAGATAGTTGCTTAATATAGTTGTCACGAATACTGCGTTGGCGTGAAATTTCATCAGTATCAAAACCACTAATTTCATCTTCAATTTCATCTATATTCGTTTCAAGTTTCATTAACTGAACATTAGATTTTCGTTCTTTTTTCACTAGCTCGCAAAAACGTGCACCTTCAGATTGAGATTGAATTTGTGAAAACTGTTCAATTTTAGTATCTAGACGACGAATATCTTCAATATCAACATGTGACAAAGACGCTTCAGCTTTTAATACAGCAATTTGTTCTTTAATTTCTGAAATTTCTTTTTCAGAAATACTCTGAGAACATGTTGGACAAATAGGATCAAACAAACTCTTTTCTAACTCTAAGATTCTAGAATCTAAAATTACTTTATTATTCGAAGCCTCAAACATAGCTGAACGTTGTTCTTTAATATTTCTTAATACTGGTTGTACCCCTGTATATAAAATATCCTTCCACGCATTTCTAAGCAACTGTCGTCGTTCGTTTTGGTCGTCAAAAATCCGTTCTTCAGTTGCTTTTTTAGTTGCTGTTAAAACGTCTAGTTCCGCTTTACTTCTTTGTGCAGCTTCGGTATTTTTTAATATATCGTCAATACCATCAACTAAAATTTCAATCTCACTTTTCTGCAGCTTTAATGCAATCAAATCAGCTTGGGCTGTATCTTCTTTAACATCTAAATCACTTTGACGTGCAGCTAAACTTTTTAGTTCGGAAGAATTATTTGCATCACGAGTTTGTTGCCTGCGTGACTCTTGTAATAAAACAGAAAAATCATCACGTCCATTAATTAAGGAGGGGACGCCTAGAGCTTGTTCAATATGTAGCTTTATTTTTTCGCCTTGTGCATTTTTATCTAATAATAAATTTTCATATTCTTGCAATAACTCACCATCGAATAAAAAGAATCTTGAAATCTCTTCAGGCGAAACTTGATTTATCTGATTTAAAATTTTATCCCCAGAAATTACTTCACCATCAATTTTTAAACCAACCACCTCTTCAAAATCATTATCGATTGAAGGTACAGACACGTGACTTTTCTTGGTTATTTTTCGTCGTAATTCATAGTTCTTTTCTTCGTGTGTAAATTTAAGCAAAATTGACATTGACCAGTCATCAACACTTGCAGCTTCAATATTAACTAAGTTTACACGCGGAATAGTACGCAAATGGCGACCAACCGCCAGTCCATAAAATCCCCAACGAATAGAATTCAAAAAACTGGTTTTACCGCGCATGTTGTCCCCGTAAAGCAACATCACATTTTGTGTTTCATGTTGCGGAAACTGTACAATTTGCTCACCTTTATAAGGCATGAAATTATTAATAACGATTTCTTGTAACTTCATATTGATAGATCACCTTGTGGTATTGAAATTGACGCTTCAACTACTTTTTTAATTTCATTAACGCTATTTCTTTCTTTATCAAACTGGTGCTTTTGCTGAATGGCATAGCACTGTTCAATTAACCGTGAATCTATTGGAGCCTCAAGTTGAGCATTAATTTTTAACAATACAGATAATGGATTACTTTTACTCATCTTCAACATCTCCTAATTCTTCAATTCCATCAGTGCCATATAAGCCACACTCTTGCGGGTCTATACCTAACTCAATTGCAATTGTGATTAATTTATTCGAACCTGATTTGTTCATGGCGGTATCTGAAAACTGAATACTTCTTTGTAATTCACTCTTCAATAATGATAATTGACCAGGCTCGCTGTCTAAACAGATAGGCACCATAACAGCATCATATATAACCGCTTTATGTTTATTCGGGCTTATGCGTAACACGCGACCTCGTCGTTGTATAAATTGCCTTGGATTCTGCGATGAAGCAAGAATAATAGCATGTGAAATTTTAGGAATGTCCACTCCTTGGTCTAAACAACGAATAGAGACCATAATGCCACCAAATTGCTTAAACCATTCCAGTGACGCAGCGGCATCCCCTTTCATATTGGTATGATATTCACAGGGAGAATGGCCACGTTCTTTTAAAGCACTAATAACTTCTCCAAGTTGATATTGGTCTTCACAATATACTAACCAGCTCTCACCTTCTTTATAGTTATCTTTAATCACTTTCACTGCATAGGGAATTTTAGCAGACGCTTTTTTAGCAATACGCGAACGCTGAATTAACATTAGCTGCAGTTTTTTAGATGTAATTGGTGCGCCATTAGCATCACGCTTAGAGCGCGCATATTCTTTATAAATAGCTTTAGTTTCTAGCTCCCATTGCTCAGACTCTTCTACCGTAAAGCGAAGAGCTTCAGGTAAATATTCATACTTAACTAAGCGACCACAATTAATGGCATCTACTAAAGTGAAAGGGGGCTGAACAATATCGCCGAAATAGTTAAATATCTTTTCTGTGCCGACAGGGTCGCCGTAACGATTAGGAGTAGCGCTAAGCCCTAATCGTTTACCTGCATCAATAGTTAATATATTGGAGTTTTCTAGGCTGCCAATTTCATGCACTTCATCAGCCACAATCATTAAGTGTGGCCCTGTGCATATTGCATTAATAAATTCAGGAAGCCTTGCCGTTGCCATCGTGGCAAGGACCACTCTTACGCCTAAATCTTCATCTGGTTGAGTGATTGTATTTAAGCGTCTATTTTTTCTCCATCGATCATGCCCATCACCAGCTTTGAGTAATATGACATCTGGAATATCAGATTTTATCTCTTCGGACCACTGCTTATGTAATAAGCGATCAGGCACCAACACTAAAGCGACACCACCACCCTTTAAATGATCATTTAAGGCGATTAATGCCGTGAAAGTTTTTCCGCTACCCGTGGCATGCTCAAATACACCACGGCAACCTTGTTTTTTCCATGCTTCTATCGCATTAACTTGATGGGGTAAAGGGGTTCTTTTAGTAACTCCATTATCAATCTGCTCAATGTTTGGGGGCATAAAATAATCATCCAATGTATCGGGTTCTATATCTGCTATCGATTCTTTTGAAATACTTTCTAGTTTTGACTTGGCAACTTGAGGAAAGGGAATCACATCTAAAGCATCAATATCATTATCCCAAAGTGCTTCAAAATACTCACTGTTTCTATGCACCTGACGTGCATCTCTCCCTTCAACCCAGCTGCGAAACACATCGATGGTTTCGTAATTACCACGCTCATGCCAACCATTCCAAGTTTCATTTACTGAGCCCTTGAAGGTAACTATTTCATTGTTACCGTGAATAATTCCTACTTTTTCATGAAATAAGCCATTACCAATTTTTCGAAATGCGATTTTAACTTCTAGGCAACCACACTTGATAAGTGTGGCTAACGCGACCGTATTTTTAATCGTATTTGTATTTTGCATCAATAAGTTAACGGAACTTAAAATACTATTTTCGATAAACTGTTCATCAATGACAGGCTGATAGCCTGACTCTAACGCCTCAATATCAGCATTTGATAAGTATTGAGAACACACAAGTCGAATCTTGCCACCACGTTGCGCAAACTTCACAAGTTCAGGGCCAATCAGTAAAAAGACAGTAGAGCTAAAGTAACCTACAGAACGTGCATATGAACTAGCTTCTTGTAAGCAAGGTTTATAAAAGCTATTAACTAAATCATCATGACCCGTTCTGTATTCTTCTTTTAACCCAATTTCACTTAACTTCAATCTTTTCTCCAACATTGATTTGAACTAAATTAATAAAATTCACTAACTCTGGTAACCGTACCTTAATTCGTAATTTGTATGTATTACAGTAACTCCCAAAAGGCTCTATCACGCATTTTCTGGATCTTCTTAGCACCATCAATATACAAACTATAATGCTTCTCTAGCTTATTGATTGTTTCCATTAATGTTTCTTGCTCTGCCTTTTCATTCACACTGAAGATTGCTTTAATGTCTTGTGTTTTAAGCTTAGCGACACGATGGATCACCCAAGTAAGTACATAGCTTGAGTAATCATTTTCACCCGTTTGAAAGTGCGTAATATCTTGTGTCGATAAAATCACACCCACACCATATTCACGACCTTCTTTAAGGATCTTACGTAAACTTGGGAAGTTCTGAGACATAAAGTTATCCGCCTCATCAACCAAAATCATTTTAGTGATTTGACGATAATCGCCTTGTACTTCAGGCTTACCTTTCTTCTGCATTTGCGAATAGAAAAGATCTAACGTTAGCGCCACCACAAGGTTTTGAATCTCACCCGGATAACCAGCAAGCTCAATAACGGTAATCCCATCCACAAGCTCATATAAGCTCATGCACTTACTGTTATCATCTTCAAATATCTCAAGCTCATACAAACTTTCTAGTGCTGCGTATAATGAATCTTCATCTGGCTCAGTCTCAATAAACAACGCCCATACATCAGCAATCGTTGGTGCAGCTTTAGACCATGTACTTGGATCTGCCTTACGAATACCCGCTAAATCATATGCCTCACCAACTAATTTACGTAATCTAAGCTGTTGTTTTTGACCAAGATTAAACGCTTTACCCATGGTTTCAGAAAAACCGCGCGCAGTATGCACTGGTAACATCGGCGTGTCACCAAATAAACTCAATGGATTGTATGGCAGTTTGTGAAGGTTAAACTTCTTACCCGCAGTCGCTTGTTGGAACTTATCGTCTACATAATCTGATTTGTAATCAAAAATCAGCATGCCAATCGCGGCACCATTCACGTTATCGGCTTTATTGCGATGCAATTGAGTAATCACTGATTTGGTAAATTGCGTTTTACCTGTACCCATGGTGCCAATAATACCCGTATTGGTATTCATGAACTTTGAGGTATTGGTTGGCTCCCAATTTAATGGAGCTTGAGTCATTGCATTATGGCCAAACAACACATGCAAGTTTTTACCAGATGCAACTACAGGTGCATTTTCTGGCTCTGTTGGCTTCTCTTCTGCAACTTTACGTTCATCTTGCTGAACTGATGTCGCTTCATAGCTAGTAGTATTATTATTTGTTATATCTACAACTGTTGTTTCTGTTTCTGTTTCTGTTTCTGTTTCTGTTTCTGTTTCTGTAGCAATCACATCCACATCTTTCTCTGGCGTTTCAATTTCTAATTTCACACCTTTAGTTTCTGAGCCTAAGATATACATCTCAGGCACATAACATAGCTTAGCGATATCGATTTTATTCAAAACATCTTGTAACGGTGTCTCTACCAATGTTTTTAGTAGCCCCATTGGTAAATCTACTTTTAAAATACCATCGCGTAATTGATAGTCAGGCTCAAGACAGCTAGCACTTTCGATATGACTAACAACAAAGCCATCAGGATAATCCACCACTTGTGCCAATGAATAATTACCAGTTAACCACTGCTCTTTTTCGTCAAGTAAGCTATCAAAATAGTTATCTTCAAATACGTTATATAAACGGTATTTATCTACCTGCATTAACACTTGACGAACGAATAATGCACGATAAAGTTTATTAGCTAACCCATCGCCACCAAGTAGGTCGTCATTAAGGTAACGTAAAAGCTCTTTCGCTTGCTGCACTGCTTTTTTATAGTCAGGTACTGCACCCGTTTTAACTTCTACAGGCAGTAGATACATTTGTTGGTTTTTGAAACCAACCAGTAATACATCGTCTGAAATAGCCCCTTTTTTATAACCTTGAACATTACGTGAAAAGTCACTATCAGACATTTTAAGGCCAATATTGCCTGATACTCGGATCATTTCAGCTACTGAAAGTGGAACCCAAGTGATATCAGATTTATGAACTAAGCTCGTGACAAACTTATACGCACCAATAACGCCTTTACGCTCTTTATTAATAGTTGGCGCACACGTCATCATGTTAAGCAACCAATCACCATTAAAGGCATTAAACTCGTTAATTTGGCCCCCATCGCCTTGTTTAAGTACTTTCTCAAACAAATTTCGTTGGGCTGTTACTGTAATTGCATCATAAGTTGATGAACTGGTGTATTGATCTGAATAGTGGATAAGAACTACGTCATCGTTGCTATGAAAGAAGTCTAAAGTCACTTTTGGGTCAATAATTGTTGTCCAAATTGAGCTACCATAAGAACGCTCTAATGATTCTTTAAAATCTTCACTAACAGCAAGAGCAATAGCATTAGCACCATGGTAAGGAGTATTTGCTTTTAATGCAGGCTTAGATAAAGAGCCAATTTGATTAGCAATAACTAGATGCGGTTTATCGTGGTATTTAATGCCTTTTAAGCCAAAACCAGTAAAGTAAGACCCTGATTGACTCTCTGAAGACTCACCCGTTAATAAGCCATCACATGCAATGCCTGATGCCATATTATCGATTTCAATATCAGCACATTCTACTTTTTCATTATTTCTGAAAAAGGTTAAATGTGAATAAGCTTGCCCTTCTTTCTCAGCTTGTTTATTAGTGAACTTACTGTAAGTTAAACGCGTACGTAACAGATCAATAATGGTATCTGCTTGCTCACGAACTTTACCTTTATTAAGCTCTAACCACGCTTTTAAATCATCATAATTTGCCGTTTCAGCAAAGCGATCAAACGCATTAAATTGAAGTGCGTCGTCATACAAATTAACGTGAATAGCAGCTGCTTGATCTAAATTATTACGAATGTAATCAACTAGCCCTAAGAACAGCTCTTCTGCTTCATCTTGATTAACCGCATTAATAATGATGCTCTTTTCAGAACCTTTAAAAAGTTGGCTAAATGCAGTTTGGAACTCATCAATCTTCTCTTTCACTAACTTACGAACAAAAGTAAGACTGCTTTTTTCTTGAGCTACGCTCTTTAGCCAAAATGCATTTTCTTTAACTTGTTGATTGTAAGCAAAGTCATGCTCAGGATGATAAACATACGGCAATAACCCTTGAGGTGATAGACGCTCAAAAGTAACACTTGGTAAGCTAGCAAAGCTGTTTGATTCATCATCATTAATCGCATTAGCTAGTGATAAGAAATAAGATAAAACTAATGGATGATAAGGAGAATAGTATTCATCCCCTTCATCATAGATTAAGCCAATCTTCATCACTAACTTTTGATTCGTCGTTAGCATGTCACCTTTAGATACTGAAGAGAAATATCCTTGATAAGCTTCAACAATTTCAGTCACTCGCTGTTTAAAATCTTCTCCCCAAGAAACAAGTGAAATAGTAGTTTTTCGCTCTTCTAGGTAAGAAAACAGTGACAAGTAACCATCATGAAGATCTTTATCAATATTACTTAATACCGTTAACGGCAGTTTATAATCATTCTTTTGTAGCGAAAGGATCTTGCTTTGTACAAATTCTTCTTCCCAACGCAGTAATTTAAGACGTAGGCCCGGTACGATAAATTCACTGTTATCAATCCCAACCTTACCTTTTTGAGAGTAAAATTCGCCGTAATAATCGTCATTAAATAGCTTATGGAAACGGCCACGATTCAATAATAAAGGTAAACTCAAAGAATCAGTCGCAACAGCCCCTTCAATATTAAAGAAGAGATGGTTATCACCCGATTTCACTGAGAAATCGATCTCATCCGATTCGTTAGCTAATGCTTCAAAATCAACGGTTGAATATTTAGCAAGCTCAATAGTTTGCTTCGCATCTGTAAGGGTGTATGTATTGCCTTCTTCCGCACAGATCTGCAATGTATTTGATTCTGTATTTAAAGTAAGGCGTTTTTTCGAATGTTCTACACGAAAAATAGTTTTAAATGCATCAATATAAAATTCGCCTTTACGAACGACAAGGCATCGGAAATTATGACACTCTGATTTATTCTCACGCTTCAGCGCTAAATTGAAAAACAAAGGTTCATGATTATACGTCCCTTTAAGGGTCACAGATGCTGTTTTTAAAGAGTTACGCGCAGTTATTACTTCTTTCTTATTTAACGCTTTCGCTGGCTGAATTTTAAATTGGTTTTTATCAAGATTACTTGCGCCTTGAAAACCTAATTTAAGCTCAAATTCTTCAATACCATCATCAAGCTCAATAATAATATGACGCTCACGTTGACCTGCCTTGGTTTCTGATTTATTCCTAGCAGTCAGAGAACCACCTTCAGAAATAGATTCTTCATCAAGCATTAATTGTTGTTGTGAGTTACGTTTCTTCTCTTGTAGCAGCGCTTCTAATTCTAAATCTTTCCATGATTCAGTATCTGAGAAGTGCTCTTTGATGAACTTCTCACCAAATGTTTTTAGACGTTCAGGAAGTTGATCGTTAAAGTGTTCAACTTCAAATGATAGCGCTTCATACAAGGCTCTATTTTCTTCTAAACGACGTTTGATCTGCTTTGTGTTTCCCTTCATTTCACCTATGAGAGGATCTTCAAACATACCTAATTCATTAAAACGTAATTCACAATCTTCTACCGCTTTATATAAGGCTTCAAAGCCAAAAATAGTCGCGCCATCTTCTACAATAGAATTAAATTGATCATCAAGAAGGCACAAAGATACATCTTGGCCTTTCTCTTGTTGCTTGATAAAACCATTAAGCGCTGATTTTATATTATCAGTACTCCAGACTTGATCAGCTTGGGCTAAATCTTCTGCGGAGTTAATTAAAGTATCAAGTAAGCTATTATGAATAACAACTAACGCACACCCTTTTAAATAACCAGATTGACTCGCCACTTCATCTCGTAAATGTGAGATATAGTTCTCTGTAAAGCCACCTTGCTTTTCTGGTTGTTCTGAATGAACAACAGGCACTATTTTACAATTATTAATCTCAATAAATGGTAACTGAATATCATCATTAACAGCAATCTCACCCGTTTTACGTACTAATAATGCGTTATAAAGGCGTAGGCTATTATCACTGTCAGGTGATTTAAATTGATAGCGGAAACCTGATTGTATTTTTGCATCAGCGTTATTTAAAAGCTGCTCTGCAAGAAAGGTCTCAAATTGTTTTACGGACATATACTGCGTCTCCACTATCACTCATTCTTTCTACGTTACCGATTCTTTCGTAGAACTTAATTAATTCTTGCTCTGTTTGCTTATCAACAAAAATACCGCGTTGCTGGAACTTTGCAATTAACTCATGGAAGCGTAATTTTTCATTATTACCGACAACTAAATTGGTCAGCAAAATTATGTAATCTTGGTTAAGTACTAATACTCGTCCAGAACGACCACGACTTTGAATAAAATTAGCCGCAAGTTGCTTCTCTACCTCTCCAACATATTTTTTATTAATCGCAGGTCTATCTGTTTTTGAATCATTAAATTGTGCGATTGCTAATTTTACAATGTTACCTAGCCAATCAATCGCTTCTTCATAATGTTCTAATTCTGTATCCAACTTGCGTTGAGCACGAAATGCATATGAAAAGTTTTTTAGCTGAGTCGCCACACTTTCTAACTTACAATTTTGAATATCATTAGATATTTGCCACAGCGGTAATTTTTTCTCTTTTGGATTTGGTTGAAGCTGTTCCAACATAGATAGAATTGGAAATAAACGATACGCAGATTCATTAAATAGCTTATAGCCATGATTCTTAATATGCGTACGTTCATTACTTGCTCTTTCATGATCCATTATGAAATAAAGCGGTTTCGATTTTGGGGCTTCACCTGTACGCCAATCAGATATAGCAAGGCTTAACTGAGCTGTATAAGTAAATGCATAGAAAGATAAAAACTGCTCAATTTCGTTTAATAAATATTTTGGGCGAGTAGATAGAAACTTGAAATCCTCACGAAATGCCGCGGATAATGAAGGTAAATAAGGTGATTCTTTTGATTCAAATGACGAATCAACTTTCATCTTACCTTGTAAAGTAGCAAGTAGTTCGCGCTCAATAAAGTTCAATTGAACATCAAATTCTTCAATACGTAAATTTTGTAGAAGATTAGTAAAAAGCAATGCAATACGTTCATCACTTTTAGCAAATGTTCCTTTCTGAGCCTTGAATAAAAGTAATTCAGGACTAACAGTAAAAATATCTTCATTATCAAAATACATTTTTTGAAGTACAGCCCAAAACTCTTCTTCATCTAGCTTTTCTTTAAATGAATTTTGGCAATCATTAATGAAATCATTATATGAGTAATTTTCGATTTTCTTACGTAACAATGAACGCAAAACAAGACCAACAACAGCATTCCAATCAAATTCATTACCTTTTGTTCTTAAAGGTAAATAGCTATTCAAACTGTTTTTATTAGGCACAGTTTCTTGTGATTGAGGAAGGTCGCCACTAATTGGCTGAGTATAGTTATCATTTACCATATTACATGCCACTCACTTCAAAATATTCATCATCTGCATTTGTGATTTTATAACGCTGTTCATCTTTAAATATGAACAAAGAGTCTTTTTGGTTCGCAACTGACACTATTTGTTCTAATACTTCATCCAGCAATAAAACCGCATTTTTATCATGCTTGTTTGGTCTATACCCTTGATTAATCTTAATCAATAATGCCAACAAGTTAATACTTACTGGCATTGGAATCAGCTCATGACCGTCAACTTGAATATAAGAATAAAAAGCACTCACTTTTTCTTTTGCTAAGCCTGCATTTTTAATCGCGGTAAAATTAGCTTTAACATCTAACTCTACAGCCATCTTAAATCCATTATATTCTGAGATGAAAAATGTGCCTTTATCCAGTAATGGTGCGTTACGGTTGCAATATAATTGGATTGCAGTCTCTAGAGTTTCTTTATAAAATTTATTTAACTCTTTTTTCTGTTTAACTGAACCATCAAACTCACCATGCAACAACCATGTTTCTGCATATTTTTCGATTAATGAATTATCAAAATCTGATTTTAATGCATCAACATAATCATTAGCTATTTCCGTATCACTTCTTAGTAAATACACTAAACGTAAATATGAAGCGGCATTTTCAACTTCAAAAACACCATATTCTGCAACTCTATTTTTAAATCCAATAAAGTTTTGGTCTTCGATCCCTAAGCCAAACTGAAGAACAAATTCATCAATTTTTCGCGTATGGATATTACTTGGATCGAATTCTTGAATTTGCTCTAATAATTCATTATCCGCACCAGAGAACAAGTTATCGAATAAATAACCATCCATCGCTAATATTTGAAAAACAAAATCTAAAAGGGCACGAGCAGTTAAAAACTGATCTTTAATTAGGCGTGTTTTTAACAGTAAATCGATAAGTGTTTTTTGTGTCGCAGGAAGGCCTAATAACGCAAAATTAGCCGTTAGATTTGTATAGCCACATTTTTCAACTTCATTACGATAAAGTGCGTAAAAAGGGTTATCGAATGATGCTTCTGTTAATTTAACCAAAAACTTGGCAGCAAAATCAGACGTGCATTCATCATTGCTTAATGTGAATTTAGGGTATTTTTCGAAATCTAAAAAAGTATGGCTAGGAGCAGTGTCTTTTAAACGATTTTCTAAAAATGCAAGAATAGACGATTTGATACCATCATGAATATCAGCACCCTCAACAGCATAGTTACCAAGCATACCAACATTGATGCCAACGATTAATGGCTTATTACTAGCTTTAAACTCAGAGAAACGATCATCCAGTGCTTGGATAGCAGTTTGGCTAGGATTAAAACTGTGCGTCGCATCTAAATGGAAATCATGAGTTGATTTAAACTTTTGACTATATCTAGTTAAAATTTCTGATTTACCATCTCCACTACTACCGCATAAGAATACAATTTCATGCGATTGAGCTGATGTTAACTCTCGCTTAAAATCGGCTTCTATATCCGTTTCTATGTAAATATGGTTCTTATACGACGCTAATTTGCCATCTGACTCTCTTTCTGTACTAACAGCATAAGGAGACGATTTAGACAAAATACTTAAAGCAGTTTTTAAATCCAAAGCCACTAACCTATAAAATCATTATAATTATCCGTATTTTATCAGGTTTAAATTTTAATGGCTGTTAAAAGCTCACATTTATTAATGGGTTTTGTATACTGACTAGCAAAATTTTAGAATCAGTCGCAATTTAAGTTCTTCAATCTATTATCGATTTAGATAATTGTTAATTTTTAATCAGTCATAAATATGAATTGTTTAAAAATTATTAATGTCACCCCTAGCCCTGATAGTGACCCGTAGGGACAAGACACAGCGAAGCGTTTTGTGGCTTGGTTGAGCCATTGGTGTGTAGCGAAGTATGAGCGTAATGCCAATTCGCGAGATAAAGCAGGTTGCCGAAGGGTGCTTCTTTGCAAGATGCTTAGATTGAGATAAGAGTTGTGATGGTTAATTTAATGACTAAGAACGAGAGATTGTTTCTTAGTCATTAAGATTAGGCAATATTGTTTAGCGCTCGCTGTTTATCCATGTAAACTTTTAATCGGTTCGCTCTTGATTCGATTTCTTTCTCTCTTAATTCTCCGCGCTTCATGGCGAAGTTGATGGCTTGTTGGTCGTACACGCCTTCGTTCTGCATTTTCATGTTACTTATGCTGTTTTTTAGCTCTTCTTGGCTTCTGTCTCTTTCTATTGATTCAGTTTGAATTTTACCAATTGCTTCTACTTTCATATCGCCTCTGACCCCGTATTTATACCAGATGGGCTTTCCTTTTTTCTAAATTTAGTTGTAAGCGCTAATCTGGTCAAGCAATAGTGAAGCAACTTTCACAACTTTATGGCAAAGATCAATGCTTCGTGCTCTATCTCTTATATCTATCACGCTTATCCTGCTCTTTTTTGCTTTTTAACTATACTGATGGCGGGATTGAAAGAGTAAAAGGATTTATATGAACTACCAGCATCTTCAGGTTGAACAAGAGGATAATATTCTAATTGTTCGTTTGCACCGCCCTGAGAAGTTAAATGCGATAAATTACCCTATGTTTGATGAGTTAATTGATGTTAGCCGCAAGGTTAAGCATGAACGCGCTATTCGAGCGGTTATACTTACTGGCAGTGGCGATAATTTTAGCTCAGGTTTGGATTTTAATTCGATCATTAAACAGAAATCTCATGCCATTAAGTTGCTATTAAAGATCTGGCCGGGCAATGCTAATAAGGCGCAACAAGTGAGTGCTAATTGGCGTGGGCTTTCAGTACCTGTGATTGCGGCGATTGATGGGTATTGTTGGGGCGCAGGGCTTCAAATTGCACTTGGGGCTGATTTTAGAATTGCATCTTCTCGCGCTAACTTGTCGATTATGGAGTCGAAAATGGGGCTAACGTCTGATATGGCAGGGTCTTTAACGCTTAGAGAAATCATGCCTAAAGATCAGGCGATGAGGCTCAGTATGTGTGCGACGCAATTAGATGCAAAAACGGCGCTGCATCATGGGCTTATTACTGAGATTAACGACAAACCATTAGAGACGGCAATTGAGTTAAGTAAGCAACTTTCGCAGACGTCGCCTGATGCGATTGCGGCAACTAAGCATATTTATAACCGCTATTGGACTGCGCCTAAATGGAAGCTTCTGGCTTATGAGAGTTATAGCCAAGTGCGTATTTTGGTGGGTAAGAATTTTATGCAGGCGCAATATGCATTAAAGAAAAAGGCGCTGCCTATGTTTAAAAATAGACAACGCTTTTGGTGAGTTAACTCGCTGAGTTTATGGCTTAGTCGATAACATTTCGTCTAAGCCACCACCATTATGAACTTGTGTGAAACCTGCTTGTTTTAAGTAACTCATGGCTTGTTCTGAGCGATTTCCACTACGGCAATACACCACAATTGGCGTGTCTTTATCCATATTGGCAAAGGCGGTATCTACGGTATTTAATGGCAAGTTTGCGGCGTCGGTTAGGTGTCCTTGGCTAAACTCACCAGGGGTGCGAACATCGATTAATAATGCGCCTTGCTCGATAAGATCCCACGCTTGTTCACTGCGCTCTGATGCCCAACTAGTAAAAGACAGCATTGATAGTAGTAGACATAATCCCGCTTTGATTTTCATTTATTGTCCTTTTAAAATGCTCAGTAAAACTTGCCTTTATTTTAATCTGGATTGTGTGTTTTCACATAGGTTGCTCATCGTATTTATAGACTAGATCAAAAAAGCCGGTGCATTCTCTTTAATAAGGAATAACACTGGCTTTCTTTTCTATCTGCTGGTTACCTGCTGCTAACTGTCTTTAGTGCTTATGCATTGGCTGTTTCAACTTGCTCGGTTGTTTCACCACGGATAATGCGCGTTAGCTTAGGTGCGATTAGTAATGTGATCACAGCAACAACCGCGGTTGCATAGCCAATTTTACCAAAAACATCGCTGTAGATAGCCAGTGTTTGGTTGGCATCGGTTAGCCCTGCTGGCGCTGTAGTTAGTGTTGCTACCCACCCTGCAATAACCGCCGCAGTAGCAGAGGTTAAGAACCACATACCCATTGCAAAACCCATCATGCGTTGTGGTACAAGCTGCGCCACCATTGCAAGACCTAAACCAGACACAAGAAGCTCACCTAATGATTGGAAAGCGTAACAAACCACAAGCCAGTTAGAGCTCATGATGCCCTCTGCATTGGCAAAGCTTGCACCAAACTTTAGCACTAAGAAAGATAACGCACACAGCACCATACCAAAGGCAAACTTGTACGGCATGGCAAAGCGCTCACCTAAGTTGTTATAAGCAACCGCTAAGATTGGGCTCGCTATCATGATCCAAAATGGATTCAATGCTTGGAACTGCTCAGGCGCAACTGAAATACCAAATAAGTTATGCTCGATATTATGGATTGCAAAGAAGTTCAATGAGGTTGGCATTTGGAAGTAAAGCACAAAGAACACCACGCCTTGCAGCATTAGTGCAAACGCTACGAGCATTTTTGCACGCTCTAGCCCTTGGATTTTGAATGCTTCTTTCATATAAAGAACAACAATCGTTACGCCTACCACCACTAAAATAGCGTGAGCATAGAATAGGTGTTGCAGTAATATTGAACATAAAAAGCTTAATGCCACCGCGCCAATAACAACGCCTAAGTAACGTGTTTTATTTAGAGGAATAAGATCTGGTTCTGAACCAACACCTTTTACCATGCGAGAGCACATTAAGAAGTTTATAACGGTAATGATAAGACCAACCGCACTCACACTAAATGCCATGCCATAGCCAAACTGGCTCGCTATCCATGGTGTTAATAACATAGAGAAGAATGAACCAAGGTTAATGGCCATATAGTACATAGTGAATGCACCATCTAAACGCTTATCGTCTTGGTCATATACTTTTGCAAGTAAGCTTGATGGGTTGGCTTTAAACAGACCATTACCCATAGTAATAAAGCCCATTGCAACATAGATAAGGCCTGAGCCACCAATGTTCCCTGCCGATGCCGAAACACCTAATAGTGCATAACCAATGGTTAATATCAGCGCGCCAAGAGTGATGGTGCGTTTGGTGCCGATGACTTTATCTCCGACCCAACCGCCTATCGCTACCGAGCCAAAAATAAGTGCTGAGAATGCCCCAAAGAGTACAAATGATTCTGACTCTGACATTCCTAAAATTTTAACGAGATAAACGGCGAGAATGGCTTGCATACCATAGAAGCCAAAACGCTCCCAAAACTCGATTGAGAAGATTAAATAAAACTGCTTAGGCTGCTTGAATACATTCAAGTTAGACATAAATAAATCCCTGTATGTTGTGATTAGCTATTTTTCTTATGCATTTTTACGCATTACACAACCAACTTACTTATTTAACATTTACTTAGCACTAGCCAGAAATGGGATCTCAATTATCATTTATGGAAAATGAATTAAAACTTTATAAGATCATAGAGTTACAATAAATTACCAACTGAAATATTTTGAAACATTTATTACTGACACTATGATGACAAATTGTATGCGTTATTAGGGAAGGAAATAAATACCGTTCTAGATAAGCATTTAATCTTAAAAGAAGTTTTAAATGAGGTAACAGCAGAGGTGATTATCTGCTGTTGTTTTAGGAGGTAGTTTATATGAAGTGGAAGTTACATTGCTGCTTGTGGATTTAGACGAGTAATGGCAGCAAGGGCGATGATCAGTAAAGGCCAATGCGGCTGCCTGCGCTTTTTTTTTTGCCTTTTTAGCGACTGATATGCCTACTTCTTAATATAGATTAAGGTTTTGCTCTTTTCTTAGCGCTACTATTGCCGCCCTTTTATCCCAACGACATGACAGAACACTTCTAGAGGATTGCACTTGAGCACTTTGTTTACACAAACCCAGATTGGCAACATGACACTAAAGAACCGCTTTGTTCGAAGTGCAACGTGGGAAAATATGGCGACTGAAGATGGCCATATGACAGACAAACTTTACGATATCTATGAAGAGCTAGCTCAAGGTGAAGTTGGTTTAATAGTGACAGGTTATGCAAACATCGTTGAGGAAGAAAAACCCAATGCCGGCATGATGGGTATGTACAACGACTCTTTTATTGCTGAGTACCAAAAGCTGACTGAGTTAGTGCACAAGTATGATTCTAAGATTGCGATGCAGCTGGCGTATGGTGGCACTAAGACCACGTATAACGTCGGCGAGCGTGTGATCTTTGCACCAAGTGACGTATGCGAAAGAGGCACGCAAACTCTTGGTAAAGCGATGACTAAAGATGAGATTGATTACATTGTTGATGCCTTTGCTCAAGCAAGCCGTCGAGCGCAAGAGTCTGGTTTTGATGGTATTGAAATTCATGCGGCGCACACTTATTTAATCAATCAATTTTTAAGCCCATATTACAACCGTCGTGAAGATGAATACGGCGGTAGCTTAGAAAACCGCATGAGATTCTTAATTGAGATTTATGCCAAGATCAGAGAATTAGTGGGTAATGATTTCCCTATCTTAGTTAAGCTAACGGCAACAGAGTTTTTTGATGGCGGCTTAACCTTTGATGACACTCGCCTTATTTGTAAAAAACTGGAAGAGATTGGGGTTGATGCCATTATCGTTTCAGGCAATATTCACGGCAATGCGAGCACCATGATTGGCGAATCGTTCGATGGTTATACGCTGCAAGATGAAGGCTACTTTCGTGAGTATGGTGCGGTGATCAGTGAAGACATATCTATCCCTGTTATTACGGTGGGTGGTCTTAACGATATTGGTGCAATTGAAGCCATTGCTGAGAACACCAATATTCAATATTTTGCTTTATCACGCCCTTTGCTTGCTGAGCCTCAGTTAATTAAGCGCTGGAAAGAAGGCAGCAGAGCAGAAGTGGATTGTGAGCGTTGCTCTAAGTGTCGCACTAAACGCGGTAATTTCTGCGTAGTGTATAAAAAGAGAAAGCCAAAGAAAGCACAAGCGTAAATTTACTTTCTTTAGAGTGACAAATATAAAAACGCCGCAGGTATTAACTGCGGCGTTTTAGTTTGATTTACTAGAGGAGATTTTCCCATTATGGAACTTTTCTTCCATAGTTATTGGATAATTACGCTATTTCTCTCTTAGCGAGTTTTGTTTATCTTACTCCCATCAACAGCGCGTAGGTCGGATGTTCCCTCTTACGCTTTTGTTCACCGAATTTAGGAAGTAGATATGACTCACCCAATTATTGCCGATTTAAACACTCGTTACACAGCAAAAAAATACGATGCAACTAAACGTATCTCTGCAGAAGATATGGATGTGATTAAAGAAGCAATCCGCCTGTCTGCTTCTTCAATTAACTCACAACCATGGAAATTCATTGTTCTTGAAAGTGATGTAGCAAAAGAGCGTTTCCACGGTACGTTTGCGAATATGTTCCAGTTTAACCAACCGCACGCAAAAGAAGCGTCGCATACCATTTTGTTTGCACACAACCCGAAATTTGATAAAGACCAATACCGTAAAGTGGTTGATGCTGAAGTAAGTTCTGGTCACCTTCCTGCTGAGCGTTACAACGACATGCTTGATGGTGCTTACGGTTTTGTTGAGTTGAATACTGATGAAAATGGCTTTAATGGCAACTGGACTAAAGCACAATCTTACATCGCTTTAGGTAACACGCTGCACACACTTGCACGTATGGGTATTGCTTCTACTTCTATGGAAGGCGTTGATGCTCAGCTAATTGGCGAAGAGTTTAAAGACGAACTTGATGGCTATGTATGTGATTTTGCTCTTGCACTGGGTTACCACAAAGAAGTTGAAGATTATAACCACGGTCTTCCAAAAGCACGTTTAGCGATGGAAGATGTGATTACGGTTCTTTAAGAACGAATACCAATCTACATAAGTATTTGATCATTCTTGCTTGTTAAAACAACCCTGCTCTTTTGAGTGGGGTTGTTTTTATTTATTGAGCTGTTTCTATTTATTGACCTGATACATGGTTTCAAAATTTGGGATATGTTGCTCCCAACGAGGCGGCTCGCCTATATACTCCTGCACTGCCGCAATAAACTCTCTCACTAACGCGGTCTGTTTTCTGTGTGGATATAAGGCATAAACCGCAAGCCCCTTATTACAAATGGCATAGTTTGTTAATAACGGCTTTAGCTTCATCTCTTCAATTGAACATGCTAAATTGGAAGAGGCGATAACGGCATAACCTAACCCATCTTTTACCCCTTCCAATAGCGTTCTTACGTCATTCACTTTGTAGTTCCCCTTCATCTTGTAGTTTTTAAACTGCTTTGAATCTGGTGTTTCACTAAACCTAACAGTATCCACTGTTAACGACCCATTGCTATAGATAACAGAAGGCAAACTAACCAACTCTTCTGGGGTGCTAGGTTCACCATATTGCTCAATGAATTCATGGGAGGCTAAAACAACCGCACGAATGTCTGCTATTTTTTTGGCAATTAAACTTGAATCATCTAAACGACCTAAGCGAAAAGCGACATCGAAGTGATCGGTGATAATGTCAGATCGTTTGTCGTCCATTAGCAGCACAATCTCTACATCTGGGTATGATTTCATGAATTTACTGATCACAGGTTGCAGATATTGCTGTCCAATATGCACTGGTGCTGTAATTCGAATACGACCTTTTGGCTCTGCATGATAAGAATCAGCAATAGTTTGTACATGGCCGATGGTGTTAACCAGTTGATGAGCTTGCTCTAAGATCTCTTCACCGGCAGGAGTTAAAGAAAAGGAGCGGGTCGAGCGATTGAGTAGTTGCACTCCAAGCTCTGTCTCTAATTTTTTTATCTGCTTAGAAAGCGTTGAATTGTCCATATCATGCAGCGCAGCGGCTTTGGTAAACGAGCCTTGTTGTACAACATCAATAAAGAGTGAAAGCTGATTAACCAGAGACATGACGGATCCTTTGTTTAAATAGAGAGGCGTTAACTAATGACATTATAAATCATTAACTAAAGCCTATTATACTGGTTTAAATGTGAGATGGTATCAACGCATTAGCAGATAAATGACATGCATAACTGTCTTCTATTCTACTTACCAAGGATCTTTTGATAAATGCGTTCTGCTAATTGATGACTGGCAATATTACGATCTATCGTTGTTGTGGCTAACTTCCCTTTCTCTACAACACTAATCCAATCTTGGATCATATTCTCAAACCCTTTACTGGTTAGCATTGGCGTCCAATCTTTAAGAGAAAGCTTTTGCTCTGTACTGTTATGCCAGATTTTCCCTTCTACAAAAGAGCTAAATTCAACGGCTTGATTTACATAACTTGCCGATACTCGCTCTGTTGTGATGCCAAAATGACGATCCATTGAAGCATGTAATAAAGTCTCACCAACTTGCCATTGCACATCTAATCTTGCGAGTTGATTGCCTTGCATTTGATGTGTGATATACAAATCATCTATTGTCGCCTGAGCGTTTAAGTTGATACTGTCTAATGGATGGATAAAATCATCAAAAATAAAGGTGCGTAGATCACCCGGCAAAGCATGACGGTGTTTCTCCCAGCGCAGTGAGCGTAGCTGACCTACTTCTCCGTTTGCCAACTCTGGTAAATGTTGATTATATAGCGGGATATGGCGACGATTAAAACCAACATAAAGTGGCTGATTATGCTTGGCAGCAATAGTGTAAAGTTGCTCAACCTCTTCTGCTGAATCCGCTAACGGTTTATCTACAAAGGTAGGTACTCCGTTTTTAAGAAAGAAGGAGGCGATGTCAAAATGCACGCGAGTAGCCGCATGGATCATTACCGCATCAACGCCCAAAGTTAGTAGCTCTTGGTAATCTTCACAATATTGATCCACACGATATTTCTGTGCCAATTGTTTAAGTACCTCTGGATTGCGAGTACAAAAAACCGGCTGAACATTCTCAAGCTGTGTGATGATAGGCAGGTACGCTTTTTGAGCAATATCACCCAAGCCAATGATTCCAATTTTCATGATGATCCTTGTTTAAATACGATAGGTATACTGCAACGCTATCACAACTTTATAAGGCTGCCATCATTTATCAAATAAGAAAATTAACGCTAACCAACAGCAAAAATTAAAATTACCAAAGTTCTGGTTTATTAAACGCTGGAACACATGAAGAGTCGCCATCAATCCCGCTCAGCTCTTGACCACTTAGAGATTGTGCTAACCATCCATGAGGGTAACTAAGCGTAAGTGGCGCTTTAAATTGCGCTTCTGTTACTGGTTGGAAAGCCACTTTTGAATAAAAGCTAGGATCACCATAAGTAAACGCTAATTCCACACCTTCTTTTTTCATTGCTTGAAGGCCAAAATTAATCAGCTCTTGACCAATTCCTTTGCCTTGATAATCCGTATGTACAGCGACTGGCGCAAGTAAGAAGACGTTGATATCTGCTTTAAATGTCAGTCTGGTGAATAAAATACTGCCTATTACTTTCTCATTTTCTGTTGCTACAAATACGTACAAGTCTTCAGCTTTAGTGGTTCCAATAAGATCTTCTACTAGCTGACCAATTAACTGCCCCTCTTGCTCTCCTTCTGAGTCAGAAAAGGTTTTAGTAAATAGTGCGTTAATCTCGTTTGTTTGTGTTGCTGTATATAAAGAATATTTCATTGTCTTATCCTATCTTTGAATTTTTTAATATAAACATTTGGTAATCATATTCACCGGCTCTTTGGTGAAAGATTGCGATTTCGCGCTCGATATCAGCCAACACAGAAGATCCGTATAATTCTTCTTTTAGCTCGTTTAATCTTGCTTCTAATGGGCGGTAATAGGCTTGCCAAGCTTCTTCGCTGAGTGAGAAAGTATCAATCAATTCATAACCCGCGGCTTCTGCCTGCTTAATGCGAGCAGCCGTAGTTGTCATGTCTGGATATTCTTTTTGCCAAAAATCGACGATCCCTTGCTTTGGCTTATCAACGCTCCATACGGCATCACTTAATACAAGGACACCGTTTTCTTTCAGTAACGGTTTCCACGCTTTTAGTGCCGCTTCAACCCCCATGATATAAGCACTGCCCTCTGACCAAATAAGATCAAAACTTGCAGCCTCACAAGGTAGGCTTGTCATGTTGGCGCAAACCGTTGAGATCCTATTATCGAGGCCTTTTGCTTTCATTTTTTGCATTAACGCGTCTAGGGCAAACTCTTCATTATCTACCGCTGTGATTGTCGCTTGAGTATTCTCCGCTAATATCTGAGTCGCGATACCTTGCCCGCAACCAATTTCCAGTATGGTATTAATTTGGTTCGCTACTCTATTTAATGCTTTCAACCTGTCAGCTTTACTGCCTGGCCCCCACGTTTCTAACGCTTCAAATACCAAGTTAAAATCTTGCATATAACGATCGTGTTCATTCATGTCTTTTGATAACCACTTTAATCTCATGGCTTGTTTTTCATCAAACCCTTGTTTTATTAACCATTCTAAATGTGCTGAAGGCGCTTGTTGTTCAATGGTTTGATGCCAATCTCTCATTGAGTTCATACCAAGCATTGAGGATAGAAGCTCTCTCGCTTTTTGTTTCTTTGCGATTTCATCATCTAATACATCTAGCCTATGCAGCAGCTTCTCTCTGTCTATTTTGGCCTCTAAACAAGCCTGACACTCTTTTAGTGACAAACCTCCTGCTTGCAATTGTTGCAATAACACTAGACGCTGAAGATCGTTTTCTGAATAGCTGCGATAACCATTGGCTTGTCGTTTTGCTGAAATCAGGCCTAACTTCTCGTAATACAATAAGGTTGAACGACTTAATCCTACGTGCTGCGCTAACTCAGAAATACGATACATACACTCTTTCCTCTTGGTTGATAACAAACACTATAAACTATGAAGCTTTAGACAGGTCAAGCGTTCACTCTTTTTAATACAAAAATAGATCCATTTATGCTTCAATCTCTTCATGCTTTTAAATCAGAGACAATCATGACTATTGAAAAATTTGAATCCATTTATCAACGAGCGGCGCAGCGTAAAGGTGGGAAAGCACAACTAGAGCTGATGCTGCATAAGCCATTATCACCAGAAGAGTTAGCCGCGATCCCTGATGATCGTTGGTTAGCTGTATTTACAGAAAAGGTTTTTCAGTGTGGTATTTCATGGAATGTAGTTCGTAAAAAATGGCCTGAATTTGAAGAGGTTTTCTTTCAATTTCGCATTCAACCTCTATTACTTCAACCCGATGAAACATGGGAGGAGAAAGCGAAAGACCCGCGAATTATCCGCCATTTAACTAAAGTAATGACTATCCCAGCCAATGCCTTGATGATAAATATGGCAAGCCTAAGATATGGTTCGTTTGGCAAAATGGTTGCAAATTGGCCTAGTGACGATATTACGGGCTTATGGGCATATCTTAAAAAACACGGAAAACGCTTAGGCGGTAATACGGGGGCTTATGCATTACGCCAAATGGGTGTCGATACCTTTATTTTATCTTCCGATGTTGAGTGGTATTTGCGTCATTGCGATATTATTGATAGTGGCCGAGATACGAAGCGAGCACTTCAAGCAGCAACTCAAGCATTTAACCAATGGAAAACTGAGTCAGGGCGATCTTTGTCTGAAATTAGCCAAATAATTGCCTATAGCTGTGGCGATAATCGAATCGTGTAATTTTCTTGGTTCTTAGGGAGATCATTCTGATCTCCTCTAAATTTATCCATATGATATATGTACGATTATCGTCTTATTTCTAATTCAAACCGAAAACTCTACCCATTAATTTCCTTCCCCACCATAATTCATCCGCAAATCTGATGAGTTTAAATGCAACATTCACCCTATTGATAATTTACAAAATAGTCGGTATGGTCGCAAAGTAATCGAAATTATGGACAGCCAATTAAATGAAAATTAAACACATACTTTACTCTTTATGCTTAGTCGGTGTGCTAGGTATGACCTTTACCCTTGGGTACACTAACAAGATCAGCCAAGATTCAAACCAACTAAATCAAGCCCGTTTGGATTTAGCAGAATTAGAAATCAATTTGCTTAATATGCGTCGTAATGAAAAAGACTTTATGGCGAGAATGGATTTAAAATACCTTGCTAAGTTTGATGAAAATGCTCAAAAATTCATGGATAAAAGCCAAGAGATATCTCAAATATTTGATGATTTTGATATTAAACTTGAGCGTAATGATCTGATAAAGAAAGAATTAGAAGAGTACCAAATCACGTTTAAAAACCTTATTAGTGCCTATCAAGTATTAGGACTCACCCAGCAAGATGGATTGCTTGCCAATTATCATAAAAATCGGAAAATATTATTCTCTAAAGCGTTTCGCCAACAAAACATCAGTTTATTAGAAGGGATTCTACGCTTTGATGAAAGTGTAGCTAGCGGTAACCTTATTACGCTAAATAATTATACTGGCGAGCTATTTTCCTTAGCTTCTCAGGCCAATGCGGTAATTAAGCAAAAAATCAAATTAGGCTTAAAATACGATCAAGGCCTGAAAGGCGAAACTCGTGTAGAGTCTTCTGAAGTTGAAAGTAATTTCTCTCTGTTAGCTCAAGAGCTAAACGAAAAAGTGGATGAGCATATTGCCTATTTAAATTGGCAAAAATACCTTGTCTCTGGCTTTTTAATCATCATATTAATTGCTCTTTCTATTACACTCTCATTAATGATTGTTCGCCGCATTTCAAACCAAGCTAATGTCATTAAAGAAATCACTGATACCAATAATATTTCATTACGTGCTCAAAATATGGGCAATGATGAGACCAGCCAAATAGGGTTAAGTTTTAATCAATTACTGGATAAAATTCAGTCTCTGGTTGGTGATACACAACAAAAATCAGTTCACTTAGCAGGCAGTGCATCTGAAATGAGAGAGAAACTGAAGGGAGTACTGCGCGATTTTGATCAGCAGTCGCAACATACAATGATGATGGCCACGGCAGTCAATGAAATGAGCCTAACCGTCGCTGAAATTGCGAACAATACTGAGGCTGCAGCAAGTAATGCCACCCAATCACATCAGCACGCGACAGAAGGCCAAGCAACCTTACATGCGGCATCTCAAGAGATCTCTCAGTTATCGAGTTCTCTGATCTTAAGCCAAACAGACATTTCGCATTTAAGCGGTTTAGTTGGTCAAGTAGGCAGCGTGGTTGAGATGATTCAAAGCATTGCAGAGCAAACCAATCTTCTAGCGCTAAATGCCGCAATTGAAGCCGCTCGTGCTGGTGAACAAGGCCGTGGATTTGCGGTAGTTGCTGACGAAGTTCGCTCTTTAGCCACAAGAACACAAGCATCGACTGAAGAGATACGAACAATCATTGAATCCATTCAAACTCAAACGGATAAAGTGGTTACGAATATTGAGAAATGCAGTGACCAGGGTGAAAGTTCGGTTGAAAAAGCCAGCAGTGCAGAAGCGATATTAAATAAGATCATCGTGGATATGTCGAGCATTTCTGACTCATCGATTCAGATAGCCTCTGCCATTGAAGAGCAAAACACAACAACTAACGAAGTAAGCCAAACTATCACTGAACTTAATGACTTAACTGACAGTAACATTCACTCAGCACAAGCTTGTTTAACTGAACTGCAACAGGTAGCAGAGCAAGCTGAGGAGATGAAAAAACAAGTTTCACAATTTAAGACCAGTTAAACACTAGCCTTAAACTAAAAAAGACAGCCATATAAAAATATCGCTGTCTTTGTTTTATTCTTTCTTATTAAATTCAAGTAATATGCCAACAGCCAATACTGCTATCACTATTGTCACAGCATAACTCATCCATATAACAAGCTCTGTTAGCGGGCTTAACCCACCTGAGATATTCATCACTCCTCCTTGAGTAATATCTGTATCAGGACTCTATTCTACTCTTATTTATTACATTTAAAGTGTGACACAAGCCAAAAAATGACTAAATACTGAAGTATTAATAATCCGCTTTTAAACTTTTGTTACTGTTATTTATGACAATTACATAAAAATACAAGTTAACTCTAAATGAGCCTCATAGGCTCAAATTTTGATTTGCTAAACTAAAATTTAATTCCATAATTAAACATAAATAAAAACAACAAACGAGAAGATGATGGATAAACCGATTTGCCCATGCTGTCGCCAACAAAAAGAATGGTTTTATAGTGAAACAAGTGGCATTTGGTACTGTATTTGTGGCCATGTTCTTTTTATAGCTTAACTCCTATAATTTATAAATAAACAAGAAAAATAAATATTATCAGACTATCATTAGATCTTACCCTCTCACCTTTAGGAGTGTGAATGAAATGGATTTCACTGTCTGGTTTACTTTTTATTTTCATTACAACAAACGCCTTTTCTACCTCTCTAGAGGTCGCTTTTTTAGGTTACAGTAATCACTATGTTGACAGAGACTATGATTATAAAGAGCACCATCAATTAATAGGCTTAAGCATTAATAATGGGTTTAGCGTTGCTCATTTTGTCAACTCTTATCACAATAAGTCAACATTGATAGGTTGGAAGTTTAGAATGGATGACGAGATAAAAATATACGATCTATCCATTCATTTAGGAGCTGTCGCTGGCGTTGTTACAGGCTATGAACAGGACCAAATCATCACTTACATCAATGAAGACATTAGCTTATATTTAATACCTCAGCTAATCTTTACTTACCCTATTACCGACACAATCGCCCTTTCTGTTGTAAATGGTATTACGGCAGATACAACAGGCATCACCTTTATACACCACCTGCAATTGTCTTTTGATAATTTATTTTAATTTTTTCGCTCTTACAAAAGCCGTTAATAATTTATCAAAGTCTAACCGATGAGTACTTTTTCCTATCGATCCTTTATTCCCATTCGTTTTCTCTATCTCTAATGTGTACCCCTTACGAGAAAGGTAACCTAACACACTAAAAAAGATGAAAACTAATGAAGTAACGGCTTCAACTAAATAATCAGATAGCTCATTCCCACTTAACGCATCGAGGATTGGCAATATTAAAAACCAGCCAATGGTATAGAACATGATCACACTGAATATGCCTAGTCCCATTCCATACTTAATACGCTCTTTTCTCCCCCACTGAATTATATTAAGACCTAAAATATTCTCTAACTTTTCCTTGTGGCCTTGATAGGTAAAACTGTTTTCTGTGAGCTGATATTTTTTCGAATCAAATAATACCTTGTTCATATTTTCCCTTCTTATTTATTATTGTTGCGATAAGTTATTTAGTTTTCTTAGAAAAAAGCATTTTATAGATAGATTGAAGAAAGACGGCAAAGCCATAACTAACATTTGCTTTGCCATATTCATCAACCGCATAAATGAAATTTGATTTGAATTTTTCGACAGCGTCTTCAGGAGTATCTGCATAGATGACATCATCCTCTACTTCAAACCCTTGATCTAAAATCTCGGATTTCTCTTGTAAGAACGAACTTGATGCCATATCAAGAAAGGTGTATTGCTTACAATTGCTGTTGGGAATGCAAAAGAATTGGTACTTAGCCATAGCTAGTTTCCTCTATTAAATAAAACGTCTCAAAAATGATTTGAAATTGGATGTGATATTTTATTATTTAGAGTTAACAAGATTTTTATAAACCTGATTAATGAATGTATTTATTTGCAGTAAAAAAATCAATAAATAAATAAGTATAAGTTGATCTAACCCTCACTATACTCAGTTTATGTATACAAAAATCCCTCCATTAAATCTTATTAACAAATGAGCATTATTAATAACTATAAAATAATTGCGGTTATACTCTAATTTATTAAATTTAATAATAAGATTATCATCTTATCCGAGAATATAGTCACATATTTTCTTTCGTTACAGGCATACACTCCTTACCATCCTCAATTAATTAATACGGCATCAGAAGGATTTTTTATGTCGCAAGTTTCTCTCAATGGCGATTGGACACTAACTTCACCTACGCACCCAACAATTTGCATTCCGATGGTCATTCCTGGTGATAATTATCAAGCCCTTTATCGCGCTAACCTTATCCCTCACCCTTATCAAGACACAAACGAACAAGATGTACAGTGGGTTAATCAATGTGATTGGCACTTATCTCGCACCTTTTCTTTATCTCAATCTAACCTAAACGCCTCTTCGTTACTTTTGAATTTAAGCCGTTTAGATACCCTTGCTGATGTTTTCATTAACGATGAACTCGTATTACGCAGTTCTAATATGTTTCACCTACATCGCATTGATATCACTCCATTTGCTGTTATAGGTGAAAATAGGATCTCGGTTCATTTGCATCGAGTTGATGAAGAAGCAAAGAGACGAGCAGAAACCTTACCAATGCCAATTCCATGGGCTGTCGGTAATAATCAAATCCCACATATGAATTTAATCCGTAAAACACAATGCCACTCTGGTTGGGATTGGGGGATCTGTTTATTGGTTTCTGGAGTGTATGACCCTATCACGATTGATGTGATTAACTCTATCGCCTTACATTCTGTGCACACAGAGCAAATTTGGCATCAAGGCAGTGTCGATGTTCTCGTTTCCATTAGGCATGAACCCATTGCGGAACAGCAATTGACAATAATTTTTGCAGAACAAACTCAAACACTACTTAGTAATAGTAGTGGCGAAAGTAGCACGATTTTTCACATTGAAGATCCGAAGCTTTGGTGGCCCGCAGGCTATGGAGAACAACCGCTTTATACACTTAATGTTGAACTTGATAACCAATCCATATCTAAGAGAATTGGGCTTCGTCAGCTAGAGTTAAATAATAAAAGCGACCACATAGGCTCTGCGATGGAGTTTGTTATTAATGGGTTTCCTATTAGTTCAAAAGGGGCGAATTGGATCCCGACGGATGCCATGCCAAGCCTCGAATCAGAAGCTCGCTATCGTGAATTATTAAGCAGCGCAAAAGACGCGAATATGAATATGATCCGCGTATGGGGGGGTGGGCAATATGAATCAGATATGTTCTATAATATCTGTGATGAATTAGGGCTAATGATTTGGCAAGACATGATGTTTGCTTGCTCACTATATCCATCAACTGAAACTTTTATGAATGATGTTGAGCCCGAGATCCGCCAACAAATTCAGCGTTTAAAAGATCACCCCTCTATTGTGCTTTGGTGTGGCGATAACGAAGTAATTGGTGCCATTGGTTGGTACGCTGAATCCAAGAATAACAAAACTACCTACACGGTTAATTATGACCGTTTAAACCGTAAGATTGCTCAATGGATTGCAGAAGAAGATCCTAGCCGTCGTTTTTGGAGCAGCTCACCGTGCAATGGAGATATGGATTTTGGTGATGCATGGCACAATGATAACCGAGGCGATATGCACTTTTGGGATGTTTGGCACTCTGGTAAATCATTTAATGCGTATTTAGATATCAAACCTCGTTTTTGCTCTGAGTTTGGTTTTCAGTCATGGCCTTCTTTTGCGGAAGTAAAACGTTTTGTTCCAGAGCAAGATTGGAATGTCACCTCTCCAACCTTTGAGAGCCATCAAAAGAACGGACGCGGCAATAGCATAATCACCGAAATGTTTACTCGTTATTTTCGCTTTCCATCTAACTTTGAGAATATGTTGTATTTAAGCCAAGTTCAGCAATCTATTGCGATAAAAACAGGGTGCGAATATTGGCGAGCTATCAGCCCTATATGTCGTGGAATGCTGTATTGGCAACTTAACGACAACTGGCCTGTCAGTTCATGGTCTAGTATTGAATACAGCGGCCGATGGAAGCAACTTCATTACCACGCGAAACGATTTTTCGCGCCGACCTATCTGCCTTTTGAAGAGACAGAAACCGAGTTACGTATTCACGCTGTTAATGATAGCCGTGATGAAAACCATCTTGATGGCACCGTTTATTGGATGAATTTGAATGGTGAGATATTAGGCCAGTGGTCTATCAATTATACGATTGAAGCGGATGGTAACGATGTTATTTGGTCATTATGTAAAGAAAAATTCCAACTAAATGCCAACAATAGTTTCTTTTTCGTAGAAACGAGAGTGAACGGTATTCAAAATGAAAACACCTGGTTTGCAGCCCCTACTTTCAAACAACTTAGGATTCAAAAAGCGAAGATTGAGGTGACACTTAACGGCTCTGAAATTACGTTATGCTCCGATAAACCAGCATTCTTTACCCATTTGGAACATGATGGTAATGGTCGCTTCACTGATTCTAGCTTTACATTATTACCAAACACACCACGAATTATTCACTATATTGGCGACGATATTGAAACACTTAAGCAAACTCTGCGTGTGTATGATTTATCTAACAGCTATTAACCGCTTCAGTATTTTGCATTACCTATAATCAAAAGCCAATGGAATAGACCATTGGCTGTTTTATACTAATTACTTTTGCAATCCAAACATTGCTTTTGATGTATAACGGTGTATGCCTCTCTGCTGATTATTTTCTAAAGCCAAACCGAGCATGAATTGAGCCACTTTTTCCCCTTCAATTGGCTTATAATTAAGTAAAAAGCCTTTCATAAGAGGTGTGAATACTCTTGTTACTGCCTGTAATAATACTTCGTCTTTTCTTGGCTCATCCCTGTCTCCTGCTAATGGTCCAGGTTGCATAAATGTCACACTATCAAACCCAATATCTGATATCTCAGCTTCCATTTGTCCTTTGCATTTTAAATAGTGAGATAACGCTGACGGTGATGCTCCGATGCATGAAACCACATAAATATGCTTAACACCTATGTCATACATTTCCTTGGCAGTATTAACGACTAAGGTGAGATCAATCGCTTTTAATGCTGCTTTGCTGCCTGCTTTTTTTAGCGTGGTTCCCAAAGTAATAAAGCCTATTGTTGGTGAGGCTTCTTGTACTTGTTCTTTATTGATTTTCAACTCTGAGTCTATCATTTGAACTAGTTTTGAGCTGCTCGCATCTAATGGACGACGACTGATACTGTATACATGAGTAATGCCGTGACTCTTCAATGCAAAGTTTAATAAATGGTGCCCAATGAGACCGGTAGATCCCGCAATAATAATCGATGTTGAATTAACCATAATTTACTTCTTAAGCCGTTATTGCTGATACTTTTAGCCTAACCCTTAATGGCCAAGCTGTCCTGCTTTTGTATAAAAAAAGCCAGTGAACTCTCTCACTGGCTTCTAAAGATATTAATTTTAAGCAATTTTATGCTTGTATAAATAAGATTATTAGATTGCCCATCCGCCGACATAAAATGCAATCAAAGCGATGGTAATTGATACAATACCTACGTTTAATTTTTTAAACTCACCAGCGAATACGCGGCCGACCACTAACGTCGTAAAACCAATCATAATACCGGTTACGATGTTCGCTGACAGAATAATGAATACCGCACAGACAAGACCAGATAATGCATCTACCGAATCTTCAAAATCCAACTTAGAGACGTTACTTAGCATCAGTAAGCCAACGTACATCAATGCAGGAGCCGTTGCGTAAGTCGGTACTAAGTAACTTACTGGCGATAAGAAGATCATCACTAAGAACAACACACCAACAACCGTTGCAGTAAGGCCTGTTTTTCCACCTGCCGCAGTACCTGCTGCTGATTCAATATAAACGGCCGCAGGAGCACCACCAACAAGACCTGCGACCATTGAGCTTGCTGAATCTGCTGTTAATGCCTTGCCGCCATCAATGATCTTACCGTCTTTATCTAGTAAGTTCGCTTGGCCTGCTAACGCTCGAATTGTACCTGTCGCATCAAATACGGCCGTCATAACCAAAGCAATAACAACAGGAAGAATTGCAGGTGTTAACGCCCCCATAATATCCATAGAACCGATCAATGAGCTCCCATCTGCTGTTTCTAAACTTGGCAGAGCAAAGAACCCGTTGTAGGTGACGCTTGGATCAAAAATCAAACCGATAATTGAGATAGCAACAATCACTAATAAAATGCCACCAGGAACACGCTTTTTCTCTAAACCAAAGATAGCAGCAAGACCTAGTACCGACATAATAACGGAGAACGACTTGATGTCACCTAACATAATCGGTAAGCCTGCATGTGCATTTTTTACGATTAAGCCTGTACCATCAGCTGCAATCAACAGTAAGAAAAGACCGATACCAATACCAGTACCGTGAGCAATGCCTGAAGGTAAGTTATTTAAAATCCACTGACGGACGCCTGTCACCGTAATAAGCGTAAACAAAGCCCCCATGATAAATACAGCACCAAGCGCAACCGGAATGCTTACCCCTTGTCCTAATACCAGACTAAACGCGGTGAATGCCGTTAATGAAATAGCACAGCCAATCGCCATTGGAAGATTTACCCATAATCCCATTAACAATGAACCAAATGCCGCCACTAAGCAGGTAGCAACAAATACAGCGCCGGTATCAAACCCTGCGGCACCTAGCATGCTTGGCACAACGATAACCGAATAAACCATCGCTAAAAATGTCGTTAGACCTGCGATCATTTCTGTTTTCACGTTGCTGCCACGCTCAGAGATCTTAAAAAAGCCATCAAGTTTTTTATCTAAATTAGATTGTGGTGCCGTACTCTGTACATTGTTCTGCGACATTAGAACATTCCTTAAAATAGGTAACTGTAAAGTGGAGTTAATTTTCTGCGCGCATTTTTGCATAAACTGAGATAAATATAAATAAGCAATCGTTACCGTAAGAGCTCAATACTAATCTTTTAGTTAACTTAATCCATCATTAGGTTAAACGTTTTTAATTTTAATCTCCCAATTTCTACACTCTATAAATTTCGCATACACGGCAAATTGATGTAATATCTGCTTACAATAAGAAATAAATAGTTACTTTAAATGGTAGGTATTTACAGCCAATGCATAAAGGAAAATTAGATATGACGTCAAAAATACATATAAAAAATAAAGAGATTCTGTTTCCAAAAGAATACAACTTATTATCCATTACTACCCCTTCAAGCCATATTTCCTACGCAAGTAAAGAATTTTGTGAAGTCGCGGGTTTCACATTAGATGAAATCGTTAATAAGCCTCATAACGTTGTTCGTCACCCTGATATGCCGCCAGACGCATTTAAAGATATGTGGGCTCACCTTAAAGAAAAAAAATCATGGATGGGATTAGTTAAAAACCGCTGTAAAGATGGCAATTACTACTGGGTTGACGCTTTTGCCTCTCCTATTTTAAAAGATGGGGCTATTCAAGAATATCAGTCTGTTCGCTTATGCCCTTCACGCGAACACGTTAAAAATGCAGAAAAAGTGTATGCTGTATTAAAGTCAGGCAATAAACCATTAAAAATGAAACTGCCAAGAACGCGTTTATGGCAACGTTATGCGTTAACTCTTATTCCTAACTTTGCAATCTCTGCAGCAATGACTCAAGCGTCACCGTTACTAGGATTAGCTGCTTTTGCTGGGCTCTCACTCATTAGTACCTATTCGTTAACACGTCGTTTAGAAACCTTAACGACTAAAGCCAGAAAAGTGTTTGATAACCCATTAATGGAATTAATTTATACCAACCACATTGATGATATTTCAGAGATCGAACTGGCGTTAAAAATGCGCCAATCAGAAATCAATGCGGTTATTGGTCGTATTCAAGATTCAAATGAGAAAATTGAAACATTAGCACAATCATCAACAAGCAACTGCCAAGACACCGTAAACAATATTACGATTCAAAGTAAAGAAACTGCACAAGTCGCGAATGCAATTCAAGAAATGAGTGCCTCTGTTAGTGATATTTCAAGAAACGTACAAACAACAGCAGGGGCAACAGAGCATGCACATCAAATAACTGCTGAAGGTATGCTATCGGTGAGCGACACAGTTAAATCAATTGAAATGCTAGTATCACAACTGACCAACGCTTCTACTATCATTGGTACATTACAAGAACACGGTAATACCATTGGTTCTGCATTAACGGTCATTCAATCTATTGCTGAACAAACAAATTTACTCGCATTAAATGCCGCTATTGAAGCCGCTCGTGCCGGAGAGCAGGGGCGAGGTTTTGCCGTAGTGGCAGACGAAGTAAGAACCCTAGCTCAAAGAAGTCAAGAATCGACCAAAGAAATCCAAGAAATCATTTTGCATATTCAATCAAGTACGCAAGAAGCCGTACAAACCATAGAAGAAGGTAAAGATCTTTCTGAAGTGTGTGTTGATAACGCTAAAAGATCGGGAAATAAACTGCAAGAATCATTAGACCAAGTCAGTCGTATTTCAGATCAAAATACCCAAATATCTGTTGCGGTAGAGCAAATGGTCAAGGTAGCAGATGAAATGAATACCAATATTCAATTGATTAATAATGTCAGTTTAGAAACAACCAATCTTGCGAATGGAACAATGGAAGAGTGCCAGACACTTTCAACAACGATTCACTCTCAAGGATCTTTAGTGTCTCAATTCAGAATATTAAGCTAATCAACTCATTTATTAAGCCTAATCTAAGAGAAGATTAGGCTTTTTATGCCAACCTCACTATACCTCTTCAATTTATGTCATAATCCTGATGCATGGGCTTTGCCCTAAGGACTGATTTAAAGGGAATAAAATGACTGCGACAGCCTATCTTAATGACTTAAACCAACGCTATTTATCAATTCATCGCACCAAAGAGAACTTCTTTTGGGACACCTATATGGGGTTAAGTGATGATCACCAAGGCTCTACTGAAGCCGAGACTGCATGGACCAATTTTCTAAGTAACGCAAAACAAATTGCACTAATCAAAGAGCAACTTTCTCTTGCTGAAAATATTGTAGATAGCATTGAAAAAGAACAAACCTTAATTGGATTACAAGGATGGTTAGCTACATTTGAAGCGCACGCAATTGACTCTGAACAAGCTCAAACTCTAAAGTCAGAGTTAATTAAGTTTGAAGCTGGGCTGTTTGAGAAAAAGCAAAAACACACCATGACGTATGTAAACGAAGAAGGCAAAACGGTTGAAGGCTCTCTTCCTGTGCTCGCTTCTGTTGTTCGCACTAGCTCTGATGAAAGTACCCGTCAATCTGCACACCAAGCATTTCTGAGCTTAGAGCAATGGCTATTACAAAACGGGTTTATTGAATTAATTAAACTGCGTAACAAATTTGCTCGCTCTCAAGGTTTTGATACTTTCTTTGATTACTCAGTCACCAAAAAAGAGAAAATGAGTGCAGATGAACTGTTTGCCATTTTGGATGATTTTGAAGTCCGTACTCGTGATTGTAATCAAACCAGTTTAAATCAACTCGCCGCAGATAAAGGCAATAATGCGTTACTCGCTCACAACTTTATCTTCTCGTTTGCTGGCGATGTCATGCGTGAATTAGACCCTTATGTGCCGTTTTCTAAATCGCTGCGTCGTTGGGTTGAATCATTCGGACGCTTAAACATCGAATTCTCTGGCGCAGAATTAACCCTTGATTTATTGGATCGTAAAGGCAAATACCCAAATGGTTTCTGTCATGGTCCTATCCCTTCTTTTTATGATGAAAAAGGTGAATGGGTTGCTGCAAAAGTAAACTTCACTAGTAACGCTAAACCAGACCAAATAGGCAGTGGTTATGATGGTATGAACACCTTATTCCATGAGGGCGGGCATGCTGCACATTTCTCTAATGTAAAAATGAATGCTCCGTGTTTCTCACAAGAGTTTGCACCAACATCAATGGCCTATGCTGAAACACAATCTATGTTCTGCGACAGCCTATTAGAAGATGCAGATTGGCTAAAACAGTATGCTCTCGATGCCGATGGCAATTCAGTTCCTGATTCAATAATCAAAGCGATGATCGACAGTAAACAACCTTTCCGTGCATACCAAGAGCGCAGTATTCTCGTTGTTCCTTATTTTGAACGAGCGCTTTATCAATTAACAGATGAAAAGCTAACACCAGAAAATATTACGGCACTGGCTCGTGCAACAGAGAAGAACATTCTTGGCCTAGCGTGCAGCCCACGTCCATTAATGGCAATCCCGCACTTGGTTTCTGATGAAGCCGCTTGCGCATACCATGGTTATTTAATTGCGCACATGGCGGTATATCAAACTCGTGCTTATTTTACAGAGAAATTTGGTTACTTAACCGACAACCCTAAGATTGGTCCATTATTAGCAAAACATTATTGGAATGCCGGTAACAGCGTTAGCCATAACGAGTCAATTATTGCTTTAACTGGTGAAGGTTTTAACGCAAAGTATCTCGCTGATAAGTGTAATTTATCGGTTGAAGAGGCATGGAAGTCGGAGCAAGAGAAGATCGCAGAATTAGCTTCTCGAAGTCAATCCGAGGTAGCGCCATTAAACGCCTCTATCACTATTATTGATGGCGCTAAAACGCTAGCAAGCAATACAGATTCAAACACAAAAATGTGTGATGAATTTGAAGCCTATATTATGAAAACATACGGTCGTTAAACTTATTACAGGGTGCTATTTATACCACCCTGCTTATTTCAATATAGATAAATTAGAATTCTCAGCTTGAAAATAAAGCTGTTCAATTAAACGCGCTTGCTCTAATTGATCAATAGTTCCATTATCAATCAGCAATTGTTGATCTTTTAAAATATTAATTAAATCTGTCGGCACAGAATCTCCATTACCAACAATTTCTACGTGACCTGCTTGTACCGTTACCAAATCCGTATTAGCCCTATTATCTACCTGATTATTTGATTGCTCATTGACGCTGAATACATAATCATCTTCAAGGCAAATACCCTCATCATTGGTTCTTCGGCACGTATTACGCTCATCTGTTTTGATAACTAAATGTTGAGATACAGAAGCAACAAGCTCTCCCGGTTGCTCAATAAAGTCAGCATTAGGGGGGATCTGTTGGTACTTCTCTCCAGTAACTGCATAACAAATTAAATCGACAATCCCCAAAGAAAGAATTCTTAAAGGCGTGATACCACAATGTGACGATATTTCAATACCATTAAATGGCGAAGAGATGGTTGTAAGTTGCAATTGTTTTGTAACGACTTTTTTCTCATCCTCTCTATCAACCGTAAGTGCCCGACGAGCGACCAAACCACCTTGACTATGTCCAATTACATGCAGGGATTGATTAGGGTTTTCATTTGATAATTTATTTAAGGCAGAAACCAGTTCGCCAGAGGTTTCTTCTAAACTTTTTCTATCATCATATTCAAAACAAATGGCTTGTTGATCATATAAACCATAGACATCCGCTAAGGTTTTAAATTGGCCAGCAGAAGCGAAGCAATCATGAGCGATAATGGTTAACGGTTCATCTGGATTTAAATGAATGCGGTTATCACTCGTATTATTACAATGCTTTAAGCCATCAATCTGTAAGGTTTGTTTGGTCAACATGGTTGGTTCTTCAACCTTATCAATATCATTGACTGAAGCTGACGAAAACCAACCAGACCGAAGAATACTCCAACGCTGGCACATCGCAAAAAGTCGATTTGATTCATTAAGTTCATCCATAAACACAATATAAAATAATAATAGAGTATTTTTTATTCCATTATTACCCTTAGATGAAGAACATTAACAAACTATTCGACAGCTCTCTTGTTATTGCCGCAGATCAAAGCCAAGAAGGTAACAGCCCAGTAACTCTAAGTTGGGGTGAAAAGCTCACCTCACGCTTTCTTTCTATTTATTTCTAAAACCAATAAACACCCATTGACAGTTTATAAAAAGCGAGTATTTTCAATGAAGTTAATTTTTTGAAGTCAATCGCAAAAAAAATTTAGTAAAAACAATGAATTTTTACATTAATAAATCATAAATCACATAAAATATCCATTTGATTAGCGCTTATTTCACTTCCATTAAAAACTTTTATCCGTACACTAACCGACCTATTTACAGTTAATGTTTTGTAACATAAAAAATGACTCGAAACCATACATCAGGGTTCACTTTAATTGAGCTAATTGCTGTCATTATTTTGCTCTCAATCATATCAATTAGCGCAAGTAGCTATTTCTCTGGAATTAGTAGCGTTTCTGCGCATACATTACAAACTGAATTACTACGTTCATTACGCTTAACTCAAACTCGCGCCATGAATAGAAGCGGTTACTGTAACCGATGGCTAATTAATTCAAACCGAGCTCAGCAAGTTAGCCTTGATAAAACAAGTGAATGCGCCACCTCCTTTCCAAATACCCAACGTAGTAATGAGTATCTTGAAAACGAAGACATTACTTATGTGGCTATTTTAGAAAAACAAAATGCCGACTTCGCCTTACAGATAGGGAATCAATACAATGCACTAGCAACACCTTTTGCTTTTGATTTTGATGTAATGGGACGAGTAATGCAGTGCAAAAACACAACTTGTGAAATTTTCATTAATGCTAAATCACAAACTAAAATCTGCATTGAAAAAGAAGGATATATTCATGCTTGCTAAACACCAAAAAGGATTTAGCCTGGTTTCAATTGTTCTCTCAATTGTTCTAATGAGTTTTGCCTTAATTATCATAACCACCTCACTCGTTCCTCGTTCACAACATAATGCTGAACTAATGTACTCAACAAAAGCCGCTGAACTTGGTGCCGCGGTAATGGATGAAATTGTAGGTCGCCAATTTGATCAAAATAGTGGTCCTAATGGGGGTTTACCTGTATGCGAGCCAGCAGAGATTCCCTGTACAGAACCAGACTATCTTGGTGAAGACGGAGATAAAGAAAAAGGCAATAGAACACTCTACAACGATGTTGATGACTTTAACAACTTAACTGGCTCTGTAAAAGATGTATTAGGCAATGATTTAGCAGGTATTTATCCTAACTTTTCTATTTCTATTGAGGTTTTCTACGACGCTAATTTAGATGGAAAACCGGATGCTATCAGCGGAAACTTAAAGCGTATCGTTGTCGATGTGGTAGACCCATCCGGTCAGCATTACGCTTTTTCAGTAATTCGAGGTAATTTTTAATGACACGCTCCCTTGGGTTTACTCTACTTGAAATGATTGTTTCAATTGTCTTATTGGCCGTTGTTGGGCTTTCTCTCAGCGCGATTATTCAGCACAGCATGTCTATTTATGCCGATACCACCACCCGTGAAGAGTTGCTATTACAAGGCCGTTTTGTCACAGAGCGTATGCACAAAGAAATTCGTGATGCCGTACCAAACAGCGTACAAATCAACCAAACAACACAATGCATTGAATGGTTACCAATCACCAATACCGCAGTCTATGAAGCACTACCATTAGCACCAGAATCTGCAAATACGATGAGAGTATTACCAGAGCATGGTTTTGTTCAATCAGAGCGCGTGGTTATTATGCCAATTAATGCTCAAGACTTACTTGATGATATACCAAGCAATGGCGTAGATCGCGTCGCTGAGGTTAAAAACAATATCGATTTTACGCCAGCCCCTGAAGCTACAACCGTAGAAATTGAGTTTACTCAAGAAACCAGTTTTACGGCAAACTCCCCTGCCCATCGCTTATTTGCCTACAAAACCCCTGTGGCTTATTGCTTAGAAGACAGCCTATTATATCGTTATGCAAATTATCCGTTGTCTCGCAGTGAACTTTCTCCTGCTGAATTAAGTGCGGGAGATCGTGAGTTAATGGCTGAAAAAATCAAAAGTGTTCAATTTGATGTTAAGCAAGCTTCTCTCGTGCGTAATGGCTTAGTAAAACTGCAATTTGTCTTTAGTGACAATAATGAAGAAGTGAGGTTGGATCATGATGTCCTTATCGCAAACACGCCTTAGTCATCATAATGGCTCAGCACTTATTCTTACTGTTTTTGTTATCGTTATTGTTGGTTTTTTGGCTCTTATGGCAACGAAGAACCAACAGAAAATGAGTACGCATATCGTGACTTCTATTATGGGCACGCGAACTAATATGGCAGCTCAATCTGGCTCTCAAATTGAGATCAGTCGTTTCTACATGGATAAATCAGGTAGTTGTTTTACTACTGATAATCCAGCAAGTATTTATACATTTAAAGGCGAAGGCTTATCGCAATGTACAGCAGAAGTAAAATGTACACCTATTGGCAAACTAGATTCAGGTAGAGAAGTGTATAACCTAACAAGTACAGCAACATGTAAATTTGGAACCACCACCTTGCAACGTATTATTGAAGTAGGTATTCGCAGTGATGACTAAACTTTTCTCTCGCTCACTCATTATTTCAGCCTTTAGCTTATGTTTGATGCCACTGAGTGCATTTGCTTTTCCGACCATTAATCCAAATACTTACTTTCCAGATGTTGCTCAAGGACATAAAAGCTCAGGGGAAAGTTGCTCGTACGCCCAATTAGAACTCAATAACTCAGCAAAGATTAATGAAACGAAAGGCGCTGCATTAAATTACTGCTCTAGTAATAAAGGAGCCGGATTACCCAGCAATAGCTGTGATGATGGGCATGGTAGTTATCAACTTTGTGAAATAACAGGCTATACTGCACCTTCTTTATCGCTAGGTAATTTTAAAACTCACTATTCTCCTAAAAATGAAGTCTGTAACTCTGGGCAAGAGGAGTTTAAGTCAAAGAAATACAATCGTATTGAGTTACGTAATTCATGTCGCGCTAGTTTTAAAAACTCAAGCGGCACTACTTATATTAGTAGCTTAGATCTAGAAGATAATGTGACTCTTACCTTACTATCCGGCGACTACTGGATTACTCAAATATCTACCAGCGGCAACGCGCACATTAAAATTTCAGGGAGTGTTCGTTTATTTGTTTATGATAATTTTCTTCTAAATAACAATACGAAAATGACTCTAGAACAGAATGCCTCACTTACTGTTATTGGATTTAATAATATACAACTAAATAACAATGCCTATCTAGAAGGCTATGTGTATGCGAATAACCTTCTTTCATTAAACAATGATAGCCATATCAATGGTCGAGTCTCTAGTAAGAAATTATTTATGGAAGGTAATAGCCGTATCAATAAAGCGACAACGCCACCAGAACCAGAAGCTTACCCTATACTATCTCTACGCTTAGATGAAGACTCGTGGAACGGTTCGATTGGAGAGGTCAAAGACAGCTCTGGCAACGGCTATGACGGTATCGCTATTAATAACCTTGCTCCTCAAAAAGACAACCCAGCCCTGCCTATCGATGTAGCCAAGATGGGGACTTGTGGCTATGGATCGTTTAATAAATCACAGCAGCAATACATTGAAGTTCCTAATAACAGCAAACTCTCTAATGAAGATACGATTACGGTCAGTGCATGGATAAACCCAAGCTCATACCCTTCTAGCGGTCGCCTTAATACCATTGTCTCAAAAAATGGTAATTATGAATTTCATTTAAACTCACATGGCCAAGTCAATTGGTATTGGGAGTTAAAAAACTCTCGCTACCCTATGAACCTAACGACGACACAAAGTATTCCCAAAAACCAGTGGTCGCACGTTACCATTCGCTATAACGCTCACGATAGAAATAAAGCCTCGATTTTTATTAATGGCGAAAAAGTAAAATCCATCACTGAAGACGTCTCTCCACTAAAACACTTACAGGTAAATAATCAGCCACTACAAGTAGGTAATGATTATGATCTAACTCGTACTTTTAATGGCTTAATTGATGAAGTAAACGTATTTGATCAAGCCTTATCTGACGAGCAAATTGAACAGCTATATGAGCTACGCCATCCATGTCCTGATGTGGTTTTACCTACCTGTTATGAAGATAATTTTAATAGTGGAAATTTAGACAGCAATTGGGTGACGAGCTCTAGTAGTGGCAGTTTTATTCCTAAAATAATCAATGGTCGATTACAATTAACTCAAGCAAGAAGAGCACAATCAACGGCTTCTTCTTATCAATATTTATACCCTGCTCTTGGTAACAAGATAGAGGTGGAGTTCGATTATATGGCGTATGGTGGCAATGGTGCTGACGGCCTTGCTATTGTATTTTCTGATGCAGAAATAACCCCTCAAGCAGGCGCATTTGGTGGTCCTTTAGGTTATGGATTCAAGAAGAACTCAGAAGCGGTAAAACCTGGTTTTGCTGGTGGTTGGCTAGGTATTGGTTTAGATGAATACGGTAACTATTCAAAAGAAGGAGGGTCAAAAAACCACAACTCTTACTCTACCAATCAATCTGTTGTACTCCGAGGATCAGGCCAGCAATACTCTGGATATAACTATATAGATGGAGAAAAGGTTTCTCCAAATATTGACGGAAATAATGGCAACTATAACACCCATCGTTATCGTATCACTATCGACTCAAGAAGTAATAATACAGCTAATGTAACCGTTGAACGAAGTGTAGAACCTAAGGGAAACACTCCTCGTTTTAACAAAATCATTGGGCCGATAAATGTACTGAGCTCTCAATACAATCAAGATGAAACACCTGAAAACTTCATCATGTCTTTAACTGGTTCAACAGGGCAGTTATATAACACTCATGAAATAGATAATTTCAAAGTGTGTGCTCTGTATTCAAAACCGATTGGAGAGCAAATTGACCATTTTGAATTTGACCACTCAGGGCAAGGCTCTACTTGCGATGTGTCTAACGTGACATTGCGAGCGTGTGCTGATGCCTCTTGCTCAAGCTTATTTACCGATGAGATTGATGTCACTCTTAATACAAGTAACTTAGGTGCGGATGGTTATTGGCTTGGTGGAAACAATATCACAATGAAAAATGGTATTGCGAACCTGTCCATAGGTAAACCAACTCAAGGGAATGTGAGCTTGAATGTTGATAGCTCATCTCCCTCAACAAAACCATTCAGCAACACCTTATGCAGTATTAATGGCGGTTCATTAAGTAACCAAAACTGTACTCTCAATTTCAAATCTGAGGGGTTAACCGTTACTGTTCCTGACAAATTAGCCAATAAACCCGTTACAGCAACTATTAAAGGCTGTGGTAGTTCATTTACTGGTACAAAAAACATTCAATTATGGTCTGATTATATTTCACCAAGCAAAACAAATATTATTGGCTCACCAAGCTTATATGGACTCGTTAATGATTCATGGAATGAGATAGGAAAACAAGAAGCGTCTCCGACTACATTCACGTTAAACTTTGCCAATAATGAGGCTCAAATTACGTTAAATTATATTGATGCCGGACAACTGCAACTCAATGCTAAATACGCAAAATCGTATAGCCAAGATATTGAAGGGAGCGATCAATTTGTCAGTTTTCCTGTTGGCTTAAGTGCGTCAGTAAGCGATAAAAACAATTCAAATGCTAACGGTCGTTGTCAATCAGAAGACACAAGTTGCTCCATTTTCGCTCATGCTGGTGAAGAGTTTAACTTAAACATTAAGGCTCACGCATGGGAGAAGGATAACGACACCAATTTAACTGATAATCCAGTAACTCCAAACTATGCTCAAAATAATTTAATATTAGACCACACACTTATTGCTCCTGCCCAAAACATTGGTGGCAATACAGGGAATTTATTAGTTAATACTTATAATCATGCTGCAAAACAAGACAGCACAAATTCGTTTAAGCAAAGCATTAGTGAGGTCGGTGTTTTTGATATATCAATCACGCCACCTATCGAGTACTTAGGCAGTAATGCATATCAGATTAAAGCCGCGAATACGGGGGCCATTGGTCGATTTATTCCGGCGTATTTTAGTTTATCTGCCGAACAACCTACCATCAAAAATGCTTGCAGAACTTATACTTACATGGGACAAACGTTCGTGTTTGATACCTTGCCAACGTTAGAGATAACGCCTCTCTCATACACAGGTGGTCGTTTACAAAACTACAGTATCGGCCAATGGTGGCGCTATAACAAAGAGTGGGATTTTAGAACCTATTCGGCTTCACCTTCCAATATTAAAGTGATAGACAGTGACTCGCTTTCTATCCTTGGTCGACGCGCAGGTTTTGCTTCTTCTGGTAATGTCATTAAATTGCCTCTGCAGAATAAGGTACAACTGCAAAATGCCAAACTGCGTTATAACAAACCGTTTGATCCGATATCACCAACCAATGACACCATCACTTTAGCGCTTACTGCTGAAGACATCGAAGATCAAGATGGCGTTTGTTATAAGTTAAATGCCACAGGCAATTGCCTTAATTATGATTTCCCTGCCACGCCTGAGCATCAGCAAAAGTGGGGACGAATAACAATGGAAGATGCGTATGGCTCAGAGTTAAATGCACTTCAATCGAGAATTGAGACTGAATATTACGATTCTGGTAGCTTTATTCGTAATGATGCTGACTCCTGCACAGTACTCGCAATACCTGATTTTTCATTTGATGTGGGTAAAGATCCAAATGCCTTGCCTGTAGGAAAAGGAACAACAGCTGCAAGTTTAACTAGTACCAACATAAATGATGGACTTACAAGTATGGACTTCACAGCCCCAGGAAATGGAAATCAAGGGCAAGTCATTCCTACCTTGTCATTAGTTAACCTGCCTTGGCTACAGCAAGACCAAGACAATAACGATTCTTTTGAAGATTTCATTAAAGCAACCATTCATTTTGGGATTTATCGCGGAAGTGATCGTATTATATGGAGCCATGAACAAACCAACTAAGTTCATACAGATAGCCATAATTAATAAGGAAGCATCATGAAAGACGATTACAGCTACCCAATTGGAACAAAAGGTCAACCTTGGGGTGAAACCGAAAAAGCGGCTTGGCTTGCAAGCATGACAGTAAAACGTTCATACCAAGATGAAGTTGTGACGAAAATTCAAGCATTAGCAGAGCGTTTTGATGTTTCTCAATATGGCGCATTATCGTATGACGAATCGCGCTTTCCATTATTGTGCATTAAAACTCGCCAATGGGATAATACAAAACCAACACTATTAATTAGCGGTGGTGTTCATGGCTATGAAACTTCAGGCGTTCATGGTGCATTGCAATTTGTGGACACCAAAGCTGAGCATTACAGCCAATGGTTTAATATTGTTGTTGCCCCTTGTGTTAGCCCATGGGGTTATGAAGTGATTAATCGTTGGAACCCAACAGCGACGGATCCAAACCGTTCTTTTTATGCAGATAGCCCTGCTGAAGAATCGGCAGGATTAATGGCATTAGTTGCATCACTTGGAACGCCTATTTTTGCGCACATTGATCTGCATGAAACGACAGACAGTGATGAAACAGAATTTCGCCCTGCATTAGCTGCACGCGATGGCCTAGAATACATTGAAGGTTACATTCCTGATGGTTTCTACACGGTAGGTGATACAGAAAAACCAGCAACGGCATTTCAAACAGCCATCATTGATTCTGTTCGTACCGTTACACACATTGCACCACCTGATGAGAATAACCAAATTATTGGCTCTGATGTGGTTCAAGAAGGCGTAATTGAATACCCAACGAAGAAGTTAGGCTTGTGTGCAGGTCTAACAGATGCTGATTTTGTATCGACAACTGAAGTGTATCCGGACAGCGACAAAGTAACAGCACAAGAGTGTAACGATGCACAAGTTGCCGCCATTGTTGGTGGCGTTGAGTATCTATTAGCCCAAAAGTAATAGAGAGCCTTCCTATTTAGCAAATAGATGATTCGGATCAAAAAGGACACCTTTTGAATGATTCATCTATTTTCTATCAAAACATCGTACACTTAGCAATCACAAGAAAATGAATATATAGAATTATTAATAAATTGTAATATATCCCACTAAAAAACACCCTTACTTACAATATTTCTCCGATGAAAAAATAAAAAATTCGTATTTTGTTACATTCTCTTAATGGTAAAATACGTGAAGTAATTATCTAAAAGAGAAACCTTATGTGGAACAAACTAAATAAGTCCATGATGTTTTGCCAAATGATGTTTGGCTTATCATTTTATGGTGTAATGGTTATATTAACTCGATTTTTCCTAGAAGAACTAAACTACAGCGAAGCTGACACCATGATGGTAGTCGGTGCCTTTTCATCGATTGGCCCTCTATTTGCTATCGCTGGTGGTTTTATTGCCGATAAATTTTTAGGCGCTTATCGCTCACTAACCATTAGCTACCTTGGTTTCTCTGTGGGCTACGCATTACTTGTCTTAGGCTCATACACCGCCAATGTTCCAATGGCATTATGCGGTATTGCATTAGCAAGTTACGGCCGTGGTTTAATGTCCCCTTCTTATCCAAGCCTTTACAAGCGTACCTTTGATACTCAAGAACATTTTGAAAATTGCTACCCTGTAAACTACTCAGTAAATAATGTAGGTGCACTATTGGGCCAGTACTTGTTCCCTATGTTCGTACTGGTGCTTGGCTTCCATGGAAGCTTCATGTTATCTGCCATTCTTGCTTTCTTTGCATTAGCGACATTAGTGGTTTTCCGTAAATCATTATTAACCGTTGGTGCGGATATTGACCAAAAACCAGTAAGCTCTAAAAATTGGGCTGCATTTTTAGTTACCTCTATTGCTATGATTGCACTGGTATTCTTCATGTTCTCAAACATGGATATTGGCCAAAACATTGTTTATGCGATTGGCCTTACCGCTATTGGTTACTTCATTTTCTTAATGATCAAATCTGAGAAATCAGACGCATTAAAAATGGGGACTATCCTTATCGTTACAGCACTGACCACCGCTTTCTTTGTTTACTACGGTCAAATGATGACATCAATGACCATGGTAACCATCAATACTATGCGTGGTGACCTATTCAACCTAATCCCTATTGCACCAGAAGCGTCAATGGCGATGAATCCATTATGGTGTATTGTCGCTGGCCCAATCATTGCGATGATATTTTCTGCTCTTGAGAAACGTGATATTCATTTTTCAACCGCAACCAAAATTGGATTTGCCTTCATTCTTACAGCCATTGCTTTTGGTATTTTAACCATGGCGGTAATGAGCGTGGGTGAAGATGTAATCATTCGTCCTGAAGTGTTTTTATTAATTCACTTCTTCCAAGCGTTTGCTGAAGTTATCGTAGGCAGCTTAGTGGTTGCATTCATTCTGTCTGTAGCACCAAAACACATCGAGGGCTTTTCTGTCAGTCTATTCTCTGTTGCGATGGCGTTAAGTGGCATTATTGGGGCGGTATTCTCAACCTCTATCGCTCAAGAGAAAGGTCAAGTCATCACTCAGGAATTTGTGCAAACGGTTTATGGCGGTTATTTCCAACTATTAACCATTCTAGCAGTTGTCATGGTTGCAGTTGCTTTTATTGCTTCATTCATTATTCGTAAGATGCTTGAAAGTAGCAAACATGCAGAAACAGCAGAACTAAAAGAACAAGAAGTATAATCTCACCTCTTTTTGAATATTATAGCCTTACTCTGTTCTTTAATAGAGTAAGGTTTTTTTATACCAAACTATCTATTTAACAAGTGTTGCCCCCCTCGTTTCAACATCGCTTCAAGTTCTATTAATTTATAAGGCTTACTCAACGCATAGTCCATTCCTGCCGCAATACACTGCTCTACTTCCATCGACGTCGTTCCCGCCGTAAGCGCAATGATCGGTTTACTATACCCGTTCTCTCTTAATTTTTTTGTCGCTTCAAAACCGTCCATTATTGGCATCCGACAATCCATCAGTACAATATCAATTTCATTCTTATTTAAAAAATCAATCGCTTGCTGACCATTTTCGGCAAACTCCGGAATAATTCCGATTTTGGCTAACATCATCTTTAAAATCGTCTGATTCATCTTATTATCTTCTACAGCCAAGATAGAAAGTTGCTCAATTGGAAAAGAAGAACCAACCTCGTAATCATTACTCCCTTGCTGAATAGAGGGTTCATTAAGTGGGAGCAATACCGTAAATTCCGTACCAATTCCCTCTTGACTAGACAACGAAATACCACCATGCATGACTGATACTAAAAACTGGCAAATAGACAAGCCTAGTCCTGTTCCTTCGAACTGCCTCTGACTCGAATTATCCACCTGAATAAAAGGATCAAAAAGACTGGTTTGCTTATCTTTAGGGATACCACAACCGGTATCTGATACGATTATTTGTAGTGCATTATTAACCCAAAAAACCGACAATATTATCTTACCTTCTTTGGTAAATTTAATCGCATTGCCAATGAGATTTACAATAATTTGTTGAATTCTATCTACATCACCTTGCAACATTTCGGGGAGATTTGGAGTCAAATTAACTTCAAAAGCCAGGTTTTTTTCTTCAATTTGGAGAGTGAATATTTGCTGAATAGTCGATATAAGTCGATTTGGTGAAAAGTTGCCCACTTTAAGAGCTAACATTCCAGCACTCATTTTACTGAAATCAAGCAAGTCATTAATAATCACTCTAAGCATCGCACCAGACTGATGTACTGTCTCAAGCAACGTACGCTGATATGGGGTAATAACGGTATCTTCCATTAGCTCAGCCGAGCCTAATAACCCATTAAGAGGCGTTCTGAGTTCATGGTTTATCATGGCAATAAAATCTCTAGTTGCTTGTTCTGATTTCTCAGCCCTTTGTTTCTCCTTAAGCGTTTCTTCTAATAATTTTTGTCTTTCAAAAGCTGCACTGAGCATCTCAGAAAACAAACTAAACTGATTCTCAATGGTGTCATACCATGTAGGGCTAGGAGGTAGAATAAACATAACTTGCAACGCGCCACATTGCACATCATCTTGGTGAAGGTAAACAATCAACTGAGTACACTCAGCATTCCAATCTAAAGAGTGTTCAGATACAGATAAATCACCAAATTGAATGCTATTATCAGTATAGTAAACACTAATATCATGCTCTTGCGTCGCTAGGCTTGAAGAGAGATGAATCGCTTGTATTGGCTCAATATTAACAAGATCTTCAAGTAATCGTTTCAATAGACCTTTAGTTAAAGTCTCTTGCAGTAATCGCTGGCTATACTCCAAAAAAAGAGCGTCAAGATAACTTTTAAATTTCAATAGAGCTACATCATTCTCAGCTTGCTTTTGCACCATAAGTAACGTGTCTTCAACCAACTTTTTGGCGCGATAAAGCTCATTACTTTTCTTTTCAAGTAAGGTTTCTGCGGCTTTACGAGCTTTTTTCTCTCGCTGAATTTTCCGGTTTAACAGCTCTATCATTTTCTCGTTATCCATCTTTACCCCCTTAATGAAATTACACCTTCAATAAAGTAAAACGAACTTGAGAACCATCTTGCTGTATCGCTTGCATATGAATATCTATATTTTCATTGAAGTACTCTGCACATCCTTGGATCAATCCAAAACATACATTAGAAAAACAGCGTGCAGAAATGTAATCCATCACCATTTCTGATTCTGTATTAGAAATAAAAACAAACTCTGGCGGGCTTGCTTGTTCATACAACTTCTTCACTTCAAGATGAATATAACGTTCTACTTGTTTAATAAAATCAAACGTATTAGACGACTTTCCCTCTATACTTGGCATGCTGCTATAAAGGGTAAAAAAAACCGACTTACCATAAACTTGCTGTAAATCTTCGATACTGATATTGGTTAATTTACTTAATGAGATAATCAACTTTACCAAATTCTTATGATCATAAGTACCGACAGAGGTATAAGCTCCATCATCATTATTATCATCTAGCATTTGCTGACACACTTCTAATCCAAAAGTATCTTCCACTAACTCTAAAAACTCTGAAAAAATAATCCCTTTCATATTTGATCCTATTTACAAACTAGCTCTATCTAAGTGTAGGAAGTACGGCTGAAGAAATCGAGTTTTTAACTCAACCAAGATCTTCTTTTCTGCTCCTGTTTCAGCATTTATCAAAATAAAGACACGACATTTATCTTTAAGTCTATACACTGGCCTCAATATTCATAAAAAATTAGTATATAGAGCTCTCCTCATATGAAGCCAACACTTCCATTAATGTCATTACTTACTCTTCTTAGCGGTTGCCAGCTAGAAAGCACTCTAGAACCAGAGGCTATTCAATGCAGTAACAATGAGTTCTTATTGTCATTACCAGAAGACATTCCTGATTATCGTCACGCTATGGCTAAGTTTTCACAAATTGGTGGCGAAAACCCTCTTAATTCAATGACTTTTGTTAGCCAATGTATACCTAAAACGCCTTTTAAAGACCTTGCTGAAAACAGTGCTACAGCGATCTTATCAACGGACCATAAAGGCGCAGGTCACGTCGTTCATTTTAGAATTAAAAGCAATGTTGCGTACGTAGAGCTCGCTGCACATACCAACCATTGGGCGGGCTCTTCCGCTGCACTGGCTGCGGTAGATCCTATAATTAAACGCAACCTGTTTTTAAACAGTAAAGTTGAAGACGTTATCGTTGGTGAAATTACCGACTAATTAGCTAGCACATTCCTTTATTGATAAGACTATGCATAAAAATCATAGAGTCTTTGAAAAATAGTCATTTGCCTCATACACCGCCTTTCTCTACTATGCGCGCTCTTCTTTTTAACCCTAAGAGCGCAGTATGTTTTCACAATCCATTTTCGCTCAATTGGTCAGAATGAGTGTGTTATTAGTTTTATCCCTTATTGCCGTTCATAACTCACCTGCTTTGTTGAATTTATTAGCTCAACAAGCCGTAAATAGTGGATGCCACCAGCAAACAGGTCAAGACGATAGCCACCACCATTCTCATCATCACCATTAAGAGCACATTATGAGTATTTTTCGTTTTCCACCACTAGTATGGCTTGGGATCGGGATTTTAATTATCAGTCTAGGGATCAGACAATCATTCGGCATTTTTATGATGCCAATTTCAGAGCACTTCCAAACCGGTCGTGAGTTTTTCAGTTTTGCTATTGCCCTACAAAACCTTTTGTTTGGTATTTTCCAACCATTTATAGGCATGGCATCTGACAAGTGGGGCTCAAAGCGCATCATTATTATGGGTGCTATCGCTTATGCAGCTGGCCTTGCTTTAACGTCTATTGCCACTGAATCAAGTATGCTTTATGTCTCTTTAGGAGCTCTCGTTGGTCTTGGGTTAAGTGCAACAAGTTATGTGATCATTCTAGGTGCAGTGGCTAAAGTCGTTCCTGCTGAACACGCAGCAAAAGCCTTTGGTTTAACCACAGCAGCTGGTTCATTTGGCATGTTTGCTGTGATCCCTGGCGCACAAACACTATTGCATGACTTTAACTGGCAAATCGCGATGCAAGTATTTGCGATGTTATGTGCATTGATGGTGGCTTTTGCGCTATTTATGAAAACTGCAAAACCATCATCACAAGGCGCGACAGTAGAAGACACTCAAACCCTAACAGAGGCATTAAAAGAGGCCTTTTCACACAAGGGCTATTGGTTAATACATGCTGGTTTCTTTGTTTGTGGTTTTCATGTGATGTTTATTGCAACGCACCTACCAAGCTACTTGGCGGATAAAGACTTACCAGCCTCAAGCGCAGCAATGGCATTGGCTTATGTGGGTATTTTTAATATCTTCGGTTCATACTTCTGGGGTGTGATGGGCGATAAGTACAGCAAGCGACACGTAATGTCTGCACTGTATTTTGTTCGTACTGTTGTCATTGGTGCGTTCGTCACTTTACCTGTAACAGAGCATACGGCGGCTATCTTTGGTGGCGCAATTGGTTTCTGTTGGTTAGGGACAGTGCCATTAACCTCTGGTTTGGTTCGTCAGATCTTCGGGGCTCGTTACTTATCAACTCTGTATGGTTTAGTTTTCTTTACTCATCAAGTTGGTAGCTTTTTAGGCGCTTGGGCTGGCGGTCGTATTTATGATTACTATGGCTCATACGAACCAATTTGGTGGTCTACGGTTGTTCTGGCTTTCTGTGCGGCATTAATTCACTTGCCAATTAATGATAAGCCATTGGTAAGAGTCAATGAGCAGCTGGCATAATTAATAGCGACTAAAAGAATTCAGTTTCATCATTGGAATACACGTACAAACTCTTGACGTGTATGCGTTAGATTTGCATAGTAAGTGCCTTTACGATTAAACCTTAGGTATTTATGCATGAAACTCATTTTTGATGGCCCGAAAGATGGGCCACTATTTGTCTTCAGTCACGGGGCTGGGGCACCTCTCGACTCTGACTTTATGCAACAAGTAGCCCAAGGATTAGCAAAGCGCGGAATTCAAGTAGTACGCTTTAATTACCATTATATGCAACAACGAATTGAGACTGGCAGTCGCCGCCCTCCAGAGAGAGCTCCAAAGCTATTAGAGCAATTTACACAGGTGCTTTCTCTGTTAGATAAACCGATGATAATTGGTGGTAAGTCTATGGGGGGGAGAATGGCAAGCCTTTTACTAGCAGAGCAGGAAAGTGAGCTGATAAATGTTAAAGGCCTTGCCTGTCTAGGCTATCCATTTCATCCACAAGGTAAACCTGAAAAATTACGTACAGAGCATCTTCCTGATATCGCTGTACCAATCCTAATGCTACAGGGAGACCGTGATGCGTTAGGTAATAAACAAGAAGTTCAGAGCTATAATTTACCTGATTCAATCCAATGGTTATGGCTACCTGATGGAGATCACGATCTTAAACCACGAATTAAAAGTGGATACCGACATCAAGATCATATTGAGTCGGCAATAGAGAGATTAGCAACGTTTATTTTTGACACAATTTAGTTAGTCACTCTCTCTTTTAAGCATAGAGGGGGTGAAATCGCAACATGTTGTGCCTTCGTCATTTTTAGCTTTGTACATGGCAATATCGGCGTACTTAATCAACTCCTCACCTTGTTGATCGTGATCAGGATAAATCGCCACCCCAATACTTAACGAGACATCCATCGGCTCTGTTCCTATCATTATGGGAGTACTAAATTGCTCTAATAACTTTGAAGATAATCTTTTTACTCCTGAGTTTTGAGTAATTTCTTGCCCAATAATCAAGAACTCATCTCCCCCTAAACGATAGATATTATCTCTTCTGCGCACTGTTTTAGTTAATAATTGCGATGTTTTAACCAAAACTTCATCACCAACATCATGACCTAGCGTGTCGTTAATTTCTTTAAACTTATTTAAATCAATAAAATACACTGCAACTTTAGAATGTGAACGTTTAGCATGTTGAAGCGCATACTCAAGAGCATCATTTACCATGCTGCGGTTTTTAAGGCCTGTCAATTCATCGTGGTGTGCTTTATAAGTCAGAGTTTCTGTTTTCTCATGAACAATTTCATTCATGGTAAAGAATGCAGATAAAAGATTGCCCATCTCATTTTTTTCAACAATGTCAGAAATATCTAATTTTTCACCTTGTTGCATTTTTTTAGTACTAGAGAGTAATAAATGAAGGGGATCAAACAGATTTCGCTTCATAAAGAAGATCGTTGCTATGGCTAAAAAGACGAGAAAAACCATTTGCAGTTTGATGAAGGTCACTAACTGGCTACGGTTCTCTTTATAATCACCCTTACGTTTTTCTAATAATAACAACTCAATATTTATGAATTGAGTTAAGTCTTTTCTTAAGTCATCCATATACGCTTTACCTTTGTCTTCTTTAACAATGGCTAACGCTTCAGTCTGTTGATTGTTTTGTGCTAATTCAATGGTTGATCTTAATTCATCAAATTTCAATTGCATCACACCGGAAAGATGATCAAGGTTTTTTTGCTGTTCTTTATTATCACTAGTTAGCTGATATAAACGTTCTAAAACACTTTTAGCTTCTGATTTCCCAACATAATATGGCTTCAGGTAACTGAGATTATGAGTTAATAAAAACCCTCTTTGACCCGTCTCAGCATCTTTAAGACTACTTAATAGTTTTTCTGTACTGGTTATCACATTATTGGTATGAATAACCCACTCAAGCTTTTCATCGCTATAAGCCTCTAACTTAAAGGTCAACATCGAACTTGCAATAGATACAGAGAACAACACCAACAAATATAACGCTAATTTTAATCGAACACTCATATCATCCATGATCTTACTACCACTCACTATAGTGAATAGTAGGCGTTATAAAAAAAAATTCCAAAATTCTTTTTAATAAAGAGCTCAATATCAATATTTAGAGGTAATAAACAACCATATGAATGGCTTTTATCAATAACTAAGCCAATTAATATTGACAAGCGTTTGCTATAAATTCAATAAAAGTTCTCAATCGTTTTGGTTGATAGCGGTCACGATGATAAAGAGCAGAAAAGTCGACACTTGGGATCCCCCACTCTTCAAATACTTGCTCAAGCTTATTACCATCTAACTCTTGTTGGCAATAAATCAGTGGAACACGAATAATCCCATTACCCGCTAATGCACCAGAAACCAATACTCGGCCGTTTTTACACTGTAAATTGCCTTTCACAGAAACGTCATAATGATCTTTATTTTTAAGAGATTGAAAATGCCATTTACGTACAGAACCTGTTAAACAATGGTGCTGATTCAGCTCTTTGGGGTGCGTTGGTCTTCCATGTTGAGTCAAATAAGAGGGACTTGCTAATGTTCCCATTTCAATATTCAACAGTTTTTTAGCGATAAAACCTGAGTCCTCAAGTGAGCCCATACGAAACGCAATATCAAACTCTTCTTCGATTAAATCAACACGGTTACTGCTGAAGTCTAAGCTGACAGAAACATCCGGGTATTGCTGCATAAAATCATTAACTAGCTCAGCAAGGAACACCTCACCTAAATAGCCACCAACACAGTTTATTTTGATCTCTCCTTGTACTTTTTCGACATCATCTACAGCAGATAACAACGCTTGGTCTATAGTATGAAGAGCTTGTTCACATTGATGATAAAAATGCTTTCCGGCCTCTGTTAAACGAAGCGTGCGTGTTGTTCGTATTAATAACGTCACGCCCATCTGTTTTTCTAAGCTACTTATTTGACGTGATACATGCGAACGAGAAACATCAAGCGTTTCAGCGGCTTTAGTAAAGTTACCTAAACGAGCAATAAGAACAAACGAGCGAATATCAGTAAGGTTAATGTGATTGATCATAATAGTGGCTCAATAGTTATCGACGCTCTATTGTTGCAGTACAGCAACAGAGTTTCAAGTAAATGACTATATATCAACAATACAAGTCACAGTAATATATCTCCATCGCAACGAAGCAGGGCTCTGACTTCGATTGTTCATTGAATTTATTAAGGAAATAGAAGATGAAAAAATTAGTTGTTATTACAGGTGCAAGCTCTGGTATTGGTGAAGCAATCGCACGTCGTTTAAGCGATGAAGGTCATCCTCTGCTTCTTCTTGCTCGTCGTGTTGACCGTCTTGAAGCGCTTAACTTACCAAACTCTCTATCTGTAAAAGTAGACGTTACAGACAAAGCGTCTTTTGATGCAGCAATCGCTCAAGGTGAAGCAAAATTCGGTCCTGTTGATGCACTAATCAACAACGCAGGCGCTATGCTTCTTGGTCAAATCGACACTCAAGACGCACAAGAGTGGAAGACAATGTTTGATGTAAACGTTATTGGTCTTCTAAATGGTATGCAAGCGGTTCTAGCACCTATGATGGATCGTAACACAGGTACTATCATCAATATCAGTTCTATCGCTGGTAAGAAGACATTCCCAAACCATGCGGCTTACTGCGGTACTAAGTTTGCGGTTCACGCTATCTCTGAAAACGTACGTGAAGAAGTGGCTTTATCAAACGTCCGTGTTACAACTATTGCACCGGGTGCAGTTGAAACTGAACTTCTGTCTCACACCTCTTCTCAAGAGATTAAAGACGGCTACGGTGAGTGGAAAGAAAGCATGGGCGGCGTACTAGCTGCTGATGATATTGCACGCGCTGTATCTTTTGCTTACCAACAGCCTCAAAACGTTTGTATCCGTGAGATTGCACTTGCTCCAACAAAGCAGCAACCATAGTTAGAATTCACTTTACAACGAAATATAATAAAAGATCACTATTAATACAGTGATCTTTTTTATTAAAAATCTAAGCAAGAAACGACCTCTAACTCAGCATCACACAATAGAAGCAAGATCTCATTATTTCTTTAAATATCGCATTAATTGTTAATTTAAAAGATGAATGTTGTAGCTTATTTGAAATAAAATATCGTAATAGAATGAAAATAAAGCACTTAAAAGAATAATTATAAATTTATATTTCATTTATATAAAATGTCATATATCTTATTTATAAGACTACACTATATTATAAATAAAAATGTCAATTGGCTTATATTCAAAACTAATACCATCCATTATTCTATTAGTTTCATTAAATGGTTGCGCTATAACATCTCAAGAAAAAAAATTAAAAAACTTCAACCAATACTCTGAAAATGGTGATATCCCATCCGCTGTAGAATATGCGATGAACTATTCAGGCTACAATTCTAAAACAAGACAATCTGAACACCTTTTATGGTCACTTCAAGCCGGTTCCGTCTTACAGCGTGAAGGTCAATTCGAATTATCTACCCAATTACTAGATTCTGCCGAAGTCCAAATGCGCAGAGAAGATACCGAGAATACGTTAGCTAAAAGTGGAGAGCTAGTAGGCTCAATTGCTACTAATGATGCCATGCTTGATTATGAAGCCATGCACTATGATGGTGTTATGGCTAATACCATTAAAGCTTGGAATTTCATATCATTAGGTGACTATAAAAACGCAAGAGTCGAACTTAATCGAGCTGAAGAGCGTCAACGTAGAGCTTCTGAATACTTTTCCAATGAAATTATTGAACAGAAAAATCAACTCGCTTCTAGTGGCGATATTGGTCAATTTGTAAAGCGTACTATTAACTCTAAGGATATGAAATACGCCTTAGAGGATGCTGGTATTTTTACTGGTCAATGGCAACACTACAATGGTTATGTAAACCCTTTTACGACCTATTCTTATGGGTTAAATTTATTGTTAGTAGCGAAAGATCGCTCTGATTACAATAATGCCGCAAATGCATTTCAACGTGTATATCAACTAACAGGGTCTGAGTCTGTTAAAAAAGATTACCTCCTAGCAAAGTCATTAAGTAAAAAAAGATCTGCGTCTTTAAGTAATAACATTTGGGTTATTGTTGAGAATGGACAAACTCTAACCAAAGAAGAAAAAAGATTGGATATCCCAATGTTTTTATTCAGCGACAGTATTTCATATGTTGGTGTAGCACTTCCTCGATTAAATAAACGTGGGTTGGCTTTTTCCAATATAAAAATAAATGGGAAAAGCACCGAGTTATTGTCAGACATGGATAAAGTTGTGGCAGCCGAATTTGATAAAAAATTCCCACAAATTTTAACTCGAGAGCTTATCCGAATGACGGTCAAAACCGCTGGCCAAAAGTTATTAGACCAAGAGAGTGATTGGTTAGGTGGTGCTGGTGCCGCGTATACGATAGCGACAACAGGAGCGGATGTACGTAGTTTTACAGCCTTACCAAGCCAATACCAAATTGCTCGTTTAACCAAAAAATCTAATGAGGTTGTGGTTCAGGCCGGTCAATACCGCATCCCTGTTCAACTTGATAAACAATCAGGTAATCACATCATTTGGGTCAGTGCGACGTCTAAGTATGTCACTCCCAAAGTAAAAGTATTCAATATTTAATCACCCCAAGGAAAGAAGTATGAAGAAGTTACTTTTATCAGGCGTTATTGCCTCGATGATGCTCTCTGGCTGTCAATTAACAAAAACCTCAACCAGTTATATTGATGCTAAAGACACCACAACCAACATTGTTGCAACCATATCTTATGCGGATTTCAACAAAGCTGCGACTGAACTGGCTGATGAAATCATTGCAAGTCCAGGACTTGCTCAAAAAGACGGTTCTCGAACTATTGTGCTCGTAGATGAGATTACAAATGACACTATGCAACGTATCGACACAGACCAGTTAACCAAAGGGATCCGAGTAAAGCTACTTCAATCAGGTCTTTTTGCTGTAACAACTGCGTTTGGTGAAGACGACAGTACTCGCAAAGCAAGAAGTCTAAAAGACTCAGAACTAGTCAACCAAAAGACAGTAAAAAAGTCAGGAACCGTTCTGGCTGCTGATTACAGCCTGTCAGGTAAAATCATTCAGCGCAATGCAACACTAGATAACGACGATACTCGCATTGAATATTACTTTCAGTTAACGATGACAAACCTAGAGTATGGCGTTGCATTCTGGGAAGGTGAACGTGTTGTAGGTAAAGTTGCAGATGGTTCAACCGTAAGCTGGTAACCCCCCTCCTATAAAATTGGATATAAATTAAGGAAAATTCATGATTTCAAATAAGAACTTGCTAGCGGCTTTGCTTGCCGGCAGCTTTACTGTGCCTAACGTTCTAGCCCAAGATGTTGTGACACAGATCGAACAAAGCACACAAACAGCGGAACAGGTTAATATTGTTGAAGAAGATCCAGCAGATAAAATTGATGAGCAATTAACTCACTACGTATTACAAAAAGTGAATGCGACAGCAAAAGCCAATAAATCACACCTGATCCGATTCTATAGTGGTGCCGCAAATATCTCGATCACTAAAAGCAACCCAGATTGGGCTAACTACCGAGCAATAGCACTTAATGAAGCCATTGCAAAAGCACGTGAAGATTACCTAAAAACCCTTAATCGTGACTTTACCCAAGAAACGATACGTGATTTCTTTACACAACGTGGTATTCCAGCACCTACGGCTGAAGATTTTAAATCTGAGAACAAATTTGATCAATTAATGACTAAAGCCATTGCTCTGATTGATGGTGCAATGATGGCCAAGTTAGAAGAAATGGGGATCGACGCTGCTGAGTTCCAAAATGCCCCACCAGAGAAAAAACAAACCTTAATGCGACAATACTTTGGTACCACTTCAATTTCAAAAGCGTATGGCGATCTCTCTGGTATGTTCGTAATTAAAACTTTTGAAAATTACAGAAGTGACGGTATCGGTTCTGTCGGTGTGGTAATGGCGTTATCAGCAAAACGCCGTGATCAAGTGGTCGACATGATTGAATCTAACGGTGAAGTCATGCCCGATAAAGAAAAAATGAACCCTAAAAATGCTAATCTTGCCACTGTGTTTGCAAGTTACCCTGCCCCATACTTAAATAAAGGTGTGAAGCTAATGTATGATGCTCAAGGTTACCCAATGTTAGTTGCATTTGGTCAATCAGGCGTTGTACACACAAGTGATCGTGACGAACGAGACATTGAGCGTGAAGCCGCAGAAATGTTTGCTGAAGATGACGCATGGGGTGCAATGGCATCAGCCTATAACCTAAATGGTGATTTTGCGAAGAAAGCTACCGTTGCGAAAAAAACGGATAAAGAGCGTGTCACTAAATTAGTTGGGCCTGGCAACGTAAGAACGGCTGAATCAGCGGTTCGTCACAGCGCTATTTCAATAATGGATCAAAGCTCATCAATGACAGCTGAATTAAAAGGCATGACTGGTGTTTCCATTGAAAATAAATGGCGCCAAAAACACCCAGCAACAGGCCATGAAATGGTTGGTGTCGTATTAGTTTGGCATCCAGTTAAAGTGAAACAAACTCAAATAATCCAAAGCGGTTTAAGCGCAAACGAAATTGATGCCAAGCAAGAAACGTCTGAACCTGCAAAAGCGGGAACAACCGATTCATTTGAGTCTGAAGACCACTTCGACCTTTCTGATTTTTAATAACGGGCACCGTTAATCTATGTTATTTACAATCAAAAAATCGATTATCACACTCGCCCTATCGTTACTTGCCCTTAATGCGCAAGCCGATGTGATCAGCGTTGAGAATACCGGCTCAGGTGCAACCATAGATCAAGCCATTGATATTGCGGTTCGCCGCTCTATTGAACAGGTAAAAGGGGTGTCGTTAAAGAGTATTCGAGTAAACACCCAGAGTTATTCTCGTAGTGATAAAGAAACCACACACTCTAAAAACGTGAACACAGGACAACGAGTTACAACTCACGGTAACGCAACGTATCGTATTTTAAGTGAAAAATGCAGTGATACTACGCAATGCCGTGTTCGTTTACGTGTGAATGTCGAAGTACCAGATGGCTATGAACGCCAGCAGCAATTGAAGAAGCTAAACAATAATCGTCGAACGATTGCAGTTAAGTCATTCACTGGTTCCCATTCAGCCTCGTTTACTCGTAATTTAGAGTCTCGTCTTGTTCAAGATCGTAAGTTCAAAGTGCTTCAAGATCTAAACAGTGAAAATCTAGATTACGTATTAGAGGGGCACCTTATTCAAGCAAGCACGCAACGCAGAACAGTGGATAATTCACGTACCGTTGAGATGACTGGCGAATATATCAAAGATGTCAAAACCTATTACTCATCAAAAGTTCTGGTTGAATATAAGCTGATTGACCAAGTGAACCAACAAGTAAAATGGAGTGCGACCGTACCAACCACATCGTCTCGAAATAACTTAGATCTATTACTCGATATCTCAGCAGGAAAGGTGTTCTCACAACTGAAAGAAAACATCTATCCACTTGTTGTTATCAAAAATAAAGATGGCAGCCTTGTCTTTAACTCTGGAGGCTCCAGCGTTAAAGAAGGTGAATATTACGACGTATTTGCTATGGGCGAAAAAATCGTTGATCCAATCACCAAAGAAAAACTAGGATACAACGAAAAAAAAGTAGCTCGCGTACAAGTATCGCGCGTATTACCAAAGGTTTCTTATCTAAGAATCGTCAGTGGTAACAGCTCAAGCATTGATAAACATTCAATCGCGAGACGCGCCCCTATTGTTAGTAAAACAAAAAGAGTCGCTCCAACAAAACCAAAAGCGAAAGAGCCTGAAGCACCAAGTCGTATCTCTTTTTAATCACCTAGCTTGATAACATACTCAAGTTTAACATCATAACGAATTCCAACTTATCTAAACCATTGAAACAATGGCTTATTTAGGTTGGTAATTCCATTATAATAAAGAATGAAAATGAAACTACAACTCGCAGTTTTAACACTAATTAGCAGTATTTCTTCAAGCGTGATGGCTTATGAGCTATCACCAAAACAACCAAAAAGCATCTCTGAATCCCAAGTTCGCCTTCAAGGTGGAGCCTCTCCAGTCTGGTTTGGTAAATGGGATAAAAACTGTGATGAAGAATGTGATACAAAACTTATCATTGGTGGCTACCAACACCGTTTCGAACCATCAGCAAAATTAGAGACTGTAGCTCAGTTTAAAGACCGTTCTTTTGCTATCGTTAGCCAAATGTATCAGAAAAAAAATGGTAAATACTCTTCACGTAATGAATACCATTTCATTCAAGGTGGACACTCTGAGCGCCGTGTTGACCACTCTTTATGTGAAAGTTCTCAAGCGACCGGTTTTAACTACCAAGGTGAGCTATTGTGTCTAAATGAAAACACATTAGATATTTATAGCGCAAAACATAAACGTTCAATCAAACTACCAAAAGAATCTGATTTTGGAGCGATTAACAATAACCTTGCAGGTACGGTTTCGATTGCTTATGTAAACACAGAAGAGCGTCGTATTCGTTATACCAATCTTCACAACCTGGAAAAACAAAAAAATGAAGCTTGGGAAATGCTATCTACTCGACTTCATGACCGCTCAGATCGCCGCAATATCATTGCAACGTATCCAATAAATCGCTCTCGTGGTTTAGTGACTATGTATGAATACGTGAACCCATTTAACAAAGGCTTAAACCTTTATTATTTTGAAGGTGATAAAAGTGCTCGCCGTATCGTAAGTAATAGTGAAGAAGGTAATTTTGGTTTTAACCCTGAAGTGTTTGTTTATGGTAACCAATACGCAATTACCGCTGAAGATCCAAAAGAGAATAAACGCCATACTTACTTAGTGAATCCTGACGAAATGAGTAAGCCAGAAACCTATGTTAATGACATGTCTACAAAGTCAAAAGTTGATTTTCTAGCAGGTTACGGCTTAATGTATAACAACTGGGAAGCGACTCAATCTATTGGTGATGATGTTGAAACTGACTACAACATCAACGCTAGCTTTTTGCATACCGTTTATCTTCAAGCACGCCTAATGGATACCCAAGCATCATTAAAATACCTGACAAATCAAGCAGAAGGTGCAACTGATGGTAAAAATTCAGAAGCGGTGAGCATGCTAACTGGTTTGGTTGATTTTAATTCATTTTTTGAAGGTGCGGATACGTTACGTTTAAAAATGGATTGGACAAAAACTGATGGCACCGCAACATTTAAATCAAGCAACAGTAGCTACTGCCTTGCTGAAGGCTGCTCTGTGAAAAAAGGCTTCTCTACTGAATACAAATCTATTGAAACACTAGTATTGAGCGAAGGCGGTATGTATATGGGCTTTAGTTACTCAAACTATGCCATGCCATCTGCTGTTGGTTTCCAAAGAAATGAAGACAGCTCATCATTACTGGGTGTAGCCTTCGATGAAGATTTTGAACAAACACGCTACATGTTTGTAATTGGTCGTGATGAAGCCGCTTATGGTGCTCGTTACGAAACGAACTACAACCGCTTTTATCTAACACCTAAATTGGGTATTGGTGTGGCTCAATATGACATTTCATCTGCGGCAGAAAAAATCGCTCGTAACGGTGAATCAGGAAGTATCACTGGTACTTATGGTTTAGCGATAACAGGTGGTCTAGACTTTGGTTACATTTATCAACGCCGTTGGGCTGAAGCAAGTGGCTTAGGCTACTCAATCCAAGCAGGGGTAAGAGCCAACATCGATTGGTCTACCAATGGTATTTTGGATGCTGGCGATGATGATATTTACTTTGATTACAACCGCTTTGATTTAATGTGGGGCCCTTACATTCAATTCAATGCCATGTTCTAAACCTACATAAATAACCAATAAAAAAGCCAAGCTCGGATAACCTTGCTTGGCTTTTTTTTATTCAACGAGTAGATAAACGTTCAGTTAGTGACAATCCACTTAACTACGCCTCTTTTTAGCGACGGTAATTACCGCCACGGTTAGAGGTACGTTCTTTATGAGCAGATGCCGCTTTTGCTTGTGATTTTAAAATCGAATCTACCGTCAATTCCATTGGCTCTTTTGGCTCAAGACCGTGTGGGAAAGTACGTGAACGTGGCGGCTTATCAAACTCAAGGTTAGACGCACGTGGCATACGCTTAAAACGGTATAAGTAGAAGTTTTCTAGCTTCTCTCTCGCCCATTCTGTTTTCTTTAAGTATTTAACACTGCTTGCGATCGACGGGTTAGTGTTAAAGCAATTTAAACGCATTGCAGTATCTAGAATTTCCCAGCCGTAAAAATCAACCAACTCTTGCAGTAAGATTTCTAACTTAAGACCGTGTAATGGGTTGTTTTGTTGCAGTTCAATTCTTTCTTCATCAGTCATCATAACGGATATCCTAAGTGTTAGTTGTTCAAACAGGGTGAATAGGCGCCGAATTATACAGGGTTATCACTCAAAATATAGTATTAACCCGTGAAATATAAGTAACTATCTTTAGGGCGATTATAACGTAAAAAACCAACCACAATAACCCTAAGGCCATTGTGATTGGTGAGTAAAAATAAACTCAAAGACAGTATTTATTTATGCGTGGTTTGGTGCTGGCTTAATCTTAAATAAAATCGCGTACATTACTGGCACTACAATCAAGGTCAGAATGGTCGCAAAACCTAAACCCGCCATAATCGTAATAGCCATTGAGCTAAAGAACGCATCAAACAATAATGGAATAAGCCCTAGTATTGTCGTTAACGCCGCCATACTCACAGGACGAACACGACTGATCGCACTGTCCACTATTGCAATGTACGGGTCTTTACCTGATGACAATTCAAGATTGATTTGATCAAGCAATACGATACCATTTTTCAAAATCATACCGCTCAAGCTTAATAAACCTAAGAACGCGGTAAAGCTAAACGGCATATTGGTACTTAACAAACCAAACGCGACACCAATGATAGAAAGCGGAACCGTAAACCAAATCACTAACGGCTTTTTAAACGAGTTAAACAGCAACATTGTGATGAAAAACATGAACAAGTAACCCATTGGCAATGAACCAAATAGAGATTCTTGTGCATCTTTTGATGATTCATATTCACCACCCCAGGTGATTTCATACCCTTCAGGTAATGGCATTTCCAACACTTTTGGCTGAACACGCGCTAACAAACTTGCAGGTGTATCATCACTCAATAAATCGTGATCGGCCATTACCGTAATCGTGCGTTTTCTGTCGCGACGCTGGATAAGAGGCTCACTCCAATCTAGGTTCACCCCATCAATCACTTGATCTACTGGTATGTAGCTTTGTAGTGATGGACTCCAGATCTTCACGTTTTGCAGTGACTCAAAATCCACACGCTCTACTTCTGGCAAACGCGCCACAATTGGTAGAGTATGTGTGCCATCACGCAGCATTCCTAATGTATTACCACCAAATGCCATTTGCAGCGTATTTGATAAGTCTTCTTTTGAGATCCCTAAACGGCGCGCTTTTGATTCATTAAACTCAGGCGTTAACTCTTTAGTACGTTCACGCCAATCATGTCGAATGTTTCTTGAGCCTGAATCTGTCCCAAGAATGTCTTCAACATCGGTCGCTAAATCACGCAGAATTTGAGGATCAGGCCCTGAAATACGCACTTCGATCTTAGACGCAGGAGAAGGGCCAAATTCCATCATTTTGAATTGGAAGGTAGGCTTCTCAAAGCGTTTATCTAATGAGTTGGTTAAGTTTTCTAACAAACTAAACATTGATTCGCGATCTGTGGTTCTGATCTGAAACTGTGCATACGCTTCATAGCTTTTTTCTGGTTGGTAAGTTAGCGCAAAACGCTGCATACCTTGACCAATCGACGCTGATACAAACTCAATATTGTCTTGCTTATTAATGTAGCTCTCAACCGCTTCTGATTGCTTAATTGTTTCACGAATATCAGTGCCTTCTGGCATCCACATATCCACGTAAAACATTGGCGTATTTGATGCGGGGAAGAACTGTTGCTTCACATTACCAAACGCCATTACCGCAACGACAAGTAAACCCACTAGCGAGACAACCGTTACCCAACGGAAACGTAAAGCCAACTTAAGAGATGAACCAAACGCAGTAAATAAGAACCCTTTGTAAGCGTCTTCTTCTTCACCTGTGTTTTTATCTTCTTCTTTCAATAGCAAGTCAGCTAAGAATGGCGTGATTGTAATAGCCGTTACCCAACTTAAAAACAGTGAGTAACACAACACCCAATACAAATCACCCATGAACTCGCCAGTGGCATCTTCAGACAGACCAATCGGAGCAAATGCGGCAATCGCGATCACTGTTGCGCCCAATAAAGGCCATTGTGTTTGTTTTACAATGTCCGCAGCTGCTTGAACTTTAGTTCGTCCTTTTTTGAGGCCAACTAAAATCCCCTCAACCACTACAATGGCATTATCTACCAGCATCCCTAGCGCAATAATTAATGCACCCAATGAGATACGGTGAAGGTCAATGTTGTTGTAGCTCATTAAGATAAACGTGCCGAATACGGTCAGTAGTAACACCACACCAATAATTAGGCCGCTTCGCATACCCATAGCGAACAGTAGAACCACAATAACAATCGCGACCGCTTCACCTAAGCTGATGATAAAATCACGAACTGACGTATCGACTTCTTGCGCTTGGTTATAGAAATAACTTAGCTCAAGTCCCGCAGGTTTGATCGATTCTAGATAGGCTAATTCGTCTTGTACACGTTGACCAACTTCAACCACGTTCACACCAGACGCGAACGACAGCCCAATATTTAACGCATCTTTTCCGTTAAATCGGATCACATTGCTTGGTTTCTCTTGCGTGCCACGGCTAATGGTTGCGACGTCTTTTAAACGAATAAGATTGCCCGTATCACGCCCATGAATAATCAAATCTTCTAACGATTCAATCGTGGTTAACGTACCGCTTGGACGAATGGTTAAGCTCTCGCCATTCACCAATACTTCACCCGCCTGCACCACGTTATTTTGTTGGTTTAATAGGCCAGCCACGGTGTTCATGTCTAGGTTCAGTGCCGCTAAGCGATCGAGAGAGATCTCAACAAACAGCATTTCTTGTTGATCGCCCGCGATAGAGACTTTACCTACCCCATCAATCAGTTCTAATTCGCGCGTTAATGTGTCGGCATAACGTTTTAACTCTACATAGTTATAATCGTCACCCGTCAGCATCATCATTACGCCAAACACGTCACCAAAATCATCAATAATCTGTAAAGATTGAACCCCTTGAGGCAGAGTTGGTTTCAAATCATTAATTTTACGACGCATTTCATCCCAGATCTGTGGCAACTCATCTGGACCGTAATCCATCTTCATGCTCACCATGATCTGCGACATTCCGTTAGACGACGTCGATGTGATTTTATCGATATAAGGTAATTTACGGATCGCTTTTTCTAACGGGTACGTTAACTCTTCTTCAACTTCTTTTGAGGTAGCCCCCGGATAAGTCGAGATGATCATCGCATCTTTAATCGTAAAAGCTGGGTCTTCTAAACGGCCTAAATCTAAAAATGAGGTAATACCACCAATGGTTAAAATAACAATGAATAGCCAGCTAATGACTTTGTTTTTTATTGAATATTCAGCAATGTTCATTATTGTTGATTCTCCACTAACGTTACCTTTTTGCCTTCACGTAATTTTCGTAAACTTGAGTTGGCAAGAACATCACCTTGAGTAATACCAGAAGCCACAATTGCCCCTTCACCGTTAATTTGGCGAATGGTTACTGGTACTTTAACCGCTTGTCCATCACGTATGATCCAGACATAAAACAGACCTGCTTTTTGGCCCGCTTGCAATACCGTCACTGGCACATGGTAGCCATCAATTGAGGTGATCCCGGCTTCTACCATGTCCACATTCACAGTGGCACTGGTACCAGGCAAAATCTCAGTACTCGGTTGAGGCATGGTTAAATACATCTCATAGGTTTGAGTTTGAGCATTTGGCTCACTAGTGTGCTCTAAGTACTCCATAGAATAAGAATCGGATAAACCTACAAATGTGGTCACCGGATGGTAAGAGTCTCGATTGGTTTCAGGGTTTATCATGGCTAACACGTTATCTGAAAGATCAATACGCACGTACACTTTATCGTTTTGATACAAATTCAGAATTGGCTCGCCTGCCGCTGCACGTTCAAACTGCTCTTTATAAACATCAAGCACTTTGCCGCTAAATGGCGCAACAAGATGAGTATAAGTAAATTGGTTTTGTGCTGAACGATACGTCGCTTGCGCCAGTTCTCTATTCGCAAATAACTCATCAAGTTCCGCTTTTGAAATCATAGCGCGACGGTTCAATTCTTTACCGCGTTGGTACTGTTTTGACGCTAACGAATACTGTGCTTTAGCATCATTAACCGCTTGTTTTACCTTGCTGTCTTCTAGTTTTGCAATGAGTTGGCCTTGTTTAACCACATCTCCGGCTTTAACTAAGACCTCTTGGATCTCACCTGTTACTCGAAACGCAATCGGGGTTTGCTCAGCAGGAACCACTTGGCCTTTAAAAGAGCGAAATTGTTGAGTCACAGGCGCGCCAACTGCAAAGCCTGAAATATAAAGTGGCTCACTGGTTTCTGTTACCGCTTCTTCTTGGCAGCCCGTGAGCATAAAGAGGCTCATTACCAATAATGAATATAATGAACGCTTCATTAAATACCTTCCTCACGCTGCCATGCTTTTACTGTTTGACCTTCAACAAGGCTATCAACGCCGGCAATCACAACATAATCATTCGCGTTTAGGCCTGATATCACCAACCCTTGCTCGTTTAACGGTAACGTCGCTTTAGTGACGGTGTTTGTTTCTTCATTCATTAACCACACTTGCCCTTGGTTGGTGTTTTTACTTACCCACGCACTTTGGGGAAGTTGCAAATAATCAGAGCTTTTCTGTTTGGGAATATGAACTTGTCCCGTCATGCCCGTTAATAAATTACGCCCTTCTGGCAAGGCTATCGTTACAGTCGCTTCATAACTGTTCGTGTCTAAATTAGGCTGCGTTGAGATCTCTTTAAATCTACCATTAATTTGATTGTTAGGCTCATTATCCATGGTTACCCACATATCACTGCTAATTAATGCCGGAATAGAAACTGAGTCTACGTAGCTAATAGGTAAGGTTACCGACACATCCAATGTTGAGTTATCAATCAGATTTAAAATCTCTTGCTTCTCACCCACAATTTGATGTGGTTTTACGTAGGTATACGAAATAATGCCAGAGAACGGCGCATGAATTTCGGTATAACTTACATCCGTTTTTGCTTGTTCGTAATTTGCCAATGCTGCTTGATATTGTGTTTCACGCTGATCGTACTCATTGGTACTAATTAGCTTCTTACTGTACAAACTTTTAGCGCGACTCCATTGTGTCTTCGCTAGTGAGAACTGTGCTTTCGCTGCATCCAATGCCAGTTGTAAATCGTTTGGATCTAATAACGCCAATAACTCACCTTTAGTTACCGCTTGTCCCATTTTAACTTTGATATCAGAGACTTCGCCACCCACTTGGAATGACAATTGTGCTCGATATGTCGCATCAATACGCGCAAGAAACGCATCAGAATCAGCAACAGCGAGATCTTTTACCGACAATAGTTTTACAGGCTTAACTGTCATATCTGTGGTTTCAGATATCGCTTTATTGCATCCCGTCAACATACCCGACAAGCTTAATACAACAACAGCTCCTAGGAATGTGCGCTTTATATTTTGTTTTCGCACAAGTATCTCCACTCATATTATTTACTACACAACTGTGCAGTATAGTTTTAATTTGAAGTAGATCAATATATTTTACATCCGTGCAGTAAAATAGTTGAAAAGTGCATTTTTAAGTACGCGTTAGGCGCTGAACTTGGTATGCTTAGGCCATCAATACGCATTCGGCTGCTCAGAAATCAAAGCGATTAGCAACAATTATACCAATCACAGTAAGTAAGTGATCAGAAATAACGCAGGAAAAATGCTTGAGAACAAGGCGGCACTTTTCAACAAATAGTTTCGATAAGTAGTTATTCTACAATCAAAAATTTCAACGTAGTTATCGAGCATTTTAACCAGTTAAGATGAGCAGTTATTTACTACGATTGGTATTAATACGTATATATTGGTAATTAAGAGCACAAACTAAGGGTGAATAATGACAGAGAAAAAGCAGGGAAAAAGAAGTACCGAAGCTGCTGAACAAACAAAATGTCAAATCTTAATGGTTGCGGCAACGATGTTTGGCGAGCTAGGTTACGAGCGTGTATCACTGCGTAATATCAGTGAAAAAGCGGGCGTTTCCCACAGTCTTATTCGTCATCACTTTGGTAGTAAAGATATGATTTGGAAGGCGATTTGTGATGCCTGTGATAAACATATGCAAAGCTACTTAGATGCCATTATCGAGTCACTACCAACCGATAAAACACCCAGCTATCGCATTTATCTATTCATTGTTAAGTTGTCTGCGTTTACCTTGATGAATCCACAGCCAATTAAAATGATCGCTGATGCGATTCGCCAAGATGACAACGCATTACTTGAGTACTTCTTAAAAACTAAGAGTGAGTTTGAAGCGATATTTAAAGATCTTTTTGAAGAGTACAATGAAGCCAACCCTGATGGAAAACTCGATATTTGGGAAACCAAGTGGCAAATGCTGATTTTTGCTCATGGCGCATCAAGCTTAACCCCAATGATGTCTGAAGCCTGGCCACAATTTGCAGATAACCATGAAAAACTGTTACTGCAGCATTGGAATCTATTTAATCAAATCATGGTTGCTAAGTTCTCAGTGGCGAAAGAAGATATGCTTTGTCCAGCGGAACTTAATGAGTTATTGATTGATGTAGAATGCCCGTTAGAGCATAAGATTAAGGTGTAATTATTTAAGTGGGAGAAAAGCAAAAAAGATAATAAAAAGAAGGTTTTTTATTATCTTAATTCAAAAGCAGTATCAAATTTTCTCTTGCTATAATTTTTACTTTACACATTAGGTGCAATAACCAAAACGGCAATAATAGCTGCAACTAATGTACGAGGAATAAGAACATCTTTATCAATTTTCATCAAATAACTCCGGTTTACCTATCATTCAAATAAATCTAATTTTTCATTAAAGATGAATGAATTAGACTCTAATCAGGTAATACTACGATGCTTGATAACGAGAAACTATCGGTCACTGACTATTCGATGTATAGTTTTTATCTATGTATTTATTGATGCAGTTCACTTAGCCTAGCTTTAATCTGCTCACGTACATATTGATGCGTTTTATTGCTTATATTACGGCGATGATAAATAAGCTTAATTTCATACGGTTGAAGTGGAAAAGGTGACTCCAATACCTTTAGGCCGAGCTCTTGGGCTAAACCAAACATACTTTCAGCCACAATACAGATCGCATCCGTGTGTCTAACACTTAACAATAAATTAGATGGCCCACTGACTTCACGAACGATATTACGCTCAAATATCTCATCAGGACGCGTTTCAAATGCGCCCATGTTCTCATTTTTCAATTTAAGCATGACATGCTCAGCTTGATTAAATTGCTCTAAACTTAATGAATTCCCAGTAATACTTGGGTGATCGCATCGACACGCAAAGGCGATATCCAATTTACCTAAACTCTCACTCACAAAGGTGTAGTCCGTCACGGTAATATCATCAATCAAGATATCGACTTCACCCGAGCGAATTTTATCAAGCATTTGGTACTCAACCGCTGGGCTTTCTGTCAGCAACGCATCGTCCATATCAGGCAAAGATTGCAATACGATTTCTGGCGCGCTGATTATCAAACGACGTGGAGATTCCAATGCCAACACCAATTGCTCCATGATAGGTCTAACTTGATAGGCCAATGAATGGGCTGCATCGGTTGGCTCTAGAGATCGTCCTACTTTTAGAAATAACGGTTGCCCGTAACTCTCTTCAAATTTTTTAATCGCACTGCTCATTGAAGGCTGAGTAATATTCAAATGATCAGCGGCTTTTGTCACACTACCAAAGTCATACACCGCTAAAAAATGTTTGATAAAGTTTAAATTCATTTCGTTTCCTATACCCTTGAAGAAGTACCTAATTGAGTTTAATTAAATCGACGTCGAAACTCGGTTGGCGTCATCATTTTTAACTCTTTAAACTGGCGATTAAAGTTAGATATATTTTTAAACCCCGTTTTTTCTGCCACTAATGCGATAGGAAAGTTAGTACTTGCTAACAGCTCACATGCCTTACCAATACGATATTGCTTGAGATGATCAGAAAAACTCATTCCATAATGCTTCTCAAACATTCGATAAGCCGAGCTCTCACTCATATGAAGTCGCTTACATAAATCAGAGATCTTAATTGCATCACCATAATACGTTTCTATATAACGAGTTGCTCGCTCAATTCGATGGTTTAATTCAGAATCATCCGAAAGCGGCTTACTTCGATAAGGCGTGGTTGATAGCTTTTTTGCCTTCGTATCATCAGCAAGACTGACTAATATCTCAATCACTTTTATCGCCTGCAAATGACGATCTAGCGTATTGGCGTGTTTTAATAATTCTGACATCTTATGTGCGGTTTCTGGGCTAAACGATAAGCCATAAGCAGAATTATCTAATAACCGCTTTAAGTTTCTCGCTTCAGGGATCAGTGCCATTAAACGCTCAACCCAATGATGAGCAAACCAAATAATTAAGGTGTGATGCTTCGACTTCTCTAATTTTACGCTTCTCCCTGCCACCATATGAGGCAAACCCGGCCCATAAAGAAGCAGAGAATTATGGTGGATATCGCCAATCGCATCCCCTGCAAAATAACTGCCTTGAAATGCCTCATCAGGATCTAAATACAACACCAATTCATATTCAGAATGATAATGCCAAGAACACGCAAACTCATTATCTTCTACACGACAATGAAATTCTCTTACTATCCAATCAAAACTAGGTACATTTTGTACGTGTTCTTTAAATGGTTTCATTCTTGGCCTTAACGGTTAATACCTCTCTAAGTATGTCACTCTCAGGCTAATCGTGTAAGCGTCACCTGTCAAAGAAAGATATCAAAATGACTGAATAGTATTAGAGGTAGCTCGAATAACATCACTCACCTTCCCTATCATTGAGTAGACTACGCCTAAATAAAACAGTTCAACCACATTCTCTTTCGTACACTGGAGCTTCACTATGCCGCAAAACAAGAAGACATTTTTGTTTATTTTTATCGCCTTTATTACCGGGCTTTGTAGTGCGTTTTTTTACCCGCTATCAAGCTTGTTTATTGTAGAGGAGTTGGGCGCATCACCAATGATGTTAAGTCTGTATATGACGCTTGCTGTCAGCAGCTCTGTGATCGTATCTCAGTTTATTGCCAAACGCTCAGACACACATTGGAACCGTAAAACCATTTTAATTGTCTCGTTAGCAAGTTACTTAATTTTGGTCGCCAGTTTTACCGTTATTCGTGATTATTGGTTAGCAATTACCATGGCCGTGGTCTTTGGTAGCGTCAGTGGCGCGTCTTTTGGGCAGTTGTTTGCTCTAGGTCGAGAATATGGTGACAGACACGTTGCCAACAGCACCAGTTTTTTAGCCAAGATGCGTGCAGGCCTTGCCATTGCGTGGGTATTTGGTCCACCTGCGGCGTTCATGCTTAAAGCACAATTTGGCTTTAGTGCCGCGTTTGCGGTCTCAGCCATTACGGTCTCTATCGCAATACTCATCATCGCTAAATTTATTCCTGATAACGTGGTAACAAAAGAAGAACGAACAGCGGCAGTTATTGAGCATAAACCGTTAGGTCGTATGGTAATTCTTTATTGCTTCATCATTGTGTGTGCGTTTTCTGCCAACAACTTGTACATCACCAGTATGCCTCTGTATCTTTCACAAGAGCTTCAAGTGGATGTCAGTTGGTTAGGCTTAATGTTTGGTATGGCGGCAGCTTGCGAGATCCCTGTGATGCTTGGTGCAGGTAAAATGGCTGACAAACTAGGCACAACCAGAGTGATGACACTTGGTGTGATATCTGGTGCCATGTTCTTTCTTGTTATGCTTTCAGCCACCAGTTTTACAGGTATGCTGATTGCTCAAATACTTAATGGATTCTTCATTGGTGTGTGTGCCACGCTTGGCATGGTCGCACTGCAAGACATGATGAAAGACCGATTAGGCACTGCCTCTACCCTGTTCTCAAACATGTTGAACATCAGTGTCTTGGTATCAAGCGTGATGGTGGGTGTTGTGGGTGAGTTATACAACTACTACAGCGCACTGTATTTATGCTTTGTTGGTGCTGTTATCGCTGCTGTGTTGTTGATTGTGTTTGAGATATTAGAGAAGAAGCAGAAGGTAGTGATTGAAGGGCAATGCGCGGTGGCTGGAGAGGTGTAGAAGTGGAGAGGTGTGGAGGGAATTGTACCAGATATCACTTTAACCTAGAGTAAGGAACGATGCGATAATGAGTGGTATACTTAACTTAATCAGTAGACTGGAGCACTTTTCATGAGTAAGAAAAACACAACAACGCCCCATGATGGGTTGTTTAAAGCGTTTTTAACAACACCGGATACTGCTAAAGATATGCTGGAAATACACCTACCAACACATCTGAAAACGTTATGTGACCTATCAACATTGAAACTGGAATCAGGTTCGTTTTTAGAAGATGACTTACGTCCGTACTATTCAGACGTACTCTACTCAATGAAAACAGAGTGTGGTGACGGCTATATTTATGCTCTCATTGAGCATCAAAGTAGCCCTGACGAACACATGGCATTTCGGATGTTTCGCTATGCTATTGCCGCCATGCAAAAGCATCTTGACGCTGGAAACAAAGAGCTGCCATTGGTTGTTCCTCTGTTGTTTTACCACGGAAAAACATCACCGTATCCATACAGCATGAATTGGTTAGATTGTTTTACTAAACCAGAAATGGCGAAAGCACTCTATAATAATGATTTTCCATTAGTGGATGTCACTGTAATGGATGACAGTGAGATAATACAGCACAAGCGCATTGCACTGTTAGAGCTAGTCCAGAAACACATTTACCAAAAAGACATCCATGATATCCTTGAATCGTTAGTCATCTTATTATTAAATGACTACCATACAGACAGCCAAGTCCGAACCCTGATAGAATACTTAGTAACGGTAGGGGAAACTCAAAACGTAAATACGTTATTGGAAGCGTTGGCACAACAAGTACCAAAACACGAGGGCACACTAATGACAATAGCAGAGCAATTAATTCAGCAAGGTGAGCAGAAAGGACTTCAACAAGGCCGTCAAGAAGGCGAACAAAAAGGTCGTCAAGATACATTAAAAGAGATGGCTCGTAATTTACTGCAATCAGGCGTAGATAAAGCCACAATAATGAAGGCGACAGGATTTAGCTCTCGTGAATTAGATCTTCTTTCGCATTAATATATCTCGTCATTATCACCCCCTTATCACCAAACTAGAAAAATGCCAGTCAACTTAACTGGCATTTCATTACCCACAATAGGGAGGTTTTTCCTTAAATGTTATTTGCTTGGCATTGGTAGAATCTCAAACATGCCATCAAACTTATCTAGTGAGCCAGCCAGTTTCTCTAGCAGCGATGCATCGCCTTTCACGCCTGCTTGACCAGATTTAAATAATGCCTCTAGCGTTGTCTCACCAAGAACAACTTTTGTGAAATCTGCTTTGTTGATAATTAATTCAAAATCAACCTTTGGTAACTTATCGACTTCAATGTTAGCCATATTCGCATTAGACACTTCACCGTAGTAACGCTCTCCAAGATCTGGGTGGTAAACACCGAAGTTGAAGTCAAGACCTGCGGCTTCTGCTTTTGGTGCGTTCAAACTCACAGCAATAAAGTCTAAGAACATGCCTGTTGGCGTGTTGGCAATTACGTCAGATGAAGCCAGCTTGATTGATTCTTGGATCTCACCAGTACGCAGTTCAACCGCACCTTGCAAATAGCTGTTACGCCACGCCATGGTTTCAGACTGGTAACCTTGCTGTTCAAAGCTGTCAGCGAGTGCAAAACGGTAATCAATGTTGTTCGGGTTACATTGTACTAGGTCGTTAAACAGTTGAGACGATTCTTGGTATTCGCCAGCATTAAAGTGAGTCATGCCCGCTTTATATAGTACGTCTGCACCTGCGGCATTCACATACACACAAGATTGATCTTTGGTTTGCAATGGGTTGGTGTTCACAGGGTTCATATCATGGTAGCCAAGGTACAGGTTTACCACTGCACGAGCATTGTGGCTGTATGAACCGTGGTAACCGTTGGTGTGCCAAGTATCGATTTGAGATTGTGGAACGATCTCTTCAATTTGACGGCCCACATCGTGAATGGTCACACCGTGATTGGCTAAGCGCATCGACTGGTTATGAATGAAACCATAGTTGTCACGCTGTAGCGTCATGTACTCAGAAATTTCGTTTACGTCAGTGTCTGCATCATTCCATACTGGTGCCGAATGTGCCGCGTGAATATTGTCTACTAACCCATTGTCAACAAAGCGCATTTTGAGCTCAGTTAAGTATTTAGTCCACACCAATGAATCACGAACTTTTGCCCCACGGAAAGTATAAATGTTGTGCATACCATCATAAGTAAGCTCAGCGGTATTCAATGAGCGATACTCTGGCACATACAACACAATCTCAGCAGGCGCTTCAGCCCCCGGCATGTTGATTGCGTGGAAATCGAGTCCATCAATATTAATGACTTTTTCACGCTCTTGGATCTCAATCGTCGGTGCGACTAAAGTCACTTCACCACGCGATGCACCAAGGCCAAGTGCGTTATCTACAATGCCTTTGGTGTTGGTATCAAGGGTTGTACCGTATTGGTAGTTTGCACGGCGACCCATTGCGGTGCCTGCGATTACGTTCTCATCAGCCAGTTCTTTGATAAAATCTTTTGGTGCGTAGATTTCAGCATCTTTCGCAAAATCACCTGATTCATAAACACCACGTGAACCGCCAAAATGGTCGGCGTGCATGTGTGAGTAAATCATACCCGTAATTTTGTGCTCACCATTAATCGCAGGTAAGTGCTGTTTTGCGAATTCCCACGAAGCAGCTGCGGCTTGACGAGACAGAAGTGGATCGTGAATCACATAGCCATTATCTGTGCGGTAGATCGTCATGTTTGATAAGTCAGCGCCGCGAATTTGATATACCCCATCCGTCACTTCGTACAGACCACCGGCAGCATAATTTAACATTCCTTGGCGCCAAATTGATGGGTTTACTGAAGGTGGTAAATCTTCCACAGACATATCCGCCATGTATTCAAAACGGTTTTTAAGCTCGCCTGCTTCATGCGTACCAAACTCAGCAATAAGACCATGAGTAGTGCGTTTAAACGCAGACGTGTCTTCCCAAGGAAGCGTTTTTGCCACTGCGGTATTGGCATTTTCGGTGAACTTAGATGCCGCTTTTCCCTCGTACGTATCAATAGATGCATAATCATTGGCTGCTGCGCCAAATGAAACCATAACAGAGAGTGAAAGAACTGAAAGAGTAAAACGAGTTTTCATAAGTAGCCTCTTTGGGAATTCGTATTGGTATGGTGCTAATTTAGCGTATTGACACATAGCAATACATGCATGAAACTGTATTTAACACATCACAAAATATTATGTTTGAGGAAGGGATGGTTTCAAATATAGATCTAAACTTATTAAAAGTATTTGTTGTGGTTTATCGCCACCAGTCGATTACCTTAGCCGCAGAAGAAATGGGATTAACTCAGCCGGGTGTAAGTGGTTTACTTAAGCGTTTACAACAGCAGGTGGGAAGTCAGCTATTTATTCGATCAGGCCGAGGGATTATTCCAACGCAGCATGCTCAAGAATTAATTCGTCATGTTGAGCCTGCATTAGCTCAAATCAACAACGCATTAGAAGGGTTAGAGGGGTTTTCGACCCAGTACCCACGCAAGTTCGTTATATACACCTCAGAACCTGTGATGTTAATGCTGTTACCTAAATTAGAAGCCGACAATAGCTTGGGTAATGTCACTATTGAATTGCAGCCAACCCACTCTAATGAAGAAGCACTGATCCAAGCGCTCAATCAACATCAAGCCGATCTTGCTATCGAAGTATCTAACTATTCAACACACTCGTTTTTTACCGAGCCACTGTTTGAAGATAAGATCCGACTGATTGCACGAAAAGGACACCCTAGAATAGAAGGCAGTGTTACTCGTGAGCAGTTTTATGCAGAGAAACACATTACTTGGAAATTACGCCGTGAAGATACTTACATGGCAGATTATTTTACCGAGGAACGACTAAGTGAACGACAAGTAGCCGCAGAATGTACTTCTCTAGTGTCGCTTATGTCGATGGCCGCGGCGAGTGATTGCATTGCAATGGTGACCGAAAGTATCGCAACCGCATTTGCCGATAAGCTGGATATACAGGTGTTAGATTGCCCATTTACGTCCAAGCCAGTTCACTATCGCCTACTCACCCATAATAGAGAGCGACAAAACCCGGCAAATATCTGGTTGCGAGAAAAAATAAAGTCCTATTTTTGTTAAGCTCACTCTACCATCAGCTAAAGTGAGCTCATCTAAAACGAATGATCTAGCTTGCTTGCGCTAACATATTGGTATCAGCCAATAAGCGCTTCCCCGCCTCATCAAACAAATGCAAGTGCTGCTTTGCAACGTTAAGCGTCAGAGATTCTTGAGTGGCAAAGTCTAACTCTGGCGTTAACGCGGTAAATGTTTTGCCACCCACCAAACCATGCACTAACTGATTCGGCCCTAACGGTTCAACCGCTTGCACACTTAATGGAAAACTTAACCCGGTATTTACTGGCTCTAACAAGGCGTGTTCAGGTCTAATTCCAAGCTGTATTGTCTGAGCAGGTAAATGTGCGTATTCAGCCAAAAACACACTTTGTTGATCAAACTTAATCACCCCATTCACAATCTCGGCTTGATGAAAGTTCATCGCAGGGCTACCAATAAAACTCGCCACAAAGGTGCTTGCTGGTTGATGGTACACCTCTGATGGTGTGCCAATTTGCTCAATCTCGCCTTGGTTTAGCACAATAATGCGATCCGCCAAGGTCATCGCCTCCACTTGATCATGAGTCACATACACACTGGTTACGCCTAGCTCTCGTTGCAGCTTTTTAATTTCTAAACGCATATGGGCACGCAGTGAAGCATCTAGATTAGATAACGGCTCATCAAACAAGAATAACTGCGGATCACGCACAATCGCACGTCCCATTGCAACACGTTGACGCTGCCCACCCGATAACTTTGCAGGCTTTCTGTCGAGATAATCTGCGATCTTGAGGGTTTCTGCCACTTTTTCAATTTTTTCAGCAATGATTTGCTTATCGACACCACGGTTTTTTAGCCCATAAGCCAAGTTGTCATACACCGTCATGTGTGGGTATAGCGCGTAGTTTTGAAACACCATCGCAATATCACGGCTGGCTGGTTTTTCAGTATCAATTCGGCGATGATTTAACTCAATTTCGCCACCCGTGATCGACTCTAACCCTGCGATAGAGCGCAAGATGGATGACTTACCACAGCCCGATGGGCCAACCAATACAATGAACTCGCCCTGTTTAATATCAACAGAAACGTCCTTTACCGCTTGGTGGCCATTGTCGTAGGTTTTTACTAAATTTTTAAGTGCTAACATCGTTCTATCTCTTCACAAATTAGGTATTGGCAATGCGGTTTCATCACCGCATCTGCACGGTTATTTCTCGGTTTCAACAAGGCCTTTCACAAACCAACGCTGAAAAATAATAACCACTAAAATCGGTGGCAACATGGCGAAGATAACCAGAGCAAAGGCTTGGTCGTAACGCGGTTGACTGCTTTGGCTTATATCACTCAATAACTGCTTCACGCCCATGACGATGGTGTTGTAACTCTCATCGGTGGTCATCATGATTGGCCATAAATATTGGTTCCAACCCACCACAAACATGATGATGAAAATCGCGGCGATCATAGTTTTGGATAACGGCAATAAAATATCGATAAAAAAGCGAATTGGGCCTGCGTTATCAAGTTGCGCCGCCTCCACCAACTCATTGGGAATGGTTCTAAAAAATTGACGAAAGAAAAACGTCGCCGTCGCCGAAGCGATTAAAGGTAAAATGAGCCCAGAAAAACTGTTTAACATCCCTAAGTTCGCAACCACCTCATAAGAAGGAATGATACGAACTTCTAATGGCAACAATAGCGTGACAAAAATCAGCCAAAACCACAGTGAAGCAAAAGGCATACGAAAATAGACCAAGGCATAAGCGGCCATCATCGAAATAATGATCTTGCCAATGGCAAAGCCAAGTCCCATCACCATTGAGTTAATGATCATTGATTTTGCATTCACATCCGTACTAAAACCGACGCTCTTGTCCCAGACCTCACCGTAAACTTCAAGAAAATTACCGCCCGGCCACCACTGCAATCCATCACTAATAATGGTGTTTGGGTTGTGGGTAGAGCTAGCGAAAATTAGCCAAATAGGGATGATCATAAAAAGCGCCCCTGCTATTAGGATCACATGATCGAACCATTGATTCTGTTTCATAATAAAATTCTCATCATTGCTGTGTACCAATACATCTCTTTGAATTAATAGTGCACACGCTTTTCAATAAACTTAAATTGCACCCAAGTCAGCATTAAGACTAAAACCAGTAACACCACCGATTGCGCCGCACTGCCTCCAATGTCTGTCCCAATGAAGCCATCACGATAAATCTTATAAACCAATGAGGTCGTTCCCCCACCCGGACCGCCTGACGTTAAGGTATCGATAACGCCGAAGGTTTCAAAAAAGGCATAGGTTAAGTTGATGACTAATAAGAAAAAGCCTGTAGGAGCAAGCAGTGGGAAAGTGATGGTCCAGAAGCGACGGCGATCACTCTCGCAATCCAACATTGCCGCCTCGTTCACCGCAAATGAGATAGACTGTAGTCCTGCAAGAAAGTAGATAAAGTTAACCGAGACTTGCTTCCACACCGAGACCAAAACCAAGGTTAGCGTCGCATCAAAAGGACTGGTGTATAAACTAAAATCCCAACCAAGACTGGCAAAAATATCGGTAAAAACACCAATATGAGGATTAAAAATAAAGCCGCCCATAATACCAGCCACCGCAGGAGCAACCGCATACACCCAAGTGAGCGTGATTTTATAAGCACTCTTACCATGCAAAATATTATTGGCTTTCACCGCCAGTAAAAGTGCGATGGCTAATGATAAAAATGACACCACAATGGCAAAGCCAACCGTAAAAAAGATCGATCTTAAATACTCTGCCGAGCTAAAAATAATGCTGTAATTCTCTAAACCGACAAAGGTTGATGACAATCCCCAAGGGTCTTCTAGCATAAAGGAGAGATAAACCGCTTCGGCTGCGGGATAGAAAAAGAACACTGCAATAATGGCGATTTGTGGCACTAAAAGCGCATAAGGCAACGCCGAGTGGGTAAATTGTTGTCGTTGTTCCACTGTTATAACCTACTACATTAAAAAGAAAAAAATCACTGTGACTAACCGAAATCAACCACAGTGAATCCTTGTTATTGCACCGAACGTGCGAAACGGTTTAACATTACTTTGCTTTCTTTATCGATATTGGCGAGTGCTTTTTCTACCGTAATTCGGTCTGCAAATACGTTATCAAACTCTCTATGCATTACCTCTTGGATTTGTGAGTAAAAACCTAAACGGTAACCACGCGTCCACTCGCCACCCGGTAAGCTCAACTGCTTTACGCCCACTTCTGCATCTGGCTGTTCTTGGTAGTAGCCTGATTGTTTTGTCATGTCGTAAGCCGCTTTGGTAACCGTCACATAACCGGTCGATTTATGCCAAAACATTTGTGTCTCAGGACTTGTTAAGAAATTAAAGAAAGCAGCAACGGCTTGCTCTTCTTCTTTTGGCTTACCATCAATGGCAAATAAGGCAGCGCCACCAATAAAGGTGCGGCCAGCCTCTTTATTGACTGATTTCCAATATGGTAGATAGGTTGTACCTAACTCAAAATCAACACGGTTACGTAACCCACCAAACGAGCCTGATGAGCCTAACCACATTGCTACTTTTTGTTGCTCAAACGGCTGTTGGTTTGCATCCCAATCTGAGCCGTAATACTTGTAGTACCCTTTGTCTGACCACTCTTTTAGCTTGTTAAAATGCATTGCCATGTCTGGCGTATTGATCATGATGTTGGTCGCTGGTGCATCAAAACCATTGTTTTTATTAGCAACGGGAAGGTTATGGCGAGACTTGAAGTTTTCGAACATGATCCAAGGCGTTAAAGATTGTGAGAAAGTAGCGTAGCCTTGCGCTTTTAATTTTTGTGCGACTTGTTCTAGCTCTTCGTAGGTGTTAGGCGCTTCTACCCCTACTTTTGCAAGAATGTCTTTGTTGTAATAAAGCACAGGCGTTGAGCTGTTGAATGGCATGCCAACCATTTTTCCATTGCTGTCTGCATAGAAGTTACGAACCCCTGCAATGTAGTCTTTGTTATTAAATGAATAGCCAGATTGAACGAGAATATCTTCGACAGGTTTTGCAACCCCTGGGGCATTGATAATGGTTGCGGCACCCACATCGGCCACTTGCAGAATGTTCGGTGCTTGGTCGGCACGATAAGCTGCAATGCCTGCGGTAAGTGTCTCTACGTATGAGCCTTTAAACACTGGGGTAATTTTGTATTCATCTTGTGACGCATTAAAATCACGAGCAATAGTATTGACTGTTTCGCCTAGCTGACCACTCATTGCATGCCACCACGTTATGTTGGTTTCTGCCATGGCTGTCGTTGAAAGTAATGACGCTAGAACACCTGTTATCAATTGCTTTTTCATCTTATTCCCTAATGATTTAGTATGAGTAACCGTTTATGTGATGCTCATAGTAGGGATTGAAGATGACAGTTATGCTTCAGTTTTATTGTGTTCTTGTGATGGTTTTAAGGTGGCCTTTTTTGCTGCTCTAGCTTAGAACTACGAGTTAAAGAGAAATTTTGGCGGCGTTTATCAAGCTAGTTGGACGCTAAAAGCTCGCTTATTAGATAGTTGTTTTCGATAAACGCTATAGTACGCATAAAATATTTAATGTGAAATACCTATTAAACATAACCTCCGAAGTCCGCACCGAGATTGTGGGCGCAAAATAGAAATGTCCGGTTTGACCCAATTAGAAATGTCCTCCTATGATTACTATATGAGTCATTTTTTTTAAGGCAAGATTCGATGTTAATGAGTATGAGTGATCAAGTGTTGCTTTTCTCCTTTCGGACGGGATTATAGTTGAGCACCACATCATTTTTATCAAATATGAAGGAAGGTCATCATGGAACTCTCACCAAACGGTTTAACCCCCAACGAAATGTATAAGTTATTAATCGGAGGGATTACACCCAGACCAATTGCATGGGTTTCTTCTGTGTCTTTAGATGGAAAAGTAAACCTTGCTCCATTTTCTTTTTTCACAGTAGCGTCAGCAAATCCACCAATGCTTTGCTTTAACCCGATGTTTAATGAAGAGAAACTGCCAAAAGACACATTACGAAATATTCGAGAACAAAAAGAATTTGTGATCCACAGTGTTAGCTATGATGATTTAGAGACAATGAATAAAACTTGCCACAATGTGGGTGCTGATGTGGATGAATTTGAATACGCAGATATTGAAAAAGTTGCCAGCTCTCATGTCACTCCTCCTCGGATTAAAAATGCAGTAGTTGCTTATGAGTGTAAACTCAATCGTATTGTTGACTTAGGAGAAGAAGCATTGTCGGGACATTTAGTAATTGGAGAAGTGTGCGCGATTCATGTCGCTGATGATGCAATTTCAAACTATCGAATCGACTCCGATAAGCTTGATAGTATTGGCCGAATGGCAGGCAGTGATTACAGTCTAACAAGAGAAAGAATACAGCTTTCTAGAAATTAAAGAAATTGTATCTATATTTACATTAATAACCTTCACTAAGAATTTACTCAATCTATATCATTTAACGTAACGTCACTTTAAGTGCATCTGTCGACACTGTAAGGAAGAGATGCGATTCTGAAGCGTCTACCTTTTGCTTTAGCGCGTTCCCTGCCCTCATTACAACGCTGTAGAATGTATTTTCTTTCCATTTCTGCGTAGGCTGAAATGGTGGTATAAATCACTCGGCTAACATCGGAATTAATATCAACATCACCGAGATCGTGAAATACCAAACCTGCACTTTTAGCTGATAAGGTATCTGCAATTTGAAGGGCGTTGATGGTATTACGAGCTAAGCGATCCACTTTCATTACATCACCATTACGCGAAAAATGGATCATCGCATTTAATTAACTGCGCTCTGAATCTTTGCCACTGGCGTTTTCTTTGAAGATTAGTTTCGGAGTAATAATCTAATTAAGATAGTATTTTGCCCCAAAATACGCATAATCTTGCTATACAACACTCAAAGAGAAATTACCCATGACTAATTTTCAATATTACTTTCACAAACTGCCTTGTTTTAACTGTAAAAAAACCAAAGTAAACACTGATCTTGGTTGGTTAACAGCAACAATGAAAGACGATGTCGTAGCCCAAGCGGCTGCAATTATCGAGCAAGAAGGCGTTAAAGCGGATCTTTCAGTAAACGTGACTTGTACTAAAGCTGAAGCTCGAGATTACTTATTGCTAAATTTCTACGGTTACTCAGATGAAGAGCTAGAAGGCCAAATTGAAGCAGACGATGAGAAAGAAGTTGCAGATGAAATCGCTGAGTTGCTAAAAGACGGTAACGAGGTAGCGGTATTTGAGCACGAAATCGCACTACAAAGCTGTACTGATTGCGACGTTGAATAAGCGTTAATAACGCTCAATATACAAATTCTAGGCATTAGCAGAGTTAAATTTGCTAATGCCTTTTTGTTTTTACCTCTCGATATTTCTAAATATCAGAAGTACCCCATAAAACAACTCAATGTGTTATTATCCTCTCAAATTGTAAGGACAATAATAATGAAGCTTATCCCCCTACTGAAACAGCCTAGAATCCACTGACTTATTTTAAATTAATGCCAATTCCATTATTTTTATATAAGTTTAAAGGTTTATTATGCAAGAAAAACACTGGTCAAAGTTTCAGTTACTTCATGAAGTAGTAACCAACAAAAACATTCACATTAAAGGCACCCATAGCTATTACAGCGATTGCTGGGATAACGGTTTTGAAGACTCTGTTGTTCGGTATTTACACGGAGACAAAATCAGCCGTCAATGGGAGCCAAGATGGGAAAGAGACAAAAGTTAAGATAAAAGAACAAGTACGAAGTGACAGCCCAGAGATGTTGGTTCAAATGGCAAAGCTAGGGCAAGGTGTAGCTGCAATGCCAAAATGGATGGTAGAACACGAATTAAAATCGGGCTCACTAACGCAGATATTAGAACAATATAAAACGGTAAAGTTACCTATGTATATGGTCTATAAAGATAGTGAGTACCAACCTCAACGCATTCGTGCTTTCATTGATTTTATTTCAAATTACTTTTCTTAGGGGTAGAAGAGGTAAATCGCCCTTAAAATAAATTTATGGAAAATTCTAGTTTAAATATTGAAAAAAAAAGAATTTTGATGATTTTCTAGTGCAAGTGATAGCGTTTGCTTCAGAATAATCTTGATCTTTAACCCATTCACGGCCAAAATAAAACTGTATATAATTACAGTGTTATTTTTATGAATGTGATCCCTATTTCTGCCAGTGCCGGTATTATTGGCTTTGAGAGTCCTGCTGCTGAGTACTCTCAATTGGCGTTTGATCTTGATGAGTTGTTAATCGAGCACCCAAGCTCAACGTTTATTGGTCGCGCCTGTGGCGATTCAATGCAAGGCGTGGGCATCTTTGATGGTGATTTATTGATAGTTGACCGCCATGTAACGGTATCAAACCATGATGTGATAGTGGCTAATCTAAACGGTGAATTTGTGTGTAAGTTGCTTGATACCCAACGACGTTTATTAGTCTCCGCCAATGAAAGCATTCAACCGGTACAGATTAATGATTTTGATACGTTCAGCATTGAGGGAGTGGTGATCCGCTCGATACGCTGTCACCGCCCTAGCCATTTATTGAGTTTTAATTGATGTTTGCCCTTGTCGATGCCAATGCGTTTTACTGCAGTGCTGAGCAAGTGTTTCGCCCAGAGTGGCGCTCTCGCCCTATCGTTGTCTTATCTAATAACGATGGAATGATCGTGGCGGCTAACCGGTTGGCTAAAGAAGCCGGCATCCAAAAATTTAAACCTTACTTTGAGATGAAATCCCTATGTGAGCAACGTGGGGTTATTGCGCTCTCTTCAAATTATGAGCTTTATTCTGATCTCTCTGCCAAAATGATGGAGGTGATCGGACGCTTCGCACCAGAGCAACATATCTATTCTATCGATGAGTCTTTTCTTTCTTTTAAACGTTGCTTCCCTGCTATCCAATGTCTACGTCAACATGCTTCTGAATTGCGTCGAGCTGTTTGGAAAGAGTGCCGTTTACCAGTGTGCGTTGGAATGGGTCCCACATTAACATTAGCAAAAGTGGCCAATCACGCAGCTAAAAAAATCGAACAATACAATGGGGTCTGTGTTCTGGATTCAGAGCAAGAGCGCTTAAAAGTATTAGGGGTTTTAGAAGTTGGTGATGTGTGGGGAATTGGTCGCCAATTATCAAAACGTATGAACACAATGGGAATTTATACCGCGTTGCAATTGTGCGCTATGCCGATTGGTTTGGTTCGTAAGAATTTCAATGTGGAAGTAGAGCGCGTGGTTCTTGAGTTAAACGGCCAAGTCTGTAAAACATGGGATGTGGCGCGAGCCGATAAAAAACAGATATTCTCAACAAGAAGCATGGGTAACCGAATTACCGATCTAGAATCACTGCAGCAAGCGTTAGCTAAACACGCGGCGATTGCTTCTTACAAAGCGAGAAAACAAGGCTCACTGTGCAAAATCATGATGTGTTTTGCCTCTAACTCTCCTTTTGATGAAAAGCCTGTGAACAGAAAGCTAATTCACAATTTTGCTTATCCAACGGCAGATGCAACACAACTGACTTCCGTCACTACCTCTCTTGCTAAAGCCTTATTTCAGCCAGGTGTTAATTATTACAAAGTAGGCGTTGGTTTGCTGGATTTAAGCAATGGCGAGCATGAGCAATTTGATATGCTGAACCCTACCCCAAATAATACGGAATTGATGAGTGTTTTTGATGGTATTAACCAAAAATATGGCACAGACACGCTGTTTTTAGGCGCTCAGGGGATTAATGAAAAATGGGGAATGCGGCGTGATAGGCTAACGCCGCAATATACAACCAGATGGAACGATGTGCCGAAGATTAGGTGTTGATTGGTTACATAGAAGGGATAAACATCGATATGCCAAAAATGAATATATGAACAAAAAACCTAGCAAATTAATTCATATTTGGCATAAACATAGCTATAACACTCTGTATTACGCCATATATGAATAAAAAAATTATTTAAGGATAAAAAATTCATATTTGACCGGTGTAAATAGCCCCGTTTAGTTAAGTGAACTATTTTTCTTAGGAATAGATACTGACTGCTTACCAAATACGTTAATGAGCGCACCTGTCACAATCAAACCACCACCGATATAAGTCCAAATAGATGGAACCTCATTAAATATCCAAACACCTAATAACGCAGAAAAGACAATCTGAACATAAGAGTAAGCAGACGCTTTACCCGCCGCTTGGGTTTGCATGGCTTTGGTCAATCCATATTGTCCAATTTGTGTGAAGATGCCGATTAAAATCAGGATCATGGTAAGGAACAGGCTTGGCCATACAAAGTTATTCCAAATCAGTACGCTTGAGATAGGTAACGCCACTAATGGGAAATAAAATATGATCACAGAGCTGTCTTCTGTTTGGCTGAGTTTTCTTACTATCACATAGGCAATCGAACTTCCTAATGCACCACACAACGCAACAAGGATACTAAAAACAGGCAGTTCACTTGTACTGCCATTGTTCATGCTTGGTTGGACCATAACAAATAAGCCCACAAGACAAAATGCAATGCATATCATGGTTGATTTTTGAATGTGCTCTTTAAGAAACAGAACGCCGAGCAATGCGGTAAAGATAGGATGGACGTATTGTAAGATGGTTGCTTCCGCCAGAGGTAAGGTCGTCACTGCGTAGTAAACACACATAAGCGCTGCTGTGCCTACTGCTCCACGGGCAAGAAGTAAGGACTTATTGTTTCCCCATATCGAAATGCCTTTTCGTTTCACATCTGCATAGCTAATGATCAAAGAAACTAATGCCCTTGCTGCCACAATTTCAAATACTGGAATACCGTAATTACTCACGTATTTTACGCACGCCGACATGAGCGCAAATCCAAGCGCAGAAAGAAACATAAATCTAACCCCTGTCGGGATCAGTGAAAAAGAGAAAGTAGGCATAACAACATCAACCAAATTTAGAGGGTAATGAATGATAGCCTAATTTACTCGCAGCACCCAAAGCTCTTATATTAATCACATCGACATTCAGACTGTATTCCAAATATCTGCTCTTCCCACAATGGATTATTACACTTTGTTATTAAAATAATAAGTAATCATAATTTCATGTAACTCTCTTTTTTGTATATCTTACTCCCATACAAAATAACAACCGTTAGTTAGGCAAGGGGAAGTACCATGACAAATGCACTATTTCAACCAATGCAACTGGGTAACCTTACGCTTAAAAACCGTATTGTTATGCCACCAATGACCCGCTCTCGCGCTACCCAGCCAGGTAATTTGGCAAACGACATGATGGCACAATATTACGCACAACGCGCAAGTGCGGGGCTTATCATTGCTGAGGGGACTCAAATTTCAGAGATGGGCCAAGGCTATGCATGGACTCCGGGTATCTACTCTCAAGAACAAATAGCAGGTTGGAAAAAAGTCACTGACGCCGTGCACGCAAAAGGTGGTGCTATTTTTGCTCAACTTTGGCACGTTGGCCGTGTTACTCACCCTGATAATATTGGTGGACAACAGCCTATTTCATCGTCCGCACTAAAAGCAGAAAACGTAAAAGTGTTTATTGATAATGGTACTGACGCACCGGGCTTTGTGGATGTGGTTGAACCTCGTGAAATGACAAAACAAGACATTACTGATGTTGTTGCAGAGTATCGTCAAGCGGCACTAAATGCAGTAGAAGCCGGTTTTGATGGCATTGAGCTTCATGCTGCAAATGGCTATTTAATTAACCAATTTATTGATTCAGAAGCCAATAATCGTACCGATGAATATGGTGGCTCTATCGACAATCGCCTGCGCTTTTTAGGCGAAGTGGTTGAGGCAATGGCTGACGCTATTGGTCATGATCGCGTTGGCGTTCGTCTTGCTCCGTTTACCTCATTAAATGGTACGGTTGATAAGACACCAACAGAAACCTACACCGCAGCCGCTGTGTTGTTAAATAAACTCAATGTGGTTTATATGCACATTGCTGAAGTCGATTGGGATGATGCGCCAGATACACCTGCAGAATTTAAAGAAGCGATTCGTGATGCGTTTAAAGGCACTATTATTTATGCCGGTCGTTACAATACCGAGAAAGCCGAGCACGCATTAACCAGCGGTTTAGCAAATATGGTCAGCTTTGGGCGTCCATTTATTTCTAACCCTGATTTACCAAATCGTATCAAACACGGTTACCCTCTAGCGCAACATGATCCAAATACGTTATTTGGCGGTGCAGAGCAAGGCTTAACAGATTACCCTGAGTATCAAGCGTAATTGCCTTAATATTGAAACACTCTAAATAAATGATATAACCCTGCTTATTTAAGTGGGGTTATTTTTTATATCACGTAATATTGCCTTTCTTCTTTTTATATTCAGAGTATACGTCTATGCGTGGAATCCTTTATCTGGTTATGGCTACCATTCTTGCCGCTATTGGCTGGGGTGCATCAAAAATGGTCGTCATGACGATTCCCGGTGATATTTTTATTGGCACACGATTTCTGCTCGCAAGTTTGGTGCTTCTTCCTTTTTGTTATAAACAACTTCGCAACTTAACCATCAAACAAGGCTTTGCGCTTACTGGCGTTGGTTTAGTGCTATCGCTTGCTCTGCAAGTCTGGGTGTATGCTGTTGCTATCACTTCGTCATTAGCAGAGGGCGCATTTATTATGAGTTTAGCCATGCTAATTGCCCCTCTGATTGCCTGGATTTTATTTCGTCAAAAGCCCAATAAAGCCTTTTGGTTAGCCTTGCCTATTTCTATTTTTGGTATGATGTTATTAACCCTAGGAAATGGTTGGAAAATGGAACCAAGCCAACTTGGGTTTATGCTCTCTTCTCTTTTATTGTCATTACACTTTGTATTAAACAAGCGTGTTATTGGTTCTATCACACCGTTATTATCCATTTGCGTTCAAATGTTTGTTGTGGGAATTAGCGGCTGTTTATATGCATCATTTAATTCACATGCGCCATTTGAACTCACAGAGCATGCTATTTTTTGGTTTTTAATCTCAACCATTGTGGCAACGGCCATTCGTTATCTCGCTCAAACTCTTGGGCAATTTTCGGTAGAGATAGAAACCGCCTCACTGATTATGATCTTAGAACCTATCTGGACATTACTGATCAGTGTTACCTTACTGAATGAAGTGTTAGAAACGCAAAAAATGTTCGGTGGTGGTGCCATTATTTTATCTTTGTTGCTTTATATTAAGCTGTCACGAAGGTTCAGGTAGGTGATTCATTGATAATTTTTCGATGAATTGACCAGCAGCGATATGCGGTGGTACTTCCACAAGCGTGTCCACCATACACAAAAATCCGAGTGTCTCTCTCACTCGGCTTTAGGTTTTCAATATGCTCTTAAAACATTACTTTCTTATTTGCCTTTCACTTTATTCTTCAAGTTTTGCATAAAGGTTTTAAAGTGCGGCATAAAATCAGCAAACAATTCATGTTTACGATTTGCCATCATAACAGGGCCTAGTAGACGTAACGCAACCCCAACTCTCGTTGATACTTCTGGCTCTAAGCCACTCATTTGCTTTAGCTTATCGACGATAGTAAATACATCTTCACGATCTTGAAATTCAAACGCCAATGTTTGAGCTGTTTCTTGCTCTGGTGTTATCTCTTCAATGGTCACTCGATAACACTTATCTTTTCTAATTTTAGGGATCATTGTTCTACCTTCTAATAATCTTAATTTCATCATGATTAACAGCAAACCGATTTGAACTTCCTCTTGAAAGAACGCTCAATCAAGTTGATAATATCAACTATATATTTTTAGTTGATAAAATCAACCAACTTTAATGGTAATATTTATGTCTGATAGAGAATCATTAGATAGTTTGTTCACGTTAGTGCATACGTTAAAGCGTAATTTACATGATCACATTGAAGAACTACATCTTGGGATCACACCTATGCATGTACGAGTTATCAAGATCATTAACCACAAACCGCACTGCACAGCCGTTGATATTGCTCACTATTTAAATAGAGATAAGGCTCAAGTCACACGCCTTCTAAGCAGTTTACTTACACAAGAGCTCATCATTAAAGAACCAAACCCTGAAGATAAACGCAGCCAATGCCTTCGCATCACGGAAAGCGGCAAAGAGATTATGAAAAAAATATCAGGGATTGATAACAAGATGTTTGAAAAGATGTCGAAGGATCTTTCAGAGGCAGAAATCGCTGAATTTAAGCGTGTTTCAGAGAAGATGGTGAATAATCTTAACCGCTAATCTCCATCAAATAAATCAAGACTGATAAAAAGATTAAATTATCAACCGCGGAATAGGTTTAATCGTCACTTTCATTATTTAAGGAATCATCGTGCATAAATTCATTATGTATTTAACTGTACTCTGCTTAACGCTGTTTTTTCTCGGGTGCTCAACTTTTTCCAATAATAACAAACCTTTGAATTTATCTGGGCAGTATTACAATTACCTGCAACCCTCGTTTGATCAGTACTTAGCAGAAACCAAAGATTGGCTCTCTGAGCATCGTGCTTTTATCTCTGATAATCATGAAAAAGAGTTAGCAATGAACATGCCCTTTGAGCGTGGCAATAAAAACTCAAAAAAAGCGATCCTACTGGTACACGGACTAGGGGACTCTCCATATAGCTTTAGTGATCTTGCAACGACATTTTCAGAGCAAGGCTTCTACGTGCAGGTTCTTTTATTACCTGGCCATGGAAGTAAACCTGAAGATATGTATTTAACAACCTATCAAGATTGGCAAAACATTGTTGACCATTACGCTAATCTACTTAAAAAAGACTATCAAGAAGTGTGGTTAAGTGGATTTTCAACTGGCGCTAATTTAACGGCTATTCATACATTAAATAATGAAGGTATTGATGGTCTTATCTTTATTTCACCCGGTTTTGAATCACTAAACCCTACATTAGAAAAGCTAAGTTCAATCGTTTCTGTATTTTGGGATGGTATATCGAAAAAAGAAAACAACTTTGCACGGTACAGCTCTATATCCATGCATGGTATGGCTCAATACTCCGACAGTGCCGTCGCATTTAGAAAAGCAATTTCTGATAAAAATATCACAGTGCCCACTTTAATCGCTATCAGTGAAGCCGACAGCATTATCAATTCACAAGCGACCACGGAATTTTTCGCAGATAAATTTGTAAACCCTAACAATCACTTGATTTGGTACGGCGATCAACACAGTTTGCGAATAAAGCAACGAACTCAAGCCTACTCTATGAAATTAGACGCTTTACACATCAGTACAGCATCACACATGAGCCCATTATTTTCGCCTAACAATAGCTATTATGGGAAAGAAGCAGAAAAGCTTATCTGTACCAACAGTTTAGATGAAGAACAAACCCAATCCTGTAAACAAGGTGAAAATGTGTGGTTCTCGGCATGGGGTTATCAAGAAGAAGGAAAAGTTTATGCCCGACTGACATGGAACCCATACTTTGATAATTTAAAATATGAGATTAGCAAGTTAGTAGGCTATCTAATTATCGATTAGGTATAAACAGGACAACCATTAAATGTATGGTTGTCCTTTACGCTTACAGCACTGTATTTATTGCTTTTATTCAACAGGCAGTAATTCAATAAAATCCTGTTCAAGAGATTGCCTAAAGAAATCAGGCATGGATTCCATCGTAAATACCACCGCATCTTCAAGAATGGTGGTGGAACCGCTAAGTGTCCAATAAGAGCTTCCTTTATGTGTGTTCACTTTCACTTTAAAACGTGTTGGAGTGGTCGTAACCATTTTTCTATCCCTTAAATAACATACCAGATCATGCTACCACTTCCATTTTATGAAACCAGACTTTTCTCCCTATGAAGAGCAAGGTTTTTGTCGTTTGTATTTAATCTCACTTGTTCTTCTATATTTACGTTTAAATCGCTATAAAAAATCCGAGAGCATAATCACTCTCGGATTTTTTATTCAAATAAGATAACCGCTGTCTTACAGCTTAACGAGCAGCTTGCCTTTGTTTTCACCGGTAAAGAACATATTCAAACCAGACATTGCGCTTTCTAAGCCATCCAATTGGTGAGTTCGGTATTTCACCTTTCCTTGCATCACATATGGAGTTAACTTTTCTAATAGCGCAGGAACATTGCCTAGATGATCTGGCATAGCGAAGCCTTGGATCATCACGCGTTTCTTAATCAGATTAATCCAGTTTGGTCCTGGTGCCGGCTCTGCTGCGGTGTAATCCGCTATCATGCCACAAACAACGATTCGCCCGTGCGTGTTCATGCGATTAAAAATATGGTGTTGAATTGGGCCACCTGTATTTTCAAAAAACACGTCTACACCCTCTGGTGTAAGTTCTGCCAATTTTGCTTCTAAGTCGTCTGTTTTGTAGTTGATAGCACCATCAAAACCCAATTCATTCACTATCCAATCGGCTTTTTCATCACTGCCTACGACACCAATGATTCGTAAACCATCTGCTTTGGCTAATTGACCCACAATAGAACCTACAGAACCTGCTGCGCCAGTAACAACTAAGGTTTCACCCGCTTGTGGTTTAGCAATATTAAGCAGGCCTTGTGTTGCTGTTAAACCCGGAAGTGCGAACACGGCCAGTGCCATTTCTGCACTTACACCTGCTTGAACTTTATTAATACCTTGTCCGTTAGTTACTAGATATTCCGTCCAGCCCATCATGCCCATGACAGAATCTCCAACAACAAAATCAGGATGGTTTGATTCAACGACTTCACCAAAACCGCTTGAGCGCATCACTTGACCTAACTCGACACGCGGAATGTAGCTATTGGTGTCAGGGCTCATCCATCCCATCATGGCTGGATCTAAAGACATATAAGTTTGCTTAATCAGAATTTGTCCTGGGCCAGCCGCTGGGATCTCTTTTTTTACCACTTCAAACAGCTGTGGGCCGATTGGGTTTCCATCTGGGCGTTGGCTCAATTGAATTTCAGTATACTGGCTCATAACATTTCCTTTTTGTTGTTAGTATTCGTGCGAGTGATTACAGTATTACTTATGTTTTTCATTAGATATAGAGGGTAATATAGGAAGGTCTATTGTTAAAAAGGCAATAATAAAGTTATGGATCAATTACGGGCGTTAAAATACTTCACCGCTACGGTAGAGGCGGGAAACTTCTCTTCAGCAGCCAAAAAGTTTGGTGTTCCTGCATCTTCTGTCTCGCGTCGCATTGCCGATCTAGAGGCGTCTCTCGGTGCTCAATTATTGAAGCGAACGACTCGAACCGTCTCTCTCACAGAGGTTGGCTTGCAGTACTACAACCAAGTCACGACACTAATTCAGCAATTAGACCAATGTGACAAAGCAGTAAAAGATTACCAAACCACCCCAACAGGCACGCTTAAAATCAGCTCCATGGTGGGTTTTGGTGAGCGTATTCTTGCCCCAATATTGGATGAATTTACCCTTCGATATCCAGATATTGTTTTAGATGTAGAGTTGAACGATCAACTCTCCAAATTGGATAGAGACGATGTAGATATTGCAATTCGTGGAGGCTATGCGCCAGATGAGCGTGTGGTTGCGATTCATCTTATGGATAATCAGTTTATCCCTGCTGCCTCTTCTGCTTATCTTGATCATTACGGTTACCCTAAGAGTACAAAAGAGTTACCTAACCACAGAGGCTTATTCTTCAAAACACCGCATGGCCCAACGCCTTGGTTAAGTGAAATAAATGGAGAATGGCAAGATGTCTCGGCCCCAAGTTTACTCACAACAAATAATGGCCAATGGTTGGCAGATAAAGCGATAAAGGGCGCAGGAATAATCATGATGCCACGCTGGGTGTTGCAGCCTTATTTTGAGCGTAATGATCTCATTGAATTGCATTTTAATGAGCCATTAAGCATTACTCGAAATCAAGATCTTGGTGTTTATATGCTGTATCAAAAATTGGCTTACTCAACCCCAAAAGTAAAAGCGGCGGTTGATTTTATTACGGCCAGAATTAAAAAATAAAAAACCATACTTTATTAGATAAAAAGTGAAGAAGTTGCCTTGGCTTTTCTTTAATTATCAAATAGTAAATCTTACTTTCCACACCTAGAAACTAAACTTTGATGTAGCTCAAAAAACAACCTAGGAATTAGGCGTAAGTTGGATCGACATTACATTTTTTGAGGGAATAAAAATGACGATACCAACCGTTTACCGTAGAGATATTCTCGGTTTAGTTTTACTCATTTCCATTGTTTTGAGCACTCTTTATATTCTTTTGGATGTGCTGGCTTTGTTTGCCTACCTAAACCATGAGAAAGAAATCGCATCGACCTTCTTTCATCAATCCTTTTATTTTCTGGTGTTTTTCATCCCACCCTATTTTATCGCTAAGTACATCAAACAAATGGATGTAACAACACCACAAATGATCACGGAATAATGGACAGAAAAATTAAACACTTGTTTTAAATTATTCAATTTTACTAAATCAATAATCACGATAACTTTATCTTAACGGCTAAAATGAAGGATTGATTATGTACGATTTGAATGGTGATTTTGAAGATTTAAAAATGAATTTTACTCAATCAAAAATTAAAATACTTGGTTGGGATGACAAAGAATGGATTGTGGAGGATGTAACATTTACTTTTTTCATTTGCATGATACTTGTCTCTATTGTTTCTAATTACTTTTAAACCTAATTAGAAACAATAGCTCTAATACAATTGAATTAATGCGTGGTACGGCTTGGGCCATTACGCACTAAATCTTGTCCTGTTTGGAATACTTCTTCTGTTACCCAACGAGACAGTAGTAATTGATGCTTATCATCCAGTACCGCAACAAAGCGACGACCATCTTTATTGTTTGTTGCCATTGCAATGCCTGCAACGTTTGTTAAACCAAAACCACCATTTTCAACAGAGATTAAAAACGTTTCTAGATCTTCTAGGTTTGTGATCATGCTTGCTTCTTGGTTCATATTGGTATTCTCTTCTAAACTCAATCGATAATCACAGAATGGTACGGTTTTTATCTTATCAAGGCAATAATTGCTCTTGTGTATATTGGCTCTTTCTATCTCTAGTGCCCTACTTTTCTTTATTTCGATAATATCCGCTGCGCTCCACTGCCTTCTTCGTGCAAAATGTCATCAGGATTCAATAACTGACACTTTTCCATACTCAAGCACCCACAGCCAATACAACCGGTAAGGTTCTCTTTTAAAAATTGTATTTGATGTAACTTAGCATCGAGATCTTTTTGCCACTTACTGGCAACTTTCTCCCAATCCTGGATTGTGGCTGTTTTTCTCATCGGTAAGTCTTCAAGCTCTTTGGCTATTTCTTCTAACGTAAAACCGACAAGTTGAGCAACCTGAATAAGCGCAATTCGACGAAGCATTGAGGGGTGATAACGACGTTGATTGCCAGAAGTTCGAATAGACGCTATTAATTCTTTTGTTTCATAAAAACGCAAAGCAGAATGTGCGACTCCACTTCGCTCAGACAATAACCCAATGGTTAGTAGTGTTTTTTCATTCAGCATTTGTCACTCCCTGACCCTGTATAAAGATTAAGTTAATTTTACCTTTATACATGCTGTTACAGATAAAAAAACAGCCCTTACTAAAAAGTAAGAGCTGCTTCTAATCAAAGACGGGCGGTTTATTCATGTATTTGTTATTTACAATACCGTATTAATAGGCTGCTGACTCATAACCTTTTTTACGAGAACGAGCATCAGCAATAGCGCCATGCACCATTTTTCCAAACGCTTTATCTTTTGCACGCTGCTCAGCTAAACTTGCACCATTAATTGCTTGTTCACGCATCAATTTTTGATAACTGACTAAGCGACGTTCTTCAAGAACACCTGATTCAACCGCTTTTAGCACGGCACAACCTGGTTCAGAGGTATGAGTACAATCACCGAAGCGACAGTTATAAGCAAGATCAGTAATCTCACTAAACGTCGCATTTACGCCTTGCTCGCAATCACTTAATTGAAGCTCACGCATTCCAGGAGTGTCCATTAATAGACCACCTTGCGGCATTAGCTTAAGCGCTCGATACGTTGTGGTATGACGGCCTTTACTGTCATCTTCACGTATATCGCCAGTCTCTTGAGCTTCAAAGCCAAGTAAACCATTTACCAATGTTGATTTACCAACACCAGATGAACCAAGGAAAGCGATAGTCTGTCCATTTTTACAGTAGCTATGTAGAGCAACTAAATCATTCGAATCAAGTGCATTTACACTGTAAACACTCATCATTCGATTCAGTTTTTGAACTTGATCTTGCTTGTCATCTGCATCATCACATAAGTCTGCTTTAGTTAGTACCACAACTGGCTCTACTTCGGCTTCTTTTGCTATAGCAAGGTAACGTTCTATACGACTTAGATTAAAGTCATTATTTAACGAACACACGATCATGACGCTATCTACGTTTGCTGCGATTAATTGCGTCGCAACTTTTGATCCCGGCGCTTTACGATCAAACAGAGATTGTCTATCTAGTACGCGTTGAATTCGTAGATTTTCATCAAACAATACCCAATCACCGACACAAACACGATCATCCCCTGATGGTGGTAATAAGCTTGCTTGGCCTTGCTCACTCAAAACAATAATACTGCTTCGATGCTGCTCAATAACTCGACCTGTCTGCAGATCTGTTAAGTCATCTAGAGTCAGTTGCTGTTGAAAATAAGGACGCCAGCCTAGTTGTGATAGTGTGAGAATTTGCTCACTCATTTGTTGCTCCATACATATGGTAGATTGTTTACCATTGATAACCGTTAACACATCAATGGTAAACACTCTTAAACTGTAAATTAACGCTGTTTTAAGTGGCTTTTTAACGAAACGAATAGTAGCACCATACATTTAAAAAAGAGCAATAATACTTTTTCGATTAATGCTTATTTTCATCATTTTAAGACCTTGGTAGCAATTATTTAACTTAACGTCTATTTACCTCAGTGCGTTTACTATCGAATTCTCAACGTCATAAAATATGGTCCTATCCCTCAGTGATGTAAAACAAGTTAGCCTTGTCATTACGATAAAAATAATTAATTAAACTTAAGCGTGCCAAAGGTATTTAGACAGCACTGCACGAACTAAAATATCAGTAGCGGATTCGTTGGTTTAATTGGAATACTTACTTAATACCAATCTACATAAGTATTTGATCATTCTTGCTTGTTAAAATCGATTATATCTGCGTTATAAATTTTGTAATTAGATCCACTAGTTACTGTAATTTATGCCTTGCTATAATCGATTTTTCCTGCGCAATTATCTGAACAACTACTTATCCAGAATGGTATAACATCTCTAAAACTAAATTTAAGCTATTCTTACTATAGATAATTTACATTAAGGAAGCCTGATGAATAAGATTAACCCGAAGAAGCTATTAAATAGCAAATGGACAGCGGTTAACCCTGTACAAAAAGAAAAGCATTTTTTAATTACTGAAATTGAGTTTGAGGAAAATGAGGTAACACATTGTTTAATAGAAGCAATTATAACAAAACGCACACAATCACTTGATTGGGAAGAATTAAAAAACCAAGAACGTTGGCTTTCTGGGTGGAAATAAAACACCTACATCTAAGTAGCTAGGTGTTTTTTTATTATAAGGAACAATCGATTAACGGTACTTCTTTAAAAATTTATCCACAGATCCTTTCGGGGTTTTTCCTATTTTAATCATTAAATCAAAGCTTGGATTAACAATGCCATGATCACGCTCTAATGCTTCTAGCTGTACTAACCATAGCGAGGCGGTCACCTCGGCATCAGCTAACGCTCGGTGAAATACGCCATCATTATCGATTTTATGATACGCGACTAAGTCACCCAGTTTATGCGATGAAACCTCTTGAGTTAATCGTCTTGATACCAGTAATGAACAAGCAAAATCACCTTCATAACCACGCTGAATCAACTCTAATTCAGCATCTAAAAAACGTTTATCAAATGAGGCATTGTGTGCGACTAAATTACAGCCTTGAATAAAATCAGCAAACTCACCCATTACTACATCACAACTAGCAGCATCGACTAACATTCGATTTGAAATACCGGTGTAATTTTCGATGAATGAACTCACTCTAAATCCCGGGTTCATCAAACCTTGAAAACGATCAACCACCACGCCGTTTTCTAATTTAACTGCACCTATTTCAATAGCACGATCACCTTGGTTTGGTGATAAGCCTGTGGTTTCGAAATCGAGTACAACGACGGTATTTGCTGGGGCGGTTTTGTTAGCGCTAATTACTGACACAAATGATTTCCAAATAATAAATAAGAAGTGAAAGAGAGAGATTAATCGTAATGGAACAAAAGCATATAGACTTCGATCAAAAAACGCGAGCTGATATCCAGTCTCGCGTTTTTATCTATGCTTAATTCTACCGAGTTAACATACGCTTATTTAGCAATATTAACCTGTAGCATTTTAACCTGGTGGTCTAAATACTCGTCATAAGTACCTTGGAAAGTCACTAGTTTTTTCTCATTAATATCAATGATATGAGTTGCTAGTGATGATACGAACTCACGGTCGTGACTTACGAAAATTAAAGTACCTGTGTAGATTTTTAATGCTTCGTTAAGTGCTTCTATCGCTTCCATATCCATGTGGTTAGTTGGTTCATCCATAACAAGTACGTTGATGTCTTGCATCATTAACTTGCCAAACAATAGACGGTTTTTCTCACCACCTGAGCAGCTTTTCGCTTTTTTGTTTGCGTCGTCAGCAGTAAACAGTAAACGACCCAAAATACCACGAACCATCAAGTCATCGTGCTTAACGGTACGCCACTGAGAAATCCAATCGAAGATGCTTAAATCGTTATCAAAATCAGCCGTGCTGTCTTGTGGGCAGTAACCAAAAGACGCATTTTCAGACCATTTAACAATACCTTCGTTTTGCTCTAGGTCATTCACTAAGCAACGTAAGAAGGTTGTTTTACCTACACCATTCTCACCGATAACAGCTAAGCGAGTGCCCGCTTCTAGTAATAAGTTTCCACCTTCAAACAGAACTTCACCATCAAAGCCGTGACCTAGGTTTTCAAGCTCTAGTGCTTGACGGTGCAGTTTTTTACCTTCGCCAAAGTTAATTGATGGGCTCATACGACTTGATGATTTCACTTCATCTAGCGTGATTTTGTCCATTTTCTTTGCACGAGAACTTGCTTGTTTCGCTTTCGATGCGTTAGCACCAAAACGGTTTACGAAGTCTTGTAATTCACTGATCTCTGCTTCTTTTTTCGCGTTACCCGCTAATAGTTGTTCACGGATCAAGCTTGATGCTTCTAAGAAGTACTCGTAGTTACCTGGGTAAATACGTAATTCACCGTAGTCGATATCAGCCATGTGCGTACATACAGAGTTTAAGAAGTGTCTGTCGTGCGAGATGATGATCATGGTACATTTACGTTTGTTTAGCTCTTCTGCTAACCAGTTAATCGTGTGAATGTCCAAGTTGTTGGTTGGTTCATCAAGTAACAAGATATCTGGGTTTGCAAACAGTGCCTGTGCTAATAACACACGCAGTTTCCAGCCTGGAGCCACTTGTTGCATCAAACCAAAATGAAGCGCTTCATCAATACCAGCTTGAATTAGGATATCACCAGCACGGCTTTCTGCACTGTAACCATCCATTTCTGCGAATTCACTTTCAAGCTCGGCGACTTTCATGCCATCTTCTTCACTCATTTCTGGCAATGAATAGATGCGATCACGCTCTTGTTTGATTTCCCATAGTTTTTTGTCACCCATGATAACAACATCAATTACGTTATATTGCTCAAACGCAAACTGATCTTGGCTTAATACACCTAATTTCTGTCCCGGCGTCATTGATACGTTGCCTGAACTAGGAGTTAATGCACCACTAAGAATCTTCATGAACGTTGATTTTCCGCAGCCGTTCGCACCGATCAAACCATAACGGTTACCGTTGCCAAATTTTGCTGAAATGTTTTCAAATAAAGGCTCTGCGCCAAATTGCATTGTGATGTTGTTTGATTGTATCAACGAAATAATTCCTAGGGTTTACTGACAAGTCATGATTTGGCTATAGAAAGCCACAAGATGAAGGACGAAAGTATGATGAATGAGAAAATCTAGCCGCGGATTATACAGAGATCTTGATCACAATGTCGAGGAATATGATGTTTTAATACACAATAAAAAAGCCCCGGAGAAATCCAGAGCTTTATGATGGTATTTAACGTCGTAGTGATACTAAAAAATAATCATTAATTAGAATTTATAACCAACAGTAAAAGAGAACTGATCAGCAAAAATATTATCTCCACTCTCTTTTAAGTTAATGAAATCTAATCTTAAATCAGTATAGAAATGGTGATTAAACGTAGCTCTTGTACCAATACCAACAAAGATAGTTGAGTCATCCCATTTCCAAGCATCTAGTCCAAAAGCACTGGCTTCTTCTTTAAACTTTGCAAAACCCAAGACACCATAAGGCTTTATTGACGCATTTTGCATATGAAAGGTATAACCAATATCGGTATCAAACTTAAAGGTTGATGTATCAATGTCAAAAGGGAAATCTGTGCCGCTGCCTTTATTTAAAGAAACGTTGATACCAATAATATCATTTATGTCATAACCATAAGCCAAAGTAAGACCACTGGTTGAATATTTTCCATCAAAAGCTATATCATCAATACTTGTGGAATTAAAGCCCAATCCAACTCGATGACCTTCTAAAACATTCGCATAAAGGGCTGTAGAAGATAAAAGTGAAGCTGCTAGAAGGGATTTTAGTGCTAGTTTAATAATTACTCTCATTTTAAATAATAATAATGATTTCATCCATGAATTCGTATTCTTAGTCGTTGAGTAAATAATATGAAATTGAAGAGATTAATACTAAATAGCTCTCGTTATTACATTTATAAGCGTTGCTTATCACAAAAAGCCCTAAATTAAATTAGGGCTTAAATATTAAAAATACCATTTTAAATTGAGATCCATTTATTGCCTTCTATTAACGCCAAACGCCCCACTTGCCAGTCGTTCCCGGTTCTTCGCCTTTTGTCCACCACTGTGCTGTCCATTCTTTATCGTTATAGCTAACAACATCCCCATTGTTATAAATTAAACCGGCTTGCCATGCGTTTGTTGACTCAACTGGCGGCTCTACTGGTGGTGTTGTATCGGCTTTAATTAAAGAAAGTTGGTAACTTAAATCAGCGCTTGGTGCAAACACTCGGTTAGCGTAAATATTAGTAGTGTCATACATATAATGATTCATTTCTTGGTGCCAAATACCAATAAACCATTCTTTATTTTTCAATTGGTTAAATTGTCCTGCCAGTTCCGCTGACCATGTCGCCGTATTATTCACATTAATGGCTAAACTGATGTCTGTTGTTTCCGCCCCTGTCGCATCAAATGTTCTGAATCGAACCGTATCGCCTGATTCTACTGGCCCAAATCCTTGGCTAATGTAATAACCTAAATCAGAATATGATGGTGGTGGGTCGACTGGATCTGTCGGTCCTGGAGGTGTCGTTCCCGTTCCATCAAATGAAATATCGCTGCAGTTATAAAAGCCTTCACCAGCGGCATCTTCACGCTGCCAGCGAGTATAAAGAACGGCCGAATCAGCTCTATCCGCAGGAAGAGTAATATTAATACGGTATTTCTTATCTTCCCCGACAGGTACGTTACTTGAGGTATCAATTAGCTCTAAATCACCCCACGTTAATGGAACGGTTGGATCGTAATTAGGATTAGATAAATAGAACTGCCAGTAAGAAGGGTTATGAGGTGCGGTGGCATTAAAGATAAGCTCAATCTGGTTATTCTCATCTAAGGTAACCGCCGTTTTTTGCCAATGAGAAGAACCTACGTTTAGGCCTGCTTTTGCATTATCGCCCGCCGAACATAAATTACCATCACGAACAATGGCTTGAACATGTGCCATGTCTTTATAGTTTGGTACGTTTGCAGCAACTTCATTACGTTGGACAAAAGGAAACGCACCTGATTCATCATACGCTGCCTGACATGCCTGATTTGGAATAGTATTATCCCAAAAGCCTCCATCTAAATAACAAGTGTTTTGCCTTGCACTAGGGTACTCAACCCAACCATGAGCTTGCGCTCCCATTGATGATAGTGCACCAATAAAAGCGATGCTGAGCGAACTGATTTTTATTTTATTTGTCATGATTTCATCCTTGTTTATAAACAATAAAAGCGAGACGTTAACGCCTCACTTTTGTTTATAAAACTAGCAAGAATTCATAAATTGGCGATAAGAACAGGGATAAATCGATGCTTTATTTACGCATTTGTTATCTACTTTGCATCTCAGTATGAGCAGAATGAAAGCGCATTATATTCTTTCGAGTCAGTTCATTCTTTACGCTTCACCTCAGCATTAAGTGCGATTTACTTCTTAGATGCTCTCTGCTGCTGTTTTCTCTCTTTCTTTTCTTGTTTACGTTGTTCAATCAACTTTGCCGCGTCACCACCAACGTGAGTTTCGCCTCTTTCATCCGCTAGTTGAACTTGTTTTTCACGCTCACGGAAACGAGACTTTTGCTCATCACTATGCTGATCAATACATTTAGGGCAACTTACGCCTTTCTCAAATGCCTCTGATTGTTTATCTTCGTCTGTGATTGGCAAACGACACGCATTACATACATCGTAATGGCTTTTTTCTAATTGATGATTAACGGCAACTCGGCCATCAAACACATAACAATCGCCTTCCCATAAGCTGTTTTCTTCTGGCACTTCTTCAAGATATTTTAGGATCCCACCTTCAAGATGGTACACCTCATCAAACCCTTGTTCTTTCATGTAAGCTGTCGACTTCTCACAGCGAATACCACCGGTGCAGAACATCGCGACTTTTTTATGCTTTGCAGGGTCTAAGTTTTCAGCAACATATTGAGGGAATTCACGAAAGGTCTCTGTATTTGGATTCACTGCATTTTTAAACGTACCTATGTCCACTTCATACTCGTTACGGGTATCAACCAACAGTACTTCTGGATCAGAAATAAGCGCGTTCCAATCAGCAGGTTTAACATACGTACCCACCACATGAAGGGGATCAATACCTTCTACGCCCATAGTAACGATTTCTTTTTTTAACTTTACTTTGGTACGGTTAAACGGCTGTACGTCATTAATTGATTCTTTATAAACCACATCAGCTAAACGAGGATCTTCTTTAAACCAAGCGAGTAGTGTATTAATCGCTTCACGAGAGCCAGCAACCGTGCCATTAATACCTTCACTTGCTAGCAGTAATGTGCCGCGAATATTATTATCTTCTAATACTTGAGTTAATGGTTGACGAAGGTCGGTGTAATTTTCTAATGAAACAAATTTGTATAACGCACAAACGATATATTGAGACATGGGTAACTTTCCTTTTTTGCGAGGCTGGATCGTAAATCCAGAGCAATGAGTATTTGCCTTAGCGGCTTATAATAGTGCGGGGAGTATAACGGAGGTCTATCGACACAAATACCGACAGTTTTTGTGGTTTTTCTAACCAAATTGAATTAAATAATAAAATAACCACCTTTCAAATAGCAAGAGAGCTAAAATTTACAATGTAAACAGACATAAAAAAAGCGCTGAATGTAATACTCAACGCTTTGATTTATAGTTACTTAATAGAATAAATTACGAGTTAAATTCACTCACATCAATATCAAGTAATTTACCGATACCTTCGCCATAAGCAGGGTCAGCTTTATAACAATGTCTTAAGTGACGAAGTTGAATTTCTTTTGGCACACCGTTTAAGTTACGCGCTGTGTTATCAAATAAGATAGCTTGTTTCTCAGCGGTCATTAGACGGAATAGATCGCCCGGTTGTGAGAAATAATCTTCATCTTCACGGTGATCCCAATGTGCTGCTGCGCCATCTAAGTTTAGTGGTGGCTCAGAAAAATCTGGCTGCTCTGCCCATTGACCTTCATTATTTGGTTCATAACCTAATGTGCTACCAAAGTTACCATCAACACGCATTGCGCCATCGCGGTGGTAACTATGTACAGGACAACGAGGTGCGTTCACTGGGATGTGTTGGTGGTTTACACCTAAACGGTAACGCTGAGCATCACCATACGCAAATAAACGACCTTGTAGCATCTTATCTGGAGAGAAGCTGATACCCGGAACCACGTTTGCAGGGTTAAATGCCGACTGCTCTACTTCTGCGAAGAAGTTTTGTGGGTTACGGTTTAGCTCAAATTCACCCACTTCAATTAATGGATAATCTTTGTGTGGCCATACTTTGGTTAAATCGAACGGATTATAAGAAACCGTCGCCGCTTCTGCCTCTGGCATGATCTGAACTTTTAATGTCCATTTAGGGAAATCTTGGTTATCAATGCTTTCAAGCAAATCACGTTGATGACTTTCACGATCATTACCAATCACAGCACCCGCTTCAGCATCTGATAGGTTTTTAATGCCTTGTTGAGATACAAAGTGGAATTTCACCCAGTAACGCTCGTTATCACTGTTGATAAAGCTAAACGTGTGGCTACCAAAACCATGCATATGACGGTAAGTAGCAGGAATACCACGATCACTCATCACGATAGTTACTTGGTGAAGCGCTTCAGGTAATGATGTCCAGAAATCCCAGTTATTTTTCGCGCTTCGCATATTTGTGCGAGGATCACGTTTAACCGCGTGGTTTAAATCAGGGAATTTAAGAGGATCACGTAAGAAGAATACGGGTGTGTTGTTACCCACTAAATCCCAGTTACCCTCTTCTGTGTAGAATTTTAGCGCAAAACCACGGATATCACGCTCGGCATCTGCTGCGCCACGCTCACCAGCGACGGTAGTAAAACGTGCAAATAGCTCAGTTTGTTTACCAATTTCAGAAAACAATTTTGCTTTTGTATACTTTGTGATGTCATGAGTAACCGTGAATGTACCGTAAGCACCAGAGCCTTTTGCGTGCATACGACGCTCAGGGATCACTTCACGGTCAAAATGCGCCATTTTTTCTAAAAACCACACGTCTTGCAATAATTGAGGACCACGTTTACCCGCAGTTTGAACATTTTGGTTATGTGCAACAGGACAACCTGCCGCTGTGGTTAGCTTTTTAGTCATTATTCATTCCTTAATATAGTAATAAAGCTCACGAAAAAACTGTTATAAAATAGGGTTATAAGCAAAAGTGACAGTTTTCTATATCTAATCCAAAAGTTCCCTCACGGCTGGATAAATGATCCACGCCTGCGGACACTCCCATTTCATATCCTGCAATCAGTGTAGGAGATTTCATAGAAAGACGCTTAACGGCAAAACCTTCAGGTGGAGCGATCACTCGAATTGTCGTTCCTTCAGGGGGATTACGAATAAATTCCAATGACTGATTGTAATTTTCAGCACGAACCAACATTGCTTGTGCTATTTGAGGATATCGCGCTAATAGTTTAGTCATTAACCAAGGTGAACGTGCAGGTTTCATCTCATAACTTAAAGGGTGAGATAAGATCACGGTAATATCTCTCGCCCCTCGACGATAAGCCTCTTTTACCGGAATAGAGTCAGCTACGCCACCATCGGTATAACAACCGCCAGAGAAACAAGGTGTTGATTTATAAGCGATAGGTAAAGCGGTTGTTGCTTCAAGAACATTATTTAAATTACTTTCTTTTATTTGATAATAATCGGCGTTACCACTGTCAATATTAGTTACTGCCGCATACATAGGAATAGAAGAAAATAAACGCTCTGAATTTAAGGGATGTCTTCTGTTCGATTCCTCAATTAGCCATTTCACATCAACAAGATCACCACCGCGAGCAAATCGTGTAGGATTAAAAAAGCGTTTGTGGGTTGCAAGTTTCGTAATGACATCAAAGCTACGTTGAGGTGCATAAGAAAGGTACCCTATTAGATTCGATGCCCCGGCAGAGACTCCAATAGCGAAATCATAAGGCATAAATTCTTTCTTCATAAAAGTGTCTAAAACACCGCTAGCAAAAATGCCACGCATTGCTCCACCTTCTACGACTAATGCACTCTTGACCATACTCTATCTTTAACCCCTAAAATACTGTGGGCATAGCATAAACATTTTAGATAATAAGAGATAATCGCTTGTACTTATAGCTGTGATTTATAAAACCTATCAAAAATTAGATTTAAATCATGAACTTGATTTATAACGTAGTATTCTATTAATAAGATATTGACAATATTAACTAAAAACTATAACAAACATATGGATATAGTTTTCAGATTAAGTAAAACTACTCGAAATAGAGACAAAAAAGCCCCAATAAGTACGATACTCATGGGGCTTTCTTTATGTAGTTATCTTAAGATGATTAGTTAAACAGATACAAGTATTCTCCATAACCCTCTTTTTCTAGATCTACTTTTGGAACAAAACGCATTGCAGCAGAATTCATACAGTAACGTAACCCTGTAGGTTTAGGCCCATCACTAAACACATGCCCTAAGTGTGAATCAGCAAATTTACTGCGGATCTCGGTACGTTTACTAAATAATGAAAAATCATCTTCTTCGGTAATGTAGGCTTTATTGATTGGTTTGGTAAAACTTGGCCAACCCGTTCCTGACTTGTATTTGTCTGTTGATGAGAATAACGGCTCACCACTGACGATATCAACATAAATCCCCTCCGCTTTATTATCCCAATACGCATTATCAAATGGACGTTCAGTCCCTTCTTTTTGTGTTACGTAATATTGTTGTTCAGTCAGCATCTTCTTAATTTCTGATTCTGATGGTTTGGCATATGGCTTAACATTTTGAGCCATTTTTTGCTCATCAATGTACTGACGTAATGTTTTTGGTTTATCTTCTCTGTCTTCACCAAATACCGAATCTAGATATTTATCACGGCCTGAACCATTACGATAATACTTATAACGAATTGGATTACGTTTGTAATAATCTTGGTGGTAATCTTCTGCTGGCCAAAACTTTTTAAACTCAATTAATTCTGTCGCTAAAGGCTTTGGATAGACTTTCGCTGCATCAATCGCATTCATAAACTCTTGAGCAATTACTTGCTGACTTTCATTATGGAAAAAGATAGCAGGGCGATACTGTGGACCTCTATCAACAAATGAGCCTTGGTTATCCGTTGGGTCCATATATCTAAACAGCTGATCAAGCACTTGCTCATAGCTAACGATCTTTGGATCAAACGTCACTTGAATCACTTCAATGTGGCCTGACTTTCCTGATGACACTTGTTTATAGGTTGGATTTTCAAGATCTCCCCCTGAATAGCCTGAAACAACATCCATCACTCCATCTAATTTTTCTAAATCAGATTCAGTACACCAAAAGCACCCCCCTGCGAGAGTGGCTACCTCATAGTCCCCTTTCATTGGCTGAGTCATGTCTTCAGCGGTAGAAAAGAAACTTGTTGTAACAGCAAAAAATGAAGCGAAGAGTAGAGCAACTGTTGTAATTTTTAATCGGGATCTCATATCAACCTCTTATGGTTTTTTATTAATATAGTTATCAGAGTTATGCGCTTGGAAAAAGTTGCAATTTGTTATTGAATATTAATTCTGTGTTATAACTTTTAATTATTAAGATATAGCTCATGGCTATGCTAGATAAGTCGGACGATTTATTGATTCAGTGCATCTTTTTCTGCTCTTTCTTTAGTTAGAGTGATCTTATTATTCCCTATCAATGAAAGAAGAGAAGTCATGACTCAAGTAAATCAAGAACGTTTAGTAAATCACTTTCTAGATATTATTCAGATCGACAGCGAATCAAAAAATGAAAAAGCGATTGCAGAAGCATTAGCAGAGCAATTAGGGGAACTAGGCTTTACGGTATCAAAACTACCAGTACCTGAGCATGTATCAAATGGCTTTAATATTTACGCAAAATTAGAAGGATCATTAGAGAGCAGCATTGTATTTAGCTCTCACATGGACACTGTTACTCCGGGTAATGGTATTGAGCCAATTATTGAAGATGGTGTGATCCGCTCTAAAGGTAACACTATCCTTGGCGGTGATGATAAATCAGGTATTGCTGCAGTAATGGAAGCGGTACGTGTGATTAAAGAAAACAATCAAGCACACAAAACACTAGAGCTTGCATTTACGGTTTATGAAGAAGGCGGTTTACACGGTTCTAAAAACTTTGATATGAGTTACATTCAATCTAACCACGCTATCGTATTAGATTCAGGTGGCCCTATCGGGACTATTATTACTTCTGCTCCTGGTCAACAAAACCTAAAAGTAACCATCACAGGTCGTCCAGCACACGCAGGTTTAGCACCAGAAGAAGGCATCAATGCCCTAACGGTTGCTGCAGATGCCATTACTAACATGACATTGTCTCGCATTGACGAAGAAACAACAGCTAACATTGGTGTTGTCCGTGGTGGTCAAGCAACAAACATTGTAATGCCAGAGTTGTACATTGAAGGTGAAGCTCGCTCTTTAGATGATGAAAAGTTAGCGAAACAAGTTGAGCATATGGAGTCAACCTTTAAAGCAGCGGCTGATAAGCACGGTGCTGAAATCGAGATCATTTCAACTCGTGCATACAACGCTTATAAAATTGCAGATGAAAACCCACATGTTGTGAGTATTAAAGAAGCGTTTGAAAGCATTAACATCGACCCATTTACTAAACCAACGGGTGGTGGCTCAGATGCAAACGTATTTAATGAAAGGGGCTTAACAACAGTTAACCTTTCTACAGGTATGGCGAAAGTTCATACTACGGAAGAGTTTATTAAAGTATCAGATATGGTAGACATTACGCGCTTTGTTGCGGCGTATTTAACTCGTTAATCTGAATTCGTTTTAATTCAAAATAAATAAAAAGAGCCACTCTAATTAAGGTGGCTCTTTTCTATATATGATTTTATTTCCCAGTCATTATTTGTTGGAACAACAAGCTGGTTTCACAAATATCATGATCATGCGAATGGCCTTCGTGCTGGTTCAAATAATTCATTACTGCTTGGCTTTTCGCCGTTAGTTGCATTCCAATTTTTCCACTATCAATCATTTTTGGCACGCCTCGATATACTGTGGCGGTAATATTAATATCATCAATTCTTTCCGGTTTTACGCTGTAAGGGCTCTCATCCAATACAGCAAAATCAGCAAATTTGCCTACCTCAATCGATCCTACCGTCTCTTCTAGTCTGGCAGTATAAGCAGCGTTAATAGTGATTGCTTTCATCGCTTCATCAACCGTAATGCGCTCTTGCGGGCCTTGAACCGTTTCACCTGATAAACCAATACGATTCACGGCAGCCCACACTAAACTTAATGGTTGAGCTGGTGCCATAGGTGCATCTGAATGCAAAGATAACATGCCACCCGCATCAATAAATGAGCGTCCTCTTGACATCACTTCCGCTCGCTCTTTACCTACTCCTTGCTCACCATATAATTCAGCTAAGATATGCGTGTAATATGGATTAACACTGAAGTTAGCTCCCGCTTCGACCGCCCTTGGTATATCATCTTTATCTGTAATACCTAAATGATGAAACCCCGTTCTATGATCGCTACGCGGCACCTCCGAATTTAATGTTTCAACAATATCAACAGCGGTTTCAAATCCAACATCACCATTCGCGTGTATTACAACCGTATAACCATCTTTCCAATAGGGGCGCATGCTGTCTTCAAGCTCTTGTGGGGTTTGTAACCACTCACCTTCATGTCCATCAATATAACCCTCTTTTAAATGCATCAATTGGCTATACATCGCACCATCCGTAAATAACTTAACGTATTTTGGTAACCAACGGACTTGTTCATTCTCACTGTAAGTTTGAGTTTGAGTCTCTGCAATTACTTTGCCTTTTTCTGCGTCATATCCTCCCATGGCATAAGTAAAGTTACCCGCAGGGATCAACCAATAATCCAAAGCAAGTGTATCTTCCATAAGAATATCAATCATTTGATCATACATTTCAGGAGTCACTACCACACCGGGATCAATAGCTGTTGTGATCCCCCCCGCCTGAACATAATCACGAGTACGCTCCATACCTGTGGCAAATAAACCACTTTCCACCATAAACTCTAAAACGTCATTCAAGATTACTTTGGCACCATTTTCATAGGCATGCCCTTTATCCCAATCTAATTGCGCGTAACCTTGCCCTTCTCCCGTCCATGAGGCTTCACTCCAGCCAAACATTTCCATTGCTGCATCATTAAAATACAACTCGTGAAAACTGCGATGCCAAACAATTATTGGGCGAGTATTAGAGATCGCATTCAATTTCTCTTTACTCATCTCACTGCCATGAAAGTAATTATGATAACCCCATGTCAATAAAGGAGTTTCTTTATCTTTCATTTCAGATTCGATTTCTGTTAAGCGAGCGAAATAAGCATCATTACCTTGTATTCCTTCTACATTTCCCCATGGAAAATTCCAATCTGCAGGTGTAATAAATTCAGAACCCAATAAAATAGCACTGAGCCATAAATGAATGTGTGGTTCAACAAAACCGGGGGTAATTACTTTATCTTCAAATTGATCATCAATTGTAAAGCTTGGGTGCGATTGATATTTTGTAATCAATGTTTCTTTTTTCCCTAAATCAACAATTTTACCCTCTTGAACCACCACAGAATTTGCACCTATTGGCGTCTTGTCTGACATAGTAATTAATTCATTTGAAGAATAGAGAATTATCGGATTTTGACTAACAGCAGAAGCATCATAAGTCGGTGTTTTCGTTTGTGTGCAGCCGACCAGAGCAGAGATCGCAATGGCAATAGAAGAAATTTTAAATAATCGATTCATAATTTTTGCCTTTCATAATCAATTTCAACTTGTGAGCCACGGCATACTTCAGCGTGATGCTCTGTAATAAAGCCATATTACTTATGAATCGACGTTCTAAATAATGCATTATGATGGGAGATACCCAACATTGGAGTGACTATGTTTTCTTATGAACACTTAACCTCATTTTGCGCTACCGTTGAAGAGGGAAGCTATAGCCAAGCAGCTCGAAAACTAGGAAAAGATCGCACAACGATTAGAGAACAAATTAAAGCATTAGAAGATAGCTATGCAATCGAATTATTTGATATTCAAGGAAAAAAAGCCATTGCTTCACCGGCAGGACTTGCTATCTATAAGCAAGCAAAATTGTTGGTTAAAAACAGTGAAAAACTCAATTTACGTATGATGAATAATTATCAACAACCGATCACTCAGTTGGATATATTTCACGATATTATTGTGCCGAATTCTTTAATTTTATTAGTGGAAGAATTTATAACCAATGCATTCCCTCATATTAAAATTCATTGGCTTCACCGTAACAGAGATCAGGCGTTGGCATCTCTGGTTGAAGGTAAGCATCAGTTAGCTATCATGCAAAATAAACCATCGAATGAAACACAATTCCCAATTGGTTTTTTGAATTTAGGTACACATAGTTTCTCGGCTTACTGCAACCCCACGCATCCTATAACTCAGTTATCAAACTTATCGTTGTATGATTTGCAGCTAGAAAAACAGTATATTAGTGAAAATCATTACAACACCATGCCTGAAATTTTTGCAGTCTCCACCGATTTACGTTTGGTCAGCAACAATGATGTCCTACTTAAGCTTGTTAGACATGATGGCTGGGCATTAATGAGTAAAGGGTTAGCTCAACCTTATATTGATAACAAGGAGTTGATTGAAATTAAGATCAAAGAACTATCGAATGATCTTCAAATTGGCATTTCTTTTTTTTACCCTCTTACGCTTGAGCTAAATGACGAAATACAGCAGTTAACGACATTTTTACGTCAATACGCTCAACAGTATTTAAATTAAAAAAGCGCCCTTATTTCTTGTTAAATAAGGGCGCTTTATCAACAGGTCTCTAGATCACTAAAAGAACCATTTCACACCAATTTCCGCTTTAAGCTCTGAATCCCCTTTTATTTCGAATCCATTTGGCAAAACAACATCGGCACTGCCGTATTCTAATTTTGTCATCAACCATTGAGTTCGATTCGATTTTATTGGGGCATTGAACATGATATTAAACGAGCTTGATTCCATCTCCACCACATCGCCCGTTGCTTTAAAGTATTCCGGCCATAGTTGTAAAAAGGCACCGCTATCACCAACGGGTTGAGTCACAAACATATTAATCATATACCCATCGGCAGATTCACCAAACACGTCACCCACGGTATAAGCAAGGTTTGGAAACACCATTACCCCTGCTGTGTAAGCGGGGTTAATCAAAGCGATGGCCCCTAATGAAAGCAACGTTGTGTCTTTTAACCCTTCTCCTTTTGTGGTTCCAGCATTGCCATTTTGATGAATGAGATCGGCTGAGAAACCAACCCGTGGCATTAATGGATTATCCATCGCATGAACCTGAAAATATTGTGCTCGGCCCCGTTGGTAATCAAATCCAAATTGATCTTTTCCTTCTTGTTTGGCTTTATCGTTACCAAAAACACCTTCTACAAAACCCGCAAATTGTGTGTCTTCACTCCATGCTCCAGTAAACATCGATGACACCCTAACATCAGCATCAGATGTGACAAACATAGCCGCTTGGGTATAAACACGAGTTAAATCGGATGGGTCAATCACTTCATTCTCTTCAGCCAACACAAAATTTGGAAACATCATCAATACGGAAATACTAGCCACTATTTTTTTCATGCAATCACCCGCCGTTACTTATTCAATATCAGTAACTATAAGTCCAATAAATCAAACTAAAAAAGGCATTATGAGGGGAGAATTCAATCATATGAAACGATAGTAAATGATAAAAATAAGATGTTTGGTTTAATCCATCATGATGCATTAGCAAATAAACCATAATTAAACTATGGTTATTTCAGCGGTCATTATCATTGTTTTTCAATAAGGTGGTGCAGCATGAACATATCAACTAATGGCATTATCTATGTCGTCGCATTTATTCTTATTTTGGTTGTTGGTTTTCGAGTCAATACGATCAAACAACAATTAATCCAGATAAATGTACACGTTCCTACTCAGTCAGAAACCATCCATATCTACGACTACTTACTCTTTAATCAACGTTAATATATTCATCCATTGAATGATTATTGCGATTAAAAGCTCAAGATAAAAATTAGAAACAGTTCACGGAATTACTTTAGAGAAGAAAAGCCGTTAGCAAACCCAGTTATGATAAATCTTTCTAATATTTTCATAGTAAAGGATTATTTATGAACTTCGTTGACGGTGTATTACACATCGAATCATTTTTAGCGATAACACTTGGGATCATCGTTCTTTTCTTAGGCCGTCGATTAACACAGATGAGTTACTGGTTAAAAGAATTTAGTATTCCAGAACCCGTTTCTGGCGGCATTCTTGTTTCGGTTCTTTTCGCCATTCTTCATTACGCAACACAAATTGATGTCTCTTTTGATTTAGCTACTCGTGATCTTTTACTGGTTTATTTCTTTACCACTATTGGTATTAATGCCAGCCTAAAAGATCTGTTTAAAGGGGGTAAGCCTCTCATCATTTTATTAACCATCACCATTGGGTACATGTTCATTCAAAACCTCACAGGGATAGGGTTTGCTTTGTTGCTTGATCAGCCCGCTGTTTTTGGTTTGTTAAGTGGATCAGTCTCTTTAATTGGTGGGCATGGGACAGCTATCGCATGGGCTCCAAAAATTGGAGAGCAGTTCGATTTAAATACCGCTATGGAGATAGGCATTGCAAGTGCCACCTTTGGGTTAATTCTTGCCAGTTTAATGGGTGGGCCAATTGCAAAATATTTAATTAATAAACACAATTTAAAAGCGACTGAAGGCGAAAATTTTGATGTTGGAACTCAGCAAGATTCTAAACAAACTCACATTACTTCTTATGATTTCTTAGATGCTATGCTCGCGATTCACATCTGTATTATCTTAGGAGCTATCTTAAATGAAGTGGTTTCTGGGCTTGGGTTGGATCTTCCTTTATTTGTGAGTTGCTTATTTGCCGGTATTTTAATTTCTAATTTAATACCAACCTCTTACCCTCGATTAACAGGCACTCGTTGGCCTGCTCGTAAACCTGCGGTTGCTCTGATAGCAGATATGGCATTAGGGGCATTTTTATCGATGTCTTTAATGAGTATGCAATTATGGGCGTTAGTCGACTTAGCTGGTCCTATCTTTATTATTTTGGCTGCTCAGTTCTTTATTGCAATATGTATTACCATTTTTGTTGTCTTCCCTCTTATGGGAAAAACGTACGATGCTGCGGTCGTGTGTGCAGGGTTTGGAGGTATATCACTGGGGTCGACCCCAACAGCGATGGCAAATATGTCAGCAGTGGCGCAGAAGTATGGGAATTCACATCAAGCTTTTATTATCGTGCCTTTAGTTTGTGCCTTTTTTATCGATCTCGCTAACGCGCTGATTATCCCTTATTTTATTAAAATAATCGGGTAGCCGCATATCTAGAAAGCGCTTCACTGAAAAATAGATCTCAAAAACAGAAGCATGATCAAAAGGCTAAATCCTTCTTGATCATGCTTCTGGATCAACAAATAATCTTATTGAATGGCTTTAATATCTTCAGCCATTGATATTAGAGTTGATAAGATCTTCTCCCCATCGACTCGCAAGCCATTGTGCTCATACTCACTGGTCATCCATGCTCTAGAGTTAGGAATAGACTTTAACGTTTCACGAGAGAAATCAAACTCAACAAACATATCATTGACATACGTTGCCGCAGCCATAGGAACCATATTCTTTTCTAATTGCTCAACATTGTATAAATTTGGCCAATCAGACTTTGCCGCCAAAAGCTCTGCAGCTTCTTTTAACGGCTTTAACGTTTCAAGCTGGTCAAAGAACCATGGATAGACCATTTCACCGGTAAAACGCAGTGGAGCGCCTTTCTGGTGGTTAAATTGAGGATAACTCTCTCTCACTCGATGTGCTGACCACTTTGAAGCATTATGTTGACAATAAATCGATTCATGTAAAATCGCATACAGTGGATTAGTTAAATGCGCTTGCTGTGAAAGTACATAATTTAAAAAGCCATAACCTAATTCTTGTTGGCCATTTACATCAACAAAAGCAGTTTCTAATTGGAAATAGAGCTCTTCTGCTCCTCCCGCCATACCAAAACAGATCCCCATTTGTTGAAATTGCTCAACGGTGAAGATCTGGCCATTAGGCAAAGTAACCGAGCGAGCGAGTAAGCTGTTCGCAATGCGATCACACAGCTCTTGAGCTCGTGGAAAGCGAGCAAAAAATTCACTATTTTTATCTAACGTTCGCTTATATGTCCCATGGTACACATCATCAATATTACGTGTAATAGAAGGGATCCCACCTGTAATATACGAAGCCAGTAAACTATCAGGAAATAATGATAAGTAAGTTAGTGAGCAGAACCCACCAAAACTCTGGCCAATAATCGCCCACTTATCAACGTTAAAATGCTTTCTAATCGCTTCAGCATCACGAACAATGTTATCTGCTCGAAAGTGGCTTAAATATTCTGCTTGTTTTATCGGATCTAAGTGTTGGATCGTTTGAGTTGTGATCGGAGAACTTAATCCCGTACCACGCTGATCCAATAAGATCACACGATATTGATCTAATGCACGCTTTAACCAACCAGAATTACTGAGTGGACGAGCAGCAGGAAAACCAGGCCCACCTTGAAAATAAACTAAATACGGAAGATCACGATCGCTATTTTCTGCTTTTACTAATTCTCGAGCATAAACGGAAACATGATCAGGGGTCGCGGTGTAATCATCATAATTAAGAGGCAAAGAAAAATGATGAGATTGATACTTTACACCATCAAGATAAAACGCGGGTTCTGAATGATTGAGCATGACATTTCCTTATATCCATCTGACTTAGATACCCAAAAGTAAACTAAGTAAGTTATTATTTTGGTTATCTATTTTTATTATTTTTCAGCCGCTACTACTGATATTTCAACAAGCAGTGCTTCACGAGCCATACTTGCTTCAACACATGCACGTGCTGGAGCGTAACCTTCTGGTACCCATGCATCCCAAACCGCATTCATTTCAGCAAAGTCTTTCATATCTTTAATGTAGATCGTTGCTGATAACATATGCTCACGAGAGCTGCCTGCTTGATCTAGCAGTAGATCCACTTTATCAAGCATTGTTTGCGTCTGCTCTGCTATGCCTTTGGTTGCATCAGCACAAACTTGACCACACAGATAAACCGTTCCGTTGTGCTTAACGATACGGCTCATGCGTTGTTTTGTTTCTTGACGTTCAATCATGCTTACCTACTTCTAAAATATTAAGGTGTAATTTAGAGTGTTAGAGTAATAAAAAATGAAAGAAAATACGAGGACTCTTCTCGTTAAAGCCTTATTTCATAATGGAAGAATGATCATGGTCCCATAAGATACGGGGAATGTGATGAGGATTTATTGATAGATAAAAAAACGGCGAGCACTAGGCTCGCCAATACGATTATTGAAACCAATAAAAGTTAAGATGTGTAACAATATGAGCCAATCTTTCGATTGGTAAAGGACAAAGGTTGTCTATTCGTTAGAGATCATAACCTTTGGGCATATTGTTTTGTCATCGCTTTGTCAGGGTAAGGCTATAAAGCTGTCAATAGTTTGACTACCCAGCCATCTCATCCAATGCGCGTAATACATCTTGATCATAGTTCTGTAGATAAACTAATTTACAGATCTTCCTTCTAACAGCAAGCCCAGCAATCAAGTTTTCAATAGACAAGTGTTTACCTTGATCTTGGCTGTTATAAAACTCGATCGTTTTACTCAAGGTTTCGTAGGGTAGAACTTCACCTGCAACTTGTAGAAAATCTAGCTTTTCAAGCAGTTCTTTACATTCTTCAGAAATAGACGAAGAACTGTGTCCTGTCATTGCTGATAATGCAGTAATACTTCTCTCTAAAGCCTGTTCTGAGGTGTATTTCGTTAATGTTATCGTTAATTCATCCGCATTGATTTCTGCTGAATGTTTACGAAGTTTAACTCTTCGTCCTAAACGACCAGATTTATTTGGGCTATTTCGTTTAATTGGGGCAAATTCACCATCTATAATTGTGGAAAGCTGATCAAGCTCTTGCTTAGGCATGATCTCATTACGTAATGGATTAGGCATTGTTGGAGCCATGTTACGTTTGCCCGCATTTGTGGTTCGTGCACGAGAATAACGGATCACTTCTTCTGGATCACAACGAATATCAACTTGATAATCAGGCAATTTTTCATTGTTATCTAGCATAGAGATCGTCAAATGATACCCCCATAAATTAACAATAAATAATTCATCCGTTACTTTATCTTTCGCTAATTTCTTTAGTTCACGAATCAGATCTAGAGAAAAACGTCTCCAATCGACGTTACGAGCGAGTTTTTGATTTATTTCGCTTAGGAGTAGGTTATCTGTCATTCGGCGCGCTAGACGGCTTCTGAAGAAGCTATAGAGCTGAAATACCAAGGTGTGTTGCTTTAAAATCTCAGGTGGAAACAAAAAGAAGTAATCTTTGGTCAGTAATTCATCATAAAACGAAGGTTCCCATACCAAGATATACAAATTAGGCTTGATCTTAATTTCACCATCTTTGCCTTCTTTTGGTGCTTCATCAGACGCTGTAATGGTTCTTGCTAGGAAACGAAAGCGATCACTTTTAAATCCTTTAGGCATATTTTCACTTAACCAACGTCCAGTTAATTCATGTAACTGAAAGTCAGTAAATTCAATACGATCAATACTTTCACGAATAGAATCACGGGCTGGTCCGGAATCTTTTTTACCACGTAAAGTTAAAATATCCGTAATATAAATTGGGGTTTTATTCCCCATGGTTTTAGTTTGGATATGGTAGTCATCTTGGTTATGATCGTGGTATTGAACGGTCAACGTAAACAAAGCGAACAGTGTCATAAGATCATCCACTGTCATTATGTTTTTTGATGATCTAGTTTCAATGATCGCTTTGGTTCCAGAGATCGCAACCATTGCTTTTTGATAATTTTTACGCGTACGTGGTGGCGCTAAAGCTTGATCTATAATACCTGCCCAATTTGTTGGTGATACTACAAATTGATCCGCCTCATCACGCATACTTGGTGGAATGCTTAATCCATGCTCTGTTAAAAATTGGCGATTAACTTGTGTTTGAGCTAGAGCTTTTGAACGTTTTTGTTTTTCTTGTTCATGACTTTGTTCAGATTTTAAGCTTGTAATTCCTAAAGTAGAAATTAAATGAGATGGATTGATAAATTTATGAAGCATGGTTTTTCCAGCAAGCCCTTGTTCAAATCGAACAGGGGATTGTTCGAATAAACCAATACTTACTGCTGTTCTTAATCGTTGTTGAATAGCCGCTCTGGTTAAATGTCCATCTGTTGCTTCAATGATTTCAGTTGTGGAAACTAAACCGTCAGGTGACGAAAAACCTTTTAATGAAATTAGATTCATTAATTCTAAGATACTTTTTGTGACACCTTTAAAATGTTGGTATTGGGCGATCCAATCAACTAGATTTGTTGGTATTTCAAATAAGTGCCCCCCCTTGTGATCTCTAGGAAGAGGGATATAGATCTTTTTGTTATCTGTAGTTTTTATATGATTCATTTTCAACTGACATTCATTGTATTTTAATCATTCTTTCGCATAGATTAAATGAATTGGATCTTTAAAGAAAGAAAAAAATTATTATTCTTTTAAACTGATCTTTATGATTATTACTGATCTTTATGATTATATTGATCTATGATCTGGTCAGTAATTTGCTCGCAAGTTATTGTTTATACACAAGTAAAAAAATACAAGCTTGAAAGCATGATCAAGACTTTAATGAAAGCATGATCAATATATGAATGGATCAATGATCATTAAAAGATAAAAGCATGATCATAGTGTTTCTGAATCAATGATCATCTATTTTACTGAAGAATGATCATGAACTAATCACAAGTTATCCACAGTTATAGCGGTTATAAGCTGATTTTGCCTTTAAAAAAGAAGATAAATTATTTTTTGATCTTGAATTAGATCTAAATGAGCTGTTATTTGGTTTTTTTATTAAATTACCTTTTGTAAATATCCATTTTTTTAATTGCAGTTGGTTTATTTTAGATCCAGAAGAATGATCAAGTTACTTTATTTGTTTGATCTACTTTTATTTCGATGTATCGATCTTCTATGAAGCCTTATTGAATATACATTCTCTGTAAGTTAAGTGTCCCATTTCATGCTTCCGTCATCTTGAAGTTCTTGATCATGCTTCTTATTATAGGTTTTCAATTTACAGTCTATATTACCGTTATTATTGCTATTTTTACCCTTGATCATGCTTCAATTTGTATATTTTGTATTGAACCATGTGTTAATTATTGAGCGCATTTTTCTTATTTTATTTTTGCTTTTTTTATTGAAAGTACATAAGCCGTAATTTAGCTATTGAATATCACGCTTCCGTAAAATTTACACTGTAAATCACCAATTGGTGACGCTGTAACACTTTTTCTAATTGATTTATTCTTGGTAATTATCGCTATAAATTGGTATTTAAATTTAACATAAATGACAGCTTTGTTAGTTATTTTTTCTTTTTAATGAATATCACATAATTAAATATATGTTCAGCAATTTGTTGATATAAACCTTTATTGCTGTACAATTCTTTTTATAGTTACATTACTGGCGAATATTATGAATAGAGAAAAAACCATTGCCAATTTGGCTGCATTGGCCGAGCAGACGCAACAAGTTCAGTCTGATCGTATTGAATTGGTTCTTGAAGAAAGAAATAACGAACATTTCCCTCCAATGTCGAAAGCTATGATGGAAACTCGTTCTGGGTTAACAAGAAGAAAATTGGATGAAGCAATTACTCGATTAGAATCTGAGGGACACCAATTTACTAAAAATAATGCTAACCATTATTCTATCTCATTAACAGAAGCGCATATGTTGATGGATGCAGCTGGAATGCCTGCGTTTCATGAACAGAAAAAAAATGCAGGTAATAAGCCTTGGGTTGTAAATGTTCAAAACCAAAAAGGTGGTACTGGTAAGTCAATGAGTGCAGTACATCTTGCTGCTTGTTTGGCGCTAAATTTGGAAAAGCGTTACCGTATTTGTTTAATCGATTTGGATCCTCAAGGGTCACTACGTCTTTTCTTAAACCCTCAAATTAGCGTTTCAGAGCAAGATACCATCTATTCAGCTGTTGATATTATGCTGGATAATGTCCCTGAAAATGAAGTTATTGATGGTCAGTTTATGGCTAAAAATGTACTTCTAAATACACAATATCCGAACTTGAAGACTATTTCTGCTTTCCCTGAAGATGCGATGTTTAATGCAGAAGCGTGGCAAGACCTATCAACAAATGGTTCATTAGATATTGTTAAGTTATTAAAAGAAAAGGTTATAGACCCAATTGCAGATCAGTTTGATGTGATCATGATTGACACTGGTCCACATGTTGACCCATTAGTTTGGAATGCAATGTATGCATCGAATTCACTGTTAATTCCATGTGCAGCAAAGCGTTTAGACTGGGCATCGACAGTTAACTTTTTCCAACATCTACCAACTGTATATGAAATGTTCCCTGAAGATTGGCATGGACTAGAATTTGTTCGCCTGATGCCAACGATGTTTGAAGATGATAATAAAAAACAAGTTTCGGTACTAACTGAAATGAATTATTTATTGGCGGATCAAGTGATGATGGCGACGATTCCAAGAAGTCGTGCATTTGAAATTTGTGCAGATACTTACAGTACTGTTTTTGATTTAACCGCGGCTGACTTTGAAGGTGGTAAGAAAACGTTAGCTGTTGCTCAAGATGCAGTGAAGAAAAGTGCATTAGAGTTTGAGCGTGTTCTTCATAGTCACTGGAATTCGTTAAATAAAGGGGAGTACTAATCCATGGCAATTAAAACTTCTGATCTAAACGCAAAGCTGTTTGGAAAAACAAATAAACGCCGAGCAACAACACCAGTTGAAGCACAAAAAGCAGCAAAATCTCAAGCTCAAGTAATTGAACTTGCGGTTGCTGGTGAAGATATGGTTACATTTGAATTACGTAAAATTCCAGCAAAAGACGTGCGTGATTCTACGGTTGTTTTTGCTGAAAATGCTCGTGAGCAATCATTTCTAACTGAACATGCTTTATCAGATATTTTAACGACACTTCGTGATCGTGGTCAGCAATATCCAGCTGTGGGTCGTATTGTTGATGGTGGTAAAATTGAAGTTCTTGATGGTAGTCGTCGTCGTATGTCATGTATTTTGGCAGAACAAGACTTCTTAATTTATGTCGCCGAAGGCATTAATACCAAACACGCTAAATTTCTTTCTGATGTAGCCAATGCTCATAAGCCATTATCACTGTACGAACGTGGTAAAGAGATGCATGCAATGCTTGCTCGTGGTGACGTAGCTGATCAAAAAGAGCTAGCGAAAGTATGCCAGTGTAGTGAAGCATTAGTTAGTGGCGCATTAAAAGCGGCGACATTACCTTTAGAGCTTCTTCAAGCGTACCCAAGTGTTAGCGAAATTGGTCGCCCTACCGTAGTTAAGCTTCATAAGCTCTTTAATACGCTATCTGAAGAAGATCAAAAAACCTTACTTGAGCAGTGTGCCGGCGAACAAGGAGCGGTTTGGACGCGTTCTACAGCGCTTGGCGTGAGTCGAATGACGAAAGAAGTGACAGAACTTATTGAAGTTTGGGTTGAAGATTTATTGCCAAAAAGAGAAGCGGCTAAGCCATTAAGTACTGAATTGGTAAAAGACCGAGCTTCATATAAACGTAAAGGTTCGGCTTTGACTCTGAACTTGAAAAAAGTCGATGACGCATTAATGGAAGATATTTTGGCGTACATTAGTCAAAAAGTATCTTAATACGTTTATTAGCCATTAATTATAATAATAAAAAAGAGCCCGATTTAGTTAACTAAGCCGGGCTCTTTTTTGTATTTGAATCGTTGTTTGTTTTATTTTAAGACTACACTAACGGCGCAAGATCCGCTGGTCGGTAGTTTACTGATTTTAAAACCTTACCTTGCTTAATTACTTTGTTATCTAATTCTACGTTTTTAGCGCATTTAGCAATGATGAATCCACCTTTTTCAGTCGACATCAATTCAATTCCTTGCTCTGCGTAGAATGCTTTTGTTGCCTGGTATTCATCTTCTGTTTTGCATACTTTACTCATGTTGCTTGAATGTACTTCATCCCAACAAGGTACAAAATCGATATTTAAGTTTTTTGCTACGTTTAATAGAAGATCAACCAAATATGAAATACTTAAATTATCTTCAAGATCCTTAGTACCTAAATGTACAGCACGACCCATTAATACATAAACCGTATCAACAATCGCATCAGCTTGCTCAATCTTGCTGTCTGCTTCTGCTAATTCTGTCAGTTCTTCAATTGCTAGAGAAGTGTGCAGAAGATCATTTTTTTCATCTAATGATTCAGGTGCTTCTACTGCTAAGTCAAAGGTACTTCTAAATTGCTCGATGTCTTGATATAGCTTTTGGTAGATAGGCTGAGTAAGTTGACTTAAATGCATGGTCATTCCTAAATGATGAAGGCTTAAATGTAGCAAGCATTATACATTTTCTCGATTTGTATCGTCATACTTTCTTTTCTTAATAGATAGAAAATATTCATCTCATGCTACAATTTACGCATAATATCTTCTTATGTTAATGGACTTTTCTGCAATGCTTTCTGCACTGTCATTTCTAAATTCAGTATCTTCTTATGCTGAGAGTGGTTATATCCGTTATCCGATTTTGCTTGAAGGTTCAAAGCAATGGTGCGAATCATTACTAGACTCTTTTTTTTCTCAGCAAAGTTCACGATTTGCCAACGTTGAGTTGTACGGTGATTTAACTATTCCAGAGTATGTTGCTTCTCCTATTAAGTCTGCGTTAAAGAAGCTAGGTCAAGAAACCGATTATTTGGTGATTAATATTTCCCATGAATTTAATGCGAATGCTATTAATGCAATATGTGGAACCGTTGTTGGTGGGGGGCTCGTTTTTTTTATTCGTACTGATAGCTCTTCACTTTCTTTAGCGGTTAGTCAGTGGCTATCGTACTTTATGGCTCAAATGGTGTGCTTAAAAGAAACGGATACCGACTACGTATTACCTGAGCGTCCTCTTTCTCTCGATAATATCGCTAAATGGCATGACGCGGTTTATCGTTCAGCGGATCAAGAATTAGCAGTGAAAGCGATTCAAAAAGTCGTTTCTGGTCATGCAAAGCGTCCACTTGTAATGACGGCAGACCGCGGAAGAGGAAAGTCATCAGCGATTGGAATAGCCATTGCTGAGTTAGCGATGGAGCGACCGTTAATTATTGGTGTAACCGCACCACAGCGTGCAAGTGTCGATGAAATATTTATACATGCCGAACGTATTGCCCAGCTCAACCTTGCTGTTGTAACGAAACAAAAAAATCAGTTAATGATTAATGACTCTCAGATTATTTATCTTGCACCCGATGAGTTACTTCGACATCCCCTGGCGCTGGATTTATTATGCGTAGATGAAGCGGCCGCTATCCCTGCGCCAATGTTACTTTCATTCGTCGAACAATATTCTCGCATGGTTTTTTCTACCACTATTAATGGCTATGAAGGTACCGGACGAGGTTTTGAGATTAAGTTCAAAAAACAACTTCATAAGAAAAGACCAAATTTTCGGTCCATCGAAATGAAACAACCCATTCGTTGGAATAATAACGATCCGTTAGAAGGGTGGTTATCGTCTGTATTTCTACTTAACCATAATAATGCCGTAGATTCAGTTGATATGATTGAACCGTTAACACTGATTAATTATCACTGTTTACCTGTGTCCCAGTTAGTTAATGACAGTACGCTTTCTCAGTCCTTATTTTCTCTTTTAGTATCGGCTCATTATCAAACCTCTCCAAATGATTGGATTTCATTATTAACCGATCCCACGTTGCGTTGTTGGATTGGAATAGAAAAGTCGACTAATAAGTTAGTTTGTTGCGCCTTGCTTTCTAAAGAGGGAGAGTTAGAGCTTGATATTATTAATGCAGCTCAACTTGGTAAGAGACGCCCAAAAGGTCATTTAGCAGCAATATCATTAACTCAAACATTATGTATTGATGAGCCAGCATTTCAATCGAGTATTCGTGTTATGCGTATTGCTGTCGACCCGAGTTATCAGCAGCGTGGTATTGGATCCAAATTTATTAATGCGATAGAAAATAATTACAAAGCCAAAGGGGTCGATTATCTTAGTACTAGTTTTGGATCTACTGCGGAGTTAAACCATTTTTGGTATAGACTGAATTTTCATTTTGTACGTTTAGGAATATCGAAAGATAAAGCCAGTGGAACCCATTCCTTATTAGCTATAAAACCATTAAGCCACCGTGCACTTTCTTGGGTATCTATAGGTAATGATTATTTTACTACTTCGTTTCCTGAACAATTAATGTCGACATTTTCAAGCCTTGATTATAACGACGTTCTTAGTCTTTTGAAGGACGTATCATTTAAAGAGAAATTATCGCCTCTTATTAATAAAAGGCTGGAGACTTTTGCTTTAGGTGGGCTTGGGTATGAGTTGCTGCAATATGAGCTTCGTTATTTCATTTTAAGTCATCTATCTGCTCTTGCTCTTTTATCTGAGGCACAGAAGAAGCTTGCGGTAACTAAGATTCTTCAAGTAAAACAGTGGCCAGTAGTTATAGAAGAGTGCAACTTAATAGGAAAGAAAAACGCAGAGTTACAACTAAGAGAACTCGTTAAATCCTTGCTAACCAATTTACAGTGTAAATCGTAAACCCTCTATATCCCATTACTATGATTTACAGTGTAAATTGAAGATATCATCTCTACTCAATTTACACTGTAAATTCACAGCATCGAATATCTCATAATGCTTTAGACTTCAAAATATAATTAATAAACCTTAGTGACTTACGATGAAATACGATATTCTAATGTAATCGAAATGTTATTCATTGACGTTGTAATCTAGGGAATTGGAAATGAATGAGAAGGGATTAAACCGCCTTAATAAAGAAGAGCTTGAGTTCGTTGATGATAAAACGGCTGCGCTACTTCTTAATACCCCAACAAACGCTAAAGTTATCTTATGGATTATTGTTGTTTTCTTTTGCATCGCAGTTGCTTGGGCTTCTTGGGCAGAAATAGATAAGGTCACTGTTGGCCAAGGAAAAGTTATCCCATCATCTCAGTTGCAAGTAGTTCAAAACCTCGAAGGTGGGTTAGTCAAAGAGATGTTGGTTAAAGAAGGTGATCAAGTTACTAAGGGTCAACAGTTATTATTAATTGATGATACTCGTTTTCGTTCTGATTTTAGAGAAAGAAAAAAACAGCTGATTAACCTTACTGCAAGTGCGATGCAATTATCTGCATCAATGGACAGTATTTTAATTCAAGATGTGAACAGTAAAAAGCGTTGGAAAGACTCTGTCATTATATCAACTGACAAATTAAAGTTTGATGACGCGTTTGCAAAAGAAAATCCAATTGTAGTCAGACGTCAAATTGCTGAATACAAAGCGGATATGAATAACTTAAAAAACCGTATTTATGTATTCGATCAACAAGTAAATCAAAAGCAACAAGATTTAGTCGAAATTAAAGCTCGTACGAGAAATTTGCAAGCAAGTTATGGGTTGGCAAAAAAAGAGTTAGATATTACTAAACCACTCGCTGATGAAGGGGTTGTTCCTCGTATTGAGTTATTGAAACTTCAAAGACAAGTGAACGATACCAAACGTGAGTTAACTTCTACGCAATTAAAAATTCCAGTTTTAACATCCGCGATTCAAGAGGCAGTATTAAATCGTATTGATGCAGCACTTAAGTTTCGTTCAGAGCAGCAAGAAAAATTAAATACGACTCAAGATAAATTGTCAGCATTAACTGAATCTCAAGTTGGGTTAAAAGATAAAGTTAATCGAACGGTTGTGTTGTCTCCTGTAACGGGAACGATTAAAAAAATATACATCAATACGGTGGGGGGAGTGATTCAGCCAGGTATGGATCTTATTGAAATAGTACCAACCGAAGATACACTTTTAATTGAAGCTAAAATTGCACCACAAGATATTGCTTTTTTAAGACCTGGATTACCGGCGATTGTAAAATTCAGTGCGTATGATTTTACTCGTTATGGGGGATTAAAGGGGACATTAGAACACATCAGTGCAGATACGATTCAAGATGAAGAAGGCAATAGCTTTTATTTAGTTCGTGTTAGAACATCACAAGAAGACTTAGCAAAGAAAACTCAGTTTTATATTATTCCTGGAATGACAACTACGGTTGATATTATTACAGGAAAGCGAACAATTTTGGATTATTTAGTAAAACCAATAGTTCAAGTTAAAGGTTCAGCGCTAAAAGAGTAATGTGCAACATAGGGAGTGTACTAAATAGTGAAAACAAGATGGTTATTCATTATCCCTTTTGCCATATTTTCTCTAACTTCTATTGCTTTAACAAAACAAGATAATATTTGGATTAAAGCAGTAAAAAAAGAATATGGCGACAGGGCAGCAAGGCGAGTGAATGCATGGCGTGAACTCATTTCAGAATTAGATGGAAAAAAAGAAAAAGAGCAATTAGCTGAAGTTAATCAGTTTTTTAATCAATTGTATTTTGTTAATGATATTGATTTATGGGGAAAGGCAGATTATTGGGCAACGCCTCTTGAATTCTTAGGAAGTAACGCGGGTGATTGTGAAGATTTTACGATAGCAAAATATTTTTCGCTTTTAGAGTTAGGCGTACCAGATAAAAAATTGCGATTGATTTATCTTAAAGCATTGGAGCTTGATCAGTTTCACATGGTACTGGCTTATTATCCAACCCCCTCATCAGTACCATTGATTTTAGATAATATAGATAAAGAAATTAAACCAGCGACAGAACGAACCGATCTATTACCTATTTATAGTTTTAATGGTCAGCATCTATGGCTAATGAAAGGCAAAGGTAACGGACAGCAGGCAGGAGAATCATCTCGATTAAGTTTATGGAATGATTTAAGAGCAAGAAATGAAGGCCTGAGATTAAACCACCCAATTATAAATTATGATGAGTAGTGATATGACATTATATAAACAGCTAGTTTCATGGATGACAGTTGTCTTTTTACTATTGATGATTTCTGTCTTTGCGATAGAGTTCCGCAGTACACAAACTTTTTTAGAAAACCAGCAGCGTTCAGAGGTGAATAACACCATAAATACAGTTGGCTTAGCTCTTGCTCCATATCTAGAAAATGAAGATAAAGTGGCTGCTGAGTCGGTTATCAATGCTCTATTTGATGGTAGTTATTATTCGGCGGTACGTTTAACTCTATTTAATACTGATGATGAAATCGTACGTGTTTATCCTCTTGCTATAGATAGCGTGCCTAAATGGTTTTCAGACTTACACTTATTTAGAACCATTTCAGAAAGCCGTATTATCACGAGTGGTTGGTTACAATTAGCTGAAGTCGAGATAGTGACTCACCCTGGTTATGCGTATCAACAACTCTGGAATGCGTTAACGCAACTTGCGACGACCTTTCTTATCGTTATTTCCTTAGGGATTATTATTATTTCTATTGTTGTAAAGCGAGCTTTATCACCTTTGCAATCGATCATCATTAAAATGAAACAAGTGGCTGAAAATAATTTTAGTGGCGAATTACAACAACCGAAAACAAAAGATCTTGAAGCGGTTATTAATGGCATTAATTCAATGTCTGCCCAAATAGCACAAAGCTTTCAATCACAAGCAAAAGAAGCTCAAAAATTAAGAGACAAGGTTTACCTTGATCCTATCTCTGGATTAGGTAATCGTGCTTTTTTTATGGCTCAATTAAATACATGGTTAGCAGAATCAGCAAAGGGAGGGGTTGCCTTATTCAGAGTTAACTTTATTAATAAAGTCTATGAAGAAGAAGGCTATGAAGCGGGTGATGCTAAAGTTAAAGAGCTGTCTGATTTATTGAAAGTAACTTTGCCATCAACGAATGTAATTTTGACTCGTGTAAACGCTTGTGAATTTGGTTTTATCTTTCCAAGTATCGAAGAAGAAGAATTAAAAATAGCGGCAGATAACATTATTGCTTATACACAAGACATAAAGGGTGATCCAACCGCAACTGCACCTATTGATGCTGACTTAGGGGTTGTGCTTAATGAATCAACAAAGACAACGACAGATATATTATCTTTGGCGGATAACGCATTAACTCAAGCACATTCGCATCCTGAGTTACCTTATGGCTATATTGCAGATGAAAGCGCACATGACCTAATGGGTAAACAGCAGTGGAAGCAATTTGTGGATGAAGCGATTAATGAACATTTGTTTGATTTCACATTGCAGTTAGCTACCACTCATCTTGGGGCTGTCTTTCATCAAGAAGTCTTTTCTGCTATCGAAAAAGACAATCAACGTTACTCGGCTAATCAATATCTCCTTGCATTAGATCAGCTTAACGAGACAACACAGTTTGACCAATTCGTCATTCGAACCATGATCGAACGAATTATTGCAGAAGAGATAACACAGCCTGTTGCAATAAACTTAGCGAATAGAAGTATAGAGAATCCAAGTTTTGTTCGTTGGTTAACTAATACGTTAAGAAACAATAAGTCGATTGCTTCTTTATTACATTTTGAAATTCAAGAAACGTCTTTTATCGAAAATGAAGATCATACGGCGTTGTTATGTAATGTTATTCGCTCTTTTGGTGCCGAGTTTGGTGTTGATAATTTTGGCCGAAATTTTGAATCACTTGAATATCTTAAAGTATTTAGACCTAAATATGTGAAGTTAGATTACTTATTTACTCATCAGTTAAATGATGAAAAACAGCGTTACATTTTAGCGTCAATTTCAAGAACGGCACAAAATTTAGGAATTACAACAATCGCATCACGAGTTGAAAATAAAAAGCAATTAGAGTTGCTTTCAGAGCATAATGTGGATGTTTTCCAAGGCTTTTTTATCAATGAAAAAGTAAAAGGTAAATAGAATGAAAGATCCTTTATTGCATTCATTGTGTTATGTCGGTCGCTATTACGGCCAAGTTAACTCACCAGAAGCCTTGATTAATGGTTTACCTTTGCAAGACGGCAAGTTAACGCCTTTTCTCTTTTCTCGAGCAGCAGAGAGAGCGGGTTTAGTTGCGAAAGAGAATCAAGCTGAATTACTGAGAATACCTAAACTTGTGTTGCCTGCAGTACTGTTGCTTAAAGGCGGTGAGTCTTGTGTTTTGATTGGGTTTGATGCTGAAAACGCTCAAGCTGAAATTATCTCTGCAAATTCAGACATGATGCCTATCTCTATTTCTACTGAAGAATTAGAGTCTCAATATATTGGACGTTATTTCTTACTAAAAAAGCAATTTAGATATGATGCTCGTTCACCGGAGATCTTAAAAAAACGCGAAGGACATTGGTTCTGGAGTACTCTATTTGAGTCGAAACATATTTATCGAGATGTGTTTGTAGCATCTATCCTGATTAATATATTTGCTATCGCGACACCTATGTTTACCCGTCTAGTATACGATAAAGTGGTGCCAAATTTGGCATTTGAATCACTATGGGTTTTAGCTTCTGGTATTTTTGTCGTTTTTGTTTTTGACTTCATATTAAAGTATGTACGAGGCTACTTTATTGATGTCGCCGGGAAAAAGTCCGATGTATTGATCTCTGCTAAGTTGTTTCAAAAAGTACTGGGGATCCGAATGGAGGCAAGACCTCCCTCTGTAGGAGCTTTTGCAAGGCATCTTCAAGAGTTTGAATCAATAAGGGAGTTTTTTACGTCCGCTACAATAGCGTCATTAATTGATCTACCTTTTGCGTTGCTCTTTTTATTCGTTATTTACTTAGTGGCAGGCCCAATTGTTTTGGTTCCTATTGTTGGTATTGTTTTACTACTTATTCATGCCGCAATCATACAAGGACCATTAAAGAAAACAATTGAAGAAGGCTCAAGACTGGCATCCCAGAAATACGCGAATTTAATTGAAAGTTTAGTAGGTCTAGAAACATTAAAGCTATTTAATGCACAAAGTCAGTTTCAGTATCGATGGGAAGAAGCCGTCACTCATATTTCTAATTGGAGTATCAAAAGCCGTCGTATTACAGATTCAATTCAAAATATGGCTGGTTTTGTACAACAAGCCGTAAATATAGGAATGATCATTGTTGGTGTTTATCTTATTGCTAATGGCGATTTAACGATGGGGGCTTTAATTGCTTCAACAATGTTGAGTGGTAAAGCAATTGGCCCATTAGTTCAAATTTCATTGTTATCAACTAGATATAATCAAGCTAAATCGTCAATGACTATCATTGAGCAGTTAATGGCTATGCCTGATGAGCAAGAAGAAGATAAGCGTTATATTCATCGACCTGTTTTACAAGGGAAGATTGAACTTGATAAAGTAAGTTTTAATTATCCAGAATCACAGGTAGCTGCAGTTCGAGATATAAGCCTTACGATTAATCCGGGGGAGAAAGTCGCGATTATCGGAAGAATTGGCTCAGGAAAAACAACGTTAGAGCGTCTCATCATGGGCCTTTATCAAGCGACAGCTGGTTCTGTTCGAATAGATGACACCGATATCTCCCAACTTCACCACGTGGACGTGAGGCGTAATATAGGCTGTGTACCGCAAGATATTACTCTGTTTTATGGTTCCATCAGGGATAATATTACGTTGGGCCGTGAGCTGTCCGATGATGCTGAAATGATGGATGCAGCCAACCGTGCTGGAGTTACGGCATTTACTCAACAAGATCCAGCAGGTTTAGAGCGGCAGGTAGGTGAAGGTGGTTTACTATTATCTGGAGGTCAGCGTCAATCCGTTGCGATAGCTCGAGCGTTAATAGGCCGTCCTCCAGTACTATTAATGGATGAGCCGACGAGCAGTATGGATAATCGCTCAGAAATGCTGTTTAAAAACCAGTTGTCACATTTAAAGCCGTCTGAAACCTTGATTCTTATTACACATAAAACATCAATGCTAGATATTGTTGATCGTATTATTGTTATGGAGAAGGGGCATATTATTGCTGATGGGCCCAAAAATCAGGTTCTAAATGAATTGAAAGCAGGCAAAGTACAAGCAGCAAACTAGCTATTATTTATCTCCTAATGAAAAGGCAGCCATTTCACTGGCTGCCTTTTTTATGCAATGATTTGTTTAAAAATGTATTCAAACTTTACTATGGGAGTGATGCTATTTTTTCTTACGAGTGAATATGTTCCATTCGTTAATTACATCTCCTTTAAATCCAACAACGCTAGCAACAACTCGGCGATTTAGAGCGTGGCTAACTGCGGAATCTCCTTTTTCCGTTAATTGTGTATCACCAAAACCGACAGTTTCAATTCTATCTGGGTCTACACCGTACTCGATTAACGCGATACGTACAGCAGAAGCGCGTAATTTTGATAAGTGGATATTATATTCAGCATTTCCTTGTTGGCTTGCAAAGCCTTGAAGTTGAATTGAGGTTTCTGGATATTCATCAAGAAATTCGGCCATGGTTCGGATCTCTGTTTTAAAGATCGGAGAGATCTCTGAAGAGTCATTCGCAAACAGAATTTTAAGATCTTTTTTATCAGAGTGTTCTACATATTCAGCACAACCATCGTTATCTATTTCCGCACCACGTGGTGTTCCTGGGCAAATATCTCGAGCATTAATAACACCATCATAATCATCATCTCTTAGATCGGCGATTTGATCTGACTTAGGTGTTTCAATGTAGTCTTTATCACCAGATACACAACCAGTCAAAAATAGAGAAGCAATAAGTGCAGGGTAAATTACTGTTTTCATTATTATATAGCCTCTTCTTCTGATTGTTTAGAGTCCCATTCTTTTGGCGTATCTATGAGTAATGAAGGTAGAAGCGTTCCTGTTGCATGCAACACTCTGTATTTAGCGAATTGTTCTGCATAGTGGGCATCTAAATAAGACTTACGCGCTTCAAATAATTCGTTCTCTGTGTTTAATAGATCAAGTAACGTTCGCTTACCGATACGGTATTGCTTCTCATACGCGATGACAGTATCTGAGGCCGCATCAACGTGATCGGCTAAAAATTCTTTTTGTTGTAACGTAAGATCAAGCGCACTCCATGAAAGACGGAATCCTTCTTCTACATTACGATAAGCACTGTCTCTAAGATCTTTTGCCATATTTAGTTGGTAAGCACTTTTGTCAGACTGAGCACTATCGCTTCCGCCATTATATAAGTTATAGCGCATACGTATCATGGCAGAGAACTCATCACTATTACCCTCTATGCCACCAGCATCATCACGCCATGTTTGAGCTGCTTCGAAAGAGAACGTTGGATAATTGGTGCTTTTAGATTGAGCATATTGATATTTTGCGGCTTTAACATCCGATTTAGCAGTTAAGATCACCGGGTGATATTCAAAAGCACGTTCAATCCCTTCTTGCTGACTTAAAGGCAGCGTATTAGCATCTGCTCTTGGGTAGATTAGAGCTTGAGGTCGTGAACCTACAATTTTGGTAAACACCGTGTGTGTATCAAATAGGTTGTTTTGAGCGGCAAGTAAATTACCATGAGCTCGAGCGATACGAGCTTCTACTTGAGATACATCGGCTGTTGAGCCGATACCTGATGCAGCTCTTTTTTTAATGTCTTTATAGATTTTTTTATGAATTGCTAGGTTACTTTCGGAAAGTGCTAATACTTCTGTTGCTTTTATTGCGTCTAAATAGACTTGCGATACATCAAGTGCTTTATTTTCAGCTAGAGACATAAGTTGTAAACGTGCAGATTCTGATTCAGCTTTTGTCCTATCTATATCGTTAATTGTATTAGACCCATCCCAAATTAATTGGGTTAACGACAAAGTCGCATCTTTACGAGTCATGTCTGTTGATTGCGTAAATGTTGAATCCGCCGGGTTGATACTTTCTAAACCTATGCCTGCATCTAAATCAATCGATGGCAGGTAATTACCTGACACACTTTCACTGTCTGCAACAACACTTAAATATGAGTTATATGCTTTTTTTACTTCTGGATTTGTTGTTAGTGTTTGAGATATCGCTTGCTCTAGGGTTTGAGCTTGAATCGATACGCTCAAAACAAGCAAGCTACTGGTTGCCAGTTTCATCCATTTCAATGTTGTTCTCCTTGTTATCGTACTCTTATAACCACAAATTAAGACGCCATATAATTGTATGAAAAGTTCAGCGATAATTATATGTACATGTCAAATCTATGTATTGTTTTTGTTTTTTAAATGTTGGAAATGCTACGTTATAAAAATATAAAAAGCAAAAATTAACCTGTTGAAATATGGTGATTAATACTTTGTCACATGTCAGATAAAATAAATTGATGAGCTTTTAAAAATGAGAATAAAAAAGCAAATAAATTCTGTCTTATTATTGAGATTTGGTTGTTTTTATTTTTATGAAAAAGTTTTTTGTCGATTATTCTTACATATATTATGGAATAAGTATCACATTTTGCGATGAGGTTCATAAAAGTGAGAATAAATAAGTAATAGGACAATTTTGTTACGGTGTTTTCACGTTTATCACTGCTTTCATGCTGTGGCGATACTGTTAATAATATGATAAATTTGATGCAATATATTGCTAATTGTTAACTAAGGGATGATTGGTGTGAATGAATGGATTTGGGGATTTTGTCATGGCTGAAAATACATCAATAAATGCAGAGCAGATAATTGTTATTGATAAAAACGGTAACTTAAAGCTAATTGCTCCAGGTGAAAAGGTGCTACCCGGGGAAATTATTGTTGAAGGTTCTTCTGGTAGTTTAGTGGTTAGCAATATTGATTTACCCGAAAAAAATGATGACATTAATGCAATATTAAGTGCAATTGTTGATGGCCAGGATCCAAGTCTTATCGCAGATGCTCCCGCTGCTGGTGAAGATAACGGTTCAAGTTTGACTACATCAACAGAGATTGAACGTATTGGAAAAAGTACTATTGCTGAAACAAGTTTTGATACTTCTTCATTAGAGTCTCTTGGGCTATCGAAAACACAAAGTTTAACATTATCAGAACAATACAAGGCATATAGAGAGACTGGAGAGTTTCAAATTCCAGATCCAAGTAATGGCTTAGTTAAAACCGCGCCGACTTTATCTATTCAAGAAGTTGATGAAAATGGAGTGATTAATGAAAAACATGCAGAAAACGACATTCAAGTAGAAGTAACTCTACCAATAGGCACAGAAAAAGGTGACAAAGTTGAGTTACACGATGGTGACGGGAAGGTGGTTGGCGAGCATCTAATTACTGAAGATGATATTACAAATGGCAAGGTAGAAATCACTGTACCAACTCCTACCCCAGATGGAAGCTATGAATACGTAGCAGATATTACCGATCCAACAGGCGATACTGGCCCAAGGTCTAATGAAGTGGGGTTTGAGCTGGATACGACGGCGCCAGGCAAAGGGGTGGACGACGACGACGCAAGCAACGATCTGAACAACATCCAATTTGTGGATGGTGATGGCGTTTTGAATGGCACAGAGCTGAGCGCCGTGACTCTAACGGGCAAAGTGGAAGCCAATGGCACGCTAAACAGCATCGTCATCAGCGGTAAAAACATCGATGGTGAAACGGTGACATACACGCTGAAAGCGGGTGAGTACAGCGTGACAGACGGTGTTGTCACCATCACAGGGTTGGATTTAAAAGCGCAAGGGTTCGCTGACGGTGACTTAACCGTTGACATGAGCGTGACTGATGAAGCAGGCAACAGTGGCGTGGTGAGTGATGAGATCCAAGTCGATATTACCGGACCAGAAAGCGGCATTGATTTTGTGGATGGGGGCGATGAGTTACTGAATGCTCAAGAAGCTCAAAGCGTCACTTTTGTTTCAAAAGTAGAGGCGGGCAGTACGGTAAACAGCGTGCTCATTACCGACAAAGACGGCAATGAGCACAAGATCACATCAGGCATTACGGTGAGCGCTGAAGGTGTCGTCACCATTACCGCTCAAAACTTATCAGGCTTGAACGATGGCACTTTAACGGTGAGCATGGAAGCAGAAGACTCGTCAGGAAATACCGTCACAGTAACAGACACCACGATGCTAGATACAACGGCACCAGGCAAAGGGGTGGACGACGACGACGCAAGCAACGATCTGAACAACATCCAATTTGTGGATGGTGATGGCGTTTTGAATGGCACAGAGCTGAGCGCCGTGACTCTAACGGGCAAAGTGGAAGCCAATGGCACGCTAAACAGAATCGTCATCAGCGGTAAAAACATCGATGGTGAAACGGTGACATACACGCTGAAAGCGGGTGAGTACAGCGTGACAGACGGTGTTGTCACCATCACAGGGTTGGATTTAAAAGCGCAAGGGTTCGCTGACGGTGACTTAACCGTTGACATGAGCGTGACTGATGAAGCAGGCAACAGTGGCGTGGTGAGTGATGAGATCCAAGTCGATATTACCGGACCAGAAAGCGGCATTGATTTTGTGGATGGGGGCGATGAGTTACTGAATGCTCAAGAAGCTCAAAGCGTCACTTTTGTTTCAAAAGTAGAGGCGGGCAGTACGGTAAACAGCGTGCTCATTACCGACAAAGACGGCAATGAGCACAAGATCTCATCAGGCATTACGGTGAGCGCTGAAGGTGTCGTCACCATTACCGCTCAAAACTTATCAGGCTTGAACGATGGCACTTTAACGGTGAGCATGGAAGCAGAAGACTCGTCAGGAAATACCGTCACAGTAACAGACACCACGGTGCTAGATACAACGGCGGACAACGACGGCGACGGCGTGACCGTGGCGATCACGGGCATCACAGAAGACACCGGCACGGCGGGCGACTACGTCACCACAGACAACACGCTGAAAATCTCAGGCACGGTGGACGTGGATGACAACAATACGTTGAGCGTGAAAGTGGGCGACAACACCTACACCGTGGGCGACGGCAAACTGAGCGTGAGCGTGAGCGGTGGCGTGTGGACACTGGATCTGGAAGGCAGCGAGCTGGCAGACGGGGTTCACCGCGTGATGGCGAGCGTGACGGATGCGAACGGCAACACAACGAACGCGACGCAAGACGTGACGGTTGATACGACTTATGGTGAAGAGACCGGTGATCCAGTCAATGGCATCACGCCAGCAAGCGTGAGCATCACGGACAATAACGACGCGGACGGCAACAACAGCGAAGTCATCAACGCAACAGAAAAAGCGGACATCACGGTGCGCTTCGGTGAGGGCGTGAGCTCAGGCACGGCCACTGTGGTCATCAGTGATGAAGATGGTGACACCGCAAACGACATCACGTTCAACGTGACGTTGAACGGTGATGGTACCGCCACGGTGGATGGTGATTATACGGTGATCAATAACAACGATGGCACTTACACCATTAATGACGTCGACGTGAAAAGGCTGGCGGATGGCACCTTAACGGCAAATGCGACGTTCATAGACCAAGATGGCAACACCGCGGGTGATAGCGATAGTGCTAGTGATACGGCTATCAGCGACACGGTCGCGAAAGACATTAATAACGCACCAACTGTTAATGATTTAGTATTTAATTCAACCGATGAAGATGTAGCGATCTCATTAAACCTAAAGGATTTAAAGATAAGAGACGATGTTACGTTAACTAATATTACGGTTGATCCAGCGTTTGGTTCTTTAGATCTGATTTTTAATGATGTTGAAGTGACTGGTGCAACGTTTACTCCAGCAGAAAATAAACATTTTGATAGTAATAATGCCGTTAAATTTGAAGTCACTGTAACTGATGGATATCAGTCTTCAACAGGATCTGCAACACTTATAGTTAATGCCGCGGCAGATAAACCAACGCTATCTGTTGTGTTAGGTGAATCAGTAATTGCTGGCCCTGGTTTTGATACAAGTGATGTAAATTCAATTAAAGACTTCTTTGCTAATGGCGGAACTATACCTGGTATAGGGAATGTTGTGTATAGCGGTGAAATGGTGCTTGGCGATGACGGGAACAATTTAATTATTGGTACTGGTGTTGTAAATAGTTTGATTGGAGACTTGGTTGCAGGCACTGGTAACGATGTTTTCGTTGGTGGATCTAGTAACGATTCAATCTATGGAGGAACAGGACCTCTAGATTCTGGTATTGATGGCGTTATATATAGCGGAAAAATAAGTGAATATTTAATCGTAAACCAAGGTGGAGCACACGGTGGAGGTGTCGACCATTGGGTTGTAACAGACACATTAGGTAGAGATACCGGATATGACCATACAAGACCTGAAGATAACGGTGATCACTTATATCAAATCGAGCGATTAATCTTCTCTGATGCCATTGTTGAGCTAAATTCTGATGGAACGTATACGATTCTACAAGAGACAGAAACGACACTAGATTTATCCGCATCTGTAATGGATACAGATGGTAGTGAATATTTAGATACTATTAATATCTCGGGTCTTCCTGCAGGGGCTCAAATTTTTGATAAAGACTCCAACCAACCTCTTGGAGAATTTAAAGAGATCAACGGCGAGAAAATTTGGGTGATTGATATTGCCGGCCAAGATACTCAAACGGTTAATTACGATAATTTAGTTGTTCGTTATCCATCGGCAGAAACTCTTGATATTGATGTTTCAGCAGTTGCAAAAGAATCTTCAAATAATTCAGAAGCGACGACAACTGTTAATGCTGCACCTAGCCAAGATATACATGCAGATATTATTTTAGGCCACGAAGGTAATGACATTTTAATTGGTGGATTAGGTGACGATATTTTAGTAGGCGGCGCAGGTAAAGACATCTTCAAGTGGGTTGATCAAGGTGCTGGTACAGGGACTGACACCATCAAAGACTTTACTGTAGGTGAGGATTTAATTGACTTAACTGAAATTATCGGTGGCGATGATGATGCTATTAATATGGAAGATCTACTTTCCCACATTACTGTATCTGAAAGCGGAGATGATCTAACTCTATCCATTACAGACGATGCAGGTAACGCCCATGAAATCATTGTTGAAGGTGCAGTTGATTCATTTGGATTAGAAGACGCTAACTTCTCTAATCAATCAGAAGTACTAACAAAACTAATGAATGATCAGATGTTTAAATTAGATGATATTACTTAATTAGTGGACCTAACCTTAAATTAAGGGCCTGTTTTGGCCCTTTTTTATTTTAGCCCCTTGTTTAAGGGCGTTCAAAAGAGCACAATTTCAACAAACAAGTCGAAGTGAGATTTACATGGAATTAGAAGATATTCGTCGTGATTACAGCCTTGGGGGCTTACGTAGAGCTGATTTACCGCAAGAGCCCGTTGATTTATTTGAACTGTGGTTAAAACAAGCGGTAGAAGCAAAACTGACTGACCCAACTGCGATGACAGTGGCGACGGTTGATAAAAATGGACAACCCTTTCAACGTATCGTGTTATTAAAGCATTTTGATAAGACAGGGTTTGTTTTTTATACCAACCTTGCTTCTCGAAAGGCACAACACCTGGCAGAACACGCCAAAATTTCTCTGCACTTTCCTTGGCACACTCTTGAACGTCAAGTTCACATTACTGGGACGGCTGAGAAACTAAGCGCACTTGAGAATATGAAATATTTCACCTCAAGGCCAAAAGAAAGCCAGATCGCAGCATGGGCAAGTAAACAAAGCAGCCGCTTAACGGCACGTTCAGCCCTCGAAGGTAAGTATCTTGAGTTGAAGCAAAAATTTGCTCAAGGAGAGATCCCTGTTCCTAAGTTTTGGGGCGGTTTTAGAGTGAATATAGAATCAATTGAATTTTGGCAGGGTGGCGATCATCGTCTGCATGATCGATTCCTATACAGTAGAGATCAAGATGACTGGGTGATCGACAGATTAGCGCCATGATCTTGACGTGATCGTTTTAATTTAAGAAAAATGCCGATGATCATAAGATCATCGGCATTTTTTATATCTCTTTTAACCATTCAGTATTCAATTTCTCTGTTTCCCCGAGATAATCCAATAACCACTGAATCGCAATAGATTGATTGTTTGTATTCCACGCTAAGCAACACGGACTTGGAGCAATGTTATTTTCAATTTGTTTATTAATAATCTTTCCAGTCGAGAGTAAGCGCTTAGCTTTATGGCTTGGCATTACTCCAACACCTAAACCATCAATAAAACATTGCTCGGCACTGTGCCAGTTAGGAACAATTAAACGACGTTGATTATCCAATTGCCAGGTTGTTCTTTTTGGCAGCATACGGGATGTATCTTCTAAACAGATCACGGGGTACTTCATTAATTCAGAATCAGGAATCGCACCATCATAACCTGCGAGAGGGTGAGAGGTGCTCATGACAAAATCCCACGAAAGCTCTCCCATAGGACGATAAGAGAAATTACCACCAATAGGGATAGTTGCCGTCGCTCCAATACCAATATCCGCTCTGCCTGTCATTAAGGCATCCCACACTCCATTAAATACTTCCATGGTGAGTTGTAGCTCGATATCAGGAAAAGTAGCGTAAAAATCACGTACTAATTGATTCACACTATCTTCACGAACCACATTATCCAAAGCAACCGAGACACTTTGCTGCCATCCATTAGCGACACGTTGTGTATTTAAACGGATATCTTCCATCTCTTTAAGTAACTTTCTTGCTTGTTCTACAAAATACTCACCAGCAGCGGTTAACACGACTTTGCGATGTAAACGGGTAAAAAGAGTCACCGTTAATCGGTCTTCTACAGACTTAATTGTATAGCTAATTGCACTTGGTACTTTGTGTAACTCTTCAGCTGCGTGACTGAAGCTACCAAGACGAGCAACGGACTCAATTGTGATTAATTCATGATAAGAAAACATAGAAAACCTGATGGTGAATTGAACACATCAAAAATATTGATGCTAAGTGCAAATTATATCGTTTCACAAGAGTAGCAACTAGCACATAGAATGCAACGGATTTTAAATATGTTCAGCTTTGGAGAAGAACATGGAAAACAAAAAACAATCTATTCCTTATATCTGGCTTGCTGGCCTAAGTATGTTGGGATTTTTAGCAACAGATATGTATTTACCTGCATTCGATATTATTCGTGGTGATTTGGCAACAACCGAAAGTATGATTGGTTTAACCCTTAGTATTTTCTTATTCGGTATGGCGATAGGTCAACTTTTTTACGGTCGTTTGACTCAAAAACTAGGCACTAAAAAATCGTTAATCATTGGTTTAAGCATTTTTGCAATCAGCAGCTTGGCTGCTTCATTTTCAACCAGTGTCGAAATGTTACTTGTTGCGAGATTCTTTCAAGCATTAGGTGCTTGTAGTGCTAACGTAATTTGGCAAGCAATGGTGATCCAACGTTATGATGCAAAAACATCTCAACGTATTTTCGCAACGATTATGCCACTAGTTGCTCTTTCTCCAGCATTGGCTCCTTTACTGGGTGCAGCTATTGAGAAGTTTTATGGTTGGTCGATGATTTTTGTTACGTTAACTATTATTGGTGTTGGCCTAGCAGTAAGAACGTTTGCGGATAAAGAGCCAGCTCAAGTAGTAAGTTCTAATGCGAAAACCATTACTTTCCGTGATGTTATCAAGTCAAAAAAATTCACAGGTAATATGCTAATTTATGCAGCAAGCTCTGCAATTTTCTTTGCATGGTTAACGGGGTCACCTTTTGTTATGACTCAAATGGGTTATTCAGGTGCTGATATCGGTTTGAGCTACATTCCACAGACAATTGCATTTATTGTTGGTGGTTATGGCTGTCGTTGGGCTCTAGAGCGTTTTGAAAGCCAAAAGGTACTTCCTTGGATCTTAAAGCTATCTATTGCGAGTGTGAGCATTGTGTTCTTAATTGCATGGCGCATGGAACCTACATCAATCATTCCAATGCTAATCCCATTCTGTTTCTTAGCAGCAGCGAATGGCGCGGTTTACCCTATCGTAGTAAACAATGCATTAATGGACTTTAAAGAGGGCAGCGCAGTGGCTTCAGGTCTATTAAACTTTTTACAAATGCTATTTTGTGTAGCGGCAAGTGCGATGGTATCAAGCATTAGTTATTTAGGTCCAATCTCAATGGGTAGCGTGATGCTATTGCAATTAGTATTCCTATTTATTGGTGCGGTTTTGGTATTTAAATCAAACAAAGAAGAAAATAGGGTATTAGCTGGGCAATAATCTGCTTAGAACTTCTACCCTGTTAGAGTAAATAAAAATAGCATTGAGCGTAATTGCCAATGCTATTTTTTTGTTTGTAGAATACTAAACGATGTTTATTTTTTGCCTATCATCACCGGTTCAATATCAATGTTATATCCAGAATAAGAAACCTTACTTGGGCTATATTCTCTTTTTGTCACTAGGTGCTCTGTATTGAATTGGATATCTACTCGTGGAAATATTTTATTCGTACAAATATATTATTTTTCTTAAGGTTAGAGTTAAAAGAGGTTTGTTCTTGTTTCAATGCCGATCTTAACGTCAGTAAATCTTGATTGGACTTCTCTTTTGAGCGGAGGATTTTTTCTGCTAATTCAGGTGATTGTCGTTCAATGTTTATTTGCTCAATTTTTATGATTTGTGAACTTATATCATCATGGCGTTTTTGAAGTGCGTGAAGCGTCTCTTTGTGAGTATTAAAATCGTGGAAAGCATGGATTTTAGTATAAGCCCCACCTTCGATACCTAAGTTAGCAGTCTTAATAAAACCATTAGCTGTAGCCTTTCCTCCACTAATCGTGCCGTGTTTTTCTGTATTATCAATAACAAAAATAGAGCCTAAGGACTCAAGGATACAGTGGTTTGCATGCAGAGTAATATGAATGTCGTTGTGTGCCATTATATGCGCATTTTGAGCCAGTTTTGTTGTTACTTTCCCCTCAGACGTAACACTACAAGTTAGTGGTTCTTCGTCCGCTACAGGCCGACCAATGATACCATTCATAACGGTAATATCACCTTTTGCGTTTACTTCTGCATTTTCAATAAACCCGCCAACCGTAATACTTCCCTCTGCGGATACTTTCATGCCGGGTTCAATATCTTCCTGAACAAAAATACTGCCATTAAATGAAACGTGGCCTGATGTCGCATTCACATTTTTTAGGGTTAGAAGATTATCAACCGTAACGCCAGAGGTATGAATTAAAGGCGAGCCATCGATATCGGCAAGCAGTATATTTGAATCAGAAGAAGAGATTGAAGAGCCTGGGTAAAGCTGAAAATCAGAATCAATGCCAGAAGCCGCAATGATACTTTTCCCTGTTATAGTAAGGCCGTTTTTTCCTAGTGCAGCAGGGATTTTTTCCATTAACGGTGTGTTCTTTTTAACACTAATTACCTCTCCTAGATCTCGCATATCGACATGGCCATCATCCATTTCTTGTGGTTGTAATACACGTTCTAGAATATTAGGGACAAGAGACTTAAACTGCGCATCTTGTCCTGCTATTGGTGCTTGACCGACAGCAATGATGTTTGAAATTGTTTCCCCTGGCTTAAGAACTTGGCTTTTTAACAATAGATTTTTAAGGTTATCTTTATTTATCCCCTTCAAAATATGTTTATTTGTTAATGCTTCTATTATCAATGGACCGCGTAATGGTATGCCACCATAAGCACCAGTTACGGTCATGGTCGCGGTCATTTCATCTTCTTGCATATCGATAGATAACTGCGCATCTAGACGTTGTGAAATGAGAATACCATTTAACTCAGACACACTTCCTTTGTTTATCGAAGAAATAACATTTTCTATTTCATTATCAAATAGATAGTATTTTTCTGCCCCCATATTTTTTAAAGCTTGGTGGATATGGTGCGCTTCGATTAGGTGGGGTAATTCGATGTTTTCAGGAATAACAAAATGTACGGTAGATTTGTCATCTGATAAGATTAAGAACGGCTCAATCATATTCTCTCCAAAGAAACTTTTTATAGCATATTGGAGAGGATATTATCACTTATAGCGTATAGGGTTTACATTAAGTGTTGTAAGTGCAAACCGATTCACAATTATATAAAATTACCCATTAAGTTTCCCTACTAATTCAAGAACTTCAAAATAAGGTTGGGACTCAAATTTAGCAAAACCAGCCATTTTGTTGGCTTTTATCTTTGTGGTTAATGGTGTGGGAATACCACATAAAAAACGAGCAAAAACGGCGTTGGCTAACGGTTCTTTACTGTTATTTTGTAGCTCTTGGCACCACCATTTTACTTGTTCATCATCTGCAATGAAATGCGTATAGCCTCTTGGTAAGACTGCCGCTTCAGAGCGACAAGCTGAGCAGTGTCCACATTTCTCTGGTGCATTAAAATCGGCAAAATAACGTGCTAATTCATGGCTGAGGCAAGTCTTTGTTTCAAAGAAATCGAGCATTGCATGAATTCGGTTTATCTCATTCTGCTCTTTATTTTTAAACAGTTGGTGCTGCTCTTGAGCTAAAACATGGGTGCTTTCTACCTTGTTTAGAATTTGATAAACCTCTGTGACTTGTTTACTTTCCAGTTCAATCCAACCTTGCTCATGAAAATAATCCAATGCCGCAACGACACGTTTACGTTCACCTCTGTAACCCATCCACAATGCATCAAAATCAACCGTGTGCCATGTTTTGGCTTTTGGAGAACATTGAAAAATAGTAGATACAAATTGCTGACGCTCAGTTTGAAACTTAGCAATAATGTCATTAATAGAGATTAGTGTTTTAAAGCGATAATCAGCATAGTAGCTGTATTTTGCTTGAATGATGTGTTTTAGCTCTAAGTACACCAATAAGGTTTTTAAAGGCAATTGGCGAACATTGCTGTCTTTAGATAAACGCAGTAATTGAGTTTCCCACGTTTCTGATGACTTATAGATGTCATCCAATACATATTGAATCGCTTCTCTATCTGGAGTATCACCATAAACAAAGTTTTCTAATACATTTAAACCTGAGGTATTGGCAAGAACGGTACAAAATGAGAGCTTGCCATCTCGCCCGGCACGACCAATTTCTTGCGAGTAGTTTTCAATGGATTTAGGTAAATCAAAGTGAATGACTTGGCGAATATCAGATTTATCCACCCCCATACCAAAAGCAATAGTAGCGACAATACAATTAATATCGCCATTCATAAATTGGTGTTGAATAGATTCTCTAATGTCGTGTTTTAGTCCGGCATGATAGGCTTTTGCCTCAATACCATTAGATTGTAACCACTGAGCCACGTTTTCAGCGGTTTGCTGAAGAGTAACGTAAATAATACTTGCCTGATCTGGCTTTTGTTTTAACGTTGCAAACAGTGCTGAACGTTTCTGCTCTTCTTCTACAGGTATAATTGAGATGTCTAAGTTAGAGCGATAGAAGCCTGTGATAACCACATTTTCTTTTGTAATGTTAAACTTCTTCCCCATGTCTTCAATAACCGCTGGCGTTGCTGTTGCGGTTAATAGGAGTACTTGAGGTATATTCAGTTCTTCACAATCTTGTGGCAACTTTAAATAATCAGGTCGAAAGTTATGACCCCACTCTGAAATACAGTGCGCCTCATCGACAACAAGTAAAGAGATATTGATTTGAGCGATAAACTGGCGGAAGCGTTCGTTTTTTAATCGCTCAACAGAGATCATTAAAATCTTAATCTCCCCATTTCTTACCCCTTGCAAGATCGCTTGAGTCTCCTCACGAGTTTGAGTGGAATCAATCGATGCAGCAGCAATGCCTTTGCTTTTAAGAAACGTAATTTGGTCTTTCATTAAGGCAAGCAAAGGGGAAATTACGAGGGTTAGATTAGGCAATAAAAGAGCAGGTAGCTGATAGCATAATGATTTACCTGAGCCGGTAGGAAAAATAGCCGCAGACGAGTGGCCATCGAGCACCTTCTCGATAACATGTTGTTGACCACCTCTTAGAGAGTCAAAGCCAAATACCTCTTTTAATGTCTGCTGATAATTCATTAATAATCTACCTTTTTTCTCATACTTTTAGTTTGGCCACGTTGGGTTTTGTTATCCACTCGTTTGCGTTGAGAACTACGCGTTGGTTTTGTTTCTCGGCGCGCTTTTTGAGTTTCTGCTGCTGATAATATTAATGCTTTTAGACGCTCAAGCGCATCATCTCGATTTTTTTCTTGCGTTCTAAATTGTTGTGCTTTGAGCACGATAATGCCTTCTTTAGTGATACGGCTATCTTTCATTTTTAATAGACGCTCTTTATAGAAGGCAGGTAACGTTGATTTTGCAATATCAAAACGAAGATGAATGGCACTTGAGACCTTATTCACATTCTGTCCACCCGCACCTTGAGCTCGAATCGCAGTCAGTTCAATTTCCCAATCGGCTAATTGGACTTGGTTTGAAATGGTTAGCATGTAATAAACCTATGATCGTTGTTCTAATAGAGGGTATACTATCAGTTAGCGTCAATGCGCACCATTTTCAATACAAAGGTAATTTCATGAGTGTAAAAGAAGAACTGCAAAAAATTCATCACCGCCTAGATCGTTGTAAGAACCGTTTAGCGGCAGCAGAAAAGCGCGATGATAAGCCTGTCGTTAAGCAATTCTTGCAGGAAATTCAAACACTAGAAAAGAAAATCAACAAGCTAAAAGGTAAGCAGCAATACGAAATGGGCAACAAGGGTACTGAAGTTCGTAACCTTGAGTTCAAGCGTGCTATTACCAAAGCTGAGCAAGCTGATATGGGTAAACTGAAAAAATCGGTTCGCGGTTTAGTCGTTGTTCACCCAATGACAGCGCTTGGCAAAGAGCTAGGACTTAAAGAAATGACAGGTTTTGCGCCACAAGCGTTCTAATAACTTTTCATTTCAAACTCAAAACACAAGTACGTGTTGAAATATAAATAGCCATGATATCGTTAAGAGCATGGCTATTTTTTTTAAGTAATTCATTCATACATCAGCTATGATGTCCGCTATTATTCATTATCAGAAAATTACATGACTCACTCTAAATCTGCTCCTACAAAAACACCGATGCACCCTCGCAATAAACATAATGCTAATTATGATTTTCCTGCGTTGATTGCAACATCTCCTGAACTGAAAGCATTTGTTGAAACGAATCAATATGGTAATGAATCAATCAACTTTTCAGATCCTCTTGCGGTTAAAGCGCTAAACAAAGCATTATTAACGCATTTCTATGATGTTCCATTTTGGGATATTCCAGAAGGTTACCTATGTCCACCCATTCCAGGTCGTGCAGATTACATTCACAATATTGCTGATTTACTTGCAATCACAAATGACGGTGAGATCCCAACGGGTAAAAATGTGCGTGGCTTAGATATCGGTGTGGGTGCTAACTGCGTATACCCAATCATTGGTCATCGTGAATATAAGTGGAACTTCGTTGGTTCTGATATTGATCTTCAAGCGCTTAAAATGGCGTCGTTTATTGCAAACAATAACCCAAGTCTGAAGAAGGGTATTGAGTGTCGTCAGCAGAAAAATGAAGAGAATATCTTTAGAGGCATTATCAAGCCACAAGATGAATTTGCGTTCACCATGTGTAACCCTCCGTTCCATGCATCAGAAGCAGAAGCAACAGCAGGATCTGAGCGTAAACAACAGAATCTAGCGACAAATAAATCGAAGAAAGGTCACGCTTACAATGAATTAAAAGGCGTGAAAAAACTGAATTTCGGTGGCCAAAAAGCAGAGCTTTGGTGTGAAGGTGGTGAACTAGCATTCATTACTAAAATGGCAAAAGAGAGTTGTGAATTTGCACTGCAAGTTCAGTGGTTTACGACATTGATTTCTAAGAAAGAAAACGTAGAAGCTTTACATCAAGAGCTTGCACGATTAGGTGTTAAAACGATTAAGACAGTTGATATGGCTCAAGGTCAGAAAATCAGCCGTTTTGTGGCATGGACATTCCAAGCCAATGTAAATTTGTAAGCTTTTAGATGCCGATTTAATTCTTTATCTATCAATGAGTTAGTCATAAAGAGTTTCTAAATTTGACTAAACGTAAATTACAGACACATTCAGTAACAATCTCTGCGATTTAACATTAATAATTTCAATCATTTAGCTGTCAGAATACACAGAATTCGACAGTTAAATGGTTATTTTATGAAATCAAAAACTCTTCTTGCTTCTTTAATTAGTGCGGCCTTTCTTGTCGGTTGCAGTGATGAAGCGGCGACAAAAACAGCACCTCCTGCCCCTCTTGTAGCAACCCATACCGTAGAGTCTATTCAATACCAACAAGGTAAAACTTATATTGGCCGTATTGAAGCGATGGAAGATGCGTCTATTGTTGCTCAAGTTTCTGGTTATATTCAGTCTCGTTCATTTAAAGAAGGCCAAATGGTTGAGAAAGGCGATGTACTTTTTCAGATCGATCCTTCTACCTTTGAAGCGCAAGTAGCCAATGCCAAAGCGGGTATCACTCAAGCGAATGCAGCATTAAAAAAAGCACAACTTGATTTCCAGCGTGGTAAAAACCTACTTCCTAAAGGTAATATTAGCCAAGCTGAATTTGATGGCTTAACCGCGCAATTATTAAGTGGTGAAGCACAAGTTGAGTCGGCTCAAGCGCAATTAAAATTGGCGGAAGTTAACCTTTCTTACACTACTATTACCGCCCCATTTTCAGGACGTATTAGCGACAGTAAAGTCAGCATTGGTGATTTGGTTTCACCGGCTTCTGGTGTATTGACTACTTTGGTGAGTTTAAACCCAATTCACACCCGTTTTACCATTAGTGAGCGTGAACGTTTATTAATGGGGATCGATCAAGTGAAAGGCGATGGTGATGGCGCATCAAGCCAAGTTGAAGTCGTTCTGAATCTTGAGAATGGTAAAGAATATAATCATTTAGGTAAGATTGATTACATTGGTAACCGTATCGACCAAACCACAGGTACGTTAACACTTCGTGCATTGGTTCAAAACCCTGATTTCACCTTACTTCCGGGTCAGCATATCAACGTAAATCTACGAGAAAAGAAACCAACTGACGTCATTGTTACGCCTCGTCGTGCGGTACAAAGTGACTTAGAAGGCAGCTTTGTGATGGTACTGACTGAAGGAAATATTGCTGAACGACGCAATGTTACCTTGGGTAAGCAACTGCCAGAAGGGGTGATTATCAGCTCTGGTTTAGATGCGAATGAGCAAGTGCTAGTGAAAGGATTACAACGTGTAAGAAATGGCGTTCAGGTTCGTCTAGAGAACGCGGAGTCTTAATATGTTAAGTCGATTTTTTATACAGCGTCCAAAGTTTGCTCTGGTTATTTCTATTATTCTCACTCTTGCCGGAGCCATTTCTTTAGCGATTCTTCCTGTGGCGGAATACCCTAAAATTAGTCCACCTTCAGTAAGCGTTAATGCGTACTACACGGGGGCAAGTGCAGAGGTGGTTGAACAAGCCATTGCCGATCCGATAGAAACCTCGGTCAATGGGGTTGAGGATATGATTTATATGTCCTCAAAAAGTGCCAATGACGGGTCGTACTCTCTTAACGTTACCTTTGATGTGGGCACCGATCCTGACATGGCTCAGGTCAATGTTCAGAATCGGGTTGCGCAAATAGAATCTAAACTGCCACAAGAAGTTCGCATGGTAGGTGTGACGGTTAAAAAGCGCTCTCCTGATCTTTTAATGGTACTGAACTTCTACTCGCCTGATGGTAAGTATGATGACCAATTTTTAATTAACTATGTAAACCTAAACATTAAAGATCAGCTGGCTCGTGTCACGGGTATTAGTGAAGTTGGTGTACTTGGTGGTGGTGAATACGCAATGCGTGTTTGGCTCGATCCAGATAAAATGACCAACTTAGGGTTAACTACCTCTGATGTTCATGCCGCATTAGCTGAACAAAACGTACAAGTTGCGGCAGGTAAAATTGGTGCTGCGCCTTATGCCAGTGCGCAAGATGTGCAGTTTAACTTGGTGACAAAAGGGCGTTTAGAATCAGTTGAAGAGTTTGAAAACGTCGTACTTCGTGCAAATAACGACGGGTCATCAGTTTATCTAAAAGACATTGCGCGTGTTGAGTTAGGTAAGAAATTTTACGACGGTAATGGCCAATTTAGAGGAAAAGACGCCTCTATCGTAACGCTGTCTCTGCAATCGGATGCCAACGCATTAGAGAGTGGAAAAGCGGTAATGGAGATGCTTGAAAAGCTTAGTGCGACTTTCCCTGAAGGCTTGGCGTATGAAACCAGTTATGACACCACGCTGTTCGTTGCAGAATCCATTAAAGGGGTAGTAAAAACCTTAATTGAAGCGATTTTATTGGTAATCGCGGTAACGTATCTGTTCTTAGGCAGTGCGCGTGCAACGCTAATTCCAGTTGTTGCAATCCCAGTATCGTTAATTGGTACCTTTGCGGTCATGCTTATGACCGGGTTTACGATTAATACTGTAACCTTGTTTGGCCTTATCTTAGCCATTGGTATTGTAGTGGATGATGCCATTTTGGTTATCGAAAACGTCGATACCATTATGAAGCGTGATCCGTCATTAAGCCCAAGAAAAGCCACGTTAATCGCGATGAAAGAAGTAACAGGCCCAATCATTACCTCAACTTTAGTTCTGCTTGCGGTGTTTATTCCTGTTGCAATGCTTCCGGGTATTACTGGAATCATGTATCGCCAGTTCGCATTAACCATCTGTATTGCGGTAATTATCTCATCAATTAATGCGTTAACGCTTTCTCCTGCACTGTGTTCTTTGGTGCTAAAGCAAGGTGGAGATAATACGGCTCGTTGGTTTAAAGCCTTCAACCATGGTTTAGATAAAGTTACTAATAAATACGGTGAAATTGCGGGTTTCTTTGTTCGAAAAACAACGATCTTGATGGTATTTTTTGCTGTAGCGCTTGGCTCGGTGACTTACCTTGCGAAAAATACGTCAACGGCATTCGTTCCTCAAGAAGATAAAGGAATTTTGCTGGTTAACGTGCAGTTGCCTGATTCCGCATCACTTTCTCGTACTGAAGAAGTGTCAGCCAAAGTGCTTGAGATCTTGAATCAAGAGCAAGGGGTTGATGGCGTTACTATTGCTAATGGTTATGCGTTTTTAACAGGGGCGGCAGCTTCTAATGGCGCGTCATTGTTTGTGAAATTAAAGCCTTGGGATGTTCGTAATGACATGGAGGGAGATAACTCGTCATTCGCTATCACGAATCGTATCAATGGCCGTGCCGCAATGGAGTTACCAGAAGCGGTGATTTTCGCGATGGGTGCGCCAGCGGTACCCGGGATGGGAGCAGCTTCTGGTTTTGAGTTTGTGTTAGAAGATACGCTAGGTCGTAATCGTACGGATTTAGCGAATGTGATGAACCAAGTGATTCAAACTGCAAACCAGCAACCTGAAATTCAATACACATTCAGTACATTCCGTGCCAACGTTCCGCATTACTATGTGGATATTGACCGTGAAAAAGCCAAACAACTTGGGGTATCACTTGGTTCTATTTTCCAAACGCTGCAAGGTAATTTGGGTTCGATGTACGTGAATGATTTTACCATGTTTGGTAAGAACTTCCGTGTCACTATGCAAGCTGATGGGCAGTACCGTAGCAGTATGGATGATTTGGATAAATTTCACGTGCGTGCAAGCTCGGGTCAAATGGTGCCACTAAGCACATTAGTGACTTATGACACGGTATTTGAACCCGATGTAGCGTGGCGTTACAACATGTATCGTTCAGCCGTTATTCAAGGTCAACCTGCCGCAGGCTATTCGAGTGGTGATGCGATTGCTGCGATGGAACGTGTTGCCGCTGAGGTGCTTCCTCACGGCTACCAATACGAGTGGACAGGCATGGCTTACCAAGAAGTGAAAGCGGGTAACCAAGCGATTTATGCGTTTGCTCTAGCGCTGATCTTTATCTATCTATTTATGGTGGCACAGTACGAGAGTTGGAGTATCCCTCTGGCGATTATCCTTGTGGTTCCTGTGGCGACATTAGGCTCCTTTGTGGCCTTAAATTTAGCAGGAATGCCATTGAATCTATACGCTCAAATTGGTTTGGTTCTCTTAATCGCGCTGGCCGCAAAAAATGCCATCTTGATTGTAGAGTTTGCGAAAAACGAGCGTGAAGAGAAAGAGACAGATTTGGATAACGCATCAGTAAATGGCGGTCGTTTACGATTCCGCGCGGTAAACATGACATCGTGGTCATTCATCTTAGGTATTTTGCCATTGGTGTTTGCATCAGGAGCGGGTTACATCAGCCAAAACTCTCTGGGTGTGTCACTGATTGGCGGCTTACTGTGCGTGTTATTGGTCGGTACGCTACTTATCCCTGGTTTCTATGCCATGGTGCAACGCCGTCGTGAGAAACTGCACGGCGGAAGTACCAAGCTTGTTCACATTGATGATGAGTAATACCAATCGTAGTAAATAACTGAGTGAGTTATTAAACCAAAAGGGGCCTTCGTGGCTCCTTTTTTATGCCTCTGATTTGAGTGTGATTCATATCGGTGCTAACTATTATTGATGTTATACTTATTACGTGAGTTACAACCATATATGATGGAATTGTATGAAAAAATATGAATTAGTGGTTCAAGATATTATTAGTAAAATTTGCCAAAATAGTATTAGTCATAAGTTACCTCCAGAAAGGGATCTCTCTGAGCTGTATGGTTTGTCTCGATTCACGATTCGAAAGGCTCTGGCAAAATTAGAAGCGATTGGGATTGTAAAAGTTAAATTAGGTTCAGGGTATTTTGTTAATACGTCAGTAATGGGAACGCCATTAATTTATAATTCCATTACTGAAAATAGTTTTGATGAAATGTCATATAAGAAAATAAAGCTGAATAAAACATTGCCCGATCAGCATGATAAGCAAATCTTTTCAATTAGTGATGATGATTATATATGGCATATAAGAAGATTAAGATTAATTCATAATAAAGTAATTCAAATTGAAGAGGCTAAAATTCCGGTTAGATTATTTCCGGAAATGAATGAGCAAATTATTGAGAGCTCGATTCAAAAGCATGCATTAGCGATAGGTTTGGATATAGATAGTTATTTAACCAGTTACCAAGCGATCAGTGTATCAAGGGAAGATTCAGAGCTTCTTGATTGTAAAAAAAATACAGCAGCAATGAATATTACGAATCGTGGTTTTTTAAAAAATGGCGAGTTATTCATCGTCAGTAATATTATAGATATCAATTATCAATGTACGTATCACACTCCATTTAACAATGAGAGTATTGATTATCGAGATAAAAAATAGCCGCTCAGTTATAAGCGGCTATCGTTTTTAAGGAGTATGAATGGACCCATCAGGGAGCCTGCTTTGAGTCCATTCATGGGGACGATACATTACAGGGAATTCAGCCGCAGCTTCTCTATTGATTTCGACACCAATCCCAGTAGTTTCCGATGCGTAAAGATAACCATTAATCGGCTCTGCAGCATTAGGGAAAACACGCTTGGTGTTCTCGTTATATTCAACATGCTCTTGAATCGCCGCATTATGTAAATGTACGTTTAAGTGCGTATTTACAGCAGCACCAATAGGTGTCATATCTGGTGGGCAATGCCAAGCCAGACGAACCCCAAAGGTTTGGCATAAGTGAGCAAGTTTTAGAGCAGGAGTGATCCCACCAATTTGCGAAACATGACAACGAATAAAATCAATTCGTCGATTAATGATTAATGCTTTCCACTCTTCAGGGTTATTAAATAGCTCACCTAATCCTAATGAAACCGAGGATTGGCTTCTGATATTATCCAACCATTCAGTTTGGTTGGGCGGTAAAATATCTTCAATGAAATATGGCTTAAACTGCTCGACCTCTTTTGCAAATTGAATGGCTTGATTAGGGAATAAGCGTTCATGAACATCATGCAAAATGTGGAATGTATTACCGTATTTTTCTCTCAAAAGTCGGAACATGGTTAAGGTATTATCCATGTACTGATCTTGATCGTAGTATGAGCCTTCTGTTGGGTTTTGCGCTGTGTTTAACTGGCTTGGAACACCACCATAAAAGCCTAATTGGCAACGTATATGCTTGTAACCTTTATTTAGAAATGAGTCGACCAAGTCATAAATGCCTTCCATTGTATCGCTGGTTGCATGGGTGTATACAGGGATCGCATCTCTTGATTTTCCACCAAATAATTGATGTAAAGGCATGCCTGCTAATTTTGCTTTAATATCCCACAACGCCATGTCTACACCAGAAATGGCATTATTAATAACAGGTCCATTACGCCAATACGCGTTAACCATCATCATTTGCCAAATATCTTCAATATTATTCGCATCTTTACCGATAAGAAGTGGTTTGAGATATTCGTCAACCATAGTTTTTACCGCTAATGGTCGCTGCTGAAAAGTCGCACAACCAAAACCAGTTACTCCATGATCAGTTTCAACGACAACAGTAATTAAGTTATGTCGGTCTGGCTTTGTAATTATACAATCGATATTGGTGATGATGGTTTTTTTCACAATTAAACAACCTAAATTAATAATAACTTCTATTATATAACCGTGTTAAAAGTAACATTTCAAGCCCTAATTTTGGGGTGAAAATAATTGGTCTGAAAAGGTTTTTTAATTGATTAATAAAACAGACCAATCCTGAAAAAAGGCCGAAAAAATAATTTTACTGAGTTTAAATGTGAGATAACTCTCTTTTTATAGAGTTGGATTAATATGGGTTGTCGTTATGATATCTCCAACTTAGTCATTTCCAAAACAGGTATGTTATGCAAAGCATTGACACAAATAACGAGATCCCAAAAGGTATAGACTCGACATCTAAAGAACTCAGCTTTGAGGATAACTTACAGTTATTAATTAAAGCTCTTGGCAGTGAAAATAATATAAATAGTACGACTCACTGCATGACTCGCTTACGGTTTAAGTTAGTGGATGAGTCGCTTGTTAATCAAGATGAAATCAAAAAAATAAAAGGCGTAAAAGGGGTTGTTTTACAACAAGGGCAAACTCAAGTCATTATCGGGGTTGAGGTTGAAAAATGGTATAACGCGATTTCAAATACATCGATGAACACGAGCTCTCCTGGGGTAGATACCATAGAGAAAGGTAAGTTATTTCAAGGTGTCATGCGAATTGTTGCGGGTATCTTCGGCCCAGTAGTTCCTGCGATTGCAGGTGCAGGTATGTTGATGGGCCTGCTTTCTGGTCTTATTGCAACCAATGTGATTTCTGAGTCCTCAGATACGGTGTATTTTTTCCGTTCTATCTCTGTTGCTGTATTTTTCTTTTTACCTATGTTGGTTTCATTCTCAGCAGCGAAGGTGTTTAAAGTTAATGAATACATTGCACTGGCTGTTTCATCAGCAATGCTTGCGCCTAAATTAATTGAGAAAGCAGCGCAGCTAAAAGATGTTGGTGCAGTGCCTGAGTTAACGGTACTTGGCGTTGTTCCTATTGAGCTATTAAATTACGGCGGTGCCATTGTCCCTGCAATATTGGCTATTTGGGTGTTGTCGAAAGTAACGCCTTTAGTTGATAAGTTGGTTCCTTCATCAGCAAAACCTGTATTTACGCCACTTTTAGCCTTTACAGTAACTTCGACTATTACGCTATCATTTGTAGGCCCTGCAGGTATTTGGTTGAGTAATGGCGCGGGATGGGTAGTTGGTTCATTACTTGAGATATCTCCAACGTTAACAGGTTTTGTCTTTGGTCTAACTCGCCCAATTACTATTGTATTTGGTATTCACCACAGTATGACGCCAATCAGTTTAAATAATTTTGCGCTATACGGAAAAGATTTATTAATGCCTATCATGTGCTTAGGTAATTTAGCGATTGCTGGTGCAACCATGGCAGTGTGGCATAAGCAACGTAAATACGTATCTAAAGAAGAGTCATCAATCACATTAGGTTCGGGGGTTACTGCAATTCTAGGTATTACAGAACCTGCGTTATTTGGTGTTCTGACTAAGTATACGAAAGCGTTAATGACAGCAAGTTTAGCTGCCGGCGTATTTGGTGCTATATCAGTTACCATTGATACTCATTTAAACAGCTACATATTATCGTCTGTATTCAGTTTACCTGCGTATCTATCAGGCGGAACACAAAACTTTATTCAAGCGATTTTGGGCGTGTGTGGTGTGTTTGTTCTCTCTTATATTCTAACGTTATTATTCGTTAAACTTGATGATAAATAACCTCTTTTAGTTAGTCATATAAGTGAGCCGTTAATTGCTAGCAAATAATGGCTCACTTTCATTTTTAAGTCGTAACATTAAAGGAAATATATATGAGTCACATCGCTATTATTGGTGAATGTATGATCGAATTAAATGGCGACCCCTTTGGACAAATGCAACAGAGTTACGGTGGGGATACCTTAAATGCTGCAATATATTTAAATCGAAGCCTATCAAGATCATCGGAAGAAACTCATGCAGTTCAAACCAGTTATGTTACTTCTTTAGGAACTGATGCCATTAGCCAAGAGATAATGAAACGCTGGAAAGAGGAAGGAATATCAACGGATTTTACTCTTCAAGACTCTCATCGTTCTCCTGGTCTTTATTTGATACAAGTGGATGAGCAAGGTGAGCGAACATTTTTGTATTGGCGTAATGACTCCGCTGCACGTTATATGCTTCAGCACCCTGATTTTGGAAAAATTCGTAAGAACCTTGAGAGAGTTGATGCCATTTTTATTAGTGGTATAAGTTTGGCTATTTTACCTGATGAAGATCGATGCATGTTATTAGGCTTGTTAAATGACCTACATCAACAAGGGATTACGATTATTTTTGATAGTAATTATCGACCAAAATTATGGGATTCAGAAATAAAAACAAAAGAGGCCTATCAGCAAGCGTATCAAACGACTGATGTCGCATTGGTGACATATGAAGATGAACAGCTTTTATGGGCAGACCAAGATCCGACACAAACGATTCTAAGGCTTCATCAATTAGGAGTGAAAACCGTTGTTGTAAAATTGGGTGCTAAAGGCTGCCTGATGAGCGAAAGCCCAGATCATCAGCCAACATTAATCGCAACGAAACAAGTCGAAACGGTTGTAGATACCACTTCTGCAGGGGATTCATTTAATGGTGGATTCTTATCTTGTTACCTTACTGGCGGCTCAGTGTTTGAAGCGTGTCGTCGAGGTAATGCATTAGCTGGCCTTGTTATTCAACATCATGGGGCAATTATCCCTAAACACATTACAGATACACTTTAATATCAGAGTAGGAATATAAAATGTCGACAATTAATGAACAACTTCAATCGCTAAAAGTCATTCCAGTTATCGCATTGGATAATGCTCAAGATATTATTCCATTAGGTAAGGTGTTATCCGATAATGGACTTCCTGCGGCTGAAATTACTTTTCGCTCAGATGCAGCAGTAGAAGCTATTCGTCTTTTAAAGCAATCACAGCCTCACATGCTGATTGGCGCTGGAACGGTTTTAAATGGTGAGCAAGCACTTGCAGCAAAAGAGGCTGGAGCAAGCTTCGTTGTGTCTCCTGGTTTCAATCCAAATACAGTTAAAGCATGCCAAGAAATTGGGATTGATATTGTTCCTGGTGTAAATAACCCAAGTACAGTAGAGGCGGCATTAGAAATGGGGTTAACTACGCTGAAGTTTTTCCCGGCAGAAGCGTCTGGTGGTCTTAATATGGTTAAATCTTTAGTTGGTCCTTATGGTGATATTCGACTAATGCCAACCGGTGGAATTACCGCATCAAATATTCAGGATTATTTGGCTATTCCTCAAGTATTAGCTTGTGGTGGCACATGGATGGTAGATAAGAAACTAATCGAAAATAAAGACTGGGATACCATTGCGCGATTAACAAGAGAAATTGTTGAGCAAGTAAAAAGCTAATTTAATTTTAGTTCACCACTATCAAAAGGGGCCTTCGTGGCTCCTTTTTTATTTACAAAAAGAGTGATATTAACCTCTCATTTTGAACGCGAGTGGTTCGGTTCCCATAATGCTAAGGTATATACTCTTTTGTCATTATCTCGCCTCAGCGCATTCTATTGTTCAATTTATTCTGAGTATTAATCAATGCAAAAACATAACGTAAAATTTATTGCTACCGATATGGATGGCACATTACTTAATGAGCACAGCCAGTTAGACCCACGTTTTTTCGAATTGTATAAGCAACTAGAAGACAAAGGCATCATGTTTGCCGCGGCGTCTGGACGTCAGTACTACAGCTTATTAGAAACCTTTGAGCCAGTGAAAGATAGCATGATGTTCATTGCTGAAAATGGCACGTTAGTGATGCATAAAGGCCAAGAGCTTTACAGTTGCACGATAGATACACCATCAATCAAAAACATTATTCAAACCGCGCGTTCTATAGATGGAGCACACATTGTATTGTGCGGAAAACAATCCGCTTACATTGAAACTCAAGACCCACAAGCATTAGCCGAGTTCTCTAAATATTATCAGCGTTGCCAATACGTAGAAGATTTATTAGCAATTGATGATGAGTTCATTAAAGTCGCTCTTTGTCATTTTGATGGTTCAGCAGAGCATATTAATCCGGTAATAAATGCAGAGTTTGGTCATACACATCAAGTGGTGGTTAGCGCTAAGATCTGGCTCGATGTAATGAATGCGGTTGCCTCTAAAGGGGCGGCGATCAAGCATCTTCAAAACACGCTTGGCTTTAGTTTTGAAGAGACAATGAGTTTTGGTGATTACTTAAATGATTTAGAAATGCTACAAGAGAGCTACTATTCTTACGCGATGGAAAACGCACATCAGCAGGTGAAAGACACAGCACGCTTTATCGCGCCAAGTAACAAAGACGCTGGCGTGTTTACGGTGATTAAAGAGCAAGTGTTATAAGCGTTTACTTATCGCACACTCGATATTAAAAAGCCCTAACAACGCGTTAGGGCTTTTGTTTTCTAGGGGAATAAAACCGTTAAGCTAGGGCTAATTCACCATCATTCTGTTGATGAGAAATAGAATCATCATAGAACTTATTTTTTACAATTTTTGTACCTGCGGTGCCATTAAGAGCATCTAAAGCCAAATGCAAATCGGTAATGATACCAATTGAAATATCGACATTTTCAACATAGTTGATCATCGCATCAATTTTTGGCTGCATAGAGCCTTTATCAAACGCATAACCTTTTAATTCTTCGGTTGTCGCAATGTCTAATTTGATTTGGTTTGGCTTACCGTAATGGAAGAATACCCCATCACCATCGGTCAAAATTAAGAAAAAGTCGGCGGAAATTTGTTGAGAAAGTAACGATGCCGTTGAGTCTTTATCAATAACACAATCAATATTTGAAGTGATGCCATTCTCATCAGTACAAATAGGAATGCCGCCACCGCCACAACAAATAACGATGTTATCGTGCTGCAAAGCTAATGAAATCAATTCACTTTCACGAATATTTTTAGGAGCAGGAGAGGCAACAACGCGTCTATAGTAGTCACCATCTTGGTGAATAGACCAATCAAACTCTTCAGCAAGAGCTTTAGCTTCTGCTTCTGAATAGACTTGACCAATAAATTTCATCGGTTCGTTAAATGCAGGGTCGGCTTTATCGACATCTACATGAGTAAGAATTGTTGATACGTTACAATCAACGCGGTTACGCAATTCTTGTGCAAGCATGGTTGCTATCATCCCTTGGGACTCGGCAACTAAACAGCTAAGAGGATAAGAAGGAACAGCATCAAAGGCATCATTTTGTTGGCTTAATAAACCAACTTGTGGACCATTTCCATGAACAATAGCAATACGGTAATCTTCACTTAATTTAGCAATCGATTCTGCCGCTACCTTTACGTTTTCAAGTTGATTTTCATAAGAAAGAACCTGACCACGACGCAATAGTGCATTGCCGCCTAGGGCAATAACAATTGTTGGTTTCATTGTTGTACTACTCATTTTAAATTTTCTCAATGCCACATCAGTGCTGTGATCACCAAATAGAGATTCATTTTTCTCTGTATTTAGCCAGCGTTTATTTATCACAAATCTACCGTATTCAGCACCTCCTTATTTAGAAATCAAAGGGTGCGAAGACATAGACTGGACATTGAGCGGGGATTCTATACTGGAAATATCAGCAACGCACCGTATTTATTTTATAAATAGATAATATATGTAAGTAGGTGTTTCTTTGTATATAGCTTATTATATGATGTTAAATTAGTGTAATAAACTAAATCGAGTACCTCTGGAGAGGGATATTCTATTGTGTTTTTAGCTCTGATAAGGGGAATGCCATAAGTCAGTGGCAACTTATGGCATTTTTATTATTGATTATTGGCGAGTTGTTTTTTCTTAAACAAGGCAATAAATGGGATCAAAAATAAATACGAGGCGAGTATAAATCCAAACGTAGATACGAACGCCATCATTGTCGACTGCTGATGTAGCAATGATTGGATTTGTGCTAAAAATGTAGGATCAGTAATATGATGCCCTTGAGTATGGGCAGCTTGTTGAAGAACCGGATTACTTAGCGTTAAATCTCCCCCTAACGAATTCCACTCTTTTTGCTCCATGCGACTGAAGTAGGTATTCACAATAGAGATACCAAAGGATCCTCCAATGGTACGGAATAAGTTAAATACAACGGCGCCACTAACAGCATCTTGTTTCGATAGCGTAGAGTAAGCTAATTGACTTAATGGTGAAAACACCAATCCCATGCCTGCACCTTGAATAATACTTGGAAGCAAGATCCAGTACATATCTATATTTAGTGAGTATTTTATCATTAAATAAGTACCGTAAGCATTGAGCAGTAAGCCAATTACAATCAATACTTTCGCATTAAGTTTATCCATGTAACCTGCGAGCATGACCAATACAATGGCAGAGGTTAACCCGCGTGGTGCCATAGCAAGACCTGTCGTATCAACAGGGTAGTTTAATAATTGCTCTAACATCATTGGTTGCAATTGGGTAATACCAAACATCCCCATAGCAAAAGCGCCCATGACTAAGCACGACACGGCTAAATTACGATCTTTTAATAACCATACGGGAGCAATATCCCCTTTGATTTTGAATGAACGGCGAACAAAATAAGCAATAGAAATAGCACTAATGATTGAAGAGAATAAAATCAAATTAGAGCTAAACCAGCCTTTTTCATTCCCTTGATCAAGCACCATTTGCAGTAACCCAATCCCGATAGTCATACCAATTACGATTGGCCAGTCGATCTTTGTTGGGCCTTTATTTTCAATCTTCACATAAAAGAAAATAAGAGATAAACAGATAAGGCCAACAGGAAGATTGACATAAAATATCCATCGCCAATCCATATTTTCAGTAATGATCCCCCCTAATGTCGGCCCTAAAATTGGACCAAGTAATACCCCAACGCTAAACAAAGCCATCGCTTTACCACGTTGTTCAGGAGGATAAATTTGGACCATAATCGATTGAGATAATGGGATCACCGAGGCACCAAAAGCCCCCTGCATGATCCGAAAGGTCACCATTTCGGCCAATGAGTCGGCTTGACCACATAATGCAGAGGTAATGATAAAACCAGAAACAGAGATCAATAACAGCTTTCTAACGCCAAACTTTAGAGATAAAAAACTGGCCAAAGGAATGAAGATAGCCTCAGCCATTGAGTAGGAAGTTAGCACCCAAGTGACTTGCTCTGATGTTACCCCTAATGCTCCCATCATATGGGGAAGGGCAACATTAGCGATAGTCATATCAAGCAATACCATAATGGCTGAAAGCATAACAGCAAGAGTAACTAAGGTACGCTTAGAATCAGCCCCATCACTTATGTTGCTATCTGTCGGTGTAATGACATGAGACATGATAATTTCCCTTTCCGATTATTTTTCTAGAGGCGCTAATGTATCAACCGTTACTGATGCACTAGCCCCTACTCGTAAAGGAAATTTCAGTTTATTTTGATTATTATCTAGTTTTATACGAATAGGAAAACGTTGCGGTACTTTTACCCAGTTTCCTGTTGCGTTTTCAGGTGGCAGTAATGAAAACGAAGCGCCGCTGGCAGGAGAGATCGCTTCAATCACACCAACGTATTGCACGTCAGGGTAAAGATCTAAGGTGATGGTTACTTTCATACCTTTTGTTACTCGTCCTAAATGAGTCTCTTTAAAGTTTGCTTGAACCCAATAAGAGTTTGCTTCTACTAAAGGGGCTAATGCTTGTCCGGGAACCACGACACTACCAGGATGAACTTGAACTTTACCAAGCGTACCATCGTGATCTGCAAATATATTTGTGTAAGACAATGATAAGCTCGCTTGGCTTAACGCTGCTGCGGCCTTTTTTACTTCAGGAGATGCATCGCCTTTGGCACCTTGAGATTTGATGAGTTGAGACATCCGTGCTCTCGTTGCGGTGACATTGCTTTCTGCGGATGATAATTTCTGACGAGCATCGTCTAAACCTTGCTTTGGAAGTAAGCTTTTTTCGGATAATTCTTTAATTCGTTTGTAGGATATTTGAGCATCGCTAAGGGTTGCTATGGCACTTTTTACATCTGCACTGGCGGCTAATATTGCATCGTCTGTGGCTGCGTTATTTGATGTTGCCATCTCATAGCCCGCTTTTGCTTCATCGAGCTTTGCTTGGTATGGAGCAGGGTCAATCTGCACTAATAAATCGCCCTTACTTACAGAAGCATAATCAGTGGCATTACTGGTGATTATTTTTCCACTGACTTGTGGTGCTATATACACAATATTAGCATGAACATAAGCATCATCTGTACTTGGAAATTGTTCTTGATGCTTAACGTAAAAGTATCCGGCAGCAATTAGTCCAACGGCAATACATCCAATCGCCAGTAGATTTCGTACTAAATGTGTTTTTTTATCGTTCATTTTCAATCCTAGCTTACTGTGTTTTTGAATAAAAAATAAATAAAATGACTTGTTAGCTAACTGTAGTCTATATGTAAGTCATAGTCAGCCTTAGAGGAAAAGAATATCAAGTTATTTAATAATAAAGAGTTAAGCGTCGCTTTTGATATGTGAATAGTCAGGTATAGCGGCGCTTTAACACTTTTGAGTATTGAAGTGGCTATATGATTAGGGTTTTCATGCGTAAGTTATTGATATAAAGATATTTAAATAATCAGGTGGCTCATGGGAAATGAAGCAAGTTGAGGGTGCTGATCACGCAGTTAAATTTTGGCTTGGTGTAGTAGACACCTACACCACTGAGAATAATATTAAACAAGGATACCAAGATGACATATTAGATGACTCACAATGGAGTATGGTGATAAGGCAGCGTTTTAGTCACGAGTAAGGTTAACCATTAAATATTTACTACGTTCTCCCCTAATAGTGATAAAATCTCCGCACCAGAATAACCGAGAAACTCTATGTTTATCCATCATGTTAACGATATCGACTGGCTGGTGATTACCGCTTTTGAAGAACTGAAAACGATGTTTATCGAAGAAGCCGGTGCGATCCCCTCTTGTTTCTCTACTGCCAGCGAATTGAGCCTGATTGATCAAGCCAAGCGCACTTATGGGTATTTGCCTACATTCACTGGTGTCATTACCGATACAGGTACATTTCAAAGTCAGGATAACGAAGAAGATTTGCTCCCACAGCTTGCTTGCCTAGTTGAGGGGCGTGGTCGGGTGTTTATCTATCACGGTGGTTTTGTGGCTTTTGTGGATGACGAGCAAACCTTTATCACTCGAATGGATTGAAAATTATTCAGTACCGATACCGAGTAACTAAAAAAATAATCAACCCGCCAATCTGCGGGTTGTTTACTATCTGGGTCTCTATATTATATCTCATGCATCACGCAGCGACCGACTCATCTCTCGCCATTCTTCTCACCAATACTGCTCTTACATTGTCGTATACCCAGTTAAAGGTGAATGCGTAAATGGTGATAAAAATAGTCACGCCGATATCCATCATAAAGGCTTCCCAGATGCCTACGTTTAATAAGTAAGCCATCACAGGTACAGTTACGAATAGTAACCCTAATTCAAACAATACAACGTGGAAGATGCGTAATGAAAGGGTGCGTTGTGTTTTCTCGCCAGTGAAGAATTGATCGAAAATCCAATTATAAATAAAGTTCCAGATCATCGCGATAGTGGCAACGACTATCATGGTTCCTGATAGGGCAGTAATATCGTGATTAGTAAAAATAGCTAACCCAAGAATAGATAGAGATACCGCTAATACCTCAAATAATACAGCGTGGAAAATACGTTCAGTTGTTTTCATAGCGATGACTCTTAATGATTATTGATACATTTAAAAATAATGAATCAGCGATTATAGAGAGCGAATAAAAGAGATAAAGTTAACAGCCATCACAAATCGTGATAGCTTGGGTGTTTAATCCAATGACTAAGCCAATGCCATGTACAGTTTTGAGCAATTAAAAATCTTTGTCACCGTGTGTGAGTGCGGTTCATTCTCTGCCGCTGCTCGTCAGTTAAAACGCGCTCAATCAGGTGTAAGTCAGGCCATTGCCAATTTAGAGATCGCCATTAACCAAGAACTGTTTAATCGTGAGAAGAACACACCAGTGCTGACAGAGAAAGGCAGAGCGTTATTGCCGATTGCCCAATCTATTTTGCATCAACAAAAGTACTTTGATCAAAAAGTTGAATCGTTAGAAAGAGAGCACGAATATGAGTTAGTCATCGCCATTGATGAGAGCTTAATGAATGACGATGTATTACAAATATTGGCGGCCTTGGCAGATAAGTTTCCTGTGACGGATTTTGAGATCATCACAACCTCAACTTTTGATGTTGAAGAGTTAGTAAAAAAAGGCAAAGCTCAAGTCGGGATTGTCTATGCAGATGGCGAGCTAAAAGTAGACATGGATTTCTTTACTCTAGGTCATGTGCGCTTTCTGACGGTAGTGTCTCCAGAGCATGAGCTAGCCAGTTTGCCTGTCGTGAATGATGCAGCATTGAAAGGGCACAGACAGTTAGTGCATCGCAGCTCAAAGCGTAAAGAGTTATGGTTCAGCTATGGGATAAGCTCAAAGTTGTGGTACGCAAATACGCATCAAACCTTGATGGATCTCGCTTGTAAAGGGGTTGGCTGGGCAATAGTACCAGAGCATAGTGTTGCAAGCTTACTGGAGCAGAATAAACTGGTGGCGTTGCCGATTGCGCATGAATTTGATGGATGGTTTACTCCTATGGGTTGTTTGGTATCGCGCAGTCATGTTTTTGGCCCTGTATTAGAAGAGTTATTGTCCTCTTTACAAATGATTAGTCAAAAAAAACCGCCAGCTCATCATTAATGAACTAACGGTTTATTTACACTGTAAAACGGAATTTAAGCGACTTGTTCATTTTTTACTTGTGTGGTGGCTATATCTTCACAAAACTCGTGGTGTAGCGCTCGAATAGCGTTTTGATAGTCTTGATCGCTTACTACAAATTGCACGTTTACGTTACGCATAGAAGCGTGTAGGGCTACAGGGGTGACGTCATTATTCATCAATGATAAAACCCCTTTTGCTAATGCTTTGTTGGTATCAATCTGAGAGCCAATCACCGAAATTAATGCCACCATACGACCTTTAATAGAGGCGTTTGGATAGCGTTTTTCTGCTTTGTATAACAACTTATTCAGGTTTTCAGTGCTACCGCCAAGATAATAAGTGATTGAATTTGCATTCATTTCTTTACCAATTAAACTCACTTGTGCGTCTGATATAATTTCCATTAACTCATAACCGACATTATCCACTTGGCCGACCATTGCTTGATCAAACAGATGTAAGGCAAACACTTTTTCTTTACCTGCAATGATCTCTACTTTGTTGGTTTCTGGTTGGTAATCTGATGAGATCAATGTGCCTTTGTGCTCTGGCTCAAACGTATTTTTAATCTGAATTTCAATGTCGCTCTCACGAAGCCCTGCCGCTGCATTAGGGTGAATAGCTTCCATTCCTAAGCTTGCTAATTGATCAGCAACATCGTAATTGGTACGTCCAATCGGGAATACCTTATCTGTGCCAACAACACGCGGATCAGCTGAGCTTAAGTGATATTCTTTATGGATAATCGCCAAATCAGCATGAGTAAGTGACGCGATGCGACTAAAGGTCATTTCACTGTAACCACGATCGTATGTGCCCATTAAGCCTTCTTTGCAATAGGCATAGCCAGTAACAATTGGCAGCTCTGTGGTGACATCTATATCTTTAAATACATCAGTGATGGTTTCATCTAATGTTCTCGGAGTTTGGTTATCCCAACCAGAGAGATCGACGAACTTCGCGTTAATTCCAACGGTTTTTAGCTTTAATGCCGTGTTAAAGGCACTGTGAGCTTCACCAATAGAAGATAGAAATTCACGCACTTGAGGTAAATAACGACGCAGTGAAAACTGGCCGTATTGACAGGTTTCAAGAATATTAGAAATACAGGTTTTGGCTTCATCAATTCGTGAGCAAATGAACTTATCTGCTCTTAAACGATTTAAAGGATCAATAAAGAGGTGTTCATTGGTTAATAGCATACGATTTTTCACATACTCTAATGCTTCATCCCAGCTATCGTCGCGCTTAGCGATAAGTTTATAAACACCAGGTTTGCCTGTCTTTTTGCACTCAAGTAATGAATCGGTAATGCCACCATAGGCAGAAACCACAAAAACGCGATTATATGGATTCTGAGGGCGAAGAAAGATGTTGTCTAAAACGGCGTCAAACGCAGTCATAGAAGTACCGCCGATTTTTTCTACGGTATAAGTCATGGGTAAATCCTTTTTGACTTTGAGAGGGAGAATCCACTAGAGTCACCTTGAACCCAAGTGGATTTACTACTAACTTAAATAAGCACTAGGGGGAATGAGTGTTTAATCTAAGATAGGGTAGACACCGTTTTCATCATGAACTTCGGCACCTGTGATTGGTGGATTGAACACGCACGCCATCACCATTTCTTTATCTTTATAAGCACGCAAGTAGTGTTCATCATGCTTATCAAGAATGTACAAGGTGCCCGGTTTGATTGGGTAGGTTTTACCGCCAATGACTTCAATTTCACCTTCGCCACTCATGCAATAGACTGACTCTAGGTGGTTTTTGTAGTGAATATGCGTTTCTGTATCTTGGTAAATTGTGGTGATGTGGAAAGAGAAGCCCATGTTGTCGTCTTTCAACAACATTCTTACGCTTTCCCATGTTTCTGATGCTACGCGTCGTTCGCTATCACGACATTCGTCTAGTGTTCTAACAATCATTGTATCGTCCCTGATTAAGATGCTTTTTTGAAGTGTTTTTCTGCAATATTATCAATTGCGTTTTCAAAGATAGTTAGGCCTTCTTCTAGCTCTGACTCTGTGATCGTTAATGGACAGAAGAATTTCACTACTTCATCAGATGGACCTGCGGTTTCAATGATCATGCCGTTCTTAAAGCAATCTTTAGCGATATCACTTGAGATAATGCCGTCTTTACACTCAATACCAATCATCATGCCGCGACCTTTTTGTTGAACAAACAATTTAGGGTAGCGTTTTACAGCACGAAGAATGACATCACTGACTTTTTGAGAGCACTGTTTGATGTGTGTTTCAAAATCTGAGTTTGCCCAGTAAATCTCCAGTGCTTTTGCAGCAGTAATGAACGCGTGATTGTTACCACGGAAAGTACCGTTATGCTCACCTGGTTTCCATTCATCTAATTCTGGTTTTAGTAAGACAACCGCCATTGGTAAGCCGTAGCCACCAATAGATTTAGATAGCGTAACCATATCTGGTTTAATACCTGATGGTTCAAAACTGAAGAAGGTGCCAGTACGACCACAGCCAGCTTGGATATCATCAACAATCATTAGAATATCGTTGGCTTTACAAATCTTGCTTAAACGTTGTAACCATTGATTTGATGCGACGTTTAATCCACCTTCACCTTGTACAGTTTCTAAAAGTACAGCAGCAGGTTTATCTAAACCACTTGAGTTATCAGATAGCATGGTTTCAAACAGATTAAGGCCATCGATATCGGCATAACCTTCAAAAGGAATGCGAGTGATGTTGTTTAAGCTAAAACCTGCACCTTGGCGATGGTGTTGATTACCTGTCGCTGCTAATGCTCCTGCAGTACACCCGTGGAAACCATTAGTGAAGGCGACAATGTTAGTTCGATTGGTGACTTTACGTGCCAGTTTTAAAGCGGCCTCAACGGCATTGGTTCCGGTTGGACCGGTAAACTGAACCTTATAATCTAGATTTCTAGGTTCAAGAATATAGTTATTCAATGCATTCAAGAAAGTGGCTTTTGCACTTGAGTGCATGTCTAAGCCGTGCGTAATACCATCTGTTTCGATGTATTCAAGTAAAGCTTGCTTTAAGACTGGGTTGTTGTGACCGTAGTTGAGTGATCCGGCTCCAGCAAGGAAGTCTAAGTAACGTTCGCCGCTTTCGGTTTCTAGCCAACATCCTTTTGCTTTTTGAAAGATAACTGGAAAACTGTTTGAGTATGAACGTACTTTTGATTCTTGCTTCTTGAAAATATTCATGATGAGTCCGTTTATGATTCCTATTTTATTTTAGAGCGATACGATACAAATATTCAGTATCGTGCTTGCCTTTGAAATGAGCTTCTTTGTCTAGAAACGTAGTCACTTCACCTCGGTCACCATGCTCGGCATCCAGCTTTTTAAATAGCGACCAAGAGGCGTCGTTGGCTTTGGTAATCGTCGTTTCTACGAATTCGGTGTGCTTGAGGTTTTTTCGCTGTAAAAGCTCATTTAGCATGGAGTAAGCTAAACCTTTACCTCGGTAGCGAGGAGAGACTGCTACTTGCCAGATGAATAATGTTTTTGGGTCATCAGGCTTATGGTAACCAGAGATAAAACCAGCAAGGTTGCCGTCTTTCTCTGCTAAAACGCAGGTCTTACTGAAATGGGTAGATTGAAGGAAATTACAGTATGAAGAGTTGATATCAAGAGGGGGACACTCGGTGATCAATGCATAAACATCGTCACCGTCTGTCCTTGAAGGTTCTCTAAATGTCCATTTTTTGCTGGATTCAATATCCATGCTTGAACACAAGATTCTGGGCGCTGCAATAGTCATATGTAAATACATATCCTTTGTACTCTAATTAAGTTCCTTTTTATTATTGGCATTTTTAGAGATGCAAAGGAAGCTAATCACAAGAAAAGCGTGTTTTTTAGCCTTTTAATGCGACATTGATCTCGTTTTTATGTTTTTATTTAGTTAGAGTTCTATGTATTTTATTGTGTGAAATAGATCAATTTCATGTTTTTTTTATAAAAAAATAGCCCATTCTAGTGGGCTATTTATCGTGTTTTGTTAGAGATAATTTATACAGTAGCGACCATTTTTTGCAGTAATCGAATCATCTCTTTTTGCTCGTTTAGATTAAGAGAGCTAAGTACTTCTTTATTCACCTTCACAGGGATCGGCAAAAGTGTTTCTTTTAATGCTCGGCCTTCATCTGTGAGGTAAATACGAAATGAACGACGGCTGTTGGGATCTGCTTGTCGCTCAACAAGGCCAAGTTTTTCTAATTTATCTAATGTTCGTGTTGTTGTGGAGTTTTCCACTTTTGATTTTTCAGCAATATCACGTTGAGTGACTCCTTCTTCTTCCCATAAACACATCATGGTTGGCCAAAGAGCAACAGTTAAGCCGTGCTGTTTTAATTCTGCTTCGAAATTCTTTGAGGCTTGGTTGGCAATAACGTTAATCATCCATCCAAAGCTGCTTTGACGATCAAATTCTTCCATTGTGTTTAAACTCCTGCACTTACAACTATTGCAATGGTAACTAATCCGGTTGCAATTAGCACCAATAATGCACGCTTATTTGATACAAATACTAGGTTTGATGACATTTGATGTTCTGTCAGCTTTTTTTGTACGCCAGAAATCATTGCCCAAACAAGCGGCTTTGAGCGTAATTTATAAAAAAGAATGGCAACTAAATGCAGTATGACTAATACCGGTAACAAACGTGCACATATTCCATGCAGGGTAACGAAAATATCAAAGACATCATCATTTAAGACGATATCAGAGTAAGGGATGTGATCGAATAACCCCGCTAACGCTATACCGGTAATACATTGAGTAAATAAAGTGAAAATTAACCCGATAACCATCCAAGACCCCGCTGGATTATGGCCCGCTTTTGATGGTTCTTTTCCTAATAAATAACGAATGGTACGTTTTGGGGAAGCAATAAATTTTTTAAAACGGCTCGTATCACTGCCAACAAAGCCCCATATAATGCGCCACATAATAAGAGTAAACAGGACTAAACCTAAATAGACATGCGGTCCTTCTCCATTAAAGCCACTTGCGGCTAATCCAATAAAAAGCAGAGCTTGAAGCCAATGATATATGCGTGTTGGTAAATCCCAAATCTTCATTTTCTTGTTCCTAATTGATGGATGTTTTAACTTACGAGAAATAATTTACATCACAATAGTTGCATATGCAACTATTGTGATGTAAATTAAATTCAACTTGAAGCGAGACAGACATCTATTAGAGATAAAGTAATGAAAAAATTAGTACTTAGTTTATGTGTTTTACTACCAAATATTGCATTTGCTCAAGCAAGTGTTGACCTCATTAACACAAGACAACAGGCTTTTGTACATATCGAAAATCAATCAGAGCAAGTTGAAGGCATGATTGATGAAAATGCACCTAAGTGGAACGAAATTGAATTGATCAGCCATGAACTTTCTAAACATAGCCAATTACTAACTACAGCATTTCCGGAAGGTAGCCAAGATGGCAGTAAAGCCAAAGAAGCGATATGGAATAAACCTGAAAAGTTTAATCAATTGATGCAAGAGATGGATAGTGGCTTTGTTCAACTTTATCAAGCAAGCCAACAACAAGATAAAGCATTAGCAGAGGCGGGTTTATATCAAGCACAAGATACTTGTAATGCGTGCCACCGTTCTTACCGCTCACGTTTTTAAGTAATCCCTGATTAGAACAATACAAAAATCATTAAATTAAAGAGAATAAAGTCATGAAAAAATTAATTAAATCAACATTATTGATCGCATCACTATTTGGATTTTCAACGCTAACACAAGCAGCTGATTATGGTGTTTCATTAAACTGGAATACAACCAATGTCGAAAAAGTACTGGAGTTAATGAGTGCTCAACGTTCCGCATTCGGAGAATTAATTAAGCAAAAAGAAATTAAAGATATGTTTATTTCTGAAAGTGATATTGACGGAAAACCAATGGGTATTCTTCGCTTTGTGATCCAAGCAGATAGTGAAAAAGAGGTTAAAAGTAAACTAGCATCACTTCCTTTTTATAAAGAAAACATAGTTAAGATTTCTAATATTCAGTTGTTAGGGGGGAAGTGGTTAGATAACACTCCGGTAAATAAAAACTATGCACTGATGTTTGAATGGAATACTGATATTGATGGGATGGAAATGGATCGGGTCACTGGGATTGATTTACAGCGTGTGGTTTCTTTGAATGCATCGGGGCTAGTGACTTCGTCGTATATTAATACTCAAACATTGAAAGATGGTTCTACTCGTCCAACTTATTCTGTATCTATCATGGCAAAAGATGAAGAACATGCTCGAGAATTAAGCCAGAAGTTTGAAGCAGTAGCATTAGGGTACGCAAAAGTCGACGTTATGTACTTAGGTCATAAAATTAATATGGCTGGATTATAAGGTAACGATGATAAAAACTAGATATTAAAAATAGAAAAAAGGGTTGAAGATATGCTCACTTCAACCCTTTAAACGTTTTATAACGGTATTAGTTAGTCAGTGCTAACTTAGCGCCAAAACCTACTAATAAAGAGCTTAAACCGTATTTAAGTAGATTAGAAAATGCTTTGCTTTCTGCTATTACAGTTCTGAATTTAGCTGCAAAAACAGCAATGCAAATAAACCACATTAGCGCAATGATAGCGGTTGTGATCCCAAGCATGCCAATCATCGATGGTGATGAGGTTTCAGGCGTTAAAAACTGTGGAATAAAAGCCACGAATGTCAGACAAACCTTAGGGTTTAGCGCATTAGTAAGTATGCCTTGGCGGTATACTTTTAAGTCTGAAACACGATTAGCTTCTTCGAGTTCACCGAGCCCACCTTTAGCTGCAAACATTTTAAAGCCGATGTAACACAAATAGGCAGCACCAATGTATTTGATAATGGTAAAAGCGGTCGCTGACGATAGCAATAAAGCACTTAAACCAATAACAGCTAAAAAGGTATGAAATAGAACCCCAGTAGCGACACCGAAAGCGGCATATATACCAGTTTTAGCTCCACCTCCTAAGGCTCTTGAAAGGACAAAAAAGAAATCAGCGCCTGGCATTGCACAGAAGGCAAACATGCCAGCAATAAAGAGAAGATAAGTTTCAATGCTCATAATTAACCCATGAATAAGAAAACGTAATATAGGCTATATTAGAGCCCCGAATAAATTATCGATAATGTACTGCTTATTGAGCGATATATAAACCGTTATTCAGACACTTCGAGTAAATAATCTTCAACTTGCTCAGATAGCCAGTCAATAATAACGCCACGAGGCATGTTCGTTTTGGTCATTTCTGCGAAAGATTGCCAGTTCATTGCTCGGTTATGTTTGAGAACCTTTAACGTACCATCACGTAAATACTCATTAATTAATAATGCAGGGACCGACGACCATCCCGTTTTATCTAATACCGCATCACGAAGGTGCTCATAAAAAGTAAGTGCAATGTATTTGCTGGATGTTGGCTCAAATACCATTAGTTCATCATCATCAATGTAATTAACGATGATTTCTGTGTGGCTTTCCAAATCTGTCGGGCTTACTTTTCGTAGTCGGCTTAATGGGTGTTCTTTATGTGCTACCGACATCATACGAATTTGTCCCAGCTCATTTTGTTGAACATGCAGAAGTTGGTTATTAATAGGTAATATTCCATACGCTACATCAACTATATTTTGCTCTATCATTTCTTCAAGCTCTGGTGATGGAGCAACATAAATAGAGATGCTGGTATTTGGGAATTTTCGACTCATGCGAGTTAGGATATCACGCCAAATGGGTTCAGGCAGTGAGTCATCACGCACAACACGAATAGTTGAAGCAATGCCTTCATTGTATTGTAAGCACTTACTTATAATATCGTTGCTAATAACCATCATACGTCGGCAGTCATTAACGATTGATTCACCTATTTCGGTAGGGGTAATACGGTTGCCAGTACGAACTAATAAGGTTACTCCAAGCTCATCTTCAAGGGTGCTTAATGCGGCACTGACAGTGGTTCGACTTTTTTGAAGCTTACGAGCCGCTTCTGCAATAGAGCCTAATTCGACTGTATATAAAAGCATTTCAATCTGACTGGTTTTCATGATTATTTCTCGGTAATTTATGCTCTTTTTAGCTAAGCGACGAATAACCTGACGCTGACTGATTATCCTATCACCAATTTAGACTATATGATGCGTTGTATATATAAAAAAGACGAAAAATAAGTCGAAGAGGTAAATTATGTCATATTCAATTCATAAAGAGAGGCAGTTATTGCTTATCTCTACATTTTCAGCGTTATTGTTTGCCATGATAGGTATTACATTGGGTTCATTGATCCATTCATTAGTGATTATTTTTGATGGTGTGTATTCACTTGTCAGTTTAGGGCTCACTTTAGTGTCGCTTGCTGCTGTGATGTATATTCGAAAAGAAGAGGTAGCGAAAAACATTAAGCGCGTTAAGGTAATTGAGTCTTCAGTGATTTTACTAAAGGGGATCGCAATTACCTTAATGTGTGTACTGTCGTTTATTTCTGCAGTTGAAGCGATTATGGATGGTGGCCGAGAAGTGAATACCGGTATCGCATTAGCTTTTGGTGTGTTTAGCATGATTGGTTGTTACACCAGTTATTGGGTAATGAAAACACAAGGTCGTGCTGTTAACTCGGCATTAATTGAAGCTGAAGCAAAGCAATGGTTAATGGATACAGTGATCAGTGCTGCTGTATTTATTGGTTTTATGGTGGCAAAATTGTTGTTGTTGACATCGCATGCCCATTATGCGGAGCTTGCTGACCCTGCTATGGTTGTTCTTGCCTCAATCTATTTTATTATTGTTCCAGTAAAAATGATCATCAGTTCAAGTAAACAATTACATCAGCTGAGCCACAATACGTTTCTAGGTAAATACCTGCATATCTAACTGGTATTATCTAGGTACGTTCATCTTTAGGGGTGTCCATCACCACCAAGGTGCCAATTGAGTTGACCTGAGAGATCTCCCCAAGTACGTTTGAATGAAACTGCTTGTAGGATGCGAGACTCTCGGTCTCAACTCGTAATAAATATTCATTTGCTCCCGTAATATTGTGGCACTCTGTCACTTCTTTCGATTCCATGATTTGTTCTTCAAAATCTTTTTGCGATTTTTTACTGTGATCAGATAATCCAATTGTTACATAAGCAACGAATCCTACTCCACATTTGCTTGGATTTAATACCGCACGATAGCCTTGAATTGTCCCATTTCGTTCTAATTCTTGTACACGGCGCAGTGTTGCGGAAGCTGATAATCCAATACGGTCAGATAGCTCTACATTAGTGAGTCGTCCATTCTTTTTTAACTCTTGCAATATTCTTTCGTCAAATCTATCCATTGCGACTAATCCTTGCGTATTAATTTCATTTTAAACAAATATAGACAGAAAATTTACTCAGTCTCGCATTAAGATACAAGCAGAATTTATTTTTATAAGATGTTTATTATGGATTACACCTATTTACTTGCTTTAACCACATTTGCTTTTGTTGGCGCGTTTACGCCTGGACCAAATAACATTATGTTGATGACTTCAGGAGCGAACGTTGGTTTTGTTCGTACTATTCCACACATGCTTGGTGTGATATTTGGTTTTGCATTTATGTTGGTTTTAGTTGGGTTTGGTTTAGTTCAAATTTTTCAGACCTACCCTCAATTAGAGATGGCATTGCAGATCATCAGTGCGGCGTATTTACTTTATCTGGCGTATAAAATTGCGAGCAGTAAACCCGTTGATAATATTAATGGTGACTACAAACCGATGTCGTTCCTACAAGCTGCGAGCTTTCAATGGGTTAACCCAAAAGGGTGGTCAATGGCATTATCGGTTATGAGTATTTACGCGACCAGTGCAGATATGTTTAGTGTGTTTCTAATCGCATTTGTGTTTATTTGTATTAATGTGCCTACCGTAAGTTTTTGGACTGTTGCGGGTAAAGAGTTACAAAAAAGATTGAAAACACCAAAGCATTTGAAGTTTTTTAATTACAGCATGGCAGGTTTACTTGTCGGCTCTATGGTGATGGGCTTTTAATTGGTTTTCTTTGTTAATCGGGTGTTGCTGTCTTGGATGTGTTATCTTTATGTATATCACTTCTAAATACACGATTAACAAGGGTATTCCTATGTATCGACATTTCTTTTTGCTTCTCATCACTCTTTTTACTTCATTGTCATTGCAGGCAGAAGAAGTGACTTATTCAGAACAAGAGTATTTAGATCGTCCATTAATGGAGCGTTATATTTTAGATGAACTAAAAGCATTACGAATGGAGCAACAAGATCTAGAGCGACGTTTAACGATACAAATTACTGATCGAGAGTTAGCGGTTGCTGATAAATCATTAAATTACTCGAATACAACGGTAACGTATTTTTTCTATGTCATTGCTGCGGTCGCTTCTCTTATTGCGTTGATTGGATGGCAATCATTAAGAGAGATGAAGCAAAATACCAAAGAGATGGCAGATAAGCAGCTCAATAAAATAGCCCAAGATTATGAGAAAAAATTTGTAGCGTTAGAGCGAGATCTAAAACGTAAAACACGAATTATCACTGAGAATAACCGTGAAATTGAAATCATTAATGAAGTTCATAACTTATGGTTGAGAGCTCAAAGTGTTCAAACACCGGAACAGAAAATGGATATTTACGATGAGATCCTAAAAGTAAGACCGGGTGATTTAGAAGCATTAACCTATAAAGCGGATGCGGCAATGGAGATGCGTGAATTCCATTGGGCATTGAATTTATGTAATCGTGTTTTAGAAGTAGATGATCAAAATGCACACGCATTATTTCAACGTGCTTGTGCGTATGCGCAATTAGGGGCTGAAGTGCAAGCCATTGATGACTTGCAACGTTCTATTGAGGCAAGTACTTCTATGCGTGAACTTGTACTAGAAGAGACAGACTTTGACCCATTAAGAGGTTTAGAGCGTTTCGAAGCACTGTTAGAAGAATATGCAAATAACGTATCTTAAATAGGCATCATTTATTCGCCAAGGTGCTCGAAAATAAAGTCCATAAAGCAACGTACCTTGGCTGACATATGTTTACGACTAGGATAAACCATGAAGATATCAATGGTTAATTCAGGGTAATCAGCAAATAGCTCAACCAGTCTTCCTGTTTCTAATTCATCGGTTAAATGAAAGTGAGGGATACGTGTTATCCCTTGCCCTGCCAAACATAACGATAACTCCATAAATGAATTGTTAGTGATGACCTGACATTGCAATGGTACAGCAATAGGGTGATTGTCTTTATCTACAAAATCCCAAACAGCGCCTTGTTTTACATACGCATAACCAATGGTTTTATGTTCTGAGAGTTCATTAGGATGCAATGGTGCCCCATGCTGTTTTAAATAGTCTGGTGACGCAATGGTGATGGCTCTTGATCGTAAAAATCGACGGCTGATCAAGCTAGAATCTTCAAGTTGATGTGATGCGCGGAGTGCCACATCAAACCCTTCTGCAACGATATCAATTTTTCTGTCATTTAAGTCTAACTCAAGCGTGATGTCTGGGTATAAATCCGTAAATTTACCAAGAATCGGGCGTAAGCGTGAAAGAGCAAACCCAACAGGGCAACTGACTTTTAATCGACCTTTAGGTTTTTCTTGCTGTCCGGTAATCGCATTTTCAGCCATTTGTGCATCTTCAATCAGCTGTTGGCATTGCTGAAAATAAAGTTCGCCTTCAGGCGTTAGACGTAGTGTTCGAGTTGTACGGTGAAGTAAGCGAACGCCTAAACGCTCTTCTAGTTTCCCTATCTCTTTACTGATGTAGGAGGTCGAATGCCCACTGTTTAATGCTGCTTGGGTAAAGCTGCCGCTGGTCACGACTTCTGAGAAAATGACCATGCCATCAAATAATGCTGAATTAAATGCCATATTTGCGTATCTTTAGATTTATTAAGTGTCATATGGAAACAATCATTGCACATTTAGGCTATTAATCAATATCTGTGAATGAATTATAGTTATCCCATCGCAAACAAGAGCAATATATTTGAAAAGAGCAGAGCATTAACTACTCTTTTTATTCAAACTGATTATGAAGGTATCCCTATGAAAATTTTAGCATTAGCAGCAAGCAGCAGTTCAACATCAATTAACAAACAATTAGCAACGTATGCAGCAGGTTTAGTGGCTGGTGCTGAAGTGGAAGTGTTAGACATTAATGATTATGAAATGCCTATCTTTAGTGAAGACAAAGAAAAAGAGTTAGGTCAACCTGAGCAAGCGAAAGCTTTTTTCCAAAAAATTGGTGAAGCGGATGCTGTTGTTATTTCTTATGCTGAACACAATGGCTCTTATGCAGCAGCATTTAAAAATGTGTTTGATTGGACATCTCGTATTGATATGAAAGTGTATCAAGGCAAACCAGTTGTAATGCTAGCTACGTCTCCTGGCCCTGGTGGTGCAGCAACGGTATTAGCTGCGGCTACAGGCTCTGCGCCTTACTTTTCAGCAGAGGTTAAGGGCTCACTTTCTGTACCTAGTTTTTATGATAACTTTGATATTGAAAAAGGCGAGTTACGTAACGAAGAGTTGAATGCTGAACTAAAAACGATCATGTCGGCATTATAAAATTTCAGAGAAAGACGAGGGCGTATCCACTTTGTGGCTGCGCCTTTTTTTATACAATAAATTCTCAGAGTAAAAACAAAAAAGTGAATATATAAAATCAAATAGATACTTTTCGCATCACAAGTCCTCAACAAATGAACAAGCTTCCATCATTCAATACTATTATTTGTAATTTTTATGAATGAGAATGGATAGGCATCAATTATTATATGGTCATGATTTATATAGGACGTTTTTTATGATTAAGAAGTATTTTGCCGCTTTGTTATTAATGATGAGTATGATGGCTTCAGCCGATGCTCAATCAGTTGATAGCATGGTTACGGTTCAACAAGAGTTAAAAGAAAGATTAGTACAGTTATCTACCGCTGATCCTGCCGATAAATTGTTTTTTGAAGATGTGTTACGTCGTAAAAATGACAAAGTTCGAGCGGATATTGAATTACAGCTGCAAGAAAACCCAAGAGCTAAAGGGCTTGATGGCGTTGTTCGTTCAGAGATGGTCCTTATGGGCGAGTTATTGCAACTAAGTCATCAAGATTTGGTTGAATTGACTAAAGCAGTCCGTAAAGCGAAAGGCGATGAGAAAGACGATTTAGAATTTGCTGCACAAAAACGCCTTGGCATCATGGATATGTATTATGAAGAAGCATTCAAAACATTATCATGGGGTGAAACACTAAATATTGATTTCATCAAAGAAAAAACAGCCATTTTAAAAGAACTAACAAATCGTGCAGATTTATTGGCAAACATTATTCATTATCTTGAATCACAAAAATCAGACATTGCGAAACGTATGCAATATGCGTCAGTAGAGAAAAAAGATCTGCTAGCACAAGATGCGACGAACTTGTCTGAACGAGTTTCATTAATGGTTGCGAGTTTAGAAGTAACGACGGCATTAATGGAGCAAAACAATATTGATATTACAGAGTATAAACAACTTATTTTCTCTGTAACAGGCGATATCAACAGCGATGTATTGGACATCGGCGTTGCTTATGGTTTAACAGAAGAGTGGGTTACACACTTTAAAGATTGGGCGGTAGAGAATACGCCATCTATTATTGTTAAATTAGTTATTTTTTCGCTTATTCTTTGGGTGACAAGTTTCCTTTCTCGACTGGCTAAAACAGCAATAAAGAAAAGTGTCTCTCATTCTAAAATGAAGTTCAGCAAGTTAATGCAGGAGTTCTTTGTGTCTATGGGCTCAAAGTTCATCATGATGATCGGTATTTTGATTGCGTTATCTCAAATTGGCATTAATTTGGGTCCACTGTTAACTGGTTTTGGTGTTGCAGGTGTGGTTATTGGTTTTGCATTAAAAGACACATTGTCTAACTTTGCATCTGGCATGATGATTCTGATTTATCGCCCATTTGATGTAGGTGATTTGGTTGATCTCGGTGGTATCGTAGGTAAAGTGAATCGTATGAATCTTGTATCTACTACAATCAAAACGGTAGATAACCAAAACTTAATTTTCCCAAACAATAAAATTTGGGGTGATGTGATTAAGAACGTAACAATCGAAACTGAGCGTCGTGTAGACATGGTATTTGGTATTGGTTATCAAGATGATATTGAAAAAGCAAAAGTTATCTTTACTGATATCCTAGAGAGCCACCCATTAGTACTAAAAACACCAGAACCTATGGTTAGATTGCATACACTAAATGAATCGTCAGTGGACTTTATTGTTCGCCCTTGGGTTAAAACAGATGATTATTGGAATGTATATTGGGAAGTCACTGAAACGGTTAAGAAGCGATTAGATGCAGAAGGTGTGAGTATTCCATTCCCACAACGTGATGTTCATGTTTATAAGCATGAAGCGTAATACCAATCTACATAGTATTTGATCATTCTTGCTTGTTAAAATCGATTTTTCCTACGCAATTATTTGAACAACTACTTATCCAGAATGGTATAAGTAGAAAAAGGTGAATGTAAAAGAGTGACTTAAAATGGTCACTCTTTTTTTTGCGTTAATTTATGTCATCTTCAGATTTTATCGCTATTGGAGTTGGCTTCTTAAATTTTTTAATAATCAATGACACGATAAAACAGAGTGCGCCCACAATAAGTGCAGAGCGTAAAATAATGAAGCTATCATGTTCTAACTGTTGAACATGAGGGCCGACAGAAGCAAATAAACGCAAGCTAAAAAAGGCGAGGAGGATGAATGGGACAATTTTTTTCATGCGTAAATACTCCGTGAAATAGGATTATAATGGCTACTTAATAACATCATGATATCTAAAGAGAGTCCCAATTTAATCGCTTATATCCGTAATGTTAGATTACGATAATAAGAGCATCTAGGCATTATGTGGCAATACGAAGGCAGTGAATGTACGAGTAAATTGGAACTGTGATCTGTGATATAAATGATGTTAATCAAATTGATAGTTTAATTTTTTTATCTAAAAGTGTGGTTGGTACCTCTTTGCTTGTGTAAATTTTAACCGTTTCATGAAGAAATACCTTTACAATGCTTGGTTCTAGGGTATTATACCTCTCGCTCTGTTGCTCAGAGTTGTTAATGAACATCAAGTAAAAGTAAGCCTTAGTATTTCTTCGTAATGTCGTTATTCTCAGTGTTTCCCTTAGCTTTGTCGTCACATTTAATAATTCAAGCTCTAAGCACATCGCATTATGCGATTTTTTATGAATTTAAATATAAGGGACATTACATGTCTAAAACAACTGGTATCGTTAAATGGTTTAACGAAGAGAAAGGTTTCGGTTTTATCACTCAAGATAACGGCGGCGCTGACGTATTCGTACATTTCCGTGCTATCGCTTCAGAGGGTTTCAAAACTCTTGCTGAAGGCCAAAAAGTTTCTTTTGAAGTTGAGCAAGGCCAAAAAGGCCCTCAAGCTGCTAACGTTGTAGCTGCTTAATTTCAAATAAGTTGCGCAGATGGTATTCGTACCATTTGCGCTACTTTTAAATGCTTTATTAATACTCGATTTAGTTCTACTTTGTAAGATATCAACATTTCAAACATCTGCTCCTGTTTTGTACTTGTCATAACATCTCTTAGTTACTTCTACCATCTTAGTTTTAATCCAATCATTTTTCTGTAACATAAATCTATTACTCTATTTTAATATTTTTTAGCCTAGCTATAGTTTTATATTAGGTTGAAAATTAACAAAATTTCTTATTTATAAAATACAAAAGGTATTTAATGAACGTAAATTTTACTATTTTCAAAAATAATGTTTCATGGGACGCACTAATTCATCAACTAAACAGTGATGTTTTATTACGTAACATACTAATGAAAGGCGAGTTAGACTCGTTTGATATTGATTTTTCATATTGTGAAGAGACAGGTAAAGGAAGTATTACCAATAGTAATAATCAACCTATTGGCGATTTTTCAATTTCGTTTTAATTAGTGTCACGCTTTTTAAACATAATCATCATTGGCTTCTTCTAAGAAAGCATCAGTCAATATTCTTCTCTGAAAATGCGATTACTACCCTCAAAAAAGTTTACTAAGTACGTATGGTTACGTACAAGGTAATCATAAGCTATTGAAAATTCTCGTATAATTTAAAAAATGATAATGGGGTGTTTTATCTTTTTGATAGCTTTGTTATATACATCCAACTTTCTATTTTTATACTAATTCCCGTCATTATTTGGCTAATAATTTACTAATATTGATAAAATGTTACCTTCCTCATAAATTTCACGTAAAAACATGCAGTACTTTTAAAAAATCGTGATCTTGATCCTCGCAAAGAACTCAACTCTACTATAGATTGAATAGGTCATTAAGAATTATGATAGCAGCTCAAAGATGAGCGAGTGATTAAAGGAAGTATTTTATGAAAAGAACAAGAAAAGCCCAATTGCAACGTGCGCGAATTCAATATTGGAAAGACACTGCAAAAGACGCGGCTAAAAAGTGGTAAAAATAGAAAACTCCTGATGGTCAGGAGTTTTTTGGTTTTAGGGCTTTGTAAAACATTAAGACACTGCTGAAATACCCACGCTCGATACAATAAACCTTTCTTTTATTCTTTAGACAACAACGCATTTATTTTATCCATACAATGAGTAACGTGAGGGGCTAATCGACCTTCTTCTACTGCTGTTCTTGAGCCATATAGTGTGATTGGTTCTAGATAATTCAATCCTGTATCTTGAGCCATTTTTTCAATAGGCATTAATAAGGTTTTCATGATTGACTCTTGGCTGTCATCTGGTTGATAAGCTGAAAGCGGGCTGCCTGTACTTGTCATGCATAATAACGTTTTACCGTGAAGTTTATTGCCTTTAGAACCATAAGCAAACCCATATTCTAAAACGCAATCTTGCCACTCTTTTAATAAAGACGGACTAGAGTACCAATAGATCGGGAATACAAACACGATAACATCATGACAAAGCAGCAACTCTTTCTCTTTCTCTGTATCAATCTGGAAATCTGGGTAGGTTTGGTACAAGTTATGTGTAGTCACTTGTTCATGCTTAGATAACGCTTCTACCAGCGTGCGGTTAATCGTAGAGCTTTCAATTAAAGGGTGGGCAAGTAAGACTAAAATACGTTTCATGATGTTCTCATTTTATGGCGAAAAAGCTAGCCATGATCATTGGAATGACCGACGAACATGACTAGAAGGGCAATAATGTGGCGGATTAGTGCGTCATTTGTGTCGCTAATGCAAAGCGATTCCAAGCATTAATCATGATTACTTGCATCATTGCTTGTACTAGTTGTTCTTCACCCAGAACCTCTAAAGCTTCTTGATAGACTGTATCTGAAACACCATCAAGAGCGATTAGTGTCATGTCGTCTGTTAATGCTAATACAGCACGTTCTGTTGCGTTGAATAGTGGTGACTCTTTCCATGCTGCTAGAGCAAACAGTTTTTGTGCTTCTACACCTGCTTTTTCTGCTTCTGGCACATGCATTTGAATGCAGTAAGCACACTTATTGATCATTGAAGCGCGGATCTTAATTAGCTCTTTTAATTCAGCAGATAACGTCACGCCAGCTAGGTAAGATTCAATAGAAAGCATTGCATTTAAAGCTTTTGGTTGGATTTTTGCTATATCAATACGTGTAGTCATAATTAATCTCTCTTTATGTTTTTTGTTAGCGCCTTATTGCGATGTGTGTATTGTGCATAATTCGATAAAAAGAGAGAATAGTCATTAAAGCTGAAATAATTTTGCATAAAACGCAAAGGTGGGAGTGTGTTAGATTTAATTCGAGTATTTGATCAGGTGGTAGAGTCTGGTAGTTTTTCTCAAGCCGGCCATGCGTTACATATGGCGCCATCATCGGTTGCGAGAAACATCGATAACCTTGAAAATAAGGTGCAGACGACATTATTTAAACGAAGTACACGCCAGTTAATTTTGACTGAAGAGGGGCTTTATTTTCACCAACAATCAATTAAGTTGCTGCAAGAGAGTGATAAGTTATTGAGTGAAATGAAGGGGCATAATGAAGAGCCTGAAGGTATGTTACGTATCTCTGTCTTTGAAAGCTTCGGTAATTTAGTTCTCGCTTCTTTAATTCCTGAGTTTTTATCTTTATATCCAAAAGTACAGATAGAGTTAGAACTAGATAACAACTTGGTGGATCTTAATAGTGAAAATATCGATATAGCGATACGTATTGGCACCCCTCAAGATAGCCGTTTGAAAGCACGTAAGTTAATGGAAAATAATACATCTTTAGTGGCTTCCCCTGATTACCTAGCGAGTCATGCGGCAATTGAGAAGCCGGATGATTTGATTCATCATAATTGTTTGCTTATTAGCCATGAAAGGCAAAGAAATCATTGGTATTTTAAAAAAGGAAATATATCGAAAAAGATTTCAGTTTCGGGGAATCTAATTTCAAAAGGAGGATCGCCACTATTGAACGCAGCACTAAAAGGGACCGGGGTACTGCTGCTCTCTAATTGGATGACGGCGGACTACATTGAAAGTGGCCTATTAATTCCAGTATTACCTAAGTGGACAACAACTCATGGCGAAAGCAGTAGTGGTGAAATTTTTGCAATTTACAAAAGTGCTCAATATCCTAAGCCATATATTCGTGCTTTTTTGGATTTCATCATTGATAAAGTGAAAGAAAACTAATTCAATTTACGTTAATGTTTCTTTAAGCTTTTTAATCAGAGCTTGGTATCTCTTCGGTAAATCTCTATTTCTCTTTTGTACTAAAAATAAGCTCTCTAAAACCGGAGTTGTTGGTTGGTGTATATGTAAATCCTGCTTATAAGGAAAGGCATCAATCGCACTTTGTGGAAGAACCGTAAACCCAATTCCTTGTGCAATAGGCAATAGAATTTGGCTTAATTGATTTATGTAACTGGTTACTGGAATTTCATTCACATTGCCTTTTTCTAGAGCTACATCTTGGCAAAGATCAAAATAAAGTGATAGATAATGCTCTGCATCGGGGTGTTTTATTAATCCTAATGCCAGTAAGGCATCCCAAGTTATGACCGTGTTTTTATGGTGTTTTGGTAATACTAAACAGAGCGGCTCTTTACTAATTTCTTCACTACGAAATAGATTGGGCGTTGGCTGATGAGTTACGATACCAATATCAATTTGTCCGCGTTGTATCTCATCTAATATTTTACTGTTTGGGGCAACTTCAACATGAGTCACTAAATCGGGGTGACTCTTTTGTAGATTGATAAATTCTGGGTACAGAGATAATGCTAAGGCCCCTGAGCAAGCAAACTTACACAATCCTTTATATGGGTCATCAAAACTTAATGCTTCAACTAGGTTGGCTGCATCGCGTCGCTGCTGGTGTGCATAATTGTATACTAGACGACCTTGCTCGGTGAGATCGACGCTTTTCCCTTCTCGCTTTAACAGATCATAGCCACACGCCAGTTCTAGCTTCTTAATGTGCTGACTAACCCCAGGCTGAGTCATAAAGAGTTTTTCTGCAGTCTGGGTAAAATGGCCAATATCAACCAAAGTACAAAAGGTATTGAGCCAAAGAGGATTAAGCATAAATCACCAAGAAAATGAGACTAAAAACAGATAACAAAAGATTATTAGATTAAGAGTAATTGATAATTTCTAGTTTGATAAGAGGGTGGTGCGATTTATTTCGCCTGCAAGATGATGACTTTTTGTTTTAGGTTAATTACACTCGCCGAAAATAGTTAAGAGGAATGAAAAATGGACTGCCCAAGTTGTGAAGAACATATTGGCTGGGAATGGGTTGAAGAAGAAGCCATTGAGCCGAATGAGATTTTTGAATGCCCTGAGTGCGAAGAATCGCTACGTTATCTGATAGATGAAGGGACGTATTTAGGTCCTCAACATAAAACGGTAGAAGTGGTGAGTTAAATATCACTCCTACCATTTAGACTGCTTATTATGAAAGCTTAAAGGTAGCTACTTTTTCACTTAAATTAACGGCTTGCTCTTTGAGTGAATGGGATTGAGTTAAACTATCTGTTGAATCGATAACAAGCAGGTCTGTCACATCTTTAATGGATGTGACATTTTGAGTTATCTCACCAGTTACGTGAGTTTGTTCTTCAGCGGCTGTCGCAATTTGAGTCGCCATGTCGCTGATTAAAGTAACTGACGAGCTAATTTCTTCGAGTGCTAGTGTTGCTCTATCTGCGTCTTCTACAGAGCTATTTGCCAGATCAGAGCTACTTTTCATCAAGTTAACGGCACGACTTGTTGTTTGTTGAAGGATATCAATTGTCGATTTAATCTCTTCTGTTGATGTATGAGTTCGTTGAGATAACACTCGAACCTCATCAGCAACAACAGCAAAACCTCGCCCTTGCTCTCCTGCTCGTGCGGCTTCAATGGCTGCATTTAACGCAAGTAAATTCGTTTGTTCTGCAATACCTTGAATAGTCGCCAATACAGTATTGATTTCTTGAGAGTGCTGCTGAAGCTCACTGATTACCATGCTGGCTTCATTCACTTCATTTGCTAGGTTATTGATTGATGCTTTTGTTTCAATAACAAGAGAATGACCTTTTTGGGTACTGCTTGATGAGTTTTGTGCAGCTTCTGCCGTTTGTTCGGCGTGAGACGCAATTTCACGCGTAGCTGATGCCATTTCAGTTACAGCGGTAGCAACCATGGTGATTTCTTGCTGTTGAAGGTTTAATTCTTTCACTGAATTATTTACACGATTAGTACTTTGTTCTGAACCTTCAGTAAGTTGCTGCGATTGTAAACGGATATGTTGAATTAGTTGCTGAAGGCTCTCTACAAATGTGTTGAAGTTATTAGCCAGTTCACCAACTTCATCTTTATTTTCAACATGAATTCGTTGAGTTAAATCTCCACTACCATTGGCAATTTGAGCAAGGGCTTGAGAGACATTATTTAATGGACGGAATAAAATACTACACAGTAAATTGAATAGTAACGTACAGATAATGACAACAATCGCTGTGACTAGAACCTGTCCTGATACGGCATCAAATAGAGGGGCAACTAGCGAGTCATAATTAATTACACTAATAGTGATTAAACTTGTGTCTTCAATTTTTTGAGCATACATAATGTATTCATCACCATCTATCTCAATAGAGATATTAGAGTGACTATTTGTTGCTTTTTGAATGGTGGAGAAATCCAACCCTAAAGTAGAAACTGATTTATTCAGTAATTTTGTATTCGGGTGTGTAAAAATATTACCTTTATCATTAGCAATGAACATAAACCCAGAACCAGGAATAATTACTTTTTCCATGCTGTTTAAGATATCAGTAATCTCAACGTCTGCGCCAAGAACCACTTGCTGACCGTGAAGGCTTAATGCCTTCCCTAAAGAAACAACATTTGCGCCAGTTGCAGCAGCAATGGTTGGATTATCCATAAATACTTTTGAAGGTGTGGCAACTGCGTTTGTGTACCATCCCCACTTTCTTGGGTCATCATTACCAGGAGGAAGGATAACGCCATTTGCGTTAGCTTGAGAGCCATCAGGGTAAGCAAGGAATACATTATCAAATTTTGCAGAATCGCGAATTTGTTTTAAGTGGGTAACGATAGCATCGTTTTTGGCTTCAGTAGGTAATGACGTGAGTGCTCGTTCTTTAGAAAGAATCCAATCAGTAACGTATTGATTATATGAAGCGGTGGTACTTTCTAGTCGCTGTTCAACTTCAGTATCTAAGCGATCTAGTGAGGCTTTAAAGGAAAGGGCCTCAACTAATACTCCCCCGAGTATAATGGCGGCACTTGCGGAGATAGCAAGCTTGTTTTTAAGCGATAAATTTTTTAGCATAATGTGTTTCATCTTTTGTTGTAATGATAATTATATAAATAATGTGTATTTAATATTTTAGTAATAAATTTAGCTTCGAAATAAATCATGACACAAATAGTATATTGAAGATAATATTAGTGGTAAAAGAAGTATTTCTATTGTGAATCATTAAGCATTATTCATGCCGTTTTCATTTTTATTTTGAATATATGGGTGACTTCAATGGTAAAATATAGTTTCTCTTTTTGTTCATTAGGATACTGTTAAGTTGAATGCTTCATATAAATACACCGTAGCAGGTTGCTCTGCCATTTTATTATGGAGTTTAATTGTTGGGTTAATTCGTAATGTGACCGAGCAATTAGGGCCGATTGGCGGTGCCGCAATGATATACAGTGTTGGCTCACTGTTTTTAATGATTGTTATTGGGTTACCAAAACTTAGTTTGTTTTCACCGCGTTACTTGCTGATTGGTGGTGGTCTATTTGTTAGTTATGAAATGTGTTTATCGTTAGCGCTTGGTATGGCAAACAGCCGTAATCAAGCGGTTGAAATGAGCATTATTAATTATTTATGGCCTTCATTGACGGTTCTTTTTGCTGTGCTTGTGAGTAATAAACCCGTAAGTAAGGTGATTTATCCTGCAATATTATTGTCCTTTTTTGGGGTTGCATGGACATTGAGTGGCGATGACGGTTTATCTGCTTCTCAACTAATGGCTAATGCAGCAACTAACCCTATCAGCTATATGTTGGCATTTACGGGCGCATTTCTTTGGGCCATTTATTGTAATGTCACTAAAAAACTAGCTAATGGTAAAAATGCAATTACTTGGTTTTTTATCGCAACGGCAGTGTCCTTGTGGTGCAAATACGCAATCAGTGATGAAGGTGCAATCGTGATGACGAGTGATGCCATAATTGATTTATTGCTCGCTGGAATAGTGATGGGCAGTGGTTATGCGTTATGGAATATCGGTATTATTGGCGGCAACATGGTACTGTTAGCAACGTTCTCATATTTTACACCTATTTTTTCTACGTTCTTTTCTGCGTGGATTCTAGACATTGAGCTAACAATGCAGTTTTGGCAAGGCGTTATAATGGTGACCTTAGCGTCATTAATATGTTGGTGGTTTACTCGAGAACAAAAGTAATTATTGGTAAATATAAGCTATACATAGTAAGTGAAGCCCTTTATTTGCAACAAGGAATGTTTATGAAACTCGGACACAATTTCTCCAACCAAGCTGTTGATGCGTTTATTAAGATCAGCGCTCTTTCTGTTCTGGTCTTATGGTGCTTTTCTATTCTTAAGCCTTTCTTATTATTGATGGTGTGGGGCGGTATTATTGCGACTGCTCTCTACCCAATAGTTGCTTATCTTGGTAAAAAAACGCCAATCAGTGAAAGTAAGTTGAGCATGCTCTTAACCATTATTGGGGTCGCATTGTTGCTTATTCCTTTAGTCGCGCTATCTACAGGAATTTATACCAGTGGAACGGAGTTATTTTTAGGATATCAGGATGGGACTATTGCGATACCTAAACCAAAAGAGAGCATGCAAGAGTGGCCAATTATTGGGCACGAGGCGTATTCGTTTATGTTTCTTGCGTCTTCAAATCTTGAAAGCCTGTTATTTAAGTACAGCGCAGAAGTGAAAGTCGTTGCGAGTAAGGCGGCTTCTTTAGTCGGCTCTCTTGGTGGTGGTTTTATTCAGTTTATTATCTCAACCATCATTGCGGGTGTTTTCATGGCAAATGCCGCTAAATGCGAGCGTGCCTTCATTCTTATTTCAAATCGCTTAACCGGAGAGCATGGTGAAGCGCTAACTAAACTATCGAAAACGACGGTGAGAAGTGTCGTTCAAGGAGTTATTGGTGTTGCCGTGATACAAACGACCATGGCCGGACTTGGTATGGCGGTTATTGGTATTCCAGCGCCTGCACTTGGTTTATGGATATTCTTAGTGCTTGTTTTTGCTATTATTCAATTGCCACCGATTTTAGTCCTTTTACCTGTTATCTTTTATGTTTTCAGTGTTGATACCACTACATCAGGCGTGTTATTTGCTGTTTGGTGTGTATTGGTGAGCAGCAGTGATGCAGTATTAAAACCAATATTATTAAGCCGAGGCTCTCATATTCCAATGATCGTTATTTTACTCGGCGCATTAGGTGGGATGGCGATGTCTGGTATCGTTGGTTTATTTGTAGGGGCGGTAGTTCTGAGCTTAACCTATCAATTATTAACAGTATGGTTAAATAGTGAAGCGGAAGGGAAGAATACGTAATTCTGGGCTGTAGGTTAACTGTATACATTGATGATCACAGTTATGTATATGATTTATTGTTAATTGTAATAAATCATATTTATAGACTATGAGAACTATTTCCTCCTGATATAGTCTTATTAAGAGTTAATTTGGGGAGTAGATAATGGCGAACATAGTTGTATTGCATGGTTTATATATGCATGGTGTGGTAATGAAGCCTCTTGCGGAACGATTGAAAAAGAAGGGGCATACCGTACAAGTTATTAGCTATAATTCACTGCGTATTAATGAAATGGTACTGTTTAAACGTATTCATAGTTGCCTATCGGTGTCTAAAAAAAACGTTGTTCTTGGACACAGTTTAGGTGGCATTTTAGCCGTGCATTTTGCTAACTATCATCAAGACATTAATACCCCTTTAGACTCTATTGTAACCATTGGTTCTCCGCTTCAAGGGGCTTCTATTGCGAAAGAACTTCAAAGTAAAAAATTGGGTTTTATATTAGGAAGCTCGAAGAGACAGGGATTGGTCGATGTTGCTAAATTAACAGCTAATTGTCCTATTGGTTCTATTGCTGGGACATTACCTATTGGTTTACGTCCGCCAATGATTCGAGATCATCAACCTTCAGATGGGACAGTGACGGTTCAAGAAACTTTACTTCCAGAGTTGACTGACCACTTGTGTTTAAACTACTCCCACACGAGTTTGCTTTATGCGACAGAAACAGCAAATCAAGTGGATTACTTTATTGAGAATCATAAATTTAAAAAGGAAGAGAAATCAGAGGAAGAGGTGGCATGAGAAAGTAGATAGTCCGTTATCTACTTCTATAATGTTCGATAAAGTATGGATTAATCCAATTCTTGGTCTTCAAGTTGGCGTTCTTTTCGTAATCGAGCTTCTTCCATTACGGCATTGATTTCAGCCATTAAGCCATCAACATCGGCATCTTTGCCATCATCAATAAATACGCCAGTAAGCTTTGAATTTGGTGTTAATTCACCACTTTCATACAGTGCCCACATTTCTTTTGCGTATTCAGAACCAAGCAGCTCTGGAGCGTATTGACCGTAGTAAGTAGTCATGTTGTTTACGTCACGCTCAAGCATCCATTTTGCATTGTTATTTGCCGAAGCATCTACCGCTTGAGGTAAATCGATAATTACAGGGCCGAGATGATCGACCAATACGTTAAATTCAGACAAATCACCATGCACAATACCTGCACACAGCATACGAGTGACATATTGGATCATTAAATCATGATCTCGCATTGCTTGTTCTTTGGTTAAAGTTACGTCATTTAAACGAGGTGCGACAGAGCCCTCATCATCGGTAACCAACTCCATGAGTAATACACCATCAAAGCAACCATAAGGCGTTGGTACACGAACATCAGCTTCTGACAGCTTATATAACGCATCCATCTCTGCGTTTTGCCATACTTTCTCTTGTTCGTCACGGCCAAATTTAGAGCCTTTCTCCATCGCGCGGGCACGACGACTATTTTTTACTTTTCGCCCCTCACGATACGCTACCGCTTGTTTAAAGCTACGTTGTTCGATCTCTTTGTAAACTTTGGCACACTGAATATTATCGCCACTACGTACAATGTAGACCGAGGCTTCTTTACCGCTCATTAATTGGGTTAGAACTTCATCTATTAAACCATCTTCAACTAATGGTAGTAATCTGTTTGGTATTTTCATTGCACCTCATATGAGCGTAGATAGACGTCGTAAAGAGTGACGTTTTTTTGAGCTGTGTATTAATTTATGTAGGGCATTATGCCTATATTTTCCTTGGTCACAAGTTTTGATGATCAGATATTTTTTGTCTTGTTTGTGATCATGCTGTGATTTCTTTTTGTTTTGCCATAATTTATAGACTATAGATTCGATCTAACACAAGTTTTTAGCCAATCATTTCTGATATGTTTTTATCTCTTTCGTCATCGCATAGCTTAATTTTCTTTAAAATAAGAGAAGAGAGCTATAACGATGTGTTAAATAGACATAAGGCAGTAAGAAGATGGATATTTTATTATTAAGTAATGGCAAGATTGCAGGTAACAATTTTGTAATGGAATTTGCAAGTGAAGCGATTGTTGAGCAAATTCAACGAACAAAAGCCAAGAATCTGGTGCTTATTCCTTATGCGGTTATTCGCTCTAGCCATGATGATCGTGTTGCCTTGGTTCAACAAACCTTTGATCATCTTGGGTTAGATTGTAAAGTTACCGGTCTACATCGTTCAGAAGATCCAGTAAAAACCATTCAAGAAGCGGATGGTATTTTAGTGAGCGGCGGTAATACCTGGGTGTTAAATAAAACTTTGCATGATTTAGGTTTAGTTGGCCCAATTCGTAAAGCGGTATTAACTGATGGTGTTCCATACATTGGTTGGAGCGCTGGGACTAACATCGGTTGTCCAACAATTCGTACGACCAATGATATGCCTATTATTACAGGGGCTATTCTTCCTTCATTGAATCTAGTGCCATTCCAAATTAATCCTCATTATTTAGAAGCGTCTGTTGAAGGGCATTTTGGTGAAACTCGTGATGAGCGTATTCAAGAATTTCTAGAAGTGAATAAACATGAGCCAGTGGTAGGGATCCCAGAGGGCACATGGTTACATATCCATGATGGTAAACTGAGTTACCACACTGCTAATGAAAAGCTATTGAAGTTGTTCTCTCACGGTAAAGATCCTGTTTATTACACTGCTGAAGACGATGTACAGTTCTTAATGGAACATAGCTGCTAAGTCATGAGCTTATAAAGTGATAAATTAGAGAAGGCCAAGTTATCAAATAACTTGGCCTTTGTATTTTTTAGCTGTCACTGAGACTTGAAAGCACCACATCGGCTGCTTCTAATGCGCCTTCTAAATAACCACCATTCTCTTGTGCGGCTTCTGTTCCTGCAAAATACCAATGAAATTTATTCAACGCTTTTTCTGATGCTGGCAACCCATAGTGAGGGTGAGCGCTAGGAGCTTGGTGATCAGCTTCTGTTGCTGTTAATGTTTCTTTGCTCCAATCTAAGAGTTTAATATCAATGGGAGTACTGGCTTTTGAACCAAAGATCCTTGTTAGTTGCTCAATGGCTGCTTGTTTGATTAATGCCTCACCTGCTTTTGCACGAGTCGCAGCATCAATGCCGACAAAGCCAAATAAAGCACCAACGCCATCAAAGGTACTTGCATCATGGATTTCAACCAAAGGACCAACACGGCTGCTTGCAGAGCCTGATAACCCTTCTTCGCGCCAGAAAGGAGATTTATAGATAGCAAAGAACTTTGCGTGTGCAGCCATCCAAGTGGTGGTTGCAGAAAAACGCTGTGTTAACTCATAAGGTAACGCTGGAGTAAAAGAAATACTTTCAGCTAATAAGCGCAAAGGCAGTGCAAAAATAACCTGTTCAACTTCAATGCTTTCCACTTTACTATTGTGATTTATCGTAACGGTAGTTTTACCATGATCATGATATTCAACATGGGTTACTTTACTATTAAGTTGGACTTTATGACTTGGAAGTGCGGCCAGTAAGGTATCTACCAAGCATTGCATTCCCCCTGCAATTCTCATTGACGTTGGAGATTGCTCAAACCCTGATTCATAACGAATAGGCGCGCTGTTTGATTGGTTTTCTATTAAATAAGCGCCTTGTGAGTACTGTGGAAAAATAGGCAACATTAAATTATTAATCAATTGAGTGATGCGAGGATGCATTTGCGGCCAAAACCAAGATGGGCCCATATCTACCGTATTGAGGGGTGAGGTTGGTAACTCTAAACCAGTAATAGATGATGATAAAATACGGCCACCAACACGTTCTCTAGCATCAAGTAATAAGTAGTCTTTGCCCATTTTTTCAAGTCGATAAGCCGTATATAACCCACTAAGACCTGCGCCAACAATAAGGTTTTTGGTTTTCATTATTCGTCTCCTACGCTTGTCGCTGATGTAAGTGGTGACCTGCTTTTATCCATACGAGACACTCTGTTTGAGCCGTCGTAGCCTGCAGTAAATGCCCGATAGGTAGACGTAACCAATCAAATTTTTGATAGCGAATGCTTTGATGAGTAAATTCGCCTTCTACGACAAGAATTTCTATTCCACCGTGGTTTTCTAGCTCAATAATTTGGCCCTCTTTCCATTTTTCAAGGCGAACGGTCTCTTGCTTAAAGTGGTGTAGCGGCTGAAATAATACCCCTAGGCGATTATCGTCTTTAACAAACTCTTGTTCTTGAGTTTTGATATGTACTGGTGTGGTATCTCCTTCTTGATATTGGCCTAGCTTTACTAAAATCATACAGCCATCTTTTACTATTGGCGCGTGAGACGTGCCGATAGGGTTGCGCACATAAGTGCCAATAGGATAACTGCCATGTTCGTCAGCAAATATTCCCTCAAGTACTAAAAACTCTTCACCACCAGTATGAACGTGTAATGAGAAATAGCTGTTTGGCTCGTAAGTTACCAAGGTTGTTGCGGTTGCAATTTCACCGCCATCACGCTCTAACATTTTTCGTGATACTTCTTTAATTGGAGAGGGAACCCAAGTGGACTGAGTAAAAAATACGTTCGCTTTTTGGGATAAGTCAGTATGTAATTTCATGGTAAACCTGCGTGAATGGCGAGTAATTAAGTCTATTGTGTAATGTTTATCTAGGCGTAACAAATCAGAACTTCTATACTATCGATAAAGATTTTCTTTAGTGTCTTGTTGTAGGGTAAATAGAATATTATGAAAATTAACCATTTGAATGGTCTAAGAGCCTTTGAAGCGGCGGCAAGGCATCTGAGTTTTTCTTTAGCGGCAAAAGAGTTAAATGTCACACCTGCAGCGATAGGGCAGCAAGTAAAATTGCTGGAAGAGTGGCTTGATGTCTCTCTGTTTGAGCGACGCTCTTCTGGTGCTTCTCGTTTAGTATTAACCAAGGAAGCTCTGCAAGGTTTACCTGATATTACACGTGGATTTAACGCTTTATCACAAGGGCTAAGCCGGTTAAAACCGATAGAGGTTAACCCTATTTTAACGGTCGCCGTTAGCCCAGCCTTTGCTGCTAAATGGTTATTAATGCGTATTGATGACTTTCAAACATCACACCCTGAATGGGATCTCCGGTTAGATACCAATATTCGAACGCTTGATTACCTTGCTGAGAGCATCGATATTGGCGTCCGATATGGAAAAGGGAATTGGGAAGGGTTAGAAAAATCATTATTAATGACAGAGTCTGTCTTTCCTGTTTGCTCACCTGATTTAGTAAAGAAGGGGCTATTTAATTTAGATAACCTTACCGATTTTCCTTTATTACATGATCTGTCTTTACCCAAAGAGAGTGGGTTTCCTTCTTGGTCGAGTTGGGCGAAGCAGAATAATGTTCATGATATAAATGCAGAAAAGGGATTGAAAATTAATAATTCGGCGTCTGTTATTCAAGCGGCGATTAGTGGCCAAGGCGTGGCATTAGGCCGAAGTGTATTAGTGCAAGAGGATTTAGATTGTGGTCGATTGGTTAAGCCATTTCCTGATTTGAAATGTCATATAGAATTGGCGTATTACATTGTCTGGAAACCAAATGGACTTGAACATGAAAAAATCAAGGCGTTTAAAGATTGGTTGCAGTATCTACAATGAAAAGGAATAAAACCAAAGCACGGACATGTAGAGTTATATCAAACCAAACGAAGATAAAATGAAGATCCCAAGCGTACAAGTGACTAAGGATGCTACTGTCGTTTGAGCTATGATGTTTGCAGCCAGTGTAGCGTTACCACCCATTGCGCGTGCCATTACGTAACTTGCAGCAGCGGTTGGCGCCGCACTCATAAAGAATAAAAGTCCTAAATCTAGCCCTCTAAAGCCTAACAATATACCTCCAATGGTAATAAATACTGGACTTAATATCAGTTTGTAACTAGTCGCAAACCATGTAGCTAGATTATCTTTTTTCATTGAAGTTAGGTTGAGTGATCCTCCTGCGCATAATAGTGCTAATGGTAAGGTCATATTAGCGAAATATTGTCCCGCTTGAGTAATAATTTTAGGAATTGGGACAGAGAGAGAAGAACAAGCTATCCCTAATAGAATTGAAATGATTAATGGGTTTTTAGTCAGTGTTTTTACTATTACGCCAAATGCTTGTTTGTCATTATCATCTTTCGGAGTTAGTGCGATCACAGCTTGAATGTTATATAAAATGGTTGTGGCTGCGACATAAATAGCAGCCAATGCAACACCAGCGTTTCCATAGGTATTTGCCACATAAGCCAAAGCAATGATTGCAGTGTTTGCTCTAAATCCCCCTTGAATAATGACACCGTGATCTTGTTTATTTTTAAAGGTAAACCGAGTGGAGTAAATAGTAAAAATAAAGAACAAGAAGTTAGCGATAAGTCCGTAAATAATTAAATGACTGCTAGATGCGAAATCATGGTTAGCATTTACGATACTTAAAAAAAGCATCGCAGGTAATGTGACTTGGAAAACAAGTTTAGAAGAGACTTCAATAAAGTTATCATTGATTAGATGAGTGCGTTTAAATAAAACGCCCAAAAATAGCATTAAGCAGATCGGGCCAGTAATTGAAGCGGAGAACAGCAATTGAGTAATAAAATTATCCATTGTGATTTTCTTATAAGTCTTCCCTATTGTAGGCGCTTATTTTACACACAATTAATCAAATTACAGTTATGATGATAGCAAAAACCTCTAATGCATAGAGGTTTTATGTTGAGATAGGTATTATAAGTAGGTTTAAATTTTAGCAATGCTGTCGAGTTGTAGAACGGGTGCGGCATCAATGTCTTCCGCATTCATCATAGAAGATACACGCTGCATTGAAGATAATAGCAAGCTTTGTTCCCACGGCTCTAATTTATGGAATTTGTTGACAAAATTATCTTGCAAAGAAAGGGGCGCATTATTGAGGAGTTCTTCCCCTCTCCCTGTTAAATGTGCATGAACCTTACGGCGATCAGATTCACTTCTAATGCGTTGAACGTACCCATTATGCTCCAAGCGGTCAATGATAGTAGTGGTGGTTGCTTGGCTTACATTGGTATGATTTGATAGCTCTTTGATCGTTACATTATGCATACTTTGAATCGCACGCATTAAAATGAGTTGAGGGCCCGTTAATCCATATTCTTTATTCAGTTTTTTCGATTGTAAATCGATAGCTCGAATTATCTGACGAATAGCGACTAAAACTTCTTCATGTTTATCCACGTAACAGGCCTTTGTATAAATGCAAAATTGAATGGTTTACAACGTTGTTGATTTTGGCATTGTACTGATGTTGGCACTATTCTCAATCTTTTATCTAAAGGATGGGATGTTAATGTTAAAAATTTTTCCAAATTGAGCTATGAAAGAGATTATGACTCATTCTCCCATTCTCCCATTCTCCTTTATCTAATTCTGCTTTAACTGATTTGGCTGCATCACGTGAAGCGTGGCCAATTGCAGTGGTTACATCTTGTGTTGTGTGTCCAATGGTTTTACCCGCATCTTTAAGCTCAGCGCAACCGTTTGTTATAAATAATGAACTCAAAAATAAACATAATAGAGTTTGTTTAAACATGATTTTCCTTGATATCTAGGTCAGATGAATCAATACAGACTGAAATAGTGACTAAGGTTTATATTAGAGATATTTTAAATAAAGAATCATTGCCATAACGAATGTTGTTATTATGGGATTAACGCCTATTTTTTTCTTTAAATACGCGCAATAAAACCGTCATAACCCTTCAATAATTTTGTCATAAAACCCCTTTACGCTACTCCTGATTATATAAAACGTAGTTATAAAAATAACAATTTCAAAAGGGAAGTAGGATGAGCAATTTTGTAGAGAAAGAATCAGATTTTAGCAATATGGTGAGTGCACGTTTATCTCGTCGAGGTTTTTTAATGGGAGCAGCAGCGGCAGGTGCTGGCGCTTTTTTAGCGTTAAACCCAGTAGCAAAAGCCATTGCTGGTAGTATGGATAGTTCGTTATTAAATTTTGAGGCTATCCCAACATCTACCAGTGATTCCATTATTCTTCCTAAAGGTTATAGCTCTAGTACTTTGATGTCGTGGGGCGATCCTATCTTTGCTAACGCTCCTCAATTTAACCCTAACGGTAAGCAAGACTCGAAAGCACAGGCACAGCAATTTGGTGATAATACCGATGGTATGAGTATATTCCCTTTATCAAAAGATCGCGCCATTCTTGCGGTCAATAATGAATACACCAATTATGAGTACTTGTTCGCGCATCAAGGCAAAGCGATGACGGCAGATGATGTTGCCAAAGCACAAGCTGCGGTAGGGATTACCATTGTTGAAATTGTAAGAAAGAACGGTCAGTGGATGCTGGATCCAACAAGTAAAGTCAACCGTCGTATTACCGCAAATACGGAAATGGAAGTGACGGGTCCTGCCGCAGGTCATGATTTATTGAAAACCAAAGCGGACCCAACAGGCAAAAAAGTATTGGGTACTTTTAATAACTGCGCAAATGGTGAAACGCCTTGGGGCACCTATTTAACTTGTGAAGAAAACTTTAATTCATTCTTTGGTTCAGAGAAAGCGGTAGAATTAACCCCTGATGACAAACGATACGGTGTAAAAGCCAAGCAAAGTAAATATCAATGGCATAACTTTGATGATCGTTTTGATGTTGCTAAAAACCCAAATGAACCAAATCGTTTTGGTTGGGTGGTTGAAATTGATCCGAATGATCCAACCTCAACCCCATTAAAACGAACTGCGCTAGGTCGATTCAAACATGAAAATGCCGCGTTAGTCGTAAACGATGATGGCCATGTCGTGGTGTATCTTGGTGATGATGAACGTGGCGAGCATTTGTATAAGTTCGTATCAAAAGATAAATACCAAGAAGGTAATAACGCAGCCAATCGTAACCTTCTTGAAGAAGGCACCTTGTACGTTGCTAAATTTGCAATGAAAGACGATAAGTTAGAAGGTGATGGCCAGTGGCTAGAACTCACTTATGGTAAAAATGGATTAACCAAAGAAAATGGGTTTAATAGCCAGGCTGAAGTGATGATTTTTACTCGTCGTGCAGCCACACAAGTAGGTGCGACCACAATGGACAGACCTGAATGGGTTGCCATTCATCCTGATAAAAAACACGTATTTTCTACACTAACTAATAATAAATATCGTGGTGTTAAAGAAGGGCAAGATATCGATGGCGTTAACCCACGAGCTGAAAACCATTACGGTCAAATCGTGCGTTGGGAGCCTACAAATGGCGATCATGTTAGTGATACATTCCAATGGGATTTGTACCTAATAGCAGGCAATCCAACGGTTCATAAAGGCAATTTGTACGCTGGTAGTGACAACATCAATAAGGACAATATGTTTAATAGCCCTGATGGTATTGGTTTTGATAAAGCAGGACGCCTATGGATTCAAACCGATGGTAATTACTCAAACAAAGGGGACTTTGCAGGGCAAGGTAATAATCAAATGTTATGTGGTGATCCTAAGACTGGAGAAGTGCGTCGTTTCTTAACTGGGCCAATTGGCTGTGAAATTACCGGACTCACTTTTTCTGAAGATCAAAAAACCATGTTTGTTGGTGTGCAGCATCCATCTGGACATTTTCCACAAGGGGGGAATAACAAACCGCGTTCAACCATTGTGATGGTAACTAAAGATAATGGTGGTGTGATCGGCAGTTAGGATCTTTATACCAATGTAACTAATTAGGTGATCTATTTATTACGCAGGAAAATCACTTAAGAGTAAGGCAAAAATTCTTATAAGTAGTTATTCTACAATCATAATTTTTAACGCAACTATTGAGTTATTTAACCAGTAATAATGGTCAGATAATTAATGAAATTGGTATTATATTTAGATATAAAAAAGTGGCTTCATAATGAGGCCACTTTAATTGAAAGTGTTGAAGTGATAGTTATTAAGTGTCTACTTATTTTCTTCTTCTACAGTCCAATGGATAAGGACTTTTCATAATTTTTTCCTTTGAATATAAAGAATTAATGCGTGATAAATGTATCCGCACATAATACCTTTTTCTTTGGGTGGTACTTTGCTAAATATTGAGACAATTCATAATTCAATGAATAAAACGAAGTGTAGCAGGTAGATAACTAGGCTAATGCACTTTCAATGGCATCAATTGCCATTCTTACACTAATTGGAATTTGCCCATGAAAGGGATGAAGGGCATAGACATTAGACGCTTTCATTTCAAAAGTAGGTAACACTTCTTTTAACTCATCTTGATGTTGTAAATAGATAAACTCAGGAAGCAGCCCAATTCCGAACCCATTTTTTATTAAAGCTAAACTATTTTGAACCGTGTTGACTTGATGGGCAGCGATAAAGTTTATAACTCGGGTATTTTTTGTGGTCGTATTTATTAGCTGATGCGAAATTTGTTTTGATTGCCAGTGATTTGCAACATAAGGCAAGGCCTCAATGCTATCAATAGCAAACTCTGGATAGCCTTTGGCAATACATAATACGTCTTGTATGGTTCCAATGCGTTTCTGCTTTAGGTTACTTAATTTTGATTCGCCAACACGGATAGCTAGGTCGATTTCTTCTTGCATCAAATCAAGCTGTCCATCATGCGCGATTAAGTTTAGTCCAACTTCTTTGTGCGTGTTAAATACGGAGCTAAGAGCCGGAATAACAATGCTGTTCATTAAGGCGTGTGGAGCGGTGACAGACAATTTTCCTTGAGGAGATTCTTGCTGATGTAAGATATCACTCCATGCCTTTTCTGCTAATTTGTGCATCTCACAGCATTGCAGATAGAAATGCTCTCCAGAGGCGGTGAGTGATTGTTTTCTTGTTGTACGTTTGAGCAATGGAATAGCAAGTTCATGCTCTAGTTGCTTTAAGTGTTGGCTAATCACAGACTTAGACAGTTCCAATTTCTCAGCCGCTTTAGTGATTGATCCTGTTTCAACAATCGTCATAAAAAGGGTCATCTGTTTAAGTTTATTCATGCTCTTTTAAATCCTATTGTTCTATTTTATTAAACAGTGAGTTCTTATTGGTTTGTTTTTCGGTTTCAATAATGCACGTATAGTTCATTGTATACAAACATTAGGAGAAACAATCATGGCTCAAGAACAAATTTTAGCAGCATGCAAAGCTGGCATTTCAGCATGGCAACAGGCTTTTAACTCTCAAGATGCAGCAGGTTGTGCAATACAATACGCTGAAGGTACGGTGATGGAAGCGCGTCCATTTGGTACATTTACAGGCCGCGAAGAGATCCAAGCATTTTGGCAAAACATTATGGACCAAGGTTTTGCTGATGTTGATTATACCGAAGTTAAATGGGAGCCAATCGGTGAAGATGGTTACCTATTAACGGCGAATTGGACGATGAACAAAGCATTTGGTGTTGTACATCGTGAACATTGGACAATTCAAAACGATGGTAAAGCACGTTTGATTTCTGATGACTTTGAAGTACAAGGCGAGCGTTAGAAAGCATTTTTGAGATTATGTGGTTGAGTGATTTGTCATTATCAACCACACTAAAAAATTACCTACAGTTTGGGATCATGGATGATTAATATATTAAGTTTATTTACCTTAGCTGCGTTGTGGGGCGGTTCATTTTTATTTGTTAGAATTGCAGCAAACCCGTTAGGGCCTGCCGTATTAATTGAGACACGGGTTGCTTTCGCTGCATTGACTCTACTTGTTGTTTCCTTATTTCTGAAAAAATCCCTACACTTTATGTCAAATATTAAGCACTTCCTTATTTTGGGGTTGTTTAATTCAGCATTACCTTTCTTATTATTTGCTTATTCAGCACAAATTTTAAATGTATCTACTTTAGCTATTCTTAATTCTACCGCTCCAATTTGGGGTGCGATTATTGGGGCGGTATGGACTCGAACTTGGTTAACCAAAGAGGTCGTGTTTGGTTTGGTTCTAGGTATGATCGGGGTTAGCGTTTTGGTTGGATGGGAGGCGATTAATGTTGGTGATGAAGCCATTATCCCGATGATTGCAGCCTTAATGGGCGCATTTAGCTATGGTGTTGCAACTAATTATGCCAAAAATGCACCAAGCGTTGAGCCGTTTAATAACGCACACGGCAGTATGTGGGCTTCTGTTATCTTGGTGTTACCGCTTGTTCCTTTTATGCCAGTAAGAGAAGTGGTGAGTGTAGATATTGTTTTCGCTGTATTTGCCCTTGGTGCTGTGTGTACGGGTTTAGCTTACTTGTTGTATTTTAGACTGATTAAAGAACTTGGCGCTTCTTCAGCCTTAACTGTTACCTTTATTATTCCTGTTTTTGGGATTTTATGGGGCTACTTATTTTTAGGGGAAACTGTTGGGATAAATGCCATTATAGGTACGGTTCTCGTGGTGATAGGCACCATGTTTGTTACGGGGTTTTATACGAAGTTGTTACCTAGAAAATTGGTATAATAATTATTTTCATTAATATTCTAACTTTCATAGATGCATTAATGGAACCTAAATAACCGATAATGGAAATTGAAGGGATGACTTTATAAATATACACTGGCCTCCTGTTTGATTTAGAGAATATTAATCACTGTGTTAATTACGCCGCCTTAAACGCTCCATCCCCCCTATAGCTCTCATTGCTAACCTAAGCACTGTACTCGACTGAGTATTCGGCTTAACTCTTTGCGCTTGTTAATTCTTTGCCGTACTTTCGGCTACTTTTCTGCGCTAAAACTCATACCATTGCCATTAATTAAATGGTCTATTTATTACGCAGGGAAACCACTTAAGAGCAAGGCAAAAATTCTGATAAGTATTTATTCTACTTAAATAATTTTTAACGAAGCTATTATGTGATTTAACCAGTAATAATGACTAGAGAATTACTGGAATTGGTATTATCAAAGAAGCACCTATTTACACCCCAGATCTATTTCGGGTACGTATTACCGTGCATAAATTGAGAATTCAATGTTTAAAAATTTCAAAATTGACTGGATGTCTAATATCCGTGGTGATCTCCTTGCGGGCATCGTTGTTGCTCTTGCTTTAATTCCTGAAGCTATCGCCTTTTCTATCATCGCAGGTGTTGATCCTAAAATTGGGTTATACGCTTCTTTCAGTATTTCAGTTGTTATTGCTTTTACTGGAGGTCGCTCTGGGATGATCTCAGCTGCGACTGGTGCAATGGCACTATTGATGGTCACGTTAGTTAAAGAACACGGGTTAGAATATTTACTTGCCGTAACCGTTCTTACTGGTGTATTGCAGATCTTAGCGGGTTATTTAAAACTAGGCAGCTTGATGCGTTTTGTTTCTCGCTCGGTTGTTACTGGGTTTGTTAATGCGTTAGCCATATTGATCTTTATGGCGCAACTACCTGAGCTCACGAATGTAACTTGGCATGTTTACGCCATGACAGCCGCCGGTTTAGGGATTATCTATCTGTTCCCATACCTACCGGTTATCGGTAAATTAATTCCTTCGCCTTTAGTCTGTATTATCGTATTAACCGCCATTTCGATGTCATTTAATATTGATATTCGTACTGTTGGAGATATGGGACATCTACCTGATACCTTGCCAATTTTCTTATGGCCTGATGTGCCTTTAAACCTAGAAACGCTATTAATTATCTTGCCGTATTCTATTGGTTTGGCAGTGGTGGGTTTATTAGAATCCATGATGACAGCAACGATTGTCGATGATCTCACCGATACCACCAGCGATAAAAACCGCGAGTGTAAAGGCCAAGGGCTTGCCAATATATTTACGGGTTTTCTTGGTGGTATGGCAGGTTGTGCGATGATCGGACAATCAATGATTAATATAAAGTCGGGCGGCCGTGGACGTTTATCAACGTTATCTGCTGGTGTGTTTTTGTTAATTATGGTGGTTTTTCTTGGTCCTTGGTTAAAACAAATCCCAATGGCAGCCTTAGTCGCTGTGATGATAATGGTATCTATCGGTACTTTCTCATGGAGTTCAATTACTGATTTAAGAAAGCACCCAATATCAACCAATATTGTTATGTTAGCCACGGTGATTATTGTGGTAATGACGCATAATTTAGCTATTGGTGTTCTGGTCGGTGTCTTGCTTGCGTCATTGTTCTTTGCTAATAAAATCAGTCGTATGATGGTGATAAAGAATAATTCGGACGCACATAAATCGCGTGAATATACCGTAATAGGGCAAGTATTCTTCGCCTCATCGGATAAATTTATTACTTCTTTTGATTTTAAAGAAGTGATCGAGAGCGTGACGATTGATTTATCGGCTGCGCATTTCTGGGATGTTACTTCAGTCTCTGCATTGGATAAAGTGGTGGTCAAGTTTCGCCGAGAGGGGACTCAAGTCGAGCTTATCGGAATGAACCAAGCAACCCAGACGATTGTTGATAAATTTGGTGTACATGACAAACCAGAAGAAGTTGAAAAACTATTGGCCGGACATTAAGGATTAGAAAATGAAAAATATAATAGCTTGTATTGATGGATCTCCGATGACGCTTGCAACGTGTGAAGCGAGTGCATGGGTTGCATCTAAGATTAATGCGCCGCTTGTCTTATTGCATGCTCTCGATAAAACCACTAGACCTGTTGTGAGTGAGTTCTCTGGGCAAATAGGATTAGGCAGCCAAGAAGAGTTGCTTAATGAACTTGCAAAATTGGATGAAGCCCGCAGTAAAGTCGCACTCAAGCATGGAAAACAATTGCTGGAAGAAGCGGCTGAATGGGTAATGAATAAAGGCATTAGCCATGTTGAGCAACTACAACGTCATGGAAGTTTACTGGAAAGCCTGATTGATTTAGAAAATGAACTAAGAGTATTAGTGATTGGTAAATTAGGTGAAGAGCAGGACAGTAATAAAACGATAGGCTCTCAACTTGAGAGTGTTATTCGTTCTATTAAATCCCATACATTAGTGGTGAATGCGCCATTTTCTATCCCAACGTCTTATCTCATTGCTTTTGATGGCAGCCCAACGAGTGAAAAACTGATTGAAAAAGCAATTAATACGCCTTTGCTTTCTGGTTTAGAGTGTCATTTAGTGATGGTGGATGACTTTGCGGTAAAGAGTGCTGCTTTTGAGAAGGCTGCGATTAAATTGAAAAATGCAGGGCTCAGTGTGCATGAAGACATTCTGTCAGGATCTGTTGATGATGCTTTGCTGAAGTACCAGAAAGAATATCAGATAGGCATGATGGTAATGGGGGCTTATGGGCACTCAACACTAAGACAGTTTTTTTTAGGCAGCAATACAACCAAGGTATTAATAAAAAGTGAAGTGCCTTTATTGCTAATTCGTTAGTTATTGATATATAAGTTAAACTTAAATATAAAAACGCCTAAAGTTAATTTCTTTAGGCGTTTTTTATCGCTGAGATTTAAATACAACATCGTCCTTTTTTATTACGATTGTTGACTAAGCCATTGCTTGGTTACTTCATCAATCGCTTTTCCTTCTCGGGAAACTTGATAATCGAGCGCGGCGATAATTTCATTAGAGAATTTAAGTGCATCTAATGTTTTAATTTGTTCTTGAGTGAAGTTTATGGACTTATCTTGTCGAAGTAATAATACAGCACGATCAATTATTCCCAATAACCCTTTAGGTTCGGAAATTTCACGAATATTGTATTTATGATGTAGGAATTGAGGTTTCCATAATGGAACAACAACCCACTCTTTATTCTCGACGGCCTGTTCAAATGCATTGAAGCAATCTTCTTCGCTTCCGGTATAAAAGCGGTAGCCTGCGTTGTTTAAACCGTATGTTTCCATCATTTTGATTGAAAATCGAGAGATCCCTGCGCCCGGATTAATGCCTTGAATTTGCTTATTCATGCGTGAGATTACTTCTGGCTTCAATAAATCTTTTACTTCAGATACCGCACTTTCTGGGATGTAATCAGGAACTCCCCAATGTGCGTATGGTTTATAGTGCAGGCCTAATTCAAGCAATTCGACTATTTCTTCTACATCAGATTTATATATACCATGACTAGAGGGAAGCCAAGCAGAAGCGAGCATATCAATGTCGCCTGATTTTAATTTCTCAAAGTTTTCTTGATGTGGAGAGTAAACACGCTCTACCTTAAAGCCCATGTCCGCTAAAACATGCGAAACAATGGAAGCGGTGACTCGATGAAAAGAAAGATCCGTGACACCAAGGATTATTTTGTTCTTCATAGTTCCGTCTCTAGTATTTTTGCACTGTAGGCAGGGTAATCAATATAACCGTGTTCATTGCCACCAAACAACGTATTACCATCTAGTGTCGCTAGCTCATAATTGTTCTCTAAGCGTGAAACCAAGTCTGGGTTAGAGACGAACGGTCGACCAAAAGCCACAAGATCAGCATAACCTTTATTAAGGATTTCATTTGCGCGTGCTTGTGTGTAGCTACCAGCAACAATTATCGTATTGGTGAACAGTTTTCTTAGTTCAATACGGAAGTTTTCAGGAATAACAGGTGCATCGTCCCAATCTGCTTCTGATAAATGTAAATAAGCAATATCGCGTGATTGTAACTCTCTTGAGGCGTCAAGAATCGTCGGGACGATATCAGGGCAATCCATGTCTTTGAATGTAATGAAGGGCGCAAGTCGAACGCCAGCTTTCTCTGAACCGATTTCTTTACTTACGGCATCGACGACTTCAAGTAAAAAGCGAAGACGGTTCTCTCGAGAGTCCCCATACTTATCCATTCTATGGTTAGAGTTAGTACGAAGAAATTGATCAATCAGATATCCATTACCGCAATGTATTTCAACCCCATCAAAACCGGCTTCGATTGCGCGCTTTGCAGAGTAGGCGAAATCTTGAATGACTCGATTGATATCGTCATGAGTCATTTCTCGTGGTTGAATACAATCAACCATATTACCGTTACCTTGTTCGTCTGAAATCCACACTTTGGTTTCAACAGGAGCAAGCGCAGAGGGAGCAATTGGCAACTCACCTTTTTGGAACGTAGGGTGAGATACTCGACCTACATGCCATAATTGGCAAAAGATTGCAGCGCCTTCTTTATGGGCTGCTTGGGTTATTGGTTGCCATCCTTTTACTTGTTCATCGGTGTAAACACCAGGAGTGAATGAATATCCTTGCGAGTCATCTGAAATTTGAGTTGCTTCAGAGATAATTAACCCTGCCGTAGCACGCTGCTTATAGTAGGTCGCCATCATGTCATTTGGAATATTACCGGGTTGGCTAGTGCGAGCACGAGTCATTGGGGCCATAACCACTCGATTTTGTAAGCTGATTTTTTTTAGGTTTGTTTTTTCAAATAATGTTTTCATTTTTTTCCTTTTAATTGTCAATTAGTTAATTAGCGCGCCGCCATCAATATCGATAATTGAACCTGTCATGTATGGGTTTGTAATTGCCATCACATAGGCCATTGCAATATCTGAAGCTTGACCTATGTGTCCAACAGGTAAATTTTGTTTTGCGTTGTCATACATAGATTCACGGGACGCTGGGTCCATATTTTTATAAGCGGTGGTGGCAGTTAATCCCGGGCTTACTGCATTAACTCGAATTGGAGCCAGCTCTTTTGCTAGGACTTTTGTTACCGCCTCTAATGCAGCATTTATTGCTGATTTAGTGTAAGTATTTGCAACCACTTTACGCGATAACATACCTGTTGTTAGCGTGATTGACCCATTAGGTTTGAGATATCTAGCAACGTGTTTTGCGGCATAAATTGAGCCCCAAAATTTGGTATCAAAGGCTGCTTTGGCTTCTTCTATGGAGACATCAACCACTTTTCCTGAGGGAGCAAATGATCCAGCTGTGATAATAAGGTGATCAACTGGGCCAATAGATTCAAAGTAGTGTTGAACGCACTTTTCATTGCTGATATCTAGACCTGTTGAGCGGCTAGCAACATGAATACTATTTCTTTCGTTGGTCAACAGCTGTGCGATTGCTTCACCAATGCCAGAAGTACCACCAATGATAACGAATGAGGTTTTTTCGTGGTTCATAATGAGTCCCTTTTAAAAAATAGTTATGGTTTGTGTTGAGAAAATAAGCGTTAATTTACATACAAATAAATAAAGAACAGTGAGCAAATAATCAGAGATTTTTCTATTTTTTGTAGCAATGAGTAATTAAAAACATCGATATCATCAGCGGTAAAACCGAAGGAGATTTCATTAATCGTCGTTTTATGTGATGGCTTTATTCCAGTAACAAAATTGAGAGGCATCGTCATATTCCTTTGATAAAAGGCTCAGGTGATGAGTCTTTATTTAAAGAGTTAGTTAGCTAATTTAGGTATTGATGTTGCGGATGTTTTGTCATTGCTATTTGCTTTTGCAATAAAGAACAATCCAATGATAGGAACAGCGACGGCAGTGAAAGGGATCATGCTTGCGCCTAGTTGGCTATCAAGCACCATGCCACCAAGGAAACCACCGAATGCATTTGCTAAGTTAAACGCAGAGATATTTGCAGTTGCTGCTAGCTCTTGACCTTCACCACCATTGTTCATTACTCGAAGCTGCATGGCAGGCACATTAGCAAATGACGCAATACCAAAGATAAAGGCTGCAATGACAAATAAGATTTTGTTATCAACTACCAGGCCAACAGCAATTAGTGAAACGATCATGGCAATAGCCCAGAACATAGAAGCTTTGTTTAAGTCTTTGTCTGAAGAGCGACCACCTAATGTGTTACCAATAATAAGACCAAAACCAACAATCACGAGGATCCATGTGACTGCTGACTCACCGTAGCCAGTAATATGCATAGCAATTGGAGCAAGGTAGCCATACAGAGTCATAAAACCAGACCATGATAATGCGGTGATAACCAAGCTAATAATCAACATTGGATTCTTGAATGCCATTAACTGAGTTTTAATATCTTTTGCTTCGCCGTGTCCCGTTGATTTAATTGAAGTTAGAATTGAAATCATTGCAATTGCACCAAACGCAGCAACCGTAAAGAAAGTGGTGTGCCATCCAAACTGTAAGCTGATCCACGTACCAGCAGGAACACCGAGTACGTTAGCAAGCGTTAAACCCGCAAACATTTGGCCCACAGCTCGGCCTGCCATTTTCTCTGATACTAAATTGGTTGCAACAACAGCACCAATGCCATAAAAAGGTCCTTGAACAAGACCAGCAATAACGCGACTAATGAGCAATAAATGATAGGTTGGCGCTAACGCTGACAATATATTACCGATGATAAATAGCGTCATTAATCCCGTTAATACCAGTTTTTTATTAAATCGAGCTAAATAGATAGTTAAGATTGGGCCGCCAATAACAATGGCTAATGCATACGCACTGATTAAGTAGCCAGCTTGTCCTTCCGTTATTGACAGAGACGTTGCAATTTGAGATATGATGCCTGCAATAATAAATTCAGCAGTACCAATTGCAAAAGCAGCTAGTGTGAGAATCCAGACTTGAAATGGCATTTTTTCTTTATTCATGGTGTTTACCTTTAACTTATTCTTTGTCGTTATTACTTAATGACAGCTATTCTATCTGTTCGCTTTAATTTGATAATTAGGTAAAATATAAAATCATTATTCGGTTTTTATGAATAGTGATAATTGACAGTCTTAAGAGTGAAAAACAATAAGGGCAAGAGATGGATAAGTTCTCTGATATGACGATGTTCGTAAGTGTGGTTAAACATCAAGGGTTAGCGGCAGCAGGGCGTGAGTTGGGACTTTCTCCCGCAACAATGACGGCAAGGCTGCAAGGCTTGGAAGAAAGGTATGGAGTAAAGTTACTCAATCGAAGTACAAGGCATATTTCCCTGACTGATTCAGGTGATCTCTACCATAGAGCGTGTCTTGAGATCCTTGATAATGTCAAAGAGACTGAGGATCTGATATTAAATGGGGTGAAAGAAGTAAAAGGGTCACTTAAAATCAGTGCGCCAAAAGACATTGGTAAGCAATATATTCTTCCTATTTTGTCTGAGTTTTGTAAATTATATCCAGATGTCGTGCCTTACCTTTATTTAAACGACGATGTTTCAAATATTGCCGAATCGGGTATTGATATCGTTGTAAGATATGGAGAGCTTGCTGACAGTAGTTTGATATCTCGACGATTATCGTCCAGTCATCGAGTATTGTGTGCCTCTCCTGATTATTTAGCTAAGCATGGAACCCCTTTAACCCCACAAGATTTAGTTAATCATAATTGCCTTGCGATGGTACGCAGTAATGAAGAGCTTAAGACGTGGCATTTTCAAGATACAGATAAAAAGAACGTTATAACGGTATTACCTAAACGATTTTCAGATGATGGTGAAGTGGTTCGATATTGGGCATTAGAAGGAGCAGGAATTGCTTTGAAGTCGATATTAGACGTACAGAATGATATCAATAACTTACGTCTTGTGACTCTGCTAAATGGTTATATGGCGAATTTCAATACATCGACGTCTGTATCAAGTGCCGATTTAAATGTGGTGTATATAAGTAAAAAATATCAACCAAAGCGAATTCGATTATTTCTAGATTTTTTGTTTGAGAAATTTGATGTGATGAAAGCGGGTGAGTAAGTATCGAGGGATTAAGAGAGCAACACTGAGCCATCGAGATTGACTCAGTGTTTTGGTGTGGCATTTACATCATCACCAAACTTGCTGTTCCTAAGAAAGCAAAGAAGCCGACCACATCGGTTACAGTAGTTAAAATAACAGAACCAGCAAGCGCAGGATCTAACTTAAATTTATCTAAGGTGATAGGAATAAGAACGCCAAACAGAGCCGCCGTAATAATGTTTACAATAATGGCGAGTGAAATGGTGGCACCTAACGCGAACGACTGGAACCAAGCTCCAGCAATACCGCCGATGATTAATGACCATAACAAACCATTGATTGAACCAATCCCCAATTCATTTTTTAATAACGCAAAGCGGTTACCAGGAGTGATTTGATTGAGAGCCATCGCACGAACCATTAAGGTTAATGTTTGGCTACCAGCAATACCTCCCATAGAAGCCACAATCGGCATTAATACGGCAAGCGCAACCACTTGCGTGATGACATCTTCAAATAACCCAATGGTTACAGACGCTAATATTGCTGTCAAAAGATTAATACCAAGCCACACGCCACGTTTTTTTGAACTCTTAAGGATAGGAGAGAAAAGATCGTCCCCTTCATCCATACCGGTACCGGCCATTAAGCGAGTTTCGTAAATTTCACGTTGAGTATTAATCGCAAATTGCCAATCAAGTTGCCCAATTAAAACATTATCGTCGTCGATAATCGCCACACTGGGTACGGCTGAGTGCTCAACGGCTTCAATACTTTCATTGAGAGGGTGGTGCACATTAAGCACTAAGCAATCTTCTAATTTCAATGTGTTGATTTTAACTGAATCATCAGCAGTCAAAATATCTGTGTATTGCACAATACCGTGAAATTTATGCGCTCGGTTAATCAAGTGCATATATTGATGCGATTGAAATAAATTAGTTTTTAATAGTTTTTTAGCTCGCCCAACACTGACATTAAAAGGTAATGTTGCAATTTTTCGGTCAGCCCAGTGACCCACTTCGTCATCTTCATACTGTTTTGCATCATCATATAAATCGAGTTCATCACGGCTGATAAGTTGTAAAGCAAGGCTGAATATTTCATCAGGCAGAGACTCCGCCCACTCAATTAACGATAAGTTATCCAGTTTAGCTAAGGTGAAGTTTAACTCTGCCTCTGACAGTTCTTCTAGAATTGCCACACGAGCATCAGCACGCATTTCAGTTAATACTTCAATGTGCATTTCTAATGGCAAGTGTCGCCATAATTGCACACGGTCATCAACGGGGAAAGATTCTAAAATACGCGCAATAGAACCCGTATCTAACCCATTTTCTACAAATTCACCCAGTAAGCTTATTTGTTGCTGTTGGTCGTCGGCATTGAATAGCGTTTCGAGTTGGAATGATAAATCTTGATGTTCGTTCAATGTCGTACTCCATAGATGGAAGCGGGTTTTCAAAAGGATATATGATTATAGTAATTAGATTTATTTTATTAAACCCTTTAATACAATGATTTATCTGAATGGCTGATAAAATTAAGGACTCCTTAGAGTCCCTAATTGTGTTGTTGTATTTTATAGCGAGAAATTAGACGCTTTTCGTTACCATATTAGGGTTAATTGCCGTGATTTGTTCAATAAGATCGGCTTTGTCGCTTTTTTCTTGCCACACTAAATATAGGGCTTGCTCCATAATTGGTGCGTTTTCAACCACATAAAGCTCACCATTTTCAACACTTTGATTAATCACAGGTGCAGGTAAATAGCCAACGCTTGGGTGAGCTATTAAATAATCTAGTGCCATTCTTGATGAATGAGTGTGCAGGATAGGTGTTTTCTGCAATTCATTTATTTTACTGTGTTGAATAGAAAAACGTGCTCCCCAATCTAAATAAACCAAAGGAAGAGGCTGAATGCTGCTAATAGTACAATCGATTTGATTGGAGACTAATTGCAATTGATAATCACGAATTTTACATACACGGATACCATCAATTTTTGGTGGTTCACTGGTAATAAAAAGATCGACACTTTTATCAAGTAATGATTTAGCAAGTTCTTGTCGAGGTATGGATTCTAATCGAAGAGCCAATCCTTGAACGGCATCGTAAATACCGTTTATCCAATCAGAAATGCCATCAAATTCCCAAATGAGCGCACTTGCTCCAATAGTGATCTGCGAGTTGTATTCTTCGGTTAATGCAACATCCTGCTTTGCTCGGCCCCATGTTTGTAAAATAGCTTCAGCATAAGGAAGAAGGCGCTCACCCGCAGCCGTTAATTGAACATTATGGCGCTGGCGAGTAAATAAAGGATTCCCTAGCTGTGATTCTAACTGACGCACACGGAAGCTCACGGCAGACTGTGTAAGAAATAAATGCTCTGCAGCACGTCCAAAATGACGCGTTTTTGTTACTTCTAAGAAGGTTTTAAGCAGATCAGTATCCAATGTTTTCATCTCTTTGATGGTGGTAATGGCCACAATAAAATATTTTAATTGAAAGCGCTAATATTTTTTGTTTTACAAGAGTCTCACTCTGATTTACATATACGTTTTTTGTGGTCACGAAGAAGCATCAATGAGAATAACAGCGAAATTTTATGATGATAAAAACTTCAAGAGAGGTTTTAGCCGTAGTGGTTTTACAATCCGTGAAGCAACGATTCTAGAAACGTATGGTCGAACCATGCAATCTTTGCTAAATGGTGTGTTTACGCCTGAATCAGACGCTGAGCACCGCTTTGTTGAACAGGTAAAGGATCAACCTACCGAGATCTCTGAATTTGCTCAGTGTTGGTTAAAGTATCAAAACAAGATTAACTTTAAACCGAAATTCTATACATTATGTGGTACACAGCGTTCGTCAGGAGATAATTCTGATGATAGTTCTGATGATTCACCATCAGATGATCTTGATTAGTATTAACTCTAATGGTTTAAACTTTTAAAAAAGTTACGGTTATCTTTAAATCGGTTTTAGATAAATAGCTAAAACCGATTTTTTAATGCGCCGAGCATAGTGTTGTTTTAAAATATGAAAGTCCTCTACAGGCTGAGACGTACGACGAACAAAAATCTGATAAGTAGGCTGTGAAAACGTCATAATCTAGATTATAGGAAAGAGCTGCCCCCTTAAATCGCGAGATCTTGGGCTATCTATCAAAAGACTAAATCGGTAGTGTGTCATTCGACTGTGATTAAGAAATCAGCGGGCGGCATAGTACTTTAAACTACGACGGCTAAAGGAAGGTCTGAATCGAATGTATTAAGAAGTAGCATGCTTCGAGACTCCGACAATCGTGAAGATCTGCCAGTACTATCCATACGAGCAATGCTTATGCTTGTCCGAATAAGCTTATATTAGGTCAATACCTCAGTTAATCATGCTCTTTCAAACGTAAAGCTGATGGCGATAACAATATTTGACCCGGTTGAGTGCCCATTTATTCATTGAGATGCCGAGTAAAATACAAAAATATCAATGAGCGCTGTCAATGTTTCTTTTCATCCAAATAGCCAATCGATGCTTAATGTTTGGACCATTCGTTTTGTCAAGAGGGAGTGGAGAAAGCAGGCGAACTTGTACTAAAAATAGATATACCGCTTTTGCAATAACAGGCTGAGGAAGGCTTTTATCTACAATATGATAACCTTGCATTTCTGATAATTTACAGCCTAATTCAAGTGCTTTCTTGAATAATTTATCTTCATCTTTTTTAACTATATTTTTCATAACAACTTCTCCAAAAATGAGTAAAATTGACGGTATATTATTGTACTGTGGACGAGTTACTTCTATTTTTACTAATACTCCTAGAGTAAAACTATAGACTAAGATGGAGATTAATACATAAAACGTAATGAAAATTTATCTCAGAGTACGGCTGGATAAAATTTAGATACTCTTCTAGACTGTTTGTATGTGGTTTATTGATATAGAAATTATAAACTCTATTGCTAATGTTGGGAGATTTTAATGAACGGTTATTACGTTAGTTTATTGATTTTTTTGTCTGGTTTTTTTTCAAGCTTTGCGCTTGCAAGTAATACTGAGATATCACTTGGTTTTGGTATGAGTGATTATAAATTTCAGCATTATTCCAGTGAACTTGATACTCAAGATGTTGGTATGGCGCTGAATCTAACTCATTATCCATATGTGAATGAATTAAGTACCGGGGTGTTATCCTTAGGGGCGCGAGTTGGAATAAATCACCCTGGCAACTTTCATGGTAGTATAACGGCTGATGATGCTAACGATTTAGGTACTAGTTTGATGAGCCCAGGACCAGGTGTTTCATTATCTGCAGTTTCAAAATATCAGTATAATGATATATTTTTTAGAGCAGGCATTGGCGCTTTATATTGGTCGAATTCTATTTATATTGATGAGGTTAAAGTGAGAGATAAAAATACATCAATATTGTACTCTTTAGAAGCGGGTTACCAAGTAGCACCAGATGTAGACCTATCTATAGGTGCGACATCTTCAAGTTATAAAGGTAATATGACTAACATTTATCTTTTTATAATAACATTTCATTTATAAATACCAATGGTAAAGTAATTTATCTCTCTTGGTAAGATTAAAATTGTTAAGGTCTAATTATTAGATATTTAGTACGGGGTTCATGGGAAGGCATCAAATAGTAAGCTAACTGCCGAACTTACGGTGCTCTTCTCGTCATTGAAATAGGTAGTACACCAAGGCCGCAGAGGCGCTAATCATGTTGATGCCTCATAGTGTGCTTACGTTAAACAAGTATAAATAGCTGTCTTAAAAGGGGCTTAGGACTATAGGAACCCACTGTGTTTTTTAAAAATTACTCCCGATTTCAGATAATAAGTGCGACATTCATGGAAAGGTGTAGAAGAGAAAGCACAAGCGATCAAGAATGCTGTTTCTATCGATGATAGACCAAGCATCGTTGACAGCAAGGAGCGATTGTCTTTAAAGAAACGGTATTGACTGCTTGATATTGGCGAGTGTTGCACTTCGCAATTAAATTCGGGATAAACTAATTATTTATTAGATAATCCCTCACTTCGAAGTTGGATTCTTTAAGTTAGATTACAAGATAGATAACTAAGATATAGTGATTCTTTAATTATTATTTTAAATATATAATTGAAATTTTTCATCGTGAGCATTAAATAATATTGGTCTATTTGGGATGATTCATATGGATTTTTCTATATTGTTTATAATTTTTATGGTCTTTAATTTATGCGCGTTAATATATTTCTTTTATTTTTCAGTTATTTATAAAATCATAAGTTATGATAATTTTATTTTAAGATTATATTTATTTTTCATTTTACCTGCCTATATTTTTATTTGCGTGTGTCTTGGGGTTCATTTTTTTGATTTAATTTCAATAGAAAGTTTAGATATTATTTTTCTATTTTTTACAATTAATTCATTTCATTTGTTTTTAATCTTTATTCTAATGTTACATAAAATATATTTGATAAGGAAAATGAATTCTAATAGTAGACGTAGAAGTAGAAGTAGTATATGTGCATACGAAAAAGACATCACAAAGTTGATTCAGTTAGGTTTACCCTTTAGCTTAATCAAAATAAAAATCAGCAATAGAGATAAATTGGTAGATTTTTCTAAAAATAAAACCTTCATTAAGGTGGTATCCCATGCTATTTTGATGACCAAAAAAAGCATGAAAAATAATAAGTTAAGGTTCTATCATGATAGTGGTGAAATTATTGTTATACTTTCTGAAGTAAATAAAAGTGAATTGATAGACATTACGTCAGAAGTATATAATGTATTGATAACGCCAATATTGATGAATAATAAAATATTTATTCTTCAACCTATTATGGGGTGCGTGATAAATACATCGAGCAGAAAAACTGCAGATGAAATTATTAGGCAGGCAGATATTTCCTGTTATAAGGCTAAAAAATCTGGGTTAGGCGTTGGTTTTTATAGCGCATCTTATTCTAAATCTATTTGCGAGGAGATAGAAATACTAAATAAATTAGTTTATGCAATTCCTAATAATGAATTTAAGCTCTATTATCAGCCTATCGTTAAAAGTTCAGATAAGACGGTCCATGGTTATGAAGCGCTAATACGTTGGTTTCAAGATGATGGTACAATCATACCCCCAGATAAATTTATTAAAATTGCAGAAAGAAATAATAAAATTAAAGTGATTACACGATGGGTAATTAATCAAGTAGTTCATGATATTAATGAATTTAAAAAAAATAATATATTTTCAAAAATACATATTAATATATCAACGTTAGACCTTCATGATAACGATCTTTATGAACAATTATCAACCTTAGTTAATAACCGATGGTTATTATCATCTGATATTATCCTAGAAGTAACCGAAAGTGCATTAATGGCTGATGCAGACGCCGCTTATTTGATGTTAGAAAAACTTTCAGAGCTTGGATTTTATATCAGTATTGATGATTTTGGAACAGGGTATTCTTCGTTATCACTGCTTAGAGTCCTTCCATTTAATCAGATAAAGATTGATCAATCTTTTATACGTAATATGACTATTGGTAACAATGATTATGCGATTGTCACTTCCACTATCTATCTTGCTCATAACCTGGGGTGTAACGTGGTTGCTGAAGGGGTTGAAGACGAGGAAAGGTTTACTGAACTTAAAGCGTTGGGTTGCGATTTTATTCAAGGTTATTACATTAGTAAACCAAAGGAATTTGCTGGAATAATTCGCGAATTTTCAAAATAAATGCTATCAAAGTCAGTTTTTATATTTAGCATTTATTGAACGATTTCCAGATTTTCAGATTACTGTAAGTAAGTCTCTAATTCTCTAGCCATAAACTCAGCAATCCATGGTTGTGCTTCAGGTTTTGGGTGCAGCCCATCCTTCATTATCCACTCTGGTTTTATGATCACTTCTTCTAAGAAAAAGGGCAGTAGAGGAATGTTATGTTTCTCACTTAATGTGGGGTAGAGTGATCCAAATGCTTGGCTATAGCGTTTTCCATAGTTAGGTGGCACTTGAATTTGCATGAGTAACGGTTTTGCATTGGCAGCGTTAATTTGAGTAAAAATACTCTCTAAATTCGCGCTGATTCTTTGTGGTGGAAAACCTCTCAAGCCATCATTAGCACCCAATTCGATAAGGACATAGTCAGGCTGGTGCTGTTTCAGGAGGGTGGGTAATCGATCTAATCCATTTCCTGTTGTATCACCTGAAATACTACCATTAACAACCTTGGTTATTTTGCCTAGTTTCTCTAGCTGTAGAGGTAGCAGTGAAGGCCAACTTTGCTCAATTGGCATGTTAAAGCCAGCACTCAAGCTATCACCAAGGATAAGTAAGGTTTCGCTATAAGCTTGCTTAACAATAAATAATTGACTGCTCAGTAGAACAATGAAAAGAGTGAGGATTTTACGCATATTCAACCTTTAATTAATCGAGTCACAGTAGAATAGCAGAGTTCACGATTTTGAAGTATAAGGATTAGTTAAAGAAGTGTAAAAGAAATTGATGATCGCGAGTCTATTGGGTATACAATACGCTCAATAGCATAAGAACCTAGATAGTAAGAGCAACTTCAAAAGGAAAGGACAATGACCACAGCGATAAAAGTGAGTTCAGTAGGAAAATCAGTGATCTCAAATGATGCAGAACTCATCATTTTAAAAGACATCTCCTTTGAGGTTCAATCAGGACAAAGCGTAGCGATTGTGGGGACTTCTGGTGCCGGTAAATCAACCTTAATGACCTTGCTTGCAGGGCTAGATATTCCCACGTCTGGTTATATTGAATTATTAGGGCAAAGCCTATCCCAGCTTGATGACGAAGATCGTGCTCAAATACGCAGTGAATCGATTGGTTTTGTGTTTCAAAGCTTCTTACTTATCCCTTCTTTAACTGCTCTTGAAAATGTTACCTTACCTGCGATTTTACGTGGTGAAGGTGAAGATATTGCAAAAGCAAAACAGTTGTTAGATTCAGTTGGTCTTACTGGGCGAGAAACACATCTTCCTTCTCAACTTTCAGGTGGAGAGCAGCAACGTGTGGCCTTAGCGAGAGCATTCATGACTCAGCCTCGTATTCTTTTTGCAGATGAACCGACAGGTAACTTAGATCAATCCACTGCGGAACACATTATTGAACTCTTATTTGAGATGAACCAAAAACACGGCACTACACTGGTTCTTATTACTCATGATCCCAAATTGGCAGCACGATGTGAGCGCACACTTACCATCAATGCAGGGCAGATCCACGAAGAGGTGAAGTGAAATGAATGAGCAATCATTAGCACCAAGCTCTTCAGGAAACCATCGTTCTTCTGGCAACAAAATGATATTACGTTGGAGTTGGCGTGAGATCTGGCAAGGCCAATTGTGGCCTGTAATAGCATCATTAACCTTGATCGTTGCTTGTGTAGTGGCCTTGTCTGCGTTGGCGATTCGAATAGAAAAAGTCATGACAGATCAAGGTCGTTCAATGATGGCTGCGGATCTTGTATTCAGTTCAGCTAATCCAACGCCTGAATTAATCTTACAACAATCGCAAGAGCTGGATGTGACGTTATCCTCTCAAGTGCGTTTTCAAACTATGGCATTCAGTGATTTAGGAATGCAATTGGTGAGTGTGAAATCGGTAGAAAGTAATTACCCACTTCGCGGTGAACTCTTATTAAATGGGGCTGATAACCAAATCCATAGCCAAGTTAAACCGGGAGAAGTGTGGATCGCTGATCGCCTTTTATCATTACTTGAACTCAATATTGGTGATGTGATTGCCATTGGTGATGCTGAAATGCCAATAAGTGGCGTGATTGAATCAGAGCCTGAATTGGCATTTAATCCATTTCGAACAATGCCGAGTGTGTTTATCCATCAGGCAGATTTAGATAAAACAGGCGCTATTCAACTGGGCAGCCGTGTTCAATATCGCACTTTATTTAAAGGTAATGATAGTGCGATATCGTTATTGCAAAGTGACTATGAGTTGCAAGCAGGAGAGCGTTGGATAAGCGAAGAGACTCAAGGTCGAACCGCTGATCTAATGCAAAAAGCCAAACAGTATTTGTCATTGACTATCTTGATGGTGATATTAATGGCATCTGTCACCTTGGTATTAACGTGTCAGCATTATGCGACCAGTCGTGCCAATACGGTAGCAATGTTAAAAAGCATGGGCGCAAGCAAGCAGTGGCTGAAACGTTGGTTATTAAGCCAAGTGGGTTTGATGTTCTTCACAGGTATAGTTGCGGGATCATTAATTGGCCTTGGTTTAGAGTTGCTATTACGCATCCCTCTTACGGGAATTTTACCAGAAGATCTACCAAGTTACGGTTGGCAGCCATTTGCGTTTGGTTCTGTCGTTGCGCTGCTTATCGGTTTACCTGCTTTAGGCATCCCACTACTGCGCTTATTAGACACTCCTGCGATAGTGGTACTTCAATCTCAAATAACCGCATCTTCTAAAAAAGGCTTATGGTTAATTGCGGTGCCAGTAGTCGCTTTCTTATTTATGTACGGAAATAACAGCCTAGTCTGGATGGTATCAGTTGGTTTAGTCGTACTGTTTGTTTTACTTGCGGGTATTAGCTATGGTCTACTACACCTGATTGGACGCTTTAAATGGGGTGCAGCGATGACCTTAGCGCTTAGTCGCATTAAACGTTCTCCCAAAAACAGCATGATGCAATTAGCCGCATTGTCGGGTTCATTGATGCTAGTTGCCGTGATTTGGTTAGTGAGAACTGATCTGTTGGGCGATTGGCAACAAACGCTTCCGCCTGATGCACCGAATGTATTTGCGATGAACATTGCGCCTTATGAGCAACAAGAATACTTACAAGCATTAGATAATGAAAAGCTAGATAGGTCGGAGGGTTATCCAATTATTCGTGGGCGTTTAACTGAAATTAACGGTGAAAGCACCAAAGAGAAAATGAAAGGCGAAGGCCAAGGCTCAGATGCATTACGTCGTGAAATAAACTTTACTTGGCGTGATGAGCTTCCTGTTCATAATGAAGTGGTTGCTGGGCAGTGGAGTAATTCTAATGGTGTTTCTGTCGAGCAAGACGTTGCTAATGATTTAGATATTCAAATTGGCGATACGTTGAGTTTTTCGGTAAACAGCCAACTCTTTTCTGCTGAGGTGAACTCTATTCGTGTTGTGGATTGGCAGAGCATGAAACCGAACTTCTATTTTATCTTTACGCCTGATGTGATTGCTGATCTACCTGCCACTTGGTTAGTGAGCTTTAAAGTCGATGACAACGAAAATACGCTATTGAATCAATTAGCCCGTGATTATCCAACCGTGAGTTTGTTGGATTTTAGAACCATGGGTGGAAAAATCCAAGCGATGCTTGCTCAAATCACGTGGTCATTGAGTGTTTTAGCTGGTTTAGGTGTGGTTAGTGGCGTGTTGTTAATATTCACTTTACTGCGTTTGAGTTTGTATCAGCGTCAACGTGAAATTACCCTTTATAGAACCCTTGGTGCAAGCCGTCAGCGTATTAGCCAGACATTATGGAGTGAATATGGGGTCATGGCATTAGCCGCAGGCTTTGTTGCGGTAATGGGCGCAGAGGCAATCGTATTTAGCTTAGTGAAATGGGGCTTTAAACTTGAGCCTACATTGCACATAGGTATGTGGATTATATTGCCATTACTCGCCATGATGATTGTATTTATGAGTTTGGCCAGTGTGATAAAACAGTTACTAAAACCGTTAAAGTGAGTATTTATTTCAAGTTATCATATTCAGGTTTTAATTTATATTAAAGCCTGAATCTATTCTTTTATTATGTTTGATTTTTTAAGTGAATCTTTAAATTAATATATACGTAATATCCATCATGTTAATTAAGACGTTAATGGTTGCGTATTTATTGGTTGCAGTATTGTTTTTTGTGATAAATTAAAAATAATCTAGGGGTTGATATAACTAAAAACTAGGCGTAATCTCTAAATGGATGTTTATTAAATCTACTGTATATTTATAACTTTTTTGAAGTTAGTAATAAAATAAAGTTACAAATATTAATGTAGTTTAAATTTCCATTGGTCTAATTACATTAAAGGTATTTCATTATGAAAAAGAGACATTTTTTATTTACACTAATATTAGCTTGTTCATCAACTCTTGCATTGGCTAACGATCAAACAGCGAATTATCAGGATCAATTTTCAAAACCTGTTGATGGGATAAATACAGTAGAGTCAGTATTGAATGCCGGTGCTGTTCTTGATGATACGCCAATCTTACTTACAGGGTATTTAGTAGAGCCTTTAGGCAAAGAAGTCTTTGTATTTAAAGATGATACCGGAACATTAAATGTCAAAATTGATGGCGATAAGATGCCAAGCTCACAAGTAAAACCAAACGATAAAGTGACGCTTAAAGGCGAGATAAATAAAGAACAGAATTACATTATCTATGTAGATAGCATCACTGTTGATTGATAAAAATATGGTCCATTATGCTATTGAAACATATTAGTCCTGTGAGTATGAGAGGCAATACATTACACTGCTTCTCTTGCTTATTTAAAGGATTATTATGAAAACTTTATTTTTAACACTAGCTCTGACTTTTTCTGCGGGCGTTGCTGCAAATACAACAACTGAGCTTACGCATATGATTGGTGACCAATCAATGGTCGCTATCGCACCTGTAGATATGAAATCCGTCATGAAAGAGATGAGATTAGAGTATAAGTTAGGTGAGCGAGCGACCTCTATTGAGGAGATGGCTAAAGCTGTTTCTAAATTAGAAGCGTTGATCAAACAGTTAAAGCAAGGCGAATATACCCCAGAAAAGCAAGCGATGTACCAAGAAGGGTTTAATAAGTTATCGGCTTCTGTTGCGTTAGTTAAAACAGAACTGGATGCGGGTGATTTAGAGAAAGCACAAGCGGCACTTGAGCAAGTTGACGAGCTACGAGTTGAATACCACAAAAAGCGTAATCCAAGCATTTGGAGTAAGATCTTTGGATAATAAAGCCTAGATCTCAAGAATAAAAAATGGAGCTAACCAGCTCCATTTTTATTATTTACCATTCTGCGAGATAGAGCGATTAACTGTTATACATCTTATCGAAATTCTTCTGGTTCCAACCAACCATCACTTGATCACCAATCTTAAGAACAGGGATAGAACGAGCACCCATGGCTTGTAATTCCTTGCGTCCTCGTTGCATTTTTGCATTGGTCAATCTATATGCAATTTTTTTAGAATCAAGGTAACGCTGTGCATCTTTGCAATGTGGGCATTTGTCAGCGACATATAAAACAACACGTTTCATTATTATCTCTCAGTTAAATCTAGTGATACAGATAGCGTAGCTTATACAAATAGGTACGGGAATAGTTTTCGACGCTCTTCAGGCGTTAACGCTTCTACTCGGGCAATATTTGTATCAGGAATAGCTTCAGGGTTAGGGTAGTGTTTTAGCACCTTTTCCATGCTCTCTTCACGAATAAGGTGAAGAACTGGATATGGAGAGCGATTTGTTAAATTCTCATCATCTTCAGGCTCAGAACCACCAAAGCAGTAATCAGGATGGAAAGTCGCAATTTGGAATGTGCCTTCCCAGTCTTGTTGTTTGATAAGTGCATCAACCCAATCTAAGAAGAAGTTATAATCCATAAAATCTTGCAGCATGTTTGGAATGGCAACTAAAGTTGTTTCTAACTCTTCAGCAGTTTTAGAATCTAAGTTCATCAGTTCTTGTAGAATATCTTCAAGCAAGACCTCTTCTGTTTTTGCCTCAGATACAAAAATTTTGATTTGTTTATTACGGTTAGGTTTTGCAGCAAAAGGGCAAAGATTAAGACCTATAACTACATCTTCTAACCATTGTTGAACGTCTTGTTCGATTTTTTGAATATTCATGCTATTAGGTTCATTTTATTATGAGTATTGTTAACAAGGATATCAGATCTAGCGGTTGTTGCTGTAACAATCTTTCAGAGGGTAAATTACATACATTGATATAAGATACGCCAACTTAAGATTGATTAAATAGCTTCTTTTCAAAATCGGGTGCTGAAATAGGTTTTGAATAGAGATAGCCTTGAACTAGATCTGTACCTTGTTTGATAACAAATGCCTCTTGATTTTGATTCTCAATGCCTTCAACAGTCACTTTTAGTCTTAATTTTTTTGCGATGCTGATCATCGCGGATACTATATTTTGGTCATCTGTGTTTATTTCAATATCATCGATAAAGCTTTTATCTATTTTCAATGCACAGAATGGATACTTTTTTAGGTATTGGAATGAAGCGTAGCCGGTACCAAAATCATCTAAAGCAATAGATATACCCATATTTTTTAATTGAAGTAATGTATCAATCGCCAGTAGTTCATCTGAAATTAAGCAACTTTCTGTAACTTCTAATTCTAGATTTCGAGCAGGTAATTGGTGTAGATTAAGTAATTGCTTAATATGTGAAACAAAATGAGGATCTTTTAGTTGGATTGGTGAAATATTTACGGCCATAACAAAGTTTGGTGAGTGTATAATCCATTCTGAAGCTTGTTGAATTGAGTTACGAAGTGCAAAGTACCCTAATTCATAAATAAGACTATTTCGTTCTGCCAGTTGTATTAATACATCGCTAGAAATTGCTCTTAGCTGTGGGTGATTGCAACGTAGTAACGCTTCACAGCCAATCCATCCTTTAGTTACTGGACATATTTTAGGTTGATAATGTAAGAAAAAATCTTGATTATGAACGGCTCCTAATAAATAGCGTTCGATATTATGATCAGACACGACCGATTGAGTAGGTAGTGATACATTTGCAATTGCAAATTTTTTGCCTAAGTTATGGCATTTTACCATGGTGTTATAAGCAGACTGAAGTAAAGCTAAACGAGAAAAGCTTTTTTTAGAATGTACTGCACCAATATAACTTTGTAAATAGAGAGATTGTTCATTTATAGTATAGCTAGCTTGGCTTATTTTAGATATTTGACGGCAAAGCTGTGGCAGTTTTTCTTTATTAGTTTGAGCAATAGTTAGGATATCGGAAAGACCTAAACGGTCAGCCATTAAAATGTCGGAAATCTTCGTTAATTTTGAGCGAAATTTAACCAATAAAGAGTCAAAAGCTTGATAGGCATACTCTTGCTGAACTTTTCGAAAATTAGGAAAGCGGGCATGAAGAACAGCAACTGTAGTTTCGTTTTGAATCAGCTTATCTATATTCTGGATAATGGCAGTAGAGCTTAGAAGTCCACTATTAACATCATATTTTTTATAGACTTCTACTTTTCCCTCTGCGACTTTTAGCATTGAATTTCCTTGGGTAATTTGATTTTTATTTCATGTGGCTGCTGAGTTGCTCTTGCCGCATCAGCTTGCAAAGTTTGATTTCGATGAAGTAAATTAGCATGCTGGTACAAAATGTTAATCTGAACTGCGATTGAATATTGATAAGTTGTTTTCATCTTTTGATAAGCAGCAGAAAATAAATTTCATTGTTTATCTAGAATACATAGCTACCGGAATGTGTGTTGTCAGGCCAATATAGAGGAAACTCAAAATATAATCCTTGATGGAGTTGTTCTTGCACACCTTTAAGGTAAGACATTTCTTTAGATGAACTGCATGATACAATCTTAAGCTCATTACTAGAAATATTCATAATTAATGCAGAAGGAATATTTATGATATTTGATAAACTATCGAGCATATTTTGCATTTTCTTAGGAATGTCGATGGTAGATGTTAACACTTTTTGCATGTTCGGGTATCCATTTACAAACAGCTGCTTATTGTTATTGGTATAGTAACAGCTCATTCTATTACCGAGTTGTCTTAGATCTGATAATCTCTTTATAATTTAGCGGTATAATGTACTATAAAAGCTCAATCTCGAATAAATACATCAAATAAACTTAATGAATTATTAACATAGAGGCCATAAATAATAATTATTTACTGCCAAGCCTAAGCTATTGATGACCAACTTTTTATTAAATAACCTTAAGTGTAGTCTAATAAGTAGAATTTAAAAGGTAATAATATAAGATGTATAATTTCCCATTATTTTATGAGAGGTATTTTAAATGATACATCTTCTTGTGGAATAATTTTTTTTGGCATTGTTGAATTACCTAACATAGCACTTTGTTCTTTAATGAAAAAATCATGAACATGTAATGATTTTAATACTTTATCTCTTCTCTCCATCAACGTTTTAGATAAAGGGACCCCTTGGACTAAAGATACTATAGAGCTTGTTTTTTTAGGGTTATCTATACTTAAAGCAACATAACATTCTAATATCCCAATAATTATTTCTGAAGAATATGGAAATTGAATTAATATATTTTGATAATGGTTTAATTTATTATTTACCATGTCAATGGATAAATTAATATTTTCAACTCTATCAAACTCAATGATGGTTTGTGAAAGTAATAAAATAGATTCTTGTATTCCAACGTCTTCTTTTAAAGTATTTAAATAATTTTTACAATAGATATTAAAGTGATTTTTTGTTTTTAATATAAAATTAACTCTTTCGATTAACCATAGTTCGCCAAAAAAGGATAGTAAGTACAATAGTTCAATTAGAATAACGGAATTCAATCGATGCAAATCATCAAAAAAAGGCTGTATGCTTTTTAATGTAATTTTCTTGGCTTTAATAATATCACCATCCATTATCAAACGTTTACATTTACTAAAATTGAGCAAAATTAGTAATTGTTTTTTTTGAGTTTCCGTTAAACGATACTCAAAACGGCGGGCGACATTTTGTTGTTCAATAAGGAGGTTGTTTTTTTCCTTTTCAGATTGACAGTTTTGAATGTAGCTATCGTAATAATTAAAGCATTCTGCTATGTATGAACACCAGTCAGGATCCGCTATTGGTAAGTGGTTGGCGAGTAAGTGTGAAGATTTAATAAAATATACCTTGTTATTACAAGTTAAAGCTAGTTTTAATGTATTAAGTGCTCTATGAGGGATACTAGGTGTTAATTCTAAAGCAGAATGAGCCGAAAAAAGAGCATCTTCATAACAAGATTGTTGTGTTTGTAATCTACTTAAAAAGTCAAAAGCCGATGGGAATAATGGATATATACGGCAAAGAGATTCCGCCGATTCTATAAGTTCACTTTGTCTTCTAACGTTAAGATCTGCTTCTAACTGCAGTTTTTTTAGAATGTAGTTTCGTCTATTGACAAATTCCGGTTCATTACAAAGTTTAAGTAGACAATCTTTTTCATCATGGGTAAACAAGTCAAATAAAAATTGGTCGAGTTCATTTATATTTTTGCTTTTAGCTAAAAAGATAGTATGTGCTTTGAGTGATTCTAGGTTATAGCTATTTTTCTTTAAATTATATAAATAGCTGAACATTTTATACTCTTGACAAGCGTTTACCATTTTATTATTTAGAATTGCTTTACTAACAGGCTTGCAGAGGTACTCACCATTCCCTTTTGATAGGGTGCTCAGTACGGTTTGGGTTGTATTGTCACCAGATATAGTGATTAATCTACTACAAGACTCAATAAAGCCTTTATCTTTTAATAAATCATAAAGCTCTGAGCCATTCAAATCCTGTTCCAAATGGTAATCAATAAATAATATGGAGTAGTGTTTTTTTGAACACATACGAATTGCTTGTTGATAGGAATAAGCGCAATGTATTGATTTGAAACCTAATAACATTAGCATCTTGGAAAGACTTAACGAGAAGACTTGACAATTGTCGATAATTAGAATGTTAATGCTATCCATTTTTTTTATATTATTGACATTATCAGATAAATGCATAATGTTACCTTCCTTACCTATGTATATCTCGGTTTTTCCTTGTTATTAACATCTATACTATAAAAACCTAATCGATATCAATGATAATTAATCTGGTTTGTTAACTCTCTCAAAATAACTTTCTTGATTGGTACTTAAGCGCCTAATTCTCTACACATTTTAACTCCAATCTGGTGTTGTTCTAGCAATTCCAACCTAACCAGGAACCACGTCAATCTGATAAACATCAGCACGATTTCCCTATCTGGCAGGGTAGTTGTCACTGTTAAAATTTAACCAGTTTGGGCGATAAAGAGTAATTGTGTATCGTATCTCAGTAGAAAGAAAAGAAGCCGAGCGTTAAGTTACTCGACTTGAAAAAGAATACAGTTCTAATGTTAAAGTTATTTTTCATCTGATAAAATTATGTCCACACGGCGATTTTTGGCACGGCCTTCTTTTGTATCATTACTTGCTATCGGATCAGTATAACCCATTCCTTTGACTGATATTTGTTCAGGTTCTACTCCTTCCTCTATTAGTTTATCTGCGACTGAACGAGCTCTTTGTAGTGATAAAAATTTATTATATTGGGCTGTTCCAATTGAATCGGTATGACCTATAATATTTATATGATATTGAGGGGATTGAGTTAGGAGTTCGATAGTATAAAGCAATGCGCTAGTATCATTAATCTCAGCGCTTCCAGAGGCAAATAACACGGTACCAAGTCGTTGGTTTTCAATATAGTCAGTTACTGCGATTGCGATAATAACTTCTTCTGCTTCAGATTCAACTTCAGGTTGAGATTTAACTTCAGGTTGAGATTTAACACTAGGCTGTGCCAGTTTTTCACTAGTACCGAAGTGATAAGAAAACCCAATTGACGCAGTGTTAGTATATGTACTTACAATGTTATTATTAATATCAGTTAAAGCTTGATATTCAAATCGGATTGAACCATTTTTCATTACGATATATTCCAGTCCCAGCGCACCAAGAAATGAACTATCAGAGCTAGGGCCATAATTAGCATAACCAACTCCAAATTTACCATATAGGTCTATTTTATCTGTTAAATTATAATTTATTTTTGGTGCTAAGGTTAGGACTCTTACGTTTGTACTGGCAAGGCCGGCATCTCCTAAAAAGTCATAACCCATCTCAAAGTCTACTATGTCATTAAAGCTATAGCCTCCAAATAATCCGGTAGCCGTAGAGCTATTATCAACGCACACTTTACCTGTATAGCACTTATCGGGTAGCCATGTATAACCTAATTTGAACCCTAAGTAGGGGTTTGCATACAGTAAGTTAGATACGAACAATGCAAGGGTAGTAAGAATAGTAAGTGTCTTTTTCATAACCTAGTACCTTAATTTAATGTGATAAGTTTCATCTACCTTAGTAAACAGTTTAGGACATAAAATTTAAATTTGTTGCGAATTATTTTTAATAATAAGGTAGTACCGAATTACTCTTAAATTCTCGTTATCTGTTGAAGCTGAAAATAATTAGCTTTTTCAGACACTAACAAACGTTTTAACATCTCAAACTAATCGATTACTATCAATATAATTAATCACATTCATCTTTTCCGTAGATTATTTTAATCTACAGTCAGGTAATGAGAGATATGGTCTCGTCAACAAGAATGCCAATTAGAAACATATGACTACGTTTAAACCAGCAATGATGACTAAGCATAATTTACGAATATGGCATCAACTTTTTGCTCTATGTGTCACTGAGAATAATTGGCCCAAATAAAGGCAATTGATAACGTTAGACTCTTGGTTTTTAACCGTGATTATCTAAACATGTTCTTTAAGTGGTAATATGTATGATGCTCTCGCTAGAAAGGAAATTTATGCTCAAAACTAAATATGATCGTCAAATTGACTGATTCAAATGGTAAAAATAAAGCAAATACTAGTTTGAACACATTGGATGGAGCAAAGTCGACACTAGCTTTAAGACAATTTAGGTTCTTTACTTATGAAACTGGTCTGAATTATAGAGCTATTTTTTGCAGAATGTATGATGTCAATATATTTGTTGTCTCATATTTAATATGCAGTGTTAACTAAATGTGATGTTGATTACATAAATACACCGATTCCTATATATGGTCATTGTGGCTTGTTCATTTTTATACCATAGTATAAAAAATATTTTATTATAATAATTAAAAGTGGCTACAAGGGTAGGTTATGGAGTACTTGGAACTTAACAAGAAACTATTCAATACAAAAGATAAACAAGGTTCATACGCTATATATTTAAATGAAATAAGTCGGTATCAGATTCTTACTGACAAAGCGGAAGCAAATTTTGATTTAATAAAAACAATTGATTTATTTAATCCAGAGTTAGGGTGCCGCTTTCCCACTTATGCTGTATGGTGGGTTAAAGAGTCGTTTAAAAGTGCATTATTTCATTGCTCACGAGTAGTTTGTCTCTCTATTTTGAATCGATATGGAGTTTTTTACTGTGAGATTAAGATGTTGAAAGAGTTATATGAAAATTTAGATTTATCAAATGAAAAGTTAGGCATAAAACAAGCAGAAACACTTTGTAAACGATATATTTAAAAAGTGAATTATATTCTGTTTAATCTTTATTATAATCATGTGTTGAATATGTATTAAGGTTGTCTTTATGGAGAGTGGGATAATATTAAAGTTATTGTTATTTTGTAACTTAATATCTTTTGTTTTTTTATCGAGTAAGATTTTCGAATTTATCATTGATAATGTTTATTTAAAGAGAATAGTAACTATTTTGGGGGTGTTTTTTTATTCCTTTGTTTATGTTTATATAGAGAGTTTTATTTTGGAAAGTTGGGTTAATAGTTATAATTATTTTGAAGTTATAACTATAGTTACCCTTTTAACTCAAGTTTTGTTTATTTTTATTTTATTTAAAAGTAAGAGTGATAATATAAAATCAAACCTAGAAAATAAAAGCAAAGAATTGATATACAGAGATATAATCAGTGATAGAATAAAAGAAAAGAAAGATTTCAATATAACAAAAATTAAAATTAAAAACCATACGTCTATTATTGAGTATTCATCTTATAAAACATTTAAAATATTATTATCTTATGCTTCGTTGTTAGTAAAGAAATACAGGAATAATCGTAACGTACCAATCTTTTACGATGGAAACCAAATAATAATTATTGGTAATTACATAGACAAAGGTAAGATTGATAGTTTTGCTTTAGGAATATATGAGTTGTTAATTAAACCAATAAAAATAAAAAACAGAAACTATATACTCCAGCCTATTATTGGTAATGTAATTTATTCAAATGATATAACTGATGCCGATGAAATACTTAAGCGAGCAGACATTGCTTGCTATAAAGCGAAAAAATTAGGGTTAGTTATTGATTATTATTCAGATAACTTTGCTCGTTCAATTAATGATGAAGTGGATATTTTAAGTAAGTTAGTATATGCCATTCCAAGTAAAGAGTTTGAACTATATTATCAGCCAATAGTAAATAGTATTGATAAAACACTGCATGGGTATGAGGCTTTGATTCGTTGGCCGCAGAAAGATGGGAGTATGATCCCTCCTGATAAATTTATATTAATTGCTGAAAAAAATCATTATATTAAAGAAATTACACAATGGGTTGTATCTCAGGCTGCAATAGATATAAGGACTTTTAGAGATCATAATTTAAATTATCAGGTTCACATAAATATATCGTCATTGGACTTGTATGATAACGATTTATATAATCAATTGTTTAATATGGTGACAAATAAACAACTTGAACCTTCTAGTATGATACTGGAAATAACAGAAAGTGCCTTAATGTCTGATGTTGATGCTGCCTATTTAATTTTATCAAAATTATCAGAATTAGGTTTTTATATAAGTATTGATGATTTTGGAACAGGGTATTCTTCTTTATCTCTATTAAGAGTTTTGGCCTTTAATCAAATTAAAATAGATCAGTCTTTTATTAGAAACATGCTTGTTGGTAATAGTGATTATGCAATTGTAGCATCTACTATTTATCTTGCTCACAACTTAGGATGCACAGTCGTAGCTGAAGGAATCGAAGATGAGCAGCTGCTTATTGAATTACAACAATTGAGTTGTGATTATGTTCAAGGTTATTATATTAATAAGCCACAACCTATTAATGAAATCATTAATTGGTCTCTGAAGCATAGTGTAATGGAATGATTACCAGATATTATGTAAATTAATTAGGCGAGAAATTCTTCAATTTGTAGGGAGACTTTATTTAATCCTGTAATTATATTGTTAATGCTCTCTGAAGATGGTAGCAGATTGTTTTTAAGTTGTATTTCGCTTTTTTCAATATCAGAGATTACACTTTCTTCGCAGAGGGAACTGAGCGCCCCCTTTAACGTATGCAGGGTATGAAATAAAGCGGTTCGGTTATCTGCACTATACTGTGCATTAATTAATTGAGGTACTGACTGATGCTCATCTAGGTAAAGCTGAAAGAGTTGCTGGATAAACTCATGCTCTTCTTCAAACATTTCTTCTAGTTTTTTTAGATTTATCATATTCATTCCTTCTTTATATACTATTTTGTGATTTAGCTATTATCTACTTATTTGAGTTTTTTGCCTATCTTTGACTATATATTAAACTAATCGTATAAGTAATAGACAGTTGTGATTTATTTAAAAAAAAGACTTGCGCCTGATCTCATTTTCTCTATAATGCGCGACATCACTTGATGAGGCAGATGCTTCAGAAGAGTCCCGTGGAGGGATGGCTGAGTGGTCGAAAGCACCGGTCTTGAAAACCGGCAACCGTTAATAGCGGTTCTAGGGTTCAAATCCCTATCCCTCCACCACATTTATTATTGAGCTAAGTTAGCTTGATGATGACAAAAGATATAGTGTGCCGACTTAGCTCAGTAGGTAGAGCAACTGACTTGTAATCAGTAGGTCACCAGTTCGACTCCGGTAGTCGGCACCATCTTTTCTCTTTATGAGATGTAAAACCTATTCCCTTTTAGTTCAGTTGGTAGAACGGCGGACTGTTAATCCGTATGTCGCTGGTTCAAGTCCAGCAAAGGGAGCCACCTTTAAGAACGCCGCTTGATAGCAATATCAAGCGGCGTTTTTGTATTTGTCAGTTATAAAATAATCTTCTTTTTTGAATATATTTACAAAGATGTCTCATAAGTGATTGTTTTTAAAGTTATGAAATGTGTTTAAATCCATTTTGTCACTTTACAACACTAGAAGCTCAGGAAAGTATTCAAGGATGAATAAAAAGCCTCTCACTAGTTATCATTAGACTAATTAAGAGGCTTTTTCTGAATTGTGATTTTCTATTTAGTTTTTGTTCACTGCCGTCAATTTATTATTTTCTAATTTTTCTTTTAGCCACAAACCAGATGTCTTCATTACATATGCAAATACAATACCCAAGATTAGAGATGGAATAACAAGCTGCCAATTACCATTTGAAGCGAAGGTTGCACACGAACCAATAAAGGTACCGGGGATAAAGCTTAACCAACTCTTCTTTGCTTGTGCACACATAAAGAAAGCAACAATAGCAGTAATGACATAACCGATGATCTCTAGGCTTACCATTGAAGAAAGTTTGATGATGACCATAGCCCAAAATACACCACTAAGATTTGTCGCAATGCTTAATCCTATGCCTTTTATTCCATCAACAGGAGAGGCGAAGTAGGTAGTGCAACCAAGAAAACCAGCCCAACTTAATAAGCCTAAGCTTACTGCTACCCAGCCCCAAAGGCCTGAAAGGATACCTGTAGTAATGGCAATGGCAATTAATGTACTCATGGTTATACCTATAATATCGGTTATTTGCTAATCACCTATCATAATGTCTTTAACTGTGATTTTTAGTGATTTAAATCTCCTTAATTAACTATTGTTACATTGCTCTCTTTAAAAATTGAGAGTGCAATCGATTGCACTTTTATGAAGTCAAAATGTAAATAGAAAAATAAAGTTTTAAGTAAATACACACATACATGTAAAACTTTATTTCACTGTGAATTAAGTATCTTGGGGTTGTAATGTGTATTGTTAGTCTTAAATTTTTATTTTGCACCTCAGTTGGTTGGGGGTTATTGTTGGTTACCTCACATAATGATAATTATATTTTTAGTGCAGCTACTAGTATTCCGTTCCGTTATAAGTTGACGTAACTCTCATTATTTTAATTTATACCGTAAAATATAGAATTAAATGTGATTCAAAGCATAATTTGGATTTATCTTAATTTGTAAAGTTAAAAAACTTTTGTATTGTAATTACAGATTTGAATTTTAATTACTTTATTTTTAGGAATGGAATTATGTTGAAAAGAACCCTTCTTTCTACTGTTATTATGGCAAGCTTAGCGGCTTGTTCTTCTACTTCTTCTGAACAATCAACAGTTAACCAGTTGGCTGAAAACCTAGATATTAATTACACAGTTATTACTAACCAAGGCGCTGATGACGGTCTTGCTTGTAAAGAACTTCAGGCTGAATGGGCATCATGTAACAAAGTAAACATGACAATCACCAACACTGGTGAAGCGGTTGATTCTGCTGATTGGACAATCTATTTTCACAGCATTCGTTTAATTCTAGATGTAGAGAACGACCAATTTAAAATTACTCGTGTAACGGGTGACTTACACAAACTTGAACCAACAGATAAGTTTGATGGTTTTGCTGCTGGCGAAGAAGTCGTTCTTCCATTGGTAGCTGAGTACTGGCAGCTATTTGAAACTGACTTCATGCCAGGTGCATTTGTAACGGCTCCAGGTGCAGAAGCTCGTAATATCATTTCTTTGGATACTGAAGATACTAGTGAGTTTGTTGATGAAATTATCGGTGTTCAACTAAAACGTACTCTTGCTGATAACAACGTTGTAGCAACAGCAAACACTCGTTTTGAGAAAAACGCTGATGTAGCTGAAGTAGATGCGTCTTCTCATATTATTCCAACACCTTTAAAAACAACGCTAACGAATAAAACGGTTGATTTAGCAAAAGGTATCTCGATCACTGCTAATGGCATTGATGCAGACCAACTTGCTGCATTAAATCAACGTGCTGAACTTCTAGGTCTTGAAACTTCTGGTGAATATCCAGTGTCTGTTTCTGTAGATAAGAAGCAATTCAAAGATGGCGTATCTGGTGCATACAAATTAGATGTGGCTGAAGGTAAAACTACGGTTGTTGCATTTGACCAAGCGGGTGCATTCTACGGCGTACAATCTTTACTTGCTCTAGTAAGCTTAGATAGTTCAGAAATCCCAACGCTAAACGTAGAAGATGCTCCACGTTTTGAATACCGTGGCGTGATGGTTGATGTTGCTCGTAACTTCCACTCAAAAGAAGCGATTCTTGCGACGGTTGATCAAATGGCAGCATACAAACTTAACAAGCTACATCTTCACCTAACAGATGATGAAGGTTGGCGTTTAGAGATCCCAGGTCTTCCTGAACTAACTGACATTGGTGGCAACCGTTGTTTTGATGAGACAGAAACATCTTGTCTACTACCGCAACTAGGTTCAGGTGCTGATTCAGATAACTTTGGTTCTGGTTTCTTCACAACAGAAGATTACTTAGAGATCCTAACGTACGCGAAAAACCGTAACATTGAAGTGATTCCTGAAATCGATATGCCAGCACACTCACGTGCAGCAGTTATGTCAATGGAAGCTCGTTACGCACGTCTTGCTGCTGAAGGTAAGATGGAAGAGGCGAATCAATACCGCCTGATGGATCCAAAAGACGAATCAAACGTAACAACGGTTCAGTTCTACAATAAACAAAGCTTCATTAACCCATGTTTAGATTCATCTGCAACGTTTGTAGATAAAGTGATCACTGAAGTTGCAGCAATGCACAAAGCGGCTGGTGTTCCTCTATCAACATGGCACTTCGGTGGTGATGAAGCGAAAAACATCAAACTTCACGCTGGTTTCCAAGACATCAACGATGAAGAAAAAATCGCATGGAAAGGTGACTTAGACTTATCTAAGCAAGACTTCCCATTTGAAAAATCACCACAGTGTCAGTCTCTGATTGCAAGCGGTGAAGTTGCAGATTTCGAACATCTACCAAGCCATTTTGCTGAACAAGTATCTAAAATTGTTGCAGCTAAAGGCATTCCACATTTCCAAGCGTGGCAAGATGGTCTGAAATATTCTGAAGGTGCTAATGCATTCGCAACTGAATCAGTACGTGCAAACTTCTGGGATACTTTATACTGGGGCGGCGGTGCTTCAGCGTATGAGTGGGCTGAAAAAGGTTACGACGTAGTGATCTCTAACCCAGATTACGTTTACATGGATTTCCCATACGAAGTTGACGCAAAAGAGCGTGGCTACTACTGGGCAACTCGTGCAACAGATACACGTAAGATGTTCGGTTTCGCACCAGAAAACCTACCTCAGAATGCGGAAACATCAGTTGACCGTGACGGTAACGGCTTTGAAAGTGCAGGTACAGTAACACCTAAGAAACCTTTCTACGGTCTGTCTGCACAACTTTGGTCTGAAACCGTACGTACTGATGAGCAATATGAATACATGGTATTCCCGCGTGTTATCGCAGCAGCAGAGCGTGCATGGCATGAAGCATCTTGGGAAAATGAATACAAAGCAGGTGTTAAATACTCTCTAGAAACAAACCTAGTGAATAAGAAAGCACAGCTTACTGATTGGACAAACTTTGCAAACACTATGGGTCAACGTGAATTAGCGAAGCTTGAAAGAGCGGGTATTGATTACCGTCTACCAATCCCAGGTGCAGAAATTGCAAACGGCGAACTAAGCATGAACATTTCATTCCCAGGTGTAACGCTACAATACTCTGTAGATGGCGGTAAAACATGGTCTGAATACGACAATGCGAACAAACCAAAAGTAACGGGTGATGTTCAAATTCGTTCTGCATCATTTACTGGCGAGCGTGTTAGCCGAGTAACTAGCGCTAAATAATTTACGTTAAAAACAGTAAATTCAGTCATTAAATAATCAAACGGCACTTCTGTTATAGAGGTGCCGTTTTTGTATTTATATGGTTTTTTAGTTTACTGTCCTATGCTTGTTATTTGCTTCCTATTAGTTGTGTTAAATATGATTTGAATATTAATGGCGGTAAACAAGGTAGTAATGAAGCGGGTGCCTTGTTACTTGCTATTCAAACGGTTTCGAATAACTTAAAAGAGATGATAGGCCAAATAGTTGAGACTAGTAATAAGTTGAATGATTCATCAAGTTATCTAAGTAATGCATTAGATAAAACTAGTAATGGTGTGAAAGATCAATTCTCTGCGATCACAGAGTCAATTACTAAGTTAAATGATATGAATACACAAAGTGCAAGTGCATCAGAAGAACAAAGGGTTGCCACTGAGCAAGTAAATGAAAGTATGAAAAACGGTATTTCTCAAGAAAATCATACTATTCTGATGGAAATAGTTAAATATTATGAAGCGCTTGTTGAATTGTCCGTTGTTTTAAATACTACCGTTAAACAATCTAAAATGTAGTTATTAATTTTAGTATTGTTCAATAAAAAGAAGCTTCCCCTCAATAAATAACATTATTGAAGGGTTTTTATTTATTCGATCTTACGCGGCTAATATTCCATTTTATAGGTCTAAATTTAAGGAGGTTTTCGTGTTTCTTAAGGTAGTACTAATGATTATTTTTCACAAATTCTAAAAAAGTACGGTCTGCTTTTGATAGATAACCATTTTTTCGCCATGCAATTGAAATATCTAAAAAGATAGGCTCACTAAAGGGAATTGAGACAATGTCAGGTTCGTTTTCTGTGGCTAATTCGAGCAAAGCACTAATGGCGAAGTCACGTTTTACAATTTTTAAGATCACTGGTAATAAGTTGGTTTCAAAAGAGAAATTAGCGGTTAGTTTTTGTTGTTGGCAAATAGCATCTAACCTTTCGCGATGAAAGTACCCTTGTTTGAACATCACCAACTCTTGAGAGAAAAATTCAGTAAACGATAAGGTCTTTTTCTTTGAAAACTCATGTTCAGGGCTAACAACAGCCACCATTTGAGATCGAAGTAAGTGATCGGAGTCGAGCTCATTAGGTAAGTCTCTTACTTGAGTAATGCCAAGGTCAATTTCCCCATCAAGCAGCATTTTTTGTATTGACTGTGCGCCGGCCTCTACCATAGTGAGTTTTAATTTTGAGTATTTGCTTTTAAAAGCCATGAGAACCTCTGGGAAATAGTAGGTGCCCATAATGCTTGGTACGCCTAATCGTACTTCCCCTTTTTCTAATCCTCTTAATTCTTTCATTGCAAGAGAAGCATCATCGAGTTGTTGTAAGATCAGTTTTGCATGACTAAGCAGCGTTTCACCTTCGTGAGTTAGGGATATTTTTCGTTCGTGACGACGAAATAACTCAAGTTCTAATTCAGTTTCTAATTTTTTAATCGCCACGCTTAATGCGGGCTGAGCGATATGTAGACTGCTAGCTGCATGGGTAATGTTTTTATGCTCTGCAACTGTGACAAAATACTTTAGTAACCGTGTATCCATATTTATTACACACCATAATCAAAAACTATCAAATCGATAATTATTATATATTTTCACTATTTCAATGAACTTGCTACTGTTTTGATATTGTTTTTTCTAATGATGATCACTGAGATGATTGAGTTTCGTAGTAAGGCGTATTACCAAGTGAGTGCCGCATTGGCTTTTGGATCATTTTTGGTCTTTTGTAATTTGTATCTGTTTCAACCTATGTTGCCAGTATTGGCTGATCATTTTATGGTGTCTGCGACTCAAATCAATTGGTTGTTGGCTGCAGGGACATTAATGCTGGCCCTGAGTTTATTGCCATGGGCGATGGTGTCTGATTTCATTGGTCGACGCAAAGTGATTTTATTGAGCTTATTCATGCTTCCTGTCATTGGAGTGACCTCATTATTAACCGATAGCCTTATTGTTCTTATTATATGTCGTGCTGCAATGGGTATCGCACTTGCTGGATTTGCGGCTGTTGCAGTCGCTTATATGGCGGATGCGTTTACTGCTAAAGCATTTAGTTATGCCATTGGTGCTTATATTAGTGCTAACTCGTTAGGAGGGATTTCTGGACGACTATTTAGTGGTGTTATAACCGATCACTTTAGTTGGCAAATGGCAGTGATCTTGATGGCTCTAATAAGTGCAATTGGTGCCATTATCGTTGCTCTAATTTTGCCAAAAGATACAGCTCAACAAACTGAAAAACGGTCAGTCTCTGATTATCATCGTGTACTTGTTCAGCATTTAAGAAACAAGCAACTCTTTTTGGCTATGCTGATTGGAGGGGTTAATTTTGCTTTGTTTGTTAACTTATACTCCGTTACTGGTTTTCGTTTAATTGCTGAACCTTATTCGTTGCCTTTAAGCGTGACTTCTATGATCTTTCTTTGCTACTTATCAGGCACAGTGAGTTCCCGTTTAGTTGGATTATGGTGTCAGCGATTTAATGCGGTATCGGGTATGTTTTCAGGAACGTTACTTAGCATAATCGGTATGCTTATCGCTAGCAATCAATCGCTTATTACTATTATTATCGGTTTGAATGTATTAAGTTTTGGTGCTTTTTTTACGCATTCATTGGCGTATGGCTGGGTAAGCCAAAAAGCAGAAACGGAGAAATCAACAGCAACGGCATTATACTTGGTGCATTACTATGTTAGTGGCAGTTTAGGTGGGTTTTATTTAATGTATTGTTGGCAGCATGGGGGATGGGAAAGCGTAACTCTGGGCGCAGGAATACTTTATGTTGTTATCTTTTGGCTTTGCTGGCGTTTATATCATTACGCCCATACCAAGGTTGCATGGGCATAATTTAAAAGGTCTTTTTATTTGTTAGATTTCAAATACTTTAAAACCATTTTTTCCAGAACGTTTGATGTCATACATTGCGGCATCAGCATTGTGCATTACATCATTGATGGAACCGCCATGTTCTGGGAAGAAGGCAATACCAATACTTGTACTTAAATGGTAAGGCATGCCTTCTAACATCAATGGAACATTACTGTTTTTAATAAATTTATCTACCTGTGCGATCGCTGTTTGCTGCTCAATAATATCATAAATCAGAACGGCAAATTCATCACCGCCAAGACGAGCTACATAAGCATTTTTAGAAAAAGCGCTGCATAGGTTTTTGCCTATTGCTTTTAAAGCTAAATCACCAGCACCGTGACCAAAGTTATCGTTAAGATCTTTAAAACCATCTAAATCGATATAGATTAATGCTAATTTAGTATCGTCTTTTCGAGCGTTCTGCATTTTCCAGTGAAATAGCTTTTTAAAATAAGCACGATTAATTAAACCAGTTAGACTATCATGATGTGCTAGTTTCTTGATTTTATTGTGGTTCATTCGTTTTTTAAGCTGTAACTGAGCCATTAATAACGCCATGAGTAAAGAAAAAAGAAATAAACTAATTACAATAAGTAGTTCACTTTGCTCAATTTTCTCTAAGCTCCAAATAGGGGCTCTTGGCACAAAGGTAATTAAACGCCAACATGAATCTCGTTTAATGATTGAAACGTGTTTATTGGTTTCTATGTTTTTAGGGTATGAAAAGACAGAATTAAAAGTCAGTATGCCTGAGCCTATTAGATATTGGCCTTTTGAGCGATTTTTAAAGCACTCATATGTTTTTGGATAAATTGCAGAATATTTTTTATCTGCATTTTTACCAAACATAAATGCAAATTCTAATTCAGGTCTTTTATCATAAATAAGAAAATAATCATCGCTATTAATAAGCATATGGTGATTTTTTTGCTCTAATGAGAAAAGCTTTAAACCATCAAGTAGATGCTCAGCTAAATAATTGAGTATCACCACACCACGTTTTTTCCCATATTCATCAAATACAGGTGTCGCAAGACGGATCATGGGCTTATAAGGTAGCTCAATCTCTCCGTGCTCAATATTTAAATCAAGAATCGAGATATAAATTTCACCGTCATGTAATTTTAAGCTGTCTTTAAAATAGTATCGATTACATTTATTTTGTAGTTTCTCTTTAGGTACGATTGATGGTATACCATTATTATAATTGATACGTATGATCTCATTACCATCAAGATCAAGGTAACGTAACTGGTCGTAAAGTCCTTTTCTAAGGCTTAAAGCAAGTGTACTTAATTCGGCAAGTTTAATGAGTTTTTTGTCTTGCCTATCATAAGCCTTATTGATATCAATGAAGTCAGAAAGCAGCAGGAGATCTTTCCCTATGCTGTTAAGGGTCATTGCAATGTATTTTTTCTGAGCGGAAATTAATGCACTTTGTTCTGTTCTTATTTGATTGATTTTTATTTCACTTTCTGAATGTTTGTAGAAGTAAAAAATAGAAAATAAGAAAGAAAATAAACACAAAAATAAAACAATAAAGCGAGACCAAAAAAATAGATTATTAGATTTATTAAATGTCATCACTTTATTCACTTAACTTAAAATTAACATGAGTACCATTTATGCAATAAACTCTTTCGTGAGAATATCATTTTTTGGTGTTATAAGTGGGGGGACTCTATAGCATATGAATATTTCTATCAACGTTTAAAAGTAATAAATTCGAAGAAAAATTGACTTATACCGTTGTGGCATCGGAAATTAATATGCTAAGTAACTAAGAGTGGTTACTTGTTGTTTGTCTTTTTAGTTTTATTCGTATTAAGTAAACAACAAGCAATTAATTTACTACTATTTAGCCACTGAAATTGCTTGTCGATAAACTCAAATCTACTTACTTTGAAGAGGGGTAATTAATACTGATGTATTCAGGCTCTTCAATCCCCGCTTCTTGGTTTAACACACGGGTTAATACAAAGTAATAATTTGCTAATACATTGGCGAATCTAGGCAGTGTTTCTGGAATGTTCTTTGTGGTTAATTTATCCACTTGAACTAAAGCGCGCACCACTTTTTTACTTAAACTACGGCATTGGTGAAGTAGAATCACAGGGCCAGTGCCTCGGGGAAGAACAAAGCGCTTCGCATCGTCGTGAACTTGAGACTTAAAGTGTAACATTTCAGATAGCAGGTTTTGAACATCGTCTTCAAAAATACCGCATTTACCACGAATTGATCCATTTAAATTGAATATTTTTGGTTGTAAGCGTTCTAGGGATTCTCGAACTTCTTGATTTAATGTTTGAGAAAGAGCGAGGCCAGTATAGGTACATAACTCGTCAGTTAAAATCTCAAAATCACACAGGGGACTGTCTTCAAAAATGAATGGGTAAGAGAGTTCAGCGACATTACCAGATGCTTTAAGTGTCATAGTTACATTACTTATTAGTGGGTTATGAAGAAATACACTTTACCATGAGCTAAGAAAACATAGCGAGATAATCTGAGTTTAATAGATAGAATATATTATCGTAGCGACGTACAATGTCGACCACTTCGGAATACGGTGAGAATCCGTAACGGACGCGCCACTGTGAAAGTCTCAATGGGATTTGAGTCAGATACGAAGTGATTAATTTTATGCTCTATTGTTCAGAGCTATAATGTACGCGATTTACAGGAGTTGCCATGCGTTGGCTTGCGTTAAAATCATTTATTATTGCCTCTTCTTGTTTGTTTTCTTTTTCATCGATGGCTGAGACTATTTATCCGTTAAGCGTGGTTGATGGCTTAGGGAATTCTGTCGTTATTGAACAAGAGCCTAAAAAAATATCCTCAAAAACATTATTTACAGATGCTGTGTTATTAGAATTGGTGGATGATAGTTCACTCTCAAGTTTGACTGATCTCGCTAATAATCCTAACTATTCTGCGGTAAAAGATATTCTTCCTAAATCAGTACCTTTATTAGCGCTGAATGTAGAAATGATCATCGCGAATCGTCCTGATATTGTGTTTGCTGCGAATTGGAGCGACGCATCAAAATTAGCGATTATTGAAAGTGCAGGTATTCCTGTTTATCGAATTCAAACACCTAAAACGATTGCAGAGATTGAAGCTGAGATCTTACGTGTTGGCGAGATAGTTAACAAAAGCGAAGCGGCTAAAAAAGTCGTTGCCAAAATGAAAGCGCGATTAACTCAAGATGTGATTAAGCCAAAACAAAGATTTACAGCGTTAGATTACAACCCGTGGGGAACATCAAGCGGACAAGACTCAACATGGGATGAAGTACTAGAACAAGCGGATTTGGATAATGCGATTGAAGGATTAGTCAGTGATAAGTACGGCCAAGTGCCTGTATCAAAAGAAATGGTCATTGTGCTTAATCCTGATGTGTTGTTTATACCTGCTTGGGTTTATGGCGATAAGGATGGGGCAGAGCAGTTCAAACAAGAAGTGATGTCTGATCCGTCATTGCAGTCGGTCACTGCTATTAAGGAAGGGCGTGTGTATCAAATGCCTCATGTATTAAGAAGTGTTTATAGCCAGTACATTATTGATGCTGTTCTTTTTGTTAATCATTCTGCGTATAAGAAACCTTAATGCCTTTTTATCGTTTAACTTCAGTTCAAATTATTATCTCAGTCAGTCTGTTTATTGGTCTGTTTTTGTCGTACCTCAGCCTTGGTGCGGTGCATATTCCAATTATCGATATTTTGTCGATGTTTAAGAGTTACTTGATGAATGGCAGTGAAATTGCCACAAAAGAATACCCATTAGCCTCTGCAATTGTCATGCACATTCGATTACCTAGAGCGTGCGCCGCTATTCTGGCTGGTGGCGCATTGGCGTTGGCAGGAGCTTGTACTCAGGGTTTATTTAAAAATCCATTAGCGAGCCCTGATGTATTGGGTGTGAGCTCTGGCAGTAGTTTTGGGGCTGTCATCGCAATTGTATCTGGCTTCTCGTTTATGAATCTGCTGTGGTTACCTATTTTTACTACGGTTGGCGCATTGGCGGCATCAGCATTTATCTATGTTTTAGCCTCTCGCAGTTCGTCGTCTCAAATTCTGTTTTTAATCTTAACCGGTTTAGCACTCTCTAGTTTATTGGGGGGGGCACGAATGGGGTTGCTATTAATGGCTCAACAATATGAAGTCAGTCAATTTGTCTTTTGGGCTATGGGTGGCTTAGATGGGCGTATGTGGCAACATTTATTATGGCCAACGCCTGTCATTATTGTCGTTTCAATTTTGCTCTTAAAAGAGAGTCGCGCCTTAAATTTATTAGCTCTAGGTGAAGAAAGCGCGCATGGCATGGGGCTGAATGTAAAGCAGACTAGATTCAAATTACTCATGTTCGCTACTTTGTTAACGGCAATGTCGATAGCGATAGCAGGACCAATTGGATTTATTGGTTTGATGGTGCCACATTTGGTGCGTTTATTGGTTGGGCCTGCGCATGAAAAACTGTTGCCGTTGTCTGCTATTTTTGGTGTTATTTTCTTGCTCGTATGTGATTTGTTAGGCCGTTGGATTATTGCGCCAAATGAGTTGAAAGCGGGGATTATTACCTCGTTTATCGGTGGTTGTTACTTTATTGGTTTGATTATTCGATTCCAAAGAAAAGGGCGTTTAGCATGAGCAAGATGAATTTAACAAAAACGCTTCTGAACGTATCAAATCTCAGCTATCAGGTCGGTTCAAAAGCGCTATTAAAAGACATTTCATTTTCAGTGAATGCGGGTGAGTTGGTTGGTATTATCGGCCCTAATGGCGCGGGAAAAAGTACTTTAATGAAGTGTATTAGTGGCTTTCAAAGCTATTCACAGGGTGAAATATCAATTAAAGGCAAGTCGCTATCGAGTCTTTCTCATATTGAACGTGCATTAAGCATGAGCTACTTACCCCAGTACAGTGAAGCTGCATTCCCATTTAGTGTGATGGAAACTATTGGTTTAGGGTTTCATGCTCGTCAGCAACAAGAAGTCATTTCAGCAGCCCTGATTAAAGATCAAAGCAAAGCGGCGTTAGAAAGGGTGGGAATAGGGCATTTAAGCTCCAGAACCGTGACAGACTTATCTGGCGGTGAAAAGCAACTAGTTCACTTTGCTCGATCATTAGTGCAAGGAACGCCATTAATGTTGCTTGATGAGCCAACCGCCAGTTTGGATATTGGCCATGAATCTCAATTAATGAATGTACTTCATAAAGAGTGCCAAGATGGAAAATCTGCCTTGGTTGCGATTCATAATCTAAATACAGCCGCTGAGTTTTGTGATCGCCTAATCTTGATTAATCAAGGAGAAGTGATGGTTGAAGGTAAACCCAACGAGGTATTGAGTGAAGAGAATATTCGAACTTTATATCAAGATTTAGTTATGGTGTCCCATCATGCGGTGACAGGGAATACGATAGTGTCGCCGTATAAGAAGTAACCCAACATTTAGAGAGTAATCATAAAAAAATCCAGAGTCTCGTTTGAGTCGCTCTGGATTTTTTGTTTACTGATTAGATGAAATTATTCACACGGTGGTGCCATGTGAATTAATGCCAAGCCACCAAGTGATGTTTCACGGTATTTACGGTTCATGTCTTTCCCCGTTTGGTACATAGTTTCTATTACTTTATCTAACGAGATTAAACATTTACTAGTGCGCTTTAACGCCATGCGAGAGGCGTTAATTGCTTTCATTGACCCCATTGCATTACGTTCGATACAAGGCACCTGAACAAGACCACCAATCGGGTCGCAGGTCATACCTAGCGAGTGTTCCATGGCAATTTCAGCTGCCATACAAATTTGCTCATTACTGCCGCCGCGAAGTGCTGTTAGCCCTGCTGCTGCCATTGAGGATGAAACACCAACTTCACCCTGACAACCCACTTCAGCACCAGAAATAGATGCATTAGTTTTGTATAAAATACCAATGGCACCAGAGACGGCTAAGAAGTCTTTTAGTTGCTTTGTATCTAGTTCTTTAATGAACCTATGGTAATACATTAACACGCCAGGAATGACGCCAGCAGCGCCATTGGTTGGAGAGGTGACGACTTGGCCGCCTGCTGCGTTTTCTTCACTTACTGCAAACGCAAACAAGTTAATCCAATCCATGATCTCCATTGGATCATTCTCAATAGAGGCGTTTGCTTCTAGCTTTTTGAGTAACGCAGGCGCACGACGAACGACATTTAGGCCGCCTTCAAGAATACCTTCAGTTTGAAAACCACGATCCATACAAAGAGACATTACCTTCCAAATTTGGTCGGCTTTTGCATCAATAGCTTCCATCGGTTGAAATGCAACTTCGTTACGTAGTACAAAAGCGCCTAAACTTAGTCCTTGAGCTTCTGCTTTCTCTAGCATTTCATCAGCTGATTTGAAGGGAAACTCAACCTCAACATCAGTGGTGCTTTTACCATTGATTAATTCATCAGCGGTTGCAATAAAACCGCCACCAACAGAGTAGTAGGTCTCGATGGCAAGTTGTTGTTCTGCGGCATCAAAAATGGAAATCGTCATACCATTTTCGTGCAATGGTAAATTGGTGTTATGAAAAAGCATGTCAGTGTCATAATCAAAGATGATTTCATGATCACCTGCAATATGTAATATCTTATCTTCAATCGCTTTTTTCATCGCCAAATTTGCACTGGTTATTTTGATGGTATCTGGACGGTTACCAAGTAAACCTAAAATTGTAGCGCGGTCAGTGTGGTGGCCGACTCCCGTTAGTGAGAGAGAGCCATAAAGATCAACTTGAACACGAGATACTTGTGCTAAATGAGGTTGGATTAATTGCGTGAAATTGTATCCAGCAATCATAGGACCATTGGTATGAGAACTTGATGGCCCAACGCCGATTTTGTAGATATCAAAGATAGACAGCATAAGACATTACCTATTGTAGAATTGCAAAACCAAGAATATAAATGTGTGAGCGGCATTTAAAGGTATTGCTATTATAATTATTAAGTTTAGTTGTTTTGTAGATTTGTGCTGATACCAATTTAATTTCGTTAGTTGGTATCAAAATTAAAAATCCCAAGTATGGATAACGAGAACTTGGGATTGGTGACGCGGAAAGTAACATGAATAAGGAGTGACAAATACCCCTAAAAAGAAAGGGTAATGATGCTTTTGTTACTTAATTGCCAGTCCTTTATTACTTAAATAACCTTTAATATGTGGGCGAGATTCTTGTGATAATTTACCTGTGATTTGCTCTGACCATGAACTCTGTTTTTGATTACTGGTACGTGTTGCATAGTATGTCGACATGGTGTCGTCGTATTCATGGATTTTATTTTTATCGAGTGGCTGATAGGTATTTTCATGAACGATAACCTCTGGGCTTAAACGAGGTTTCTTTTGTGGTGTTTGAGCAGGGTGACCTAAACACATACCAAATAGTACGGCGGTGTAATCTGGCAACTCAAGTAAATCATCCACTTCTTGTGCGTGAGTTCGTAAGCCACCAATGTATACGCCACCGAGGTTCATTGATTCTGCCGCTAATAAACAATTTTGCGCCATGATCCCGGCATCAACAGCTCCAATTAGGGTTAATTCTGTATATTCCGCTTTTATTTCTGAGTTCATTTCATGGTGACGTTGAAAATCAATACAAAAAACCAAAAATTCCGCAGCCCCTTCCACATAAGGTTGACCGCCAGAAAGCTTAACTAAGGCTTTACGTTTATCTATATCAGTCACACGAATAATCGAATTTACTTGAAGTAAGCTAGAAGAAGAGGCTGCAATACCAGAGCTGATGATTGTATCTAATTGCTCTTTAGAGATAGGTTCGTTAGTGAAAGAACGAATAGAGCGGTGGTTTAAAATCGTATCGATAACTGGGTTCATAACATAGTCCATTATTCGGTTTGTAGGAAAAGTAAACAGCTTACATGAGTGATTTATCAATATTTCTTAAATCAAGAATAATCACTCATGCTCACTATGTCTACATGCCGAAGAAAGTCCCTACCGCCAAGCCTAGGAAGATCACAGCAGTAATACGGTGAATTAAGGCCAGTGGCAGCTTGTCTGCAGAGAATTTACCGATAAGAACAACAGGAACATTAGCAAGTAACATGCCTACGGTTGTGCCTAAAACACCCAATGTAGAGGACCTGCATTTTGATCGCCTAAAATAGAAGTCGCGGTGGGTACTAAAAGGTGTTATTTCTCATTTTAACTGCAAAGTGTTTTATAATGTTTCTTGATTTAAATTTTACTCGATGGACAATAATGGACCTTATTCAACTCTCTCGCATTAGCTTCAAGCATCTTACTGCGTTGCATGTCATGCTCTCTACACACAGCGTAACGCAAAGTGCTGAGATATTATGCATGAGCCCATCAAGTGTGAGTAAAACCTTATCTCAATTACGACAATTATTGGATGATGAGCTGTTTTATCGTGACGGTACGAAATTAATTCCAACCTCTTATGCGTTAAAAATTGGGCCCGTATTGCATCAAATTTTAAATAATATGAATGGGTTACTGAATCAGTCTACGTTTAAACCTAAAGACTTCTCTGGTAAGTACTCACTCTCAATGCGAGAAAGTACTTTTGAGATATTTGCCCCAATCATTAGTGATATTCTTTCGACTCAAGCGCCTAGTTCTCATATTGATATTCACTCAAAAGAGCAGTTGGGGTTTGATGCCTTATTAAATGGCCAAGTTGATGTGATTTTACTGCCACATGATAGAAGTCAGCCGCCAACAACTGAAAAGCAGCTGGTTTGGGAAACGGTGATCGAAGATGAAATGATTTGTCTTATGAGTGCCGACCATCCCTTAGTTGATAAGGAGTTAACGGTTGAGGATTATCTAGCTTATAAACATATTGGTATTTTTGATAAGGAATTAAATGTCCCTTATTTTGAGCAGTGTCTAGCTCAGCAATACCAACCAAGGGACGTCGCGATTTCAGTCGCTGATTTTGGCAGTGCAGCGACCTTGTGTCACCACACTGAATTTTTATTTACGAGCTCTAAAAAATGGGCAGAAATGGCAAGTCAGGCGAAGGGGTTAGTGATAAAACCGATGCCATTTGATTATGGGCAGGTGGTGTATAGCATGGTTTATAATAAATTAAGTATTAATGATCAGGCGGTAAGTTGGTTGTGTGATCGCATTAAAGAGAAATAAGACATCTTGCTTAGGTAATTAATGTTACTATTTTTGGATAAATATTAGCGTCACATTTTATGTGATGTTTTATAACTATTTGTTTATCAAAGCAGTAAAATGGTCTACCACAAGAACAGATCACCGCAGAGCACTCTTTACAACGCATATACCCAAGACAGTTGAACCAAGATGATAAAGGTCATCAAGATGTGTTGAATATACACTTAGAGCGTTATCATTTGCCTCTGAGCAGATTCAGCATTGGGAATTTAAAGGATTGTTTTCGAAAAAAGAATCTAAAGAAAACCGCTCACAAGGTGTCGGTCGAAATAATCGATACTTGACTGCGGTATTTTCAAAATAACCAATAACCAAAGCATTAAGTATAAATCAATGGGATGATCACTGATCGCCCTAATCTCATCACTAACTTGGCTTCAAACTCTTCCATCTGTACTTTACTGCATTTATCCCACCCTAGCGCTTCACCAATTACGCCATGATGTTGGAATGCATTTAAACGGATAGTGATATATTCGGGTAATGTCTTTAAATACTCACTAATAGCATCGATTTCACACAATAAATCGGTTTTATGTGGAATGTACAACAGTCGAATTTCGTGCAATTTTTCGTGCTTAGCTAATAGATTGATCGAGTGTAATACGCGATGATTCTCTCTACCGACTAACCATAGATGCGTGTCATTTTGCCATGCTTTTAAATCAATCATAGCCCCATCTAAATAGGGTAGAACTTTATTCCAACCTTGCTCAGACAGACTGCCATTGCTGTCTATGAAACAAGTAAGGTGGCTTAATGATTTTTCGGCTTTGATGGCTTTAAAGTATTCAATAATAAAAGGTAATTGTAAGGTCGCTTCACCACCAGAAATCGTAACACCACTCAAAAATGGCGCGTGTTTTTTGGTGAATTCAATCAGCTTTCCTACCGTATACGTTGTTATTTTTGGGTTTGATTTACTTGGGCAGACATCAATGCATTTATCACATTGAGTACACAGCGCTTCATTCCATATGACTTTCTTGCTTGGTGAATCATCAAAGGTTAATGCACCTGTTGGGCACGGTTCAACGCAATCACCACAATGATCACAGTGATTAATGGTATGAGGGTTATGACAAGTTATACAATCGTAATTACAGCCTTGTAAGAAGATCACAAGGCGGTTTCCTGGGCCATCAACACAAGAAAAGGTCAGTACTTTACTGACCAATCCTGTTTTGTTGTCGCTGATGTTATCGCCAGAAAAAAGCTCAGCGTTAACCATAGTAATGATTTCTTATTCTGCGTACGTAGGTGTCATCTCTAGCGCTACAACACGAGGTGTACGGTTCAATACTTCCGTGTTTTTCGCCGCTTCTGCTCCTAAAAACGTCGTATTGGTTCGAGACCCTTCTGCGTCGTATTTAGCAATATCAGACAGTTTTACCATGTAACCTGTAATACGAACTAAATCGTTAGAAGCAACATTGGCGGTAAACTCACGATAGCCTAATTGCAGTGCGCCTTTTGCTAGGTTAAACATCGCTTCAGGATTTGATTTAACCGTTTCATCAATGGTCAAGATATCACTGACACCAGAGGTGTAATATTGATGGTGCTCAGCAGTGGCTTGCACATAAGATACTGGATCTGGCTCTGTGCCATAAGGGATGCGAACACCTGGAGTGACCTCAATGTCTAAGCTAATGCCACCTTGTGCATGAAGCAATGCTTTCCCGTGATAGCCGTGTATTACCTCGGTTGAATCAACAATTTCTGAGAGCTGTTTTGAAATAGCATGACCTAATTGGTTTGCTATTTCATCATGACCGTATTTTGCCTCAACGCCTTCTTTTTCCATAAGAATATTAACGGCTTCAGCCATGCCGTAAATACCAAACATTGGAGCGAATCGGTCTTCACTAATCAATCCTTCTTTGGTTAAAAAACCCTCAAAGAAATTTGATTTTTCATGTAAGAATGTACTTCTTGTATTAATTAAGCCAAACATAACGTTGCAGTAATTAGGTAGCACGTTATCAACAAAGTCCACTTTATTTTGGGCTTTTTTAGCCACTTCTTTTAAGTTCATGCGGACAAGAGTGTTAGAGCCACCTGCTAACGGTAGCGAGTTGTAGCAACTGACGATGCCAAAGCCGGTGTTATTGTACGCTTTTGCGTGTACTGGGTAATTTGCAATGTGAGGTTTACTGCACTCACAAATATTTGAAGCCGCTTGACGAAGCAGATCATCTGGTGTGATCTCAGCATCGTACATAAAGGTTAAGTTAGGTGCTATTTGCTTTAATTCAGCATCAACACGCAAGATAGTACGGCAAATAATGTTATCTGTTGGGCCAATGTTTACATGCATGAAGGCATCAGGTAGCGTGCGATCAAGCATGATCCAAAAACGTTTTATTTTTTGGTAAATTTCTTCATCACTAAGGGTACCAACAAAAGGCATGAGCACAGTATCAAGTTGGCCAAGATAAACAGGGATAGAAGTAACAGAAGGGACATGATGATAGATTATAGTGAGTAAATTTAATGCATCATCAAAATCTTCGGCCGCAGATAGCTCTAGGTATTTTGAACCTTGAGATAAAAACTTTGCGTAATCAGGCAATACATAACGAGGTTTAAAAGGGGCGTGGCCCTCAAACATATCACACAGAATGCCATCATCCAGTGCTTGTTGAGTATCAGAGTCAATCTCCATATAAGGCAAGCTAGCCTCAGCTTCTAATGCTAAATATTGTGATTTCTGTTTTGGAGAAAGGTTTGCATCGGTAATGATGCTATAGAAACGTTCTTGACTCATGATAAAACCCTTTTTATTAGTATGGGTTTATTCTAATGGAATAGTGTGATTTCTTTTAGTGAAAGTATGCGAAGTACTTATTTCTATTTTGGAAATATAAGATAATTGTAGTCGATATGTTCACATAAATCGCCCTGGTGTCTCACCTGTGTGTTGTTTGAAAAAGTGAATAAATGCGCTATCACTAGAGAACTCTAATGAATGAGCAACTTCTGAGACGCTTTTATTTTCAGCAAGATGTTCAATAGCGGTAAGTAAGCGCCATTGTTGTCGCCACGCTTGATAAGGCATCCCTGTTTCTTTTATGAATAAACGTGAGATGGTTTTGCTACTGGCCCCAATTTGAATCGACATTTCATTTAATGGCTGGGGAAGGAGCGCCTTTGTGGTTATTTTATTTAACCATGCAGTGAGTCGTTTGTCCGTAGGCAAAGGAAGGGTGAGATCGTATTTTTCAGCATGAAGTAATTCCTCACAACATAAAGCCAGAGTATTGGTTTGCTCATTGCTTGGTTTATCCCACTCCCAAAAGGCCATTCGTTCAATAAGTTCTTTCAATAAGGGGGTAATGTTAAAGATGGCGAGTTCGCTAGGTAAGTTATCAATAACTGACGGATCAAAATAGAGCGATCGATAAGCGACAACATTTCTCATGACAGCGCAGTGTTTCACGCCTGCTGGGATCCATGCGGCTTTGGTTGGTGGAAGTACACAGTGTGAGCCATCCAGAGTAATACTCATGCATCCGTGCGGAGCAAATAGTAGTTGAGCTCGCAACGGTTAATTCAGGTGGCTGTTGTATTTAGCCTGATAGGCTCGGTTCAGGTGTATTTGTATCAAGAGAGTCTTTGGTTTTTGCTCGGAATGGCAAGTGTGGTTGCTGGGTTTGGTATGGCTATTCCTAATATATTTAGCACGGCACTCGTTAATTATAAACACCAAGTAGGAACTGCTGGAGCTAGTGAACTTCGTTTACCTACGGGTAAATCTGTCTATTCAGCAGATAAGAGAAACGTTTCATCATGGTTGGAGCTCGTTGATGTAGCAAGATGTGATGCATTATTGCAATGTGGGAATCGTCAGGCTTTCGCTGAAGATTTAGCTCATTATCAAAAACGCTATAGAGATTCAAAAGCAGAATGGAATTTGGGAGTATTCATATTAGATGTAAATGGACTCAAAGCAATTAATGATCAATATGGTCATGACTTAGGTGATGAGTTAATCAGAACAAGTAGTTCTCACATTTCAGCATTATTAAGTGAAAATGGCTCTCTTTATCGAATAGGTGGTGATGAGTTTGCTCTTTTAACTAAGGGAATGACCAGAAAAGAATGCACACTCTTGGCTGAACAACTACACGTAAGTCAAGAGAGCTTAAAATTCTTTGATAAAGAAGGAAAAGCGTATGATGCGAATTACTCTATTGGTTGGTCATGCTCAGATAATGCTGATTTGTTTAAAATGTTTACTATTGCTGATGAGTCTATGTATCAAGATAAGAGGGAGTATTACTTACATTTATAATGGTGCAGCACATTTTAATTAATGTGCTCTATTTCTTTACGATCTAATTAATTCAGTGCATTTACTTGCCAATAATCAATGCTTTCAATGATCGTTATAAAATAGGTTACAGCCACTTTTTATGCACTAACTCTTTTGCAAACCATTCACACGCTTTGCCATCATTATCTTTATGCCATGCAATAAATAAAGGTGGGTTAACTCTTGGCACTGCGCATTTCTTCTCAATCAAAATACCGTCGTTTAGCTGTTGTTTAATTAAATGGCGAGGTAAAAAACCAACACCAAGCCCCATTGTCTGAGCCTCAATTTTAGCCTGCATGGTTTTAAAGCGAATTTGTTGTTTGCTCTTAAATAGACCAGTGTCTCTGGTAGGCAGTAATAAAGAAGAATCAGACACAATTAAGGAAGGGTACAGCAATAAATCACTGGCTTCGATAGGCCGTTCTATGAGGGCCAAAGGATGACTCTGACTTACTGCAAATAGAAAGTCGACTCTACCAATTTCTTTTATTTGATACTCGCCTTTTGGTAAATGATCTGAAACGCCAATGGCAATATCAGTACGGTTACTATGTAAGGCATCCCAACCGCCACCGAGTGATTCTTCAGAAATAGTAATATTGGTATCATGTTCTAATTTATTGAACTTAAGAATAGACTCTAGCAAAGGAGTTAGCGGGATAATGGTATCTCTTGAGATGATAAGGTTTCTTTCCCACCCAGAATCAAGCTGCTTTACTGCTGATTCTAATTTATCGGTAGCGATTAGAATTTCTCGCCCTTGCTCTAGTATCAACTTACCTGCAGAGGTCAGTTGGGCTTTCTGTTTTGAGCGATCAAACAAAATTACATTAAGGTCATCTTCGAGCTTTTTAATGGTATAAGTGAGTGCTGAAGGGACTTTGAATAAGGATTTAGCTGCAGCGGCAAAACTGCCTTTTCTATCTATGGCATCTAATGCTCTTAGTGCATCAAGCGTGATGGGTGATTGCATGACGATCCTTATTCAATCTATATTGAGTCGTAATCTGACAGAATTGAATTAATACTAGACCTCTTACCTTATCATGCCAATTTTTATATTCAAAAAATTTGAACGGTAAGCTCAAATACTTCCAATTTTCTTTACGGACCGATTATCTATACTGATTAGCAACGACAGAGGGATCTTCTCTTAGACTTAATTGGTAAGGAAATAAAATGAAACAGAAAATTGAACAACTATTAGCTTCAAACGCAGGGTTTAACACATTAGCGCTTCGTATTCCTGTGGGCATTATCTTTATGGCTCATGGCGCTCAAAAACTGTTTGCGTGGTTTGGAGGTTATGGTTTATCTGGCACGGGGCAGTTCTTTGAATCAATTGGACTAGCACCGGGTGTCGTAATGGCATTTTTAGCAGGCAGTGCTGAGTTTTTTGGTGGCCTATTTATTATTCTTGGTTTGCTGACTCGACCATCGGCGTTGGTATTGGCATTTACTATGTTGATTGCGATTGTAAGTGTTCACTTACCTAATGGATTGTTTATGTCCAATGGCGGTTATGAGTTTGGTTTAGCACTATTAGCAGCGAGTGTGTCTTTGATGTTATCTGGTGGAGGTAAAGTAGCGGTAGATAACTGGTTAGCAGATCGACTTTCTGTGCAAAAGTAATGTTTAGTAAATTTGAGTGATAATAAAGGAGAAGATGATGTTTGAATTAAGAAAAGCGAATGAGCGTGGTAGTGCAAATTTTGGTTGGTTGAATGCAAAGCATACCTTCTCCTTTGGTCACTACTATGACGTGAATCATATGGGATTTGGCCCATTACGAGTGATTAATGAAGACCGAATTAAACCTGAAGGTGGCTTTGCCCCTCATGGTCATGAAAATATGGAAATCTTAACCGTTGTGTTGTCAGGCGTAATTGCCCATAAAGACAGTATGGGACAAAATGAGAAGCTTGTACCGGGTGAATATCAGTTGATGTCAGCAGGGTCAGGGGTTCAACACAGTGAGTTTAATCCCTCTTCAAATGAAGAATTGCATTTATTGCAAATCTGGATACAACCGAATGTATTTAATGGTGATCCGAGCTATCAACAGAAACCTTTCCCTCAAGAACAAGGTTTTGTAGATATAGCAACGCCAACAGCGAGTGAAGGCTCATTTTTAATTAAGCAAAATGCGGTGATAAAGCAACTTATTTTAGAGCCAAATACTCAGCAATCACTTTCTATCGAGTTAAGTAATAAGGTCTTTGTACAAAGTATTAACGATGGGTTGTCGGTTGGTGAAAGGGAGCTAAGTTCTGGTGATGGGCTTAAAATAACTCAGGAATCAGAATTATTATTTAGCAATAACAGTTCAGAAAAAGTTAAAGCTATCGTTTTTATTATGTAACTGTCTTTGTTCTTACTGGTGATCTGCACTCTACATTAACCGCTATTTCTTTGATGAGTTGGCGGTTTTTTTATGTCTGATAAATACTCATAGTTACTGATTTTGTTTATTTTGAGGGTTATACCAGATTTAGTTCTACGTTATCAGTATCTTACCGTAATTAATAATGTTAACTGTTAGACAAAAAAACAGATAAAGCTCCAATTCGAACGTTCGAATGCGCATTATGTTCGTTTGTGTCACATTTATGTCATGCACTTCGCGTTATCATCGCTCCCATCTTCTAACACGTTAAATAGGTTAACAATGAAAACATTAATAGCGCATCGTGGAATGTCTTCTCTTGCCCCTGAAAATACCCTTTCAGCTTTCTCTTTATGCAAAGAGCATGGTGTTCAATGGTTTGAATGTGATGTGGATATTCTTCAAGACGGTACGGTCATTATTTCTCATGATGATACGTTAGATCGTTGTACTGATAAAAGCGGTCGCTTATGTGACATTAGTAGCGCTGATTTGTCTTCTATTGATGCAGGCAGCTGGTTTAGTGATGATTATATTGATGAGCGTTTACCTACTGTTCAACAATTAATCGAAATGGCGAACGAAAAAGAACTGAATTTAAACATTGAAATTAAGTCGTGTTCAGCAAGTGCGAAACTAAGTCATCTGTTGATTGATAATTTGATCATTGCTCTTAAAGAATTAGCGCCAGAAAGAGAGCTGATTATTTCAAGTTTTAACCACCTTGTATTATCAGAGTTTAAGCGTAAAAGTCCTCAAACTAAAATTGCGTGTTTGTTTGAAAGTCATAACTTATGGGATGACTGGAATTCAATTATTGAATGGTGTGAAGCAGATTATATTCATCCTGAAGAGAAAGGCCTAACTCGTGAAATGGTACAAAAATTCAAAGCATCAGGCATTAAAGTCAATGTTTGGACTGTGAATGATTTAGCTCGTGCAAACGAACTGTTTAATTGGGGAGTTGATGGTATTTGTACTGATATAGCACATCAATTCCCATCGAAATACAAAGCTAGAAAATAATAATTACAATATTAAAAACAATAACGTGAAAGGATACCCGCTATGAACTTATTTGAAAAAATAGGGTTTACCAGTCGAAACCAACTATTTGGCTTCTTCTCAGTCGTGATGTCAGGACAGATCATTTACTCTGCTTTTGAGGCATTTAAAGGCACATTCTACAATTTACTTTTAGAAGTTCTTCAAATAGACAATACCCAAATGGGGATCTTGTTTACGCTGATTGGTTCAGCGATGTTCTTCTATATTCCGGCTGGCTGGGTCAATAACCGCTTTTCTGTAAAATCCATTTTAATCACCAGTTTGAGTATTCGATTTTTGAGCATGATGGGGATTATTTTCTTAGAGCCCGGTTTTAGTGTTCTGGTTGTGATTGCGGGTCTTTGGGGCTTAGTCGATGCAGCATTCTGGCCTGCGGTTGTGAATGGTGTAACGTTAATGTCTGGCGATAAAAACAAAGGCATGGCATTTGGCTTGTTAGAATCTGTGCGACGCGCGGCTGAAATGAGCATGAATGCTGCTATCGTTGGTATTATGGCACTGGTTGGCGGCTCTATTCTTGTCTTCCAAGGCGCGATTGTTTTCTACACGTTACTTATTCTTCCTATGATTTTCTGTGTATGGAAATTTGTGCCAGATAACCACATGGAAATCAAACAAGGTGAAAGCAAAAACAAAGAAGCGTTAAAAGGTTTATTTCATGTATTGAAAATGCCAACGGTATGGTTAGCAGCGATTACGTCTTTAACGGTATATTGGATTTACATCACTCTAATTTACACGGTTCCTTATCTACAAGCGGTATTTGGATTATCAACAGCACAAGCGGCGGTTTTCGGTATTATTAATACCGGTGCAATGGGTGTAGTTGCTGGTTTGGTTGCGGGTTCGATTGCTGACTTTGTCTTTAAATCTTCAATTAAAATGATGTTCTTTGCATTAGGTTTAACCGCAGTTTGTTTAGGCGTCACTATTGCGTTGCCTAAGACTGAAGGAATGCTAATGATGAACATGGTGCTACTGATGTGTTTCTCATTCAGTATTTTCTTAGCAAAAGGAATTATCTTAGCACCAGTGGCTGAAGCTGGAGTACCAAAAGATTACAGCGGCTCTGCAATGAGTGTGGGTTCGTTTGCGGCTTACGCTTCTGTGTTCTGGGCTTATGCATTGAATGGCTGGATTATCGATACTTACCCTGCGATTGAAGCCTATCAAATGATCTTTGGTATCGGCTTAACAGTTGCGGTACTTGGTATGGTGTGTTCACTTATCCTGATTTCACTGAAGAAGAAAAACGGGGGCGATCAAGAGGGCAAACTGGTTGAATCAGAAGCTTAATTATCTACTGAATTAAATAAAACCCCAGAGTGTGAAAATACTCTGGGGTTTTGTTTGTTAGGTATGTTGAGTTATCAATATAACGTAAATGATTAAGCGTTCAGTACAAACTCTTCAATCACTTTAGCGACGCCGTGATCATTATTGCTAACGGTAATATGGTTCGCAATTTCTTTGATATCATCAGTCGCGTTCGCCATTGCAACGCCAAGACCTGCGTATTTGATCATATGCCAGTCATTGCCCGCATCGCCCATGCAAATAACTTCATCTGCAGTAATACCAAGATGATCCGCCAGTGCTTTTACACCGACGCCTTTATTGCTGTTTGGGTTTAAAAACTCCAAGAAGAAAGGCGCACTTTGTACAATAGTAAATTGCTCATATAGTGCTGTGGGCAGTTGTTTGATGGCAGCTGAAAGTAGTTCTGGCTCATCAATCATCATCGCTTTCATGATTTGTTCGTCATCAGCCAGTTCTTCAAAATCAATAACTGTAATTGGCATACCTGTGATGCTAGATTCATGCTCGGTGTAATGATTTAATTGTGGGGTAATTAAGCCTTTTTCTTGAGAGAAAGCATGAACATGAACCCCAAGCTTTTTAGCTAGCTTAGCAATGGCTTTTGCATCAACGCCCGTAATGATTTGGCTGCGGATCACTTCTTCACTTTTTACTTTTTGAACCAGTGAAGCATTGTAGCTAAGAACATAGTCGTCCTCAGTAGTCATTCCTAATTCTTCAAGTTGTGACTTCATTCCGTTGATTGGGCGACCTGAAGCTAATACAACCACAACGCCTTTTTCACGAGCTGCAGCAATCGCTGCTTTGTTTTCTGCTGAGATTTGTTTATCTGAATTAAGCAGAGTGCCATCCATATCCAGTGCGATTAATTTATACATCATAGTTACCATTGGATTAAAAATACTATTAGCTAGCTTACCTGAATTTTATGAAAAAAATACTATATACTGTCGCTGATTTTTACTACTGATACAGGCTAATGAAGTTAAGTTCTCGATTAGATACCATAAAAAATAAAGTTACCGATCACTATGATCATATTTGGGATTGCTGTTGTGATCATGGCCAACTAGGTGTTGCTTTGCTGAGCTCACAACCTAAGAGTGTGATCCACTTTGTTGATGTCGTGGATGAGCTGATGGTTGATCTTGAAAGTCAGCTTCAAAAACACGCATCGGCAATTCAGTCTCAGTGGCAAGTGCATTGTATGGATGTCGCCAATTTACCGTTAGTTAAGGGTAAAAAGAACCTGATTATTATTGCAGGCGTTGGTGGGGACTTGTTGATTGAGTTGGTGCGTTCTATTCAGACACGTAATAGTGATATTGAGCTGGAGTTCATTCTTTGCCCAGTATTACATAACTATATGGTTAGATGTGAGTTGGTAGAGATGGGCTTTGGTCTGATATCAGAAACAGTAGTAAAAGAGAACAAACGCTTTTATGAAGTGCTGCATATTAGTAATCAAGCAGCAAAACCGATTGCGCCTGTTGGAAGCGATATGTGGAATTTATCAGATAGTGATCATCAAGAGTATCTAAAAAAGACTATTTCACATTATCAACGAATGGAAGTGAATCTTAAATGTACGAGTAGGGTAACTGAGCTGTATCTTGGTATTTTGAATTGAAAAAAAATGCGACAGCCTTAATTATTTAGTATGTAGCTATTTATTAAAAATAGGACTTCATGTAAAAAGGCTGTCATTCAGTAAGTTAGTTATGAAGCGTAATTCATAATATAAAACAGCGAGGTTGTTGATATCACAATCCACAAACTAATACCAAAGATCAATGGTTTTGCGCCCGCCGCTTTTATTTTTTCAATCGAAATACCGCAGCCGATAAAGAATAAGCACAGAACTAAGAGCTTTTTCGATATATCAAAAATGCCTTCATAAACTAGATTGAACTGCGGTAGGTTATCGCTGATTAAAATAGCTAAGCAGTAGAAAAGGATAAAGTAAGGGATCGTGATTTTTTTACTGTTGCTACGAAAAAGAAGAGCACTAATAAAGGCAACAGGAACAATCCATAATGCACGCGCTAATTTAAGCGTTGTTGCTGTTTTTAATGCTTCTTCACCGTATGCAGAAGCAGCACCAACCACGGATGAAGTATCGTGAATCGCAATAGCTGCCCAAGTACCAAAGGCGTGTTGGCTTAGCTCTAATGCATGGCCAATGACAGGAAAAATGAATAGTGCAATTGAGTTCAATACAAATACGGTAGCTAAAGCAAGACCTGTAGATTCTTCATCGGCATTAATCGCAGGAGCAACTGCAGCAATAGCACTACCGCCACAAATAGCAGTACCCGATGCGATCAGATGGCCTGTCACTTTATCCAGTTTCATCAATCGTGCTAGTAACCAACCTAAAACGAGTGTGCCCACAATGGTTGATAAAATAATACCAATTCCATTTGAAGTTGCTTCTATTGCTTCATTCAGCTGAATACCAAACCCTAAGCCAACAATAGAGTAAGCTAATAATTTTTTAGTGACTTTTCCCAATGCAAAAGTCGTGGGTACAAAACCAAAGCTTGCTAAAGCAAAACCCATAACTAAAGCGGTAGGTGAACTAACCCAAGGGGTGAGCGTTAATAGTGCAGCAAGATAAAAAGGAAAGTAATGTTGCAAATGGGATTTATTAAAAGTCATGTTTATTATTCGTAGGTATAGATAAAGCAAAGATATCACTTTTATTCTGTTTAGTAAGTTTAATAATTCAATATATTAGGTTAAATAAACCTTAACATAAGTAAGGGTTTTAAAAATGATTCGTAATGCAGCGCAATAGACTGGATCTCTTAAAAATAAAAGTAAATTTAAGAGAGTTACACTCTTATAAATTCAAGGTTAATCGGTATACTTTTTAAACAAAGAAAAATAATAAAATGGCTAGGTAGCAGATCCCAAGGAGGGAGTATGGAAGAGACAAAAACAGCGGATGGAAATAGTGGCGTAGAAGAAACGGAAGAAAGTGGAAGCGTATTACAATGGGGACGCCTTTCTCGTTTTAATCATATTATCTGGACGGTATTGGTTGGAACTCTTCTAGCGCGAACTACGTATTTTATGGCGTGGCCCTTTCTTATTGTCATTTTATATCAAGATTTTAATGCCAGTGCAGTAACGGTAGGGGCTATTTTAGCAGGCTCGGCAGTGGTGGGTTCATTTACGGGACTATATTCTGGTTGGTTATCTGATAAATTTGGCCGTAAGTGGGTGATGGTTTCAGGCTGTATTATTGCGGCGTTTTCGTATTCAGGAATTGGTCTTGCGAACTCTATTTTTCAGTTATTTGTTTTAGTCGGTATGTGCGGCTTAATGCGACCAATGATTGAAGCTCCTGCAAAGGCGGTGATTGGAGATAACCTAGACGATGACAAAGACAGAGAACTCGCGCTTAATGTTCGTTATTTCTTCATTAATGTAGGTGGGGCTATTGGTCCTTTAATTGGTATTACTTTAGGTTTAGCTCATCCCAAAATTCTGTTTTTAATTACTGGAGTTACCTATTTAGCTTTTGGTCTCTTTTTGTTTATCTCTTTTGCTAGAAGTAATAGCGAAACATTGCTGTCTAAAAGGACAAGTGATGTAACGTCTTTTTTCTCAACCGTTCGGATCATCAGTAAAGATAAACTCTTTATTAAATTGATAGCCGCAAATTTAATTATGATGTTTGTCTATGGTCAGTATGAATCTTCGATCCCTCAAGTTATTGTTCGTACCGATATTGTCGATGCTGCCAAGTTTATTAGTGGCTTGGTGTTAGTAAATACATTAACAATTGTGGTCTTGCAGTTTCCGATGTTAAAGCTACTTGAGAATGTTCCACTATTTACACGTACTCGTATTGGTATGGCGATGATGGCCCTGGCGCAAATTGGCTTTTTAATGGTACCTATTGATTTTCCTGTTGGGTGGCTAATGGCATGTCTTATTTTAAGTGTGGGAGAGGTGATAGCCTTCCCAACCTTGAATGTACAAATAGACCAATTAGCGCCTAAACATTTACGAGGAAGTTATTTTGGTGCCGCCGCGATTTACGGGCTAGGGTTTGCACTTGCTCCTCTCGTTGGCGGAGTGCTTATTCAACTTGGTGGTGCGAGCCCTCTGTTTATTGCTTGTTTTATTCTTTCTTTACTAATGATTGGTTTATATAAGTGGGCGGAGAAGGAAATACCAAGTAATTAGTTCGGTGTTGATTTAGTCGAAAGGTAGGTTACTACCGCACTATGAACAGGGACTCTTTGGTATTTTATTTTTAAGCATGTTTAAAGCGTTGGGTATTTGCAGACAAATTGAAATCACCAATAATTAAGGTAGGAATATAAGGGGAGTAATCCGCTAATCATATAATAACTTGTTGGTGTATATTGTACTCTTAAATTCAATGGCTGTTTGACTTGTCTTTGCTCTTTAGTATAGGCGATAAAACAGATTTTGGAACAGGGTCGAGAATTGCACAAATTATTCATGTTAATAATGAACTACAGCGGATCATAAGTCTATCTTCAGTGAATCTTAAGTCTGATGTGTAACACTTATTTCATTCTCTAAGAACCTGAAGGTATGCTGTGCTGTCCAATCTGATTTCAAAACTTAAAAGCCAAAAAATAACCATAAAAATGGTGTCACTGATTATTTTTGTATCCCTGTATTTTGCCGTGGTATTTAACTATCCAATTAATGAAAAAATTTACCAACTCTCTCAAGGTAACGGTCTTTTTCTGTTTTTAACACCTGCAATTCTTACCTGTGCTTTTATTATTATTTTCTCAATAATTGCTGTGCCTTACTTGTTCAAAGGTATTGTGATTATTTTGACTCTTACCTCTTCGATGGCGTTTTATGCCGCATTGCAATATAACACCATGTTTGATTATGCAATGATAGAGAATATCTTTGAAACCAACGTTGGAGAAGCTTCTTCTTATTTAAGCTCGGCTTCTATCGGTTATTTTATTGTCTTTGGTGTACTTCCATCATTGTTTTTACTAAAAGTAATCCTGATCCGCAATACTTCATGGGGTAAAGAACTATTCCATCGTGCAGCATTAATTAGTGTTGCGATTGTGGGGTTGTTGTTGATCTCTGTTTTCTATTTTAAAGATTATGCCTCGATTGGTCGCAATAACTCGTACCTAAATAAAATGATTAACCCTGCCTATGCTTTCAATACGGTTAAGTACATTAATAATGAATATCTAACCGCACCTTTGGACTACATCACAATCGGTGAAGATGCAGAGATAATTCCAGTGAAGAACGGTAAGCCAACCTTAATGGTTGTGTTGGTTGGTGAAACTGCTCGTGCGCAAAACAGTGCTTATAATGGATATGAAAGAGAAACCAATCCATACACCAAAGATCTTGGTTTGATTGCTTTTCAGAATGTGACGTCGTGCGGAACAGCAACAGCCCACTCTTTGCCATGTATGTTCTCTAATATGGTGCGTACTAATTACAATAGAGACCGTGCCAATAACCAAGATGACGTATTAGACGTGTTGACTCATGCTGGTGTTAAATCGGTATGGATAGATAACGATGGTGGTGACAAAGCGGTTGCCAAGAACATTAAAAAAGTGATGATTAGTAATACCTCTTCAGATGAATTTTGTAATGGCTCAAGTTGTTATGATGAAGTGTTATTACAAGGCTTAGATGAGCGAATTCAAAATACCACAGGAGACCAACTGTACGCACTGCATATGATTGGTAGCCATGGCCCAACGTATTGGAAGCGTTATCCTGAGAATATGGCGGTATTTACCCCTGCATGTAATCGTAGCGATATCGAAAACTGCAGTGATGAAGAGATCACCAATGTGTATGACAATACCTTAGTTTACACCGATTACGTAATAGCGCAGACGATTGCAAAGCTAAAAACGTATTCTGATAAATATAACGTAGTGATGCTATACATTTCAGATCATGGGGAATCGTTAGGTGAAAATGGGTTATACCTTCATGGAGCACCTTACATGATAGCGCCTAAAGAGCAGACTCATGTGCCTTTCTATATTTGGATGAGCGATGATTATGCGAACCAAAAAGGCATAAATAAAGCCAGTGTTATCAGTAAAGCGGCAGCGGGTGGTTTTTCCCATGATAATTTGTTCCATACGTTACTTGGCTTATATGGCGTGAAAACTAGCGCGAAAGACAATAGTTTAGACATTATGGCGAACTAGTTAGAATTGAGTTCATCATATTAGAAATGGGTTAATCATGAGAATGGTTAGCCCATTTTTGCTATTATCATTATATAAAATAATAAAGTGGTACTGAATAATGAAAATATTGCTAATAGAAGACTCTGAACATTTACGTCGTAGCTTAGTGGTGGGCCTGAGTAACCTTGGTTTTACTATTGATGAAACTGGCGACGGTTCAAAAGGGCTCTCGATGGCAATTACCAATGAGTATGACTTTATTATTTTGGATTTAATGCTTCCTAATGTCGATGGTATTACGTTATTAAAGAGCATTCGTAAAATGGGTAATGAGGTAAAAGTAATTATCTTATCTGCAAAATCACAGCCAGAAGATCGCGTTGAAGGCTTAATGTCTGGCGCTGATGATTATCTGGTGAAACCATTTTCGTTTGATGAACTGCATGCTCGTATCTTAACCGTAGCTCGTCGAGGTGGAGTAAAGCATAATGACGACCACGTAGAAGTTGAAGGTTTTACGCTTAATTTAGCAAAGAAAGAACTCGAATTCTCAGGTCAATTGATTGAACTAACAAAAAATGAATACAAGATTGTCGAGTGTATGTTTCGTTCTCGTAATCAGGTTATGACGACAGAAAATATCAGTGATTATGTTATTGGCTCATTTGATTCAGTCTCGAAAAACACCATAGAATCACACTTATCCTCCATTCGAAAAAAAGCGAAAGCCGTTGGTGGTGAATTGCCGATAAAAAATAAACGAGGCTTTGGTTATTACGTGGAAAAACGCTCATGTACTCAATAAAAGATCGGTTGGTTAATGCGTTAACCGTGATCATTGGCATCATTCTATTAGTGGTTTTTTTATCTTTGGATTTTATTCTCGATGCTTGGGTTGATCAGCAATTCGATGATGCATTAGTGGAAAAATCAAACTACTTCAAATCCTTAGTTGAAGTGGAAAGTGATGGTATTGAGTTTGAATATCACAAAGGTTTTATGCCGCAATTTGAACGCAAAGAAGAGGCTCAATACTTTCAGATTTGGGTAGGTGAGAGCACTTTTGCAAAGTCGCAATCTCTTACCTACTTTGATGATGTTGATCTAGATTACCAAGATGTCCCTACCCATGAGAGTCGTATCTTTGATATAAAACTTCCTGATGGCAGCGTGGGAAAAGCTATTTCAGCTCGTTTCCAACCCCAATTATCATCCGATGTAGATCCTACAGATGTGACTTATATCGAAACCATGTACTTAACCTTGGCGATTTCTAATCAACGAGTGAGTAATATTTTATTGATGGCAGATCTGTCTCTTATCTTTGTTTTTATTACCGCTATCTTTGGTATTCGAATGGTTGTGATAAAAGTGGTGGATAGAGAGTTAGATTCATTATATTTACTCAATAAAGAAATTTCAGAACTTGATGAAAATGCACAAGGTATTCAATCTAACCCAAAAGAAAGCAAAGAGATTTCACCTATTAGAAAAGAGCTCAATCGATATATTGAGTTGAATATTCAAAATGTAGCCAATGAAAAACGTCTTTCTTCTGATATTGCTCATGAGTTAAAAACACCGATTGCAGAGCTCATTAGTTTGAGTGAAATGAACATTCGTTTTCCTGATGATGTTCGTATTTCAGCGACATACCAAGAAGATGTGCTATCGATTTCGAATAATATGAAAACCATCGTCAATCAATTAATGGCATTAAGCCAAAGTGCATCAGGAAATTATGGGATTGAGAAGAAAGAGGTGGATGTTCGACTCTTGACTGAGGAGGTTTGTGCAGAATTACAGTTTAAGCATCCAACAATGGGAGAGAGGGTTGCTTTCTCTTCATCATTAGCTTCACCGATGATTCATGTTGACCGTTTTAGCTTGGAAACCGTGATTAAAAATTTATTGGATAACGCTCTTTTTTATAGTGTAGAAGAGTCCGCAGTGTCTGCTAGTATTGAGAAAGAGGGCGATGGAAGTGTTGTGATTAAGATAAAAAATACATCTTCTAATCCATTAACTCATGACGATCTCAATAACATATTCAAACCTTTATATCAGGTCAATAAATCAAGAACCCACACAGATAGGCATGGGTTAGGCTTAGCTATTGTAAAGAATATCGCTCAATTAAATGGTTATGATTTATCGGTTGATTACCAAGAGAGTAGAGAGGTTACATTTACGGTTGTGATACCGCAGGGGTAATGTTAGCTAGTATTATTGCGAACCTATCTTTATTTAATAAAAACCCAGCGAATAAGCTGGGTTTAGATAGATAAATTATTAATTAACCTAGATTGGCGATTTTAATTAATATTGGTGAAAGCATTTTAGTTCAGCACAATATTTACGCCAGAGGGTGATCCTACTTTATGCGTGAGCAATATTTTGGGTAGAAAGAATAGTCTTTAATGCGTCAACAGCGATACCAAATTTACCGGCATCACTTTGTTCTAATTCTTCTACTTCACCTTCTTCAATATTCTCAAGCGCAGCGAAGCCAGCAAAGTTACCTAAATGGGGTTCTAGGGATAAGAATCCGTGGTAATCTCGTTCACTTGTCAGCTCTTTGATGATTTGGCTAATCTGCCCATCACCTTCACCAGCAGGAACAACAACGCTATCGGACGAACGCGCATCTTTGATGTGATAGTAAGCAACATGGTCCTTTAGCAATGAGTAAGTAACGAAAGGGTTTTCACCGCACTGCACAAAGTTAGCAGGGTCAAAAACAAGCTTAAAGTTGTCGCAATTCACTTTTTCAACCAGATTCAGACAACGTGCAGACGTATCGCCGTAAATATCTTTTTCATTTTCATGAAGTAGCGTTATATCGTATGGCGATGCGATTGCTGATAGCTCTTTCAAGTGACGGATTACTTCATTAGCATAATCGTCATGATTGGTGTCTTTTTCCATAAAGAAACTAAAGATACGCATGTACTTAGATTCAAGGATTTTCGCAACTTCTAATAGGTGAACGAACATAGCTTTGTGAGCTTCAAAATCATCTTTCAGATAAATTTTACCAACAGGTGATCCAAGAGATGAAATTTTAAAACCACGTGCATCAAGCTGATTTTTTATTTCAACAGCTTCTTCCACAGTTACTTCGCTAATGTTTTTTCCATTAACACCACGCATTTCAATGTGCTTGATACCATGTGTGTCAAGAACATCCATTTGTGTGGTTAAATCCATATCAATTTCATCTGCAAAAGCAGACAGCAATACGTGTTTGCTCATTATTAGTCCTTATTTCTTATTTGATCAAGAATAGAGATTGTTTTAAGACCTTCATCGAGATTGATGTAGTCACTTGTGTTATCAATGATTGATTTGTAGAAAGCATTGATTGCTTTCTGATGACTCGCGCCCCAATAACTCATGCCTCGTTGATCAGGTGCGAAGTCTTCTTCTAGGAACACAAAATCTTTATTCTCATCTTCGATGTAAAGTTTGCCATTCATGTATTTTAGTAAGCCATTCTGGAAAAGAAGTTCCATCTCAACAGGGGTGTTACTTGAGTAAGCATTAGTGCCATAGAATAAGCCCTTAGCCCCATTTTTAAACTCAATATATATTTCTGCTGTATCTTCAACTTCGATATATTCTTGGAATGCCTTTGTTGAGTAACTACCGTTTAAAGTACTAATCTCACCACCTAGCCATTGAATCAGATCAAGTGTATGAATGCCTTGATTGATAAGGAAACCACCACCTTCAGTCGCGTATTGACCACGCCAATCACTCTCAGCATAGTATTGAATAGGCTCACGGCACCAAGTAACAAAACCCTTAATACCAATTAAGTCGCCCAAAATACCTTGGTCAACATAGTGACGCATGACTAAAGACGTTGGATTTAATCGGTTCTGAAATGTTACTGCTAGCTTGGCTTTTGAGTTCGAAAGAGCAGATTGAACTGCTTTCGACTCTTCGATGTTCATGACTACAGGCTTTTCAGTGACAACATGAATGTTTAGTGACAGAGCCTTTACAATCATTTCTTTGTGGAGATAGTGAGGTGTACAAATATGAACAACGTCTAAATCTTCATGTTCCAACATCTCGGCATAATCTGTGTATGCCTTACAGTTCATTTCGTTGGATACTTTAGAAACAATATCGTTCTTTATGTCACACACACTTACCAAGAGTGTATCTTCGTTTTTATTAATCGCTTCCAGGTGGATAACTGAGATGCTACCACACCCAATAAGACCTACTTTTAACATGGCTGATATCTCTGATAAAAAAAAGGGGTAAAGAAAAATGGAACAGAGAGTGATTTAGTAGTGGTGTTAGCTCTAACACCACTACTATTTAGTTTGGGACTTAGAAGTACTCAGAGAAACCAAGTGCTTTTAGGTTATCCATACTGATTTGTAGAGATTCGAACGGATCACGTCCGTAAGTATCATCTTGTTCGATTGGTAGGTATTTAACACCAGTACGTTCACAAGCTTTGATGATTGCTTTAAAATCAAGGTTACCTTCACCAATTTCAGCGAATTGGATGGTGTTAAAGAACACTGACATATCCCCTTTTGCAAGAGCGCCCATCATTGCCTCTGGATCAGGGGTAGCGATACGGAAATCTTTAAGGTGAACTAATTCAGCTCGGCCTTGCAGATTTTCAATCACAGTAACTGGATTTAAACCGGCACGTTGGATCCAGTGAACATCAATTTCAAAACCGATGTTTTCTGGGTTCGTGTTTTCAAGCAGCATATCAAAGTATGATTTACCATCTACTTTATCGAACTCTAAATGGTGATTGTGGTAGAAAAGCTTAATGCCTTCAGCGCTTAGCTTCTCGCCCCACTTATCCATTTCTTTCGCAAACTGAACAACTTTCTCAACATCACCAAACATTGAGAATGGAAGCATACCGATACGTAGATATTCAACGTTCAAACGTTTCGCATCAGAGATGATCTTGTCGTAGTGCAAGTCAAAAGAGTCAACAGGGAAGCTTGGGTGAATCTGTTGCGTGTAAGCACTTAGAGAACAAATATTGATACCGAAGTCTTGAATCGCTTTTTCCATTGCGACTACGTTTTCTTCGGTCATATCAAGCTGTGATATCTCAACAGCGTTGAACCCCATACCAGATAAAGTTTTTAAAGTTTCGTAGATACCGTTTTCTGCAACTTTATCTTTCAGCATCATCATCTGAACAGCAATTTGCGGCTTAGTCATGATTAGTTCACCTTCTTAGCTGTTTCTTCATCAATCTTCTCTTGAAGTTTGGCGAAGTATAGGTCTTCATCGATTGGTAGTGAAACTTCTTCACCCAACCAGCTAGATAGGTGCATTGCATTTGTGATGCTTAATGCATTGATGCCTTCAGAACCGTGAGCGACAAGTGGTGTATCGTTCAGGATAGCGCTTGCAAAGTTCTTCATTACATCTTTGTGTTGAATGCCCCACTGGTCATCAAATTCAAAAGTGCTCTCAGTAACACGGTCACCAATGCCACCGCCCATGAACAACTGCTTCATGTCATCAAATGATAGGTTTTTGCTGATTTCTTGCTCAGGTTCGTTAAGCACTTTAAGCGTAATTTTCTTGCTGCCATCAACAACAATCTTGCCCTTATCACCAAGAATTTCAAAGCGGTCAGTACCCATGAGGTCGTGAACACAAGTGATGAATGAACCTGTCGCACCGTTCGCGTATTCAACAAGTGTGGTAACATCATCTTCTACCGCGATGTTACGTTGACTTCCGTAAGATGCTTTCGCTAGTACTTTGGTCGGCATACCACATAGCCACTGCCACAAATCGATTTGGTGTGGTGCTTGGTTGATTAGAACGCCACCGCCTTCACCGCCCCAAGTTGCACGCCATTCGCTCATTTGGTAGTAGCCCTCTGGACGCCACCAAGTCGTGATCATCCAGTTTGTACGACGAATTTCACCAATAACACCTGAATCCATGATTTCTTTAAGCTTAATGTAAAGAGGGTTCATACGTTGGTTGAACATCATTGCGAATTTTAGTTCAGGCTTAGTTGCCGCGAATTCGTTCATTTCTTTAACTTGCTTGGTGTAAACACCTGCAGGCTTATCAACAAGCACGTGAAGGTTACGCTTCATTGCTTCGATAGCCATTTCTGGGTGTAGATAGTGTGGAACTACTACAAACACAGCATCAACTAGACCACTGTCCATCATTTCGATGTAATCAGTGAAGAAAGGAACATTAGGAATTGTTTCAGCTGCCCATGTTTTACGCTCAGGGCTAATATCACATACCGCACCTAATTCCATGCCTTCAACAGTGCCGATGTCATTACCCATTAGTTTGCCGTGAGCTACAACAGAAGAATACATCGAACCTTGTTGTCCAATGCCAATAATGCCTACGCGAACAGTCATATAATACCTCAGTAATTTATTTAATATATTGTTTTGTAATTAAGTTTATATAATTAATAATAATTCAATGCTTATTATTAAACAGTGAAGTCAGTCAATATTTTATCAATTGTAATGCGTTGTTTTAAATATAAATACAATGCTTTATAACTGGAGTTTTCGATTGTCTGTTGAGTGCATTAATACAGACAATTATTTATTCACTTGATTTTTACTTTAAATAAAATGGTGTTTATAAGTTTAAAAAGTATTTAAAGTTGCTACTTTGTAAAATAATTGATATTAATTACTCTAAATTTAAGTAATATCTATCATATATTATTACATGATGTTAAATGTGTATTTGATGTCTAGGTTAATATCATAGTAATCAAGATCTTCGTTAACCACACCTGTACGTTTTTCCATAGCTTTGTTAACAATTAACTGAGTAGATACGCCTTTCAAGCTACCTTGTGTAAACTTGTGCTGGATAACCAAGTTTGCACCAACGCCGTCAACTTCAGTCGTTTCGTGATAATTTAAATCACCGTCGGTCTTAACTAGAGATAGCATGGCCATCCAGTTTTCATTGAAGTTGTAACCTGCACCAGTCGAGAACGATGTAGTGTTTTGGTAGTTGCGAGAGATTGACATATCAAACGGGAAGCCGATATCTGTATCGATACCACCCGCATCGATACGAGAACCAACTTGACCAAAACCAGCATTAGCAAACATGTTGCCTTTTGCGTAGGTAATTTGACCAGAAACTACATAAGTAGAATCGTCCTTACCTAATGGTTGAGCGTCTTTGGTATACCCTATTAAACTACCATAGAACGCACGACCATCTAGTTTAATAAAGGATTTATCATTATTTATCCACGCGTAATCGGTATTCATTTGTGCCTGAACAGAAACATCACCTTGATAGCTCATACCAAGGCCAAAGTGCTTCATGGATTCGTCATATACGTATGCAGAAAAGTACCTCTCGCTTTTATCCCCGTTAGCAACACTTTCATCAACCATTTCAGTGTAGTAACCACCACCAAACCTGTTAGTAATCGCACCATAGAAGTGTGAATTTTCAGTTGGTGAATAGCGAAGCATCGCACCCTCACGCATGTAAGGCATGGTACGAATTGAGCTGTATTCTAAGAGTGGCACTGCATGATCGATAGTACCGTGTCCCATATCGACACCAAAGCGACCTAATTTCAACTCTACGTTATCTGTAGGTTTGAAGTTCAAAGAACCTCCAAACAATGAGAACGATTCAGCGCTACCGCTACTTTCATCTAAGTAGAAACGACTCGTTGCGCTAGATGGCGACCACAGTTTTTGGACTGTATAACCGTATGCTTGAACGTCTAGCCATGGCAGTAGATTTTCAGTTTCATAATCTAGCATGGCGCCTTGTACCCATGCTTTCACGTCTGCAGATTTGCAGTTGCGATCAATTGGTGTGGTATTTGGGTTGCCATCACTGTCATAATCACCATCACCACATGCACTAGGGCGATCCGCTACACGTAATTCATTATGTAGTTTGAGAGTCAAAGACTGATCAAGTTCACCGACAGGTTCAGACGCAATAGCACTATTTGTTAGGATAAGAGTAATAGCAGATGCTAATATTCCTTTATTTACTATTATACTTTTCAATTTTATTAACCTTTTGTTTGTTTCTAATTAATAGGGATTTATTTTTAATTAGTGTTTAGCAGCCAAATTAGACCGCTAAACAGGTCACGATTATTGTATTATTATTATTTTGGTTATTATTTTGATTATTGTTTTAGTAATTATTTTGGTTACTGAGTTTTTATTATTCCAGATTATTTAAATTAGCCTTTGTCGCCTAATTTCATCATAGCTTGGTTGTGTCTAACCATTTCTTCACGTTTTTCAGGAGTTAGGTTCCAAATGAACTTGAAGATTAACCACATCAAACCTGCTGCAACTGCTGGCATTAAGAACACGATAGCGTGTAAGCCTTGTTGCGTTTCAAGCGTTTGAGTTGCTAGAGTCGCGTTGTAACCTACTAGAGTCACACCAATACCACCCACTAGACCAGCTAGAGCACCTGCTAGTTTACGAGACAGAGAGTAAGCAGAGTAGATAACACCAGCTTCACGCTTACCAGTTTTGTAATGGTTGTATTCGATACAGTCAGCAACTAATGCCCACATCACACCGACACTGAACATGCTGAATATTTTTTCTATACAGTAGAACGTTAGATATTGCATTGGAGTAGATACTAGGAAGTAACCAGCCGTACAGAAGATTAGAGAGCCAGCACAACACCATAGGATAAGAAGACGGTTGCCGTACTTATCAACGAGTTTAGGGCTGAATTTCATAATCAATGCCATTACTGTCAAGTCAATAAAACCTGTATAAGCAAGGATTTCCATCGCGTTGTCTAGGTTACTACGGATGTAGAACAGTAGAACGCCACCAATACCATAAAGTGCAGTTAGTGAAACAAGACCAGCCATTGCTGCTGCGATTAGAAGACGGTTAGTAAAGATAGAGCGAATCTGATCTTTAAACGGGGTCATTGGTTGTGGTTCTGGTTTGATGTTCTCTTTAGTATTCAAGAACGCTAGTGCGTGAGAGGTGATGCCTAAAATACTACAAGCAACCGCACCAACTAGGTACGCAGTTTTCATATCGTCAGCAAAGATAACGAAAGCAATTGGTAATGCAGTTTTGATGATCGTGCCAGCTAAAATCGCACCAAATACACGGAAGTTAGAAAGTGCTAGACCCTCTGCCGCATCTTGTGTCATTGAAGAGGCAAGTGACCCATAAGGAATGTTAACAAATGTATAGCACATGCCCCAAATGATGTATGTAGCTGACATCCAAGCAATTTTAGCGTTCATTGATTCTAGTGAATCTGGAACCAAGAACATTAATACTGCTGCTGCGGCAAGCATGAACGTACCTTTTAATAGGTAAGGGCGATACTTATCTGCTTTCGGATCGTTTTTCTTGATGTATGCGCGCTCTGAGATTGTCCCCATGATTGGATCATTACAGCCATCCCAGATACGAGCAACAAGGAATAAAACCCCCACAGCTGCTGCGGATACGCCGATAACATCTACATAAAACGCCATGAAAAATGTAGAAGATAAAGCAAATGACATGTTATTACCGATGTCACCGAACATATATCCAATTTTATTTTTTAAACATAATTTCTTATTCGGGTTACTCGAATCAACTTTATTAAAAAAGTTCCAGAGCCATGACCTTTGTTGCGGTGTAGCCGTTATTGTACTCATAATTAAACTTCCATATTTAGGTAGCCAGACCAATTCCGACCACCTTTAAGCTATTTAACTAAAGAAAGCACGTTTTAGTGCTGCTTCCATTCCGCGAACTTCCGCAAGACCTTTCAAGCGTCCAATCGCAGAGTAGCCGTTCATGTTCTTTTTCTTTAGGTCATCCAACATTTGGTGACCATGATCCGGACGCATTGGGATTTTACGGGTATCGCCTAATTCTTGGCGTTTCTGTTCTTCCGCTAGTAGTGCAGAAACAACGCCATACATATCAACATCACCTTCTAAGTGAGCTGCTTCGTGGAACGATAACGGGTTAGTTTCATCACGTTGAGTAGAACGTAAGTGAGTGAAGTAGATGCGATCTGCGTGTTTGTTGATCATTCCTACTAGGTCATTATCTTCGCGAACGCCGTAAGAACCAGTACACATAGTGAAGCCATTCATTTGGCTTGGAACATTTTCAACTAACCAATCCATATCTTCGATTGTCGAAACAATGCGAGGTAGACCAAACAAAGGACGTGGTGGATCGTCAGGGTGTACTGCTAGTCGTAAGCCATATTGTTCACAAACAGGGATCAATTCGCCTAAGAAAAGTGCCATATGTTCACGTAGCTTATCTTTACTGATATCTGCATACCGAGCTAGTTGGTGTTTAAAATCGTCAAGGGTGTAAGACTCTTCTGAACCTGCTAGGCCCGCAATAATATTACTTGTTAGAGCATCAATTTCATCGGCAGTCATAGACTCGAAACATAAACGCGCTTCTTCTTGTTCAGCCTGAGAATATTCTTCTTTCGCTTCTTCGCGACAAAGAATATATAGGTCGAATGCAGCAAACTGAACTTGATCAAATCGCAGAGCTCGAGAGCCATCAGGTAATTCAAATGCTAAATCAGTACGAGTCCAATCAAGCACTGGCATAAAGTTATAACAAACCGTATCGATTCCACACTCAGCCAAATTGATAATGCTTTGTTTGTAGTTTTCAATCCATTGAGCGTAGTTACCAGTACGAGTTTTAATCTCTTCGTGAACAGGGATACTTTCTACTACAGACCAGTTCATCCCCATATTTTCGATGATTTCTTTACGCTTCAAAATCTCATTAACGGACCATACTTGACCATTAGAAATATGATGAAGAGCAGTAACTATGCCAGTTGCACCTGCTTGTTTAATATCAGATAGAGTGACTGCATCTGAGTCCCCGTACCATCTCCACGTTTGTTCCATAATTTCCTCTGTTTCTTTTTCTGTTTTAGTAGTGATGGGGGGTATTTTTATCGCTCAATGGAAAATAATCAATTGCATAGATCGAATTGGTTGACCTTTGTTGCAATAATTATAGTTTTTGGTAAACCATGAAGTGTTTTGTGATTTAGTTCTAAGACGTACAAAAATATTTGGATTAGCGATAGGTGTGATCTTTAATTTAGTTGTTTTTTTTCAAATGGTTATGATTCAATTGTGATTGACTGATTTATATCCAAAAACGCCTTTTTCTCCAATCTATGTGTATGATACAGGTAGATTGTTAACTTTTTTTAGCAAATCAGCTACGAATGATAGCGGTGTGTAGCGCCCTTTATCATTGATTGGTTGAGGTCTTTTGGGTTTTTAATCGCTCCTTGATGGATTTTTGAGTATTTTTCGACGTAAAAACCTTTATTGGTTATCCAATTTAATGCTGCTTATGTCACAGATTAATTTTATTTAGTTAATATAATGCCTTGGCGGTGCGAGTTAATGGATGTTTGTATGATCGCTAAAAAAATATTGGTTTACCAATTTGTTGGTGACTGAATTTCGTTTTGCTCTCGAAGTGGGAGTCACTCAATCTCGTTTATTAATTTAATTAATAGTTTCTGGCCTATATGTTCGCTTCATCGGGTATCTATGATGAAGCCAAGGATAAATAATGAAAACAATCGAAAATACCAACTTGAATACACAAGTAATTTGTCCAACTTTCGTTCGCTCAAACCTAAAAACACGCATCGTTCACCTTGGTTTTGGTGCATTCCACCGTGCACACCAAGCGCTATTCACTAATGAAATGCTAGAGAAAACCAACAGTGATTGGGGCATTTGTGAAGTAAACCTATTTGGTGGCGAAGATCTGATTGAGCAACTTCGCGCGCAAGACCATCTCTACACAGTGGCAGAGAAGGGGGCAGAAGCGACCGACGTTAAACTGATCGCATCAGTGACTGAATCGCTGCATCCAACTCTAGATGGCAAAGCCGCTGTATTGGCGAAGATGACCGAAGAGCAAGTGGCGATCGTATCGATGACCATCACAGAGAAAGGGTACTGCGCTGACCCAGCAACAGGTCGTTTAGATAAAAACAATGGCCTCATCATTGCGGATTTGGCTAACCCACAAGATCCAAGTTCAGCGATCGGTTACATCGTTGAAGCATTACGCCAACGTCGTGAAAAAGACATTAAGCCATTTACGGTTATGTCTTGCGATAACGTACAAGAGAACGGTCATGTAGCACGCGCGGCAGTGTTAGATTTCGCTAATCTTGTTGACGCTGAATTGGCATCATGGATTGAAGCAAATGTTACTTTCCCATGCACCATGGTCGATCGTATTGTTCCAGCCGCAACAGAAGAAACCTTGACTGAAATTGCTGAACTAGTGGGCGTTCAAGACCCATGTGGTATCGCATGTGAACCCTTCCGTCAATGGGTTATTGAAGACAACTTTGTTGCAGGTCGTCCAGATTGGAACGTTGCTGGCGCAGAATTTGTAAGTGACGTGGTACCGTTTGAAGAAATGAAACTGCGCATGCTAAATGGCAGTCACTCATTCCTTGCTTACCTAGGTTACCTAGGCGGCTATGCGCACATCTCTGACACAATGACTAACGATGATTATCGTAAAGCGGCGTTCGACATGATGATGAAAGCGCAAGCGCCAACACTGACTATGCCGGAAGGGACTGACTTAGAAGCGTACGCAACGCTGCTGATTGAGCGCTTCACTAACCCAAGTCTAAAACACCAAACATGGCAAATCGCGATGGATGGCAGCCAGAAGATCCCGCAACGTATGGGTGGATCGTTACGTCATCATCTAGCGCAAGGTACAGATTTCAAATGGCTGGCAATGGGCATTGCCGGCTGGATGCGTTACGTCGGCGCTCTTACTGAGCAAGGCGAAGCAATTGATGTACGCGACCCAATGGTTGAGCAGTTCCAAGCCATTTACGAAGAACATGGTTTGAACGCTTCTGCGGTGAAAGCGCTGCTTTCAATCGAAGCAATTTTCGGTACAGACCTTATCAAAAATGAAATCTTCGTGAGCGCAGTGACTGATGCTTACCAATTGATTCTAGATAAAGGTGCGCGCACAGCCGTCGCCTCTCTTTAATCGATTAAATGATGCTCTCTAATGTGAGGGCTTCTTGCTTTAAATATTGCTGTTGTAACTATTGTTGAAAATTTTTTTGTGTGGGCACGGCCGGCACTTACGGAGTAAAAAATGAAAAGTTTTTTGTGTGAAGATTTCTTACTATCTAACGATATCGCTCGCGAGCTATACCATGATTACGCCAAAGCGATGCCGATCTACGATTACCACTGCCATTTAAACCCAAAAGAAGTGGCTGAGAACCGTCAGTTCGAAAATCTGACTAAGATCTGGTTAGAAGGCGATCATTACAAGTGGCGTGGTATGCGTTCGGCCGGCGTACCTGAAGCGTTGATCACAGGTAGCAAAGCGTCAGATTACGAAAAGTTCCAAGCATGGGCAAAAACCGTTCCGCAAACATTGGGTAACCCACTGTACCATTGGTCACACCTTGAGCTACGTCGTCCATTTGGTATTACTGGCAAACTGTTTGGCCCTGAAACCGCGGATCAAATTTGGCATGAGTGCAATGAGCTACTGGCAACACCTGAATTCTCAGCTCGGGGTATCATGAAACAGATGAATGTTGTGATGGCAGGCACCACTGATGACCCAATTCATTCACTGGAATACCACAAAGCCATTACCGAAGATGACAGTTTTGATGTTGAAGTTGCGCCAAGCTGGCGTCCAGACCGTGCGTTCAAGATTGAATTGGATGGCTTTGCCGAATACATGACCCTGTTAGGTGAAGCTGCGGATGTTGAAATTACACGCTTTAACGATTTACTGACTGCGCTAGAACGCCGCCTAGAACACTTTAGCGCACATGGCTGCCGCGCTGCTGACCACGGTATTGAAGTGGTTCGCTATGCTGCAGAGCCAAGTGAAGCGACACTGGATGCGATGCTAACGCGCCGTCTGCAAGGTGAAATACTGAGCGAACTAGAAATTGACCAGTTCAGCACGGCGGTTCAAGTGTGGCTTGGCAAGCAATACGCGAGAATGGGCTGGGTAATGCAGCTGCATATCGGTGCACAACGTAACAACAGTACGCGCATGTTCCAATTACTCGGTGCTGATGCAGGCTTTGACTCAATTGGTGACCGTCCGTTCGCACTGCAATTGTCTTGCTTGATGAACGCTATGGATATCACTAATGAGCTGCCAAAAACCATTCTTTACTGCCTAAACCCACGTGATAACGAAATGATGGCAACCATGATTGGTAACTTCCAAGGTGGCGGTATCGCAGGCAAGATCCAATTCGGTTCTGGCTGGTGGTTCAATGACCAAAAAGATGGCATGGAGCGTCAAATTCAACAGCTTTCTCAACTGGGTCTACTGAGCCAATTTGTTGGGATGCTGACCGACTCTCGCAGCTTCCTATCGTACACGCGTCATGAATACTTCCGTCGTATTCTATGTAATACCATTGGTCAATGGGTGGTGAATGGAGAAGTGCCAAACGATATTGCAACGCTGAGTAAAATGGTTCAAGACATCTGTTATCAAAACGCTAAGTCTTACTTCGTTCTACCAGGAGAGCAAGTGATCGCGTGATTGCATGTGGCGCTACTTGGATGGTTGAAAAAACGCTAATCAACGAAGGTCGTTGGGATGAGATTGGTCGTCTTGCGCGTGAAGCGGTAGAACTACAAAGTGAGTCACTATGATGGAGTCTTTAACTCAGTGGGCAATACCTGAATGGGATCTCGCACAAACTATCGGCATGATGGCCTTTATTATTGGCGCAAGTGCCTTTCTACACAGTGATGGGCGACGCTTTCGTCTTCATTTGATGTTGTTCTTCATCGCTATGCTGTGGGTGATGGGGATGCCACAACTTGAGCACTACTATGAAATATTGACTATTTTTGGCCCGTCAGTCGCCACCTATGCCTTGTTTAAAATGCAGGGCGTCGGAATGCGCTTACTGGTCATGTTCAATTCATTTTGTTGGGATCAATTGGCGGAACCCTAATGGAGCTGACCTTTATCATTGTAAACAGCGTGACAATCTTACGTATGTATTACACGCGCCCCGCGCTAAAAGTATAAAGCATCGATAATTAGGAAAATTAATACAAACCGAGTGGCCGCCGAAGATATAGAAAAGGGAATAAAGAAAAACACCGAGTTTTGGTAAACCAAAGGACTCGGTGTTTGTTTTTAATTAACCGCTTGGCGCTAGCCTGTTAATTTAAGTTTCGTTTTTATATCGCACTTAATTGGCCATTCGTAGCTTGCATCGCTGGTACCCATGCTAGCTTGTCTGCCGACATCTTGTTACCGCAAGGCAGTTTAATATGATTGACCAGCCATACCACACAACCTTGCTCTAGATTGAACAGAACACGCGCTTGTGAGTATAAATTACCATCATCAAATGCTTCGGAGATAGGCATCGCCGCGCCTTGCCATACACTCACTAAATCTTCAACTTTATGCTCAACAGCAAGCATAATCACTTCCGGTTCCACATCTTTCACAATGCGCATTTCAACGTGAGTACGTAATCCAGCTTGTTTAAGAGTAATCTGATGAGGAATATTGCTGTCATTCCACGCTAATGTGGTGTTGATTGATTGTTCAGCTAACCACTGATGAGAAATTTTGATAACTGCCTTACGAACAGGCATAGGCTTATTGACTGCAACCAATGGACGGTGAGGTTGCTCAGTATTGAAAATGATAAAATCATGCGGTTCCAGATTAGCAAATTGCTCATTGATAATGTTGTCGCTAAATGCAACATCACGATCTTCTAGTAGATCTTCGGCAATGCTTTGAAATGGCTGGAGGCTGTAACCAAAGCGCTCTTCTCCCGAAAGAATGATTTGTACATCAATGTATTTGCGGTGAATTTCAGGTTTACACTCAGAGATGACTTTAGTGTTGTCATCAACCACGAAAAAGAAAACATCTTCACCTTCAAGCGGATAACGGCCGTTTTCTACTGAAGCATTGATGCGTTGTTTCACCTGTTCAATTACTTCAAACATTTTAACTGGGATATTTTTATAGCTGTCCAGTTTAGATAAGTTGCCTTTAAACACTAATTACCTCAATAGCCACGTTGTGGCAGCACCAAAAAGAACCATTATAAGCGAATAATACAATTGGTTGACCAATTAATGTTAGGTAAGGAGAACTAGATCAACAATTATCTCGGCTGCTGACTAAACCAAGGTTTTTGATTGCACTCTCCTCTTCAGTGGAAAACCAATTTATCCATTTTGGGTTTATCTATCGTAAAGAATATTACGCAAGTAAATGGTTATGACTTATCGGTTGATTATCAAGAGAATGAAAGAGAGCACATTTACTGTTGTGATACCGTAGAGTAGGAATTATATCTGTTGGAGAGTTGTTCGACGGCCTTTAATTTAATAAAAAACCCAGCAAATAAGCTGGGTTTTAACGATATGGTTTAACCATTATATCTAGCTAAGCATCAACTCGATAAGAATCAAATAAGTAGCCATCAAAATCATCAGAATCGGTATCTGATAGTGATAGAAGTGCTTCTTTTACATTCTCCATATGTTGCCACATGGCTTCTTTTGCTTGTGCTGGGTTTTTCTTTTGCAAAGCAGAGAGGATCTTAGCGTGATCTTCTAGAAATTGAGAGCGATACTCAGTGTCATCAATATGAGTATGAAGTTGAGCCCACATTTTACTGCTGGTTCGGCGCTCCCATGCTGTTTGCGCTACTTCAATGAGGTAGTTATTTTGAGTTGCCTCTGCAATTAAAATATGAAAATCTTTATCGTGATTGTATTCTTGATTGCCTGATGCAACCGCAATACGTTCAGCATCAAGTATTTGCTTCATACGGTTAATTTGCACACCAGTAACATTAGCAGCTGCGAACTCGGCAATATTGCTTTCGAGTAACTGGCGAGCTTGAAGCATTTCAAAGGTGCCAATATCATTATTGTCGTAATTTGAGTGATTAGAGTTCACTGATATATGTTGTGCGTTGTCGTCATCAGGCAGTGATATCACATATACGCCAGAGCCTTTACGAACTTCAACTAAGCCTTGAAGCTCTAGCATGATAATAGCATCTCGGATCGTAGTTCGGCTGACGCCAAATTGCTCTGCAATATCTCGTTCTGTTGGCAGTCTGTCGCCGACCTGATATTTACTTGTTTTTAATTGCTCAATCAAATCCCTTCCAATTGAGACATATCGTCTGGTTATATTTTCCATAAGTACCTTATTTTGATGACTTACTACTTTTCTATGGTAACAAAAAATCAACCTGCATTATATTAACTTATGAACCAATTTCAAATTGAGCCTTAGTTCCCAAGAATAACCTACCCACTTTGATATAGATAAGAGAGTCAGTTGCCAATAGGCTTCAAGTTCTCACATAATCAACTCAGCTAGTAATATGGTACACCAATATAAGCAACTAACACTAGGTGAAAGATATCAGATTGAAGTTTGGAATTCACTTAGTATTTCAGCTTGTGAAATCGAGCAAAAATTACAACGGAGCAATGGTTCAGAACTATGACGTTGTCCAGCTGGAGTAAACTTGATGGACTATTTTGCCAATATTGTGCGCGTGCATATTAAAAAATGTCTTTAAAGTATCCGTTAGAGGCTTCTTGAGCTGTATCTGGCTCATTTGATAATGACCACATTACGATACATGGATGGTTTTTATCACGACGGATTAATTCATGAATTGCGTTGTTTTTTTGAAGTGGATAGTAGGGAAGGATTTTTAAACGAGCAATTAAAAATAATTAATTGGTTGACCTAATTCGCAATGTTATTTAATTCTGGTATGCCAATGTGTTTTTTGTGATGCACCACAAAGACGAGGGTTATTTTTTCAACTAAATTACGAGGATATTATGGTTCTGTAGACCAAACTGGCGTCGGCCAAGCACATTCACCGGAGTTTTTATGAATATATCGACCATTACCCTTCCTGCTTCCGTTATTCAACCAACGTTTAATCGTGATGCTTTGTTACCACGTATTGTACATTTAGGGTTTGGCGCATTTCACCGTGCTCACCAAGCATTAATTACCAATGAGATGCTTGAAAAAACAGGTGGTAACTGGGGGATCTGTGAGATTAACTTGTTTGGCGGTGAGGATCTTATTCATTCATTACGTGAGCAAAATCATTTATATACGGTAATGGAAAAGGGTGAAAATAAAAATACCGTTAAACTTATTGGCTCGGTTATTGAGTCCATTCATCCACAATTAGAAAGCAGTGATGCATTACTTGCGAAAATGGCAGAAGAGCAAGTTGCTATTGTTTCTATGACCATTACCGAAAAAGGGTATTGCTGTGATCCAAACACAGGTCAGCTCGATAGTGAGAACGGATTAATTCAGCATGATGTTCAATCTCCTCGCAAACCACAATCGGCAATTGGTTATATTGTAGAGGCATTACGCTTACGTAAAGAGGCGGGAATTACGCCATTTACCGTTATGTCATGTGACAATGTACAAAACAATGGCAAGGTTGCTAAGGCGGCTGTGATTGGTTTTGCAAAGTTGGTTGACCAAAATTTGGCTGAGTGGATAGAAGCAAATGTTACTTTCCCTTGCACCATGGTTGATCGTATTGTTCCAGCAATTACGGATGAAACGTTAGCGCAATTAACTTCTGAACTAACCATTGAAGATCCGTGTGGTATTGCTTGTGAAGAGTTTAGACAATGGGTAATTGAAGATAATTTTGTCAATGGCCGTCCTGAATGGAATGTCGCTGGTGCAGAGTTTGTTGACGATGTGGTTCCTTATGAAGAGATGAAGCTGAGAATGTTAAATGGTTCCCACTCGTTCTTAGCGTATTTAGGTTATTTAGGTGGGTATGCTCATATATCCGATACGATGACAAATGATGACTATCGTGTTGCTGCATACCAATTAATGATGGCAGAACAAGCGCCTACATTGTCATTATCAAAAGAGGTAGATTTAAACGATTATGCGACATTATTGATTAATCGTTTTACGAATCCAGCCCTGAAACACCAAACGTGGCAAATAGCGATGGATGGGAGCCAAAAACTACCTCAACGTATGGTTGAATCGATTCATCATCACATTGAAAAAGGCACTGACTATAGACTATTAACTTTAGGAGTGGCTGGTTGGATACGTTATGTGGGTGAGCAAGATGAAAACCAGCAAGTGATTGATGTAAGAGATCCTATGCTTGATAACCTTCGTGCTATATATCGTGATTATGGTCATTCGGTTGAGGTCGTATTGCCATTATTACAAATGAGTTCTATTTTTGGCCATTTAGCTGAGGATTCAAGTTTTGTTTCTTTAGTTCAGTCTGCTTATCAGAAGTTGTTAGAGAATGGCGCAAAAGCAACGGTAGCGGCTTACGCTCGTGCTAAATAGGAGCGGTGAATGAAACCTTTTTTATGTGAAGACTTTTTACTGAGTAATCAAACAGCAAAAGATTTATATCATCATTTTGCTAAAGCATTGCCAATTGTCGATTATCATTGCCATTTAGATCCTCAAGCGATAGCTCAAGATCGACAGTTTGAGAACCTTTCCCAGATTTGGCTTGAAGGTGATCATTATAAATGGCGTGGAATGCGCGCTGCTGGTATTTCAGAATCACTGATTACAGGTAAAGACTGTTCTGATTTTGATAAGTTTATGGCGTGGTCACAAACGGTGCCACAAACGCTAGGAAACCCACTGTATCATTGGACTCACTTAGAACTTCGTCGTCCATTTGGGATCGTAAATACAGTATTAAATCCGACCACGGCTGAAACAATTTGGCAGCAAGCGAATGAGCTATTATCTACACCGTCATTCTCAGCTCGCGGCATCATGAAGCAAATGAACGTTAGCATGGTAGGCACAACGGATGATCCGCTTGATACGCTTGAGCACCACCAAGCTATTGCACAAGATACGAGTTTTGATGTTCAAGTTTTACCAAGTTGGCGACCAGATAAAGCGTTCAAAATTGAATTAGAAGGCTTTGTTGATTATATCCAACAGTTGTCTCAAGTCGCTGATGTTGAGATTAATCATTTTTCAGATTTACAAACCGCGTTATTAAAGCGATTAGAGCACTTTGATTTGCATGGCTGTCGTAGTGCCGATCATGGTATTGAAGTGGTTAGATACGCAGATATTCCAGCATCACATACTTTAGACTTGTTATTGTCACGTCGCTTAAAAGGCGAAACATTAACAGAGTTAGAGATAGCTCAATTTTCAACAGCCGTTCAAGTGTGGCTTGGCAAGCAATACGCTCGTCTTGGTTGGGTAATGCAACTGCATATCGGCGCTCAGCGTAATAACAGTACACGTATGTTTAGGTTATTAGGTGCAGATGCAGGGTTTGACTCTATTGGTGACCAGCTTGTTGCCCTCCCTTTATCTAAGTTGTTAGATTCAATGGACATCAGCAATGAACTACCAAAAACCATTTTATACTGCTTAAACCCAAGAGATAACGAAGTACTTGCAACCATGATGGGGAACTTCCAAGGTGGTGGAATCGCAGGGAAAATTCAGTTTGGTTCTGGATGGTGGTTTAACGATCAAAAAGACGGCATGATTCGTCAAATAGAGCAATTGTCGCAATTGGGTTTATTAAGTCATTTTGTTGGCATGCTAACGGATTCTCGTAGCTTTTTATCTTATACGCGCCATGAATATTTCCGTCGTATTTTGTGTAATATTGTAGGTACTTGGGCTGAAAATGGTGAAGTTCCTGATGATATGCAAATGTTAGGTGAGCTGATCACTCGAGTTTGTTACACCAATGCTAATGCGTATTTTAATCTGAAAGACAAAACGGCTTCATAGGTGAATACGATGAAAAAAATAGCAATTATCGGCGAATGCATGATCGAATTAAATGGTCAGCCTTTTTCAACCATGCAACAAAGTTTTGGCGGCGATAGTCTTAATTCAGCATTATATCTTTCGCGTTGTATGAAAGATCAAGTTGAAGTGAATTACGTTACCGCGATGGGTTGTGATGCTTTGTCTGAAGGGATCGTATCTCGCTGGAAAGAGGAAGGAATACATACGCAATGGGTGATGAAAGATGAAAAACGTCAACCGGGATTGTATTTAATTCAACTTGATGAACAAGGTGAGCGTACTTTCTTGTACTGGCGTAATAATTCAGCTGCACGTTATTTAGTACAGCATCCGTGCTTTAAACAAGTATCTCAAGATCTCGAAGGGGTCGATTGGATTTATTTGAGTGGTATTAGTTTGGCTATTTTGCCACACGTTGATCGTCTTGCTTTGATTAGTCGTTTACAGGAACTACAACAGCAAGGGGTTAAGATTGCTTTTGATACCAACTATCGCCCTGCCTTGTGGGAAAACCATGAATCTGCTCGTTTAGTTTACAACGCGATGTTTGAAATTACAGAATTGGCGTTAGTTACTAATGATGATGAACAGCATTTATGGGGCGACAGTAATGAACAAGCGACGCTAAAACGATTACACAATTCTGGTGTAAAACAAGCGGTCGTAAAGATGGGAGCTAATGGCAATCTTTATTCAGTTCAAGGTCAACCTGAGGTGACGGTTCCCGCGTGTCCGGTTGATAAAGTGATAGATACGACGTCAGCAGGCGATGCGTTTAATGCAGGCTTTATGGCTGGCGTACTTGCTGGTAAATCAGCGAAAGAATCATCACAGCAAGGTCACCAACTGGCCAGTGTGGTTATTCAGCACAAAGGCGCGATAATTTCGCACCAATCCATGCAGCACATTAATTTTACGATTTAATTGAAATTCATAAATAGGATATTACATGAGCCATATTTCACAACAACTTGCACAAGTTAAAATTATTCCTGTTATTGCGCTAGATAACGCAGAAGACATTATTCCACTAGGAAAAACATTGGCAGAAAATGGTTTGCCAGCGGCTGAAATTACATTCCGTTCAGATGCGGCTGTTGAAGCTATTCGTCTATTACGTCAAGCGCAACCAGATATGCTTATTGGTGCAGGTACGGTACTAAATAGAGAGCAAGCGATTGCAGCAAAAGAAGCCGGTGCAACGTTTGTTGTCTCTCCTGGTTTTAATATTAATACCGTAAAAGCTTGCCAAGAAATTGGTATTGAGATCATTCCTGGTGTAAATAACCCAAGTACGGTTGAAGCAGCATTAGAAGCAGGATTAACGACGCTAAAATTTTTCCCAGCAGAAGCGTCAGGTGGGATTAATATGCTTAAATCGCTGTTAGGCCCTTATGGTCAAATTCAATTAATGCCAACGGGTGGGATTAATGTGAATAACGTAAAAGACTATTTAGCCATTGATGGTGTTTATGCGTGTGGCGGTACGTGGATGGTTGATAAGAAGATGATCAATGAAGGTCGTTGGGAAGAGATTGGCAGACTAGCAAGAGAAGCGGCAGATTTAGTGAAATAGTCGTTAGGCTGTTATAAATAATAAAGAAAAGGAGCAATTATGCTCCTTTTTCTTTTTTATTCGATAATAAATAATTGATATTTTTGATTATTAAATATAACCACAAAGCTCTGAATAATCATAATTTATAGACTATAATCTGGCGGGCATAATAAAAATACTCTTTAATGGATAAAGGAAAAACAGATGAAAAAGTGGTTGTTATTGCTCAATAGCCTAATACTTTCTTTTAGCGCTCATGCTGCAGATACATGGAAAGAAATAGAACAAAAAGCCAAAGGACAAACAGTATATTTCCACGCATGGGGGGGAAGCCAAGAGATAAACAATTACCTTCGTTGGGCAGATAAAGAGCTACAGCGTAATTATGGTGTCACGCTAAAACACGTAAAAGTGGGTGATATTGCAGAAAGTACGTCACGTTTATTGGCTGAAAAAACCGCAGGGAAAAATGACGGTGGCAGTGTTGATATGGTTTGGATTAATGGTGAAAACTTTAAATCCATGAAGAATAACCAACTGTTGTTTGGTCCATTTGTTAATCAGTTACCAAGCTGGGAGTTTGTGAATAAAACGCTTCCTGTAGACAGTGATTTTTCTGAGCCAACGTTAGGTTTAGAAGCGCCGTGGGGTGTGGGTCAACTTGTATTTATTCATGATAAGCAAACACTAAGTAATCCGCCACAATCTTTTGCTGAACTGCTTAGTTACAGCAAAGCCTTTCCAAATAGAATTACTTATCCTAAGCCGCCAGAATTTCATGGTACGAGTTTCTTAAAAGCGTTATTAATTGAGTTAACTAATAACAACTCTCAGCTAATGCAACCGGTAGATAACGCTAATTTTGCTGAAATAACTCAGCCATTATGGATCTATTTGGATGAGCTGCATCAAACTGCGTGGCGTAAAGGGAAGCAATTCCCATCAGGTACAGCACAATCACTGCAGCTATTAGATGATGGTCAAATTGATCTTGCGGTTACGTTTAATCCAAATGAAGTCTTTTCTGCACAAGCAAGTGGTAAGTTAGCTGGCACCACACAAACCTACGCAATGGAAGCGGGGGCACTGTCTAATATTCATTTCTTAGCTATCCCATGGAATGCATCAGCAAAAGAGGGCGCTCAAGTAGCAATTAACTTTTTACTGAGTCCTGAAGCTCAGTCTCGTAAAGGAGATTTAAGTGTCTGGGGTGACCCATCTGTGCTGTCGTCACAGTATTTAACGGGCTCTGCGAAAAATACGAAGCTATTCAAATCTTTAGCAGAACCACATCCAAGTTGGCAGGTCGCGTTAGAGAAAGAGTGGCTAGTTCGCTACGGAAAGTAAGTGATTGTAGTCGTTATAAAAAGGTCTTTCATCTTTATTATAAAAAGAAAGGCCTACTTATTTCTTAAACCACGATATTTCAAGTTAGTGCTTTTATAAGCATGATAAATTAATACCTTCAAAGCAATACATTTCTCTTATTAGTAACTCGTTATTATTCGGATTTTCTGAATAATGAATTCGTAATTTGTCATATTGTCTAAATAATTTATTGGCTTTACTATTTTGTAACGAAATGGAGTTTTGTTTATATTCTTTAGGTAAGCATTTATAGCCTATATGTATTGCTAATAATTACGAAGAACTTGTATTCAGAATTTCCATTGTTATTTTTACGAGTATAATAAGGTTTATTCATGAATAAGTTATTGATTACGACAGCAATTTCATCGGTACTATTATTACCATCTACCGTATTAGCGGCATTACCTTTGAATCCTGTTACTATGCCAACAGCTTACCCAACGGTACAGCAAGAGACACCAGTTAGGATTCCGACAGCCACCCCAACAG
>NZ_WBVP01000019.1 GCF_008933155.1 Aliivibrio finisterrensis | reverse complement strand
TTAATTAAGCCCACTTAAACTGCTCATTGTAGCAGTTTTTTGTTGCTAAAATGTATGAGTGTAAACAGTCTGTTAGCATGATGATAAGGTTAAGAGCTAAGAATTATTAAGTGTGATCTGCGTCCAGTTTAAAACTTGCGACGCCTCTAATATTAAGGATACTTATAGCCATAAATGAAACATTTGTGCTGTTCAATAGGATGTTGAAAGTAGATGTGGGAATATCGAGGCAAAAAATATGGCTAATATGATCGAGTTTGATTACAGTTCGTTTTTAATTAACTCAAGCAAACAAAAATTGACATTTTCACAAGCATTGAAAAGCATGATCCCAACCTTTGGAACCGTGTGGAATGCATCTGTTCATGATAAAACCCCAACAAAAGAAAGGCTACGCTTAGAAGCGCTGCACGTCCTTTCGTCGCATATTAATGATGAGTCAAATATTATTCGTCTTATTCGTTTAGCTCGCATTGAAGGTATTACTAATTTACAGGTGAAACTGCCTTATATACTCGATGACGAGCAAATCAGATATATTCTAGATAATACTCATACTGAAATATCCCAATCAAATGCTGAATTTGATCTTCTTTATGTTCACCTGCTAAAGCAATCGTAAGTAAGTCTTTTACTCTTTTGCTAAGAGACAACTTGAATTAGCATAATTCCTATTTTCTAGTGGATAACCGTTAATTTACGATTTAGTGTTAACCATTGAGAGTCAGAGAAATAGTAGCAATTAGAGTTGCAGATAATCGCGCTTGCAGTACCAAACTGTTTTGCTTTTTCAATCGTCTCACTTTCAGATAAATGGTGAGATGGCTTTAATCTCACCAGTCGATTTAACTCAATCCCATGAGCGAGCAAAGCGTCAGTACTTGGTATAGAAGTATTGGCAGTAATAAAAATCCACTTCTTTTGTTTCGATAAACTTTTTAAGATTTGTATGAAGTGAGATTCACACTGTGCGTTCACTAAGCTTGCAGCACTAGTAATATGCTGAGAGATTGCGTGGTTAAATGAGTTTGAGCACGTAGTTAATGATATTGCTCTGTTCATAATAAAATACCTGTTCATCCGTACAGTGTGTATTTATACAGTACTTTTATTCTGGCTACTGATCAAGCTATTTTTTATTTTATATATAGTATAAAGCACTCTTTAATTTTAAATTTTCCATTCTAACTGTCTGAAACTAAGTTTATTAGATAAAATTAATTAAGAGTAAACAGCTTTGCTAGAGGTTTGATATAATGGAACATAGAATTTTTAAACCCAAATCTATATGTACGATAAATCATTATTAGACCCAATTTACTCATTTTTAAAGTGTGAAACTCCTGAGGAGTGGATTGAAGAAGCCAAAAAGCCAGAGAACCTATCAGTAATATTACGAGACCATTTAATGTGCGAATTGAAAGCAGCGCAAAGTGCACTGTACTTGATCCGTAAATACGCAGTGGACGCAGAGAGTACCAATATATTGCTTGATTGGTTTAAGCCTTATGAAGATTTTGCGTATAAAAAAACGGGGAGCTTAGAGATGCTAAAAGGGAAAAGTAATATCTCTAAAAAAATAACGGCCCGTAAAGATTCGCCATACAGCCAAGATTTGATTGATAAAATGATATTGCTGATAAAAGAAGAGCTACATCACTTTTATCAAGTGCTTGAGATAATGGATCAGCGTGATATCCCATATCAAAACATTAGGGCAGGTCGTTACGCAAAAGGTCTATTTACCAATATCATTACACATGAGCCATGTACCTTAATTGATAAACTCATCATTGGTGCATTCATTGAAGCTCGTTCTTGTGAGCGATTTGCAAAATTAGCACCATACTTAGATGAAGATTTAGCAAAGTTTTATATTTCTTTATTGCGTTCTGAATCGCGACATTATCAAGATTATCTTACATTAGCAGAGCAGGTAGCTGGTGGTGATGTAAGTGAGCGTGTGGCTCATTTTGCGAATATAGAAGCCGATCTTATTCAATCTCCAGATGCTGATTTTAAATTTCACAGCGGTGTACCGGTAAAAGACTAAAACGTTTCATATTATTGAGGCATAAAAAAAGATCGCTTTGTGCGATCTTTTTTAATTTTGGTAAGGTTGAAAGTTAGATTACCATTTCTTCTTAGGCTGAAATAGTGCATCGATGTCATCATCTTTGTTTTTATCTAATTTATCTTGTAACTCTTGGTCTTGTTTCTTTTTCGTCTTATTGTTTAACTCATCAAGCATATCTTGTAGTTGAGTACGTGCTTTGTTTGAGTAGCCATCGTTTTTACTAGATAGGGCATCAATGCCTTTTTTTAGTAATTGACGAGCAGTACCTGCTTGTCCGCGTTGCGTTGCTTCTTTAGCACGCTTCAGTACATTTTCAATATTAATACGGATCTGCATTGATTCAAGACGTGCGTTTTCAGCCACAAAAACTTGAGTGTTAACTCGACCTTTTTTATGTTCAGTGCGTAATGCATCACGTAGGCGTTTTACTAACTTAAGCATGACAAGTGCTTGTTTATCATTACTTGGTACTTTGAAGTTAGTGCTATCACCACCAGTATAGTTTGTTTTTAATTGCTGAAGCTGTTGTTCCATATTTTCAATACGAGAACTGTATGAACGATCGTTTGGTTCGAGCTCATAGATAGAACGCAAAGCATCAAGAATTCGTTGGTTCAAACATACTAACAGCTCTTTGCTGTAAGGAAGGTGATGAGCATTTCCTATCAATTCTTCTGTTGAATCAATGATAACCATATGTTTAGCCGACTCTTGTTTTTTGGCAGACTCAATCTTTGTTCTATATTGAACAATGACGTTATAGCCAATAATCAAGGTAAGTAAAATCGCAAAAAGTCCGATAATGAGAGCAATATTCATATTTATATCATACATCCAGTAGTAATAATTTCCAGTGTAACACCTTGTAAACTAAATGAATAGCAAGGACTTAAAGTGCTGTGTAAATTACCCGAAAGAAAGGGCATCTTATTAGAATTTAATGATAATTATCGACAATTGTTCAGATTTCTTTAATTTATTTGAGTTAAAAATATACAATTCATTAAATATGGCGTTAAGGCTTTGAAAATGGTGAGGAATGAGTATATAACTGTAACTTATAAGTAAATTAAAATTTGATGTAAAGGATTACAGGTAAATAAAATGAAATTACAGCAGTTAAGATATATTGTTGAAGTGGAAAACCACAGTTTGAATGTCTCCTCAACGGCAGAGTCGCTTTATACCTCTCAACCAGGGATCAGCAAACAGGTGCGTTTATTAGAAGATGAGCTAGGTGTACAAATATTTGAACGCAGCGGTAAGCATTTAACTCGTGTCACCCCATCAGGTGAAGAGATTATTAAAATCTCGCGTGAAATCCTTTCTCGTGTGGAAAGCATTAAATCGGTTGCAGGAGAGCATACTCATCCTGAAAAAGGCACGCTTAATATCACTACAACCCATACTCAAGCTCGTTACGCATTGCCTGATGTGATTAAAGGATTTAAAACGCGCTATCCTGATGTATCTTTACATATGCATCAAGGCACGCCGGCACAAATGTCCGACGCCATTGCTAAAGGAACGGCAGATTTTGCTATTGCTACCGAAGCGCTTCATTTATACCAAGATGCGATTATGCTGCCTTGCTATCACTGGAACCGTTCGATTGTAGTCACCAAAGATCATTCATTAGCACAGAAATCGAATATCACCATTGAAGATTTGGCCGCGTTTGATCTTGTGACTTACGTCTTTGGCTTTACTGGCCGCTCAGCATTAGACAGTGCCTTTAATAAAGCAGGCTTAAAGCCCAAAATAGTCTTTACTGCAACAGACGCCGATGTCATTAAAACTTACGTGCGTTTGGGCATTGGTGTTGGTGTGATTGCGAGTATGGCTATAGACCAAGAGAGAGACAATGATCTTGTTGCTTTAGATGCCAGTCATATTTTTGATGCAAGTACTACAACGATTGGCTTTAAACGTGGTTCATTCTTAAAAAGCTATATGTTTGATTTTATGGAGCGCTTTGCACCCCATTTAACTCGCCCAATAGTGGAGCAAGCGACCATGCTTAAAAATAATCATGAGATCGAAGAGATGTTTAAAGACATAAACCTTCCTGTCCGTTAAGATCGCCCTTATATTATTCTCAGGGGCATATAATGCATTCTCAGCAGTTTTTAAATATAGACCGTTTGTTATCGCAGACGGTCTTTTTTTGGCAATTTTCTGCTTTTCATAGTTCAGATTATCCATGGCGAACCACGCATGAAAATTTAAGCCATTGGCTTGATGGATTAACTCTGGCTGAAGTGCAGGAATTAAAGCTAGTCCCTGAAAAACTAACGCAAGCACTCTCAGTTTTTATTCCAGAAGTTCATGATCTTTATGAATTAAGTCAGCTTGAGCAACTACAAGCGGCTAAGCTAGTTATGCCAAAGGGATTAGATTCAGGAATTAACGGCCGTAAGTGGCAACAAATTACCAAATTAAGTGCTTTAGGTATTCAATATTCACAGCCTCAAGATCAGTGGCTAGAGTGGTGTGGTGGCAAAGGATATTTAGGTCGGGTGCTTAATGTGGCATCAGCTAAACCAGTAACCACATTAGAGTGGCAAGATGCTTTGTGTCATAGTGGTCAAGAATACGCAGACAAGCATCATTTAGACATGACGTTTATCCAAGGTGATGCGTTGGGAACTAGTGCATCTGAACTGATTAGAGCTAACCAACATGCGATAGCGTTGCATGCCTGTGGTGATCTTCACGTCAGTCTAATCCAAAAGGGCATAGATAAGTCGATAGATGCTATTACTTTATCTCCTTGCTGTTTTCATTTAACTCAGTCATCGGTTTATGAAGGGCTGTCTGCATTATCAAAACAAGCACAGATCCGTTTATCTAAAGATGATTTACGATTACCACTGCAAGAGACAGTAACCGCAGGGAAACGCACACAACATCATCGAGAGCAAGAAATGCAATATCGATTAGGGTTTAATGCCTTGCAGCAGTTTGTTACTGGCAATGATAACTATGTCCCTGTTCCAAGCATAAAAAAATCATTATTAAGTGATGGTTTTGACGCTTTTTGTCGATGGGCGAGTGAGCATAAAAAGCTGCAATTGCCTGACGATATTGATTTCTCCTATTGGTTAAACAAAGGGAAAGAAGCGTTTGTGGTGATGGAAAAGTGCGATTTAGTACAGCAAGTATTTAAACGTCCATTGGAAGTATGGTTATGTTTGGATCGAGCCTTATTGCTAGAAGAGGCGGGGTATGAGGTACGTATTGGGGAGTTTTGTTTAAAAGAAGATACCCCAAGAAATATTGTCATTCAGGCTAAGAAGGCGTGAAACAAACATAAAAAAGGCGCTAACTAAAGCGCCTTTGCTATGTCTTACGATTACTTTTGATTCTTAAAGAACCGCTGCAATACCTTTACATAAAGGCAGCATATTGTCTTTTGTCATACCAGCAACACTGATACGGCCAGAACCAACGATGTAAATGGCGAATTCATCTTTCAAGCGGTTTACTTGCTCTTTAGAAAGACCAGAGAAAGAGAACATACCATTTTGACGTTCAATAAAGCTAAAGTCTGCATCCACACCTTGTTCTTTTAGTGTTGTAACAAACAAAGTACGCATCTCTTGAATACGGTCACGCATCTCAGCGACTTCTTGCTCCCATTCTGCACGTAGCGCATCGTCATTAAGAATATGCGTAACAACAGCAGCACCGTGAGCGGGTGGATTAGAGTAGATAGAACGGATGATAGCTTTCACTTGAGAAAAAGCATCAGCTGCAACAGCCGCGTCTTTAGCAACAAGAGTAAATGCACCAACACGCTCGTTATATAAACCAAAGTTCTTAGAGAACGAACTTGCTACAAGCAGCTCTGGGCAGTATTCAGCAAAAGTACGTAAACCAGCCGCATCTTCTTCAACACCTTTTGCAAAACCTTGGTATGCGAAATCAAACAGTGGAAGTAGACCTTTATTTGCACACAGTTTAGCTAGCTCTTCCCACTCATCAGCCGTTGGGTCGATACCTGTAGGGTTATGACAACAACCGTGTAGAAGAACCACATCACCAGCTTCCGCTTGTTGTAAATCCGTTAGCATTGCAGCGAAGTCTTTAGATTTCGTTTCTGCGTTGTAGTAAGTGTATTGCGCTGTTTCAATACCTGCAGCAGTAAATACACCAATGTGGTTTGCCCATGTAGGGTTACTGATCCAAATTTTCACATCGCCAAGTTGACGTTTGATGAATTCACCAGCTACACGTAGTGCACCAGTACCACCAGGCGCTTGAGCTGTTTGTGCACGTTTTTCAGTGATCACTTGTGCATCAGAGCCAAACAGTAGTTTTTGTACTGCAAGGCCGTACTCTGCGGTACCTTGAATGGTTAGGTATGACTTTGTTTTTTCTGTATCAAGCAATACTGCTTCTGCTTTTTTAACCGTAGTTAAAACAGGAGTTTGACCCGCTTCGTTTTTGTAAATACCAACACCAAGGTTGATTTTTTCAGCGCGAGGGTCATTTTTAAATTCATCTGTTAAGCCAAGAATTGGGTCAGCAGGAGCGGCAGCGATTTTTTCAAACATAGTCATCATCCATGGTGTAAGTAAAATAAAAGAGTTAGCTTATTTATACCTGTTAATCCTGTAAGTTTGCAACGGTTAGGTAACGAAAAAAGCAAATTAAATGGATTTAACAGTAAAAAAAGAATAAGAAGGTTAAAAAAGTACAACAGAACGGTATTTGAAACCATTCTGTTATACATATTTTTAACTTAATAGATCACTTGTACTTTATTTGAAGCCGTTACTGCATCCTCAATAGCGGTTTCAAGATTGTTACGACGAGTCATTGCTACGCCTAAACGTCGACGTCCATCAATCTCTGGTTTACCAAATAACTTTATCTGAGTTTGAGGTTGAGAAAGTGCGTCAGTTAAACCATCAAAACGAATATTAGCCGAAGAGCCTTGGCCAAGAATTACAGATGATGCCGAAGGGCCATATTGAGTAATTTGATTAATTGGCATGCCAGTAAAGGCGCGAACATGAAGCGCAAATTCAGACATTTCTTGAGATATTAGCGTTACTAAACCTGTGTCGTGTGGGCGAGGAGAGACTTCATTGAAGTAAATTTGATCACCTTTAATAAATAACTCAACACCAAATAAGCCATAACCACCTAGGGCATTAACGACTTTTTCAGCAGCGCGTTGGGCCAGTTTAAGTGCCGCTTCCGTCATTACTTGTGGTTGCCATGATTCACGATAATCTCCATCTTCTTGTCGGTGACCAATTGGCGCACAGAAATGAACGCCATCAACAGCGCGAACGGTTAATAATGAAATCTCATAATCAAAATCCACAAACCCTTCAATAATCACGCGACCGGCACCAGATCGTCCGCCATCTTGAGCGTAATCCCAAGAGGCTTTAATGTCCGCTTCAGTTTTAATTACACTCTGACCTTTGCCAGAAGAGCTCATTACGGGTTTAATAACGCAAGGCATACCGACAAATTTAACCGCTTCGACCAGTTCTTCGTAGGTATCTACAAAGCGATATGTAGAAGTAGGTAGCCCTAATTCTTCAGCGGCTAAGCGACGAATACCTTCACGGTTCATTGTGAGTTTTGTTGCATTCGCTGTAGGAACGACATTAAGCCCTTGTTTTTCTAATTCTACCAATTTATCGGTTGCGATTGCCTCAATTTCAGGAACGACGTAATCTGGCTGCTCTTTTTTAATAATAGCTTCAAGGGCGTCTGCATCAAACATATCAATAGCATAGCTACGATGAGCGACTTGCATCGCTGGCGCATTTAGGTAGCGATCAACAGCGATAACTTCTAAACCTAGGCGTTGACATTCAATAGCGACTTCTTTGCCAAGTTCACCAGAACCAAGTAATAAAACTTTTGTTGCAGAAGAGGATAGAGCAGTACCAAACATAATTAATTCTCATGTAATAGTGGGTAGTGGTTATATGAGCATGATACTAAAATTAGATAAATACGCAAACGTTTGCTTTATTTTTCATCACTTTCTATCTGTAGCTTCATGAGAGCTTAATCACACTATTAACTAAATGATAAGTTTGCTGAATATGATTATTTGTAATCACTATAATGATAGGTATGCTCCTTTGTTATTAAGTACTTGTATGAAATGATGGATAATTTGATGCCTTGCGTAACTCACTCTGGAGAGCAACAACAAAGTGCATTTTATGGCGCTTTAGAAAATAAAAAATTTGTCGTAAGTGATTGTATCAATATTAAAGATACGCCAAATGGATTAGGTAACCCTACTTGGTTATCCCAACAGAAAAAAGCAAAAGAAAATGCACCAGTAGTTGATCTGATATTACAAAAAGGAGCACTATTTGTTGGGAAAACCCAAGTCGATGAATTTGGGGTTGGGCTACATGGCAATAACCCGCATTACGATCCAATTTTAAATCCTAATAGTCCGAATCGATCCATCGGAGGAGCTTCTTGTGGTGCTGTTGCAGCTGTCGCTAATGGCTTTGCTGACTTTGGTTTAGGGACAGACTTAAATGGTGGAATTCGTATTCCAGCGCTATATGCTGGCTTATATGGATTTAAAGCATCAGTCAGCGGCATTAATATGGACGGCGTGTTTTCTATCGCTCAAGAAGAGACTGCATTAGGTTGGGTTGCTCGAAATTTATTAGATATTAGAAAAGTAGCAACCGTATTAACGCCAATGTCACCATTGGTAACCGTTGAGCGAATAGTGGTGCTAGACAGTCTATTCAGTGATATTCCTGAAGAAGCGAAAAATAAATTAGAGAAATTATTGTCGTCATCGCCATACGATGTGGTAAGAAGTAAAGCGATCAGTAAGATCATTACCACTAAAGCAGCGGAAAGCTTTAAAGTTATATCAGCAACCAAAGGGTTACGAAATATCGAACCATGGATTGAGCAAAATAGCCCAGAATTAAGCAATGAAATTAAGCTGCAATTAAAATGGCTTGATACATTAAAATATAAAGATGAACGCATTGCATTAGAGCAAAAAGAGCTGGTTCTCTCAGTGTTGGACTCTCTTTTGGATGAGAAAACACTCATATTGATGCCAACAACAGCCAACACGGCACCACCAATTTCTGCATCAGTAGAGCAGTTGTATAATTTGAACGATAAGATATTGAGATATACATCGTTAGCAAGTTTGGCTGATTTGCCTCAATTGCATTTGCCGTGGTTTACCGTAAATAATTCACCTTGGGGGATTTCTTTATTGGGTAAGCAAGGCATGGATAGACAACTGATTGATGCTGCTATCCGTTGGAAAAGTAATCAATAATAGCGATTAGATAGAAGAAAAAAGAGGAGGTTAAATTAATAACCTCCTCTTGTTTTTAGTGATTCTTTATTAAATAGATGCGTATTCTAATGTTACATCAGGGTTCAACGCCTCTAATGTACTTTGAGTGATAGCTAAATGGCTTATCTCACCTTTATGGCTTTCAACGAGCGCTGCCGCTTTAACTTCAGATAAACACTCGCGTGACATATTGGCATGAATAAGGGCCACTTGAAGTGGTGGTAAGCTTGGGTTGAATGCCGCATTCTCAGCGTACATACCGTGATAAACATGACCGCTTTTCATTTCAAGCGCAATACCACTGATGTTATGTGAATAAGGTGCATGGCTATGATTCGCCGCTTCTACAGCACTAATCAATAAAGCAGAATCCGTCTCTAGTGTTAGATTATGCGATACAGACGCTAATAAACCGCCTTCAATACCCAGATCTTTTGGACCAAAAGATTCAGGTAAATATTCTTGTAGAGACTTCTCATCGCGCTCAGGTAATTGAATCATCAAGCTATCAGCCGTTGTTAGCTCGTTCATGAATTGACGACAATGACCACAAGGGCTGAAGTTGATAGTGATATCAGAAATACCCGTTTCGCCTTTGATCCACGCATGGCTAATAGCAGATTGCTCAGCATGAATGGTTTGGCCTAACTGAACCCCACTAAACTCCATATTGGCACCAAAATAAAGATGACCAGAGTTACCACGTACAATAGCACCAACATAAAAATTAGAAATAGGGGCAACAGAGAATGCCGCAGCAAGAGGAAGCAAGGCTAAACGTAATTCTTTATCATCGAGTTTGCTGTCAGCGAGTAGGCCTTGAAATTGCGCTTTAGTAATAACGCCTTTAAATTGGGTATTAATGAAAGAAGACAGCGCTGATTGTAAATCTGCAGGCAGATCAGAAAGGGCATTTTCTAAGCGTTGTTGTACTGTTGTAGAGTGTAGAGTGGTCATCGGTGTGATCCTTTTTAATTTCTTCTGGGCTCATTATTAGGGACTATAGCCATAGAAACATAGATCAATATCACACTCATTGATGTAAAGATACATTATTTACATCAATGAGAGAGATGTCACACTGATTTGAAGGAGTTTTAAGCAATTAGCCTTTTATAAATACCAATAATGTATAAATAAGTGGAGCAACTAATGAAGTGATGATCCCACAAATAACCAAGGCAAGAGAGCTAAACGCCGCATCTTGAGAGTTAACTTCAGCAGCTTGTGCAGTACCAAGGGCGTGAGAGACATTGCCCATGGTTAATCCTCTTGCCAGTGAGCTTTTAATTCCCAACATATTATAAATAGGGTAAGCACAGATAGCGCCCATTAAGCCTGCTAATAACACTAAGATAGCCGCGATAGCCGCCTCACCTTGTAATTGACTTGAGATAGCCATCGCAATTGGTGTGGTCACTGATTTTGGTAAAATACTCGCAACCAACTGCATATCAGCCCCCATCCATACCGCTAAGAACGCACCTGACAGCATAGAGAACAGTGAGCCAACACTACAAGCAAGTAGGATGATTTTCCAGTTTGCACGAATATGCGGTAACTGCTCATACAGTGGGTACGCCAGAGCAACAACAGCAGGTTGCAGCAAGTAACTTAAAAACGCATTGTCAGCGTAGTAGGTTTCATAAGGTACCTGTAATACCATTAAGATCGGGATAACGATAAAAACACTCAGCAATAATGGATTATTGATTGGGTGAGGAAAACGTTTAGCGAACCAACGCGCCGAATAAAAAACAATAACGGTTAAAATGACCCACATTATTTATTTCCTCTATCAAGACGATCAATAAGTAATGAAAGGCAAACTAAAACTAATAATGAACCACCAGCGGTACTGACAATGATTGGAATCGCATTGTTGATTAATAAATCGAAATGCGTCATTAACCCAACAGAGATTGGAATAAATAAAATCAACATATTCCGCATGAAGAATTGGCAACCTGGCGCAGCCCAGTCCGACCTGCATACACCAATGACCATTGCAGTGAATAAAATCAGCATTCCAATAATACTGCCCGGTACTGAAATATCTAGCCACGATTGAATGCCGTTTCCAGCAAACAGTGAAGCAAAAATCCATGCGAAAGAGTAAAGGTATTTAATCATGATACTAACTGTTGTACGTAATTATAAACGGCCCGCAAAATAGCGGTTTTCTTGTCATTACCTTCAGATTCCAAGTACAAAGTTTCAAAACTTGATTCGTAATCAGGTAAATGGGTTTGGAAATAATCTTGCAGGTGAGCCTGCCACTTTAATTGTTCAGCTTCATTGAGTGTATGCGGAAAATTACGCGCACGGTAACGGAACAATAACGGTTTAATACGAGGGTCAGTGACATTAGGTTCAAAATCGATAAGCTGCTCAGGCGTTGATTGACGGATCATATCAATCGTCGTTTTATCAGCATGAGAGAAGAAACCATCATATAGAAGCGTATCTACATTGGTTGATTTCTCATAATTAGGCTCGATGCTGTAAAGCGCAATTAGCTTTTGTCTGATCTCTGGATTATCACGGATTACTTTAAGATTGCTTAGGCAGGCTTCTCTGTCCACATTGAGGTTCGCAGCATTCTCAGCAGTCAGTGTTTTAGCCGGTGCAAGAACAGGGCATTTGTTTAAATGCACTAACTTAACCGGAACTGGCAAATCATCAGGCGCGAGATCTACACGCTTGGTATACATTCGTTGATGCAATTGTTCTATATCTAATTCTAGGAATACACTTGGGTCTAACGCTAAATCAATCGTAATCACAGCGTTGTTATTGGTTGGATGCCAAGCAACAGGAACAATCCAGCTAATGTTGCCTCTATCTACGCCAAACATGCCAGATACATGCATTAATGGCGTCATTTCTACTATGTCTATTAATGTCGCTGCTTTTTTCTTGTTACGCATAGAAAGCAAGTAGTTAAACATTTTTGGTTGTGCTTTTTTAACGACTTTTGCTAACTCGATAGTGGCAATTACATCGGCCATGGCATCGTGGGCATTTTCATGCTCAATGCCATTTGCTTGAGAGAGTTTTTCTAATCTAAAGCTTGGTTTGCCTTCTTCGTCTTTTGGCCATTCGATGCCTTCAGGACGTAGGGCATAAACAGCCCGCATCACATCAAGTAAATCCCAGCGAGAGTTACCGTTCTGCCAACTCCAACCATACGGTTCAAAGAAGTTGCGATATAAGGTGTAGCGAGAGACTTCATCATCAAAACGAATGTTGTTGTAGCCTAATGAACACGTATTTGGCTGTGATAATTCATGATGGATTTTGGCGATAAACTCAGGCTCTGATAACCCTTTGCTTACTGCGGTTTGTGGTGTGATACCCGTAATTAAACATGCTTCAGGAGAGGGTAGATAATCAATAGGGGGGCGGCAGTAAATAACTAATGGCTCACCAATGATATTGAAATCTTCATCGGTACGAACCCCAGCAAATTGGCATGGGCGATCGAGAGATGGGCTAGTTCCCCATGTTTCATAATCAAAGAAGAAGAAACTTGGTGCGTTATCCTGCGGCATAAGTGTGTCCAATTAAGAGCAATACATTAATTATCAGAGATCTATCACATAATCGCAAGCCATTAGAAACAGAAGAGGAAGAAAAATGAGAACTATATTAGCCTTTCTTAATGAGAGGGGAGTATTTCAAATGTCGGAAATTTCAAGATAAATCAGTGTTGCAGCTCTTAGAATTATATCTTAAAAGTAAAAATAAGAGATAAATGAAAGCCTAAAAGTGTCTATTTTGTTAATCATTACCTATATTTTTTGAACAAAAACTTGATTCGGGATAAAAAATTAATGCGAAATCAAGAGATGAAAATTATATAGGAATCATTATGAATAAATACATGGCAGAGTTTATAGGTACGTTTTGGCTAGTTCTGGGTTGCTCCGATTGTAGGTGCCGTAATTGGTGCGCTTATCTATAAAGTAATGACAAAAGAGTCATAATCTTCTAGATATTGAATACAAAAAATGCCGATGATTGACGTCATCGGCATTTTTTATTTAACTTCTTTTCTGATGAGTTAAATGATTACTTTTGGTTTACTTTTCCATCTCAGCTAAATCGTATTCTCTGATATCGATTTTAGCGTAATCATTACAGCTTGAGCAGGCGTAGTACTTTGCGCCATCACAGTATTGATGCTGTAATACCATCGCTGGTTTTCTACACCAGTCGCAGTGACCTTCTAAATTAAACATATGACTTTCTCTATTATTTATTCTTTGAATTGATACGCTATATGAATATTGTTACATTTTTATAACATATAAAAGTGATGCAGATTATATAGAGATGCAATAATTTGTAAAGGCCTTCTGAGTTTTTTGTCGAGTAGCTTTGACGAGTAGCACTATTTGATTCGGCTATAGGCCTTATTTATTTCGGCTAACATCACACCATCAGTGCCATGATCAGGGTGGTGGAGTTGAGCAAGCTTACGATACTGCTTCTTAATATCAGCACTGCTGCTGTTTATATTAATGCCGAGTAATTGATACTGAGTAAATGATGAAGAAGATGATTTCTTTGCCGCCTCTAATTCAATGTGTAAACGCTTGATCGTGATCTCTTGAGCGTCCGCTCTGATCTTCAATTTATCATTGCTGTCTTGCAGTTGCTTTAACTTCTCATTTTGTAATGATTTTGAAAAACTGCTTTGTTGATCGTTATTACCTTTAGTTCGCGCAAGGGTCTGCTTTAATCGTAATAGTAAGAAAACAAGCACAACCACCATTATGGCAATAAGCAAATAGCCCCCAAGAGTGACAAGCGCAGTCGGCTTTTCCATCTGTGTTATGAAGATGGTTTTTGATTCGGGTTCGGACACAGGTACAACCGACTGTTCTAGTGTCACTTCTTTAGGCTTAACTTCTGTGGTTTCTTGTTGTTCAACGACCGGGTTTTGCTGCTGTTCGGCTAAGGAGTGTAATACTCGTTTATAGCCAAGCATTGCTTCGCCATGACCATTATGAGACGCGATTTGGTACCACAATGAGGCATTGTATAAATCGACACTACCGGACAAACCATATTCGTAAATCTCACCTAAATAGAACTGAGAAGGAGGGTGGTTTTGTGTGGCTGCTCGAGTAAACCAATAAATGGCTTGTTTTGAATCTTGAGCAATGCCATAGCCATTTTTATAGATCTGACCAAGGTTAAATTGTGCGGTTGTATTGTCTTGGATTGCCGCTTGTTTATACCATTGAATAGCATGGTCAATGTTAACAGGGCGATTAGTTCCAGATTCATATTCCATTGCTAATTTTACTTGTGCGCGAGCATCGCCTAACTCTGCTTTTTCCTCAAGAGGATCGGCATGTGAAGTGAGACTGAAAAGTAAAACAATAGCGAGTAATAGAGAGCGGATCATAAATTGTCAGTTATTAGCAATAAAAAGGCGGCAATAGTGTAGCGATAGGAAGGTAGAAAAGTAAAGATAAAAGGTTTGTACCGCTGAGTTGTAAGAAAAAGGGCGTATTGAGTTTCCTCTATACGCCCGAAATCTACTTGTTAACACTTAATTTGAGGTATTATTTTACCTCTTCAAACTCTGCATCAACCACATCGTCTTCTTGCTTAGGTTGCGCTCCAGCTTCAGCACCTTGTTGTGCTTGAGCTTTCTGTTGAGCGATTTCCATTAGCTTTTGTGCTGCTTGCATTAGCTCTTGAGTTTTCGCATCGATTGCTTCTTTATCATCACCTGACTTAACGCCTTCTAGTGCTGTAATTGCGGCTTCGATTTTTTCTTTCTCGTCAGCTGGAAGTGCATCGCCTGCTTCTTCGATTTGTTTTTTCGTACCGTGGATCATTTGATCCGCTTGGTTACGTGCTGTTACTAACTCTTCGAACTTTTTGTCCGCGTCTTTGTTTGCTTCAGCTTCTTGTACCATTGCTTCGATTTCTTCAGGAGTTAAGCCACCCGATGCTTTAATCGTGATCTTCTGCTCTTTACCTGTCGTTTTATCTTTTGCTGATACGTTTAGGATACCATCAGCATCTAGGTCGAATGTTACTTCGATTTGTGGCATACCACGTGGTGCTGCTTGGATACCTTCTAGGTTAAATTGACCTAGAGATTTGTTGTATGTCGCTTGCTTACGCTCACCTTGAAGTACGTGGATTGTTACCGCACTTTGGTTATCTTCAGCAGTTGAGAACGTTTGGTCCGCTTTAGTTGGGATTGTTGTGTTCTTCTCGATTAGCTTAGTCATTACGCCACCCATCGTTTCGATACCGAAAGAGAGAGGAGTCACATCTAAAAGAAGGACATCTTTAACATCACCCGCTAGTACGCCACCTTGAACTGCAGCACCCATTGCTACTGCTTCATCAGGGTTTACGTCACGGCGCGCTTCTTTACCGAAGAAATCAGCAACTTTAGCTTGAACCATAGGCATACGTGTTTGGCCACCAACTAGGATTACGTCAGTGATTTCGCTTACTGATAAATCAGCATCAGCTAGAGCAACTTTTAGTGGCTCAAGCGTACGGACTACTAGTTCTTCAACTAGAGATTCTAGTTTTGCACGTGTCACTTTAACGTTCATGTGCTTAGGACCGGTTGCATCAGCAGTAACGTAAGGAAGGTTTACGTCAGTTTGTTGAGCTGAAGACAGTTCAATCTTCGCTTTTTCTGCCGCTTCCTTAACACGTTGCATAGCTAGTGGATCATTTTTTAAATCAATACCTTGTTCTTTTTTGAACTCGTCAACTAAGAAATTGATCATACGGTTATCGAAATCTTCACCACCTAGGTGAGTGTCGCCGTTTGTCGCAAGAACTTCGAAAGTTTGCTCGCCATCAACGTTGTCGATTTCAATGATGGAAATATCGAAGGTACCACCGCCAAGGTCGTATACTGCGATAGTGCGCTCGCCGCCTTTTTTGTCTAGACCGTAAGCCAGTGCTGCTGCTGTTGGTTCGTTGATGATACGTTTAACATCAAGACCTGCGATACGACCTGCATCTTTCGTTGCTTGACGTTGAGCATCATTAAAGTAAGCAGGAACCGTAATTACCGCGCCAGTTACTTCTTCGCCTAGGAAATCTTCCGCTGTTTTCTTCATTTTCTTAAGAATTTCAGCAGACACTTGAGGAGCAGCCATTTTTTGGCCTCGCGCTTCAACCCAAGCATCACCGTTATCAGCTTTAACGATTTTGTACGGCATGATTTGGATATCACGTTGAACTTCTTCGTCTTCAAAACGACGACCGATCAGGCGCTTAATCGCAAACAATGTATTTTGTGGATTAGTAATCGCTTGACGTTTAGCTGGCTGACCAACAAGTGTTTCGCCATCTGTGTAAGCAATTACCGATGCAGTTGTACGTTCGCCTTCCGCATTTTCTAAGATACGTGGTGTGTCGCCATCTAAAACAGCAACACAAGAATTCGTTGTACCTAGGTCGATACCAATGATTTTACCCATAATAATTTTTCCTTTGAATTCGCATTAGTTATTTTAATGCAAATAATTTAAATTAGATGTTTTTTGTAAGCGTAAACCGAGTATAAAGATATAGGTTTACGCTATTCTCAATGAAATATATTGCTATTTGTTGATGGCAATCTTACGTGCTTGGACGGCTTCTGGTACTTCTCGAACAAGATCGATATGAAGTAATCCATTTTCCATGCTTGCTGCAGATACGGTTACATAATCAGCAAGTTGAAATTTTCGTTCAAAGTTGCGCTCTGCAATGCCTTGATAAACGTAAGTTGGTTTTATTTCAGATGAAGCAATGTCACCTGACACAATCAGCATATGTTCGTCTTGAGAAATTGTTAACGAATCTTCAGAGAAACCAGCAACAGCCATAGTAATACGGTAGTTGTTCTCGTCTTTCTGTTCGATGTTATAGGGTGGGTAACCATTTTGAGATGGTTTGTTAGCGCTGTTTTCTACAAGATTAAACAGGCGATCAAAACCAATGGCATGACGGTATAGGGGAGAAAAATCGATATTACGCATAATACTATCCTTTAAAATAAGCAATAGTTCTCGACGCACTAAGCGAGGAGAAAGAACACATATTCAGAGCCAACATAGACTCATTAATGACATATGGTTCAGGATTAAATGTTAGAAACAACGCTACTATTCTTTAGTAAGTAATCAGTAGAGCCGCTTCATTTTGATAACGTTCTGTTCCCTATAATAAGGCGAACTAGTTATCAATGAACTCCAAATGGCAATTCATGTAATCAATATATGCTTCCGAAACTTTGGTGTCAATACTTTGATTAGAAAATTTAATGATTATTTTTTGATTTGTATTTTTAATGCAGATATTCGCTTCCAATGATGATTGATCTTTTAGGTGTTATAATTGAGAGATACTTTATTCTTTTCGATTAGTTGGAATGATATGTTCGATCAAATCAAAGCATTCATAAACCCAAGTAAAAACCAAGACTTAACTCAAGCTCACGAGTTTCAGCGCAAGCATTTACCTACCTTATGGCTACTCGGTAAAACAGGTGCGGGTAAATCTTCATTCATTCAAGCCTTAACTGGATTATCATCGGTTGAAGTAGGTAATGGCTTTGCTCCTTGCACCATGACCGCCGAGGCGTATGAGTTTCCGCAAGATAAGCCAATTATGCGCTTTTTAGATACTAGAGGGCTAGGTGAGGCAGATTACGATCCAAAAGACGATCTTGAAGAAATTGGTCAATCAGGTCATGCCCTCGTTGTTGTAATGAAAGCAGATGAACCAGAACAATCTTCAGTCATAGCGGCACTAAAACAGATCAAGAAGAAAAAGAAAATTAAGCATTTATTGCTGATACATACCGCGGTACTTCTTAGTGAAAAGGCAAACCGTGATCGCCAAACGACCTTTAACGAACAGCAGGTTAAAGAGGGATGGGGTAAAAATGTTGAGGCAATCTCGGTTGATTTTAAAACCAGCGACGGCACAGTATATAACTATGATGAGTTAATAGAAAAACTCACTAAGATATTACCCGTCATCGGCATGATGGTGGATGATAAAGATCACGCCACTGTTGAAGAAGCAAATTTTGATAAAGTTGAGAACGAAGTGCTTTGGTATTCAGGCAGTGCCGGCGCTAGTGATTTAATTCCAGGGGTAGGGTTAGTCTCTGTTCCTGCCATTCAAGCCAAAATGTTACACAGCTTAGCCAATCAATACGGCGTTGAGTGGAACAAGAAAACCTTTAGTGAGTTGATCGGTACGCTTGGCAGTAGTTTTGCTTTGCAATATGGAGTAAAACTAGGCGCAAGGCAATTGGTTAAATTTATCCCCGTTTATGGTCAAACCGTGGGTGCGGTGGCCGCTGCTGCAATGAGTTTTGGAACCACTTACGGATTAGGCAGAGCCGCTTGTTTCTACTTTTATCATAAGAGTAAAGGCGAAGAAGTATCAACTCAGGACATGCAAGATCTCTATAAAGACTCTTTGAAAAAAGGTAAGGAAGCGTCAGGTTATGCACAAGATTAAACGCCTATATCGTCTATTATCGGATCTCTCTGGTGGACGTTGGGAGATTATCATTATCTCCTCAGTGCTTCCTATCATTATTATGATGGGTTTCGCTCTGTTTCTTGCAGTTAAATATGGCTACCTATTAGAGCTGTCTATTACCATTGCTATCAGCACGTTAGCGGTCAGTATTCCTTTATTTATTCTAAGCCGCACCGCAGATAAACCAGTTAAAGCCGTAACAGAAGAAACCAAAATTGAGATTAAACAGGGTCTGGTTAAAGCCTCTGAAGAGTGGTCTCATAATGAAGTCGCCATATGGAAGCAATCACAGCATTATTCACGAGAGTTACTCAAAGACAATGTTGTGTGGGGAAACCTTGATGAAATTGGGTTAGAGATTCTTGAATTTGTGGCAACAAAATTTGATAAAAAAGCGTTAGATTTCTCAATTCCTGAAGGCTTAAAACTGTTTGAAGAGATCAGCAAACGATACAAAGTCGTGGTGCACGAACATATTCCCGGTATTGAGTATTTAAAGCTCTCGTACATTAAAGCGGGATATGACGCTTATGATAAATATGGCGATGTGGGTCAAAAGATAATAAAAGCTGCGATCTGGGCAAATCATGCAAAAAATCTTTATTATAATCCGCTAAAAGTCGTATCTGATCTCAGTCGAGAACAAGCCACCTCATCAATGACCAGAGGGGTTGTGTCTGATATGCAGCAAACAGCCAAAGAAGCGTTATTAGATGAAGTCGCTGCGGTTGCTATTGATTTATACAGTGGTCGATTTAGTTTGGAAGAGGGCGATTTACAAGCATCAAAGATTTCAAAGCAAGATGAAAAGAGAGTAGCGACAGAGTTAGAGCCGATCCGTATTGTGATGGTAGGTCAAACCAGCTCTGGTAAGTCATCGATTATTAATGCATTAAAAGAGGAATTTGTCGCAGAGGTGGATGTACTGCCATCCACCGATAACGTGACGGTTTATAGTGCACTCGTCAATGAAGCCGAAGTGAATGTGGTTGATTTACAAGGACTAGACGGTAACGAAAAAACTGAAAAACAGATGTTAAAAGAGATGACCCAAGCGGATTTAGTGTTGTGGGTATTAAAAGCCAATCAATCGGCTCGTGATCTTGATAAGCAATTGAATGAAAAATTCGAGTGCTATTATGCCGATCCAAAAAATATCTCTCGTAAAAAGCCAACCGTTATTTCAGTGGTAAACCAAGTCGATAGATTAAACCCCGCTTGGGAGTGGGAGCCACCTTACGATCTAGAACAGCCAACAGCAGCAAAAGCAAAAGTGATTAAACAAGCGATGGAATACAACAAAAAGCTGTTGTGTTCCGATCTTGTTTTACCGTTATCAATCTCAATAGATAAGACGCATTTTGGTGTTGAAGAGTTAAAACAGACGTTAGTAGACAAAATCACCGAAGCTTATAACGTACAGCGTAATCGTCAGCGAAAAGAGGCGATGGAGAGAGGCGCATCATTGAAAAAACAACTGGGACGCGCAGTTAACGTCGGTAAGAAGGTAGTGCCAAGTGCCCTAAAAGCCGCCGCACCAAAACTGGCTGAAATGGCAATAAAGAAAACAATAAAATAGGTTTTTGTGTTAACTCGCCACCTTTAATAATAGAGGTGGCGATGATTTACCTCGGACTAGTCGTCACTATTTACATAGACCGTTTTCCCATCTTTAATCGTTTCTAAAATAGCGATGTCTTTTATCTTCATTGGGTCAATCTCAAGTAGGTTATCATTTAAGATCACCAAGTCGGCACGTTTTCCAACCTCAATAGATCCTTTATTTTTTTCTTCAAAGTTTTGATACGCCGCATTAATGGTTATCGCTTCTAATGCTTGATATGGCGTGATTTTATGGTGCTCGCCGAGTGTCTGGTTGCTTCGAGTTACACGGTTTATCGCACTCCACATATTAGTCATCATGTCTGGGAATAACACAGGGGCGTCCATGTGAATCGTAAACATCAACTCATTTGAATTTGCCCACCCCATAGGCGAGATGTTAGACGCACGCCAAGGACCTAACACTGAATCACGATGCCAATCTCCCCAAAAGAAGGTGTGAGCTGGGAAGAAAGAAGGGATCATCTCATTTTTCTTCATTCGCTTTATTTGGTCTAAACGTGTGGTTTGAGCGTGGATCACCACTGTTCGACGATCTTCTTTGCCATATTTCGCATCAGCAAGCTCAACCGCATTTAATAGGATATCTGCCGACGCATCGCCGTTACTGTGGCTTAGGATCTGAGCATTCATTTGATACGCGGTATCTACCCATTGATTCATTTCTTCTTGAGTTAACACTGGGTAGCCGTGGTAATCATAAGCGTGGCTGTGTGGCGGCTCAAAATATGGCGTTGATAGATAAGCAGTTTTACCTTGTGGAGAGCCGTCACCCACCATTTTCACTCCTGCTAACGTTAAGCCATTAATGGATGACTTCATTGGCATTATTTTTACCGCTTCTTTTAAATCGACCCATTTGGCATAAGCAAGCAGATCTATTTTTAGCAAATCATTCTCTGCCATGGTTTTCATTGCATTAAGTGCAGGAAGCGTCGCTAAGCCTTCTTGTGTGGTCGTAATGCCATAACCTGCGTATAAATCCTGAACCTTACCAAAGCGACGAACCGCATCTTCTTGCGTCATTTCAGGAAGGTTTCCTAAAATAGGATAAATGGCAGATTCTTCTAATACACCAGTCAGCTCACCATTATCGTTACGGCGTAACACACCGCCATCTGGGTTTGTGCTTTGTTTGTTAAATCCAATTAAGTCTAGGCCTTTGCTGTTACAGGTCGCAAGGTGTCCTGATATATGTATGGCACAGAAAGGGTACTCTTTACTGAACGTATCAAAGAACTGCTTCGTTGGGTGTTGTTTCTCTTTTAGCTCGGCATCGTCATAACCAAAAGCCACATGAAGGCTATTTTTATCAAGATTTGGTTGATTAAAATAGGCTGTCATTATCTGTTCAATATCACCAAACGAGTTCACCTTTCCCATTGGTGAAGGGTAAAGAAACGGGCTTTCAATTAAAGGCAGATATTGAGCAAAGTGTCCGTGACTGTCGATAAATCCCGGCGCAAGGGTTTTGCCTTTTAAATCTCTTACTTGGGTAGTGGTGCCTTTTTGTTTAAGGATCTCTTGGTTATTGCCTACCGCCACAATAATGCCATCTTTAATAGCGATAGCCTCTGCGTGATCAGATTCACCCGTCACCGTGATTACGTCACCATTGGTAAAAATCAGATCAGGTGAAGCCAATACAAAAGGTGAAACAAGAAAGCCTGCAAGTAAACTCAATGGGAACGTCTTCATAATGTCCTCTCTGTTTTTGCCATAACTATAAATTAAGTAATATCTTTTCATGTAATATCAAAACAAAGAAGTCAGTTATGATAGGGTATACCTAACAAGTTGGGTGGAAATATAAAATCAAAGGAGTGATTGAATGCATACATTAGAACAAGTGAGCGCTTTTGTTGCCGTATATGAACAAGGCTCATACAGTAGCGCAGCAAGAAAGCTTAAAAAATCCCGAACCACAGTACGTGAACATGTGGTGGCCTATGAAGATCTGTTAGGTTATTCGCTGTTTGTGATTGAAGGCAGAAAAGCCATTCCAACAGAGAAAGCTGATCATTTGTATCACCGTGCTAAGTTAGTTGAAAAACAAAATCGCTCTCTGTTTGTGCAAAGCCAAGCCTTGTACGAATCTAACGTTCATACCGTTACGATCTATTATGATGTGATCACGCCTCTCAGTTTAATTACGCACATTGAAAAACGTGTGATGGATTACAACTCAGACATCGTTATAAATTGGAAGCATCGCACTCGGCAAGAAGCAATGGATAAATTGCAAGAAGGTGAATGCGATATAGCCATCATGCCATATCGTGGGCAGTTGTTTGCAGAGAAAGAAGTTACATGGAAGGCGATAAAACCGATCCAAGTTGGGTGCTATGCAGGCGTCAACTCGCCTTTGGCATTAATTGATAATTTAAAGATCGAAAACTTAATGCTAGATACTCAATACGTCACAGAGAACTTCGTAACTTTAAAATTAAATTTTACCTCGGTTCAAGTTTCACCAAAAATGCACACCGTCAGTAATAACGATCTCCTATGTGAGTTAGTAAAACAGCATGGCTGGACAATTATGCCAAGGCATTACATGACGTCATACGTAGAGCGAGGAGAGGTGGTTGAATTGAAGCTAAAAGAGTTAGGAAGTAATGTGTCGTTTGGCCTCAATGCCTTTTATTGTTACGGCAAAGCAGAGGTGGAAGTGTTTGGGCTTATTCTGGAATGGATTGAGGAGTGGGATGGTTTTTGAGTGTTTTAAACTGAATTTGAGCCAAGTTTAGATTAAAGGGTGATGTTTGTTTATTCGTAATGAGAAAGCCAACTTGCTTGATGTCTTCCGCCACAAGATCGGGAGCGTGACTAAGTAATTGCCCTCTAAAAACAGCTTGAAAATTGTGTAAGTGAAATGTCTTTGTCTGCTGTTTACCTTTGATGGTAGTGAAATCGTGTTTGTATTGAATACGCTCACCATTCTTCCACATTGTAAGTCTTAATTGATAGGTATGCCCATCGCCCGTGAACATAAATTCTATTGTGTTTACTTCTTTAGATAGAGACTCAATATAGCGCTTTATAGAGCTAAAGCCTCCATTGTTTTCTAGTGATAATGCACCTAGAAATCGACATGTTTTCCCATCGTAGTAAAGCTGGCCAATTGAAATGCCACCCATTACGTTGTCATTTACCGCAGACCATCGTTGATACTCGTAGGGGTTTGTAAAATCAATAATTTCAAATTGTTGTTCACTCATCCTAACTTTCCTTAACACTATGATTTTCCGAGAGCACTGACAAACACTGTGTCGTGAAATCAGAATAGTTTGATGCGCGGTCAAATTCGATTTTGAGAGAGCCATGAAACATCAACGTGACGGTCACATCTTTATAGCCCAACCAACAGGTATATCCATCGTAATCGTGCCATGCACAGAGATCGCCCAATACATATTTGTCATTGAGAATATGTCCTGATGAGCGAACGCACTCAAATACTCTAAGAAACTCTTTAATGGTAAGTCTGTTTTCCATGAGAAACTCCTGACTTGTCTACGGGAGAGAGTAGTTTTTGTTATCTAGCTAACTACGACTGAGTGCCGTACCTAGATCACTCTGAATATAAATGAGTTGAAATAGTTGATTTTTTTGTGAACCACAAAGTGCTTTATTACGTAAATTTTAAGTAGTCAGATAATGAGGTTGAAGATGAAAAAAGCATTGTATTGGTTTAGTCATGATTTACGTTTGCAAGACAATTGCAGTTTGGCGTCATTATTAAAACTGGCGGATAAAATTGCCTTTGTCTATGTGGTCGATCCTAGATGGGTTAACTCTGATAATTACGGTCATAAGCAGGTAGGGTATCATCGTTGGCAACTGATATATCAATCGTTGCAACAGCTTAATTCACAGCTACGGGATCACGGGCATCAGTTGCATATTTTATATGGCCGTTGCGAGCAAGTGATAGTCTCTTTAGTGAAAGAGCAAAAAATTGATTTACTTGGTCATTCACAGCAAGTGGGTGTTTACGAGCAAAGCCATTGGCAAAAGGTTCAACAACCACTACCAGAGGTTCATTTTGTATCACATTGGGATTCAACCTTATTTTCACCAAACCAATTAACGTTATCTGAAAAAAATTTAGCGTCCTTTTCAAAATTTAGAAAATCAGTAGAAAAAGCGCCTATAGACCCTTATGAAATCACCGCTATTTCTCTTGAGTCGTTACCACAACCTATGCAAATTATGGATGCAGCAACGGCTGAGGCGGGATGGGCAAAAGCCAACACTTTATCTGCCGACGTTTATGGCAAAACAGAACACCATCATGGGCCATTTATAGGCGGTGAATTATGCGCAATAGATCATGTCATCGCTTACTTTGAAACCGATAGACCAAGCAGTTACAAAACAACCAGAAATGCGTTAGATGGCTGGGATAATTCAACAAAAATGAGCCACTTTCTAGCCCTTGGTAACCTTTCAGCCAGACAAATCTGGCACCACTTAAAATACTATGAAGCACATTACGGGGCGAACGAATCCACCTACTGGATTGGCTTTGAACTGCTCTGGCGTGAATACTTTCAATGGTTGGCCTTGCAGTTAGGTTCGCAATTATATCGCTTTCAAGGGGGTGCTGAACATGAGCCAGTAACACAGTATTGTGATGATCGTTTCATTCAATGGTGTGGGGGCAATACATCACACCCACTTGTGAATGCATGCATGAAAGAGTTAAACAATACTGGATATATGTCTAACCGAGGGCGACAAATCGTAGCCAGTTGCCTAGTTAATGAATTAGGAATTGATTGGCGTTTTGGTGCAGCTTATTTTCAACAACAATTGATCGATCACGATGTCGCCTCTAATTGGGGAAATTGGCAATATATCGCAGGAGTAGGCGCAGATCCTCGTGGTGGACGTCACTTTAATATTGAAAAACAGACTCAGCAATATGATCCAGATGGTCACTACACTAACAAGTGGCAAGCCGAAGAATAAGGATCACTTATAAGGTCGAGCCCTGAGCTCAAAGACTAATGGGTTAGGGCGTTATCAAGACAGATTAGATCAGGCATAAAACGATGAAAAAATCACAGTTACCAGAGAAGATATGCGTAGTTTGTGAAAGGCCATTCAGTTGGAGAAAGAAATGGGAGCGAGATTGGCCTATGGTTAAATATTGCTCTAGGCGTTGTCGGTCTTTACGGCATCAAAGTGAATAATAATTTTACAAACAAAGGTTTAAAATAAAGGATGATTATGAACGATACAGCTGACCGATTACGACTTATTTTAGGCGACCAATTAAATGCCAGTCATTCATGGTTTCAACACCGCGATCCACAAACGATTTATGTGATTGCAGAAATGCATCAAGAAACCGCCTATGTAAAACACCATGTGCAAAAAGTGTGTGCTTTTTTTGCTGCGATGACCCAGTTTGCAACCGCATTAGAAAGTGCAGGGCATCGAGTGATGCACTTAACCTTGGACGATACAGAGCCATTTGAAAAAATAGACGATCTATTAAATCACCTTATTGCTAAACACCAAATTACCCATTTTGAGTACCAACTCCCTGACGAATACCGTTTACGTAACATGCTCGATAAATACTGTTTGTCGTTAGCCATATCTTCTCAATCTTATGAAAGCGAACACTTCTTTCTCTCTGAAGCGCACATTGAAAAAGAGTTTAAGCCGAACCATCATCATCGTATGGAACCCTTTTATCGTAAAATGAGAAAGCGCTTTAATATTCTGATGGAAGAGGGGGATCCCGTTGCAGGGAAGTGGAACTTTGATGGTGCAAATCAAAACAAATTAAAGGCAGGTGAGTTTGACAGTGTACCCACGCCATTATTATTCGCGAACGATGTCACTGATATTCTTAAGCGCCTAGAACGTCATAATGTAACGATGATAGGCCAAGTAGATAATCATCTATTGTGGCCTGTAAATCGGCAGCAGGCGAGTGAGTTATTAGTGTTTTTCTGTCGTTATTGCTTACCCTTGTTTGGGAAATTTCAAGATGCAATGACATGTAAACTTGATGATATGCTCACGCAGAAACAATGGAGCTTGTTTCATAGCCGTTTATCCTTTGCTCTTAATGCAAAAATACTCAGTCCTATGCAAGTGATTGATGCTGCTATTACGGAATTTAATCAACGCCCAGATGCCATAGATATTGCTCAGATAGAAGGTTTTGTTCGTCAAATTCTAGGGTGGAGAGAGTTTGTGCGTGGGATTTACTGGCGCAATATGCCTGATTATCAAAACCTAAATAAACTTGAAGCGTCATTATCATTACCAAGTTGGTTTTGGACAGGGAAAACAAAAATGAATTGTATGCATCATGCAATACAACAGTCTCTTGATTTCGCCTATGCACACCATATTCAACGTTTGATGATCACGGGTAACTTTTGTCTATTAACAGGTATTAAACCTGACGAAGTAGATGAGTGGTATTTAGGGATTTATATTGACGCAATTGAGTGGGTTGAAATGCCAAATACGCGGGGCATGAGTCAGTTTGCAGATGGTGGCATTGTTGCCTCTAAGGCTTATGCCGCCAGTGGTAACTACGTAAATAAAATGAGTGATTATTGCTCTGATTGCCACTATAACGTGAAGCAAATAACTGAACCCAAAGCGTGCCCACTAAATGCACTGTATTGGCACTTTATGCATACACATATTGAGGCGTTTAATAACAATCCCCGCACCAGAATGGTTTATGCAAATTGGAAGAAAAAATCAGAAGAGCAGCAGCAAGTTATTTTAGATAGAGCGGAGCAGTTGTTGTTGAATATTGAGGAGTTGTAGGTATTATTGATTAAAACGTTGAGTAATGTGACTTGTTTTTGTCTCGAAGTTTGTTAGGTCAAATACTCATTTATATACTGTTAATGTAACTTTACTTTATCAAAATTTATCTGAAATCCTCTGTAGTGGTACGGTAAATTTGGTCACTTAGTTAGAGTCATTGTTATGGCCTAGTCGATTTGACCGTATTCGTAATACCTGAAATCGTATAAAAGCATCACGATCTTTTAGTGATTGGCTTGAGCCCATAAGACGATCCATAATGGTTTTTATACTTGGGCCGCCATCTGCTTCATATTTGATTGATGAGGGTAATCCAAATGCTTGGCACATATCTTCTTGCGGTAATCTTAATAGCTTGGTGTTATTTTTTAATCCATCGTCTATCAAATCGCTCTACAGCAATGGCTTTTATTCCATCGCAATGAATTATTTCAACATTAGGTACATTGAATCCTAACTTCTTCGCTAATTGGATGCACAGGTATTCATTTTCTACACTATTCATTATTTATTCTGAGTAACGCTGTCTTTTCCAACTTCATGAAGTAAATCGAACGTTTGACGAGATTTAGCTTGGTATCTGGCAACGATGCGATCTCTGACTTCTGATAAATCAGGTAATAGGTTGTCGAAGTAATTAATAACGCAATCACTGGTTATCTTTGGATACTGTAGGGGGAGAGATAATGAAAGAGGTCTTCCTACCGTGCTTTCAATCTATGATTTATCGTATTGAAACTGATGTGCACCGTTACTGAGTTTAGTAAATTCTCCAACACGCTCACCATTCATGTATGCAATTAATACAGCCATTACCACGCCTCATCGTCTAAATTGTCTTCGTGACTTGTTGGGACTTGCTCTTGAATAATGCAATGAACTTCTAATGCATGAAGGATCTTAAAGAGTGTTTGTAACTGAGTAGTTTCAGGATGATTCTCGAAGCTAGATAGAGTGGATTGTTTTACAACAACTTTTTTAGCAAGTTCTGTTTGAGTCAAATTGCGTTTGGTTCTAATAAGCTTTAAATGGTTAGCTAATTGCTTTGGATTATAAATCATCATACACCTCATCATATTATGTGATATCCCCGATCGAGTATAAAGTAGGGCTCATCCCTTGTCGGGGATAAAGTGATACTCAAAAACGAATTACAAAAAATGGATGCAGCCAAAACCACATCCATTTTCTTAATTACGTAGAGTAAAGTGACGAATTAACGTTTAGCTCTTACCCTAAATAACGCTTCTCTAGATGCGCCTTAAAGAAACTCGCATTCAGCACATCACCCGTTGCTTGCTTGACTAAATCATCGGTTGAGAATAGTGATGCCTTGCTCCAGATATTATCTGATAACCAAGTGAAAATAGGGCTTAAATCACCGCTTAGTGTGGCTTTCTCTACATCTACGGTTTGTTTCATTGCTGCCATAAACTGTGCTGCGTACATTGCGCCTAATGTGTAGCTTGGTGTATAGAAATGTTTTCTAATACTTCTATTCTGAGGGAACTTCAATTAAGAAAACTGTTCATCGTGATTGGTTTTCTTATTTTTAGCCATAGAGAAATAAACAAACTCTTTTTCAAGTCTTTCAGTAGATGACTTAGTGTTTCCGCAGATTATCCGTTGTACAAAAAAACAACTATCAATGTATATTGATTCAATGTACATTGTATTGGTGTATATTTGGTCAATTAGGTGTCGAAATGGAAAGCGGACTTCAGAAGATCTACCTTCATCACAGTTACTTCAAAGGAAGATTCACAGAAGTTGAGTGTGTTGGACATACAAACAATATGGGTACAAACGGTGCTGGTAAATCGACCATGCTTAGCCTTATTCCTTTTTTCTATGGTAAAGAACCGAGCTCACTGGTAAATCGAGCTGGAGAGAAGAAAGCATTTGCTGATTTTTTGTTACCATCAGCGCGGTCAATGTTGATTTTTGAGTATAAGCGTTTGGATGAACTCAAGTGCGTTGTAATGTATAAGTCGAAGAAATCGGTAGCTTATCGATTTGTTGATTGCAGTGCAGAAGGTGGCTTGTTTCAACAACATCTTATGGATCAGTTGCCCAGCACTAACGATGCGCATGATTGGTTGAAACACGTTGTATCTAAAAACTTTTATGTAAGTAATCAGATTGGAAGTTCAATTGATTACCGAGCAGTTCTACTAAACGATAAAAAGCGCCTGCAAAAGAAACGTAAGTCCCATCAATCATTATCCTCAACTGCTTACCAGTTTTCACTTTGTACAAACGACACCCAGATGCAGCATATCGATTCTTTGACAGCAGTAATGTTGAGACACGATAAGCTCCTTGCTCAATTTAAAACGATGGTGGTAGACAGCTTTTTATCTGACCAGATAGATATCGGAGATGCGCCTTTCCACAAGGACGATGCAGAATATATCAACAGCCTTAATGTATTGGTTGAGATTGAAAAGCATAGTGCTACGTTTCATGGTGCTTTGGATAAAGATGTAGAACTCAAAGAACAATGGTCGTTATTGCTAGCCTATAAAAAACAGTTAGACCAAGCTGCTTCTGAAGTGGGATTAAATCTGAGTACTACAGAGGCTTTAATAAAAGACTTGGAAATTCAAACAGGTGATCTGGAAGATGATTATAAAAGTAAAACAGCCGCATTAAGAGAACGTTATAACAACGAGTCTAATAACCTAGAGGGTAAAAATAGCCTAATTCAGACGATATATGATGAAAGAGAACGGTGGGAGGGGAAGGAGAACATTACAACCAAGATATCCCAGTATGAAGAATTGTCTGGCTATGAAGCCAAAATGAACAGTGATAGTAACCACTACACAGGTTTATTAGAAGCGGTATCACAGCAGGCTGATGCCCACCAAAAAAAAATTGGTCAACTGGAAACAGATACAACGAATAAGTTAAGCAAGGCAAAGGAAGAGCGATCCTCATTAGATAACTCAATGTCTAAGCATTTGAGGCTTGCTCTGCAAAGGGAAAGTGATTGCTCTGACGAAATGCATGTGCAAATTCGTGAATTTTTAAAAAGTCGAACCTCAGAAAAACAACGTATTAATGATGATGTTCAAGCGCTCTACGCTGATAAAACAGAGGCTTCTTTGTATTCTGAAGACGAGAATAAAGAAATAAATTCATATGAAAACCAGATTAATGAAATTGAAGAACAACTAGTAAAGCAAGCTAAAGATATATCGGAGAAACGAAGACAATTTGATAGTGATAAAAAGCTTCAGGACGGCAAACTAGATGAACTAGAACTCAAAAAGAAAGCACTGGGTAAGACGGAAAAAGAAAGAGAGAAAATCACTAGGCAGTTAAATCCTGAGCCTGATAGTTTGCATGAATTTTTGAATGAAACGAAATACGCTTGGAGAGACACAATAGGGAAAGTGATTCGACCTGAGCTCCTTAGCCAGAAGAATTTAAATCCTCAATTAGTCGGTGGGGAAAGTTCCCAAGCTCTGTATGGACTCGAAATAAACCTCAACCTTGTTGAACCGAACGAGTTTACTAAGTCTGAGAATCAGCTAAAGCAACAAAGAGAAGTTCTAAAAAAAGATATCCTTAATTATGAAGAAGATATAACTCGTATAAAAACAGAACTTGGAAAATTTAACAAGCAGGTCTCCCAGTCCGAAAAAGAACTATCTCAACAGGGAAGAGAAGAAGACAGATTGAACACTGAAAAAAAAGAGATAGGTCTATCAATAAAAGCAAAAAAAATTGATATAGAGAAGGCCATAACCAATAGGGTTTGGGAAATTGATAAACGTATTCAGCAGAGTATTTTAGAGCTAAAAGCATATGATCATGAAACGGATAGTGGTGTTGAAAAGTTAGAAGAAACTGCCAGACAAGGGATACTAACTTTGAAAGCCAACGCTTCGGTTGTAGAAGCAGCAATTCAAGATCAAATCGATCTGAAAGATCAATTAATTACAGGCATTAAAGATACTGCGGATAATCAACGTAAAGAGCTTGAGAAGATCTTTGAGGCGGTATTGAAAAATAAAGATATCGATCCTTTGACTGAGCAAGTAGCTAAAGAAAGGGCGGTCAAGTCTAAGAGTGAATATGAACTAATAAAAAGCTACGCACAGCTAATCAACGACTATCGTAGCTGGGAAAAATCGTTGTGGGTACATATAAATAAGCATGAAAAAGAAGCAACTGAACTTTCAGTATCAGTTGCTCGCCTATCTAGTCAGCTTGACGAAAAAAAGAAAAATCACCAAGAGCGATTGAAAGAACTAGAGGCCAAGATCAAAGAACAAAAAACGAAGCTAGGTCGGTTAGAGAAGGAGCACAAGAGTATAAATAACGCCTATGCAGATGTTAATGATGCACTTGATAAAGTCCCTGCTACACATGAATCATCCGAAATAAGAGATAATTTATCTTTAGAGCTGCTACTTGAACGACTAACAAAGAACATTAATAGGATTAAAGTATTGCGTCGAAGCATCGCTGATGCAGTAAAGAAAGTGGGAGAGGTGCTAACAAGTATAGGTTCAAAAAATAAAATCTATGCTTTGTGGGAGAACATGGAACAAGACAGAAGTCGTCGTTCGATTCATGCCAATTACACTGAAAATTTCTTAATTGAGGGTGTCGATGATGTAAAACGTCTGTTGGAGGTAGCCATCCCCGACATCAGAGAAGTTACCCTAGAGTCACTCAAAACTGTAGGTGAACGATATGTGCGTTTCTACCATTCATTGGACACATTAAATAGAAAAGTGAGATCAATTTCCTCAGCACTTGGTGAAGAGATAAATACAACAAATCACTTTGAAGCACTAAGCGACATTAATATAGAGTTGGTATCAAAAGTCGATGAATTTGATATATGGAAAGATTTAAAGGCGTTTAGTGAGGTCTGGTCTAACTGGGTGGAAAACGAACGGAATGTTCTTCCTAGTAAAGAATTTGTCACGATATTCCAAAGTACGACAGACTCTTTACGTAGTTGTCAGATAAGTAATGATATAGAGTCTTTAGTCGATATTGATATCTCGATGAGAGAAAATGGTCGACCTGTAAATATAAGAACCGATGCAGATCTTAAGGGGCTTAGTAGTGAAGGTATATCTACTTTGGCAGTGATTGTTGTGTTCTGCGGAATGACTCGTTACTTATGTAAAGACAATAATGTTAGGATACATTGGCCATTAGATGAACTTGGTAAAATTTCAGACGAAAACGTGATGATCCTATTCGAATTGATGGATGAACATAACATCTCGCTGTTTTGTGCTCAGCCTAACCCATCACCTGTATTACTCCGCTACTTTACCACCAAGAATTATGTAGACAAAAACTTGGGTATTAAACGTTATGTTTCAATAAAAGGTGATAAGAAAAATCCTTTATTACCTGAAAAAGAGGGCAAGTAATCATGAGCACCAGATTTGAAATTACGGTTGAATATCTACTTGATGAAAAAGTTATATGTGAAGCTTCTTATCCCGAAGCTTTTCGATTCCTCCAGGACTCTATAAATCGTTCCGAAGTTAATGCATTTCTGCATCGAGTTTCCAGACAAGTTGGAAAGACGAAAGACAGTAAAGGTTATTATTGTTCATATGAGACATTGGAAGATCCAAAGAGACGAAAAAAAGCGACGAAAAAGTTCTCTCATATGCTCACCGACCTAGAACCGTTGATAGATTGGCTTAGATTAGTAAGAAATGTAGATGCGGAATCTCGCCCAATAGAAGCAGGTACAAGAATCTCCGAGTCAGAGCTACTATCTGCAATAGAAGAGTCTTCCTCTATGTCTGAACTGTTGAGTCAGATTGCTTCTAAATTTAGAAAAGTTTCAAGGTCTGTTGAAACAAAAATCAAGCTGAGGTCTGTTCTGACTTATTTATCTGAAAATGGATACTTACTATCGATTGGTGGTTCTGGTGCAGTGTATAAAGCAACAGCTAAATGGTCTTTATTATTTGAACAATTAGAATTTATTCACTCATTTGAAGGTTACGAATTACCAGATGATGAACCAGAACCTCAGCAGGAGCTCTTCTGATGGGACGTAAAGAAGATTCTAAATCAGCGATTCGTGCACTAAGTAAGCATATAGAAGTAGTTGATGAAAGCTGCTATGTCACTGCTGGTCAAATTGACGACACACCTGAAAATGAATCTGCAATAACAGCCTTAGAAAAGAACCGATTAGCTTACTATGTAGATGATAACCTTGGTGTGCAGGTTCACAGTAAAGTTAGGAATTTGTTAGATCATGTTACTAGCAGATATAGGTTTAGAGAGAAAGTAGGAGCATATTCCAGCCTTATTGAAGATTTAGAATTTAGTATAGAGAGCTACAAGAAATCGAAGGTCAGGATACATACTACTCACGAGCAATACTTTAATGAAATCAGAGAGATAGTTATGGAAATAATGGACATGCTTACAGATGCGTTAAGCATGTATCACTATATTGTTTCTGATGAATTTAGTGTTGTGTCTGATATTGATGAACGTATAAGACAGACAACCCGCTGCAAAGATGAGTGCTATAAGCTCCGAACGACAATCAGCCACTTAAGTGTGGTAAAGATAAGAGAGTGGGTTGGAACTGATTTACTGCTTGAACGTTTACTAATGAAAGTCTTTAAAGCTCATATTGATCGTTGTTTAAAAGACTTAGCAGCGACCAATCGCAAGCTAAACAGTATGGTAGAGAAACTGCAAAAAGATAAAGCAGTTCGTCGGCTTAACATGCTGATTGATATCTTCTCGAGCAAGTTCAAAGAGCAACCAGGCTATCGACCCGATATATCAGGAATCATGGAGCTGCCAACTTGCGCCTCTCTTGCTGAAAGACAACGTTTGGGGGGATATGCTGATATCAGTAGTGCAAGGGATGAAGAGCTCCTGATGGATATGGCACTGGATACTTTGGAAAAGGTTCAACCAGAGCCGAATATTGAGCAACCAGAAGAAATTGAAGAGAAAATCTCCGATGCAAGAGGAGGAACTCTAGAAAATGTTCTTGATCCTCTAACAGAAAATGTTGAGCTACTATTTCAGGCTATTACTGACACATCCCACAAAGAAGATATTTCAGCAATGAATGCTTATGGAGTTCTTGGTGTTGAAGCTCTGCCTGAAGATTGGATGATCATGGTGATGAGCTATTATGAAGCACAGAAAAAATCAATTTCCAGATATGTAACTGTCGAAGAAGTCAGAGATATTGTTCAGCCTTTTGACGGTACTTTGTATATCAAAGATATGGTTTTCAGGAAAAGTAATCGTGAATAAGAAAGTTTTTAAACTTGCACTCCAAGTAGTTAAGTCATCAAAAAGACAGCTTCCAGACAGACCTTCTTATAGACAGATTTGCGATGAAGTAGGTATAGGCGATTATCGAAGTGGCAAAATTCATTTAAGCTCTTATGAGTTGAGAAAACTGGAAAACTTTCTTGATGAAATATTTGGTAAATCAGCAATAGATCTATCTCTTGAGTTTGATAACCGAATGGACGCATCAAAAACAGTACCTGATGAAAAATGGGCAAAAGGAGACGTATTTAAATCTATGATAAATATGTCTAGCTTCGCATCATCAATTCCCTTGGTAGGTAACGAGGAAATATCAACGCCCGTTGGTACTGTAGTATCTGTAAGAAAAGGTCATCTGGATGTCGAACGCATAAAGCAGTTGATAATCTTAGAAAACGGAGAAACCTTGGTTTACTGGGAGGAAGTCATCGACCGTATACCTTCTGAATATAAGGAGGCGGTAATGATCTATAAAGGGCATGGTGATAACCAGTCAGTTGTGATGGAAGTGATTAATAGTTTAGGTAATTCAGCAAAAGTTGCAATCTTCTTTGACTACGATGCTGCAGGTATTGATATGGCTCTAAAGGTAGCAGAGGTAAGACCCATTGATCTAATAGTACCAACAAGCTTATCTCAAGAAATACTAAAGTTAAGTAAGCTTAAGGAATTCCACAAGCAGCAGCCTCAGCTATTAAGGCGATTAAAGGATCCTCACACACCAGAGGTAGTTAGAGAGCACTTGATGAAAATGAAATTGGAACGTTTGGCAATTACACAAGAGCACCTGGTGGTACATAAAGCACAATTAAAAGTGATAGAGAATCTGGAGATTAAGCGATGATTGGAGGAGGTCTTAGTACAAAAGAAGCTCGTTTTAGAGTTATCGAATTACTCGCTTATTGGGAAGGAATGGTTAATGCCTCTAAGCTAGCAGTGTTGTTTCAGGTAACAGTAAATAATATTACTAAGAGCTTAGCGGAGTATCGAAAAGAATATCCAGACTCACTTTCTTACAATAAGAGTGAGAAAAGATTCGAACCAACTAGTGAGTTTCATCTCCAGTACATAGACGGCTCATGGGAGGAGTATACTGCATTCCTGAGGCTCAATAATGTTAGTTACACTTCAACGTTATGGGGGGAAAATACCATTGATTTTGGATCTGCGATTTCGGGTTATGTTGACCCACAAGTAAGTCGCATTCTGACACAAGCAATAGCAAAAAGTCTCGCTATCCAAGTGACATACTATTCTCTTAGTCATCCAGAAGGAATGAGAAGAACATTACATCCGATAGCAGTGGCAAACAGTGGACTCAGGTGGCATTGCCGAGCTTACGATGAGTACAGAAAAGAATTTAGAGATTTCAATGTAAGTCGTATAAAGGATGTAGCTATTACTGGTAGCTCATCTTGGACAGCTAAGGATGACGACTGTTGGATGCGGAGAATAACTTTAAGAATTTCTCCTCAACCAGCGCTAACTGTTGAACAGAAACGTGTGATTATGATGGATAAGGGGGAAGGGGACTTCTATGAGGTAAGTTTACGAGCAGCTATGGCGGAGTACTACTTACAATTTCACCTTATTGATAAGTATGAACGATCAGATGCTCCTACGGTGCGGCCGTTGTACCTAGAAAATTTAAATGAAGTTAGTAAGTGGTTATTTTAATGTAATTGAACAAAGAGAGCAGCACCTGTGCTGCTCTACATTTAATTTGACGCTTTATTTGTTTATTTTAAAGATAACGCTTCTCTAGATGCGCTTTAAAGAAACTCGAATTTAGCACATCACCCGTTGCTTGCTTCACTAAATCATCGGTTGAGAATAGTGATGCCTTACTCCAGATATTGTCTGATAACCAAGTGAAGATAGGGCTTAAATCACCTCTTAGTATGGCTTTTTCTACATCTACGGTTTGTTTCATTGCTGCCATAAACTGTGCAGCGTACATGGCGCCTAGTGTGTAGCTTGGGAAGTAACCAAAGCTGCCGTCTGTCCAGTGAATGTCTTGCATACAACCGTTTTTGTAGTTGCCTTTAGTGGTTAAACCTAGGTACTGCTGCATTTTTGCATCCCATAATTCAGGGATATCTTTATAGCTGATGTTACCGTTCATTAAATCACGCTCGATTTCATAACGTAAAATAACGTGGGCAGGGTATGTCGCTTCATCGGCATCTACACGGATAAAATCAGGGTTTACGCGTGTGTAGATCTTTTGCAGGTTATCGGTCTCAAAGATCTTCTGATCTGCGTTTATAAAGTTCTTTTGTACTAATGGCGAGAGCTGAGAGATAAACTCAGCACTGCGGCCTAGTTGCATCTCAAAAAACAGGCTTTGGGATTCATGAATACCCATTGAGCGAGCTTGTCCTACTGGCAGACCTGCAAACGCTTTTGGTAATCCTTGCTCGTAACGCGCGTGACCTGTTTCGTGCACGGTTCCCATTAATGATTGCACAAAATCGTTTTCATCATAACGCGTAGTGATACGAACATCTGTCGGTACGCCGCCACAGAAAGGGTGCATACTTACATCAAGACGACCGTGATCAAAATCGAAGTTCAAAAACTTCATCACATCCAAACTCAGCTGGCGTTGTTGCTCTGTTGGGTAATTGCCATCAGGTAAATAGATTGATTCTGTTGCTTGTTTCTCTTGAATGTTTTGAATGAGCGTTGGTAGCCATGATTTTACGTCGTTAAATACTACATCCAGTTTTTCAGTGGTGGTTCCTGGTTCGTATAGATCAAGCATGGCATCGTAAGGGGTTAGGCCTGTGATCTCTGCGCGAATTTGTGCTTCTTCTTGAGATAGGGCAACCACTTCTGCAAAGTTTTTGCTGAAACCTTCCCAGTCATTTTCGCTACGTTGTGAGCGCCATGCATGCTCACACTTAGAGCCAGCAAGAGATTGCGCTTCTACTAAGGTTTCAGGCAGGGCCGTGGTTTGTTGCCATTGTGATTTCATTTCACGAAGGCTTGCTTGTTCATTAGTAGATAAAGATTCTGATTCTGCTTTATCAAACCATTCTGCAAGCTGTGGGGCATTACCAAGTTGATGCAAATGAACAGACAATTCAGCCATGGCTTCAGATCTTGCTTCATTACCGCCCGATGGCATTACGGCAGCTTGATCCCAACCACAGATAGCGGAAAGATGCTCAAAACGAGAGATTTTTAAATGGTGTTGAACGAGTTTTTGGTAATGGCTCATAGATATTCCTTCATTTTAATTATTCTGACTTTTAATGATTGTAACTCTATGTTTATCGCAAGGTAAAATATTTATAGTAATCAATGACATTAAACAGATAAAAAATACCCCGCATTTAGCGAGGTATCAATTATCACAAACAGCGACAATAGGTTAACTGATTTTTACTGGCCAACCGTAAGATATGTATTCTTCAGCCAATTTCTCGGCAATATCGCGAGAAACGGTTGCTGAAATCCAGTTACCAAACCCCATTACTCGATATTCAAATTTTACGTGATTCATTACTCATCTCCCCCTGAATTAATGCGTGTACCTTATCGGGCTTCGTACCAAATAACTTTCGAATTAAGGTCAAATAGATCTCTATATGGCCTAATTTATATATCCCTATTAAGTTTATTGAATGCAGGGAATATATAGAGTTATTACTCAAATTTATAAATACAACAATTAATGATAGTAAATTCGTGTTTAATCGTTATATTAACAATAATCTCAATCAAATATGGATATAAGCATGATAACGGATTTTTGGGCATTCTTTATTGCTATATTGTTACTAACAATGACTCCCGGGTTAGATACTGCACTGGTTATTCGTAATACTACTCGTGGTGGTTGGAAAGATGGAGTAACGTGCAGTTTTGGTATCTGTTGCGGTTTGTTTGTGCATGCCACTATGTCTGCGGTTGGTTTATCCGTACTCCTTGTAAGCTCTGCGGAACTGTTTACTGCGGTAAAAACCATAGGTGCTATTTATTTGATTTATTTAGGAATACAATCAATAAGAAGTACATTTAACCAGTATCAATCGCAGAACGTTAATAATGTAATAAGCCGAGAGGGTCAGCCTTTATTGCTTTCATTTAAAGAAGGATTTTTATCCAATATATTAAACCCAAAAACAGCGGTTTTTTATTTGGCTTTATTGCCACAATTTATTAACCCTGAATACAGTGCGTTTGCTCAATCGTTACTGATGGCGAGTATTCACTTTATTATTGCTATGTTTTGGCAGGGTGGAATTGCGCTACTGGTTGAAAAGGCGAAAGAGTTAATGTCTAGCGAGAAGGTAACGAAACGCATAGAAAGAGTGACTGGAGCCGTATTAGTTTTATTAGGTGCGAACTTATTGGTTTCAAAATAAAACTCGTATTAAATAAGAATGCTATACATGGATGTTGTTGATTTCATGAATAGCATTCTTTTTTTGCTAACTCTCTTTTGAACGAGCAGAATCTATCACGCTACCAATCTCTTCAGCTATTGTATTTTCTTCGTTTGGTTTTTTATCTTTCTTGGCAAAGTGTACGTGTATATCTTGCTGTGCAAAAGGGATCGAAATTCCTTCTTTATCAAAACGCAGTTTTACCTCGCGGGTAATATCCCAATACACATCCCAATAATCATCGGTTTTCACCCATGGGCGTACAATAAAATCGATGGATGAAGCCCCAAGTGTATGAACACGAATGTTTGGCTCTGGTTTTTTCAATGTAGCAGGGTGGGCATCCACTATTTCAGCAAGAATTTTTTCTGCGTGCTCGATACTGTCGTCATAGCCAATACCAAATACCATATCGACACGGCGCAATCGTTCATGAGTGACGTTTTTAATTACATCGCCCCAAATCTTACTGTTGGGTAAAATAATGATTTGGTTATCAAAGGTTTTTATCGTGGTGTTAACAAGGCTCATGGAGCTTACCTTACCAGATACACCGCCAGCTTCAACAAAATCTCCTACATCGAATGGACGATAGATAAGCAACATCATGCCTGACGCAAAGTTGGATAAGGTGTCTTGCAGTGCAAAACCAATAATAATACCGGCAACACCAAAGCCTGTAAGAACTGGGGCGAGATCTAAACCAATTTTTGAAAACGCAATTAAAATACCAATAAAGTAAATTAACTTACTCGACATAGAGACGAAAAAGTCCTGCATTAATTTACTCATTCGTAAATGTGGCTGCACCACGGCTTTTAATACAGCTTTACGAATTAGGTTTGCCAGTATGCGGGTTGTAAATAGGATTAATAAGAAAATAAAGAGCTTAAAGAATTGGTCTGGTGCATGCTTAAATAGCCAGTCGCTGCCAGATGACAACCAGTTGCTTAAAATTGCAGCAATGACAGTGGGGTTTAGAATATCTTCAGTAAAATTTCCTGTGGTAGAAAACATTTGTCGTTTGTAATCAATTGTATTTATGTTGAGTTGATCCGCAATCGTGATCAGTTTACCAAGGGCGTAGGTTGAGTTAGAGACTTTTCGTTCAAAAAAGAGATGCTCTAGAGTAAGTGAAGATTTTTCTGAATCAGATGAGTGTTGAAGCTGACTTGAAAGCAATTGCTCTCGACTGTTATCAAAACTTAGTGATGCAGAAAGAAATTTTATTTTTTGATCGATGAAAAGTGTGAATTTTACTAAGTTGCTGGACTCTGGGCTGCCAAGTTTTTCAAGCCATTGATAATTTGTAAGTTGGTCGTTTAAAGACAAATAATAATAGTCTTGAAATTCTTTGATAGTATTTTGTAGAGTGAGTTTCTGCTCGATTTTTGCATCATCTAAGTCTGCTTGCTTTTCTTTTATGTTTTTATCAAGATAGGCAATGGTTCGATTGGCATAAGTAATTTGGTTTTTTACTTCTGTAACCAGTAAAGGGGTGGTTTCGTTATCGTGACGGTTAATTAAATCAGCTAAAACGGCTCTAAGTTGGTTATTTTTATCAAGCTGCTGAACACGTATAACCGTAAGATCATTCCCAGTAAATGAAGCTGCTTCTTGCTTAAGTCTGGCAACCTCTGTGTTTATTTTATTTAAATCAGCTAGATCTTGAGCTTCATCTGCAAAAGTGCTGCTGGTACAAAAAAGAAAAATTAGCCCAATAAGATAGCGCATAATACCTCTATTATTTTGATGTGGAATAAAACATATTGTAATGAAATACAAGATAAAGTAGCAGGGAAAATGTAATAGCAGATGTCACAAAAATGAAAAAGCAGCTTGGAAAGCTGCTTTTAAACGTAATTTTCTGGTTAGATAGTTAATCCAAATTTTTAAACTCAGTAAATAGAGCTTTGAAAAAAGAGATCAAAAAACCGATCGTTATCACTAATATAATTGAACCAAATATCAGAGTTAATACATCCATATATCACCACGTTTTACTTTATGTAGTGAAGGAAGTATAGCAAATTAAGTAGCATCTGGTCTGCATTGGTTGCAAAAATGTTTCTATTTGTCGATACAGGGCGCTTATTTTTGTTAAATATTTGATTTTTTAATTTTTATAAAAGGGCGTCGATTCTTTCCTACTAAAGAAGAGGTGAGTTTCTTCAATAATTATGTGGCGTAAGGCAATTAAACCGATCAAATTTGGGATCGCCATCAAACCATTAACAATATCTGCAATCACCCAAATGGTATCTAGGTGCATATAAGCGCCGGAAGCCACTAAAGCAATGAAGATGATTTTATATGGAAGAACACCTTTAGTACCAAATAAATAGGTAACACAACGCTCCCCATAATAGTTCCAACCTAAAATGGTGGTAAAGGCAAAAAACATTAATCCAATCGATACAAGGTAAGGGCCTAGTTGTTCAGAGCCTAGACCAATAGCAAATGCTTGAGTTGTCATTAGTGCACCAGCAGAATCCCCTTGCCAAACACCAGTAACGACTAAGGTTAACCCTGTCATAGTACAAATGATCACGGTATCAAAGAAGGTACCTGTCATTGAAACAAGCCCTTGTTTTACACAAGAATCCGTTTTTGCGGCAGCGGCAGCGATAGGAGCACTACCAAGACCTGATTCGTTTGAGAATACGCCACGCGCTACACCCGACTGAATAGCAAGCATGATAGACGCACCAATAAAGCCACCCGTTGCTGCTGTACCTGTAAAGGCGGATGAAATGACTAATTGAAAGGCAGCAGGCAGTGCTTCAGCTTGGAATAATAATACCGATGCACATGATACAACATAAATCACCGCCATGGTTGGAACGACTTTCTCTGCTACTTTCGCAATAGATTGAATGCCACCAAGCGTTACAACGGCAACAAGGACAGTAAGGATGCCGCCAGTTAACCATGCAGGCGCGTTCATTGTGAGGTGAGCTGAATCTACAATCGCGTTAATTTGTGGGAAAGTACCAATACCAAAACAGGCAACGCCTAAAGCAAATAGGGCAAACAATTTAGCGAGCCACTTATTACCCATACCGTACTCGATGTAGTACATAGGGCCGCCGATCATCTGGCCATTACTGTCTGTTTTTCTGAATTTTACCGCTAATAAACACTCTGCGTACTTTGTAGCCATTCCAAATACGGCTGCAAGCCACATCCAAAATAGAGCACCAGGTCCCCCCATTTTTATTGCGGTGGCAACACCAACAATATTACCCGTACCAATAGTGGCAGATAGGGCGGTGCATAATGCAGCGAAACTAGAGACATCACCTTTACCTGTACTTTGATTCTCTTCTTTTGAGAAGACCATTTTTAGTGCAGTAGGTAAGTGACGAAGTTGGAAAATACGAAGTCGGAACGTAAAGTAGATACCTGTACCCACTAATAAGATCAATAGAGGTGGACCCCAAATGAAGTTATCGATAGTAACAAGCGTGTTGTGAAAAGTGTTCATGGTTTCCCCTTAATAAAACATATAGAAAGGAGAAGAGAGAGTGGTGTACTAAAACTAAAAAAATAGGCAATAGTATAGAGCCGAGATTAATCGGATCACTTTCTCCTCTGTCCTTTTGCCTGAGAGTTTCACCGTTATCATTTTTCAGATAAGGGCTTGCTCCTTCGGCGGCCGATTTAACGGCTCTCTCCAGAGATTCCTCCAACTACAGTCCTCACCTTATTCATAAAAATGAACTAGGCACCTGAAAGATTTACTTCTTCGGTGGGCGTTGCCAAAAATGGCGTTGCCGCTCTCCTGCAGTCTTCATCGGATCAACAAATTGTAAGCTACGTAGTAGCTAAGTTGAGTATGTTAGACAAGTCACATTTTTTTGTCATGCATTTTATTTACAAAATAGATAAAAATTGATCGAAAACGGTTTCTTTGTTCAAAATAACAACGATAACTCAAGTATTTAGAGTGTAAAAATGTGCTAAAGTATAAGAAAAGCGAGGTGTACTATGTTACGAGTTGCTGTCATTATTTTATTGTTTGCTCTTTCGGCACTGTTATTCAAATACAGAGCAAATGAAAAAATTCAAAAATCGGTGGTTTATACGTCAGTGATTGGTGTTGCTATTTATGTGGCATACATCATGATTTCAGAACTGATCCGATAAACTGTTTGTTACTTATAAAATGTGTAGAGAATGCATCTATACTATCTATTGTTTATATATGAATGCTTGAGGTTAATGCGTGAGTGTAGAAAATCAAACCAGAACGACTGACGATCATGACGAAGACGTTATCATTATTGAAGAAAAATCAAAAACTAGTCATTGGGTTGCTGGGGTTACCTTAATCATTGGCGCCATTGCTGGCGGGCTAATTGGTTCGAGTCTGTCTGATAATAAATGGTCTGCGGCTTATACTCAGCTAGAAGCGAAAGCCAAGCAATATCAAGCAGAATTGAAGCAAGCTGACGTAAAAAATGCAGAGCTTGATGTGTTGATTTCGAGAGAAAAAGAGCAAGCTTTAGAAGAGCAAAAGAAAGTAAATGAGGAAGATAAGGCACAAGCTATTGCCGCTGAAGCTAAAAAACGCACATCGATAACCAAAGAAGTCGGGGCATTAAAATCTCATAACGCTTCATTGGGTATGCAAGTAGAAGAGCAAGATAAGCAAATCACTCAATTGACTAATCAAGTTGATCTACAGCTAACTATGTTGTCTCGTGCTAAGCAATTATTTCAGCGTCAGCTACAGTTAAAAGAAGAAGCGGGTGATCTTGAAGTGAAAATTGAAGTAGCAGAGGCTAATGAGAAGCAACTTGCTAAAGATTGTGCGGTGTATTTGGAAGGCAAAAGTTGGGATGTGAAATCGGACGTATGTAAGCGTCAAGAAGAAGCAAAAAAACAAATTGCACAATATAATGATGAACTTCAATTATTACAGATGGACATTAAAGAGATCGATCGTATTAGCGAAGATTTAGGAATGTAAGTACTTTTTTTGAATAAAGAAACCACACATTGGTGTGGTTTTTTTATAGGTTTAAATTGTATTGAGAATTATTTCAGTAATTGGAGAAGATGAGTGAGTGATCAATCGGCGAAATTTGTTCAGGGCTCTACAATGCGTCATATATTGGTGATGTCGGGAACGGCTTCTATCGGATTAATGGCATTGTTTGTTGTTGATTTACTCGATATGTTTTTCATTAGTATGCTGGGGCAGGTTGAGTTAGCGGCAGCTATCGGGTTTGCTGGGACAATTATTTTCTTTTCTACTTCTGTTTCTATTGGCTCATCCATTGCAATGGGAGCTCTTGTTTCTAAGGCATTAGGAGCAAAAGAAAATGATAGAGCAAAACAGCTGGCTTCAAGTACTTTAGTTATCGCTTTTATTGTAAATAGTATTGTTACTATCATCATGTTCTCCTTTATTCCTGAGTTACTTGCAATGATAGGGGCAAAAGGAGTTGTGGCAGAGCGAGCACAAGCATACCTTTCTATTTTATTACCAAGTACGCCTATTATCGCGATAGCAATGGCTGCTGGGGCAGGCTTAAGAGCCGTTGGTGATGCGAAGCGTTCTATGCTTGCAACGCTTTATGGCGGTCTTGTGAATGCGGTACTTGATCCTATCTTTATCTTTGGTTTTAACATGAATGTGGAAGGGGCTGCGATTGCTTCTGTTATTTCACGTTTGACGGTTTTAATTTTCTCACTCTATCCATTAATCGTGACTCATAAATTGGTCACACTACCTCAATGGAAAGACATCAAACATCATACGCCAGCCATATTTACTATTGCGATCCCGGCAATTATTACCAATACCGCAACGCCAATTGGAAATGCGATAGTGACCTCGACACTTGCACCATTTGGTGAGGATTTTGTGGCTGGTTTCGCCGTTATTGGCCGATTAATCCCTGTGACGTTTGCTGTGATTTTTGCTATGTCAGGTGCAGTTGGGCCTATTATTGGACAAAATTACGGTGCTAAACGAGTCGATAGAGTAAAAGAGACGTTAAGAAATTCATTATTATTTTCATCGGTTTATTGTGTCTTCGTTTCTTTGATTTTGTACCTACTTCAAGATCAAATTATTGCTTGGTTTAGCTTGGTGGACGATGCTGCTCTTATTATGACGACATTCTGTACCGTGGTTGCTATTACTTTTATTTTTAATGGTGCCATGTTTGTTGCGAATACGTCTTTTAATAATCTAGGCAAGCCATTGTATTCAACGGCACTGAATTTAAGTAAAGCCACTATTGGTACCTTGCCATTCGTGTATTTTGGGGCGCAGTGGTATGGCGGTATTGGCGTTCTTTATGGACAAGCTCTAGGTAATATTGTGTTTGGTATTATCAGTATTTTGGTATTAAAAATTCATGTTTCTTATATGGTTAAAGAGCATTGCAAAGCCGTTTCGTCTGAGGATACTTTAGGGGATATTACGGTAACCATGACACCATTTTGTAATAACGATGCAGTGATTATGCAAAGTGGTGTTGAGAATAAGGAAAAGTTAGATCATCCCTCTCTGTCGGGATAAATAGACCATCTAATTAGTTACATTGATATTATAAAAGTTAACTCTAATAAAAAGGGTGCCGTTGTATAAATAAAATACAGTCGCCACCCTTTGTTATTTTAAGTCTTGGTACTATTTTTGTTTAGAGAGTTTTCTGCGTAAGAAACCAAACCCAAACAATGAAGCCAGCGCAAAAAAGTTAAATGATGCTGCTTTTTCATACTCGAGTGAAATAACGATAGGATCATGATCGGATGCTGAATACATGTCATTGTATTTCGCCATGTCCCCCGTGTATTTCGGGCTGTATTCAAATAAATTACTTTCTGCTGCATTAATGTGCCAATCTTCAATTTCAGTAATACGTTCAACCAGTGATTCATTGGCTAAGGCGTGGTCAAGATTACCTAATTCACCAGAGTAGGTGTAAGAGAAGGTCTCTGTGCCATGTAGGTGTGTGTTTAGGTTGATATAACCATAACCTTGGGTTATTTGGCTGCCCGTTTCTTCATAAGGGAGTGGGTTACCTTCTTTATCAGTACCGAGTGTGGTGTAAGCTGCAGTAAAGATATCTCGGTTGTATTTCTCTTGGCTGTAATCGGTTAGTGTTAGTAGGGGATCTTCCATGCCATAGGCGTTCATATCACCTAGGATTAGAATATCGCCTTTAACGGTTTCAAGATCATCACCAATGGCTTTCGCTGCGGATACTCTAAAGCGGTTACAGTTACCTTGTAGGTCGGCTGGGTCGTTGTCTTCTTCAAAATTCTGCCATTGCTCGATACATTCTGAGCCTTTTGATTTTAGATGATTAACCACGACGGTTAATGGCTCCTTGGCTTCTTTAACCATGAATTCTTGCACTAGGCTATGACGTTGGTATTTGTCATAAGCAGGGTTAAATTCAATGGTGCCATTGTTGTCTCGAGTAATGGTGTTTTCGGCAATGTGTTGTTCTGGTGTTTTGATAACACGCGCTTTGCCTTTGAGTTTCACTTCACTTGGACGGTAAAGCAGGGCAACCATAATGGCATCTGAGCCTAAGTATTCGCCTTGGTACTTGTCTTTGTTTTTAATCTCAACGTATTTGTAGTGATCTTCTTCATCTTCAAATTGTGCATTTAATGCAGTGGTTAGATCATTAATCGCACTGTTTTCACCAAAGCCATTATTTTCTACTTCCATTAAACCAATAATATCGGCATCAATAGCAACGAGTGCAGATAAGATTTTTGCTTGTTGAACAGCAAAATCATCGGCATTAACGGCACCACGATTTTGGCCTATTGGATTTTGGTCACCACCGATAGCGACAGAGGTGAAGTAATTAAGTACATTAAAGCTCGTAATTGTTATGTCTTCACTAGTATCGGCTAAGGTTTCATTACCGATGCTTGGTTTATCTGTTCGCTCAACATTAAATAGTGTTGAGCCATCATCGTTCAGAGCTTGAGTAATAACATTGTTTTGTGTGATGGTATTTGAGGCAACTAAACGATATTGACCGTAAGAGTAAGCGATAACTCCTTCTAAGCCTTCAATACGTGCGCCTAAGCGTAGATAGGAATCCGCACTACCGTCTTGGTCGATATCAGTTCCAAAATCAGGGAAGTAAGGTACTTTTCCGTTCGCGGCTTTGTTATCAGATTCAATAGTAATTTGGCGTTTTGCATTTTCTTCTGCTAATGCAATGGCTTCAGGGCTTTCTGCAGCAAATAACTGTGTTGGTTTAAATAGTGGTTCACCATGAGATAGCACCATGTTGTTACGCTTGCTACCATAATCAAAGCTAAAGTTTCGTGTAATACGCAGATCTGAATGAGAAGTGAGTTGTACTTTCATTCCTTCATGACGTTCTAATGCGTCTGCTAGTGTTTCGCCTTCATTAATAACGAGTTTGTTGACCTTCGCTGGAGATTCAGTCTTTTGAACTACATAGTTATTGGTATCAGGCTTTAGTTGTGTTTGGTTATAGTATTCTTGAACTTTGGCTTTTACACACACAATAGCACCAGGTTGGATCTCTTGTGATGGCGCACTGCCTGTGCTTACGAAGATACCTTCTGAGCTGTTGGGATCAAAATCATCATTCAAGCCCTGTAAATAAAAGCCTTTTAACAAGCTTTCACCACGCGCAGTCACAATACCTTGAACAAAGTACTCTTCTTCAGAAATAAACCCACTGGTCACTAGAGGCGATTTGCTGCCTGTGCCTTGAATTTGATTAATTTCAGTAAAGGTTGGAGAGGAGCCAGAATCTGTTTCACAAGCAAATGGAGGAGGTGGCGTTACGCCTTCTTGATATTTACCAAGCCCTTCAATATTGTCTTTTGGTTTTTCAAGCCACATAGAGGCATTAAATGTGGTACTTGGGGTTAAATCAGCTCGAACAAAACTCTTATCTTTGCCCCAATCTACATCGCCATCAATACCAATTCGATCATGCTCTACGCCATCTTTAAACAGCATATAAGTTTCGTCGCCATTGTGATTTACAATGCTTTCAGTACTGTTTGTTACGGTTAGGATTGAGTCAGATGATCTACTGTTTGAAATAACGTAAACGCTTTTTGCATCTAAGGTAATGGAGGATAAATCGAGATCATTTTTCCATTCGTTTAACCCATTGTATTTGGATTTAAGAACGTAACCAGAGAGTGATATCGCGTTGTCACCAGTATTACTAATTTCTAATGATTTATTGTAACTTCCGCCTTCAACATATTGAGAAATTATAATTTCTGCGTATGCATTACTAGAGAGGGCTAAGCCAACAGCCATAGCGATAGAGGTTTTTAATTGAGGTCTTTTCATTTCACTGCTTTCCGTAGTCATGTTATATGAATTGATGTTTCTTATTTGTTTTATCTATAATTTAAAGCTCTCATATTGATATGTTATAAACATTACTTTTGCATGAATAATGTGAGACTAAGCAGTGTCGTTACGCTATTAATTTGGCAGAAGTCAATTTAATAACAAAAATAGTAATAGTGTATATACAAACAGGTCCTGTTGAGTGGATGCAAACAAATATGCATTACTTAAAGTAAGATTACATTGAATGTAGATATGGATCGTAGAGAAAGGGATAACTATGGAGTAGGTCTTTTTCTGTATAAATAATATGCAATGATGGTTCATCAATGAACAGTATTATTTATATATAGGAGATCATTAAATGAAAAAGGTCCAACTCTCAACACTTGTTGCTTTGGGAGCACTTTCTCAACCTGTTATTGCTTTAGATGAGCCAAACACAGCCACAATTGCGATTTCACTGGCGATGAATTACGAGAGTTCAGTTGATATTGATGCCTACTGGTTGAGTGAAAAACTCGATGGCATAAGGGCCTACTGGTCTGGTTCTGAGCTGTTAACTCGAAAAGGACACAAATTGCACGCGCCAGATTGGTTTACCGATCCTTTGCCTGATCACCCTATTGATGGGGAGCTATGGGCAGGTCGTGGTGGTTTTCAAAAGGTAGCGAGAACGGTACTTGATTCAGAGCCAGATGAAGACTCTTGGCGAGATATTCGTTTTATGATGTTTGACTTACCTAGCTCTGCGGGGATGTTTCCAAAACGGTACTATGAATTATCAACCATGATTAAAGCGCTTGATATTCCACATTTAAAATTAGTAGATCAACATCCGATAAGCTCTGAAGAAATGCTGTTTGATGTATTAGAAGATATTTCAGCACGAAAAGGGGAAGGGGTAATGTTGAGAAGAGTTGATACTGTATACCGTCCAGGACGACATGATGATTTGATTAAACTGAAAAAACATCAGGATGCAGAAGCAATTGTTATTGGCTATACCGCAGGAAAAGGAAAGTATCGGGGTATGGTTGGGGCATTGATATTGAAAATGCCAGATGGAAAAGAATTTAAGATCGGCAGTGGGTTAACGCAAGCGTTAAGAGAAGAACCGCCTAAATTGGGGCAGCAAATTACTTACCGATATAATGGCTATACAGACAACGGAATACCTAAATTTGCACGATATCTTGCGGTGCGAGAAGGGTATTAACGATAGAGTGCTTATTTTAGATGCACTCTATCTTTGAGGGGGATTGTTGAAAAATGATTAAGCGATTATTGGCTTGACGCTATCACGCACGACTAAAGTCGGCTCAAGCTGTATTACATGATTAGTTTCTGATTTGGTTTGGATTTTTTCCAATAATGAATCAACGGCTTGCTGCCCTAATCGGTGCTTTGGTTGGTGGATAGTGGTTAATGACGGCGTAATGTATTTGGCCATTTTTATATCATCATAACCAACAATTGAAATGTCATTAGGCACTGAAATGCCTTTTTTACTCGCGCAATTAATGACACCCATTGCCATCATGTCATTGGATACAAAGAGTGCGGTAGGTAACTTCCCTCGACGATGAAGTTCATTAAAAGCGGCTTCACCACCTTCACATTCAAAGTCACCAGAGGCAATCCATTCTTTATTGATCTCTAATCCTGATTCTTCCATTGCTTGCACAAAGCCACTTAAACGTTGTTGTGCTTGTAGCTTATTAAGAGGGCCAGTTAAACAACCAATTTCAGTATGACCTTGTTCAATTAGGTGTTTTGTTGCTAAATAACCCCCGTGGTGGGAGTTATCTTGGATTTTATCGCTTGGAAAATCAATCAGGCCCCAATCCATTACCACGGTTGGTACAGCTTGGTAACGAGAGAATAACTCAAGCACTTGGTTTTCAATTTCGGTACACATCAGCAATAAGCCATCAACGCGCTTTTGCAGTAGGGTATCTAAACTTGAATGGACACGCTTTGCATCGCCTTCGGTATTGCATAGGATGAGGTTATAGCCCATTTCATAACAACGTCGCTCAACGCCTTTTACGACTTCACCAAAGAAGGGGTTGGTAGAAGTCGTAACTAACATACCAAAGGTTTTTGTATGATTGACTTTTAAGCTACGAGCGAGTGCAGAGGGGGCATAATTTAGCTCTGTGACTGCGGTCATTACTCGTTCAGAAATGTCTTCACTAACAAAGCGTGTTTTATTTAAAACATGACTTACTGTAGAGGTTGAGACACTTGCATGTTTGGCTACATCTTTGATTGTTGCCATAAATTCAATCCTTTATTTATGTCTTTATGAGCAAATCACAAAGGTATTTTGCTCATAAAGACATCAAAATCGGTATTAATGCTCTAGTAAAAAACGTTCTACTTCTGTAATAGAAGGAATTGAGGTTTGAGCACCCATTCGAGTTACTGAGATTGCCGCCGCAGCATGAGCAAATTTGATTGCATCGTCCAATTTACGGCCAGACTGTAATCCTGTTAAAAACGCGCCATTAAAAGTATCACCGGCACCTGTTGTGTCAGTTGCTTGTACTTTGAAGCCTTCAACTTGGCGACCAGAACCATTTTGGCTTATCCATACCCCTTTACTGCCAAGGGTGATCATTACCGTTTCAATACCCTTTGCATGAAGGGCGTCAGCAGCCAGTTGAGCACTTGCCATATCGGTTACTTCAATGCCTGTTAGTAATTCAGCTTCTGTCTCATTTGGAGTAATCATATCAACAAGTTGCAATAAGTCATCACTTAATTGATGCGCAGGGGCTGGGTTTAATACGACTTTAGTACCTGCGGCTTTGGCAACTTGTGCCGCTTTTTCGATGGTTTCAATAGGGGTTTCAAGCTGCATTAATAGGGTATCAGCCGCTTCAATTAATCCGTGATGAGGGGCAATGCGCTCTGCTGTTAGTCGTGCGTTTGCTTCGGCGGAGATACAGATGCTGTTTTCACCCGTTGCAGCCACTTGGATCATTGCAATGCCTGTTGGGGTGTTTTCTTCTATCATTACGGCTTGGGTATTAATGCCATCGATTTTAAATGCTTCAATCATTTGGTGACCAAAGCTGTCGTCACCTACGCTTGCGATAAATGCGATATCAGCGCCTAAACGGGCTGCAGCAACGGCTTGGTTTGCGCCTTTTCCTCCCGGAATAACGGAATAACTGTGGCCGTGTAACGTCTCCCCTGGACGTGGGAAAGAAGCAACTTGAAGAACGTGGTCTGCGTTTACGCTACCTAAAACAACTAATTTATTCATAATGCGCCTTTATCTTTTTGGTTAATTCCTGATGTATTAGGATCAGGAATTACAATTAATTAAATGAGGGTAATAGGTTAAAAAACCACACCAGATTGAAAAATCACATTGGCATAAGGGGTGCATTCCCCAGTACGAACGATGGCTTTACTTTGATGAGTGCGCGTTTTAAATGTTTCATGAGGCAGATAAGAAATGGCAATTGGCTTCTCTCTTAATGCTTCTTCTATTTCAATCAAGCGGAGTAATTCTGCATGGCATTCTGGGCTGATGGTTTTAAATTCTTCAGCAAGGATAACGCCTTCAATTTGCATCTCAGAAAGGGTCGCTTTTACGGTATCAATAAACGTAGGAATGCCTTTAATTAACGCTAAATCAATGCGTTTAGATGGGGCAGGAATAGGCAACCCAGCATCGCAAATGGTGATTTCGTCAGTATGACCCAGAGTGGCAATACAATGGGATAAATCGGCGTTGAGAAGCGTGTTCTTTTTCATAAATAATCCTTAATATTATGGATACAACCACCATCGAAACGTTTCGATGGTTATTTTAAGCGAATGCAAACAGGATTTCATCCAATAATATAACTAAGTGTGATCGACCTTTACATATTGTGCTTTTAGCGGATAAGCGTGACTTTATTTGTGACAAATCCCCGTACGAACCGAGAAATGACGCTCTTCATTAGGTTGCAAATAGAGCAAAGTTCCTTTCTCTTTTGCCGTAAGAAACCCTTCAGGACGACAAGTTGCAGGCAATGCGTAAGCCGCCACTTGTTGATCGCCATTGTATAAAATCCATCGAGTCGCGCTGTTAAATTCAGCGGTACTAAACTCAGTTAGGAGACGGTGTTCGCCAATATCCATTTGGAAAGAAGCGGTTTCACCGTATTGAGAAAGATTATCCATAAAATAAACGATTTCAGGATCATACATCTCTGGTTTGTTGAGGGTATGAATGGGTGATGATACTTTTAATTCGTCATTATAAGCTTTCCATTGCTCTGTTGGTTTAACATGAGCAGGGATGCTTTCTCGTAGTGTTATGCCATTATCTGGAATGGTTTGCGTCATCAGGGCATCAGCAAAATACGCGCAATTAATATGACACATATACTGGAGTGGCATCGGTACGCTGGCGAGATTTTTTACGCTCATATTAATGTCAAATAGACTGCTGTCTTTCTTTAATGATACAGAAGGTGTGGCAAGGTAATGGTCACCAAAACCCATGACGTATTCATAGGTTCCTTTTAATGTAATGCAGTCTGAATCAATCTCTAACCATGCTTGATCCATCGAAGCGCATGGCATTTCACCATGCAGTGGATGCGTGTCTAATGGCGTAGGGCAACCCATGCTGATCATGCCAGCGTGAAATGCAAAGCAGCCGTAGGTTTCAATAATCGTTTTTGCAGGCTTTGGTTCACGAAACATATTTTTCATGCAGAGATCGATATTTAAAAACTCCGCATCCCAAATCATTTGTCCCATAAAAGGCAAAACAATAAGGTGGCCTTGTGAGTTTTGAATTTCAATGGCCTCAACACCTGACTGATAAGTAAATGTACTTACCTGGAAATCCGTTGAGCTGATTAAGGAATTTTTTTCTGATTTGAAAAGCGTTTTTGATAATGGGATAGTGAACATAGGGCAACTCGTTAATCAATGGGCCAACCATCAAGTGGTGGCCCTAGTTGGATTGATAGGTTATGCACTTACTGTATTGTTATAAGTGAAGGCTTGTTTGTGTTTCTTTTCATTCATGAAGTAAAAGAAAACAACAGAGAAACATACGGCATTCACGATAAAGGACGATTGCATACCAATAGAGTCTGCCAGTAGACCTTGAACGACAGGGATAGCAGCACCACCAATGATGGACATAACCACAAATCCGCCCGCGGTTTCAGTATAACGTGTATCAACCGATTGTAATGTTGATGCGAAGATCGTTGCCCAACAAGGTGCGAACAGCGCTGAAGTACCAACAGCAAACCATACTGCGCTAAAATCATTTACGAAGGTAACGTATAACAGACACACAACACCTATCGCCGAGTAGCCCATTAATACATTTTCTTGAGAAGTCTTAGTAAATAGGTAGTTAGCAACCAGTTTACCTAAAAAGTACATAATGAATGCATACAGTAAATAGTTGGCGGCATCGCGTTCTACCATGGTGTGGTCAAGATCAAGCGCTAAACGAATCGTGAATGACCATACTGCGACTTGCATACCTACATAAGCAAATTGTGTGATGATACCTTTAAAGAATCGTTTGTTATTCATAAGGTACGTCAGTGTTTCACCAAATGATGGTTGTGCAGTTTGTGTTGTTTGTCCCATTGTTGATTTACATTTCGGGTATTCTGTAATTGCAATTAAGGTCGCAACGGTAGCAATAATACCAACCAACCATTTGTATGGTGTCAGTGTTTGCTGCAGTACTTGTACTTTAAAGGCTTCAAGCTCGGCACCTGTTAACGTATTCATCATGTGTTCTACGTCAACGCCTTCTTGAAAGATAAGGTATTTACCAAGTAATAGACCAATAATGTAGCCCATTGCATTGATGGTGTGAGAGATATTTAATCGTAATGTTGCACGCTCAGGTTCACCGATCATGGCTGAATAGGTATTACAAGAGGTTTCTAAGAATGAGAGACCAATGGCAATGCAGAAAATAGCTGCTAAAAACATGGTGTAAGTACCTGCCAATGAAGCAGGGAAGAACATTAAGCAACCTAAAATGTATAAGCCTAAGCCCAGCAGAATGGCAAATTTATAAGACGCCTTTTTAACGACCATTGATGCAGGAATAGCAACAAGGAAATAAGCACCATAAAATGCAGATTGAACTAAAGCAGAAGCAAAATTGGATAGATCAAAAATAGCTCTAAATTGTGTAATCAGTACATCATTTAGCGCAGCTGCTGCAGACCAAAGTGCAAAAACGGAAGATAATAACAAGAACTGAAAAATAGGTGTCTTATTTAAGAATCCGTCAGGATGTTGAGTAGTACTATTTTTAATAAACATAATGTTTCATCCATTTATTTTATCATTCAGAATGCACTGAATAATCTGTTCTACATTTAGAAGATGCAAGCCAGTAAAGACTGGAGACATGCATAATTTATTTTAAAATCTACATCTCTATTCTGAGTTTTATTATGAAACAACACTCATCGAAACGTTTCGATGGCATAGTAGAACGAATTATTTAATTGGCTAGAGGCAAAGCATCAAGCTGTGAATGAGATCGATTCTTTGTTGAAAAAAAACGCACAAAAAGATGGTGTGATCACATTTTAATTGGGGATATAAGGGGGATGTTAAGTCATGCAATTGAGTTTATTGCTCGCAGTGTGTTGCGTTTTGGCGCAAGCACCAATTAAATAAAAAGCCTAAATTGCTCTATTTTTAATCTCATGTATACTCACAATTGAAGGGGTACTATGTACCTCATTTTACTATCGAGAAGGATAGGGCTATTAGCCATGCAATCAAATGAAGACGCTAGTTTCTATATTGAAAAATGAGGTACAACCATGAGTAGTATTGCAGATGACATCATTAAATCACTAGAACAAGCGGTTGAAATAAAAAAAGGAAATTTGGAAGGTAACGTTACACGTTATGAAATAGCAGACGTAAAGGCCATCCGAGAACAGTTACATGTAACGCAAAAAGAGTTGGCACAGGCAATGGATGTTAGCGTTGATACCGTGAAAAGTTGGGAGCAAGGAAGACGTAACCCAACAGGTTTAGCCAGTAAGGTACTTAATTTATTAAGCAAAGAACCTGAATTGTATTCTAAATTTTCGGATCAAGTGTAGAGTCTGAATAATTCGCCCAAGAATCAGTTCATTATCTAGTCGTCAGCTTCTTACTGACGGTTAAATATTGCACTCTAATCAACATATGATTCGTTTTGGTTACGCTACGATGATGGGGGAAAATATATTACTTTTAAATGTGCAATCTCTAGGAACTAAAACTTCAATTGAATATCGAATGACTACTTATACTTCAGTATAACGAATAGATTGGCGTTTATTATTTTAGAAATTTAACATTGAGGTTGAATAATGCGTGTAACCAATTGTCTTTATTTAGGTTTTGTTTTATGTAATGCACCCTCAGCTATGGCTGAGTTAGAGACGACGGTGGTCGTTAAGGGAGATAAGTTCGTCTATGAAGGGGATATCTCTGACGACGCTAATGAAACGCTGTTGTCGTTATATAAAAATAATGGACAGATTAAAACATTAGAAATTAAGAGTTATGGTGGAGAAATTAACCTTGGGATGGATCTCGGTGAGTTTGTTTATAAAAATAACTTAACCGTTGAAGTGAACGATTATTGTTTTTCATCATGCGCAAATTATGTATTTCCAAGCGGAAAAAGAAAAGTAATAAGTAACCGTGCTGTTATTGGTTTTCATGGTGGGGCAAGCAGTAACGAGTTTGATTATAGTGAGTTCGAAAAGGAGCTGGCGAGTTTATCTACTCAACAGCGTGAAGAGACATTAAATGAAATGACTAAATACATGGAAAAATCCACAAAACGTGAAGCGGATTTCTATTCCATGATGGGGGTTGATCAAAGGATCACGACATTGGGCCAAAGTGCGGCTTTTTCTCTGTTTGACGGAGAAGATTATGATGGTTGGTATTACTCAATATCAGCTTTAAACAAATTAGGTGTAGATAACGTCTTTGTGATTGATCCTCCCTGGGAATATAAACCAATCAGAAGTGATTTAACGCTTTTTGAAATTGATGCGGATAAGTTTTAACACACAAAGTTACTGAGAATTATTTGGTGTATTAAAAAATAGGTATTTATAATGGCTTTGTGATTTTGGCTAATATCTAGCTGTTTATTAAAGAGAGAGTAGATAGTGAACAATTATTTCGAAAGCCCTTTTATTGGTAAGTCATTAAAAGAGCAAGTAACTAACCCCAATATTATTGTTGGTGAGCACAGTTACTATTCTGGTTATTACCATAATCACAGCTTTGATGATTGTGCTCGCTATTTGCTTTCTGATAGAACAGATATTGATAAGCTAATTATTGGTAGTTATTGTTCTATTGGGTCAGGCGCTGTTTTTATGATGGCAGGAAACCAAGGACACCAACATAAATGGGTAAGCTCCTTTCCATTTTTCTATCAAGATAACGATAACGATAACTTTGCTGATGCTAAAGATGGCTTTGAACGTGCTGGTGATACCGTTATTGGTAATGATGTTTGGATTGGTACAGAAGCAATGATCATGAGTGGTGTCACTGTGGGTGATGGTGCAATCATAGCAAGTCGTGCTGTGGTGACTAAAGATGTAGAACCATACTCCATTGTGGGTTCAAATCCGGCTAAACATATCCGCTATCGTTTTACAGAGACTGAGATTGCTCAGCTAGTAGAAATGAAGTGGTGGCAGTGGAGTGAAGAGAAAATTAAAGGTGCAATGGACTTACTGTGTTCGTCTGATATTAATGGCCTTTACGCGTATTGGAAAAAAACGATTTAATTAACCGTAGAGGGCATAAATAAGCTAAAATAACCGGCTATTATTTTAGCTTTGAGCCCTTTATATTCATGAGCACGACGACAGCACCAGCCAACTTTGCAGAACTTGGCCTTATTTCACCATTGTTAGCACGATTAACAGAGTTGGAATATCAACAGCCAACGCCTATTCAAGCACAAGCTATCCCAAGTGTATTAGCCGGACGTGATTTAATTGCAGGGGCAAATACAGGCTCAGGTAAAACAGCAACGTTCGCATTGCCTATGTTGCAGCAAATTTTTGAGCAGCAGTCAGGGAAACCCCACAGCAATAAAGGCAATTATGTTACTGGCCTTATCTTAGTTCCTACTCGTGAGCTTGCACAACAAGTCGCTGATAGTATCAAATCATATTCTGCGCATTTTAATGGTGCGATTAAAACGGTGTCTGTGTTTGGTGGTGTATCTGTTAATAAACAAATGCTGAACCTTCGTGGTGGTTGCGACATTTTAGTTGCAACGCCAGGTCGATTACTAGATTTGATCTCAAGTAATGCCATTAAGTTAGATCAAGTAAAAACCTTAGTACTTGATGAAGCCGATAGAATGCTAAGTCTTGGTTTTACTGAAGAATTGTCTCAGCTATTAGCGTTAGCGCCAAAGCAAAAACAAACACTGTTATTTTCAGCGACGTTTCCAGAAGAAGTAGAAACGTTAACTCAGGCATTACTTAATAACCCTGTAGAACTTCAATTACAAAGTGCAGATGCAAGTACGTTAGTACAGCGCGTATTTACCGTTAATAAAGGTGAAAAAACAGCCGTATTAGCGCATTTGATCCATCAGCAGCAGTGGCGCCAAGCGCTTATTTTCGTTAATGCTAAAAATAGCTGTAATCACTTAGCAGATAAGTTATCTAAACGTGGAATTACCGCTGAAGTATTTCATGGTGATAAAGGCCAAGGCGCTCGTAGCCGTGTTCTTGAAGGCTTTAAAGCGGGTGAGATTGATGTACTGATTGCTACAGATATTGCCGCTCGTGGTTTAGATATTGAAAAACTGCCAGTGGTTATCAATTTTGATTTACCAAGAAGCCCAGCAGATTACATGCACCGTATTGGCCGAAGTGGCCGTGCTGGTGAAGTGGGTCTAGCATTATCATTAATTGATTTTGAAGATTACCATCACTTTAAAATTATTGAAAAGAAAAACAAGATCCGACTTGAGCGTGAGCAAGTAGAGGGTTTTGAAGTAGATGAAGAGATCACAGAAGCTTTATTAGAAGCAATTAAACCAGTAGCAAAACCAGAAGGTACTGGTAAGAAGAATAAAAGAAAATACCCAGATAACTGGTAATAAATAGATCACCTAATTAATTACATTGGTATTATTAAAAACACTCGGCACTTCATATTGTCGAGTGTTTTTCTATAGTTAAGAATTTGCCTAACTTAGGAGTGCTTGTGAGAAAATTTTATACAACGGAAGGAGATACGTCTTCCAAAAGACAAAAAGAAACCTATCCTGTATTTTCACTGTGTGAAAACTGTGTGGGTCAATACACGGTCATTAGTGAAGGAGAGAGAACCTATGATGAATGTGCAAAGTGTGGCGCTGACGATTAACTAAAGTGATCTAATTTACGGTTTAATCAATTATCAGTAATCGAATGATAAGATAAGGGAAATAAAATGAGCGCAATTGGCCATTTAATTTGGTTCCTTTTGGTTGTGTTTTTATGAGGCTATACCCATTCAATTGACGATGCAGCCCCCAGTATCTGAACATTATATGTAATTCTGGATACAAGTAAGCTTGTAGCGGTGTAGCTCACACCAAATTCCGTCTTGACGTAAGTAATGTTCTGACTCGTATTGAAATAGATTTCTTAGTTAAATGCTCGATGAGCTGCATGGTCCGAGTTTTAGAAAGTAGACTTTATCTCCCACCATCTCAGGTTTAAGTTTTTCAGAAACAACAAAATCACTAAGATGACGACTAAGCTTAAGAAATTACAGTGCACAGGTAGGTAACTTAGGCGATGATAAAAGCGTTAAACAAGCTTACTGGGTTAGGTATGCCTAAAATTTGTCATATTGACTAAAAAATACATGGACGAGGTTGCTCCAATTTTAAATTAAATACACAACAAAGCCGTATTTGAGGATTAATTTTAAAAATATAGTCTATGGTTATAACTATAGTGAGTTTAAAATCATTCATTTAATGTAAAATATGGCGTTGAAATAAAGTGATGAAAAAGTGTTTTTAAACAATGCTTTATTCAAGAATTTTACTTGTATAGCGCAAAAAAACAATGCCAAGCTCAGATTATACAAAAATGAAGCTCACTGATTCATTCATGTCATGAGGATAATATTTTGTTTAATTTTTTATTTTGGAACAAAATTACATTTTTATTTAAAATGGCAATCGTAACGGCCCTAGCTTTTGGTATCGCTTTTAAGGCGTATGCCCAAGACATCAGTTTGACATACACCCAGCCTCTTGCTGCTGGCACTGAAGTCGGTTTAAACCCGAGTGATGAACTAAGGTATGGCCGCTGGCAAATCGATTGGTATAAAACGGACGGAAACAGTGAGCAGTTATTGAGCAGTAATAGTCCCACAATACAGCTCAACGACAATGATATGAACGTAGGTGAGCGTATATTTGCAAGACTCACATCTGGCAACATCATAATAGACTCAACGCAAACGCCAGCATATCAAACAGCAACAGCTTTCCAATATAACATCCTCAGCGCTCATGATATAAGATTCCCCATTATTGAAAATGGTGAGACGATCACGATTACCTCAAGCAGCTTGCAGATAAATGGCATTGCGGTAAACCGCAATGTGACATATCGATGGTTCGGTACCAATTCAGCAAGTGACTTAGGTGAACCGTACAATAATGTTAACTCACCGATTAATCTGACAAATACGACAAACAGTTACACCGTCGATAGTAGCGGTAGTGCTCGCTATAATGCGGTGGAAATTGCGTTTGTCGATAATAACACGACTATCACCAAAGTCCTGTATTTTGACACTTCTATCGCTCGTTTACCCCTGTCAGAAACTAAATACACAGTATTTGAAGACATCATGCTCAATCAGTTAGATTTAAAAAGCAGTTTAGAGTTATGGCTTGATGTGAATGACTCTAACACACTGTTTACTGATACAGCATGTAGCACACCGGCCAGCGATGGCGATGAGGTAGCATGTTGGAAAGATAAGTCTGGGCTGGATCGGCATGTTTACGACATGAATTATACAGGTAATGGTGGCCTTGCCATACCGACTACTGACAGCGCTGTCGGGGATGCTGGGCGACCAGTGTATAACGCATCATCAATGATGTTTAAAGGTTCTGCCTCACTCGAATTTGAAAGCACAGAATTTGATGCATTAGTGCACAAGCTAGATAGTAGTGATGTATGGTTCGATAATTTTACGCTGATCCAAATCTTAGGATATACAGAAGTAGCCGTGGATTGGTATTCAACCTTCTCAACAAGGACCGTTCAACTAACAGGCTACTCGTGGCCAAATGAACCAAATATGTCGCTACAAATACATCAGTTTGGAGGTAAATATGAAACAAGTTGGCGTGCGTGGCAGCCTAATGATAGCGGTGCAGGTATTAACTACAGCGGGGATTTTGGGGACTGGGAACAAGATGTGTCTCAAGTGCTTGAGTTAAGAAATTCGTGCATGCCAATTCCAAACGCAAACCCTATGCAGGCAAATCGTCAGGAATGTACACAAAACCTATACCGAGAAGGTGAGTTGGTTGACACAAATAGTTTAGACATTGGCGCTGATTCGAGACTCTTTAGTGAGTACGGTATTAATAAAAACCGTGGTGGTCATCTTACTCCGACAGCCTCTCATAGTGAGGTGTTACTGTTTAGAAAATCGCTTTCAGGTTGTGAAGCATTTGTCGTTGGTCGTTACATTGGTTTAAAACTCACACGCGCGATAGGACGGATCCCACAAAGTCAAACTGGCACAGGTTATACCAACGATCTGGAAGTCTTGGGTCACAACGCATCAGCATCAACTGATTGTAATCAAGACTTTTTTGTTGATGTCGGAGCATCCAGCTTTTTACAATTGGGCTTTGACCCTTATTCACCTGTTGACAGTGACTATGATTTAATTAACAAAAATGAGTTTTTGTTGTTTGGGCACGATGACGGAGATTTTTCAACCGTACAGACGAGTCCGAGCGCAACATTACCACCTATTCCATCAGGCTCAACGATCAACAGCTTTGTGGAAAGAAAGTGGCAAGTTGAGTTTGAAAGCCCCAATAACGCACCAGCCCCAATTAAACAGATAACATTGGTATTTAATACGGTTGACTTAGCTTTACAATTATCCAGTGTATCCTACGCCAATCCATATTTGCTGATCCAGCGTGGATCACAGTCGTTAGAAGTTGACGGTCGATATTCAGGTAATAATACCATCACATTTGATCAAGTCGATCTAGAACATGATGATATTGTGCAACTAACTTTCGATCTTAACCAACCGAACCGAGCACCGACTTCGGCGGACGTATCGATTTATGGTCAATCACCTTTTAGCTTTAGTGCCACCGATTTTAGTTATAGCGACCTTGATGGCGATGATTTTTACCGCGTTCGAATAACCAGTGTACCGAGTGAAGGTCAATTAACATTTAATGGCACTATTGTTAATAATGGTGATGAGGTATTGATCAGCGACATTACCGATCTGGTTTACAGTTTTGATCGAAGCGATTCCATGCCACAAAATATGACTTACGAAGTGTCTGATGGTATGGGGTGGTCTAACCCTTATACCTTAACTTTCAATAGTTATGATTTTTTCCAACAAATATCACCGACGTTGAATCAATATAGAATCGGGGATGGTCTAGAGGTTACGACACGTGTTGAAATTAACCGAGTGGAACAGCCCATGGCACAGGTTGATTACATTTGGTGGGCTGTTAGTTCAGTAAACGATACAAATAGCGAATACAGTTCACGTTTTCCTCAGCTAAGTACCGGCACCCGCTTGACCGTCAATAATGATCAATTTGGTCAATATCTCATGTTACAAAGCAGCTATACGATTGCTAATGTCGAAACTATCACAGAGCTGAGTAATTTAGGTCAAGTAGGCGCACTTCAGCCTGATACAAGACCAAATCGACCTTGGCCTAGGCAAATGCAGACTAATAGTCAATATGTCTATGACGGGTTGACTATTACACCATCATTAGTGATAGGAAGTGGTGAAATCAACCCGCCGTTAGTCGAATATTGTTATTACAACAATGATACTGATACGGTGCTACAGGCTTGTGGAAGCAATGATGCGTTTTCTGTTGATAGTACAAGCAGTAGTCTTGCCATTCGCGTTGAAGCGATCATGTCTGATCCAAGCAATACGAACATCGAAAATCAAACATTGTCTACGATATTGACGCCATTAAACAGTAATATCGATCTGAGTCAACCTGTCATTCAACCCTCGCTTAGGTTGATGCCAGGGGTGACCGTCAATTTAGAACCGCCAACGCGTTTTGCAGGCAATACTGTTGTATATCAATGGTATCGTTACCAAAATGGGCAATACACACCTATAGGACAAGATCAAAATAGTTATACTGTGACCTTTGATGACATCGGATTTCAACTCGTGTTACAAGTGGCGGTTAATGATAATGGCACGAATGTATTCTTGACCTCTGGAGTGACTGCAACTGTTAATTTAATAAGTGAGATTGCTCTTTTCCATGAAAGGCCGCTAAGTGAACAAGATGAAATTGGAATAGTAGATCCTAATGCGTTAGAGGATGATATTTCTTCATTGATTAACTTAAATGGTAACTTAACCGCTAGTTATCAGTGGGAGGAAAGTATTAATGGCGTGAATTGGATGGCAATGGGAATGGCTGAACAAATCTATTCACCGCGCCAAAATCTCAATGCAGGTCAATATTATCGGCTGAAGGTCAATATGTCAGAGCCTGGCTTTGGAGGCATGGGAGGTGGCACGACGTACAGCACATACAGTAATGTAAGCTCGCAAGTCCAAAGTACCTTAGGTAATATTGATTATGACATTAACATTGACGCACTCGAGACACCGACAGAAAATATCGAATATCGCGTATATAGCGAATTGACGACAGCGAGTGGGCAAGCCAGTTATAGTACACGACGTCATAACTGGTATCGAGTCAATCAAGGAGGCAGCTTAACGGCGTTATCGACACAAGCGATGTATACCCCGGTTATCGATGACATTGGTTTGA
>NZ_WBVP01000018.1 GCF_008933155.1 Aliivibrio finisterrensis | reverse complement strand
TTATTTATTGGTATTTAGCTAATGAGATTTAGCTCTTTATTTGACGATTATTTTATTGGCGCATAATCGGTTGATTCACGTTCTTTTGCTTGGTTTTCCCATTGAGGAACCACGGTTTCTAAGAAGTGTTTCTTCTCAGCTTCCATACCTTTCATATCCATACCCAATGCTTTTTGTGCCGCCGCTTTGGTTGAAATGTCTGGTATAGCGATAGGGTTCGTAATCCCTTTTTTCGCTAATAGACGGATCAGTTTGGTACGAGCATCTGCCGCTTTATCAACCGCAGTCCCTAATACTTCTAGAGCAACTTCAGGTGCATGCATATGAACACCATGTGAAGCAATCGCATAATCCCAGCGCCATTGTGCATGACGAATATCTTGTAGGATTGGCTCCATTTCTTTTTCAGTTGCACCAGCATCCCATGCAGCCCCAGCTTCAAAGTGAGCGGCCACGATTTGACGTTCAGCGGTTAGCTTCATTTTAAGTACTTGTGCTTTACGACTAGCAACAACACCTTGTAGCATTTCTTTAGATTGTGTATGACAGTTTGCGCAGGTATCTTCAAAGCGATCGAATGGGTTACCGACTTTATGATCAGTATAAACGGTGCCATCTTCTTTTTTCACTTTTGGCATATGACAATCAACACAAGTTACGTTGTTTTTGCCATGGATACCATCACGCCAAGTTTCATAACCTGGATGTTGTGCTTTTAGCATTGGCGCTTTAGATACTTTATGTGTCCAGTCTTTAAAGCCAATTTCGTCATAGTACTCTTCCATTTCATCAACCGTGGTGCCTTTATCCCAAGGGAATTTGACGGCTTTGGTTTTTCCTGTGAAGTAGTATTCAACGTGACATTGACCACAAACAGCAGCTTGTTGGTCTAAACGAGATTGATCCCCAAAAGGTTTACCAATCGCATCCATTGCACGTTCAACATAAGGTTTAGTAATCGCTAAAGCGGGTTCGCCATTTTTAAAGCCTTCACTACGAGTGTCATGACAATCGGCACAGCCAATTGGGTTTTGAATTTCGCTACCTAGACGCGCCCATTTACCTGAGAAATAGCCATCTTCGCCTTTCTCTTCGATTACACGGCCAACATCAGGGCTTTTACAGCTCCAACATGCCATTGGCATTGGGCCAGAGTTTTCATCGGTAGGGCCTGCAGTGCGGAGGGTTTGTCTTACATCATCAATCGCATAAAAGTGGCCACGTGCTTTGTTATAGTCTTTAGCAAAACCATAACCTGCCCACATGATCACCATATTTGGATCTTCGGCTAATGCATCTTCAATTTGTACGCTATCAGAGGTAGAGCGCCATGATTCATATTGATCGGCATGCTCTTTTGCATAAGCTTCATTGCGAGGGTCAACTCGCTCACTGTTTTCAGATGCAGCAAAGCTGTGGCTACTTAATAATAACGTAGTCACCATGACAATTGCAGCGGCTGAACGACGGGTCCATTGCTTTTTCACTATTGGTATCTCCAAATTCTTGTAATTAATTTAGCCAAGCGTTGTGAAAGCGACTATCAATCAGAATTGGAAACTTTGCTCAGTGTAACGTAAATGCGAGATACGTATTTTTCCATCGAAGATAGAGTTGATTTACATCAAATTACATAAGTGATCTCCATCACCAATAAAACTATCTAACCCTAAAGTATTGCCTTTGAGGGGTGTGTTGTGAAGAATGATTCTTATTTTTGTTGTAATACAAGGAGATAATCATTTATTGATAATTATCACAAAAGTGGTAGAAGGCGCATCTTAATTAGATACAAATTGTATTATCTAGATACATTTAGATATAAAATATATTTGTTAAGCGTTGTGGCTAAACTATCCAATGAGAATTGATACCAAAAGCTGAAGAAATATCTTCAGGATTTCAATTACTCATCCTGCTATTTGTTCATATTTTACAGTATCAAATAGTATGGAAAGGGAAGGATATACAATGGGTAAAGTCAAACTCGCCATAGTCACAATGTTGAAGCTTACCTTCGCATTTTGTCTCTATGGTTTGTCTCTGAATGTTGCAGCAGATGAATCGCCCCAAGTTAAGGCGGATTCATCAACTCGACATGAGGTGACATTAATTCGTGACCGCGATTATGCGTGTACACAATGTCATAAAGATGAAAAAGAGACACTTAAAGGATCTCACGGAGAAGATTCATTTGCGATTCTTAAACGTGAGGTGAATTGTGTTGAGTGTCATAAATCAATTGGGCCTGATCATCGAGAAGGCGCACCCCAAGTTACTAAATATTCTGCGGCACAATCAAAGCAAGGCACGGAAAAAGTGACCCTCTCGTTCGATGAAATTTTACAAGCTAATAGCCAATGTACAGATTGTCATACCTCAGAAAGATTACGTGAAAAGAGTTGGACGCATGATGTTCATGCTAAAAACTTAACTTGTTCATCTTGTCATGTTATTCATGGAGAAAAAGAAGCGGTACTTTCTTTTGACCATTCATCAAAGATAAAGATGTGTGTTGATTGCCACGCTGATTTTAATCAGAAAGAAAATAAGCTAGGAGAATAGTATGAGTTGTTCTAGACGAATTTTTTTAGCGGGTTCAGGTGCGGTGATCTTTACAACTGGAGTGGCGACAACCTCATTAATGAGCAGTAAAAAAACACTGGCTTATTCGATGGAAGATGGCGCAAAACGTTATGGCATGGTGCATGATGAGACGGCCTGTATTGGTTGTACAGCCTGTACTGAAGCGTGCCGAGAAGTGAACAGTGTGCCAGAGGGGGTTTCTCGATTAGAGATTATCCGTAGTGAACCTCGTGGTGAGTTTCCTGATGTTGATTATCGTTTTACACGTAAATCATGTCAGCATTGTGAGAATGCGCCGTGTGTGATGGTGTGTCCGACTGGTGCTGCTTATAAAGATGAAGCAACAGGTATTGTTGATGTTCATAATGAGAAATGTGTCGGTTGTGGCTACTGTTTAGCGGCGTGCCCTTATCAAGTTCGTTTCTTTAATCCTGTTACCAAATCAGCAGATAAATGTGATTTTTGTCGAGAGACTAATTTAGCACAAGGTAAACAACCTGCGTGTGTTGAATCTTGTTCCACAAAAGCACTGATCTTTGGGGACTTGAACGATAAAACCAGTGAGATTAATGCGGTATTAAGCAATAGCGTATTTTATCGAGATAAAGTGGATCTAGGTACTAAGCCTAAGTTATTTAAGATCCCAAACCAAAAAGGGGAGATTTAAGATGAGTGCATGGGAAGCTGCGTTTAATTTTGACTCTTTGGTATGGGACTGGATCATTGCAATCTATCTATTCTTAGCGGGTATGTCTGCTGGTGCGGTTATGATATCTATTTACTTAAAACGTAAAGTGATTGAAGGTCACCCTGCGGATAATGGCATTATCAAGGCGACGGCAATATTAGCGCCATTTGGTATTATTGCGGGTCTTACTATTTTGATTTTCCACTTAACTAAACCGTTATCTTTTTGGAAAATAATGATCTTCTTTAACCCTACGTCAGTAATGTCGATGGGGGTTATCTTATTCCAAGTATACATGGTCGTACTGTTTGCTTGGATTGGAGTGATTTTTAGAAAAGAGATCATGGGGTTCTTAAAAGGGAAGTTTGCTTTTATCGACACGATTTTGTTGAAGATTGAACAGTTTGAGAACGCATTAGAAATATTCTTAGCGATGCTAGCGGTTATGTTGGCAGCTTATACTGGTTTCTTATTATCAGCTTTACAAACCTACCCAATGTTAAATAACCCGGTATTACCGATTTTATTCTTGTTCTCAAGTTTATCTTCGGGGGCCGCGGCGTGTTTGCTGTTCGGTGTTCTTGGGTTTAAAGAATCAAGTCACAGTGCATCTGTAAAGTGGATACATAACTTTGAGCGTCCAGTTGTGGTGTTTGAAGTATTTGTTCTTATCACTTTCTTTACGGGATTAATCTTTAGTGGAGGGCAAGGCGAGGCTGCTGCATGGGCTGCGATTGGTGGTGGTTTTTGGGGAACTTGGTTCTGGGCTGGTGTGATTGGCTTAGGTATGCTTACGCCATTAGCTCTTAATGCATTTGCGCCAAAAGAAGTTGTTCATGGCAAAGGCTTTATTTTTGTTGTGACATCACTAAGTTTACTTGGTGTATTAATGCTGCGTACGTTTGTGCTTTATGCGGGACAAATGACCGTCGTATAATGTGGTATCGCCATGCTAACGTTACTTCCCATATAGGTAGTTACAGGCATGGCGTTTTTATATCGGTTTAATTTTATGGAAATCAATGGGGCAGTATGATTGCTGAAATCGGTCAATTTTGGTTAATAGCAACGATGATCTTATCATTTGTCGCTATGGGCTCTGTTGGGTATGGTCTTATTAAAAGTGACGAACAATGGTCAATGGCTATTTCTCCTCTTTCTTTACTGAGCTGTTTGTTCTGTATTCTTTCTATCTCTGCACTTGGTTATGGTTTTTATATCGATGATTTTTCAATTCGATATATTGCTGAACATTCTAATTCTGCACTGCCTGTTTTTTTTAAAATTGCCGCTATTTGGGGAGGCCACGAAGGCTCGTTACTGTTTTGGGTATTAACCTTAACTTTATGGGCAGGGCTTATAACGCTAAATAGAAAACGGATTGAACAGGCTTATGTCATTCGTGTTTTATTGGTGTTAAATACGCTGATTGTGATTTTTTCCGCTTTTACTATTTTCGCTTCTAATCCATTTATTATCTATGTAAATACGCCATTAGAAGGCCGAGATCTGAATCCAATGTTGCAAGATATTGGATTGATATTTCATCCACCATTACTTTATTTGGGTTATGTTGGTTTTGCCGCTACGTTTTCTTTTGCTCTGGCAGCGCTAATGATGAAAGAAGTTCCATTTACATGGGTTCGTTATGCAAGAAATTGGACCTTACTGGCATGGGCTTTATTAACGGCAGGGATCAGTTTAGGTTCGTGGTGGGCATATTATGAATTAGGTTGGGGAGGCTGGTGGTTCTGGGATCCGGTAGAGAACGCTTCTTTGTTGCCATGGTTAACTGCTACGGCTCTACTACACACGTTAATTGCTAGCCATAAGCAGAAACAGCTACTTAAAACCTCTGTCGTTTTAGCGTTGCTTACGTTTAGTTTGAGTATTCTTGGTACCTTTGTGGTGCGTTCGGGTGTATTGACTTCGGTTCACGCGTTTGCGGTTGATCCTACTCGTGGCATTATTTTGTTATTGATCCTTTTTGCTGTGCTTTTAGTTTCATTTTCTTTGTATGCACTTAAAAGTAAACAGCTAAATAGTAAATCGATCACTGAGTTGATGAGTCGCGATTTTCTTTTTCTACTGTTATCAGGACTGTTCTCAATAGCGACAATAACCGTGTTGCTAGGCACTTTTTATCCTATGATTTTTCAAATTTTAGGGTTAGGAAATATCTCTGTTGGTGCTCCTTATTTCAATCTACTGTTTGTGCCTATGGCGATAATAGCGCTGTTGATGATGGCCGTTTCAATTTTCGTTCAATGGGGCAAAAAAGCAGAAATCGCGACCAAAAGAAACGGCTTACTCTTGCTACTTGGTTCAATAATCTGTGGGTTGATTATCTACCGACTTCAATACAGTGAGCTATTTATTGTGCCATCGATTATTTGGGTATTAGCTGTCGCTGTTGTTGGAGGTTCATTATGGACAATAAAACAATCACAAGGAAAAGCGCTTGGAATGGCAGTGGCACATATAGGCGTTGCCGTTGTGATGATTGGGGCGGCAATGAATGCTGAGCACTCTTTTGAAACCAGTGCGAAAATGGAACCTGGTATTACTGCGAAATTAGCCGATTATGAGATTACTTATGTAGAAACGGATTTGTTGGTTGCTTCGAACTATACCGCAGAGCAAGCTAATTTAGTGATCAGTGAAGAAGGCAAAGAAATAGCGACAGTTCAGCCACAGCGTCGTCATTATCAAGTACGTGTGATGAACATGAGTGAACCTGCGATGCATTGGTTTTGGCATGGTGATATCTATGTAACTTTGGGTGAAAAACTTAAAGATGGTAGTTTCGCACTTCGCTTACAATATAAAGCCTACGTAAGGTGGATATGGTTTGGCTCTATCTTAATGGCATTAGGTGGTATTATCGCCATCATTAAAAAGAAAAAAGCGGAAGAAGCATAAAGGCACTCTTGATGAAAACAGGTTCTAAGAAAGCAATAGCGAAAGTAGGCCTAGCTGTTAGTGTATGTATTGGTATTTTTATCGTATTACTTAGCGGATTAGAAACCAAAGAATCAAGCACCTCAACAGCGATGGTGGGTGAGAGTGTTCCTGCTTTTGAATTGCCAGAAGTCATGGATACGTCTGTATTATTAAATGAATCTTTATTTCAACAGCAATCATTAACTTTATTAAATGTCTGGGCTGCTTGGTGTGGTATTTGTAAAACCGAGCATCACTTTTTACACCAATTAAAAGAGCAGGGCATAACCATCATTGGTTTAGATTATCGAGATGATCGTATAGCAGCTAAACAAGTGCTAGAGACGACAGGATCACCTTATCAAGCGGTGATTTTTGACCCAAGAGGATCACTTGCAATGGATTTAGGCGTTTTTGGTACACCGACAACTTTTTTAATTGATCAGAAAGGGGTGATATTACATCGCTTTACTGGCGCTTTAGATGAGAAAAAATGGCAACGTGAATTTGCTCATTTTTTTGAGGAATAATAATGAAACAATGCAAAGAATTACTGTTCTTAATTATTGTATTATTCAGCTCGGTATCCGTTCAGGCCAATTCTGATAATGGTTCAAGCTTGTTTGTTGGTGCGGATAAAGAGGTAATCGAAAGTGTTGAATTGTTTGAATTTAATTCACCACAAGAGCAGAAGCGTTCTATCGATTTAGCGAAACAATTGCGTTGCCCTCAATGTCAAAACCAAAACTTAGTAGAATCAAATTCTCCAATAGCCAAAGATTTACGTTTGCAAGTTTATCAGCAAATAAAAGCAGGTAAGAGTGATAAAGAAGTGGTGGCATTTATGACGCGTCGTTTTGGGGATTTTGTTTTATATGAACCGCCATTAAATGCGAAAACCTATGTGCTTTGGCTATTGCCGTTATTGCTACTTATTGGTTTTGGCATTATGGCGGTTAAATCAGTGAAGAAGAGCACTAAGGAGTAAATTTAGTTTTTTCTATGGGCTCTTTTTCTAAATTGATGGTTGGTACACATAAGATCAGAATAGATGCACTGATAATTGAAGCCATCAGATCGGTCGGCCAGTGCATACCAAGCCAAACACGACTAAAACCAACACCTACTCCCCAAGTAATAACAGCAGCGGTTAAAATGTAGTGCTTATTTCGTAACAAAAATCCCCCCCAGAATAAAACACAAATAGCAGCAAATATAGTATGCCCCGATGGGAATGAATAGTTAGTACTTGCTCGCCACTGTTCAATACGGGCTGGACTCACTTTGTTTTCCACATGGCTAATAAGTGCTTGTTTGCTGTCTTCATCTAATGAGTAAAAACGTTCTGTACTGTCAACAAGATCAACTTGTACTAAGGCTTGTGTATATGGACGAGGGATCTCAGTTATTGCTTTCACGCCGCTTTTAAGCATAAAACTCAATACGAGAAGAATGCCAAATTGCATATATAAAGAGAGTATTTTTTTAATAGATAATCGCTGAATAATAGGGATTGAACAGAGAATAGCTAAGGTGATAATAAATAGGTATTCACCTGCTGAACGACTCAACCATTTAAGAAGTTCATTTTCAAACGGCGGTAATGATGCGAATAAATCAGGAGCAGGGGTCAGTAGTAAAATCGTCCCCATAACTGAAATAAACAGAAAAAAAGCGATTAATTCGTAAATGCGATGTTTAGGAGAAAAAGAAAAAAACATAATTAATTATTTTATAAGGTAGTGAGTGAAATGAGTGTATCGTGATTAACGTTTTTATAGTCAAAATAAAGTAAGGAATAGCGGCAATTAGAGCGATTAATTATTTTATGGTTCAATGCGATGACATATTTTCGCATTCTTAGGCAAAACTGATAGGTCGTTCAACGAATACAGATTCTCATTCTGAAGAGCTTTTTTTTGTATATAAATCATGCTCTAATTACCGTTCTATTATTATTTGGTATCAACATGGATTCAGTTATTCGTCGAGCGAAAGAAATCGATTTGTTTTGCTTAAATTCAATGATGTATCAGTTGCATGATGAGCATCATCAACAGTGCCCTGAATTATTTAAAACGGCTTCTGAGATAGAAGAAGAGAAAAGCATCTCTTGTTATTTGGATGACCCTGACTGCATAGTATATGTAGCAGAGTTTAACGGTGCCGTTATTGGATTTGTTACCGCGCATTTTTGTGAATTAGTGTCAACGGTAAGTAAGCCGGTGATGATGGCTACCATAGATGAGCTGTACGTAGAATCAACGTATCGTAGAAATGGCATTGCTGAAGAATTAATGGCACGAATTGAGCAAGAATTAAAGGATTATGGAGTAAAAGAACTCTTTGTTGAAGTTTGGAATTTTAATCAAAAAGCATTAGATTTTTATAACCAGCAAGGCTTAAAAGATCATATTCATTATTTACGTAAATCTTTAAAAGAGGATGAAATATGAAGCAGTTTTTTACTTTGATGTTATTTCTTTCAACATTTTTTTCAGCACTCTTTTCTATACCAGCAATAGCCGATGAAGCACCAAATTCAAAAGGCGCGGTATGCGTTGTTGATGATGGCTTTCGAGTAGTTTTGATTGAAGAGTTAATTACGGGGAAGTTATCATTACCGGGAGGGGGCATTGATAAGGGAGAAACGGCCAGAGAAGCCGCTGAGCGAGAAACATGGGAAGAAGCTGGCTTAGTTGTGACAGCAAAAGAAATCTTACACCAAGATGAAAAGGCTATAATTTATCGTTGTACCAGTGATTCCGATATTATTGTATTTGATTTAGAAACCAGTAATGGCTTTTATCGAATACCATCGTGGTTTTCTCCTCATTATGGCATTGAAACTGAAGCAGTTTATTTAACTGAACCTTATAAAATAAAACATGAGAAATATCGTTATCCAGAACAATTGGAGTTACTTCAGAGTTGGTTTGCTAAACCGTTAGAGAGTGATAATAGAATTACCTGGGTTAATAATTTAGTTGCTCAAGCATCAGATATACACCAAGTAGAATTAGAATTGTTAATGTCATTACGAGAAAGCATAGACAGCTTGCCTGCTTTAGCGAATATTAGCATTAAAATGTTTTTTATTATGATAAGTGAAACGAGTTCAGATACTTTTTTCTACTTCCTATTTATTGTTGCACTGGTGTATTTGGGGCGTGAAACTGCACTGACATTACTATTCGGTATTATTTTAAGCGTTGTTCTTACCGAATTAGCTAAACAAGGGTTAGCATTACCTCGACCGTTTGTTTATTTGCCGCAATTGCAGCTTACCCAAGCTAATGGGTTTGGAATGCCAAGCATGAACGCCATGCTTTCTGTTGTCATTTATGGTGTGTTTTATCTTTCATTAAAGAGAAAGCAATTATCGACATCGATACTACATCGATATGCCTGTCTTTTTGTTGGATTGATAATTGTGCAGTCAATTTCACGAGTATGGTTAGGCGTTCACTTCTTAACAGACTCTATTGTAGGTATTGCACTGGGCGCGATGGTTATTGTCCATTTTTCGAGTTTACAGCGTAAGCATGGTGATTTGCTATATCGTGTGATAGCAGGTCTGCCATTTTGGTTAATTATGTCGTTCGTAACCAGTGGTATTGCCTTTATTATGCTGTATATGAATTATTTATATATGGCAGTGTTATCTTGGGCTGTAGTTTTAGCCATTTCGCTATCGAAAGCGCAGCCGATACTTAACACAAAAGATCGTTTATTGACTCTGTGTGCTTTGTTAGTTGTGATAGTCGCTATACGTTTTAGTGCCGATTTATTATTAGGCGCATTAGAAGCAAGTTCGGTTATTGTTTTAGTTATAAAATCAGTCGAAAACTTCGCGCAAATATTTATGCTTATCACGATGTCAGCTTGGTTGCCACGTTATTTAAATGATCGTAGAAAGGCTTGATAAGGTTAGTGGTTGCCTTAGTTAACGAAGGTAACCACTATTAAGTCATAACAAAAGATGCGGATAGGTCTATTTAGAATGTTCTTCTAGCCATTCTAATGCGTCATTTTGTACAGAAATTCGTTGTGTTTTATACAGTTTTTCGCCAGTAAAATCTCGATATGTGTCTGCTCCAGGATAAGCCTTCGCTGCTGCTAAATTAAACCAAAAATACGCCTTTTCCATATCTTGTTTAACCTCAATACCTTTAAAATATAGAAAGCCAAGATTGCGCATTGAGGTCGCATTACCTAATTCTGCGGCTTGAACGTACAACAATTCAGCTTGATTAGTATTTTGAACTAATCCTTTTCCTTGTAGATACAAGTCTGCAAGATTATTCATAGCATTACTGTTATTCATCTCAATTGCTTTATGGTACCAATTGGTAGCTGTTGTAAACTTATTTTGTGATTCATATACTTTACCAAGGTTATAGTAAGCCATTGAGCTTTCATTTTTGGCCGCTTTAGTAAAATATTGAATGGCTAAGTGCGTATTAACATCAGTACCAATACCTTTCGCGTACATCACACCTATTTTATTTTGTGCTTCAATTGACCCATTGTTTGCAGCGCTTGTTAACCAGGTAATCGCATCTTTATAGTTATCTTGGTTAAAATAGGCAGTGCCTTTTAAGTAATCTTGATGTGCTTCTGTATTAGCTAACGCTAAGGAGGAGCATAATGACGCAGATAATAGGAGTGATTTTAATATTACTTTCATTACAGAACCAAAGAGTTAGCTAATATAGAATGATATGTTATCAATAAAATTAGAAGGCAGCGAGAGATAATAAGGCAATGAATTGAATAAAATAATGCTTTTGAACGTAGAAGCTCTTTGAGAATAAGAGCTTCTATTTAAAGCTTATTGACTTTGCACTGCGATACGTGGAGGCAGTATATTAGATTTTCTGAACTCTTGCATAACGCGTAAAGTAATATATGCATCATGCTCTCCCTAAAAAGGGAGTATATAATCATAACTAAATGTGATCGTCAAATCGATCCTCAAATGGACTAAAAAATATTCACGATCTTACCCTGGGCCATGTCCCTCTTCAAAAGCAGCTGTATCTGCTAGGTTTGCTCGTTCTTTTGAAAATGCTTTTTCTACTGCTTTACGAAGCTTTCCTTGATTGCTTTTTACTGCAAGTAAGTAGTCTCCGAACTTGTCAGTAATAACTTTTGCTAAAAGACCAGTAACAAAGCTAGTAATTCTAAATAAAAAATACTCAAACTGTGTTGTTTTGTACGTTTTCATAAGAAATAGCAAGGTAAAGCTAGGTTTCTAAGAGGTATTCATTCTAATTGAGTGCGAAAATCATTAGAATAGGTTTATAAAAACGTGTTCCATTTTTCGATGATATTGATATGTATTGGTTCTTATTTTTTGGCAGTGTATTTTGCTTAATTGTCATGATATGGCATTTTCACTCTGTTGATAAAAAAAGGTTAACAAGAGCTCGACGTAAACAGCATGATTTGCATGTATCTACGCCAGCTACTTTTGATGATGAAGCAGATAGACAGGATAAAATAAATAGAGGGAATAGCGGGAATATTACAGCACAGTTGGCACTAGGGGCTGATTTAGAACTTGTTGATCAAAACGGGGCGATAAAGTGGTACCTCAAAGCGGCTGAGAAAAATAGTCAACAAGCTTTTTATGCGTTAGTTCGATTGTATGATAATAATTATGATGATCCTGAAGCCAGTGAAAAGTCTAAATATTGGGCTGCGCGACTAGGTGACTCTACAGGAAAACAAAGTTCCACTTTTATTTTAGGTAAACTTTATTTAGAAGGGGTAGGTTGCGAGAAAGATATAGAGTTAGGGTTAAAAACGATTACGACCTTAGCATTAAATGAGCATCTTGAAGCTCAATTATTTCTCGCTCAATGGTACCAAAAGCAGCAAGATGGGCACCCAGAAGGCTTTTATTGGATGTTACGAGCAGCTTATCAAGATGATCCTAAAGCTATGGTTACAGTTAGCTCTTGTTACTATCATGGAATAGGAGTAAAGAAAGATATCCATAAAGCGATTTATTGGACAGAGCGTGGTGGAGAGCTTAAAAGCCCTGAATCACAATACCGTTCAGCTCAATATAACCAAAAAGTGTCTTCTTCTCATAATGCAGTGGCTTACATCTGGGCTTATCTTTCGGTGGCTAATGGGCATGAAGAAGCTCATAGTTTAAAGAACGATTTAGAGGCAAGCTTACCTCTGGAAAACTTATTAACGATTCAAAATGTAGCTCGTAAGCTGCATGTGTTAATGGATGAGAAACCAGTAAAGAAACACTCGGTAATTCGTTTACTTAACAAGTTTTATGTTAGAGAAAATTACTTACCGACAGAAGACATTAGTGATGAATGTTCAATGTATACTAGTTAGTGTGTTTCTGGTGTATGAGCGAACTCTAGAATAATAGATACAAAAATGCCAGCCTGTGAAGACTGGCATTTTTTATGTTTATCGAATACTTATCGATTAATCATCACGCATAATACCAAGAATGCTTAGTAGGCTGATGAAGATGTTGTAGATAGAAACATACAGCGTAATCGTTGCTGAGATGTAGCTTGTTTCACCGCCACGGATGATTGATTGTGTTGTTAGCAGAATCGCACCAGTAGAGAACAGAATAAACATACCACTCATCGCAAGGTGTAATAAAGGCATTTGTAGGAAGATATTCGCTACCATACCAATTAGAAGCACAACGAAACCAGCCATTAGCACACCGTTAAGGAATGATAAATCACGTTTAGTTGTTAATGCGTAAGCAGATGCTGCCATGAATGATAATGCAGTACCGCCAAGAGCGGTTAAGATAACATCACCCATACCTACACCAATGTACATGTTTAGAATTGGACCAATGGTATAACCTAAGAAACCAGTAAATAAGAAGGTAAATACAAGACCCATGCTGTTGTTACGGTTTTTCTCTGTTAGGAACAATAGGCCGTAGAAACCAACAAGCATAATGATAATACCTGGACGAGGTAAATTAAGAGCCATTGATACACCAGCAACAAGCGCTGACCATAACAGTGTCATAGACAGTAAGAAATAAGTATTACGTAATACTTTATTTGTTTGAAGAGCCGACTCTTGTGTTTGAGTTTGGCCGAACATTTGATTATTCATCGTATTCCCCCTGGAATGGACAGACATAAATATATAGACAGTTATGGTGCCTATAGTTCAAAAAATCAAGTAAGTTCTAATTTTTGAACTGAATTAATTGAGCTAGAACCATTTTACATCACTGCATTAACTTAGCTTGTGTACTTTGTAAGTATCAGTAACAAAGGCAGTAATCAAACGATCACTGCTTTTTTGTCTTACTCTACGAAATAACCTCGTGATTTTAGTGATGTAAGATCTGGCTCAAGAATAATTGAGTTCTGTCCGATTTTGGGTTTTCAAAGAAATCAATTGGATTATTCTCTTCAATAATTTCTCCGGCATCCATAAAGATCACACGATCTGCTACCTCTTTTGCGAAACCCATCTCATGAGTCACACACAGCATTGTCATTCCTTCATCTGCGAGTTCAACCATGACATCAAGTACTTCACGAACCATTTCAGGATCGAGCGCTGATGTCGGCTCATCAAATAACATCACTTGTGGATTCATACACAGAGACCGAGCAATTGCTACACGTTGCTGTTGTCCACCAGACAGTTGCCCTGGGTATTTATCGGCTTGATCTGGAATTTTTACACGTTCAAGAAATTGCATTGCTAATGCCTCTGCTTCTGCTTTCGGCATTTTTTTCACCCAGATAAGGGCTAAAGTACAATTTTCAAGAACCGTTAAGTGAGGAAATAGATTAAAGTGCTGAAAGCACATACCGACTTCTCTACGTACAGCTTCAATATTTTTTAGGTCTTCAGTCAGCTCTGTACCTGAAACGTAAATATGTCCCCTTTGATGTTCTTCTAGTCGGTTAATACAACGGATCATGGTTGATTTACCTGAACCTGAGGGACCACAAATAACAATCTTCTCGCCTTTTTTTACTTCTAAATTAATGTTTTTAAGTACATGAAATTCTCCATACCATTTGTTCATGTCATCTAACTTAATCATATAATCTTGTTGAGTTGTCATAACTACATCCTTGAATTCTGTTAATTATCGCTTGTGGCCTGTATGAAGTTTGTTTTCTAAATAGATGGAGTATCTCGACATAGAGAAGCAGAACACCCAGAAAACCAAAGCGACAAAGACATAACTTTCTGTTGAAAACCCTAACCACTCAGGATCGGTATTTGCGGCTTGGCCAATACCTAGCACATCAAACATACCTATAATGAGTACCAAACTGGTATCTTTGAATAAGCCAATAAAGGTATTTACGATTGATGGAATAGTGATTTTTAATGCTTGTGGTAAGATGATTAAGCGCATCTTTTTCCAATAGCCTAATCCAAGTGCATCAGCTGCTTCATATTGACCTTTTGGGATTGCTTGTAATCCGCCACGAACCACTTCAGCCATATATGCTGCACTAAATAAAACCACACCAATGAGCGCTCTAAAGAGTTTATCTAGCTCCATACCTTCTGATAAAAAGAGTGGAAGCATAACTGAAGCCATAAAGAGAACTGTGATTAAAGGAACCCCACGCCAAAGCTCAATATAAATAGTACACATGCTGCGAATTATCGGCATTTCAGAGCGGCGCCCTAGCGCAAGAGCAACACCAATTGGAAGTGAAACAACGATCCCCACGATGGCAATAACCAGAGTAATTAATAACCCCCCCCAAAGGTGAGTATCAACAACAGGTAGACCAAATACACCGCCATATAATAAAAAAGCAGCGAAGAAAGGAAAGATATTTACAAATACTAACCAAATAGCAAATTTCTTCGGGGTATGCTCATAGGCAAGTAAGACGACGAAAATAGCTAATAATCCATAGAATAACTGTGGGCGCCATAATTCATCAGTAGGGTAGAAACCATACATGAATTGCTCCCAACGTACTTTAATCATTACCCAGCAAGCCCCTTCATTTGAGCAGGCATCACGTGTTGTTCCTACCCAGTCGGCGTTGATGAGACCCCAAGAAATGACATTCCATAATCCAGTAATCGCGAGATAAGCAATCAAAAGAGTCAGAATTGAATTGATAGAACTATTAAATAAATTTTTTTTAAGCCAAGTTACTACGCCAACAGTATTTGCTGGGGGCGGTAGATCTGGCTGAAATTGATGTATGCTCATAATTACCTCTCCACCAGTGCAACTTTACTGTTATAAATATTCATCAAAAATGAAGTCAATAGACTTAACGTTAAATAAACTGCCATTGTCATCGTAATTATTTCAATAGCTTGGCCTGTTTGGTTTAACGTAGTTCCTGCAAAAACTGAAACTAAATCAGGGTAACCAATAGCCATTGCTAGAGAGGAGTTTTTGGTTAAGTTTAAATATTGGCTCGTTAAAGGAGGAATAATAATGCGCATCGCTTGTGGGATAACGACAAGCTTTAGTGTTTTATTTCGTGGTAGGCCTAAGGCCATTGCGGCTTCTGTTTGACCATGGCTAACCGCATTAATACCTGAGCGAACGATCTCAGCAATAAATGATGCGGTATATACACTTAATGCAACAACTAATGCTGCTAATTCAGGAATAATGCTAATGCCACCTTTAAAGTTGAATCCTTTAAGTTCTGGGTATTCAATAGAGATAGGCATGCCTCCAATAAAATAAGCAATAGTAGGTAGACCAATAAGAACGAAAAGTGAATATCTTATAACGGGGGTTTGCTTACCAGTAATCACTTGTTTGTTCTTTGCCCATTTAGATAAAAAGATAATAAAAACAATCGCAATAATTACAGCCATGCCAATTAGGATAGACCCTTTTTCAAAAATAGGACTTGGAAGGAATAATCCACGCACATTTAAAAAAATACTTTCACCTAAGCTTAAACTTTGACGGGGAGAGGGAAGCGCTTGTAAAACGGCGAAATACCAAAAAAAAATTTGCAATAAAAGAGGGATATTTCGAAAGGTTTCTATGTAAACTGCGGCACATCGGCTAACAAGCCAGTTGCTAGATAACCGAGCAATACCCACTGTAAATCCGAGCACGGTAGCAAATAAAATTCCTAAAATAGAGACCAGTGCAGTGTTTAAAAGTCCAACCACAAATGTGCGACCATAAGTGTGTGTTTCATCATATTCCACCAAAGATAAGCCAATACCAAATCCCGCTTCTTGATTTAAAAAACCAAGACCAGTAGCGATACCTCGCGATTCTAAATTGGTTAATGCATTGTTAACTATGGAATAAAAGAAAAAAACAAGTAAAGCGACAGCTATCACTTGAAATAAAATCGCACGAAATATTGGATTATAAAAGAGGTTTTTATTTTTTGATGACATACAACTACAACCTTAAATCCATTCATAAAAGGGGTGAAAACTCACCCCATAAAATTGTATTATCTACATTTACTATTTTTTAATTAACGAATTGGTGCGGCGTACATAAACCCACCGTCATTCCAAAGTGCATTAACACCACGTGAGATTTGCAATGGAGAGCCTTCACCAACCGTACGTTCGAAAATTTCACCGTAGTTACCTACTTGTTTCACCACTTGATAGCCCCAATCATCACGAATGCCTAGCCCTTTACCTTTAGGTCCGTCAACACCAAGGATACGTTTGATGTTTGGATCTTTAGATTTCAACATTTGATCTGCATTTTGGGAGCTAATTCCATATTCCTCGGCATTAATCATAGTATTTAATACCCATTTATTAATGTTGAACCATTGATCATCACCTTGGCGAACAACAGGACCTAGTGGTTCTTTTGAAATAATTTCAGGAAGAATTTGTGCTGTTTTGGGATCTTTAAGATTCAAACGAAGTGCATATAAGCCTGATTGATCTGTAGTTAGGACATCACATCGACCAGCATCGAAGCCTTTAGAGGTTTGTGCGGCAGTATCAAATACAACTGGCTTGTATTCCATACCGTTGTTACGAAAGTAGTCGGCAAGGTTAAGCTCTGTTGTGGTTCCTGATTGAACGCAAACAGAGGCGCCATCAAGTTCTTTTGCACTGGTTAAACCAAGCTCTTTTTTCACCATGAAACCCTGACCATCATAGTAATTAACACCGACAAAATTTAAACCTAAAGAGGTGTCGCGGTGTAATGTCCAGGTAGTGTTACGAGCAAGTACGTCAATCTCTCCAGATTGTAACGCAGTAAAGCGCTCTTTAGCCGTAAGTGGGACATATTTAACTTTTGATTTATCTCCTAAAACTGCTGCAGCAACAGCTTGGCAGAACTCAACATCGATTCCTTCCCATTCACCTTTTGAGTTCGGGTTTGAAAACCCAGGAAGTCCGGTACTGACACCACATTGTAAATATCCATTTTTTTTTACTTTTTCTAAGGTACCATTTGCAGCAACAGCTTGGGTAGAGATAAGTAATGCCGAAGCTGTTAGTGCAGCATAGAGTGAGCTAATCTTAAATTTCATCTGTGTTCTTCCTTATAATCCATAATTGAATTGGGTGATCACAATCTATTGTGTTGTGTTGGCCATTTGGTAATGGGTCGCTCAGTTCATAAGTAACTGTATTTAAAAATATACATACTTGTTATCAATTTGTGAAATCTCGTGGTGCCTAAATTATAGGTAAAGATATCTATATTTTCGAATAAAAATAGTTGATTTAGCTGCAATATAAGCAATATCTAGTGTAATTCATCTATCCTTGCGCCTACAGATGTAACAATATTGTTAAATATTTTATTTTTTGAATCTGTTAAGTAGCAATGACCAAAATAGTGAATACATACCTTCTTTTATGAAAGCAAGGTATAGTGCTCTCAGAGAATAAAAATTAAGGATAAGAGCAGTAATGAGATATTTTCCCATTTTTATGGATATTCAAAAGCGACCAGTATTAGTCATTGGTGGTGGGGAAGTGGCGTGTCGAAAGATAGATATGCTATTGCAAGCAGGTGCAGATATTACCGTGGTGGCCCCTTCGATTAAATCTTACCTAATGAATTACGTTGAAGAAGATAAGATTCATTATATAAAAGGTTTTTATCATAGCGATTTACTTGCTAAACAATCATATGTTCAAGTGTGGGCAACGACAGACAACTCAGAGTTGAATCATCAAGTTTATCGTGATGCACATGACGCTCGTATTTTAGTCAATGTTGTCGATGATACGCCGCATTGCGATTTCATTACGCCATCAATGGTAAATCGAGGACGTGTGCAAGTTGCAATATCTAGTGGTGGTTCGTCACCAGTCTTAATAAGAATGATACGTGAGCAAATGGAAACGCAGCTGTCCTCTAAGATTGCCATGTTAGCTGATTTTGGTGCTGATAAGAGAAATGTGATTAAGCAACACTTTATGACGGTTGACGAGCGCCGTAAGTTTTGGGAAACATTTTTACGATCTCCTGAAGTCGAAAAGTTAACAACACGAAATGAATTAGAGCAGTTATTTTCACAGTACTTATCATCGAATATCGAAACAAAGGCTGAACGAAATTGGATCGAATATCATCAAGAGACAGAAATGTTAACGTTAAAATCGTTACGTTTAATGCAGCAAGCAGAATGGGTGATTTGTTTTAATGATTGCCCTTCAGAGTTTGTGGAATTATGTCGTCGTGATGCAGAGCGTCTTTATGTCGATACAGAGCAAGAGATTGCAGAGTACTTACATCAAGCGGAAGTGGAAAATATACGAGTCACGATCTTATTAAAAAAGGGACATTTACTGCGAAATGCAACGTTACAAGCTTACTTATCAAGTGACATTTATGTGCCAACGCTTTAAGGAGGACTAAATGCAATACTTGATGATAAAAGACGCCATAGAAGAGCAAATAGAAAGTGGAATGCTAAAATCTGGACATAAGTTGCCATCAGAGAGAGTGCTTGCAGAATCTTTCTCAACCACACGTATAACTCTGCGTGAGGCGCTCAATCATTTAGCTCTATCAGGTAAAGTATATAAAGAAGAGCGTCGTGGTTGGTTCGTTTCTACAGATACATTGAGCTTTAATCCTGTAACCGACACTGATTTTGCTAAGGTATGCCAAAAACAAAAATGGCATTACGCTGTAAGCAGTATAAGCGCACAAAGGGTATTAGCACCGAAAGAGATTGCAGAAACGTTACAATTGCCGCCATTTTCATACGTAATAATGCAGACTAAATTGTGGACCATTGAAGGAAGAAAGGCCGCAGTTCAATATCAGTATGCACCTGAAAAACAGTTTTCAAGCATAGCAATGATAGATGAAGATGCGAATCTTACTGAGTATTTAAAAGTGCATTATTTGTGCGAAAGTCAAAAGAATAGAGTGAAAGTCGAAGTGGCACCAGCGACTGAATTAGAGTCAAGTACGTTAAATATCAGTAGTGGTAGTATGCTAATGTCTATTACTCAAACAGCAATAAATAACCAAAATATCAGCTATTTATTGCAAGTACTTCGAATTTCCCATGATCTAGTCACAATTGAAATAGAGTAATAGTTTATTCATTAAAAAGGTGATATTTGTTTGATTTGATTAATAAGCTCTCCCTCGGTCAGAGGTTCAGAGTTTAGATCAAATTCAGCAGAGGCTCCGCCTTTTAACATATAAACCCTAGTTCCGCAGTGGTCATAGTGGTACCACTTTCCATCAATACATACATCGGTATAGCATTTAGGGTTTCTTAATAAAGTCATAATATCGCTCCCTGATACATTTATTTAACAAAGTTAAAGTATCGTGCAATCAAGGGCAGTTGTTTGATTTAAATCAAAGTGCTTTGATTTTATACTCAATATGCGACTAAAGTATTATCTTAAAAGCTTTGGAGCCTGGGTTCCAGCAACAGGTCGGTTAACTGAAATTGTTCTTCCTTTTTTAAGGCCTTTCTCATAATCAGCAGTAATATTCGCCATCGCTTCTTTTAGTTGTTGCTTAAACGTTTCACGGTCAATATTTTTAAATTCTTTATCGATGTAATCATTGATCTTGTTTGCTGATTCGTCATCGGGTGCAATTACGGGTAATTTTTCAAGAGCGCCTTCAATCCAACCAGCTAAAAATGAATTCACTCGTTTAGTGACTTCGAGTTGTCCTTTGCCAGAGCCTGCAAAACTATTTTTAAACTGGCCGGTTTGCTCATTCATTTCACGGTAAACAATATCGAAGGCAAAAGCCGCGAAAATAGCACGATCAGCAGAACCAATAAATTCGACTTTTTTTAGCCCTTTATGGTTTAGCAATACCGCTTCAACACCAAATCGGGTATTGATACCACGAATGATTTTTAAAATATTGCTGCCAACGTTACTCGGAAGTAGATGAGTACTTTGTGTTTTCCCCATCTTAATAAATTCAATGTCATCTTTTTCAAGGCCATACTTAAGCATAAGGCGATGCGCCATCTTAATGGCTTGAGCTGCTTCATTCACATTAGCTGAATTACCAAGTTCAAGACATTTAGCGATCTTTTTTAGAGCCTTTTGCTTTGTAGACGACATAGATTTACCTTACTTTTTACGGGGCCGTTATTTTACCTGTCTCTTATTTAATTTGGAAGGTATTTGGTATTCAAAAGCTGCAGAAGAGAATTTAGTAAGGAGAAAGATATATACGAGAACCTAAGGTGGTGCTTTATGTAAGTAACGATCACACAGAAACACCAATTACATTTAGTACTAAATATATTCGATAGAGTAAATTAAATGCCTAGCTCATCAAATAATGAATCATCAAAATCTTGAGAACTATCCTTTTTACTCTCTGATTTTTGATTACTTCCTGATTTATGCTGCTCAAAAAGATCATCAGCATTAAATTCTTCTTCTTCTTCAAATTCTTCAAGTTGAATAAATTCAGTTTTATCCATTGCTAGCTCAAGATAGAAGATATGATTATTTTCTGTAGTAAAAGTAACGCGACGGGCTTGAGGGCGATCTAAATTAGTATCAACTGATAAGATCACTTGTTTGTTTAGTGAAAGCATCTTTGGTTGGTTTTGTGAGATCGTCGTTTGCAATGTTTTGCGGATCTGGCCTGTAAAGTCACCAACGATTTGGTTCATTAATTCACCAAGAACATCTCCAACTTCATCTGAAGTGTGCAAAATAGCAAGTTCTTCATCTGGCATGCCCATATTACGCATATACTTTGTATACAATTCTAGTGCGGCATCTTTAGTAAAGTTTGTTACTACTAACCCAGAGAAGCCCCCATCAAAGAGAACAAAACACCCAAAGTCTGGCTTTAAACTCGTTTTAGTGATTTTTTGAACCATTGCTGAATAGTTCACTGAACTTTGAGTTGCTTTACTCAGTACGCCTGACATTGAGCGACAAAGTGTTAATAAAATATCATCAGTAGTGATTGTTTTGCTTTTTCTTATTGCAGGTTTCATAACGTTCTCTATAAAAGTGTTACGGCGATATGAATTACACAAGCAATAAATATGCCACAGAATCAAACCAGAGCAGCGTGCTGTTACTGGTCTGCGCGGTGTATCTGCCTACTTATTTTTAAATGAGAAACAAGACTGATAGGCAAAAAGACAAATATTTAGCCGATATAGCATAGGTTAGATGTTTTATCCATTCGAGATGTTGTAAAGTGTGTATAGAACAACATAATGACGCTGAGGATCAGCGATTAAAGGAGCATGGAGCAATGTTACCAGTATTACCATTCCAATCTACTATTGACCCCAAAGTAGTTGGTTATTTAGAAGCATTAAAGAAAACCGATTTTAGTGGTGATATCGAAACAACCTATTCGAGTCGTTTAGCCGTATCAACCGACAACAGTGTTTATCAACAATTGCCACAGGCGGTATTGTTGCCAAGAACCACTAAAGACGTTGAGTGCCTAACCAAATTAGCAAACCAAGAACAGTATAAAAGCATCACATTTTCTCCTCGTGGTGGTGGAACAGGCACAAATGGACAGTCATTAACAAAAGGCATTGTGGTCGATTTATCACGCCATATGAATAACGTTCTTGAGATCAATATTGAACAAGGCTGGGCGAAAGTTCAAACCGGTTTAATTAAAGATCAATTAAATGATGCACTTCGACCTCATGGTTTTTTCTTTTCACCTGATTTATCAACCAGTAACCGTGCAACCATTGGTGGGATGATTAATACCGATGCATCGGGGCAAGGTTCACTTAAATATGGAAAAACCTCCGATCACGTATTAGGAATTACAGCCGTTCTTGCTAATGGCTCGTATTTAAATACAGAGCTCACTTATGATGAACAGCCAGAACCTATACAGTCTGTTTTAGATGTTACTGCTGGGGTTTGTCGCCAAAATCGTCAAAAAATAGAAGAGAAGTTCCCTCCATTGAATCGTTTTTTAACGGGATACGATTTAAAAAACGCATTAAATACAGAAACCGATCAATTCGATATAACGCGAGTGTTATGTGGTGCAGAAGGGTCATTAGCCTTTTTAACCGAAGCTAAAGTCAATATCACGCCTATTCCAAAAGCCAGAACCTTAATCAATGTAAAATATGATACGTTTGATGCTGCATTACGAAATGCGCCATTTATGGTTGAGGCTAATGCGCTTTCTGTTGAAACCATCGACTCAAGAGTATTGAATTTTGCAAAGCAAGATATTGTTTGGCATAGCGTTAGTGATTTAATTACTGATGTTCCAAGCAAAGAAATGCTTGGCTTAAATATGGTGGAGTTCGCAGGAACGGAGCCGAAAGTGGTTGAACAGCAAGTTTTGGATCTTATCGCAAAGTTAGAGCAACTTATTGAATCAGAAGCTGCCGGTATTATCGGTTATCAAATAACGCAAGATGTTGCCAGTATTGGTCGTATTTATACGATGCGAAAAAAAGCCGTGGGTTTATTAGGCGCAACAAAAGGTGCTGCTAAGCCTGTTGCCTTTGCTGAAGATACTTGTGTGCCACCAGAGAACTTGGCTGATTTTATTCAAGAGTTTAGAGCGTTATTAGATTCACATAAGCTGAACTACGGGATGTTTGGCCACGTTGATGCTGGGGTACTGCATGTTCGTCCTGCGTTAGATATGTGCGATCCAAAACAAGAAGCATTAATGCATACCATTTCAGATCAAGTGGTTGCTTTAGTGTCAAAATACGGCGGTTTAATGTGGGGGGAGCACGGTAAAGGCTTTCGTTCAGAATACGGACCTGAGTTTTTTGGTGAAGAGCTATTTATTGAGTTACGTCGCGTGAAAAGTGCTTTTGACCCTCACAATAAAATGAATCCGGGAAAAATCTGTACGCCGTTAGACAGTAATGATGAATTAGTTAAAGTAAGTGATACAAAGCGTGGATATTATGACCGCCAAATTCCAATTGAAGTAAGAGATAGCTTTAATCAAGCGATGGAATGTAATGGTAATGGTTTGTGCTTTAATTATGAAACAAGCTCACCAATGTGCCCATCAATGAAAGTAACAGCAGATCGTCGTCACTCTCCAAAAGGCCGAGCAGGGCTTGTTCGTGAATGGTTACGTCAATTATCAGAGCAAGGCATTGATCCTGTTGAGCTAGAACATGAACTTTTAACAAAGCGTCCATCAATTAAGCAAATCATTGATCGCATTCGAAATCGAATGAATAAAGACAAAGAATACGATTATTCGCATGAAGTGCATGATGCAATGATGGGCTGCTTAGCCTGTAAAGCGTGTGCAAGTCAGTGTCCAATTAAAGTTGATGTTCCAAGTTTTCGTTCGCGTTTTTTAAATATCTATCACAGCCGTTACCAGAGACCAATAAAAGACTACATGGTTGCAAATATTGAAACCATGCTACCTATCATGGCTAAAATCCCTAAAGTAGTTAATGGTGTATTGAAGCAACCAGTAACTAAAACGTTGACGAAAAAAACATTAGGTTATGTTGATATGCCTTTACTATCGATTCCCACGTTAACTGAGCGTTGTCAAAAGAAAGATATTCCTCAGTTTAATCTAGAAGAATTGAAAGGTTTTTCTGAAAAGGAGCGTCAGAAGCATGTCCTGATTGTTCAAGATCCGTTCACTAGTTACTATGATGCAGGAGTCGTGAGTGATTTTGTTGAACTCATTCAACGACTTGGATTGAAGCCAATATTGTTGCCATTTAAACCAAATGGTAAAGCACAACATGTAAAAGGTTTTTTAAAACAGTTTACAACCACAGCTCAAACAACAAGTGAGTTTTTAAATCAAGTTTCTGAATTAAAAATACCAATGGTTGGCGTAGATCCTGCATTAGTTCTTTGCTATCGGGATGAATACAATGAAATTTTGGCGGATAACCGTGGTGATTTTACAGTTTTGACAGTGCATGAGTGGTTGTATCCTAAACTATCTTCTTTTGATAAAGCGACGGTGTTTGATACAAGGCCTTGGCAATTATTTGCCCATTGTACTGAAAAAACTAAAATGCCAAATGCTGAAAAGGAATGGGGAGAGATATTTACTCATTTTGGATTAACATTAAATACGGTCCCGGTAGGTTGTTGTGGTATGGCTGGTACTTATGGACATGAAGCGGATAAATTAGAGAGCTCAAAAGCAATTTATGATTTAAGTTGGAAAGGTAACTTAGCTAATTTAGATAAAGAGCGCTGTCTGATCACTGGGTACTCATGCCGAAGTCAAGTAAAGCGCTTTGAAGGAGAGCAATTGCAGCATCCTTTACAAGCGATATTGACGAATATTTAAATAGCTTAATTCTGCGTTATTTTGTGATAAAGTAGCGCAGAATTTCCGTGAGTTAGTTCACGTTATTTTGCATGTATGTTGATTTTATATGTAATTTAGGGTTTTTATATTTACAGGTTGGTATGTTGTTGGTGTTACTTTTGTTAGAGTTATATGATAAATGAGCAGTGCTGAGTTAATTAGACGCATTCCACAAATGAATGTGTTGGTTTTTACTGAAAAAAGAGAGCGTAGTACTCAGATCCGTCAGTTTTTTCAGAAAGCAGGCTTTAAGAGTGCTGATTCTTTTAATGTCAGTATGAGAGCTTCAGAATTACCTGTTTATGACTATTATTTTATTGAATACCATTATGCTGATCATGAAGTAATTTGTGAGATAGTTAACCACGCTCGTGAAAAAGCTAAGTTTGGTAAACGTCCTATTTTTATTATCGACATTGATAATGATGACTCACTAGTTGATGATATTAATGCAAGAGAGCTTTTTCCTGATTTTGTTGTTAATAGTCCAATTAATTTTGGTTATATAGATGATTTAATTAAAAAATCCTTTAATTTAACCTTACTTATAGAAAAGTTAGTGGGCGAAGTCAAAGGATCTCAATCCGCTTTTATTCAGCGCGCACAGACTTATCCTGGAACGTATAAAAATCGAATGTTACTCAATATGACTCTAGAAGAGTTGTATAAAGCGAAAGATTTTTCAACTTTTAAAAAAGTGTATCAGCGTCACGACAAAAGTGAAATAATGCCTCAGAATTTAATGGCGTATTGTCATGTGGTAGAAAAACCAAAAGCAATCCCTGTTCTTGAGCTTTTACTTCGTTCGAAAAAGTATTTATTCAAAGCAAACTTAATGCTTGCTGATATTTATACTGAAGCAAAACAGCTATCTAAAGTCCAAGCTTCTTTAGCAAAAGCTTTTGAACATAATCCAAAAAATGACAATGCTTTCTATTCTTATTTAAAATTTATCATTGAAAATAATGAACCCGCATTAATACATAATATGGTAATGAAACGTTTTTATCATATAGGTATTAATCCTACGACATTAAATCGTATGATCATGGATATTGCAGACATTGTTTACAAGTCAAATATGACCTTAAATAAAGATCAGTATCGTCGTTATTTTGGGCAACTTATCATTACGCTAAAAAAACGTATAGCGATGGATAAGCGTGATGAACTACAGGGTTATATTAATATTTTTATTGCTCGTCAATTGTACAAACAAGGTAAGCGTTATAAAGCCAAGGCAATAGCGACGACTTGTTATCACCGCTTTTTATCTGAGCGAAAAGTAGCATCAGATGAGTTTCGTGTTGCTGCTTTTGGTGTATTAGCAATGTCAGGCGAGGTAAAACTGTGTGTTGGTCTATATAAAATATTTGATCAAGCGAACCTAAAAAAGAATGCGCCTCAGTTGTTACAGCAAGGTATGACGCATTTTCAAAAATTAAATAAAGTTTACCAATGGCTAAGAGGACAAACGTCTTCAGATGGTAATAAAGCACAGTTGATTAAAATTGGTCAAACGTACCCTTATTCATCAGACTTAAACTACATGCTGCTTACTCTAACGCTAAAAGGTAAAAATTTGATGAAAGATCCTGAAAACATTAAACAATGTTTGACGGTGATTCATCGAATGGAAAGAACAAATAACACCGCAGGGTATGAAAACGTAATGTCATCCGTTGAACAAAATAAGAAAATCTTAATTGATGTTTTGTTGGGTGGTTCATAGATTTAGCTAATTTTTTACTCAATAGGTTTCATCCATCACAGAGATAGGAAAGAGTGATTTAGCTTTTTCCTAAAAATAGTCCACACTTAAGTTATCAAAACTGATTGATAGCACGTTAGGGGGCTATGATGGAAAATAAAAAAGTAAAACAATACATGAGCGCACGACCTCTTTATTTGACAGCGGATATGTCATTATCAGCGGCTTTGGATCAATTTATTACTTCGCAGCATATTGGCGGCCCTGTTGTAAATGAACAACGTGAAGTGATTGGCTTCATTTCAGAGCAGGATTTGATTAAGTCGCTAATTGGTGTAAGTTACCATTGCCAAGACACGCACGTTGTTGCAGATGTAATGAAAACAGAAGTACTTACGGTTACCCCTGAAGATACCATTATTGATTTAGCTCAGACCATGACAGATAACAAACCTAAAATTTACCCTGTAGTAGAAGAAGGTAAATTAGTTGGAATAATCACTCGTCGAAATGTACTTCAGGCATTGAGTGAGTCAATTGGACATTGTTTCAAACATCCAGTGTAGAAATTATAGCTATAAAATTTGATATAAATAAAATAAGACACTTCGGTGTCTTTTTTTATATGTGAGTAAATTTATTCTTGACCCTGGAGTTAGCTCTAAGGTCTATAGTTAGTGTAGACAAACTAAACTTAACAGAAAGGATTTTCTCATGTGTACTGCTCATAAAACCACTCATAGCCAAGATCATAAGCATAACCCATCAAGCTCATGCTGTGCTGCACCAAAAATCACTGCGATAAAGGCAGAAAGCGCGGTAGTTGATTGCTGTAGCAGCGTCGATAAAGCAACAGATACGGACTCATGTTGTGGAAGTGATCCTGGAGAGTCGGACCCCCTAGTTGTCACCGCTAAAACATCGAATAACGGTTCGTTATCTCGCAGCTGGCTTATTGCAGATATGGATTGCCCAAGCTGCGCTGCAAAATTGAAAAAAGCCATTCTTGCCATCCCAGAAGTTATTGATGCAAAGGTAATCTTTGCGACAGAGAAACTGAGCGTAAGAACAAATAGTGAAGCTGTATTTGCTCAGGTTATTAGCGTTGCTAAGACTACGGGATTTCCCTTGTCCGATATGGGTTCGAAAAGTACATCTGAGACCGAATCTCAGCCATTTTGGAAAAAAAATTTACTGCTATTAATCTTGGTTGCCTTTTTAGTTATTGCAACGGGTATTAATTTAGTCAATAAAGAGCTAGGTACTATCGCATTCACTGTTGCTGGCTTGTTTGGTTTAATTCCTATTGGCCGTAAAGCCATTCGTTTAGCAAAAAATGGTTCCCCATTCTCAATCGAAACTCTAATGACGGTAGCTGCAATCGGTGCTGTTTATTTAGGTGAAACGGTAGAAGCGGCCATGGTTATCTTATTGTTTATGTTAGGTGAACAATTAGAAGGCTACGCATCGGCGAAAGCAAGAAGTGGCGTGAAAGCATTAATGGATTTAGTGCCAGATACTGCATTGCGAATCAATAACGATGGTACAAAAGAAGAAGTAGCAGCATCAGAATTAAACGTAGGAGATAAAGTTCAAGTTTCTCCAGGCGATCGTTTAGCCGCAGATGCGATTTTACTTTCTGAATTCGCTTCTTTTGATGAAAGTGCTTTAACAGGTGAATCTGTACCTGTTGATAAGAAGGCAAACGATCCATTGATGGCAGGTTCTATTGTTAATGATCGTGTCATTGAAATTCAGATAACATCAGCTCAAGGTGAGAATGCAATTGATCGTATTCTTCATCTAATAGAAGAAGCAGAATCACGTAAAGCCCCATTAGAGCGTTTTCTGGATAAGTTCAGTCGTTGGTACACACCAGCAATGATGCTACTGTCGCTATTAGTTATCATTATTCCACCGCTGATGTTTGGTCAGTCATGGGATACATGGATTTATCGAGGTTTAGCAATGCTATTGATTGCTTGTCCTTGTGCGTTAGTGATTTCTACGCCAGCAGCCATTACATCTGGTCTAGCAACTGCGGCAAAACGTGGTGCATTAATTAAAGGGGGCGCTGCATTAGAAGAGCTTGGTCATATTCAAAACATCGCATTTGATAAGACGGGGACGCTAACTCAAGGTAAGCCAGTATTAACTGATATTCGTGTTTTAGTTGAAGCTGAAACTGAAGAAAGTATTTTATTTCAATCAGCAGCGGTTGAAATGGGCTCATCTCATCCATTAGCAAGAGCCGTAGTAATAAAAGCGCAAGAACAAGGGTTAACTGTTATTGAAGCCGATGAGCGTGAGACAGTTGTTGGGAAAGGCATTAAAGGAACTGTTAATGATCAACATATTGAACTGTATGCCCCGCAGCAGTTTGATGGTGAGGTTATTCCTGAAATCGAAAGTCAAATATCGTTCTTAGAGCAACAGGGTAAAACGGTTGTACTTGTGCTGATTAATAAGCAGATCTCTGGATTATTAGCGTGGCGTGATGAACTTCGTCCTGATGCTAAAATGGCTGTAGAAAAGTTAGTTAAATTAGGTATAAAACCAATCATGCTTACTGGCGATAACGAACGCGCAGCAAAAGCGATTGCTGAAGAGTTGAATATTGACTATAAAGCGGGTTTATTGCCATCAGACAAAGTGAAATACGTTGAGTTGTTAACTGCACAGGCAAAAACAGCAATGGTCGGTGATGGTATTAATGATGCACCAGCAATGAAGACTGCTTCTATTGGTATTGCAATGGGTGGAGGAACAGATGTTGCCCTTGAAACCGCAGATGCGGCATTAACTCATAACCGATTAGAAGAACTAGCACCAATGGTTGCGCTATCAAAAGCAACACTGAGTAACATTCATCAGAACATTACTCTAGCGCTTGGTTTGAAAGCAGTATTCTTAGTGACAAGTTTGTTTGGCATTACTGGTTTATGGGTTGCTGTGCTAGCTGACAGTGGTGCAACAGCCTTAGTTACCTTAAATGCACTTCGTTTACTGCGATTTAAAGAAAAATAATATTATTTCGAGATTAATCATGAAATAGGTAAAGCCAACAGTTTTCTGTTGGCTTTTTTTATGAATATGCGATTTCAATTAATTCTTGAATGTTTACCTCATCAATTTGTTCAGAGCTTAAAAACTTATCTGCATAGTTTAAGTAAACTTCATCTGTTAAAAATAAGTTAAACAAGGAAGCATCAATATGTTCATTTTTTGCCATAAAAGCTAATATTTTTAAGGATTCAGATAGTGTTTTAGGTGTTTTATAAGGACGATCACTAGCGGTTAATGCTTCAAATATGTCTGCGATAGCCATCATTCTTGCTGTGATAGGCAGTTCCGATGCTGGAATACCATAAGGGTATCCTTTTCCTGACATTTGTTCATGATGGCCTCCTGCAATGAGAGGTATATTTTTTAGATGGTCAGGATAGGGCAGCGCTTTGAGCATATTAATCGTTTGAATAATATGATCATTAATTAAAAAACGCTCTTCATTGGTTAGAGTGCCGCGTTGAACTGCGAGATTGTATATTTCACCATGATTAAATTTGAATGGGTGCGGTTGTAGATTAAATTGTTCATCTGTTTTTCTGTTTTGATCCCAAGGAATAAGGTGGTTACTGTTATTTTGTAAAACCGTTTCAATTGAAGGTGTTTGCTTATCGTTATCCGAGAGTAACTGTGTTTCTTCCCATGATAGCCCTAGTCGTTTATCCAAAGTTCGAGTAAAAGTTCTTGTAGCAAGGTTATGTAAACGATCAACATTGTCATCGTGATAAAACTCATCACCTAGGTTAGATTGAGCAATAAAAGCAAATTCTTCCTCTAGTTCTTTTATTGTTTTGAGATAGTTTTCTTGTAATAAAGTAGTATTTGACTCGTCATCAATAATGCTTTTTAAATATGTGATCTCAGCGTCTCTTTTGAGCACTTCATAACGAGTTCGTATTTCATGAATACGGTTAGTAAACATGTCTAATTTTGTCGCTTTATCAATAACGTGATCAGCTGTTGTTAATTTTCCACAATCATGGAGCCAAGCAGCGAGGTAGAGTTCTTCCCATTCTTGCCCACTTAAAGCAAAGTCTTTCCATTCGACTTGGTTCTTTTGAGCCGCTTTAGCTAACATAAGAGTTAACTCTGGTACTCGTTGGCAATGATTTGCAGTATGCGATGATTTTGTATCAATGGCGGAAGCTATGGATTGAGTAAAGGCGGTAAATAATGCTTTTTGCTGCATAAGAAGGTTATGCTTTCTGATAGAAATAGAAATTATATGAACTAAGCGTTCTATAAATGCAAGAGTATCATTGCTCAGGTTATTCTCAGGAGTAACACTTATCTGTAAGCATCCGTTAATTTCATTTCTATCATTAAATAAATTGAAATTATGCACAATATGTTCATTTTCTAATAATTTTTTGTAATAAGATTTATTTTTATCTTTGTCTTCAATGTTTATTTTGCTAATCCCTTCATAACAAATGAATTCTCCATCTATATTTTTAGTAAATAATTTGCTTTTACCATTAGTGATTTTATCAATTTGTTTAACTACAGAAAGCCCAAGTTGAAATATGTTATCGGTTCTAGAAATAATTATTATTTGAGAAAGGATATTGTCAGTAGTTAAACTTATTAACTTCATGGAATCACTAAGTTTTTGTATTTCTTTGATGTTGCTGTTTTTATATTTTTGATTTTTGAATTCAAATCTCATTATTTTATGTGCATTTTCAATGAGATTGTTAATCTTTGATGATAAGTTATATGATATGTAGATTAAAATAATAAAACAAAAAATTGAATACATAATAATTTGTTTAATAAGTGAATCCAGAATTGGTGTTAGATTTTTTAAAATTACGTGGGTAGGAATTAAAGTAATAAATTCAAGGTTTGAATTTCTAAAAGAGTTTGTTTTAATGTTGTAATCAACTTCATATTTAGATGCCTTACTCTTGTTTTCCAATATAAAAGAGGTAATTTCATTATCATTAAATGGGATGTTTTTATTTGAATGGTATAAAAAGCTACTATTCATACGGTCATAAATATGAAAGCTAACATCCGTATTATTTAATAACTCCCTGTCAATAGTATTGAACACATTAGCCGTTGATATCTCAATCACTATTTTTTGTTGATTATTTCCATGAATACCTAAGTAACTTAAGTAGATATGGTTATTTAGATGTAAATAATGATTGTCTTCAGCATATCTCCAGTGAGATTGTAAAAAGGACTGGTCAACAGGAGTGATATTTAATAGTTTATCAATGTAGGTTATACGGATACCTTGATCATTTGAATCATATAAATAAATACTAACCAATGAAGGTACTTGATGAAAATCATTAATTAGATTTTTTCTTAGCTGTGGTGAGGGATTGTTAAACGTTAAAGTCGGATTTTCTTTTAGTTCCTCTGAAATATGATTAATCTGATTAATTGTTGATTCAATATTTATTCTAATAAGTTTGTAATGCAACTCGATGACATCTTTAACGTGACGTTGAGATAGCTCTGATGAAGAGGTCTTAATGACAAAATACAAATGGGTGCACCCAATAATAAATAACCCACCAAATACAATGATCAAGTAGTTTTTTAACGAAAGACTACGCATAGAGTTCACCTTCAAAAGCCTTATCTTTTTAAAGACAGTATTCAAACAACTAAAAATATTATTTTATATATTTTAGGTTATAGTTCCATCAATATTATTTACGATACCACCAGAATAAATAGTATGTAAAAATGTTAACCTTACATAAAAGTGTGATTCTAATTGGTTTTTCTTGCGAGAGTATATACTATCAACATTCCTTTCGGGATCTTAATCACACTAATGTAAGGGCGTTTGGATAAGGTAACTTCATCTAATCAAATATAACTATCAAGATATTGAAATTTCAATTAATTCTTGAATGTTTACCTCATCAATTTGTTCAGAGCTTAAAAACTTATCTGCATAGTTCAGGTAAACTTCATCTGTTAAAAATAAGTTAAACAAGGAAGCGTCAATATGTTTATTTTTTGCCATAAAAGCTAATATTTTTAAGGATTCAGATAATGTTTTAGGTGTTTTATAAGGACGATCACTAGCGGTTAATGCTTCAAATATGTCTGCGATAGCCATCATTCTTGCTGTGATAGGCAGTTCCGATGCTGGAATACCATAAGGGTATCCTTTTCCTGACATTTGTTCATGATGGCCTCCTGCAATGAGAGGTATATTTTTTAGATGGTCAGGATAGGGCAGCGCTTTGAGCATATTAATCGTTTGAATAATATGATCATTAATTAAAAAACGCTCTTCATTGGTTAGAGTGCCGCGTTGAACGGTGAGATTATATATTTCACCATGATTAAATTTGAATGGGTGCGGTTGTAGATTAAATTGTTCATCTGTTTTTCTGTTTAGATCCCAAGGTATAAGGTGGCTACTGTTATTTTGTAAAACCGTTTCAATTGAGGGTGTTTGCTTATCATTATCCGAGAGCAGCTGTGTTTCTTCCCATGATAGCCCTAGTCGTTTATCCAAAGTTCGAGTAAAAGTTCTTGTAGCAAGGTTATGTAAACGATCAGCATTGTCATCGTGATAAAACTCATCACCTAGGTTAGATTGAGCAATAAAAGCAAATTCTTCCTCTAGTTCTTTTATTGTTTTGAGATAGTTTTCTTGTAATAAAGTAGTATTTGACTCGCCATCAATAAGGCTTTTTAAATATGTGATCTCAGCGTCTCTTTTGAGTACTTCATAACGAGTTCGTATTTCATGAATACGGTTAGTAAACATATCCAGTTTTGTGGCTTTATCTATTACGTTATCAGCGGTGGTTAGCTTACCGCAATCGTGCAGCCAGGAAGCAAGGTATAATTCTTCCCACTCCTCATCACTCAATGAAAATTTACTCCATTGATTTTGATTTTCTTGTGCTGCTTTTGCTAGCATTAATGTTAATTCTGGTACCCGTTGACAATGGCCTGCGGTATGAGGAGATTTTGCATCAATGGCAGAGGCAATCGATTTAGTAAAAGAAAGTAAAAGAGATTTTTGTTGCTCTAGAAGTTTATGTTTATCAATGGATACTGCGATTATTTGCACTAAACGCTCAATAAATAATAATCGGTATTTAGGGACGGTATGATTAAGTGGAACTTCAATGACTAGGCAGCCAATGAGCTTTTTCTTATCATTATGTAAATTGAAGTAATGGACAGAGGCTTCACAGTAATAAGATTGATCTTGATTCTTGATAGGGATCTTTTTCTTACCTTCGATACTGCTTAATGTATTGTCGTTATCCGTTATATAAAGATAACTGTGACCTGTCGTAATCTTATGGATTTTTTTATCAACAATCGCTCCTAATTGAAATAAATTACCACTTTTTGCAATGATGAATACCATTTTTAAAATATCATCAATAGTTTGATCCATCGTTTCAAGCGTGCTGCTCATATTATGAATTTCTTTAACAATCGAATCTTGCTTCTTTTGTTGATTGAATTGGAAGTGATTTATTTTTTGCGCGTTTTTAAACAATGTAACTAATCGATTTGATATGTAAGAAGAGGATAAAAATATAATCAATATCGCGAGAAATATGTAGGCGATGACATTCAAAAACAAATCATTAGATATAATATCAAAATTATGATTAATAACACTTTCAGGAATGAGAGATACAAAATACAGAGATCTACGATTTAATTTGTGGACAAAAGCCGTATAGGAAGAACCATCTAGGGAGACCGTCTCATGCTTATCATGTAGCACGCCTTGCAGCTGCGAATAAGATAAAGGTGTAGGGACATGGTCAGAGTAAATTATTTCTTTTAGCTGGTAATCGTAGAGATAAAACCCGACATTTCTTTTATTTACAAGTTCGTGATCTATGGTTTCAAAAAAAATTGCGGTTGAAATTTGTAAAATAATTTTGAGATTCGTATTTTTAGAGCGACTTAAATATAGATATTCATTATTAAAGGTATATGTTTCATTTGTTTTCCACATCTCCTCCAATGATAATCTTGTTGCTATTTCTGCTTCGATGCCGCCATCAATATTTTTTAAATTAATACCATTATTCTCAATGTCATAGATATATACATTAGTTAATGCAGGAGAGTGAGAGAAAGCGGAAGAGATAAATTTGATGAGCGATGGGGGAATATTATTAATATCCAATGAGCTTAGATCAGATATCTCTTCTGCTAATGCGTCTATTTGGTAGATAGTGAAGTTTACATTATTACTGATTATTTGCTGGTGAAGTTCGGCAACATCAGAGATGTGCTCACTTGATAGTTTCGTAACGGCGTTTTTTATATTGGTATATAAATGTGCGGAAAACAGGGCGAAAATAGTCGTAAAAATAATAAATAAGTACGTTTTTAATGATATCCGTCTCATTATATCTTCCTTTTAAAATTGATTTGACCATCTAACATTTAATTTAGTGCATAAAAGCACATAAAACCAACTGTTTACTTGATAATTAAAGGATTTTGTCCAAGACTTGTCTTATATTCTTTATTATTGGGTGACTATAAATGGATTTGTTGTCTTCTTACTACTCTACTCAAAAGAAAGTGATGCTGAAGGTTTTACCATCTTCATTGCTTATTAATATTTTATCATTAGCGATTCCGTTAGTGGTGCTACAAATTTATGATCGAATCTTACCAAATCAAAGTTATGGCACTGCTGTATTGCTAGTTTGCGGTGCCAGCGTTGCTATTTTACTCGATGCATTTCTACGATTTGTTCGTTCTTGGATTCTAGCTGCCGCCTCAATCAACACAGAAAAAAATATGTACTCCTATATATTACATCAGCTCACTGAGTTACCAGCAAAAGAACTGTTAAGTTTAAAACCCGGTAATTTGCAAGAGGGATTAAAAGGAGTTTCTTCAATCAAAGAATTTTATTCTGGTGGTCTATTAAGTGGACTAATTGATGTACCTTTTGTTTTGATTTTTCTTTCATTGGTTGCTTATGTCGGTGGGGGGCTTGTTTTTATTCCAATAATTGTTTGGATAGCTGCGGCCCTGTTTGTTTGGTTGTTTTCAAGTAAATCATATCAACACGCAAAAATAGCTGCGGAGAATGAAATTAGCCGTATGAACTTTTTAGTCGTGGTATTTACTATGCTTGAAGGTGTGAAAAAACAAGCAGCAGAGTCGAGAACATTTCAGTACTTTAAACAATTAAATCAGAATCGATGGCTGTCCGTCGCTGAATCTGAACGAAATACCGCTATTGCTCAGGAATGTATTCAAATAGCCGCGCTGGGAACCTCAGTGGTTATGGTTATTATTGGAAGTTTGTCTGTGCTATCTGGCGAATTAACCACTGGTGGACTCGCCGCTTGTTCTATTTTGTCGGGAAGAGCGGTTGCTCCTATGAGTGCTTTGGTCGGATTGAGATTGAAATACAGTTCGTTTCAAGTTGCAAACCATTCAGTCAAAGATTTATTTGAGAACATCGCATCACATGAAACAATTAAATCAGAAAAATTACCGATGTTTGAATCCTTAACAGCTGAAGGCTATACGATTGAACGCTTTGGTTCTTGTTACCAATTAGATTTTTGTGTGCAGCAAGGAGAAATTATTGCCTTAAAAGGTAAGGATACCGACTTACTTAGTCAGGCTATGGCTAACCTCTCAGGATTAGATGCAAAGGCAGGTGGCCAATTATGTTGGAATAACAATGTATCTGTCGGTGATTATTATGATTACCGCCATCAAACTGCATTTGTAACCAGCCGTCCAATTCTTATTTCAGGATCTTTATTAGATAATTTGACGGGATTCAACGTTGATAGGGTAGGAGATATTCAACCTCTAATAGAGGCGCTTGGCTTAAATAGCATCATAGCGGATCTTCCTAATGGTTTGGAAACAAAGGTCGGTGCTCAATTAGGAGAGCAATTAAGTCAAGGTGCTATCAAGTTGGTTTCGTTAGTGTGTCAATTAGCAAAACCGACACCGTTACTGTTTTTGGATAAACCAGAGATAGCCCTAGATATTGAGTCTGTAGCAAGGTTAGCAAAAGTGCTGTCATTGTTATCAAAAGAGGGCAAAACAATTATTTTAAATACAGACCATCCTAGCTTAGTTGAATTAGCTCAAAAACGAGCTGAGCTTATGCCATTACAAGGAGAAAGTTAATGGATAAGAATTATCAATCTCAAGTCATTAATTTATTGATGGCGATGGACGTAAATACGAATGTTCATGCCTTTAGTCGAGAGTGGATTTCATCAAATAAACTTGAAGGTGTTAATGATATTTTTACCTTATTGGATCGATTAGGAGTTGCTTATACTGTTCACCCTTATTCAAAGGCATTAGCATCAACGTCGCATTTAGCGGCACTGTATATAAATGATAATGAAATTAAAGTATGTCGATTTTTATTGAATGAGTTTCAAGCTTATCAACAAGGTGAGTTTGAAAGTGAAATCTGGCCTGAAAATCAGCTTTCTTCTCTTGTCGTTCTTATTCATGAACAACCTAAAGAGAAAAATGCACCAGATTGGGTAGGTGAGCGGATTGGTAAATTTAAACCATTACTACCTAAGCTTTTATTGGTTAGCTTTTTTGCTAATCTATTTGCGTTAGTTATCCCTTTTATTACGATGTCAATTTATGATCATGTTATTGGTGGGGATGCAGAGCATGAATTGCTTGGGATAGCTATTGGAGCAGCTTTATTATTTTTAATGATGCTTTTGTTAAAGGTAATTCGAAGCCAATTACTTACAACGATTTCAAATCGGATCAGTCGAGAAATATCAGAAACTGTATTATATCGAGTTTTTCGATCTTCATTATTAGCTAATCGCTCATTACCATCATCGGCATTAATGTCTCGACTCACTACAGCTGAAAGCTTTAAAGGCTTACTTCAAGGCCCACTAGGCGGAGCATTATTTGATTTACCTTTTGTTTTGCTTTTTCTTATTGCAATTGGCTTTTTAGGTGGTTGGCTCGTTATCGTTCCTATCATTTCTTTACTTTGTTATTATGGATTAGCTCACCACAGTCAAAAAAAATTAGCTAGGTCTTCCCATCAAACAACAGTTTCAGGCACAACACGTTATTCATTATTATTTGAATTGAATAGTAAATTAGCTTTTATACGTAGTGCGAACATGAGTAAATTTTGGATAAAACGTTTTGAAAAAGCGAATGTTTTAGCGGCAAAGAACGGCTTCTTTCATAATGCGCATCAAGCCAAATATACGTCAATTTATTATGCATTAGGCCTACTCAGTACATTGGCGGTAGTGGCTCTTGGTATTGATCTTATTTTTAATCAAGTGATGACCGCTGGGGGATTAATTGCCACCATGATGCTTATTTCAAGGATCACGGGACCTGCTCAAATGCTCGCTAATAGTAGTGCTCGTTTTACTCAAATTAAGCAAGCAAAATTACAAATCAATCAATCAATGAATCAAAAAGTGGAAGGTGATTTTTCATTTCAACACCATTCATTACCGCCAGATAATCCAACCATAGAGTTAGAGCAAATTACTTTGCGTTTTCCACAACAAATGAAACCTGCACTTTCAGGACTTTCTTTGAAAATAGAACCAGGTCAAGTCGTGGCTATTACAGGACCAATGGCAAGTGGGAAAACGGCGTTACTTGAATTATTGGCAGGCTTAAACCAACCACAGAACGGGGTAATTAAGGTTAATCACCATAATTTGTCACAATATGACCCTCAAATATACAGACAATGGTTAGGATACTACTCAGCAAAGCCTGAATTATTATTACTAACTGTTCGTGAATTTGTGAGTGATAACAAAAGCATTGATGATGCTCTTATTATTAATGCAATTAAGCTGGTGGGTGGCGAAGCATGGTTTAGAACATTACCTAGCGCTTTAGATACTCAGTTAAATGAATCTGTTGTAGTGAAGATCTCTCATGCTTTATCTGGATATGAAGCAAAGGTGTTATCACAAGCGAAGCTGTACCTTCATGAATATCCACTGTATTTATTAGATAATCCGGTAATGGATATTCCATCTCGAGATCTTTTCAAGCAATGGCTTTCGCAACGCAGAGGGCGATCGACCATTGTCTTTTCATCTCATGATCCAGAATTAATAAAGCTGGCGGATCAAGTAATAGTGCTTGATGGTGGGATACTTGTATATGCAGGACCACTACCAGATAATTCAACTACAGAGATAGCAATGGAGGCCTCTCTATGAATAAGCAAAATGTGGATGTTGTTGAATCAAAAGTGACGGCTCGTTTATTGTCATTAAGTACCTATTTTATTGCTGTATGTTTGATTTTATTTATTGGGTGGTCGGTATTTACTAATGTTGATGAGATTGCCAAAGCAAAGGGGTCTGTTATCCCTGAAGGAGAGCGTCAAATCATTCAAAGTGAGACTGGTGGTCGACTTAAATCAATTTTGGTATCCGAAGGGGAATTGGTTGAAAAAGGCCAAACTCTAGTTGAGTTTGATTCTAAGTTTCAAAATACCGCATTAGATGAATTGAATGCCCAAAGAGCAGCGTTAGAATTAACGATTGAGCGTTTGAATTCATTAGTCGAAACACGAGATCCTGATTTTTCGAAATACGCCGATTTTTATCCTAGGCAAGTATCACAGCAGTTAAAACAACTTGCAGCTGAGAAAGAATTGTTTTTTCAAAAGCGAAGCGCTGTAATTAAGGAGCAAGCTCAGGTCGCCGCGGAATTGGAGGGATTACAAACGCAATTACCCGTTTATCAACGTCAATTAAACGCGACTAAACAAGAATTAGATATATTAATTAAGGGGCAGAAAGCAGGGAATATCTCTAAGTTAAGAGTGCTAGAAATGAAGCAAAAATTGGCTTCGATCGAAAAAGAAATCCAAAAAGCAAAGAGCCAAGAGAATGTGTTAAAGCGTAAAGCAGAAACCGTTGGCGCTCAGTTAAAACAGTTAGGGGCAGAGGCCAGAGTTCAGGCGAATATTGAGCGTTCTAAAGCCGAAGCTGATTTAAGCGGATTAAGAGCTCGTATTCGTTCTGGTAAAGAAAAGGTGTTGGATACTGTAATTAAGTCACCAGTTAAGGGGTTGGTTCAAAGTATCCCTTCTACTCAAAATGGGGGGGTAATTACTCCCGGTGGAACGATAGCAGAAATTGTTCCTGTCGATGGAAAGGCAAGTTTTAAAGCTCGTTTATCTCCTAGAGATATTGGCTTTGTGTCCATAGGGCAGCCCGCACGTATTAAAGTCGATGCGTTTGATTACAGCCGCTTTGGTGCGTTAAAAGGAGTAGTTGAGAAAATATCACCGACAACCAGTAAAAGTGAACGGGGTGATATTTATTATGAGGTTACAGTCTCGGTTAATAAGGCATACTTTAGAGATAATCCTGAAAGTTTTTCTATCCTGCCTGGTATGACTGGAGAAGTAAACATTACCACTGGTGAGAAGTCGGTGTTTCAATATCTTTGGAAGCCGATTTACACTAACGTAAGTATGGCGTTTGGTGAAAGGTAGTGACAGAGTAGGTGCATATATAGTGTCCTAATTCTTGTGATTTATCAGCGAATAGAAAGTAACAATATATAGAAAGGGATCACGTTATGTGATCCCTTTTTATTTCTGCTTGTTTTAAGTTATGAGTTTGGGTCGATATCTGGAAGTCCATCTATATCATTGTGATGGTGATGTTCATCATCTTGGTTGTGGTTGATGTTCGTATCATGGTGTTCAAGCGCATCCGACATATCCAAGTGCGCTTGGTCATGTGTTGTTGCATCTGATTGGTCTACTTGTGCAAGCACGATGTCCATATCGGTAGGTTGATCGTGAACCGTTGTCGATGCCGTGTCAGGTTTAATGCCCAGAACATCCAGATAAGCTGCAGCACCATGGTGGCTGTTTTGTTGATCTGGTTCATGGTGAGCGTGTTGGGTTAAATCAAGATAGCTGTCATCGCTTAGTGTAACCGTAAAGTCCGCTTGTGAAGTCATGTCTGGCTCATCATGTTGCACCGGAGGTGGTGGTGGAGCAGGGTGTGATGCATGGGCTACAGGCGTGATCGTCATATCAACAACTTCGGTTCCAATTGTAAGTTTACCACTATTCCCAGGTCCGTGACTGAGTATTTGAACGTTCACATGGGCGACTACTTCATCTTGGTTTGTCCCTTGCAGTGCCACTTCAAACTTGTCTTCATGCTGGCCGACTCCCGAAGCGCTGCCATGAGGACCCGTGTGAACTTGGGCTTGCTCTTGATAATGTAAATGACCAGTCTGAGGGTCAATAGTTAATGTTCCATATTGCCCATGGTGGCTGGTGACGTACTGTCCATTCGGTAAATGGATTCGCCAACCGCTTTGTGCTGTTGGTACTGGAGTTAACGATGGTAATAGTGGTGGAACCCCAAGCGTGCCAGAGACTTGGTGGCTTCCCGATGGTGGTCTGACAATGATAGGTTCAGGAATAGCGCTTGCAGCGAAACCTTGGCTACCTGCGGCATTACCGTGTTCGTCAGTCATTGTTGCTTGTACATTAGAACCGGGATGAACTTCAATTTGTATTCCATGCTGTAGAGTATGAGCATCTAATACATGATCCTGACCGTTAACGACAAGATGCTCTCCGATTTTGGCATCACCAGGAGGTGTCACGGTTGCTGTGATCGTATTTGCATGGCCTCGGGCGATTTCAGCTTTGTTGTATAAGTTGTCTGCCCCTGCGTTTTCAAAAGTAATCGTAGGAACGCTAACCTGTGTATCTATATGGACAGAAAGAAGCGAAGACGTAGCCGGTAGCCCTGATGAGGGAGCCAGTGCTTTGGCGGATAGATTATGATCGCCGTCCGATAAGCTGCTTACCGCAACACTATATTGTCCAAATGCATCAGACACCGCGTGTCCAACGGGTGTTGAACCATCGTAAACGGTCACTTGCGAATACGGAATATCAGTGTGTCCGGTAATCGTTGGGGTAGCGTCGTTGGTAAGGTTGTCAGTGTTCGATGAACCTGAATCGCTTGTTGATGCAAGATCCAGAGTGACGGTGTTGGTTGGTGCGACGGTGTTGACCATCAGCAAGGTTGGTAGTGTCGTTGTAACTGTAGGTTGTTGAGGCACTGTGGTTGATGTGGTCAAGCTACCTGTTGGGGACATGGTGACATGTCCTGAGGCATCAAAGGTGATGAATTTCGAATCCTCCGTATGGCCGTCGCTGACTTTTATTTCGAACACATCGACACCATGATAGGTGTTGGTGGCAGAGTTATAACTCATCCCTGCGATAGACGTATTTGGTGTGTAGACGTAATCACCTGTAGTTGGATCGACGGACAGTGAACCGAATTGACCTGCAGAACTGACGACAGAGAAGGTATGAGAGTCAGTAACATCTACATCAGTCTCTGTTAATGTACCCGTAGTCGATGATGTTTGGTTGACTCCGAGAATTGGAGCATCGTTGGTGCCTTGAATTGTGACTGTAATGACATATGGAGTCCCATCTTTAGAGTGGATAGTGACGGTGTCAGTTAGAGTCTCACCTGCACCTAAGCCCTGAACTTCAGGCTTGCGGTTATCAATGTAATAGTTCCAGTTGCCATGTTGATCTATTTCCAGCTGTCCTCCCAGTTTTGATCGGTAAGGTGCCCATTCAGGATGAGTTGAAGCTGTTATCAATGTTCTAAAATCGAAGCCTGACTCACCGGTATCCGTATCTGTCGCCGTTAATGTCCCACTTGTCTCAAGCTTATAAGAATAGTTTCCTTGTACAGAAGCGTGGACGTTGTGATCTTCAGTAACACTTCCCGTATCGACACCACTAAAAACAGCAGCATCATTGACGGCAGCAAGTGTTGTGTTCGCACCAGTATGAGCAATACCACCGTGTCTATCGGCAACATCGTAAGTAAAGTGGACCGTTCCGTTGTAATTAGGGTCGGGATTAAAGGTAAAACTACCATCTGAATTTGATACTAAGCTACCGTGGTCTGCGGTTAAGTTTTCAACGTGTAACCAACCCCTATCATTGGCATCTACGTCGATAGCATTGGCGACTAATTGAGCTTGAGTGATATGTATTGAAGTATCCTCGTTGCCTGAAGGTAAAGTGACTTCACCACTAACGGTTGGTACATCATTATTGCCATGCACAACAACGGAGACACTTTTCGAGACGTGGCTACCATCAGTAGATACTGCCTCAACTGTAAAGTGTTCCCAATACTCGTCACCGTCTCCTAATTTTGTAGCTTTACTTTGGTCAACGTCATAATGCCATTGCCCATCGGTACTTAGGTGGAACGTGCCATATTGACCGCTAATGCCACCTGTTGGTGTTTGTGTCCAGCTCACCGTATCGTGGAGATCAACATCGTGTGCGACCACATTGCCGGAAACTGAAGCACCTGTTTGGGCATTTTCTACGACATGACCAAGTTCTGATTTGGAATCGATTACGACCCCATCCTCTGTGCCGTAAACCTTAACCGTAATAGGAAATTCAGTACCGTCGGTTGCTATTAGCTTTATTGATTCAGTTAATGATTCACCATGCTTTAATTCTTGCACGTGAACATTATTATTGTCGCCAATATAACTCCAAGAGTGCTCACCTTGATGGGGCCCACTGGCAATGGTGTGGAATTGGAATTTACCATAGGGTGTTGTAACGTCGAGATCAGATCCTAAATCCCATGTGTATTGTTTACCCGCAAATTCGACCGTGACTTGTGTATTGGGACTGTCAACATCGGTAATCTGCAATGCCTGCCAATCAACGGCATCTAATAGCGAAACATTTGTACTCATTGGGGTGCGGATGTCTTCTGTAGCAACCCCGTGGTTAGCGCCAATAAACTCAGTTTTGTCTTCCACAGCAGCCAGCGTCATAGAGGCACTGGTATGCGTCGATGCGCCATGGTTATCCGTCACATCGTAGCTAAACTTAACGGCACCATTATAATTGCTATTAGGCGTGAAGGTAAATGTCCCATCATGGTTATCAGCAATCGAACCATGGTCTGCGTGAAGATTGGATATATGCAATCGGTCATAATCATCGACATCACTGGCATGAGCCAACAACTCGCGGCTATGCAGTACGACGGAATGATCTTCAGTGCCTGAGCTTAGGGAAACAGAGCTGGTTACAATTGGCACATCGTTGGTGGGCATAACAGTAAAGCGCATATTGTGAACACTCAACAAGCCCTCACTGTCCGTAACTTTGACTGGGACATAGATTTGTAAATCACTCCCATAAGTTAATGAAGCGTGTTGGTATGCCGAATTAGATGGGTCGAAGGTGTAACTACCATCTGGATCTAAATGAAATCCAGCGGCACTCCCTAACGCTTCATACGTTAAAGTTTGTTTATCACCTTTATCGGGATCGAGTCCATAGAGACTGCCATGTAGAACGCTTCCATCTTCAAAGGAAAACTCGTGTAAACTAGAGCGGGCAATCGTCGGTGTATCACTCGTACCTTGAATCACAAATTCAATTTCCTTCGTTGTACCGTCAACGCTTTTTATTGTAAATCGGTCTGTTACATGCTCACCATCTCTTAGATGATCAACGGTACTATTATCAATGTTATAGAAATAATTTCCGTTGGAGTTTATTTGTAAGTCACCACCGAATGAGCCTTTATAGAAAGACGTTATCTGTCCCGGAGCCATGGCAAATTGAGACTCGGAAGGGCCATCAGGGTCGATAACATGAAACTGCCCTTCTGAATGCAGAGAAGTAGTGCCACTGAGAACATGATCTTCTTTTAAAGTCACACCAGCTGCAATAATTTGGGCAGCATCTGATACCGCAACAAGTTGCAACGTTGCGCCCGTAGCAGTAACACCGCCATGTGCATCTTGCACATCATAAGTGAAATGAACCTGACCGTTATAGTCTTTGCTTGGGGTAAAAGTGTAAGTGCCGTCATGGTTATCTAGAACAGACCCATGATCGGCATGAAGATTCGTAATCGTCAGTTTGCCTATGTCATTGGTATCTACATCTATGGTGTTTGCCAAAAGTTCAGATGCAGTGATGGTTTGCGCGAGGTCTTCTTTACCGCTGTTGAGTTGCACCTCACCAGAGCAATACGGACGGTCGTTATCGCCATGAATGGTGATAACGATATCGTGTGTGGTACCATCTGCAGATTTAACGGTGACAGTATCGGTTAGTGATTCCCCTTTGCCCAGATGATCAATAGCTCTGCCGGTTGCATCTTGGCCGATGGAGGCAAAGTAACTCCAATCTCCGTTAGTTTGAAGTATGACACGACCATGAGTGCCGTAATAAGTGCCTGTTTGGGCCTGGCTTTCACCTGCATCAGCATCCACTATCGATAGGTGGCCATCGGTATGGATTTCATCGTTCCACAACTTCCCGATATTTCCGTGCATATAGTCAGGTGAACGATCATCAACACTGCCAACGGACATACTGCCATCTGGTGCAGTATAGCCATGTCCTTCATGGACATCGCCAATATCAACACCTGTTACAACTGCCACATCTCCCACAGCATCAATATGAAGTGTGTTGGTAGCCTCTGTAGAGTCGGTATGTCCATCGTTAACAGTATATTTAAACTGAACATCGCCATTAAAATCTTGCGCAGGAACGAACTGAAGCTTACTAATGTCAGCTGTAGGGATCTGTTGTCCCGATGTAACATCATGTCCATCAAGCACAAACTTCCCTTGTGTTGCTAGTGGTAGATCTGTGATTGCTATGGAATGTAGCGTATCGCCAGTGTCGATATCACTGAATCCAAATTGACTGGCTTGCATTTGGTAATGGGTATCTTCAGTACCGTTGCTCAGCGCGACTTGAGTAACGGTTGGTGCATCGTTGGTGCCGACTACATTAATGTGTAACTCGTAAGCCGTTCCATCATAGCTATGTACACGGTAGACAACGGTTTCAGTTTGCCCCTCGGCAAGGTGCTGCAAATTCGCGTTATTAACGCTGTATCCCCAATTGCCCATGCTATCAATCCGTAACATGCCACCAAACGGGTCGTGAATGGCCGTTTCACCAAACTGGCTGTATTGGAATTTATCCTCACCACTATCAGGATCCACAACTTGTAGCCGCCCATTTGCGAGTTCGGTTGTTACTCCTGCATTGTGTCTGCTGTGCGGACCATCTTCAGTGACATGATCAGTCGATACCTCACTAATAATGGCTGAATCTGATGTTGCAGTAAGCATTGTCGATGCCGTTGCTTGTGCTGAACCACCATGAGCGTCTTTTACATCATAAGTGAAGTGGACTTGGCCGTTGTAGTCTTTGTCCGGATGGAAAGTAAAGGAACCATCGGTATTATGCGTAACCGTGCCGTGATCAGCGGTAACAGCATCAACGTACAAAGTGCTAGCATCGTTCTTATCAATATCACTCGCACCAGCTAGGAGCTGAGTTTGAGTGATATGCAATGTTTGATCTTCGGAACCTGCGGGTAATACCCTAGAACCTGTGACCGTTGGATTATCGTTTGTCCCAGTAATGGTGATTTGTAATTCTTGCGTTGTGCCATCGACGGTATGCACTGTGACTTTATCGACATAGGACTGACCTTGCCCTAAAGATTGAACCTGCTGAATATTATTATCCAGTTGGTAATGCCAATCGCCATCTGGAGTTACAATTACCTCTGCACCAAGTATGGATGTATAGCCAATGCCCGCATAATTATGCGCATGTATAACCGGATCAAACTTAGCCTCTCCAGAATCGCTATCGGAGACATGCATTTTCCCATCGGTTAACAACCATTGCATACCATTGATACGATCTTCTGTCACCGCACCTGTGGTTGTCCCCGTAATGACAGCTGCATCGTTTCTACCGTTTACAACTATTGCAATTTGGTGGGGTGTTCCATCGGCTGACTGAACAGTAATAATATCTTTTACTTGCTGACCTTGCCCAAGTGCTTGAACGGTCGGGTTTGAGTTATCTAGATCATAGGTCCACGAACCATTATCTGTTAAGTGTAGTGTGCCTAAAGTTCCAATAATGTTGCTATTGGAGAAATGCGCTTCGCCAGTATCCACATCGGTGACAGTCAGTCTGCCGGAGGTATGAAGTTGAGATTCTTCAGTCACTACACCTACGTTAGTGCCAGTAATCACAGCTTTATCGTTAGTGCCATTTACCGTAATCGTCATTTGATGAGTAGTACCATCAGCCGATTGAACCGTGATGGTATCGGTCGCGGTTTTTCCTTGGCCTAATGCTTGAACTTTAGGATTGGTATTATCCAAATCGTACGTCCACGAACCAGAATCCGTTAAGTGCAGCGTACCAAACGTGCCCTGTACATTGCTATTGGAGAAGTGCGCTTCGCCGGTATCGACATCAGTCACGGTGAGTGTACCTGAGGTCTGAAGTTGAGATTCTTCCGTTACCGCGCCAGTATTCGTACCTCCAATTACTGCCTTATCATCAGTACCATTAATCGTGATGGTTACTTGATACGGTGTGCCATCAGCAGAATGTACAGCAATGGTGTCAGTCGCCGTCGCGCCTTTACCTAGCGCTTGAACGGTTGGATTGGTGTTATCTAAATCGTACGTCCATGCGCCGTTGTCAGTTAGGTGAAGGGTACCCAAAGTGCCAGTAATATCAATGCTTCCTGTGGATGAGGTAGTGAAGCGCGCTTCGCCAGTATCGACATCCGTAACAGTCAGTGTGCCGGAGGTATGAAGTTGAGATTCTTCTGTTACTGCGCCAGTATTTGAACCGCCAATTACCGCTTTGTCATTAGTGCCGTTAACGGTAATCGTTACTTGATGAGGTGTACCATCGGCAGAGTGTACTGTGATGGAATCTGTTGCTGTTGAGCCTTTATCTAATGCTTGAACTGTCGGATTAGTATTATCTAAATCGTACGTCCATGCGCCGTTGTCAGTTAGGTGAAGGGTACCCAAAGTGCCAGCAATATCAATGCTTCCTGTGGATGAGGTAGTGAAGTGCGCTTCACCTGTATCGACATCGGTGACAGTCAGTGTGCCTGAGGTCTGAAGTTGAGATTCTTCTGTTACCGCGCCAGTATTAGATCCGCCAATCACGGCTTTATCATTAGTGCCATTAACTGTGATAGTTACCTGATGAGGCGTGCCATCGGCCGAATGAATGGTGATCGTATCGGTAGCTGTCGAGCCTTTACCTAACGTTTGAACGGTTGGATTGGTGTTATTTAAGTCGTATGTCCATGCACCGCTATCAGTTAAGTGCAACGTACCTAAAGTCCCAATAATGTTGCTATTGGAGAAGTGCGCTTCGCCGGTATCGACATCGGTGACACTCAGTGTGCCGGAGGTATGAAGTTGTGTTTCTTCCGTCACAGCCCCAGTATTCGAGCTACCAATTACCGCGTTATCATTAGTGCCATTAACCGTGATAGTTACTTGATGAGGTGTGCCATCGGCCGAATGAACAGTAATGGTATCAGTAGCTGTCGAGCCTTTACCTAACGCTTGAACAGTTGGATTGGTGTTATCTAAATCGTACGTCCATGCGCCGCTATCAGTTAAGTGTAACGTACCTAAAGTCCCAATAATGTTGCTATTAGAGAAGTGCGCTTCGCCTGTATCCACATCGGTGACAGTCAGTGTGCCGGAGGTATGAAGTTGAGATTCTTCGGTGACCGCCCCAGAGTCTATCCCTGCAATAACAGCTTTATCGTTAGTGCCATTTACTGTGATAGTCACATGATGAGGCGTGCCGTCGGCCGAATGAACAGTAATAGTATCGGTAGCTGTCGCGCCTTTACCTAACGCTTGAACCCTCGGGTTAGTATTGTCTAGATCGTACGTCCATGCTCCAGAGTTAGTAAGGTGCAGAGTGCCTAGCGAACCTGAAATATCAGTGTTTGAAAAATGAGCCTCACCAAGATCAGGGTCTATTACTGTCAGTTTTCCGGCAACATGAGTTGTCACATCTTCGGTTGTTGTCGCAGAGTCTTTTCCTGAAATAATAGCTTGCTGCTGTGAGTGTTGTAGAGGAGGTGTGCTTAAGGTCGTAGGGGGGGTAACCAACATAGCAGGAGCTTGGTTGATTGTATGATTTTGCACTGGCGTAGGAAGAATCACAATAGGAGTTATTGCGTGTGAGGCTAAATGGGAACTACTTCGTGCACTTGGCGTTGCCATTGGAGTGTGTTCATTCGCATCATCTTGGTTAGGTTGAATATTACTCATTTTGTTTTCAACAATAGGAGCTAGAGGTGAAATGAGTGATTCATTATGATGAGAATTCGACACATCTAATGTACCGCTTTCTATATTTGAGTCTTTTTCTTCAATATTGTCTTCTGATGTAAGAGTTTGAGACAAAGAAAAACTGGGTAAAATTAACATTAATTGAGGATATTGAGAGAGTCTCTTTGCTAGATAGGTTTGGCTTTTATTTTTTTTATGTTTAAACGGTGACTTTTCTTTTTCCGAATTTAAAAGTGATTCGGCTTTATTATTTGAGTTATTTTTTTCTGACTGCTTATTCATCCGTGACCTCAATATACAACTTATTATAAGTTAAGGATATGATAGGGTAAAAAGCCAATCCTAAGGTTATTAATTATTAAAAAAGTGATATTGAGGGAGGTAAATTAACTTTGTTGTTCGTATTTCGTTTTTTCTAGAACATCTGTGAGTTCAAATATTGGGCATACAATTATACTTATTGAGTTTGAAATTATTGTAAGGCTCTGTCAGTAGAGTTAATCTTGAGTATAAGTTAATCGACAACCTTTATTTTCTGTGATGCCAATCGGTTTTCCTTGCAAGAGTGTATGTTATCAACATTCTTTTCGGGATCTTAATCACACTAATGCAAGAGGTGTTTGGGTAAAGTAACTTCATCGAATCAATTATAACTAATTAAATTAACGCGACCCTACAATCGCAAGGAGTTAACCATGACAGCAGCAGTATTCCATTTAGGCGTAACACAGGCAGATCTTCAAGGTGCAGAAATGGCGATCATTCCTGGTGACCCAGCGCGTGTTCAAAAAATCGCAGAGCAAATGGAAAACCCTAAATTTCTAGCAAGCCACCGTGAATACACAGTGTACCTAGCTGAGCTAGATGGCAAGAAAATTGTAGTATGTTCAACGGGTATTGGTGGTCCATCGACTTCAATTGCTGTTGAAGAGCTAGCGCAATTGGGTGTTCGTACTTTCCTACGTGTAGGTACAACAGGCGCAATTCAACCGCATGTAAATGTAGGTGACATGATTGTGACTACTGGCTCTGTTCGTTTAGATGGCGCAAGTCTTCACTTTGCTCCAATGGAATTCCCAGCAGTTGCTGACTTTGATGTTGCAACGGCAATGCGTAAAGCGGTTGTTGATCAAGGTGCAGCGGTTCACACAGGTGTGACAGCATCAAGTGATACTTTCTACCCAGGTCAAGAACGTTACGATACGTTCTCAGGTCGTGTTGTTAAGCGTTTCCAAGGTTCTATGCAAGAGTGGCAAGACATGGGCGTACTGAACTTTGAAATGGAATCAGCAACATTATTAACAATGTGTGCAAGCTCTGGTTTACGTGCGGGTTGTGTTGCGGGCGTAATTATCAACCGTACTCAAAAAGAGACACCTGATCACGCGACATTAAAAGAAACAGAAGCACGTTCAATTAAAGTGGTAATTGAAGCTGCTCGTAATCTTCTATAATAGAAGAACATAAAAAGCTACTAAGATGCCGCTGGTTTGTAATAAATCAGCGGCATTTTTATATCTGCAGAGTACACAGCAGAAAATAAAAAAGACCAATGATATGGTCTTTTTTATTTTTAAATGAGTCTAGCTGAATGATTAATGACCGCCAGCCGCCAAGAACCAATTTAACAGATGTTTTTTAAGATCGCCCAATTCATCAGGTCCAATAATAGCTAAGCCTAAATCTTGCGCGCGCATAATGTCGTTATTGCGTAGAGGACGGAAGCTTACCAACATAGCTCGTGCTTGCAAGCCACCTAGAAGGTCACGTAACGACTCTAATTTATAAAGCGTATCATCGCCATCATCTCGCATACCTTTAGTCTTACATTCAATGATATGCAGCTTGTTATTTACTATGCTAACCACATCAAGTTCATTACGAACGTCTTTCGTTCCAATTTCACGATGAACTTGAACATTCAATGAATGGTCTTGCAGAGTAGGTAGGTACTGTTGAATATCAACCACGGTATTATGAACTAAAATTTCTAACCACTCACCGTTAGCTAAGCGTCGTGCTTCTTCACAGTCGAAAGTTAATGTGCCGTTTTCGTAGGTAGCTAATCCTGTTTCAACAAGATCAGTTAGCAACATATTTAGTTCTTTATAACTCTGCTGCTTCTCTGTCACCTCAACATCAAGGCGTTGTTCTTTACGACAAGTTGTCGCTAAGTAGTTCAATGTAGCAAGACCTGGGCCTAATTCTAGTGCATTACTTGCCCAACGCTGGCAAAGCTCACGCAGACGTTTATCAATGCTCTCTGGAAGTTCAGATTCAGAAAACTCACAACGCGCACCAAAGATAGCAAGGTAATCACTTAAACGGATATTATCAGCTACGTGTTTTTGTTTGCGACCATCAGGATAAAGCCAACATAATTTATCGCTGAATGGTTCGACAACAAAAATTGGCCAATGATATGAACGAAACACTTCATAGGCAGAAAGAAGACGGTGTCGAAGTCCACAACTTGCATTTAGCTTTATATCACTAAAGTGCAGTTTCATTTCAGCAGCTAGTGCTTGTAAAGATTCTTTGATTAAATGAGTATCTACGATATTTGGGATTTCATAGAAGTCAGAGGTGATCCCTTTATATTGAAGTATGCTTTCTAAACGGTGAAACATATCTTTTTGTGTCTCATCGCCAATGAAAATCATATGCTCGCCTTTTACGGAGAGATCCAAAAGGGGGGTTACAAGACGGACGGGGTCTTGATCTAATATGCCAACATGCGTGATCATGAAATAATCCTTGTAATGGTGATTACACATAAACGAAGCAGAAGGCATGTGTAACCGAATAATTATAATTTTAATGAAGACTAATTTATAGAATCAGTATAGCTTTGTTATTCAATACTATTGTAATGAGGGGCTTAATGATAAAAATCAACCCACTGTTAAATATTCTTATTTGGGCTTAATAAAAAAAGACGATAGAATAGGTGTACATGTCTTAAATACAGAATGAACTATGAGCTATTTACCTTTAGATGAATACAACCGCAAATGGATTTTCACTCATCAATCAATGCCAGTTGATGATGCATTACTACCATTAATTAAGCCATTCACTCAAGCAAAATCTGCTCAGGTTTGGAATGACTTTATCAGTGTGAATAGTCCAACCGCAGATCATTTTGGTTCAAAAGAATGGCCAATGAAAAAAAGCTCATGGAGTAATGAAATTGATTGGCAGCATCGTTGGGACAGTGACAACGAAGCATTACCTGAAGAAGTATTAGAGTTCATTGATTGGGCTGATGATGTAACGGTTTATTTTTGTTATGAGAAATACAATCTGATTGAAACCTCTTGGGGCACATTTAAGCAAACATGGAAAAACTTTTTATTTTACGATGACTTACCAATACTTATCGGAAAGAAGAAAGCACAAGCATTGTGGTTTAATTCGAAAGGTAAAGTGAAGTTAGGCTCAAGAAGTTAATTACGGTTAGCGATAAAATTAAAAAGGCTCAGAGTCATTAACTTTGAGCCTTTTTGTTTAATATCGCTGATAGTTTAAGAAGGAGTTCTTGTAATCACGTACTCTGGCGCGTGTATTTCAAGATAATGTGAAAAACTATCTAGCTCTGCTTTTAAATCTTCAGTGCTTGCTCTATTTAAATGGATGATGAAACGTTGAAACTCATTGATATCCAATATCTGTTTATTATACATAATCCATTCAATAACTAGCTCTTGAGGGGCAGGAATTATTTCACTAAACCTCTTGGCTGCATTGCGTAATTCTCGAGTACCGAAGCGAGACCAACCAACAAAATAAAGTAACACCATAGTCGCTAAAATAACGATATGGATCATTCAGGTTACCTTCAAATTGTGATGAATTCAGTATACTTAATTCATCACAATTTTGAAGGAAATTTTAGTTTGTTTGCGTAGCTTTGACAAAAATGACGCAAAAAAGACTCTTTGTCTTATTTTTGTCATTGGCTAAAGCTAATTGATTAAACGTAATCCTGCAGGTAAGGCATCACCAAATAAACGTTTAGAATCGGCTTCTGTTAGCGCTTGTTGACTAGACACTAATTCAACCCAGCTTTGTGGAGAGCGACTCTTCTTCAGCTTATCAATGATACTTTGACGTAGCTCATCAGAGACATCTAAGGTTCTATCACCCGTTAATCGTGTCATCATAACGGCGGCAAAACCTGCCATTGGTTGTGCTTTCCAATCTTGTTCTAGCAGTGTAGGTAGCCACTGAGCAATTTGGTTTGCCGGAATAAGGTTATGTTGGCTGCCATAAAATGGAGAACGAGAACAAATACGACCCAATGCCCACCAATGTACCTGCGCTTGATTGCCATTTTTTGCATGACCTAACACCCACGTTGAGATTAATGTTTTATCTTCAACATCTAGATGTTCTAGAGCGGCAGCTAAGCGAACCATCGCCTCATAGCTTTTGTTTGTCGCATCTTCTAGTGTTTTAGGGTTACGTAAAGAACCTGGATGCAAATATTTAGCAATATCTGCCAAAATGGTTTCTTGTTGCTCTTGGCTTAAACCACCAGAGATACGACGCCAGAATGTCCACCAATCATTCCAAGATTGCTTTGATTCAAACTGAATACCTTGTTGATAGGTCTCCCATGCTTGGCTAATTTTCCATTCGTCAGCAGGGTATCCAAAACCAGGGCGCAGTGCAAAGCCGGTCATTTTTAACCAGTTTTGTTCATGTTTATCAGAGCGACGACGACGTTTTTTACTGTCTAGTAATGCGGTTGCTAGTTCCCGTGAGGTAATTAAATCCCATGATTCACGTTTGCCTATTAGTTTCTCTATGTTTTTAGAAAAGGCTTTAATCGCATTCGGATTTAGCTTACTACCGCCATAGGCTTCTTTTATGTTGGCAATTGCATTTGGAAGGCGAGGGGGTAGATTAATCTGGTCTGCAAGGTTAGCACTTTTATTCGAAACTTGGTTACGTACTTCAAATTCCACTAGCCAACGTTGCGAATCATTCTCAACAGAAACACATTCAATCTTAATGGTGCCGACTTCAGTAAATTGACAAGCTAAGGTTACTTCAACGCGATCTTTTTGGTTGGCGTGTAATTCTTCTTTTGATTTACTTGATTCAAGTGTTACGACATAAGGCGGTAAGCTAACAAAACTTGGATCGGCTAACTCAGTGATCATGCCCGAGGTAGCAAGTTGGTCTTTTGTCGTTGAGAGTAGGTTGAATCGAACTGGCTCACCTAAAGTTAACGAAAAACGGCGGCTCGTCATACGAATCTCTTCACCTTCATCGCTGCCTTTTGCCAATAAACATAAACCTTGTGGTTGTTTATTTTTCTCTTCTAACTGTAAATAGAATGAACGCGCAGAGCCACCGCCAATTTTTAATTGTGCACCATGGCGTGCTTTACCATAAGCTACGGCACCATAAGCAACAGCTAAATCTGGATGAGGGTTAGATAATTGAGTGACAGTGTCACCTTTCCAGTTGTTCATTAATTCAAGTGAACGTTCAGCAAGGAGAGGGCTGTTAAATACGCCACCGTTTAATAATAGGCCAACAGGAATAGCACGATCTTGATGAGCAGCTAAATCACTATCACTCCAACCTAATGCTTTTGCTGAGACTTCTTTATGATTATCTAAAAATTGCGCAAGATGTTTACTGATCGCAGGATCAGAAGCGTAAGGTAAGCCAAACTCAACAACAGCGGCTTGACGTTGATTTGGGCGCTCATTAAAGTCAGTCAGTGGTAAGAACCCATCAAGCGCAATTTGATGAACTTCTTCTTTAGTTAACTCAACTTTACGACTGCCACCTAATAGTTTAGAGCCAGAACCAAGAAGAGTAATATGACCAGATTCAGGGGCGTTAGCAGATAACAAACGTTCTTTGGTTTTACGCGTTTGTTGAATAAGTTTAGTTAACGCGGCTGCCGTCATTTTCTTACCGCTGTCTAAGCGTTGTTCAGCCAAATGCGCTAAGGCTAAATCGATGTTGTCACCGCCTAACATTAGGTGATCACCAACGCCAATACGGTCAAGTGCCAATTCGTCTTTATTAAAACGCGCTTGGATTAAACTTAAATCGGTAGTGCCGCCGCCTACATCGCACACCACCATTAATGGTATGTTCTTTAGAATGTCTTTTGCAGTATCTTGATGATGGTGATACCAGTCATAACAAACTGCTTGTGGTTCTTCCAATAGAATGACGTTATCAAGACCTGCTAGCTTTGCTGCTTGGATAGTGAATGAACGAGCACTCTCATCAAACGAAGCAGGAACAGTAACAACCACTTCTTGAAGTTCCATTGGCGCATCAGGGTGGTGGTAATTCCAAGACTGACGAACGTGGTTTAAATAACTGGCACTGGCAACAATAGGTGAGACTTTTTCAACATCTTCTGCGCCTGCCCAAGGCAGAATATCTGAAGTGCGATCGACTTTAGTGTGAGATAACCAACTCTTAGCGCTGACGACTTGGCGGCCTTCTACTTTTGAGCCTAATTCACGTGCCCATTCACCAATGATTGCGTTCTTTATTTCACCATCAATCGCTTTTACATTCCAAGGTAGCGTTAAATCGTTATCGCTAATCTGGCTTTGTGACGCATGGTAGCGAAACGAAGGGAGTAGAGGTTTTCGAGCAACTTCTCCTGGTCCAATTAATTGATCAATATTGAAGATCTCAATAGGACTGGTTTCGATACCAAGAGAGATGTCAGTATAAGCCACAACAGTGTGAGTAGTACCAAGATCGATACCAATTAAATAACGATTAGAAGAACTCATAAAAACTCCAATGAAGCTGCAATAAACGAGAAGGCGGCAGCGATAAAATATAGGGGCATATAATAAAAGAGTTCAGCCCCTATAACGGTGACTGAACTCTTAAAGCAGCATATTAGTGAAGATTAATAACCAAATTATGCTTCACGAACATCAAACTCAACGTGCCATTTCTCACCGCTGTCAGCAGCAATGGCTTCAAGATAAAGAGTCCCAAGTTCCGTCACTTTAGACGCTAAACGAACAGGAACCACTTCACCTGCAGAGCGACCTTCAGTAACAGGAAGCGTTACTTGAATCGTTGGAAGTTCTTCTAGCTCTTCTGGCATCCAGAAATCAAGATGAGTACCTGCTTGATCGTCACGACGAGTCGTTGAACCGTAGAATTTAAATTGTACAGGTTGGCCAATCACTAAACCAAATTGTTGACTAGGTACATCAGCATGCGAGCCTTCTTCCATACCAAATGGCGCAACACATAAAGCTTCCATTGGTGGTTCCATTCCAGGGATCGCAGGCATAGAGCTTTCGATACCAACATAGTAGCTTGATGCGATACCACCGCGGATACGAACACCGTTACCGGTACGAACAGAGCCGTAGTAAGAAGCACCAGCCGCAACAGCTAAATCAAGATCCAGACCTTCAAGAAGTTTTGCATCTTCCGCTTCAGCATCAATTAACCAATCATTAATAATGCCAAGTAAACGCTCAGCGAGAAGATTTGATTTTAGAACACCACCGTTTAAAAGGATCGCAGTTGGCTTAATAAAATCAGCTTCATTTTGTTGACCAAAAACGTCATCAGTTGCTGCTTGTTGACGAGTTAAGAAGCTAGCTAGATGACGAGTTACCGCCGCATCCTGTGCATAAGGTAGGCCGATTTGAGTCAATGCGCCACGAGCAGATTGAACTGGGTGTTCATTAACAGGAACAGCAGGGAAGAAACCTTCTACCAATGTTTGTTGTACTTCTTCTTGAGTCAGTTCAGTCTGCAGTGTGCCACCTAACAATTTAGACCCGCGGCTAGGAACCACAATTGGAACTGCACGTAAGTCTGAATCGTTAAGAAGCGCTTCTTTTGCATCTCGGCAAGCGTGAGTCATTACTTGGATTTGCCAAGGTTGCAGTTGCTTACCTTCTTGTGCCAGCTTCATCTTTAGACGATAAGCCAGAGCTAAATCCATATTGTCGCCACCAAGAAGAATATGATCACCCACCGCAACACGGTTTAGGCTCAAGTTCCCTTCTTCTTCAGTCACAGCAACTAATGATAAATCGGTAGTACCGCCACCGATATCAATCACTAAAATCACATCACCAACAGAAACTTGATCACGCCAAGCGTCACCGTTGTTTTTAATCCAGCTATAAACTGCAGCCTGTGGCTCTTCTAATAACGTAAGATTACGGAAGCCAAGATTATTTGCCGCTTCAGCCGTTAAATCACGAGCAGCAGGGTCAAATGATGCAGGAACGGTAATCGTAATGTCTTGTTCATTTAGAGGGTGCTCAGGGTTTTGAAAATCCCACGCATTTTGAAGGTGCTCTAAATAACGTTTAGTCACTTCAAGAGGTGATGCTTTGATCACTTCTTCTGGGCTATTTAGCGGTAAGAATGCTTCACGACGGTTTACGCCACCATGACACAGCCAACTTTTTGCACTTGCAATTAAGCGAATTGGCGTTTTGCTGCCAAGGTTACGAGCAATGCTACCAACAATTGCGTTTGGTTTGGTTGTCCAAGGAAGACTTGTGTCACCTTCTAATAGTTCAGCGTCATGCGCTTGATACATGAAAGAAGGCAGCTGTGATTTCTCTTCAACTTGGCCAGGAGCGGTTAATTGAGGGATTGGCATCACTTGAACGCTTGCATCTTCATCATGTAAATCCACATAAGAAAGAACACAGTGAGTTGTACCTAAATCGATACCAATGCTGTATTTAGCTTGTTCCATTACAGTTCAACCTCTGCTGGAGCAACGATTGTTGCGTCATAGCCATCAGCCAGTTTTGGCAGTTTCACTTCGGCTACCTTCCAACCACGGTGGATAAGTGTGCCGTTAAATGGAGCTTCACCTACTACATTACCTGTTAGGCGAACTTCTGATGGATTAAAACCAGCAGGAATAGTTAATCGAGATTCTTCTTCTTCAGTACGAACTGGAGTAAGTGTGAAGTAGTCGGATAATACTTTCTGGCCACCTTCATGAATAACACGAGCTGCTGCACCAACTTCTGCATCAGCAAAGCCTTTAAGGTCTTCTTGCATAAAGTCGATAAAACGCGCTTCTTTTTGTAAAAGAGATAATAATTGAAGAGCAGATTCAGGAGTAGATGTTTTTACTTTTGGTTCAACTTCGATGATTTTCTCAATGATCTTTTCAACTTCAACCACTTTTTCGATTTCGACGATTTTTTCTACAGGTTTTTCAACGATCTTTTCTTTTTCAATTTCAACAATCTTTTCGATTTCTACCGTTTTGCCTTTTTTCATCGCGTAAAGTAATACGAACAAAGCAGAAGTACCGAATAGAACAATGTGTCCTAAGTCGAAAGTAGAAGGAATAGCATTTACGTCAAAATTCATAATTCATTCTCTATATTTTTGGGTGCAATGCACTAAACGTTTTTAACTAAATTGTGGTGAATTGTAGCATATTCAAGGGATAAGAGATAAAAGAAGCGCTTTAAAAATGGATAACAGACACCGTTTGGCGCTATTTTGAACAAATTGCAGTTAATGTAATAAAATTTTAGTTTTGTTGGGTATTTAGTTTCGTTCGCTCTTAATAAGGACTAGAATTAGAAATATATCAATTGCTTGAGGGAAGAGCGTGCTTAAAAATAGTTATTTCTATGTAATAACCAGCTTTATCTTAGCGCTTTTTTTTAGTTTGCTCTCAATGAGGGTGGTCTATAAATCAGATTTAGATAGCAACAAGGAAAACTTCTTTAAAGAGGCTGATCGTCAGTCGGTATTACTCTCTCTTCTTATTGAAAAAGATATTGATTTTATTGGTGCAGGAGCTAATTTTTATCAATCCGGCTCCAAGCAAGATTGGCTGCAATTCCCACTCTTTGCCAGCTCATTACTCTCTAGCTCAGAAAGTTTGATTTCATTGCAATGGATGCAAAAAATTCAAGAAAATGAAATTGAGCAACATACTAAAAATGCTCAACAAGTTTTCCCTTCATTTAACATTTATACCGTCCCTAAAGATCAACCGAAAACGTTTGGTTATGTGATGAAAAATCATGAGCCCATTTATGTTGCAACCGATATTTATCCAAGAGATGAAGCAAATATAAAGCTATTAGGCTTCTATTCGTCCCGTGAGCGTTTTCAATTGGTTCTTGATGAGTTTATGAAAACAGGACGTCCAAGTGTGTCGGATAAAATTCGCTTATTGCAAGACAGTTTAGAGCAGAATGCACTAAAAACAGGGATGCTTGTGTACCACCCCGTGTTTACTACGGATAAACAAAATATAAAAGGAGTGGTGATTGGGGTACTTCGTATTACTAGCTATTTTGAGCAATTGATATCATCAACCTCATTAGGTGAATCTTTAGTGGTACGTATTATCGATACGGGTTTTGATGCTGAAGATGATCCAATCATGTTTCAGAGTACCCAATGGGATGATTTTAGCGAATTAATTTATACAAGTAGTATAAAAATAGAAAACCGTGTGTGGAAGATTGAATATAAAACCAATGAAAAATTTACTGATTACCAGCGCCTAACTCTGTTTTGGATGTTTATTGGTTCTTTGGCGATCTCTGTTCTAATTGCGACTCTTACCTTTATGGTTACGCGAGATAAATACAGAATTGAAAAGTTATTGGCGATAAGAACAAAAGAATTACATTATTTGGCTATGCATGATGATCTTTCTGGTTTACTAAATCGAAGAGCAATTAGAAATATCATAAATAGCCATATTAATGAAAACGTTTCATTTGCATTACTGTGCTTTGATATAGATAAATTTAAGCAGATAAATGACACTTATGGTCACCCAGAAGGTGATGAGGTATTACGGCATATTAGCCAATTAGTATCTAAATACTTAGAAGATAAAGCCTCATTCTTTCGGCTAGGTGGTGATGAATTTTCGATAGTGATTAAAGTTGAAAGCAAAGAGGCATTAACGAAAATCGCAAATGAAATTCATCATCTTGTTGAAAACTCACCAACACAGTTTGATGAATTTGAGATCTCACAAACCATCAGTATAGGCGGAGTTTTATGGAATGGTGAAGACAAAAAGGAATTAATTAAAGCCGCCGATCAGGCTTTATATCAAAGTAAGATGAAGGGGCGAAACCAAGTGACCATTTACGATTGAATTTTCAGCAATCGATTTTTATAGTATCGCGCTTATCATTTTGTTTAGGTAGAATAGCGCCTCCGTTTTATTTGAGTACCAAGGATCTCCATGAACTTTAATCGTATCGTCTGTTTTGACTTAGAAATGTGCTGTTGGAATGTTGATGGCAAAGGAACAACAGGGGAGATCATTGAAGTAGGATTAGCGGAGATCGACTTAATTAAAGGTGAAGTTGTTAAACGTGCTCAATATTATGTGAAGCCAGAAAAAGACGAAATATCTAAGTTTTGTGTTGAGTTAACAGGGATCTCCCCTCGAAAAATAGAAAAACAGGGTAGACCGTTAGCTGAGGTATTGAAGTCTATGATTAAGAATTTCGGTGGAACCAATAAAATTTATGCAGCATGGGGACACGATGAGCAAATTCTTGATGCTGAATGTAGAGCAAAAGGCATTGATATTCCATTCAGTGAGTTTTTGAATTTAGCGACGATTTATCGCATTAAATCACGTAAGAAAAATGAACGTATGGGTCAACGAAAAGCGATGGAAGAGCTAGATATCGAATGGGAAGGTAGACAGCATTCAGGCTATGTTGATGCTTATAATCTAGCGCAGTTAGCATTGAAAATATTGTAGAAATTTTTATTCCAAATAATAAAAAGGAGCTGATTAGCTCCTTTTTTGTATCTCTTTATTAGAGATTATTTATTATCGCGCTTATATAGTTCAACAAATGAACGCTGATAAGCTGTTGCGATTTTAGTTAGTATATTTCTAGCCATAACGTTATTTTTTTATATTAATTGGACGAGTTATTAGTCTCTGTATGGTGCGCATTATAGAGTTAAATTATATTATTTCTATCAAATAAAATTGTTTTTTTAGATTAGTTTTTCTTATGCAATATTTAGTGTTAAAAACGATAGTTTTGTATTAATGCTTTCTGTTGTGAGGCGATTCCTGCAACTTCTTTAGTTGATTCGACAAATGCACTAAGCTGTAATTCCATCTCCTCACCTTGTCTGTTTATGTGACCAATATTGTTACTTACCTCTGTAGCCGCTTGAGCTTGCTCTTCAGTCGCGACAGAGACTTGGGAAATCCGGTCACTGACTAGAGTGACAGCGTCTGATATATGCTCAAAGGTTTTACTGACGTCCATACTTGATGCTATAGCAAGTGACATTTCAGTCTGGCTAACAGCGATGGACGACTTTGCTTCATTTGCAGCATCCAATAATGCAGTCATTGTTTCTCTAATATTACGGGTTTGGGCTGAAGTACTGCCAGCCAACTGTCTTACTTCGTCAGCAACGACTGCAAATCCTCGGCCTTGATCCCCTGCACGAGCCGCTTCTATTGCCGCATTTAATGCCAGTAAGTTAGTGTTATCTGCCAAACTTGCAATTACACCAACCATCGATTGTATTTTATCAACTTCACGATCTAGTGTTTCCATCGCTATTACGTTTTTACTTAGCGCCTCATTTAATTGAGTTAATCGGCTGTTATTACTGCCAATCACGGTTACGCCATTAGAAGCCGCTTGAGTCGCATTATAAGTTTCCTGATGAGACTCTTGGGTTAACTTGGCAATTTCACTAATAGATAAATCTAATTGACTGACAATAGAAGCCATTGAGAGTAATGCTTCATTTTGTTGTGTTAGTCCTGCTTCAATATCATTTGAGACACTATTCGTGATTTCGGAGGTTTGATATAACACATCACAATTGTTTGAGATATTAACGATAGAGTGTGTGGTAGAGGTAATTACTTTGTTCAAATTTTTAGCGATTATTTGCATCTCTGCAGGACCTACCTCGGGAACCTTATGTTTATAATTATGGTCTGAAAGCTGCTTTAAATGATGGGTAATATTTTTTAATCCAATTGACATCCATGAGCGGGTCCAAGTAGCTACTATCCAAAGAGTAATGATTAAAAAGCAACTGCTGATTAAAATTATTTTCTTAAAAACATCAATGGAACTGTCGACGAGCTCAGTTCGTTGGGCTAACGATTTCTCCATTGCAAGAGCAATCTTACTGAGTAGAGTCGTTGCAAGAAAGGAAGTCTCTGAAGCCGCAGAGATTAACTCTTTTTGTTCTTTTACTAATGACAAAAAAGTAAGTCGTTGATTAGGTATTGAATCATCTTGACGCATCTCATCCATCACGATCTCTAATGGGGCACTTAGACTCATGTAGGTATTAAGATCTGGATACTCGAGTGATAAATCATCATAAGCTAACTCTAATGCCGCTATTCGATTGTAAATTTCACGATACCATTTCTGAGCAGTCATTATGTTATCTTCTGCCATTAAGGTTAAGAAGGTAGTCTCTAACGCCATAGCACTAGAGACAAAGCGATTTGATGCATCATCAGCGTTAGCATTATCAGTAATCAGGAATGCACTGATACGATTCATTTCAGGCCCAATAGAACTTAACCCATAACGCAGGGAAGGAAGATTTTCTTTGATTTTTGAAGAGAGTAAAAGCGTGTTTTTTTGAATGGATAAGATACGTGATGATTGCATGTTTAATGTGTGTATATGCTCTTTTAATTGATGAATTTGGTTTATCGTTAACTCTGCATTTTGATGTAATGAACGTTGTTGTAATTGACGGATTTCTGTTATTGATTGTTGATGAAGCTCGGTAATAATAGTTTGGATTTTAGATAAATCATTTGAGTTTTTAACATGTAAACCGTCATTCATGAATTTTACTTGTTGAAGTACGTTTTTTGTTAGTTCAGCATTAGATAAAGCAGAGGGCAACATCGTTTGGCTGAGTTGAGAGAATTGCTGGCCAACACGATCAATTCCTCGGCTACTAATCAAAGAGAGAAGGACAAAACAGATAACAATACTGGTTAATAATAGGGTGAAGACGTGAAGCAATGAAATGGGGGACTTCTGAAAGGGTTTCATCTATAACCTACACAAATAGAACAAGAAATTATGTTTTAGATAGTAAATAAGACGAATGACGTTAGGGTTACAGAGATATGTCAGTTTTATGAATCAAAAAAGGAAGCCAAATGACTTCCTTTTTGTTTTATAAGTAGTTAATTACAGATAGAAGATTACGCTTGTGCACTTTCTACTTGTTCATCTGTACTTTTCTCATCAAGTACTCGGCTTGTAATTGTACCCGCTGTCATTGCGCCACTTACGTTAAGAGCAGTACGAGCCATATCAATAAGAGGTTCGATAGAAATAAGTAGGGCAGCAATGGTTACAGGTAACCCCATTGCAGGAAGAACGATTAATGCTGCGAATGTTGCGCCGCCGCCGACACCGGCAATACCAAATGAACTTACTGTGATAATAGCAACTAAAGACAGAATAAAGTGAGCATCAATTGGGATCCCCATTGTTGGAGCAACCATTACCGCTAGCATCGCAGGGTAAATACCCGCACACCCATTTTGACCAATAGTGGCCCCAAATGTAGCAGATAAATTCGCAATCGCCGGTGGAACACGTAGCTTAGTAATTTGAGCTTCAACGTTTAGTGGAATTGTTGCTGCTGAGCTTCGAGAGCTGAATGCAAACGTCAATACAGGCCAAATTTTCTTGAAGTAATCAACAGGGTTTACACCAACAAATGAAACCAATAAACCGTGAACAACAAACATCAGAAGAATAGCGACATAAGAAGCAACAATAAATCCAAGTAGATTTAAAATATCTGCTGCATTGGATGTAGCAACAACTTTAGTTAATAGCGCTAAGATACCGTAAGGGGTTAAAGCCATAATCATCTTAACCAGACGCATTACAATTGATTGGGCTACATCAACAAAAGTATTAATTGGGCCTGCTAACTCTTCTTTTTCTTGGCTTACTTTACGAGCCGCGATACCAGCAAGGATAGCGAAGATTACAACCGCAATAATAGAGGTTGAGCGAGTTCCAGTTAAATCAGCAAATGGGTTAGTAGGAATAAAGCTGACTAGCATTTGAGGGATAGTTAAATCACTAACACTGCCAATGCGAGACTCTAATACCGCAACACGAGCTGTTTCACGAGCACCTTCAGTTAAACCTTCAGCAGAAAGTCCAAACATCTGTGTTACACCGATACCAATAAGTGCAGAGATCATCGTCGTTATTAGTAAAACACTGATAGTTACGCCACTGATTTTACCTAGTGAACCTGATTTATCGAGTTTAACAACCGCAGAAAACATAGAAACTAATACTAATGGCATGATAACCATTTTTAGTAATCCAACATAACCACTACCAACAATATTGATCCAATCAAGTGTCGTCTTGATTACAGTACTGCCTTCGCCATGAATGATATGAAGGCCCAAACCATAAAGACTACCAGTAATTAAGCCGATAAGAACAAGGCGAGAAAGCGTATATTCTTTGCGCTGTTGGGTATTAAGAAAGAAGATAAGACCGATAAAGACGATCAAATTGATGATAACGGCTAATGACATACTGCTTTTCCTGTTTATTTAGTGCGCTCATTATGTGTCGATTTGAAACAAGCTCTTTGTATTTAAAGGCATAATAACGGTAAGGCTGTCGGTAAGATAAGTGATAAAAGTTATCATATATAACCAAAAAGAATATATATTTGATTTTTGGTTATGGTTAAAGCAATAAGGGGATAAATTGAGTATTTGTAGAACAGAATAGGGGGATGAGGTACCATTTCGCAATAATAAAAAGTAAGTGGAAGGAAAAGTAAATGGAACATGAATTCTGGGAAAGTAAGTGGGCAAGTAATGTAATTGGTTTTCACCTACCTGATACAAACCCAATTTTGACTCAATATTGGTCAGCTTTAAAGCCGCAACGTAATGAGACGGTATTTGTTCCTTTATGTGGTAAGTCGATGGATCTCGATTGGCTTGCTGAAAAACATAACTCAATAACGGGTGTTGAGCTAAGTAAAATAGCCGTTCGTGCTTTTTTTGCTGAGCGCTTATATACACCCACGGTTACTGCATTAACTAGCACTCTTGAGTTATATGAATTTGATGAGTTAACTATTTATTCTGGTGATTATTTTACCGCACCAATTGAAGCAACTGATCTGATTTATGATCGTGCAGCGCTCGTTGCCCTACCTAAAGAGATGCGTAAAGAATATGTACAAGTACTACGCACTCGTTTAAAAGAGGGTGGGCGTATCTTATTAGTGACATTAGATTACGATCAAACTGAAATGACAGGCCCGCCATTTTCTGTTCCTGAAAACGAAGTTCGTTCACTATATTCTGGTATGAAAGTTACTCGCTTGCAGCGTGATGAAGCTGATGCTGATCATCCTAAAATTAAAAAAGGGTTATCACGCTTTGCGGAAGAAGTGTGGCTGATTGAAGGATAACGACGAAAAGGGCCGTAATAATAACAGCCCTTTAGTCTTTTTGTTTAAGAAGTAAACCTTATAGGTAAAGCTTTACAAGATCACTTGCTTCCACTTCTTTACCTTCAAGCTGTTGGTTCCAGTTTGTACCAACTAAAACACCATCTTCAGATAATGTTACTAGCCAATCTTCAGCAAAGATATCGAGTGGAATTTCTGTTACTTCAAAATCAGCCCATTCTTCAACGTTATGAAATTCAGCGTCTGCTTTGTTAGACCAGAATGGCATTACTTCAGAGTTTTCGAATTCAGTAGACTCTACAGAAATCCATCCTTCTTCGTTATAAAGACTCCAAACTAGCTGCGTTTCTTTCGTTTCTGCGATGAAAAGATCTAGGTTTGCTTGAGTATCTGACGTTAATTTGCTCATGATGATGTCTCGATTAAAATATACATCACAAATAATAAAGGATTATAAGATTTTTGATACTTAAATTTGACAAAAACTGTGTTATGAAACTGTCAACCAACAAATTCATAGCAACAAATTAACTGTAATAGCTTTGCGCTTTTAAGAATTAGTACCCTATGATTAAGGAACTACAGTGAAATTAATTTGTTGATGCGGTTAAATGGATTTTAGGTGGTTACATGAAAGAGACGGTCATGCCTTCCCAAGTAGAAATAAAAACAATGAAGGCGATGCTTATTCGTTAAATAAATCAGGGGTCCCAACAAAAGTTAATATTAGGCAAAACCTTGAGTAAGATTCGGTCCTGTTTACTGATTATGAGGCGAAGTTACTGTGCAAATTCACGGTAAACTGGTCATATTGGAAAGGTTGATTAGAATCTTAATCGCCGACATTTTAGCAAACCTAAGTTTCGTCAAAAAAACTGAAGTCAATATAATCAGTCATTGATTCTAAGGAGTTGAAGCTATATGGGAAGGACGAGTGGCATTAAAAAAGCACAACGTCGATGCAAAACGAAGTTGGAAGAAAGCTTATTTAGCGGTGAGAGGCGACCACGCCATCGAGAGTGCTGTTATGACAGGAAAGATGTCATGGATGACCAAGTCGTCGGTGAGTTATGCCAGCAAAATATTGCTGATGTTAAGCATATTAGCGCAGACAAAATGTACGACACCAACATAGTGTATAGCAATTAGAAGGGTGGTGTCCCGAATGCAGATATTGTCAATCTGCCAAAAGAGAACTCATTTTCTGACGAACACCACTATGCAAAACGAAAGCAGGATTTGGTGTAATGTAGAGTTTTAGGAGTGATGGTGTGGCAGAAGAAAAGGGAATATGGGCGACGAAATGTATCTGAAACAGCGGTGCAGAGGTATAAGAAAATCATCGGCAATAAACTTTATAGCCGAAAGTCATCAAACAAAATTCAAGAAGTGTTAATAGGTTGTTCACTTTTAAATCGCTTCACCCAACCCGGTATGTATGGCAGCTATCGTGTTACCTGATCACACTCAAAGACAATTGCCACCGATAAACTTGGTGCTAGCTCTGAAATGACCATTAATGGTGAAAATGATGCACTAAATCTAGTCGTAACTACACTTCCTAATTAACTGAAGATTTTGGAGCAACAACGCCAGCAACTATTTATAACGGTTAGTTGATGTAAATAAAAAGGCGAGAAGGGTTAACCTTCTCGCCTTATTTAAGTTATGTTCTTGAGCCGCTTTAGCCAATTACACTACGCGACAAGCAAAACCTTTAAGGTAGAAACCCTCAGGATAAGCTGAATCAAGAGGGTGATCCGCTGCTTGCTCAAAACGTTCAACAAATTGTACGGTGCGTTGTGCATCTAGTGCCGCATCGGCAATGATCTTTTGGAATAAGCCTGCATCCATTAAACCAGAACAAGAGTACGTTAGTAACGTGCCACCCGGATTAAGAATTTGCATTGCAAGCATATTGATGTCTTTATAGCCACGACATGCACCAGTTAGCTGGTTTTTAGATTCAGCGAATTTTGGTGGGTCCATAATAACAACATCAAATTTAGTGCCGTTATCGCGGTATTCACGTAATAGCTTAAATACGTCAGCGTTTAAGAATTCAGCTCTAGATAAATCAAAACCATTAATTTTAGTATTGTTCTTCGCATTATCAAGCGCTAGTTGAGAAACATCCGCATTAATAACGTGTTTAGCGCCACCTTTAAGCGAATACAAACCAAAACCACCCGTGTAAGAGAAACAGTTAAGTACTGTTTTGTCTTTTACGTATTTGCATGAACGCTCACGGCTATCACGTTGATCAAGATAGAAGCCTGTTTTGTGGCCATTGACGATATCAACGCTAATTTTAACGCCATTCTCTTCAATGATTACAGACTCTGGTGGCTCTTCACCGTGTAGAACGCCAGTTCGTTGTTTTAGACCTTCTTTTTTACGAACAGAAACATCAGAACGTTCATAAATATTGCAATCAGGGTAGCACTCGATTAACGCTTCAACTAATAAATCTTTAGTCGCTTCAGCACCAGCACTCAAAAGCTGACACACAAAGTAATTTTGGTAACGATCAATTGTAATGCCTGGTAAACCATCAGATTCAGCAGCGATTAGACGATAGCCAGTCAGACCTTCACGCTCAGCAAGAACATCACGTAAGCCTTGTGCTTGATTTAAACGACGAACAAAGAAATCTTTATCAATCGCTTCATTTTTATCAAATGTCCAAACACGAGCACGAATTTGAGATTGTGGAGAAAATGCACCACGAGCCAGCCATTCACCGCTGTTTGAATAGATCTCAACTGTTTCACCTAGCTCTGCTTTCCCATCAATGCGGTCAATACCGCGAGAGAAGATCCAAGGGTGACGGCGACGTAATGCTTTATCACGTCCTTTTACTAAATAGATTGAAACAGTCATATTGATGCTCTGATGAGTTAATTAGGGGGCTATTCTCTTTGATGTCGCAAGGAAAAGCAAACGAATACCAATCGTAGTAAATAACTGGTCATCCTAGCTTGTTAAAATGCTCGATAACTGCGTTAGAATTTTTGATTGTAGAATAACTACTTATCGAAAAATTCTGCCTTGTTCTCAAGCATTTTTTCTTCGCTATTTCTGAACACTTACTTACTGTGATTGGTATAAAAAGGAGTGAAGAGAGGATTAATCTAAAAGTGCGGAGTGAGAAATTAAAAATGCAGTAATAAAATGAATTATTACTGCATGAATTAGGCTATTGAAATGTTAAATCAGAAAAGACTACGCTTTTAATCCATTAAGCAGTAACTCTAAATCTTGACCCTTTAATCTAAGTTGCTCGATATTAGATTCAGAATCTTTGATCATCTTATGAACTTGATTTGATTGAGTTCGAACATCTTCAACCGTTGAAGCAATACTCACCGCCACTTCGCCTTGCTGGCTAGCTGCTGTTGCAATTTCATTGTTACTTTGGGCTATCGTATTATTACGATCGGCAATATTTGAAATATCATTATGTACGTGCTGCATTAACTCTTGGCCAATTCCAGCATTATTCACCGTATTCGATGTCAGAGTTAATAATGATTTACTGTTTGTTTGCAGTGCTTCTATCATTGCTTGGATCTCAACCGTTGCTTGTTGAGTTCGGCTTGCTAATGTACGGACTTCATCTGCAACGACAGCAAATCCACGACCTTGCTCACCAGCTCGGGCGGCTTCAATCGCAGCATTTAACGCCAATAAATTAGTTTGTTGTGAAATACCATTGATAGTCGCGACGGCATCATCAATTTTTGCGGCATTACTGTCTAGCTCTTGAACCGCATTGGCCGCTTGATTTATCTCTTCTGATAAGGCTTGAATCGCTTTTACGGCAGAATCCACTTGGGATTGACCAAGGCGAGCCGAATCCATTGCATCTGTAGATTGAGAAGAGGCTTCGTGAGTGTAATTAGCTACTTCTTTAATTGATGTCGCCATCTCTTCTGTTGCACTTGATAGTAAATCGAGTTGTGCAAGTTGCTTATCAGACGCATCTGAACTTTTATGACTGTTTTGACTTAATTCGGAGCTCATCTGTTGAATTAAGGCGACAGATTCTTGCATAGCTAAAACCAATTGTTGTTCGCGTTCTGCCAATTTATCAATAGTAATCGCAATAACGCTGAATTCATCTCTTACTGGGAAGAAATTCATACGTTGTGTTAAGTCACCAGACTCAAGCGTCTCTAATGCTTTATTCATAGTGAACATCGCGCCACCAATGAAGGTCATAACGTAATAAACACTAATAGCCATGACTAAAAAAACCACGATGATCAAAGAGATTTGTAACGCAGATAATGCAGACCAAAGCGTCACATTAGAATTAGCACTGATGCTATAATTTCCAGAGTTAACAGCAGCACTGTGTTCGCCCGAACCAACTGAAAACTCAGCGGATTGAGAGAGAAGATTCACCGCATCTTGTCGAGAAATATTTTGTTGATCCAACATAGAGGCAACGAATTGAACTTCGTGATCTAATGTTTCAGCCATCATGCTATCAGCAGCAGAATCCATAATTGCTGTTAGACTTAAAAGGGCGATAATTGGAAGTACGAATAGTAGATAAAACTTTTCTTGAATTTTTAGATGGATAAGGTACTTATCAATCCAACGAAATGCTGACTCTTTCATATGAGATCCGTATATATGATGTGGAAATTGATAATATCTCATGATTAAGAAGTTTTTATTATAAATTACAGTTATAGGTGAGTTATGTCACAAAAATTAGTTAAGTTCACTGTAAAGGGAAAAGTACAGCGTGTGGGTTTTCGTTTTCATACAGCACATACGGCATTGAAACTTGATTTAACAGGCTATGCTCGAAATCAAGCAGATGGTTCTGTTGAAGTGTTGGCTTGTGGTGAAGAAGATAAAGTGAAGGCGTTAGAAGAGTGGTTGAATACTGGGCCTCAATTAGCTCGTGTAGATTCTGTCGAGCGCGTTGAAACCCAGTGGCAAGAATTATCTGATTTTAAAATGTATTAAGTGTGGAGAACTACAGCTTAAAGACATTTTGCTGGCTTTGGTAAACCCGCCAGTTTTGTTGCTTGTTTTGCAGGGCCTAATTTAAACAGCGTAAATAGGTACTTGCTGTTGCCTTTTTCTGGACCATGTTCTTTTTCCATCGCTTTTACTAGCATACGAACTGCAGGCGATGTTTTGAACTCTTCATAAAAAGAACGAACAAAACGAACGACTTCCCAATGGGCTTCAGTCAGCTCGATGTTCTCTTCTTGTGCTAAAAGTGGAACTAACTCTTCACACCAATCGGTATGATTCATTAAATACCCTTGAGCGTCGCGTTCAATGTGCTTACCGTTAAATTCCATACAGCCATCTTAATGATTAGGATTAATCTATTGAGTTTAGCAAACAGATATCAGTTCGAGCAATCGAGAATTATTACATTTAAGTAAAACAGATTTTTATCTCTCAAAGGCAGATAACACAAAGAATGTGATAGAATTACCACAGTTAATGAATAATAAAAGATTCAGTAGGATATATTTTGAGTCAATCAAATCAAAATTCAGCAACCACACTTAGAAAAGCCTTAAGTGAATGTATGCTGCGTGACCGTTTTCGCCTAAGTAAACGCATTCAAGGCGCATCACGAATTAAAAAAGAAGAATCAAGAAATGCCGTGTTTGATGAAATTGCATTAGACATTGCACAATCTATGCAGGTTGCTAATAACCGCGAAATGGATCGCCCGACGATCAAATACCCAGATCTGCCTGTTAGCCAAAAGAAAGACGACATCGCAGAAGCCATTGCGAATAACCAAGTGGTTATCATTGCAGGTGAAACGGGTTCAGGTAAAACCACACAGCTACCAAAAATTTGTTTGGAATTGGGCCGTGGTAAATTCGGTAATATCGGTCATACACAACCACGTCGTCTTGCGGCACGTTCGGTTGCCGATCGTATTGCCGAAGAGATGGAAACACAGCTTGGTAGCCATGTTGGTTATAAAGTTCGATTTAACGATCAAGTGTCAGAGCGCACACAAGTTAAATTGATGACTGATGGTATCTTACTGGCTGAGATCCAAAACGACAGATACTTAAATCAGTACGACACCATTATTATTGATGAAGCGCACGAACGCAGTCTAAATATCGATTTTATCATGGGTTACTTGCGTGAATTATTGCCAAAACGTCCTGATTTAAAAATCATCATAACTTCGGCAACCATCGATCCTGAGCGTTTTTCAAAACACTTTAACAATGCACCGATCATTGAAGTATCAGGTCGAACTTTCCCAGTAGAAACGCGTTATCGTCCAATTGTTGAAGATGGCGATGATACCGATAGAGATCAACTTGAAGCCATTTTTGATGCCGTCGATGAGTTGTGTGAAGAAGGGTTAGGGGACATTCTGTTGTTTATGACAGGTGAGCGAGAAATTCGTGATACTGCAGAAGCACTAGAAAAACGTAACTTACGAGACACTGAAATTGTGCCTCTGTATGCACGTTTGTCGTCTCAAGAGCAAAATCGTGTGTTTCAACCTCATGCTGGTCGTCGAATTGTACTGGCAACCAACGTGGCAGAAACGTCGTTAACCGTTCCTGGTATTAAGTACGTTATTGATCCAGGTACTGCGCGTATTAGTCGCTATAGTTACCGAACTAAAGTGCAACGTCTGCCAATTGAAGCGATTTCACAAGCCAGTGCCAACCAGCGTATGGGCCGTTGTGGTCGTGTATCTGAAGGTGTGTGTATTCGTCTGTATTCAGAAGAAGACTTTGTTGCGCGCCCTGAGTTTACCGATCCTGAAATTTTACGTACTAACTTGGCGTCTGTTATTTTACAAATGACCGCGTTAGGTTTGGGTGATATTCAAGCCTTTCCATTTGTAGAAGCGCCAGATAATCGTAATATTCAAGATGGTGTCAAACTGCTTGAAGAGTTAGGGGCAATTAACCCTAACGCTAAAGACTCAAAGAAAAGCTTAACGAAAGTGGGGCGTGAATTGGCTCGTTTGCCAATCGATCCACGCTTAGCTCGTATGGTTCTAGAAGCGCCAAATTACAATGCATTGCAAGAAGTGATGATCATTGCGGCAGCACTGTCGATTCAAGATCCTCGCGAACGCCCAAGTGACAAAAAACAGCAGTCTGATGATAAGCATAAACGCTTTAATCATGAAGATTCAGACTTTTTGACCTTTGTGAATGTATGGCAACACGTGAAAGAGCAACAAAAAGCCCTTTCAAGTAACCAATTTAGAAAGCAATGTCGTAAAGATTTCTTAAACTACTTACGTGTTCGTGAGTGGCAAGACGTTCACTATCAATTAAGCCAAGTAATGAAAGAGCTTAATTATAAAGTGAATCAAGAAGCGGCAGGTTATCAAAGCGTACATACTGCAATTTTAGCCGGTATGCTTTCTCACATCGGTCAAAAAGACCAAGAGAAAAATGAATACCAAGGTGCTCGAAATGCGCGGTACCATATTTTCCCTGCATCTGGCTTATTTAAGAAACAGCCAAAATGGATAATGGTTGCAGAGCTGGTTGAAACCTCGAAATTATGGGGGCGTATTGTTGCGAAAATTCAGCCTGAATGGATTGAACCACTAGCAGGTCATTTGATTAAACGCAGCTACAGTGAACCGCATTGGTCGAAAAAATCTGCTGCAGTAATGGCATACGAGAAAGTTACTATTTACGGCATTCCAATTGTACCTAAACGCCAAATTAACTATGGTTCGATTGATGCGCCGGTATGTCGTGAAATATTTATTCGTTCAGCACTCGTTGAAGGGGATTGGAATACTAATCATAAATTCTTCAAAGACAACCGTAAGCTATTGCAAGAAGTTGAAGAGTTAGAGCATAAATCACGTCGTCGCGACATCTTGGTTGATGATGATCAGCTTGCTGAATTTTATGATCAACGCGTAAATACCGATGTTGTATCAGGTCGTCATTTTGATTCTTGGTGGAAGAAAGCACAGAAAGAAACGCCGGATTTACTGAACTTTGAAAAAGAGATGTTATTCCGTAATGATGCAAGTCATGTAACGGATCTTGATTATCCTAACTTCTGGCACCAAGGTAACTTAAAACTGAAACTTAGCTATCAGTTTGAACCAGGCCAAGACAGCGATGGTGTTACTGTTCATGTACCATTGCCAATTTTAAACCAAGTAACGATGGATGGCTTTGATTGGCAGATCCCAGGTTTACGTCACGAAATGGTTGTTGCTTATATTAAGTCACTGCCAAAAACGATTCGTCGTAACTTTGTGCCTGCTCCGAACTATGCCGATGCGTTTTTATCTCGTTCAACGCCATTTGATGCGCCGTTATTAGATAGCCTTGAAAAAGAACTGCGACGGATGACCGGGGTAGAAGTGTTACGTGAGGATTGGAAGTTAGAGCAAATTCCAGATCATTTAAAAGTAACCTATCGCGTTGTTGATCATCGCAATCGTAAGCTAAAAGAAAGCCGTGATTTATATGATCTAAAAGATGGCTTAAAAGATAAAGTTCAAGAGACGTTATCTCAAGTCGCAGATGATGATATTGAGCAAAAAGGGCTTAAAACGTGGAGCTTTGGTGAACTGCCAACGCTTTATAAGCAGAAACGTGGTGGCTTTGAAGTTAAGGCTTATCCTGCAATTGTAGATGGTAAAGACAGCGTTGAAATCAAACTGTTTGAGACAGAAGAAGAGCAGCACAATGCAATGAAAGCAGGTCAACGTCGCTTGATCCTTCTTAATGTCCCATCGCCAATTAAGTACTTACATAGCAATTTACCAAACAAGTCAAAATTAGGTTTGTACTTTAATCAATATGGACGAGTGTTAGATTTAATTGATGACTGTATCGCTTGTGGTATTGATAAGTTGATTGAAGAGAAGGGGGGGCTAGTTTGGGAGCCTGAAGCTTTTGATAAAATGAAAGAGCACGTTCGAGCAGAGCTTGGAGATACTGTCGTTGAGATAGCAAAACAAGTTGAAACGATTTTGACAACGGCATTTCAAATACAGAAAAAACTAAAAGGTCGAGTTGATTTAAGTATGGCATTTGCGCTTTCTGATATTAAAGCACAAATCGAGAACTTAATTTTCAAAGGCTTTGCGACAGAGTGTGGTTGGAAGCGATTGGCAGACATTCATCGTTATATGAAAGCGATTGAACGTCGAATGGAAAAATTGCCAATTGATCCTAATCGAGACCGTATGCATTTACTTAAAGTGGAAGGTATCAATAACGATTATAAAGAGTTATTAAATAAAATACCGAAAGGGCAACCAATTCCAGATAAGGTAAAAGAGATCCGCTGGATGATAGAAGAACTGCGAGTGAGCTATTTTGCCCAACAACTTGGGACACCGTATCCAGTTTCTGATAAACGAGTTAAAAATGCCATTGCCGATTGTTAAGGTATCCCCTAGACTATAGGTAATGTCGGCATATTAATTGCTTACTATAAATAAGATTAAAAAGAGTGGCAAAGATTGCCGCTCCCTTTTTGAAAAATAGGATTGAAAATGAAAAAGACACTTTTAGCGTTAGCTCTAGCAAGCGTATCAGTAACTGCTGCTGCGGATTCTCTAATTTACGGTGGCCTACAAGCTGGTTCTGCTGATTACAGAGGCGACAGTTCAACGGTATACGGTGCTCACATTGGTACTGGTATCCTTCCGTTCATTGGTTTAGAAATGGGGGCTTGGAACCTAGGCTCTTATGACGTTGCAGGTCAAACCACAGACGTAACTTCTGTAAACTTTGCTGTTAAGCCAAGTATTGAATTAGGTCCTTTGCACGTTTACGGTAAAGCGGGTCTGCACAGTTGGGAAGAGAAGGGCGCATTTAAAGATGACGGCGTTGATCCATTCTTTGGTTTGGGTATTGAATACAATATCTTACCAATGTTTACTGTTGGCGCAGGTTACAACAACTTTACGGTTGGCAATGAAAACATCGATTTCGCATCTGTTAACCTAACAGTGCACTTCCTATAATCATCTGATTATTAGAATACTAAATACAAAAATGGCGACCAATGCGGTCGCCATTTTTTATTCATAAGATAGAGAAATCAAAAGTTAATCAACTAATTGATACTCTTCTTTCAATACCTTGATAATTTCGGCTTTTGGATTATCACTAAGCGAAATTGGTGCTCCAGTGATTTTAGCGGCTATATCCAAATACGTTTTTGACAGCTCCATCATCGCCTCTAGCGGAAGTGCATTATCTTGAGCTAACGCTGAGCGTTCATCCATACGATTCTTATTTAATAAGATATCAGACTCAGGGAAATGGTTTAATAAAAACTGACGGAAGCCTTCTTTAGAGTTTTCGATAATGTGCCCTGAGCGATAGGCGTTTTTATCCCAAATACGAGAAGAATCAGGCGTACCCACTTCATCCATATAAATCAGTTTTTCATTACCTTCAGCATCGTTAACGTAACCAAATTCAAATTTAGTATCGACAAAGATTTGGTCTATTTTGTTTAATGCTTTCGAAATAACGGCAAAGCCTTCTTTTAATAATTTTTCATATAATGCGATGTCTTCTTCGCAAGAAAAATTAAACTTAGCGTAGTTATCTTCGATGTTTTTACGAGTGATATTTACATCATCAACTTCCGGTACGCCATCAATGCCTTTTAAAACACCCTTGGTTGATGGTGTTAGTAGCAATTCAGGTAATTGTTCGTCTTTTTCTAAACGCTCAGGAATTTGAATACCACAGAACTCACGCTCACCATTTGTATATGCACGCCACATTGACCCTGTAATATATTGGCGACAAATCGCTTCAATCATAACAGGCTTAGCTTTTTGCACTATCCACACAAATGGATGAGGAATATCAAGAATATGGCTATCAGCAAGCCCGTTATCTTTAAATAATTGGAACCAATGGTTAGAGATAGCATTTAATGCAGCGCCTTTACCAGGAATTCCTTTAAGTCCACCTTCGCCGTGCCAAATACAATCGAATGCTGAAATACGGTCACTGATAACCATGATGGCAAGAGGTGCATCTGCGGCAACGTTGTAGCCTTTTTCTTTAATAAGGCGACGGCTGTCTTCTTCTGTTAACCAATATACAGAACGTACTTTACCACTGTGTACTGGTTTATCAGTGCGGATCGGAAGATCATCATTAACAGCAAGTACTTGTTCGGAAAGACTCATTATAGAATTCCTATATAAACAATTTAAATACAGGGAGCATCATACCAGAACTATTTATGACTACCAGAACAAAAGCAAACGTTTGCTATTGTTTGTGTCAAAAATCTGAGTTGAGCTAATTAGTGTCGATCAGTTACACTCAGCAAAAGGAAAAAATCAATCAATAGGGCGTTTATGCTAGGTAAAAAAATCATTGCTTTAGGTATGTTAGTTTTAACAAGTAATACTTGGGCGGCTATGTGTCCAGTGACAGTAGAAAATGACCTGCTACTAACGCCAGCAGGTGAAGTAAAAGTAGATAAAGCTCAAGACAAACTGAGAATTGACCAAAACGGGCGTGTATTTGTTAATGGTGAAGAACTTGACCTAACACAAGAGCAGAAATTAGCCATTAAAAAATATCAACAGCAAGTGGCTAGTTATATGCCTTCAGTGGTTGAGTTTGCTGATAAAGGTATCGCCGCTGCCACCGATTTTGTGAACGAAATAGAGATCTCATTGGATGCAGAAGGCTCTTTTGGTTCTGTTAAGAACAAAATTGATGAATATGGTGTAACAGCAAAGAAAAAATTTTACAAAGGAAAGGACTTAGTGCTTGAGCATGACTTTTTTAAAGAAGTCGATACAACATGGAAGAATGATTTTGAAGTGATGATCCAAAGCTTAGATAAAGAGCTTTTCGCCAGTGTATTTAATTCATTGTCAGATAAAATGCAAAATGGTGAGTTAAACTTTTCAGAATTGCAACAACAATTTGCTGACGTTCAGGCGTCTATCAAAACAAAGATGAACGAAAATAGCAAAGAAATTAAAGCCGACGCTCAAGAGCTATGTGATTCAGCAAAAGAGATTGCAGATCAAGAAAAAACACTTCACGAATTGGTTCCAGAATTACAATCGTATCCCGTTTTTACCATTTAATTATAAATAAAGAGATAAAGAAAATGTTCGACACAACTCAAACCATTATATTTTCAAAAACAGTATGTCCATTTTGTGTTAAAGCAAAAGCAATTTTTGACGATAAGAATATAGCGTACAAGGTATTAACTTTGGATGTTGATTTAAGTAAAGATGAAATGGTGTCATTAATTCAAGAAAAAGAAGGCATTGCAGTAAATACAGTTCCTCAAATCTATCTAGATGGTAAATATATCGGTGGCCACGACGATTTAGTGGCGTTTTTTGAGCGTCAAGAGACCGACATGGATCTGGATGGTTTTGAACTGTAGAATACAGTTAACTAATTAATATTTACGTCAAAACTATGCGCGTAATAAATACTAAGAGTGATGGATATGTGGGATTCTCTTCTAACGTTAATACAGGATAACAATGCGGCTGTTTTGCGTTTTCCTGATAATTTTCAGCCGGATGTTGAACCGACCCTTAAAGGGTTTAAAGATTCATTAGAAGAGATAGGTGCAACAGGCTTCTTTTTTGATGAGAAGAGCATTACTTCAATCATTCACGATATAAAAAGTGGAATGGTGAGTAACCACCAAAACCGTCAAGTTGCCGAGCGCCGTGATGCGGAAGTATTTCTTACGCTAGAAGAGCGTGATATGAAAGCAACGATGGCAGTAATTGGTGCTTACGGTGGGCGTGATATTCAAAGTAGCGATATCATCTCAGCACTCACTAGCATGGAAGTCACTCGTGGTATTAGCCAGAATGCACTAAAGAAAGTTATGTATCTTGGGCGTAACCTAGCAGCAGGTGAGAAAGTTTCTCTTGTCGTTGCTAAAGGCAAAGAACCGATTGATGGAAAAAATGCCAGTTTTACACCCTTAGTTGAAGATTTTAGAGAACAAGCTTTGCAGCCTCAAGAAAAAGAAGGGGAAGAAGATAAAGTCGATATGCGAGATTTGGGTGAAACGATCACGGTCGTTGAAGGTGATGAGTTAATTCGTCGTATCCCTCCAACAACAGGCACTGATGGTTTTACAGTTACAGGTGAAGTGATCCCTGCCACGCCGGGTAAAAATACAAAGCTTCGTGCAGGTAAAGGCGCAACCATTTCTCCAGATGATCCTGAGTTAATGATAGCAGCAATATCAGGCATGCCTTGGATTAACCAAGATGGCGCAGATGTTGATAATGCACTGTGTTTAAATAATGTCGATATCTCAACCGGCCATGTGAAATTTAAAGGCAGTGTTATTGTTAGTGGCGATATTGCCGCAGACATGATCGTAAAAGCAACTGGCAGCGTCACTGTCGGTGGCTTTATTGAATCAGCTGATGTACAAGCACATGGTGATGTAATTGCCATGAAAGGCATCATTGGTCACCAAGTAGAAGATGGTGAAGAACATACCTGTTTTGTTAAAGCGGGTGGTAAAATTACCTCAAAATTTGTGCAATCAGCTAACCTGCAAGCATCAGGTGATATTGAGTTAGGTCTACATTCCATCCAGAGCTTTGTTAAGAGTAAAAGTTCCGTTACGGTTATGGACAAATCAGGTCGAAATGGTTCGATCGTTGGTGGGGAAGTATACGCAGGTTCAACCATTACAACGGTGAATTTAGGGGCAACAGCAGGTACAGAAACCTTAGTAAAAGCCTTTACACGCTTCGATAAGTATAAAGAAAACATTGCTGATTTGAATGCAAAATATAAAGCTGCTCAAGAGAACACAATGAAAGTGGTTCGAGCTGAAATGGACTTAGCAAAAATTCCAAAATCTGAACGAACGCCAGAACAAATTGGACGTGTTAAAACCATGAAAGAAGACTCGAATAAAGAGATTGCACTTTCAATGAATCGATTCCAATCTGCTGAAGAAGAGCTAAGAAAACAACTAACAGAAAACGTAATTAAAGTGACTGAGAGAGTTTACCCAAAAGTCACGATTCAATACTCTGATGAGCAAGTAACAACAAAACGTGAACATAGCCCGTGTAAGATATATTTCAATGAATATGAAATAAAAATCGACCCAATCATCTCAAAAAATACCAATTTGATTGCAGATTAATGATTAGGTAACACATCTTAATTAA